>NZ_JBLUWW010000010.1:0-604 GCF_048323655.1 Salinimicrobium soli | reverse complement strand
ATGTCTTGACTCTTGATTCTAAAAGTCTTGAGTCTTAAAGAAACAGTCTCATAGCTCAGCTGGTTAGAGCGCTACACTGATAATGTAGAGGTCGGCAGTTCGAGTCTGCCTGAGACTACTTTAAAAAGTACGAAGGTAGAAATACGAAGTACGAAGTACGAAGTTCATTTAAATATACTGAAGGAAATTTTAGAAGTTGGGTATCCCAAGTTGACTAGAGGTCATCGATTAACTGATAACTGTTAACTGATAACCGACAACTGAAACTGGGGGATTAGCTCAGCTGGCTAGAGCGCCTGCCTTGCACGCAGGAGGTCATCGGTTCGACTCCGATATT
This sequence comes from Salinimicrobium soli, assembly GCF_048323655.1. NCBI lineage: Bacteria > Pseudomonadati > Bacteroidota > Flavobacteriia > Flavobacteriales > Flavobacteriaceae > Salinimicrobium > Salinimicrobium soli. The sequence continues at coordinate 267 of NZ_JBLUWW010000010.1, read as the reverse complement.
CTCCACCATTTTTAGTATTGAGTACTAAGAATTGAGTATTGAGGTTTTCTCATTACTCATTACTAACTACTCACTACTAAGAGAAACGTTCATTGACATATTGGAAAATAAGAATACGAGAAACATAAAAATTTCTATGATAGTTAATATTATAGATAGAGCAAATTATAATTAAGAGCATATTAGGTAAAAGCACATAAGCTAAATAAGGGCGTATGGGGAATGCCTAGGCTCTCAGAGGCGATGAAGGACGTGATAAGCTGCGAA
>NZ_JBLUWW010000009.1:0-1282 GCF_048323655.1 Salinimicrobium soli | reverse complement strand
TGACCGATGCGGCAAACAATACTGTTACAGGTTCTATTGACGTTGTGGTCTCCGATAATGAAAATCCAAAAATTACCCTGGGAAGTGACATTTCCAGGAATACTGATTCAGGACAATGTACCGCCTCTATTGCTATTCCCAATACAACTTTCAGTGATAACTGTTCCGGGGAAACTTTGAGCTGGACCATGAGCGGGGCCACTACAGATTCAGGAAGCAATCAGGTTGGCACCAAAACTTTTAACATCGGAACCACCGCTATCAACTACACCGTGACCGATGCGGCAAACAACACCGTTACAGGTTCTATCGATGTTGTGGTCTCTGATAATGAAGATCCAAAAATTACCCTCGGAAGTGACATTTCCAGAGATACAGATTCAGGACAATGTACCGCCTCTATTGCTATTCCCAATGCAACTTTCAGTGATAACTGTACCGGGGAAACTTTGAGCTGGACCATGAGTGGGGCCACTACAAATTCCGGAAGCAACCAGGTAGGAACTAAAACCTTCAATAAAGGACAAACCACCATCACCTATACTGTCACAGACGCTGCAGGAAATTTCATTACGGAAGACCTGTTAGTTACGGTTACTGATACCGAAGACCCAACTATCACCCTTGGTAGTCCTATTACAAAACCGACAGATGCCGGGCAATGTTCCGCATCTATCGTTGTTCCAAACGCGACATTTGATGACAACTGCTCCGGAAGCAGCCTTAGCTGGACCATGAGTGGAGCCACTACAGCTACCGGAAGCAACCAGGTGGGAACCAAAACCTTCAATAAAGGACAGACCACCATCACCTATAAAGTAACTGACGCAGCAGGAAATTTCATTACGGAAGACCTGTTAGTCACGGTTACTGATAACGAAGATCCAACTATCACCCTCGGAAGCCCTATTAGCAAACCGACAGATGCCGGACAATGTTCCGCCTCTATCGTTATTCCAAACGCGACATTTGATGACAACTGCTCCGGAAGCAGCCTTAGCTGGACCATGAGTGGGGCCACTACAAATTCCGGAAGCAACCAGGTAGGAACTAAAACCTTCAATAAAGGACAGACCACCATCACCTATAAAATAACTGACGCGGCAGGAAATTTCATTACGGAAGACCTGTTAGTCACGGTTACTGATAACGAAGACCCAACTATCACCCTTGGTAGTCCTATTACAAAACCGACAGATGCCGGGCAATGTTCCTCCTCTATCGTTATTCCAAACGCGACATTTGATGACAACTGCTCCGGAAGCAGCCTTAGCTGGACCAT
>NZ_JBLUWW010000007.1:0-2953 GCF_048323655.1 Salinimicrobium soli | reverse complement strand
AAATTATAGATAGAGCAAATTATAATTAAGAGCATATTAGGTAAAAGCACATAAGCTAAATAAGGGCGTATGGGGAATGCCTAGGCTCTCAGAGGCGATGAAGGACGTGATAAGCTGCGAAAAGCTGCGGGGACTGGCACATACAGGTTGATCCGCAGATATCCGAATGGGGCAACCCACTATACTGAAGGTATAGTATCCGAAAGGAGGCGAACCCGGAGAACTGAAACATCTAAGTACCCGGAGGAGAAGAAAACAATAGTGATTGCGCTAGTAGTGGCGAGCGAACGCGCATTAGCCCAAACCAGCAAGCTTACGGGCTTGTTGGGGTTGTAGGACCACGACATTGGTTGTGTAATGAACTAGAACACTTTGGAAAGAGTGGCCATAGACGGTGATAGCCCGGTATAGGTAAAGATCATTAACCATAGTGGTATCCTGAGTAGTGCGGGGCACGGGAAACCCTGTATGAATTTGGCGGGACCATCCGCTAAGGCTAAATACTCCTGAGAGACCGATAGTGAACCAGTACCGTGAGGGAAAGGTGAAAAGAACCCTGAACAAGGGAGTGAAATAGATCCTGAAACCATACGCTTACAAGCGGTCGGAGCATGTTTACATGTGACGGCGTGCCTTTTGCATAATGAGCCTACGAGTTACCGTTGCCAGCAAGGTTAAGCATTTAAGATGTGGAGCCGTAGCGAAAGCGAGTCTGAATAGGGCGTTTTAGTTGGTAGTGGTAGACGCGAAACCGTGTGATCTACCCTTGGGCAGGTTGAAGCTGTGGTAACACATAGTGGAGGACCGAACCCGTTGACGTTGAAAAGTCTTGGGATGACCTGAGGGTAGGGGTGAAAGGCCAATCAAACTCGGAAATAGCTCGTACTCCCCGAAATGCATTTAGGTGCAGCGATGATTTAGTTTTATAGAGGTAGAGCTACTGATTGGATGCGGGGGCTTCACCGCCTACCAATTCCTGACAAACTCCGAATGCTATAAAATGATGATTATCAGTGAGGGCATGGGTGCTAAGGTCCATGTCCGAGAGGGAAAGAACCCAGACCATCAGCTAAGGTCCCCAAATGTATGTTAAGTTGAAAAAACGCGGTTGAACTGCTTAGACAGCTAGGATGTTGGCTTGGAAGCAGCCATTCATTTAAAGAGTGCGTAACAGCTCACTAGTCGAGCGGTTCGGCATGGATAATAATCGGGCATAAACATACTACCGAAGCTATGGATTTATAACATTAGTTATAAGTGGTAGGGGAGCATTGTAACAGCGTAGAAGGTGTACTGCGAGGTATGCTGGAGCGGTTACAAAAGAAAATGTAGGCATAAGTAACGATAATGCGGGCGAGAAACCCGCACACCGAAAGACTAAGGTTTCCTCAGCTATGCTAATCAGCTGAGGGTTAGTCGGGGCCTAAGGCGAACCCGAAAGGGGTAGTCGATGGACAACCAGTTAATATTCTGGTACCTGCTTTGCGTTAAAAGTGACGGAGGCGAAAATTAGGTGCGCACTGACGGAATAGTGCGTTGAAGGAAGTGGTAACACTCCGATAGTACACCAAAGCTACGGCGGCGGTGATAATCCTGAGGATCGACTTCCAAGAAAAGCGAGTAAAGCAGCCCGTACCGCAAACCGACACAGGTAGTTGGGATGAGAATTCTAAGGTGCTCGAGAGATTCATGGCTAAGGAACTAGGCAAAATTGACCTGTAACTTCGGGAGAAAGGTCGCCCCGAGCAATCGGGGCCGCAGTGAAGAGGTCCAGGCGACTGTTTATCAAAAACACAGGGCTCTGCTAAATCGAAAGATGATGTATAGGGCCTGACACCTGCCCGGTGCTGGAAGGTTAAGAGGAGATGTTAGCTTCGGCGAAGCATTGAATTGAAGCCCCAGTAAACGGCGGCCGTAACTATAACGGTCCTAAGGTAGCGAAATTCCTTGTCGGGTAAGTTCCGACCTGCACGAATGGTGCAACGATCTGGACACTGTCTCAGCCATGAGCTCGGTGAAATTGTAGTATCGGTGAAGATGCCGATTACCCGCTGTGGGACGAAAAGACCCCGTGAACCTTTACTATAGCTTAGTATTGACTTTGGACAAGTGATGTGTAGGATAGGTGGGAGACATTGAAGCGGTATCGCCAGGTATCGTGGAGTCATTGTTGAAATACCACCCTTTACTTGTTTGAAGCCTAACCCCGTAACTCGGGGGACAGTGCTTGGTGGGTAGTTTGACTGGGGTGGTCGCCTCCAAAAGAGTAACGGAGGCTTCTAAAGGTTCCCTCAGCACGCTTGGTAACCGTGCGTAGAGTGCAATGGCATAAGGGAGCTTGACTGAGAGACATACAGGTCGATCAGGTACGAAAGTAGAGCATAGTGATCCGGTGGTTCCGCATGGAAGGGCCATCGCTCAAAGGATAAAAGGTACTCCGGGGATAACAGGCTGATCTCCCCCAAGAGCTCACATCGACGGGGGGGTTTGGCACCTCGATGTCGGCTCGTCACATCCTGGGGCTGGAGAAGGTCCCAAGGGTTGGGCTGTTCGCCCATTAAAGTGGCACGCGAGCTGGGTTCAGAACGTCGTGAGACAGTTCGGTCTCTATCTACAGTGGGCGTTAGAAATTTGAGTGGATCTGACTCTAGTACGAGAGGACCGAGTTGGACGAACCTCTGGTGTACCAGTTGTTCCGCCAGGAGCACTGCTGGGTAGCTACGTTCGGAAGGGATAAGCGCTGAAAGCATATAAGCGCGAAACCCACCACAAGATGAGATTTCTTTAAAGGATCGTGGGAGACTACCACGTTGATAGGTCACAGGTGTAAAGGCAGCAATGTCATAGCCGAGTGATACTAATAATCCGTATAGCTTAGTGCGCTTCGTTCCCGACTCTTCGGAGTCGGGACGGATAACCTAAAGCTTCTAAGTACCCTTGCTCATGTTTTCTT
>NZ_JBLUWW010000006.1:0-327379 GCF_048323655.1 Salinimicrobium soli | reverse complement strand
AGAAGCTTTTTAGTTGAGAACGGCTCATCCTTCGCTAAAGCTTCGGATGACTAAGGGGATGCAAACTTACAACCTTTTTCCCGTACAAAACAAACAAAATTTCAAACTTTTTTCAAGGAGCGTTTTTCGCTTTGAAGCTTCACCCCTGCTGGGCTCACAACTGGCGGTACATTTACCGTTTGTTGTTTCTCAAAGCGGGTGCAAATATACACCCACTTTCCATTCCCGCAAGTTCCTAAACCAACTTTTTTACCCTTTTTTTAAGCCCCCATTATAAGGTGCTGAAAATGACATTTTTGAAGACGAAAGTTTTTTTTGATCCTGCCAAGGTTTGAAACTCCTGGCAGGGTTGTGCAGAATAAAACGACCCCGGTTTAGCTCTACCAAAGTTCCAAACTTTGGCAGAGCTATACTTCTTCCTTAGTACTTCGTTTCGCGTTAGCGGGTGAAGCGGCATCTTTTAAAGCGCTGGCACATAAGGCGCTTTAAAAATATAGTGCAACACGCGACCCACCTTCGCTGAAGCTTCGGTGGGCAGGCCCACTGTTCCTGTAACGAAGGTGGGGAACGCCCAAACAACGAAGAAAAAAACACTCATATATATAATAGTATTGTAAAGCACCTATTATCCTATTATCTTTGCGGCTTAATTGAGAATTATGATAAAGATTACGTTGCCAGATGGCAGTATTAAAGAGTTCGAGAAAGGCACTACTCCGCTGGAGGTTGCCAAAAGCATTAGTGAGGGACTTGCGCGAAATGTACTTTCGGCAAAATTCAATGACACGACGGTTGAAGTTACCACTCCTCTTAATACAGATGGCAGCCTTACTTTATATACCTGGAATGATGAGGAAGGAAAAAAGGCTTTTTGGCACTCTTCTTCCCACGTCATGGCACAAGCCATTCAGGACCTTTATCCCGGCGTAAAGCTTACTATTGGCCCGGCTATTGAAAACGGGTTCTATTACGACGTGGATTTTGGGGAGCATAAAATCTCTGAAAACGATTTTCAGAAAATCGAGAATCGTATGCTGGAGATCGCACGTGGAAAACATGATTTCAACATGCGCGCCGTGCCTAAGGAAGAAGCAATTGGCTATTACACCAGGGAGAAGAACCCATATAAGGTGGAGCTTATTGAAAACCTGGAAGACGGTACTATCACTTTTTGTGACCATGATACCTTCACGGATCTTTGCCGCGGAGGACACCTCCCTAATACTGCTCCCATCAAAGCTGTAAAGCTGATGAGTGTGGCAGGCGCTTACTGGAGAGGCGATGAGAAAAATCCGCAGTTGACAAGGGTCTACGGAATCTCCTTTCCAAAGCAGAAAGACCTGAAAGAATATCTTGAACTTCTCGAGGAAGCCAAAAAAAGGGATCACCGAAAGCTTGGAAAAGAGCTGGATCTTTTTACTTTTTCTCAAAAGGTTGGTCAGGGACTGCCTTTATGGCTGCCTAAAGGTGCCGCTTTAAGAGAGCGTCTTGAGAACTTCCTTAAAAAAGCTCAAAAAAGAGCCGGTTATGAAATGGTGGTGACACCTCATATTGGTCATAAAGAATTATATGTGACCTCCGGGCACTACGAAAAATACGGAGAAGACAGTTTTCAGCCTATAAAGACTCCAAACGAAGGAGAGGAATTTTTACTGAAACCCATGAACTGTCCGCACCACTGTGAGATCTACAACAATGGGCACTGGAGTTACAAAGATCTGCCAAAACGTTTTGCTGAATTTGGTACCGTTTACCGATATGAGCAAAGTGGAGAATTACACGGTTTAACCCGTGTACGCGGATTCACACAAGACGATGCACACATTTTCTGTACTCCGGATCAATTGGACGAGGAATTTAAAAAGGTAATTGACCTTACCTTATATGTATTCAATTCTCTGGGCTTTGAAAACTTTACTGCACAGGTTTCTTTGAGAGACCCTGAGAACAAGACAAAGTATATAGGATCTGATGAGAACTGGGAAAAAGCTGAAAATGCCATCATCAATGCTGCAAAGGAAAAAGGCCTTAATTATGTAGTTGAGACCGGAGAAGCCGCTTTCTATGGACCTAAACTCGACTTCATGGTGAAAGATGCTCTTGGAAGACAATGGCAGCTGGGAACTATTCAGGTGGATTACAATTTACCGGAAAGATTCAACCTTTCCTATAAAGGAAACGATAATGAAATGCACCGCCCGGTAATGATCCACAGGGCTCCTTTTGGAAGTATGGAGCGCTTTGTTGCTATCCTACTGGAACATACAGCAGGAAACTTCCCGTTGTGGCTGATGCCGGAACAGGCTATTATTCTCTCTCTCAGCGAGAAATATGAAAAATACAGCCAAAAAGTTTTAACTTTGCTGGAAAATCACGAAATTCGCGCCCTTACAGACAACCGGAACGAGACCATTGGTAAGAAAATTCGGGAGGCTGAAGTAAGTAAGGTTCCGTATATGTTGATCGTTGGAGAACAGGAAGCAGAAAACGGAACGGTTTCTGTACGTAAACACGGGAAAGGCGATATTGGCACTATGTCAATTGAAGACTTTGCCGAAATAATTAAAAAAGAAGTAAATAGTACTTTACAACAATTCGAAGTTTAACTAAAATTTTTGAGCCATAGCAATACGAAGAAAAAGATCAAGAAGACCTCTTAGAGAAATCAAAGAAGATCCGCACAGAATCAACGGTAAGATCCGCGCGGAAGAAGTTCGCCTGGTAGGTGATAATGTGGAAATGGGAGTTTACCCAACCAAAAAAGCTTTAGCCATTGCTGAAGAACAGGAACTGGACCTTGTGGAGATATCTCCCAATGCGAATCCACCTGTAGCCAAAGTGATGGACTATAAAAAGTTTCTCTACGAACAGAAGAAACGAGACAAAGCCTTAAAGGCTAAAGCAACCAAAGTTGTTGTAAAAGAGATCCGTTTTGGTCCAAATACCGATGATCACGATTATGAGTTTAAGAAAAAGCACGGAGAAAAATTCCTGAAGGAAGGTGCCAAACTGAAAGCTTATGTATTCTTCAAAGGACGTTCTATCGTGTTCAAAGAACAGGGAGAGATCCTATTATTGCGTTTGGCGCAGGACCTGGAAGAACTTGGGAAAGTAGAACAAATGCCAAAGCTTGAAGGTAAGCGAATGACAATGTTCATCTCTCCGAAGAAGACAAAATAATACTGAATATGCTTCAGTTGAAGCATTTTTTGGTTTACAATAATAAGTGAGATAATTAAAAAGAAGGACACAATGCCTAAAATGAAGACAAAATCCAGTGCTAAAAAGCGTTTCAAGCTTACCGGTACCGGAAAAATTAAAAGAAAGCATGCGTTTAAAAGTCACATCTTAACAAAGAAGACTAAGAAACAAAAGCTTGCCTTGACGCACAGCACTTTAGTGCATGAAGCAGACGAGGATAGTATCAAACTTCAATTACGTTTGAAGTAATTGAACTTTTGATGGTTTACCAAATTTAATAACCCTGGAGTTGGGCTCAATAAAAGTGTCGGGTTTACCGGCCGCCTGCTACAAAAAAATTTTAAAATATGCCAAGATCAGTAAATTCAGTTGCTAAGAGAGCCAGAAGAAAAAAGGTTCTTAAGCAAGCAAAAGGTTACTTTGGACGTCGTAAAAACGTTTGGACAGTAGCTAAAAACGCGGTTGACAAAGCAATGCTATATGCTTACAGAGACCGTAAAACCAAGAAAAGAAATTTCCGTTCCCTATGGATCATGCGTATCAACGCTGGTGCCCGTATGCACGGAATGTCTTATTCTCAGTTCATGGGGAAAGTAAAAGCCAGTGGAATCGAATTGAACCGTAAGGTTCTTGCAGATTTGGCGATGAACCACCCAGAGGCGTTCGAAGCTATCGTCAACAAAGTAAAGTAAATAAAAACTGTTATCTCACTTATAGAAAGATCCTGCTCGAAAGAGCGGGATCTTTTGTTTTTATATAGTTTTCTTTCTCTTTTTTAGCCACTGACCCGCCGGCCGGCCGGCAGGTGCACGGATAATTTCTTTTGTCATTCTGAACGAATCGCAGCGAAGTGAAGAATCCTTTTAAAGAAGCACCAAATCTCAAGCACCAAATTCCAATCGCCTTTTCGAAAGTTTTGAATTTTGAATTTGCAATTTTGAATAACAAGAGATTCCTCTCCCGAAGCCTCGGAATCGGAATATCAGGGAATTTTTTTTCTCTTTTCCCCCACGATCGTCAACACCAGTTTTCTGCTCCCGCCGTGGTTTCGATGTTCACACAAATAGATCCCCTGCCAGGTTCCAAGGTTCAGCCTTCCATTTGTAATAGGGATCTGCAAAGAAGTGTCAAGCAAAGAAGCTTTTATATGTGCAGGCATATCATCAGGGCCTTCCAAGGTGTGTTTGTAATAGGGTTGCTCTTCAGGGACCATTTGGTTAAAGTGACTTTCGAAATCCTGCCTTACCGTAGGATCGGCATTTTCATTGATGGTCAGGCTCGCAGAAGTATGTTTTATAAACACCTGTAAAATGCCATTTTTGAAACCTTTTAGTTCCTCCAGCTGTTCCAAAATTTCGTCTGTTACCAGGTGAAAACCTCTGGACCGTGATCTTAGGGAAATTTCCTTCTGAATAATAGCACTCATAAATGACATTTTTGAATAGACATCATATCACTAAGTTATAAAATCTGACCGCGTTTTCTCCTAATATCTTCTGAAGGTCAGCTTCGGAAAAATAGCTTTTAACCATTCCAATGGTTTCAGAATAAGAGGCAGTGGCAGTTCAAAGCGGCCAGTCTGATCCAAAAAGCAACCTTTCCGGACCAAAGGCAGAAGCCGCCACCTCTAAAAAAGGTTGAAAATCTTCAGTTTTTCAGCTTCCATTTCGGAATTTGAACTTTGGAATTTGGAATTTAGAAATAGGTTAGGTCTTCTGTTTTTTCTTTTTAGCCGCAGGAAACAATACGTTATTCAGAATAAGGCGATAGCCGGGCGAGGTAGGATGCAGCTCCAGCTCGGTCTTGGGATCTCCCACCATGTGCTGGTAATCTTCCGGATCATGACCTCCGTAAAAAGTGAAAAATCCGTTGCCCTTAATTCCGTGAATATAACGGGCTTCTCCATTGATCTTATTTTCTCCCAATACCAGAACGGTAGGTTTAATATTATCGGGATCGTAAGCGGTGGTCTGGCCCATGAAACCTTTCACCAGCACAGTGTGATTTTGAGTGAGCATGGTGGGAATAGGATCCCACTTAGCCGAAAATTCCATGAGTCGGAAATAGTCGACATCCATAGGCACCCTGCGTTTGGTGGTCATATCTATAGAAGAAAATTCATAGACCATAGGATCCCGCTCCAGAATAAAATCTGTGAAGGCAAAGGTCGTAGTGTAATCGATCTTGTTTTGATAATCGGGTTCGCTGGGATCACCATCGAACATAGGTTCAGCTATATCAACCCCTTCAGCAGCAAGAGCAATATCAAAACTGTCGGTCGCGCTGCACATGGCAAACATAAAACCACCGCCCACTACATAGTCACGGATCTTAAGCGCCACAGCGAGTTTCTCTTCAGAAACCTTATCGTATCCCAACCTTTTAGCTAAAGCTTCTGCCTGTCTTTTATCTTCTACATACCAGGGCGCTGTGCGATAATTCCGGTAAAATTTACCATACTGGCCGGTGAAATCTTCATGGTGAAGGTGCAACCAGTCAAATAACAGCAAAGCATCATTGAGCACCTCTTCATCATAAATTGTTTCGTAAGGTATCTCGGCATAGGTGAGCACCATTGTCACAGCATCATCCCATGGCTTATTTCCCTGAGGGCTGTAAACTGCTATTTTTGGCGCCTTTTCAAGCAAGACCGCTTCCATGTTCTTGGACGGACTACTGATCTCTTCCAGGATTTCTCCTGTTCTCTGATCGCTCAGCACTTCAAAAGAGACACCTCTGATACGGCATTCCTTCCGGAGCTCTTCAGAATCTGGCATTAAAAAAGAACCTCCGCGGTAGTTCAACAACCACTGCACATTCACCCCTTTTTTGAGCATCCAGTAGGTAATTCCATAAGCTTTAAGGTGATTGGTCTGACTTTCAGCATCCATAGGGATGAGCACCTGTGAGGCAAATCCGGAAAAAGTGATCAGAAAAAAAAGCAGCAGAAAAATGCCTTTTTTGAAGGGCAATAAAAAACCGGAAGCGGAGAAATTTCCCGTTCCGGTCTCTGAATTATTTATAAAAGCTATTACACCATTATTGTACTGGTTCTTATTCTCGCATTTAGAAGGGTACGTCGTTGTCATCATTAAAATCATTCATCGAACTTCCAAAAGCTTCATCGGCACTTGGAAAATGGCCGGTACTGAAACCTCCATCACCGGAACTATCGTCATCATTCATCTTTGAATAGAATTCAGACGGAGAATCAAAGTCATCTAAGTTATCAAATTTACCCAAATGCCCGATGAATTTCAACCTAATATTCTCGAGTCCACCATTCCTATGCTTCGCAACGATAAATTCAGCCTGGCCATCTGTCGGAGATCTTTCTTCATCATCCCACTCCTCAATCTTGTAGTATTCGGGACGATAAATAAAGGACACGATATCGGCATCCTGCTCGATCGCTCCAGATTCCCGAAGGTCACTCAATAAAGGTCGCTTACTACCTCCCCTGGTTTCCACCGCACGCGATAGCTGGGAAAGTGCAATAACCGGGACGTTAAGTTCTTTCGCAAGGGCTTTCAGGTTTCGGGAGATGGTCGATATCTCCTGTTCCCTGTTTCCCCCTTTTTGAGTTCCGCCGGCGGTCATTAGCTGAAGGTAATCGATCACGATCAATTTGATCCCGTGCTGCGAAGACAGACGCCGCGCTTTTGCACGCAGGTCAAAAATGGAAAGTGATGGGGTGTCATCAATGAAAAGGGGTGCTTTTTCGAGACCTTTTACTTTGACGTTCAATTGTTCCCATTCGTGTTTCTCCAGATTTCCGGTTCTCAGTTTTTCTGAAGAGAGTCCGGTTTCTGAAGAGATCAAACGGGTGATCAACTGAACAGATGACATTTCCAGAGAGAAGAACGCCACCGGAATATTTTGTCCAACAGCAATATTTCGGGCCATCGACAAGGTCAGAGCCGTTTTACCCATACCCGGACGTGCCGCTACAATGATAAGGTCACTGGGTTGCCAGCCCGAAGTTAGTTTATCCAGCCTTTCAAAACCGGAAGGAATTCCGGAAAGTCCGGATTTATTAGAGATCTCTTCGATCTTCTTCTTAGCCTGCATTACAAGATCCTGAGCGGTCTCAGATGAACGTTTAATGTTCCCCTGGGTAACTTCATACAATTTAGATTCCGCAGCATCCAAAAGATCAAAAACATCGGTTGTCTCATCGTACGCATCTTCAATGATCTCACTGGAGATCTTGATCAGGCTTCGCTGAATATACTTCTGAAGAATGATACGGGCATGGAATTCAATGTGCGCTGAAGAAGCTACTTTTTGAGTGAGTTGCACCAGGTAAAAGTCACCACCTACCTGCTCCAGCTTCTGATCCTTACGCAGTTGGTTAGAAACCGTTAATAAGTCAACCGGCTCCGAATTTTCAAAGAGCTTAAAAATGGCTTCGAAAATGTATTGATGTGCTGATTTATAGAACACTTCGGGATGAAGAATATCAATGATCTCATCGACACCTTTTTTGTCGATCATCATTGCGCCAAGCACAACTTCTTCTAAATCAACTGCTTGTGGCGGAATTTTTCCTTTTTCAAGGCTGACAACATTATTGGAACTGTAATTGTAATTTTTGGGGGAGCTGGCTTTTTCCATAGGAACGAAAGTAGAAAAATTGACTTTAGAAATAACCTGCGAAAGCCTTGACTTAGTTCACAGGTTATGAACATTTTAACTGTTGAAAACTTTATTATTTTGTTGATAAGGCCAAAAAAATCCGAAGTGCGGTACTCCGGATTCGTTTTTTGGTTATATCAGGGCACTTATCCTTTAAATACTCCCATATTTGAGTATTTCTCCATTCTGTTTTTCACAAGCTCTTCTGGTGATAAGTTTTTAAATTCATCATAGGCTTCAGAAATGGCATTTTGAACCGTCTCAAAAGTTTTCTCTCTGTCACTGTGCGCTCCTCCCAAAGGTTCTTTTACGATCTCATCGATAAGTCGCTGCTTTTTCATGTCTTTAGCGGTAAGCTTCAAAGCCTCGGCCGCTTTTTCTTTGTATTCCCAGCTTCTCCACAAAATTGAAGAACAGGATTCCGGAGAGATCACAGAATACCAGGTGTTCTCCAGCATCAGTACTTTATCTCCCACTCCAATTCCCAGTGCTCCTCCACTGGCTCCTTCTCCAATAATCACTACAATGATCGGCACTTTTAGCCGTGTCATTTCAAGAATATTTCTTGCAATTGCTTCTCCCTGTCCGCGCTCTTCAGCTTCCAGACCGGGATAAGCTCCCGGAGTATCCACGAAAGTCACTACGGGAATTCCGAATTTTTCAGCAGATTTTATAAGACGCAGGGCCTTGCGGTATCCCTCAGGATTCGCCATTCCGAAGTTGCGGTACTGGCGTGTCTTTGTGTTGTATCCCTTCTGCTGCCCCACAAACATATAACTCTGGTCTCCGATCTTTCCCAATCCGCCGATCATCGCCTTGTCGTCTTTCACATTGCGATCTCCGTGAAGTTCAAGAAAGGTATCTCCACAAATAGCTTTGATATAATCTAAAGTATATGGTCGGTTAGGATGTCTGGAAAGTTGCACCCTTTGCCAGGCGGTAAGGTTCTTGTAAATTTCTTTTTTAGTCTCATTCAGCCTTTTTTCGATCTGCCGGCAGGTAGCCGTTACATCTACTTCACTTTCTTCTCCAATCGCACAGGCCTTTTGGTACTGCTCTTCCAACTCCTTTATAGGTAATTCAAAATCTAAATATTCCATAATGAGTTATGGGTTTGTTTAAAATTAGCTTACAAATATAACAAACTTTAAAAGGTAGGTTTCCTTTGTCTTTTAATTTTTCTCCTTGTTTTCAGAATCCCGTTGAGGATCACGGTTGAAAGGATAATTGCCGCACCATAATAAAATCCCGGGGCCATTTTTTCTGAACTTCCGAAGATCCAGAAAGCCAGCAGGATTCCGTAAACAGGCTCCAGATTTATGGTGAGCATAATGGTATACGGACTCAAATGCCGCATGACTGCTACGGAAGCTATAAAAGCATAGGCCGTACAAACAGAGGCCAATAATACCAGATAGCCAAGATCTGAAGCTGAAAGGCTAAAGAAAGCTGCAGTGAATCCTTCAGAAGCAATTCCGAAGAAAGTAAGGAACAGCAAATAAAGGGTGATCGCACCTGTTCCGGTAAGCAGTTCGTAAAATGAGATAACTGAAGCGTCTTCTTTTTGAGCAAGTTTTCCGTTGATAAGTGAAAACACTGCGGAAAGAAATGCCGACAACAGGGCTAATCCGATTCCCAGTAGATGTTCTGTCTCTACTTTAAAGATTATGTACAATCCGGCAATTACAATAATTCCGAATAGTATCTCGTACCAGATCACCTTTCGCTTATAGAAAATGGGTTCCATAATGGAAGTGAAAAAGGCGCCCGTGGACATTAAGGCAAGTGTAACCGAAACATTAGAAACTTTGATAGCGCCAAAAAAAGTGATCCAGTGCAAAGCGATGACCACTCCCGCGATCAACATGGGTAATACCCTTTTGGCTCCCAGGTTCATATCCTTTCTCCTGAACTTGAGCCAGAGAAGGATAAAAAAACTGGCCATCAGCATTCTGTACCAAACCAGCGGCACCGCATCAAGACTGATGAGGGCACCCAACACCGCTGTAAATCCCCAGATAAAGACGATCAGGTGAAAATGCAGATAACTGCGCAGTTTATCGTTTGGCATTGAACAACAGGTAAACGGCTAGAATTCCGAAGATGATATTTGGGAACCACACGGCGATAAGAGGTGAAAAAGTACTTTGTTCGGCTATGGTTCCAAAGACCTTGTCCATAAAGATAAAGACAAAGGCAAGGGTGATTCCCAGAGCGAGGTTCACTCCCATTCCTCCCCGTCTTTTAATGGAAGACACCGCCACCGCAATGATGGTAAGAATATACGCCGAGACCGGAAGGCTCCAACGTTTGTAAGCCACAACCTTATAACGGTTGATATTACCTGAGCCCCTTCTTTGTTCCTGCTCAATAAAAGCAGCAAGTTCATCGTAGTTCAGCGTTTCAGCCATGTAGGACACGGGGGTGAGCTCATCAAATTCGAAAGGCAGCACCGTATCTTTACTGATCTCGGTGATCAATTGGTCGCCGTTCTCTCCTATGATCCTTTTGTTGTAGTTGGTAAGGGTATAAGTGGAATCTTCGTTGAATTTAAGTCTTGAAGCACTTATCTTATATTTCATTTCATTCCCAACGAAATGTTCAAGGGTAAAGTTTCGTGCAGAACTGGTGCGCGGCTGGAAGTGGGAAGCATAAATATACTCGTTGTCATTTATCTGCCGGTAAACATCACTGGTCTCCTGCACCTCATTACTTTTTTTGAAGTAGTTGTATTTGAATTCGTTGAAACCTTTACTGGCACTCGGCGCAAGATACATTCCCAATACCAGCGCACCCATACATACAAGGGTCGCTCCAATAATGTAGGGTCTTAAAAACCTCCAGAAGGAAACTCCACTACTCAAAAAAGCGATAATTTCTGTATTTTGGGCTAACTTCGAAGTAAACCAGATCACCGAAAGGAACAGGAACAAAGGGAAAAGCAGGTTTGCAAAATAAATGGTGAAGTCTATATAGTAATAGACCACTTCCATAAACGGCACCTCATTCTCCAGGATCTTATCGATCTTTTCTGCCAGGTTTACCGTAATCCCAATGGGAATAAACAGCAAAAGCATCAGGAAGAAAGTGCCCAGATAGCGCTTTAATATGTACCAGTCGAGTATTTTCAAGTTACAGGCGTTTATCCATTTGCCGTACCATTTTGTCCTTCCAGGTGGCAAAATCCCCTGCTAAGATATGTTTTCTGGCCTCACGAACCAACCACAGATAGAATCCGAGATTGTGCATGGTTGCGATCTGTTTCCCTAACATTTCATTGACGGTGAACAGGTGCCGCAGATAAGCTTTTGTATAAAAAGTATCAACGTAAGTAGTTCCATTCTCATCAATAGGAGAAAAATCATCCTGCCACTTCTTGTTTTTGATGTTGATGGTTCCCTGGGAGGTAAAGAGCATTCCGTTTCGTGCATTCCTGGTAGGCATCACACAGTCGAACATATCCACCCCAAGAGCGATATTCTCCAGAATATTAATTGGAGTACCCACCCCCATTAGATAACGTGGTTTATCTTCGGGTAAAATTTTGGTCACCACTTCGGTCATTGCATACATCTCTTCTGCAGGCTCTCCCACAGAAAGACCACCAATAGCATTTCCTTCTGCTCCTGCAGCCGCAATATATTCCGCAGATTGCTCCCTAAGATCTTTGTAAGTACTTCCCTGTACTATTGGAAAAAGTGCCTGGGAATATCCATATTCCGGAGGAGTTTTATCTAAATGAGTGATACACCTGTCCAACCAGCGATGAGTGCGGTGCATTGAATTTTTAGCGTAGTTATAATCACAGGGATACGGAGTACATTCATCAAAAGCCATGATAATATCGGCACCGATCAATCGCTGTATCTCCATCACATTTTCAGGAGTGAAATTGTGATAAGAGCCGTCTATATGAGATTTGAATCGTACGCCTTCTTCTTTGATCTTTCTTCTTTCGGCAAGTGAATACACCTGGTATCCTCCACTATCTGTAAGGATATTCCGGTCCCAGTTCATGAATTTATGGAGTCCGCCGGCTTTCTTGAGAATTTCAGTTTGAGGCCTTAGATAGAGATGATACGTATTACCAAGGATTATATCTGGATTAACTTCCTCTTTTAATTCTTTCTGACTAATTCCTTTTACGGAAGCCACTGTACCAACGGGCATGAAAATAGGGGTTTCAATAATTCCGTGGTCTGTGGTAATAACTCCGGCGCGGGCACTGCTACCGGCATCTTTAACTGCTAATTCAAATTTCATAGAGAATTTTAATGGCCGCAAAGATAACCAACTGAAAGGCATTTTCTGAAGGATTCAAACCTTAAATTGCTGCCTGTTTTCGCATTATTCAAATAATTGCGGAACATTGATTTTCAAAGCATTCATAAAATAGTATTTTTGCATCACATTTAATAAAACACAAATGCCAAACACACAACAATTAGAAGATTTTGTCACTCAGGTGAGAAGAGACATTTTACGGCAGGTGCACAAAGTGAATTCGGGGCATCCCGGAGGATCTTTAGGCTGCGCCGAATTTTTCACGGTGCTATACCAGGAGATCATGGACCGCAAGGAAGGCTTTGATATGAATGGAAAAGATGAAGATCTTTTCTTTCTTTCCAACGGACACATTTCCCCTGTGTTCTACAGCGTACTTGCCAGAAGTGGTTATTTTCCGGTAGAGGAATTGAACACATTCAGATTGATCAATTCCCGCCTTCAGGGTCACCCTACAACTCATGAAGGATTGCCAGGCGTGCGCATCGCCTCAGGATCTTTGGGTCAGGGAATGTCTGTAGCCATTGGTGCTGCAAACACTAAAAAACTGAATGGTGATAACCACCTTGTTTATTCTCTTCATGGAGATGGTGAATTACAAGAAGGTCAAAACTGGGAGGCTATTATGTATGCCGCCGCCAAAAAAGTGGACAACCTGATAGCAACTGTTGACAGGAACCACCAACAAATTGACGGAAACACAGATGACGTGTTGCCAATGGGTGATCTCACCGCGAAATTTGAAGCTTTTGGTTGGGATGTACTGGAATTAAAAGATGGCAACGATATCAACCAGGTAATCGACGCTTTAAAAGAGGCAAAAAGCCGAACCGGAAAAGGTAAACCGGTAGCCATCATAATGACAACTGTAATGGGTCACGGTGTCGATTTTATGATGCACACTCATAAGTGGCACGGGGTGGCACCAAATGATGAGCAATTAGAAAAAGCACTTGCTCAAAACCCAGAAACTTTAGGCGATTACTAGCCCAACCGACAAAATCGAAGAAATGAAGAAATATACAAATACAGGAAGTAAAGATACCCGATCTGGTTTTGGAGATGGTCTTACCCAGCTCGGAAAAACTAATCCAAATGTGGTAGCCCTATGCGCTGACCTTACCGGATCCTTAAAAATGGGAGATTTTCAGAAGAATCACCCGGAAAGATTTTTCCAGATAGGAATTGCTGAAGCTAACATGATGGGAATCGCTGCCGGAATGACCATTGGAGGGAAGATCCCTTTCACCGGTACCTTCGCAAACTTTTCTACCGGAAGGGTTTATGATCAGATAAGACAATCGATCGCATATTCAGGGAAAAATGTGAAGATCTGTGCTTCTCACGCAGGACTAACTCTTGGAGAAGACGGTGCTACTCACCAGATCCTGGAAGATCTTGGAATGATGAAAATGCTTCCGGGGATGACAGTGATCAACACTTGTGATTACAATCAAACTAAAGCGGCTACCATTGCAATTGCAGAGCACGTAGGTCCGGTCTATTTACGATTCGGAAGACCAAAAGTGCCAAATTTCACTCCTGAAGATCAGGTGTTCGAAATTGGTAAAGCGAATATCCTAAATCCAGGAAACGATGTAACTATAGTTGCAACGGGACACCTGGTATGGGAAGCCTTACAAGCTGCAGAGCAACTTGAGGAAAAAGGTATCAAAGCTGAAGTAATAGATATACATACGATCAAACCTCTTGATGAGGAGGCGATCCTGAAATCTGTTAGAAAGACCAAGTGTATTGTAACAGCCGAAGAGCACAACTTCCTTGGTGGCCTTGGAGAAAGTGTGGCGCGTACGCTCGCCCAGCACTACCCTACTCCGCAGGAATTTGTTGCTACCATGGACACATTTGGTGAAAGTGGTACTCCTGAACAACTGATGGAAAAATACGGACTGAATGCTGAAGCCATTGTAAAAGCTTCAGAAAAAGTATTTAAGAGAAAGTAATCCATTCAGCACCAGCTTAAAAACCCCTGTAGAATCATATTTTACAGGGGTTTATAATTTCATTAAGGAATATAAGTCACAAATAATCGTTTTCTTTGGATAAACTTAAACCTACTATTATGAAAAAAGGAATTTTAGCCCTGTTTCTCATTTCCACAACTGCCGTAATGGCCCAGAGTGGTTTTGGTGTAAAGGGTGGCTTGAATTATGCCGATAACGGCGACATCGAATATTCTGATATTACCACCGCTGGTGAGGATGCCATAAAAGGTGGTGACAGTAAAGTGGGATACCACTTCGGATTCTTTTACAGAGCAGAATTCTCAGGCTTTTTCATTAAACCTGAATTACTTTATACCAGAACCAAGAGTTCCTACGACTACAACGACAAGAATGCAGAGTATAAAATTTCAAAATTGGATCTGCCTTTACTTTTTGGTGTTGACATTATAGGACCTGTTAATATTTTTGCAGGCCCAAGTCTTCAATACATTCTGGATAACGACTTTCAGGGAGTGAGATTGGGAGACGTAGAAGAGGATTTCACCATTGGAGCCCAGTTTGGCGCCGGAATACAGTTTGGCGGTGTAGGTTTGGATGTTCGTTATGAACGCGGACTCTCCAAAAATGAGGCTACGGTTCTCGACCTGGATAACCCGGAAGGCTTACAACGGGTGGATACCCGCCCCAGCCAACTTATTTTCAGTTTGTCCCTCCAGTTGTAATTGCACGCCTCAAAATCTAAAGCATCAAAAAAGCCCCGAACACGGGGCTTTTTTTATTATATCTAATTATTGGTTTTCTTAGTTATCCTTATCCAGATAATCAGGAATACCGTCATTGTCTTTATCAGGGAAACTAATACTTCCGTCTTCATTGATAGTGATCTCTTCCCTCGTCGGGATGAAATCATTGTCATCATCATTGTCGGCATAATTAGATGTACCGTCTTTATCAGTATCGTCATTTGCGATGATCATATCTTCATTTAGATCCTCCATCCAGGAAGGGATTCCGTCCCTGTCGTGATCAGCTTCATTGACCCCATAGAGGTTAAATGTAAATACCAGAGGGCTATACGGTGAAATACCTGCTTGAGGACGGGCGAAGTATCCAAGACCTGAGGTCATGAAGACAGCGCCAATTCCGTAGTCATTATTCCACACAACGGTGTTGTCCGGTTGCACCTGGAACCCGGATGAACCTTTGAACTCAGTTAGAGCCCGTCCAAATCCCGGAATAACCGCGGTAAGATCGAACCACACCGGAGTTATTGAACTGTCGAACATAGTCTGGTTTAACAATTCTCCACGATATGAAACCAGGGTAGAATCGGTAAACTTAGGCTGGTCTTTCACTCCTTCTCTCACCTTAAGAATGTACATAGTGTAATCCACTCCTTCCCAGGTGACCGTTTTTGTTTCCAGAAGATTCGATTCGATTAAAGGAGTCTTATCGGCATTAGCTTCATTGATGGTATCAATTCGCACCTGGTAATCAAATGATTCTGAAGGATTCTCGAAATCTTCGTAGTTGTAAAAATGTGTCTGCAGGTATTCTAAAAGCACTTCCTGATCTGTAGCTTCCTGTTCAGAGCGATCTCTTTCAGGAACTGTTACAGGACCGTCATCTTCTTTGTTACAGGAAAAAAGTGCAACGGCTAAAATAAGGGAGGCAAACAAATATTTATTCAATCTCATCAAACTGTGATTTTAGGGCCGCAAGATACAATATTCTTGTATTTTTGCTGATTAATAAACGAGTTTTACTGCAAAAAGTATGAGAGTTGACAAGTTTTTATGGTGCGTTCGATATTTCAAGACCAGAAGTATAGCCACAGAAGCATGTAAACAGGGAAAAGTAAGGGTGCAGGATGCA
Source organism: Salinimicrobium soli (assembly GCF_048323655.1). Classification (NCBI taxonomy): domain Bacteria; kingdom Pseudomonadati; phylum Bacteroidota; class Flavobacteriia; order Flavobacteriales; family Flavobacteriaceae; genus Salinimicrobium; species Salinimicrobium soli. The sequence continues at coordinate 311,414 of NZ_JBLUWW010000006.1, read as the reverse complement.
ATTATTAAACCTTCCAGGGAAGTATTCCCCGGAGATAAGATAGTAGTTCGTAAGAATCAGATCAATTATGAGCTGGAAGTGCTCGACCTACCTCAAAGTCGCGTTGGAGCTAAACTTGTCAATCTTTACATCAACGATATAACTCCCAAAGAAGAGTTCGCAAAACTGGAACTACTCAAATACTCCAGAGATTACTACCGTAAAAAAGGAACGGGCCGTCCCACCAAAAAAGACCGAAGGGAATTGGATGACTGGTTTGAAGCTCCCGAAAACGAAAATGAGGAAGAAAAAGACAACTAACTGTTACACCTAAAAAAGGCATTTTTGACACCGTCTTATTTTTTATCTTTGAGAAAACATTCTTCATGAAAAAAGCTTCTGTTTCCATTCTCAACCACATCGAGATTAGCCACAAGATAAAAAGGATCGCTTACCAGATCTATGAAAGCAATGTAAATGAAGAGGCAGTAGTCCTGGCGGGAATTGCCACAAATGGATTCCAACTAGCCAAAATATTGAAAGAGGAGCTGCAAAATATCTCGGAGCTCCAGGTTGAACTTTGTGAGGTAAGGATTAATAAGGGAAATCCGCTGGAAAAGGTAGAGACTTCTATGGCGGCAGAAGATTATAAGAATAAATCTATCGTACTCATCGATGATGTGCTCAACTCAGGCACCACCCTGATCTATGGAGTGCGACATTTTCTGGAAGTACCTCTTAAGCAGTTCCGTACTGCAGTATTGGTTGACCGAAGCCATAAAAAATACCCTGTAAAAGCTGATTTTAAAGGGATCTCCCTCTCCACTTCCATTCATGAACACGTAGAAGTATTATTCGAGAAAGAAGATAGTCGGGTGGAACTACTTTAATTTTTCGGAGATCGCGTTTACCACTTCTTCTACTGACTTACCCTCTGTTGAGAGAATAATTTCACTCTGGTTGTAGTAAAAGGAACGTTCGTACAAATGTTTCCGCACAAAATCTTCAAGAGCTTCAAAAGAACCTAGATGACTTATGACCGGTCTCTGATCTTTCTCTTCGGAAAGTCTTCTTAAAAGCTCCTGCAGATCGGTTTTAAGGTAAATAAGCACCGAATCCTCATCATCTTTAATCAGCTGGAGGTTTTTACCGTAACAGGGTGTGCCTCCCCCTAAAGAAAGCACAACAGAATTGTCATTTTTGAGTATTTCCTGAAGCACTTCACCTTCTTTTCTTCTGAAATAGATCTCTCCTGACTCCTTAAAAATATCAGGAATGTTTTTTCCTTCCCACTTGCTTATTTCTTCATCAAGGTCCATGTATTTGACGCCGATTTTTTCTGCCAGCGACTTGCCAACCACCGTTTTTCCCGATCCCATGTAACCTGATAAAATTATTTTCATACCTTAAACCAATGATTTTTAGAGGGTTTATCTCCCTCTTTTAAACGTCGCACAAATTTATGTCAATTTGTTCTTGAAAAATAAATTAATGTGGGTATATTTGCACCCGCATTAGCAAAAATGCAATAAGCCAGATCTGGTAGCTCAGTTGGTAGAGCATCTCCCTTTTAAGGAGAGGGTCCTGGGTTCGAGCCCCAGCCAGATCACGAAATTAGAAGTACTGATTTGTTGGGCGAGAAGCCTGTCCCGAGCGAAGCTGAAAGAAATTGAAGCGAAATCGAGGGAAGCCCCAGCCAGATCACGAAATTTGAATTACTGATTTGTTGGGCGAGAAGCCTGTCCCGAGTGAAGCTGAAAGAAACTGAAGCGAAGTCGAGGGAAGCCCCAGCCAGATCACAAAATTTGTTCTTAAAAATCCTGACCTGGTAGCTCAGCTGGTAGAGCATCTCCCTTTTAAGGAGAGGGTCCTGGGTTCGAATCCCAGCCAGGTCACTTTCTTATCCTTTATTTTCTGAAAAAGTGGTACATCAGAAGGCTCTCAGCTCTTTCAGAAACCACTCCACAACAGAAAATAAATTATAGAATGCCCAGGTGCTGGAACTGGTAGACAGGCATGGTTGAGGGCCATGTGTCCATTAGGGCGTGCGGGTTCGAGTCCCGCTCTGGGCACCAGTAACCCTGAAAATTCAAATGGGAATTTTTAGGGTTTTTTTATTCCCTGTAGGTAGGCCTGGCAGATCGATTTCTTTAAAAGATTAGTACAAAAAGGATACAAAATCTAACCTATAAAACATATTAGAAGGCGTGCGGGCCTGCCTGCCGGCAGGCAGGTTCGAGTCCCGCTCTGGGCACCAGTAACCCTAGAAATTCACACGGGAATTTTTAGGGTTTTTTTATTCTCTGTAAGTAGGTCTGGCAGATCGATTTCTATAAAGAATAGTACATAAAGGATACAAAATCTAACCTATAAAACATATTAGAGGACGTGCGGGCCTGCCTGCCGGCAGGCAGGTTCGAGTCCCGCTCTGGGCACCAGTGACCCTGAAAATTCAAATGGGAATTTTTAGGGTTTCTTTATTTCCTGAGGGTAAGTCTGGCAGATCGATTTCTTTAAAAGATTAGTACAAAAAGGATACAAAATCTAACCTATAAAACATATTGAAGGACGTGCGGGCCTGCCTGCCGGCAGGCAGGTTCGAGTCCCGCTCTGGGCACCGGTGAACCTGAAAATTCAAATGGGAATTTTTAGGTTTTTTTTCCTGAGGGTAGGTCTGGCAGATCGATTTCTATAAAAGATTAGTAAATCAAGGATACAAAATCTAACCTATAAAAAATATTAGAGGGCGTGTGGGCTTATCTGCCGACAGGCAGGTTCGAGTCGCGCTCTGGGCACCAGTGACCCTGAAAATTCAAATGGAAATTTTTAGGATTTTTTTACACGATAGGCAGGTCTAAAAGATCGAATACTATAAATGTTTACTAACCAAAGGATATAAAATTTGCCGTTTTGCAAATGAAAAAAGGGGTCCGCCCCCTTCTGCCGACAGGGAGTTTCGGGTCCGCTCTGGGCAATTCTTTTTTCTTTCCCTTTATCGATTTTATCTCGCGTCTTTAGTAGGAAAAAACTGCCACCTCTTAAAAATTTCACCTTTCTTACAATTTCTCTGACTCAAAAGATAAATTATTGTTAATCAATTTTTTACAAGATCAAGAAGGGCATTTAATTGCTATTTTTATGATAGTAAAAGTTCCTTCTAATATGTAATTGATTATGCAGTTCCAACTCTACTCTCAGCTATTGCGACTTGACCTATCCAACGACCATCTCCTACAGATGTACTACGTCTTGTATTATGACCTGCCCAAGGAAGAAAAAGACCTGGCAGACAATATTTCACGTCTTATAGAAATAAGAGAAAAAGCCAAATTGGAGATCAGGCGGCTTCTTTTCAATATCAGGAATTCTCTACAGGATTCCCGATTAGGCATCGCTATACTGAATTTCCTGCCTATCTTTTTGAAATTGGATTACCTCGCACGAAACACCTTTAATGATCCTAATCTGAAAGTGTGTTACGAGAAGGAAAAGAAAAATATAAAACTTTATTACGATACACTTTATAACCAGGATATTCCACCTTCAACACTTGAAGTTCTGTTGAAACAGAAAAAGAAGCTGGAATCCCTGCCATAATAGATGAGAATGAGTAATTTTTACTGGGGGGCAAAAATTACTTGATATATGCTTCGGTAGATTCTTCTACCGAAGTCTCTCATCTACTTTTTGAAAGAGGCAATTCAACATGAATTGCCTCTTTTTTATTTCACCTCATAATGATTCTCAAATCTTTTCCTCGAACCACTTTGAAGCACCCTATCTGTTTCCAGTCATACTAACTCGTTCCTTTTTGGATACACTGAAACTATCAAAACAAAAAACTCCCGCCAAAAGCAGGAGTTTTTATCAATCTATGTGAATTACCTTATGCGGCATTCTGCTTTTTGATAAGGTTAAGAGCAGAACCTTCCTTATACCACTCTATTTGAGGAAGGTTATAAGTATGATTTGCTTTTATAGTATCTTTTGAACCGTCAGCATGTACGATCTCGATCGTAAGCTGCTTGTCTGGTGCAAAATCTTCAAGATCTATAAAGTTGAAGGTATCATCTTCCTGAATAAGATCGTAATCGTTCTCATTAGCAAATGTGATACCCAACATTCCCTGTTTCTTAAGGTTAGTCTCATGAATTCTTGCAAAAGATTTCACCAGCACCACCTTAACACCCAGGTGTCTTGGTTCCATTGCAGCATGCTCACGGGAGGATCCTTCTCCGTAGTTATGATCTCCCACTACAACAGTAGGAATACCGGCTGCCTTGTATTTTCTCTGTGTATTCGGTACTCCGTCATATTCCCCGGTGATCTGGCTCTTCACGAAGTTTGTCTTCTTGTTGAAAGCATTCACAGCTCCAATAAGACAGTTGTTCGAAATATTATCCAGGTGTCCTCTGAATCTTAACCATGGACCCGCCATAGAGATATGGTCAGTAGTACATTTTCCGAAGGCTTTGATCAAAAGTTTTGCACCCATCAGGTTCTTACCATCCCATGGCTCAAAAGGTTCCAACAACTGCAATCTTTCAGAAGTCGGACTAACTTTCACCTCTACAGAAGAACCATCTTCTGTAGGGGCCAGGTAACCCGGATCTTCCACATCAAAACCTTTTGGAGGTAATTCAAGTCCTGTAGGCTCGTCCAATTTTACATGTTCTCCATCCTCATTCAAAAGGGTATCTGTAGTTGGATCAAAATCCAGTCTTCCGGAAATTGCAATTGCAGCCACCATTTCAGGAGATCCTACAAACGCATGTGTGTTAGGGTTCCCATCGGCTCTTTTAGAAAAATTCCGATTGAAGGAATGCACGATGGTATTCTTCTCATCGCCTTTACGGTCACTTCGGTCCCACTGACCAATACATGGCCCGCAGGCATTCGTAAAGATAGTAGCGTCAAGATCTTCGAAGATCTGAAGTAAACCATCCCTTTCCGCAGTAAAACGTATCTGTTCAGACCCGGGATTTATTCCGAAATCTGATTTTGCTTTAACTTTTTTATCAACTGCCTGTTTCGCAATGGAAGCAGCACGGGTAAGATCTTCGTATGAAGAGTTAGTACACGAACCTATCAATCCCCAGTCCACATTAATAGGCCAGTCGTTCTCTTTTGCTTTTTTGCCCATTTCTGAAATAGGTGTAGCAAGGTCTGGTGTAAACGGACCGTTAAGGTGAGGCTTCAGTTCGGAAAGATTGATCTCGATCACCTCATCGAAATACTGCTCAGGATTTGCATAAACTTCGGCATCGCCGGTTAGGTGCTCTTTTACTTCATTTGCTGCATCGGCAACATCAGTACGATTTGTGGCACGCAGGTAACGCTCCATTGAATCGTCATAACCAAAAGTAGAAGTCGTAGCCCCTACTTCGGCACCCATGTTACAAATAGTTCCTTTTCCGGTACAGGACATAGATTGTGCTCCTTCTCCGAAATATTCAATAATAGCTCCAGTTCCCCCTTTTACGGTAAGAATTCCGGCTACTTTTAAGATCACATCTTTTGGAGCAGTCCATCCCGAAAGTTTTCCGGTCAACTTAACCCCGATCAATTTTGGCATTTTTAGCTCCCATGGCATTCCGGCCATTACATCAACTGCATCTGCACCACCAACTCCAATAGCTACCATTCCCAATCCACCGGCATTCACCGTGTGAGAATCGGTACCGATCATCATTCCTCCCGGAAAAGCATAATTCTCAAGAACAACCTGGTGGATAATACCTGCACCCGGTTTCCAGAAACCTATTCCGTACTTATTCGAAACTGATTCAAGGAAATCAAAAACCTCGTCACTTGATTTTTTGGCGCTTGGAAGGTCAAATTGAGCTCCCAGTTTAGCCTGGATCAAGTGATCACAGTGTACAGTTGTTGGAACAGCTACCGTCTTTTTCCCTGCTTGCATGAACTGCAACAAAGCCATTTGGGCAGTTGCATCCTGGCAGGCGATCCTGTCCGGAGCAAAATCAACGTAGTCTTTTCCGCGGGTAAATTTCTGAGTAGGTTTTCCATCCCACAGGTGAGAATAAAGGATCTTTTCTGAAAGAGTCAAAGGCTTTCCAACAGCTTCACGTGCAGCATTTACACGCTCTGCCATTTGGCTGTAAACCTTTTTGATCATATCAATATCGTAAGCCATAGTCTTATTTATTTTTTTGTTCTGAAGTTCTGCAAAATTACTAATTATAGGTGAAGATTAAAAATTATAACTAAAGACTAATTTTAAATGAATATTTTTTAGCACTTCTGAAAATTATCCACTAAAAATTAACTAAATCGCATATTATAGCATCATGAATGAGAAATTGGCAATTTCCTCACCAATATCATTTTTTAGAATGAAAAAATTATTAAAGCAGGGGCTTAAAATCTTTGGAATGTAGAATACCAGAGACCTAAAATTCCCTTTTTAGGACCTTAATATTTAGGGAATAAATAATGGATCAGAATAAGGTCTTGATAATATCTTCTTCAGATATACCTTCTGCTTCGGCCTTATAATTTTTGATCACCCGGTGCCGAAGTATTCCGAAAGCCACAGCCTGCACATCTTCAATATCGGGAGAATATTTGCCGTTTACAGCTGCGTGGGCTTTGGCTCCTAAAATGAGGTTTTGAGAAGCTCTTGGCCCTGCACCCCAATCGACAAACTCCCTCACAAGATCTGTAGCTTTGTCTCCTGCAGGACGGGTCTTGCTCACAAGGTTTACTGCATATTCCACCACATTATCTGCCACAGGTATCCGACGGATAAGATGTTGAAAATCCACAATTTCTTTCGCCGAGAAAAGAGGATTTATAAAAGCCTCTTCGTCTGAGGTAGTAGTCTTCACTACCTCAACCTCCTCTTCGAAACTTGGATAATCAAGTTTAATAGCAAACATGAATCTGTCTAGCTGGGCTTCAGGTAAGGGATAGGTCCCTTCCTGTTCAATAGGATTTTGGGTAGCAAGTACAAAGTATGGCAGATTCAATTTATAGTGTTGCCCGGCCACAGTCACCGCTCTTTCCTGCATTGCCTCTAAAAGCGCCGCCTGGGTCTTGGGTGGTGTTCTATTGATCTCGTCAGCCAGAATAATATTCCCGAAAACAGGTCCTTTAATGAATTTAAACTGTCGATTCTCATCCAGAATTTCTGATCCCAGAATATCACTCGGCATTAGATCCGGCGTAAACTGGATCCTCTTGAAGTGCAAACCCAGAGCCTCGGCAATGGTATTGACCATTAAGGTCTTTGCCAATCCCGGAACTCCGATGAGTAAAGAATGTCCTCCGGAGAAAATAGATAGCAGTATCTGATCAACCACCTCCTGCTGCCCCACAATCTTCTTGGCAATTTCCTGCCGAAGTTGCTGGTGCCGGGTGACGAGATTCTTTACCGCTTCTACATCAGACATACAATTTCTACTGTTTTAGCCAGTTACTCGAAAAGTCACATTCGCGATACTCTCCGTTGACCTTAATATACGTATCTTTTATCTTTTCTCTCTGCCAGTCTTCAATTGCTTTCAATTGTTTATCACGCAAAGCAAGATCTTTGATCTTGTTATAATCCTGAGCGTAATTCGCCTTGTGTTCCGTAAAACGATTGGTGACCGTTATGATCTTGTAGAAAGGACGACCGGTGTTATCCTGATCTGTGATCACTCTTGAAACCTCTCCTTCTTTCAGGTTTACAACCTGCTCGTATAATAAAGGATCAATCTTGGAGAGCTCAAAACGCGTATCTCCAGTAGTAGGATTCACCAATTGTCCGCCGCTCTCTCTTGTTTCTTTTTCGTCAGACACTTCGCGTGCAGCTACTCCGAACTTTAATTCGCCACTGGCGATCTTTTCGCGCACATTCTGAATTTCTTCAAAGGCTTTCTGTTTGGTCTCTTCGGTCACATCGGGAATAAGGAGGATATGCCTAACATCTACCTGTTGCCCGCGGATCTTATCTACGGTAAGAATATGGTACCCAAACTCCGTTTCAAAAGGTTCGCTTACCTCTCCTTCCTGAAGACTGAAAGCTGCATCTTTAAATTCTTTTACAAAAGGATCTTTTCTGGAAAGGGAAATCTTTCCACCGGAAGAACGTGAACCGGGATCCTGAGAGTATAATACCGCCTTGGTAGCAAAACTTGCACCGTTCTCCACAATATCAGCACGCATTTCGTTCAAACGATCAATGATACGTTGTCTTTCTTTCTGAGGAATTTCAGGTTTCACCACGATCTGTGCGATCTCAACCTCATCCCCAAACACCGGCCGCTCATCTTCAGGAATACTGCTAAAGAACTCCCTAACTTCTTCCGGAGTGATCTCTACCGCATCTACAATCTTGCGTTGCATTTCTCCGGCCAACCTGTTTTGCTTGTTGATCTCAAAAAGTTCTGCTCTAAATTCTGCTTCATTGTCCTTTTTATAGAACTCCAGCACTTTTTCCAAAGATCCCACCTGTTGGGTCATGTAAGATAACTGCTGATCTACATTCGCATTGATCTCAGCATCTGAGACTATGATACTATCCTGAATAGCGTGATGAGCATAAAGCTTGTTCTCCATCAACCTTCCGGCAAGACTGCAAGGAGTTACATCTTTAATAGAAGCTCCCTGACTTTGCAGTTCAATGTACATTTTATCGATATCACTATCCAAAACCACGAAATCACCCACAACCGCGGCCACTCCGTCAACTTTGAATTTCTGTGAGTTTTTAAGGGAATCTCTTACCGGGATTGCGGTTTCCTGGATAGCCGTACTATCGGTCACCACCACTTCCTGGGCCTGTGCAGTAGCAAAAACAGCAGTGAAAATAACAACTGCTGCGTGATTAATTATAGATTTCAAATTTGTCGTTTTTAATAGCATCTTGAGTAATGTCTTTTTCTAATTTCTTGATAAGTTCAAGTTTTCTTTTATTCAGAAGGATCTGTTTGATGTTTGGCAAAGAATATTCCAAAGGGGCTTGTTCATTGCGCAATTTCACATCTTCAACAGAGATCAAATATACTCCTAATGAATCTTCGAGTTGCAAAAAATTCTTGTTTTTTAAGAATTCCTGATCATTTTGAGGGGTTAACGGCCTGATCTTTTCATAGACCTGTTTGGTTTTTACCCAAACCGAATCATTCAAGGAATACGAATTAAACTGAATGGCCATATCCAACAAAGCCTGTTTATCTTCCTCATTAAAACGTCGGAATTGGGTCTTTATCTTTTCAAAATCGGAATTTTGCTTGGAAAGATTGATGTACCTTAGTTTAACAAGGTCATCATTCAGCAGAAAGTTCTCTCCATTCTCTTCGTAATATTGCTCAGCGGCTTCCATGCTAATGCTCGTATCCAGTTGTCGGGCAACAATAGCATCGGTATAAGCCTTGGCATAGAGTTCATTTTGATAATTCTGTACAAGCTTATCAAACTCCCTCAATTGCTCGTCACTCAAATTCACTTTTGCACGATCGATCAACAACTTTTGGGTCGCCCAGCGATTTATGAAGTTAGAGACCAATAAGGCACTGTCTTCTGGAGAGGTATTCTCAGAGATCAGGGAGTTGACATCTTCTTTATATAAATAGGAACCGTTTACCCTGGCAACCACTTCCCTGTCTTCTGTTTTTTCAAAAAAACTGCAACCGGGAAGCAGCAGCATCAGAAGAAACACAGAAGATATACTTTTTAATTTTTTCAAAGGATTGTGAGAATACATGAATAGGCAAAAATAAGAATTCTGCCATCTTTACCAACTACTTAGTAAAACGACAGAGCAGAAAAAAAAGTATACTTTTGAAAGGGTGTCAAAAATGGCATTTTTGAAAGAACTAAAAGCTAAGAATATGACCGATAAGAAAGATGAACGAAAATTAAAATTGATATGGGATTTCCGCGGACCTGATTCTACGCGCACAGCTGAACATCATGCTTTGCACCTCAAGGAGTTTGTGAAGACCAATGATATTTCTCTTAATATTACCGGATTTGAGAAGGTAAATCCCGACTACAGTACCGCCTATATCGTGGTGCACGAAAGCGAAATGAAAGCTGTTCGGGATGCATTAAAACCACACCGCGGACAAGTTTATGAGGAATAATTTCTGAAATTATCCTAACAGGATCCTAAAAAAGTAAACCTGCTCGTTTATATTTGCGAAAAACAAAATCAATTTCATGAAAAAAGCAGTATTAGTATTGGGATTGGCCTTAATGAGCCTTTCTACTTTTGCACAGTCTAAAATAGGTACCATTGACGCAGAATACATTCTTAGCCAAATGCCTGAAATGGCACAGGTGGATGAAGGACTGAAAGCCTATAATAATGACCTTCAAAAAGAGCTGGAAACCACCGTAACTAAGTATGAGACCCTGGTGAAAGATTATCAGGCCAATAGTAATGGTTATACAGAAGAAGAAAAGACTACCAAGGAAAATGAGATCATTACTCTGGAAAATGAGATCAAAGGTTTTAGAAATAAGGCCACTGTAATGATGCAAATGAAGAGAAATGAGCTTTCTGAACCTTACTACCAAAAGATCAACGCTGCGATGGAAGAGGTGATCAAAGCAGAGAATTATACACATATCTTCCACGCTTCAGGAAATAACCTTGCTTTCGCTTCAGACCAGTATGACATTACGCTCAAAGTGATGGAAAAACTTGGAATCTCTGCGAAGTAACAGAAAAACCGTTTTGCCATAATTAAAAGAGGCTGTTCAAATTTTGAACAGCCTCTTTTAATTTATTCAGATTCCTATTACCTGCTGTAGTTAGGAGATTCTTTTGTGATGGTTACGTTATGAGGATGACTTTCATGAATTCCTGAAGAAGTGATCTTTACGAACTTTGCCGTCTCCTGTAAAGTCTGAACATCTTTAGCGCCACAATACCCCATTCCGGCACGTAGACCGCCCACAAACTGGTGAATACTTTCAAAAAGGTCACCTTTGTATGGCACTCGCCCTACAATACCTTCCGGAACCAGCTTTTTAATATCATCTTCCACATCCTGGAAATAACGGTCCTTTGAACCCTGCTTCATAGCTTCTACAGAACCCATTCCGCGGTATGACTTGAATTTACGGCCTTCGTATATAATGGTCTCTCCCGGAGATTCTTTAGTCCCGGCTAATAGCGAACCGAGCATTACGCAGTCGGCTCCGGCGGCAATAGCTTTTGGAATATCACCAGTATAACGGATACCTCCATCAGCAATTACAGGTACACCACTGCCTTTTATAGCAGCTGCAACCTCAAGAACAGCCGAGAATTGTGGAAAACCTACTCCGGCTACCACCCGGGTCGTACATATTGAACCGGGTCCAATACCTACTTTAATAGCATCGGCTCCCGCCTCAACTAAATATTTGGCTGCTTCGGCAGTAGCGATATTTCCAACCACTACTTCCAGCTCTGGGAAATTCTTCTTTACTTCCTTTAGAACGGTAACTACTCCTTTGGTATGCCCGTGAGCAGTATCTATCACAATCGCATCCACACCGGCTTTAACCAAAGCTCCGGCACGATCAACTGCATCTCCGGTGACTCCAATGGCTGCTGCAACACGTAGCCTTCCGAAGCTATCTTTGTTGGCTATAGGTTTTTGAGAGAGTTTCGTAATGTCACGAAAAGTGATAAGTCCAACGAGTTTATCTTCGGAATTAACTACCGGTAATTTTTCGATCTTGTTCTGCTGCAGAATACCTTCAGCTTCTTCTAAAGAAGTTCCTTCAGAAACTGTGACAAGATTCTCTGAAGTCATAACCTCAGAAATCGGCCGGTCATTATTCTTTTCAAAACGAAGGTCACGGTTGGTAACAATTCCAAGAAGTTTTCCTTCGTCATCAACGATAGGAATCCCACCGATACTGTGCTCGCGCATATTTTCTTTAGCATCGCGGACTTTAGCGGTAATAGGCAAGGTAACAGGATCAATGATCATCCCACTTTCTGCCCGTTTCACTTTACGCACCTTAAGAGCCTGCTGCTCGATCGTCATATTCTTGTGAAGTACTCCTATTCCCCCTTCCCTGGCCATGGCAATTGCCATACTGGATTCGGTCACTGTATCCATAGCAGCGGAAACAATGGGAACGTTAATACTTATATTCCGGGTGAATTTGGATTGGATATTGACTTCGCGGGGAAGGATCTCTGAAAAAGCGGGAACTAAAAGTACGTCGTCGTACGTTAATCCTTCGCCTACAATCCGGGAGTTGTGTGCAATCATGGCAATTAAGATTTAATTGCGTGCAAATATACAGAGTTAAACTCACAAGCCGGCAATAAGTTTTACTAATTATTTGCCTTTCTTGATTTTAGAGTGGAGAAATTGAAGCGAAGATCGTTGCAGTCTGCGGAAAATTTTTTCTGCAAAAAAAAAACTACTTCGCTTTCTTCAGAAGTAGCTGATATAGAAGAATTATTGCTGAGGCCGCAAAACAGAAGGTCATAAGGATTCCCGAAATAACTACGATGTATTTCATCCATTCCACTCCCTTCCATACAAAATAGATCCCTCCGAAGGTAAGTAAGATGGAAAAGAAAGGTTCCAGGATAAGGAAGAATTTAATTCTTTGAGGCAACTGTGCGAATAGTAGTATTCCTCCCAAGAGGAAAAAAATAAAGGACATGGAAAGTACGTGAGTATGAATTATGGTGAGCATCTCCCGCTCCCCTTTTTCAAACTTCATCACCTCTGCATCGGGATCATCCTCATTACCCAGGTAATTTTCTTCAATCCCGGCGGGTGTTGTGGTCTCCGTCTGCCCTACAAATAAAAGTCCCGTTACATAACCGACCGAGAGCACGATCACAAAAACAGCAAGAAAAGTTCTTATCTCTCTTGGAAGGCTTAAGAGGAGTCCGTTATAGCGCATTAGAGAACCTTGTTTTCTTTTAAGATCTCAACACTTACCAAAAGGTCTTTTACTGCAGATTTCATGGACCGCACAGAAATTGTTGCTCCGGAAATAGCTGCAATATCATGGATCTCTGAGGATTTTGACTTACCATCAAACTGGCGCAACCAGCGTTTGCTTCCAATCTCGCCTCCATACTCTTCCCGATATACCAATACTTTGGTTCGTGCGATCACCAGATCTTTGTTGAAGATAACCAGGTAGTCAAATTCAGCAGTTTTGCTAGGTGCCTTATCCAGGTATGCATAACCAATAAGATTTCCGTCACTTTTCAGTTTAAAGAAATTCTCCTTTGATATCCTGGAAGGTAATTTTTGACGCAGGTTATCGGGGATTTCCACACCCTGGTGTTCAAAGGAACTTACATGAAACTCATCTCTTATTTCACGGTCAATTCTTTTTCCTAAACCGTCAGAATTCCCAATCATCCCCATCAACGGAAACATCAAAAAGATCGTAATTAATAATTTCTGAATCATGTTGCAAATTTAATTAAATAATACGGAAGCAGTAATGCCAAAAGCCGGGAGAGATTCTCCCGACTTTCAGCAGTAAAGTTTCTTTAGAGTTTAGAACCAAACTCCAACTCCAAAATTCACCTGGTTCTTAGCGTCATATCCTTCAACGGCGTTATCCTTAATTTGATAATCTCCTTTGAAAACTACTCCAGGAGCTATATGATAACTTAGACCAAGAGTTATATCATTTCTGTCATAAGCCGGATTTTCCACCAGGCTACCTGCAGTTTCTGCGTGAGTATCATAATCCTCGTAGCGTGCAAAAGCAAATAGTTTCTGCTTATTCATAGTTGGTAACAAGTTATAAGCTGCTTCAGCATACCATCCAGAAAGAGCACTTCCCAAATCTCTTCCGGTAAGGTTGTTATATGCATCAGTATCTGTTAACGAAGCATAAATATATTCCCCTCTGGCAGTGAAACGCTTGTAAACGTATCGTGCATCCAAGCCTACCATAGACATTCCCACATCAGCTCCATCTAACATATCAACCTCGTCTGCAGCCTGAGTTCTACCAAAATATCCGGCAAGACCAAGTCTCATTCCAAGGATACCGTAGTATTCAACTTTAGCAGAAAGGTTTGGAGTATTTATTGTCGACTTTATCCCTTTTTGGCGTCCCCCACGAAGACCATTGCTTCCTTTTAGCAAACCGTTTCCATCAGAATCGGTTGACTGGAAACCATTAAAAATATAAGCCTGATAGGTAAGGTTAGCTGAATTGATCCTTCCGGTTAATCCCACACCTATTTCTCTCCAGGTAGTGGGAACAATAGATCCTGCAATTGCAGGGCGTTCCACTCCATTAAAAGTTGTTGGTTCATGGTATTCATTAATAATTCCCATTGGCACCAACATAAGACCAGCACGCAAATTGACATTTCTGGCAACATTATAGTTTACAAATGCCTGCTCCACGTAAACTTCTTCAACGTGCTCAAATTCAATTTCAGTAAAGAACTGAACTTTATCAGTGAATTGATAACCTAAAAGCATTACAAGACGCTGAACATCCAACTCGCCATTATCTCCCTCTGGTTGATTATAAGTAATCTCTCCGTAAGCTCCCAGGGTAACAGCATCATTATTTGCCGACAATACTCTTTGAGCAGAGTTTAATTGGTATTGTGGATTAAAAGTAATCGAGTCAGTATCAGTCTGCGCAAAAGAAAGCATGCTTGTCGCTCCCAAAACAACTGAAAGTAATAATTTTCTCATGGTATTTATTTAGACTTGTTTAAAATAGTGATGCAAATATAGAAGTGTGAAATTTTTTAACAAACTTTATTTAGACTAATTTTAAATAGTATTTTTTAATACCTGAAGAAAAAGCTATTGATAATCCTAATGATAAGCGGTAAAGATCTTTGTAGCCTCATTGTGTGAGGCCTCAAAACTCATCATTTTGACGTCGGTTTCTGCCTTACGGGAGGTGAAGTAAGAAAGTAGTTTTTCGGTAGGCATATTGCCGGTAAGTTCATCTTTTGCCATCGGGCAACCGCCAAATCCCTGGATAGCTCCATCAAAGCGGGTACAACCCGAGCGGTATGCTGCATCCACTTTCTCAAACCAGCTGGAAGGTGTGGTATGAAGGTGGGCTCCAAATTCAATTTTTGGATACTTCGGAATGAGATTGGAAAAAAGATATTCTATGACTTCCGGAGTAGAGCTTCCTATGGTATCAGAAAGTGAAAGTATCTTCACTCCCATTCCTGAAAGTTTTTCGGTCCACTCCCCTACTATCTCCACATCCCACGGATCTCCATACGGATTTCCAAAGCCCATTGAAAGATAAGCCACTACTTCCTTTCCGGTCTTTCCAGCAATGTCGAGAATTTCCTGAAGCGTTTCTACAGATTCCGCAATGGTCTTATGCGTGTTACGCATCTGGAAGTTTTCAGAAATTGAAAAAGGGTATCCAAGATAATTGATCTCGGGGTGCTGTGACGCATCCTGTGCCCCCCGGGTATTGGCTACAATGGCGAGCAGTTTGCAACGGGTTCTGGAGAGGTCCAGTTTGGAAAGAACCTCAGCTGTGTCGGCCATCTGCGGAATAGCTTTTGGCGAGACAAAACTTCCGAAGTCAATGGTATCAAAACCGCAACGCAACAACGATTGTATGTACTGAACCTTTTTCTCAGTAGGAATAAATTCCTTAATTCCCTGCATCGCGTCCCGCGGACATTCGATTATTTTGATCTGCGCCATAGGCTCAAAGATACAATTTTGAAGAAAAATTGATGATTTGATAATCAGCAGTTTGAAAAAATAAATATTCGGAATTATACCTCTCAAAAAGGGCATTTTGGAAGAATATTTTCAGAAGCATCTGCAGCTACACCAGGATAAATATTCCAATTCCTAAAAACACCAAGACCTGTAACCATTTAAAGATAAGTCCCGAATGTGGGTGCGACTGCAGGTATTTCGAGATCTTGCCAGCGAGTATGGAAACCGTAGAAAAGATGATAAAGGCCTGTAACAGGAAAATGAAGCCAAGCAGGTAGAACTGTAAAACCGTATTACCCGTGGGATCCCACAAAAAACCCGGAAAAAATGCCAGAAAGAAGATGGCGACTTTAGGATTGAGAACGTTCATCAAAAATCCTCTTTTAAAAAGGGAAAAGAGGCCCTTCTTCCCGTCCACAGCAGTGGTGGAAAAAGCAATTTTCGGGTCGCTTTTAAAAACCTGCCATGCGAGGTAAAAAAGATAAGCAGCACCTAATAGCCGAATGATGAAAAACAGCATTTCAGACTGTTTTATAATTGCCGAAATACCAAACGCGACCAAACTGGTGTGAATGATAATGCCGCTTACCAGTCCTAAAGCAGTAACGATCCCATACTTTTTTCCGTTGGTCACTCCCTGCACCAACACATAAATTATGTCCGGACCGGGAGAAAGTGTCAACAGCACTGAAGCTGTCAGGAATGGGATCAATTGTTCTATCACAGACCTCGTTCTAAAATAGCTTTATTGATCTTTTTGATCAATTGTGGACCTTCGTAAATAAATCCGGTGTAGAGTTGTACCAGGCTGGCACCCGCTTCAAGTTTCTCAATGGCATCTTCAGCAGACATGATCCCTCCCACTCCAATAATAGGAAATGCGTGGTTACTTTTTTCAGAAAGAAAACTGATCACTTCGGTAGCCCGGTCTTTTAAGGGAAGACCACTCAAGCCCCCGGTCTCTTCCTTTTTCTCCGAAGTGAGCCCTTCGCGGGAAATGGTAGTATTGGTAGCTATAATGCCGGCGATTTTTGTCTCCTTTACTATGTCAATGATATCCAGCAATTGCTCTTCAGTAAGATCTGGCGCGATCTTCAGCAATATGGGTTTGGGAGAAGGCCGTTCAGAATTCCTTTTTTGAAGGGTATTTAAAAGCAGTGTCAATGGTTCCTTATCCTGAAGCTCCCTCAGATTCGGAGTATTGGGAGAACTTACATTCACCACAAAATAATCCACGTGGTCCAATAGTGCGTCAAAGCAAATGATGTAGTCATCAACAGCCTTGTCATTGGGAGTGACCTTATTCTTTCCAATATTTCCCCCAATCAGTACATCTTTGTTCTTTTTTAAACGCTCCACAGCAGCCATCACTCCGCCGTTATTAAAACCCATTCGGTTAATAAGAGCCTTATCTCCTACCAGTCTGAAGATGCGTTTCTTCTCGTTCCCCGGTTGTGGCTTCGGGGTAAGAGTCCCAATTTCGATGAAACCGAATCCGAAGGATGACAACTCTTTATAAAGTTTTGCATCCTTATCAAAACCGGCGGCAAGGCCCACCGGATTCTTAAATTTTAATCCGAAAACCTCCCGCTCCAGCCGTGGATCCTCTAAAGCAAATTTCTTTTTAACAATACTCTGCACCAAAGGCAGTTTGAACATTTTCCGAAGTAAGGAAAAAGTAAGATGATGCACCTTTTCAGGGTCAATTTTAAAAAGTAGCGGGCGTACTAATTTTCTGTACATGATCTGGATTTTCGGCAAAATTAACACAAACCTAAAGAATTAAACTCCGAAAAGCCAAAAGGTTTTGAAGCTGAAGCAGAGTTCACTAATTTTGGGGAAACTTCAACCAAAATGACCGATAAAAACAATATCATAGACCGCTTTATCAGTTACGTTAAAATTGACACTCAAAGCGACGAAAGCAGCAATAGCACACCAAGTACTGAAAAACAATGGGATCTGGCGAAGAAATTGACCGAAGAACTTCGGGAAATGGGAATGCAGGAAGTGAGCATTGATGAAAATGCCTATGTCATGGCTACCTTACCTTCAAATGTTGATTTTGATGTGCCTGTTATAGGATTTGTAGCCCATTTTGATACCACTCCGGATTTTTCCGGAACAAATGTGAATCCGCAGATCGTTGAAGATTATGATGGTAAGGACATTGTGCTGAACAAGGAAAAAAACATCATCCTTTCTCCTGATTATTTTGAAGACCTTTTAGAGTATAAAGGGCAAACGTTAATAACTACTGATGGAACCACTTTGCTGGGAGCTGATGACAAAGCGGGGATCACCGAAATTATGGAGGCGATGCAATATTTTATCGCACACCCCGAAGTTAAACACGGGAAGATAAGAGTTTGTTTCACTCCCGATGAGGAGATTGGCCGCGGAGCTCACAAATTCGATGTGAAAAAATTCGGAGCCGAATGGGCCTATACCATGGATGGCAGCCAGGTGGGTGAATTGGAATATGAGAATTTCAACGCCGCCGGAGTAGTGGTGACCGTAACCGGTAAAAGCGTACATCCCGGTTATGCGAAAGGCAAAATGATCAATAGCATGTATATCGCTCAGGATTTTATCAATTCCCTGCCGAGACTTGAAACTCCGGAACATACTGAAGGACGGGAAGGATTTTTCCATCTCAACGGGATCAAAGGCGATGTCGAAGAGACCAAACTTAATTATATTATCAGGGATCACGACCGGCAGCACTTTGAGGCCCGTAAGGAAGTCATGAAAAAGCTGGGTGCAGAGATCTGCAAGCAATATGACCGTGATTGTGTCACTGTGGAGATAAAAGACCAGTACTTCAATATGAAGGAAAAGGTGGAGCCTGTAATGCACATTGTTGATATAGCCGAAGAAGCCATGGAACGTGTGGACATTACACCTCTTATCAAGCCAATTCGCGGCGGCACCGATGGAGCCCAGTTAAGCTTTATGGGCCTACCCTGCCCAAACATCTTTGCCGGTGGTCACAATTTCCATGGAAAATATGAATATGTACCGGTAGAAAGTATGCAAAAAGCAGTGGAAGTGATCGTGAAGATCGCTGAGATCACTGCGGAAAAGTTCCGTAAATAAGCCTTTTTGAAACCTTACGGGGCAGCTTATCTTTTAAACTATGGCAGCGAAAACAGTAGATGAATATATTACCAATCATCCTAATTGGGAAGAAGAGATCAGGACCCTGCGGGAGATGATTACAGCTACCGAACTTGAGGAAACCGTGAAATGGGGAGGACCTGTCTACACTATCAACGGAAAAAATGTAGTGGGCATCGGCGCTTTTAAGAACCATTGCGCTCTTTGGTTCTTCCAGGGAGCCCTATTGAAGGAAAATACTGCTTTACTGGAGAACGCACAGGAAGGGAAGACAAAGGCCTTAAGACAGATCAGGTTTGAAAAAGGAGAAGAACTGCCAATTGGCACTTTACATAAATATGTTCAGGAGGCAATTCAAAATCAAAAAGAAGGCAAGGAAATAAAACCGGACACAAACAAGGAGACTGTAGTCCCTCTTGAGCTGGAAGGCGCTATGAACAAAGACAAAGCCCTGAAAGCAGCTTTTCAAGACCTCAGCCCGGGAAAGCAGCGGGAATATTGTGAATATATTTCAGAAGCTAAACGGGAAACCACAAAAAAGAGTCGACTGGAAAAGATCCTGCCAATGATCAAGGCCGGTACTGGTCTGCATGATAAGTACAAAAACTGCTAAAAATAAGAAAGCAAATAAAAAACGCAGACCGGCCGGTCTGCGTTTTTTATTTATGCCTGTAACAGGTTTATTTTTCCTTTACAGGTTCATTAAGTTTTCGGCTCATCTCCATTGAGATGGAAGATCTGTCAAAAGTGATCTTTCCTGCTCCCGTTTCGATGATCACCGCATTTTGTTTTTCACTGAAATCAATTATTTTACCGTGCATTCCACTTTTGGTAACAATACGGTCTCCGCGTTTCAGTTCAGAGGCAAATTGTTTTTCTTGTTTCGCACGTTTCATTTGGGGGCGTATCATAAAGAAATACACCACTACAAACATTAAAATAATTGGGGCAAACTGGGCTAATTGATCCATAGATTTGTTATTGGCTCGTATTCCTTACGATTGTTTAGGATTTACGAAAGCCTTGATTTTAAGTTGCTCTTTACCGGTTTCGGTATTCGCAGTAATATTTACAGTTTTTGTTACCTGATTTTGACCACTACCATTGAATTTCACCAATAGCTCACCAGTTTCACCCGGCGCAACAGGTTCTTTTGTGTAGGTAGGAACGGTACAACCACAAGAACTGGATGCGTTGGTAATAACCAATGGAGCTTTTCCAGTATTTGTAAAGGTAAAGGTATGCTCCTGCGGAGTTCCTTGCTCAATAGTACCGAAGTCATATTCAGTTTCTTCGAAAGTCATCACAGGATACACAACTTCCTGCGCGTCACGCTCAGCTGCTTCTTCCACGTTTTCGGCTTTCACTTTGTTGGCCGCATCTTCCTTGCAGGAAGTAAATGCCACGGCAGCGATAACTGCTAAGAAATAGATTCCTTTTTTCATGATTTAGATTTTATAGTTAAAGTTGTTAAAATTAAAAATTTTTAAGGACTACATAAGTCCCCTTCCTATTTTATTCAGTTTGTCGGTTTCTTTGTACTCTTTTGAGAGTTTATCAAGAATACCGTTGATAAAAATACTGCTTTTTGGAGTACTGTATTCTTTGGCAATTTCTAAATATTCGTTAATAGTGACCTTGACCGGAATAGAAGAAAACTTTAAAAATTCACAGATAGCCATTTTGATCAGGATGGAATCCAGGTCTGCGATACGCTCCTTATCCCAGTTTGGGGTCTTACCTTCCATTTCACCGGCCAGACTTTCATCGTTTAGCAATGTCTTTCTAAAAAGCTGCACGGCATAGTCTTTATCATCTGAATTCTTGAAGAGTTTCACCAGCTTCAGTTCGCTTTCAGGTTTCGCCTTCTGAAGCATCTTAACAATCGAAGTATTCACCAATGGCAGATCATCAACCCAGGTTATCTTCTTATCTTCAAGATAATCATACAGCTTTTCATTAGGCGCTATAATATCTTTAAAGATCCTGATGATAAAATCCCTGTCTTCCTTAAAATCTCCGGATCGTGTAGACATATAGTTGTTATATGTCTCGCTATTCCTGATCTCATTCCAAAGGATCTCAACATACTCGTCATCATTCTTCCAATTATTCAGCTTTCGAGCTTCAACTGCATTTTTAAGAGCAGCGTTTTCAGCAAGCATTGAAATCACACCGTTATTGATGAATTTTGGATTTGGATCTCTGTCTTCGTCAGAAGGCAAATGTTTAAGACGACTTTTTTCCTGGTAATCTTCGGCATGATCTCTTATTTCCACTATAAGCTGCAGCATTAAAAGATACAGGTCGTACATCTCATCCATACTTTTCAGAAGGAATTTCTCTTCTGAAGTCATATTGTCATTTTCACTTTGGGAGTACGCGTACAAAGACTGCATTACTTTAACCCGGATATGTCTTCTGGTTAACATAGCTGTAAAAGAACTTTAAAAAATTAGGGGCGAAAGAAAATTCCTTTCGCCCCGCAAAAATAATATTTAATTAAGAACCGCTCGGGTTATTTCTGATTTTTTCTGTCAGCTATTCTCTGCTGCGCCACCTTAAGAGCAGCTTCATGGGTAGAGATATCATTAGCATCAGCACTGGTCAATATTTCAAGCGTAGTGTTGTAAATATTTTCAGTTTTTTCCATGATCTCTTTTCTACCATAGCCTTCCAGTTCAGCATACACATTGATGATACCTCCGGCGTTGATAAGGAAATCCGGAGCATATACAATGCCTTTTTCTCTTAAGATAATTCCATGTCGGCGGTCATCAGCCAGCTGATTGTTTGCTGCTCCGGCAATAATGGAAGCTTTAAAGCTGTCAATGGTATCGTCGTTAATGGTTGCTCCCAAAGCACAAGGCGCATAGATATCTACATCTGCAGCATATACATTTCCACCTTCAAAAATGCTGGAGTTATATCGCTTGCTCACTTCCTGCAGGCGCTCCTGGTTAATATCACTGATGATCACCTTTGCTCCTTCTTTGGTAAGATGCTCAACAAGGGATTCGCCTACGTGTCCAATCCCCTGTACAAGAACGCTTTTTCCCTGTAGGTTGTCAGATCCATATTTATATTTTGCGGCGGCTTTCATTCCCATGAAAACACCGTAAGCCGTAATTGGAGAAGGGTTTCCTGCTCCTCCTTTATCTTCAGAGATTCCGGTAACATAAGGAGTCACTTCACGCACGGTATCCATATCGGCAGTTTCCATTCCCACATCTTCCGCAGTGATATATTTTCCGCTCAAAGAATGAACAAATTCACCGAACCTGCGCATTAGCTCAGGAGTCTTTTGCGTTTTTGCATCTCCTATAATAACCGCTTTTCCTCCTCCCAGGTTCAATCCTGTCACGGCACTCTTAAAGGTCATCCCGCGTGAAAGCCTTAGTACATCATTCAAAGCATCCCATTCACTACTATAGTTCCACATACGGGTACCTCCCAAAGCAGGCCCTAAAACTGTATTGTGAATTCCAATAATTGCCTTTAAACCTGTATCTTTGTCGTTACAAAAAACCACTTGTTCATGGTCATCAAAGGAAAGCTGCCCAAAGACCGGAGCGGCTTTTTTAAGTTCATTTGGCTTTAGAACATCCACTGTCATAAGATTAAATTAAGTTGATAAAATTTTCGTACTACGAAATATTATGTGGCAAAAATAATTAATATTTCAATTTCAAACATATTTTTCAACTGTTAAATAAGAAATTGCCAAAAAACGCAGGTTTTGCAACTATGAAGCATTTAAAGCATCTTAATAAATACTTTCTCAAATATAAATGGTTGCTGATAGGCGGTTTATTCATCACTATTCTCGCGCGCCTTTTCGCTTTGGTCACTCCCAGGCTCATTAGGGAATCTACCAATGCTATTGAAAAATATGTGAATGGTGAGACAGTTTCTGCAGCGGCAGTGCGATCTGAACTTATCACCAATATTCTATTGATCATTGGTGCAACTTTAATTGGTGCTTTTTTCACCTTTTTGATGCGGCAGACCTTTATTGTGGTGTCCCGGCACATGGAATATGATCTCAAGAACGAGATCTACCGGAAATATCAAGAACTATCCCTCAACTTCTACAAACAGAACCGAACCGGTGATCTCATGAACCGGATCAGTGAAGATGTCTCGAAAGTTCGAATGTACCTGGGGCCGGCCATTATGTATAGTGTGCAGACCGGGATACTTTTTATCGTGGTGATCCCATATATGTTCACCCAGGCGCCTGAGCTTACGATGTATACCATAGCACCCCTGCCCATTTTGTCTTTCGCTATTTATAAACTGAGCGTTGCCATTAACCAGCGCAGTACTATTGTACAACAGTATCTTTCTAAACTGAATACTTTCACTCAGGAAAGTTTTAGCGGGATCTCCGTGATAAAATCTTACGGACTCGAACCTCAAACAAACGTGGCCTTTGTAGCCCTTTCCAATGAGAACAAGGAAAAGAATATTGACCTGGTTAAGGTGCAGGCTTTCTTTTTTCCACTTATGGTACTGCTTATCGGAGCCAGTAACATCCTGGTAATTTACATAGGAGGCCATAAGTTCATCACCGGTGAAATTGACAACCTGGGGATCATTGTTGAGTTTCTACTTTACGTCAACATGCTTACCTGGCCCGTAGCAACTGTTGGCTGGGTAACTTCCATCGTGCAACAGGCCGAGGCCTCTCAACGCCGTATCAACGAATTCCTAAAGGAAGAACCACAGATCCAAAATCCCTCCAATGAACCGGAAGATGTACAGGGAGCAGTAGCCTTCAAAAATGTCACTTTCACCTATGAAGATACCCATATCACAGCTCTCAAAAATGTAAGTTTTGAGGTGAATAGTGGGGAAACCCTGGCTATCATTGGCAAGACCGGAGCAGGAAAATCTACTATCCTGGAGCTTATTGGTCGTCTTTATGATGTTGAAAAAGGAGAGATCCTCATCGACGGAAAAGATATTCGTACGATGAACCTCACTGAACTACGGGACAGCATTGGTTATGTACCACAGGATGCGTTCCTCTTTAGTGACTCCATAAGGAATAATATAAAATTCGGAAAAGCAGACGCTTCAGAAGGAGAAATTGTAGAAGCAGCGAAGAATGCAGCGGTTCACCGTAACATCGCCGGTTTCTCCAAAGGTTATGACACCGTGCTTGGTGAACGGGGTATAACTCTTTCCGGAGGACAGAAGCAACGCGTTTCTATTGCACGAGCCATTATTCATGATCCGAAGATCCTTCTTTTTGACGATTCACTTTCCGCAGTAGATACTGAAACTGAGGAAGAAATCTTAAACAATCTCTTCAAGATCTCCCAAAATAAGACCACAATCATAGTGAGCCACCGTATCTCTTCTGTTAAAAATGCAGATAAGATAATTATCCTGGAGGGCGGAGAGGTAGTTCAAAGGGGAACACACCAGGAATTACTGAATACCGAAGGCTACTACAAAGAACTTTATCTCAAACAACTGAGTGAAAAAGAAATGTAAAAATTTGTTGCGAAATGTTAATTTTTTTTAGAATTTTGAACCTATGATTTACAAACCGTAAAAGACAATTGATTATGAGCGACAATGGAACGATTGAAAAAGAAGAGATTTTTTCCAAGGTCTTAAGAGCAGGTAGGCGTACTTACTTCTTTGATGTTAGAGCGACTAAGGCGAATGACTACTATCTTACCATAACTGAGAGTAAGAAATTCACCAATGATGACGGATCTTTCCACTATAAAAAGCACAAGATCTATCTTTATAAAGAAGATTTTGCCGGGTTCAATGAGATCCTGAAGGAGATGACAGATTATATCCTGGAAGAAAAAGGTGAAGAGGTCATTAGCGAAAGACACCAGAAAAATTTCAAGAAAGAATATGAAGAGGAGGACACAGCTCAAACTGAAAAAACTCCATCTGCCGCGAATTTTACTGATATCAGTTTCGACGATATTTAATCTGAAAATAACTTTTTTGAAAAACCGTCCCGAGCAATCGGGACGGTTTTTTTATATTACCGACTGAAAAAATTAAAATATGACAAGAATATATCTTTTTTGCCTTTCTGTGTTTTTGAGTTTTAATCTCGCAGCACAGGAAGATCTCGATCTTTCCTATTATTTACCTCAAGATGTCACCTACAATGAAGCCATTCCCAAACCTCAGGACGTATTGGGATACGTTCCGGGGCAGTGGCATGCCAGTCATGACCAGATCCTGGCTTATATGCGCAGCCTTGCTGAAGCTTCACCGAGGATCAAACTGGAGAATCGCGGCACTACCTATGAAGGTCGCCCTCTCATTCTGCTGATCATTACTTCGGAAGAAAATCACCGCAACCTGGAAGATATCCGCAAACAACATGTGGCACTGACGGAACCTGGTTCAGAAAAAATTGATATTGCTAATATGCCGATCGTGGTGAATCAGGGCTTCTCTATACATGGGAACGAAGCAAGTGGAGCTAACGCCGGTCTGCTTGCCGCTTATTATTTAGCAGCGGCTGAAGGATCGGAAATCGAGAACACGCTTGATAACACTGTAATTCTTTTTGATCCGGTCTTTAACCCGGACGGACTGCAACGGTTTTCAACATGGGCGAATATTCACAAAAGCGCCAATATCAATCCCGATCCTCAGGACAGGGAATACAATGAAGTTTGGCCCGGTGGCCGTACAAACCATTACTGGTTTGACATGAACAGGGACTGGTTACCTGTACAACTTCCGGAAAGTAAAGCCCGTATCGCCACTTTTCACAACTGGTATCCTAACATCCTTACAGACCATCACGAGATGGGAACCAATTCCTCCTTTTTCTTTCAGCCGGGGATTCCTTCCAGAACTCACCCGCTAACGCCGGACCTCAATCAGGAACTCACTCAGGAAATTGGAAAATATCACGCAGCAGCCTTTGATGAATTGGGCTCGCTATATTATACCGAAGAAAATTACGACGATTTCTACTACGGAAAAGGTTCCACTTTCCCGGATATCCAGGGAAGCATCGGGATCTTATTCGAACAAGCCAGCTCCCGAGGGCATGCTCAGGAATCTGACAACGGAATACTTACTTTTCCTTTCACCATCAGGAATCAGTTCACAGCAGCACTTTCAACTTTGAAGGCTGCCACTTCCATGAGGGAACAATTATTGAACTATCAGCGGAATTTTTATCAGAACTCGCGCAAAGAAGCTGAAAAAGGTGCGTACGTCTTCGGAAGCACCAAAGATGCATCCTCTGCCTATCACCTGGCCGAGATCCTGAAAAGACACCAGGTCGAGATCCATGAACTGAAGGAAAATTTTTCAAAAGACGGAAAAAGCTTTGAACCGGGTAGCAGTTATGTGGTCCCAAAAAAGCAAAAACAACAACGGCTTTTGAAAGCGATGTTTGAAAGAAGAACGGCTTTTGAAGACAGTCTGTTCTACGATATATCTGCCTGGACCTTTCCATTGGCCTTTGACGTACCATTCACCGATGATGCGTCTGCCAGCACTGCGGGAGCTAAAATCGACAGTCTCACCTGGCCGGCCTTTGCCAAACCGGAGATGAGTCAGTATGCTTACCTGATGCAATGGTATCAATACGAAGCCCCAAAAGCACTGAACCAGATCCTGGAGAAAGGGATCCGTGCAAAGGTGGCCATGCAACCATTTACAGCCGGCGGTAAAAAATATGATTACGGGACTATTCTAATTCCGGTACAAAACCAGAAACTAAAGAAAGACGAATTGCACGACTTCCTTTCTGAAGTTTCAACGGATGCACATATTTCCATTGACGGAGTAAGCACCGGATCCACAACAGGAATTGACCTGGGAAGTAACGAATTTCGAGCTTTAGAACCTCAAAAAGTGGCTTTATTGGTAGGAGAAGGTATTACACCATACGATGCGGGAGAGATCTGGCATCTCTTTGACCAACGCTATAATATGAAGATCACCAAGCTGGATATCACCAACTTTTCAAGAACAGATCTTGATCGCTACACTGATATTATTCTTCCTAACAGCTGGGGTAGCGCTCTTGACGAGAAAGATGCAGATAAATTGAAGGAATGGGTTCGTGGCGGAGGAACACTTATCGGCTTCAAAAATGCCGCAAAATGGTTCGATAAGAATGATTTTATGGACCTGGAATTTTCAGAATCAGAAGTACCTGCTAAAAATGTCACTTTTGAACAGAAAGATGATTTTAGGGGAGCACAGGTAATTGGGGGTGCCATTTTCGAAGCAAAACAAGATCGCTCACATCCTGTAAATTTTGGATATGCAGACGATAATATTGCCCTTTTTAGAGATACTACCATTTTTGTGAAAGCAGACTCTACTTCCTATAAGAATCCAATTAAGTACACTGAAAAGCCACTGTTGAGCGGATATATAAGTGAAGAGAACCTGGAACTGATGCCGGGAACAGTTCCTTTCAAGCAAAATTCAATGGGAAGAGGCGAAGTAATATTGTTTACAGACAACACCAACTTCAGAGCTTTTTGGTATGGTACCAACAAGTTACTTATGAATGCTGTTTTCTTCGGAAATGAAATGTAGATCCCAAAGAAGATTGAGATCATAGATCAGAGGCTCTGATCCAGAAATTAAAAGGTTCCAAAAATGACATTTTTGGAACCTTTCTTCTTTTTTAGTCCTTAGTCAATTTTGATCTTAACGCCACCGTTGACCACAAATCCGTCAACAGGCGCATAAATATCCCGAAACTGCGGATCTGAAATTGAACCGGTGTAAATGGTATCAAAGCCTGTTTGGCGGGTATCGGTAAAGTTTTCGAAATTCAGGAAGATCGAAAAGTTCTCCCATTTCTTTTCAGTCATTAATCCGAAGATCCAATAATCCTGTCCGGTAGTGCCGTCATTCAGTTCCTGAGGTCCGTAATAATAACCTTCAAGGCCTATTACCAGGTTATCCTCCAGTTCATACACCAGCACATTATTCAGGCGGTGCTGAGCCACCAATGGCATTTCAGTCACCTCTCCACCATAGTGCCTGTTCACATCAGCTAAGGTATAGCCCGTGAACAATTTGAAATTACTATATCCAAACCTCATATTCAACTCCAGACCTTTAGTATCTATGAAACCATTCGGCTGAGTATATTCATAGAATTCTCCGCCCGCATTACTTAAGATCAAAGGATCCTCTACTTTGGTGTAGAACAGCAAAGTATTCAGGCTAAAATCAATAGTTTTAAAAAGTTCAGTCCGGTAATTCACATCCAGGTTAAGACCAATGGAACGTTCAGCTTCGGTTTGAGACACATCTATCGGCATCACATTTTGAAACTGTATCCTTTCAGCGTCTTCGGTAAAGATCGTCGGGGTTTTGTACCCGAGGCCCCCACCGATTCGGGCGGTAACATCTTCAGAAAGGTTTAGCATAGCCGAAAGTCTGGGTAAGAGGAAAAATCCGTATTCATTCTGATAGTCGGCGCGAAGCCCCGTCTCCAAACTAAGGGTCCTGTTAACACTCCAGTTATTCTGAAGAAAAGCCCCATAAGTAATGTGATTGTAATCCACGAGCTGGGAACCCGGATTTGGATCTTCCTCAAAACGGTCAATATTGAGGTTAAGACCTGCTATCCATTCCATTTCTGTGCTTCCGAAGTTATAAGCCACCTCATTGAAGGAAGCGAACTGGTCTCCTGAAAAGACATAATCTGGGATCTCGATCTTTCTTTCAAAAAAGCTGAAACTGTTCTTTATACTCAAATACGAGCCATCAAGGTAATATTGATCGAAACCTACTCTGGTGGTTATACGTTCGGTATTATTACGCTCAAAATACGCATCCTCTACCGGTTCCCCTTCTATGAAATCGATATTCCCGCCTGTCCTTTCTTCAACCACTGTATTCACGCCTACCTCCAAAGTTGTGCGATCATTGAAGTAATAAAATAATCTGGGGTTGACGGTATAACGGTTGAATTCAGGAATGGCCGTAAGACCATTGTCTGCCGGATCGTAAGGATTTCCGTAGTTATAGGATACGAACACGGTAGTCCCGATCTTGTTCCAGGTATTGGAATAAAACGAACTGAGGTCGAGGCCGAGAGCCGAGGTTCCGTTGATCAGAAAATTGAGCTCCCCTTCATCTGTCGGTTTTTTAGAAACCAAATTTACCAGTCCGGCGATGGCTCCACCTCCATAAAGAGTTGAAGAAGCACCTTTGATCACCTCCACCTGCTGAAGGTCGAGCGGTACTATTTGCAAAAGACTCAATCCTCCCGAAAATCCTGAGTAAAGAGGATATCCGTCTTTGAGGAGCTGGGTGTACTTCCCGTCAAGTCCCTGGATCCTTATACTGGAATTGTAGGAAGTAGCCGAAGTTTGCTGGGTTCTGATCCCCGTAGTCTCGTTCAATAACATCCTGATATCTCCGGGTTTCATATTGCCTTTTTCGCCAAGTTCTTCCCCTGAGATCACCTCCACCCGCGTGGGCAGATCAGCGATAGTTCTTCTGGAACGGGTGGCAGAAATGATCACCTCCTCCATCTCCTCTCCTTTCGGAAAAAGATAGATAACTGAAGGTTCTTTTTTTTCCGCCGGAAAGGTCATTTCTATTTCGCGGGTTTCATAGCCCACAAAACTTATAACTATAGTTTGTTCTCCATCAGGGACGTTGTCAAGTATCAGAAGCCCTTCCTGATTAGTGGTTGCTCCTACTGCAGTTCCTTTAACAGAGGCATTCGCTCCCGATAAGGCAGTGTTGGTCTGGGCATCAAAAATGTAGGCTTCAAAGGTATTTTGAGCATTTACCAGGGATGACAACAGCATCAGGGTAAACACCGTGATATTTTTTAAATTCATGTTTTTCTTGAATAATTAAATAATGGTACTTAGAAGGAGCAGTTTTCCTTCTTTGGTGAAATTAAAGATCATTATTTATTTTAGGAGGCTGCCAGATATTTTCTGAAAATTCAGAACGGAAGTATTTTCCGGGAAATTCAGGTTTTGAAACTGAAGGCTGAATGTCCACGGGTAGTTCCACGAATTCTTCCTGTAATACAAATCCTGTACAATTGCCGCAACTCAGGAAAGGAGAACATACCCCCTCTGAACCGGAATGCTTCTCCACAGGTTCTTCATCTGAGCAATAGTCTGCACAACAAGGAACCGCGTTCAGCATTAAAAAAAGAATTGAAAAAATGATTCCGGCGATCTTCATGGCTGCAAATTTAAAAAAGCCTGCCGGTTCAACCCACTCTTAATCCATTTTCTACTTTAAAATCTGTATTTAGGAGGACTATATCGTTATCTGCTCCCACTGCACCCAACACCAGGCATTCGCTCATGAAATTCGCTATCTGTTTTTTCGGAAAGTTAACTACGGCAATTACCTGTCGATTAGTAAGCTCTTCTTTAGAGTAACGACGGGTGATCTGCGCAGAAGATTTGAGGATTCCTATTTCTGGACCAAAATCGATCTTTAATTGGTACGCCGGATTACGTGCCTCGGGAAAGTCATTAACTTCGATGACCGTCCCAACTCTCATTTCTACCTTTTCAAAATCCTGCCAGGAAATTTTCATTATCCGAAGACTTTTTTGATCACCCACGCGGGACCAATGAGCAGAAATTGAAGGTCTTTTAAGAAAGAAGGCTTCTTCCCTTCTACTTTATGTCCATAGAACTGACCTATCCATGCAACTACAAAAATGCCGAGTGAGATCATCCATAGTTCACCTAGTTTTGACAGGTAATAATTCCCTGCAATACAAAGCCCGGCAAAGATCAGGATCTTAAATCCCATGGAGAAGGACAGCCTGAAATAGAAGAGCAGCACCAGGATCAAAATTACCACCGCCCAGTTTTCCAGGAAGGGAATATACAAGGGAAAAATTCCGGTGAGAGGACCAGGTGGTATGCTCATAAGCAAACCTACTATTGAGAAGAAAATAGCCGGAACACAGAAATAATGTATCAGCTGATTTGTTTCATTCTGGTGACTAACCGCATATTCTGAAAACCAATGATCTAATGATTTCATATTCGTGAATTTACCTGAACAAGATAGCAATTTTGAAAATATTCCGTCGAAAATTCGTATTTTTCAGGAATTCACTGAGACTTAAAAAATGGCTGAAACTGCTTCAAATACACTTCCACTGGGAACTGAAATAATAGACTTTGAATTACCCGATGCAGTTACTGCAAATTTGTATTCATTAGTTGATGTTCAAGGAGAAAGAGGAACTGTGATCATGTTCCTTTGCAATCATTGTCCTTATGTAAAACATGTGATCGATGAAATTGTTCGGGTAGCAAATGATTACCGCGTTTTGGGCTTTGGTTTTGCAGCCATAAGTAGTAATGACGTAGAAAAATATCCTGAAGATCACCCCGATCTTATGTGGAAATTTGCCCGCAAACACAACTTTACCTTTCCTTACCTCTATGATCGAACACAGGAAGTAGCGCGGAATTATAAAGCAGAATGCACCCCCGATTTCTATCTTTTTGACGGGGAAGAAAAACTGGTCTATCATGGGCAATTAGACAGCTCCCGACCCGGCAACGGACATTCTATCAATGGCCGGGAACTTAGGGAAGCAATGGACGCTCTGCTAGGGAGTCGCCCCGTGCCGGGACCTCAAAAACCAAGTGTAGGCTGCAGTATTAAGTGGAAGTACGCTCCGTGATCATTTTTTAAGGAATATTTAATCCTGAAGACCAACCTCTTGTTGCTTTTAATTCAGAAATTTAGGGAACAACTAAATTTTAAAATCATGAGCACACTTCGACTCGGGGATAAAGCCCCCAATTTTGATGCGGAAACTTCAGAAGGAAAGATCAATTTCTATGACTACCTCGGAAAAAGCTGGGGCGTCCTTTTCTCCCACCCTGCTGATTATACTCCGGTTTGCACAACTGAACTGGGAACTGCCGCAAAATACATGAAAGAATTTGAAAAACGGAATGTGAAGGTGCTCGCTCTGAGTGTAGACGGACTGGAATCTCATAAGAATTGGATTAAGGATATTAATGAGACCCAAAACACCACGGTCAACTTTCCAATTATTGCCGATGAAGATCGAAAAGTGGCTGAACTTTACGATATGATCCATCCGAATGCTGATGAAAACCTAACGGTAAGATCTGTCTATATAATCGACCCGGAAAAGATCATCAAGTTAATGATCACCTATCCCGCAAGCACCGGCCGCAATTTCGATGAACTTTTGCGGGTGATCGATTCATTACAATTGACCTCCGGTTATAAAGTTGCGACTCCCGCCAACTGGAAAAATGGAGAAGATGTGGTCATTAGCACTTCCATCTCCAATGAGGAAGCAAAGACCCTTTTCCCAAAAGGATTTAAGGAAGTTAAACCTTACCTGCGACTCACTCCCCAGCCCGGGAATTGAAAAAGGGCATTTTCTGAAGAAATTTTCTCAAACAAAAAACCTCCCATAGTCGGGAGGTTTTTGAATATATTCCGTTTCGAATTACTTCACTTTCACCAGTTCCACATCAAAAATAAGGGTCGCATTTGGCGGTATAACGCCTCCTGCACCTCTGGCACCATAACCCAAATGTGACGGGATCACAAATCTAGCCTGGTCTCCCTCCTTTAGAAGCTGTATCCCTTCATCCCAACCTTCAATAACATGGCCTTTTCCCAGAGGGAATTCGATAGGTTGTTTTCTTTTATAGGAAGAATCGAAAACAGTACCATCTGCCAGCATTCCTTTATAATGCACAGAAACTGTTTTGCCTTTTTCGGCTTTTTTGCCGTTTCCTTCAGCGATGAATTTATAGCGAAGTCCGCTTTCGGTCTTTTCAAAACCCTGGGCAAGTTCACCCATCAGTTCTTCCTGTTGCTTTTTGGCAGCTGCTTCTCTTTCTGCCTTAGCACCATTGAACTGGCGAAATGCTTCTACCGCATTGTATTTCTTTGCAGCTTCACCTTCTCTAATAATCTCCAGTTTTTCAATTTTATCTCCCTGTTTGATAGCATCTACCACTTCCTGTCCCTCCACTACGTAGCCAAAGACAGTATGTTTTCCATCAAGCCATGGCGTAGCCACATGAGTGATAAAGAACTGGCTACCGTTCGTTCCCGGACCCGCATTGGCCATAGAAAGAATACCGGGACGATCGTGTTTAAGATCCGGATGGATCTCATCTTCAAATTGATATCCAGGTCCGCCAACGCCGGTACCTTTAGGATCTCCTCCCTGGATCATGAAATCGGGAATTACCCTGTGAAACTTTAATCCGTCATAATAAGGAGTGCCCTGTGGTTTAGCCTGGTTTTCCAGGTTTCCTTCGGCCAGGCCTACAAAATTACCCACTGTACCCGGGGTCTTCTCGAATTCCAGTTCCACCAGGATCTCTCCTTTAGTGGTGTGGAATTTTGCGTATAATCCGTCGTTCATAACTGCTTTTTAAGTTAAGACCACAAAGATAAGAAAGCTTTTAAAGGTAGGAAGTCTACTTTTAGAGGTATAACAAAGGTTTAGCAGGATTGTTAAATAGAAAAGGTGTATCTGTTGTCATTCCGACGAAGGAGGAATCTCTTGCGACAGTGAGATTCTTCACTCCGCGCTGCTCCGTTCAGAATGACAAAGTGCAATTTCTTGTCATTCCGATGCAGGAGGAATCTCTTTAGAGTAGGAGATTCTTCACTGCGCTCCGCTCCGTTCAGAATGACAAAAGCATTGTTCGGTTGTCATTCCGACGAAGGAGGAATCTCTTGCGACATTAAGATTCTTCACTTTGCTGCACTTCGTTCAGAATGACAAAAAGCATTGTTCGTTTGTCATTCCGACGAAGGAGGAATCTCTTTAGAGGATGAGATTCTTCACTGCGCTGCGATCCGTACAGAATGGCAAAAGGATTGTTCCGCTGTCATTCCGACGCAGGAGGAATCTCTTTAGAGTAGGAGATTCTTCACTGCGCTCCGCTTCGTTCAGAATGACAAAAAGCATTGTTCGGTTGTCATTCCGACGAAGGAGGAATCTCCTGCGACAGTGAGATTCTTCACTGCGCTGCGCTTCGTTCAGAATGACAAAAGCATTGTTCCGCTGTCATTCCGACGCAGGAGAAATCTCTTGAGGGACCAATCCATAAAAAAAACCGGAACAGCTGTTCCGGTTCTTCTATATAACATTTAAAAGATTTTAATTGGCAACCTCACTAATAAACTTGATCCGGTATAGCCTTAACTCCTCTTCATCATAATCCCCGTCAAATTCTTCAAGGGCCTCCTCGATCTTATCGGTCTCGGCGTCTATAAAATATTCATGTATCTCTTCCTGCTGATCCTCATCGAGGATCTCGTCGATCCAGTAGTCGATGTTCAGTTTGGTACCACTGTAAACTATAGCCTCCATTTCTTTTATGAAATCTGGCATTTCCATGCCTTTAGCGGCTGCAATGTCATCCAGTGGTAGCTTACGGTCCACATTCTGAATAATGTATAGCTTAAGTCCGCTATTGGCTCCTGTCGTTTTGACAACCAGGTCATCCGGACGGGTAATATCATTGTCCTCCACGTAACGGGCGATCAACTCCACGAATTGTTTCCCATACTTCTTGGCTTTCCCTTCTCCTACTCCGTGAATATTGCTTAATTCATCAATAGAGACAGGATATTTCAGTGCCATATCCTCGAGGGAAGGATCCTGGAATACCAGGTAAGGTGCCAGTCCAATTTTCTTTGCTTCTTTCTTGCGAAGTTCCTTCAGCATTTTCACCAGCCTTTCATCAGTACCTCCACCGCTTTTTGCAGCACTGACTATACCATCGTGGCTATCCACCTCGTAGGTATGATCTTCGGTCATCATGAAAGAGTCCGGAGAATTAAGAAATTTTTCTCCTTTTTTGGTGAGTTTGACCACTCCGTATGTTTCTATATCCTTCCGCAGGTATCCAGCCACTAAAGCCTGCCGTAGTAACGCCATCCAATATTTGGAATCCTTATCCTGTCCTTTTCCGAAGAGGGCATTCTCATCAGTTTTATGAGACTTGATCACAGCGTTGGATTTTCCCACCAGCGTATTGACCACCTCTTTGGACTTGTAAAGCTGATTGGTCGCTTTTACAGTTTTTAAAAGCAATTCCAACTCATCTTTTGCCTCATGTTTCTTTTTAGGATTGCGGACATTGTCATCCATATCGGCTCCTTCGCCCGTCTTTTCGTCAAATTCTTCTCCAAAATAGTGAAGAATGAATTTTCTTCGGGACACGGAGGTTTCCGCAAAAGCGACCACTTCCTGCAAAAGGGCATGACCAATCTCCTGCTCTGCCACTGGTTTACCGCTCATGAATTTCTCGAGCTTCTCAATATCTTTATAGGAATAAAAGGCAAGACAATGGCCTTCTCCCCCGTCCCTTCCGGCACGGCCGGTCTCCTGGTAATAGCTTTCGATAGATTTTGGAATATCGTGATGGATCACGAATCGCACATCGGGTTTGTCAATCCCCATTCCGAAGGCAATGGTAGCAACCACAACATCCACGTCTTCCATCAGGAACATGTCCTGATGCCTGGAGCGCGTCTTGGCATCCAGCCCGGCGTGATAGGGCACGGCAGATATTCCGTTCACCTGAAGGGTCTGCGCGAGTTCCTCTACCCGTTTTCGGCTAAGGCAATAGATAATTCCTGTTTTCCCTTGATTCTGCTTAATAAACCTGATAATATCGGCATCGACGTTCTTGGTCTTGGGCCGTATTTCGTAGTACAGGTTGGGGCGATTAAAAGAAGCCTTAAAGGTGCGGGCATCGGTGATCCCGAGGTTCTTCAGGATATCCTCCTGTACCTTTGGGGTAGCAGTAGCAGTAAGGCCAATGATTGGAATATCATCCCCTATCCGCTTTACGATGGTCCTGAGATTTCGGTATTCGGGCCTAAAATCGTGACCCCATTCACTGATACAGTGCGCCTCATCAATGGCCAGAAATGAGATCTTAACACTACGTAAGAACTCGACATTCTCTTCCTTGGTAAGCGATTCGGGGGCAACGTAGAGGAGCTTGGTCACTCCATTCGTGATATCTTCCTTCACCTGTTTCACTTCTGTCTTGTTCAGGGAGGAATTCAATACATGGGCGATACCATTTTCCGAGGAAATTCCACGGATGGCATCCACCTGGTTCTTCATGAGGGCGATGAGGGGGGAAACTACAATTGCAGTACCTTCCTTGATAAGGGCCGGCAATTGATAACAGAGGGATTTACCTCCTCCGGTAGGCATGACCACAAAGGTATTGTGATCATTGACTATACTTTTTATAACCTCCTCCTGAAGGCCTTTAAACTGGCTAAAACCAAAGTATTTTTTAAGCTGTTCGTGTAAATTGATTTCCTGCGAAGTCATTCAATTGTGTTACAATTTTACATACATTTGCACAATTATTAAAGATACGTTTTTCTTTACTTCATGCAATTCCTAATTCTACAAATTTGACACCTCAAGAAAAAATACTCTCTGTCGCCAGAGAAACCATTTTAACTGAAGCCAAAGCAATCGCAAATTTAGAGCAATTATTAGACCAAAATTTTGCAAATGCAGTAGAAGCCATCTACCATTCCAAGGGTAGAGTTATAATTACAGGAATAGGAAAAAGTGCTGCTATTGCTACTAAAATTGTAGCGACATTGAACTCCACCGGCACTCCTGCCATCTTTATGCACGCGGCAGATGCCATTCACGGAGACCTGGGAACCATTTTGAAAGATGATGTGGTCATTTGTATCTCAAAAAGCGGAAATACCCCTGAGATCAAAGTACTGGTGCCCCTTATTAAGAATTTCGGAAACAGACTGATCGCAATTACCGGAAATACAGAATCCTTCCTGGGAAAACAGGCAGATCATACCATCAACACCTATATTGAAAAGGAAGCCTGCCCCAATAATCTGGCACCCACAACCAGTACCACTGCACAACTGGTGATTGGAGATGCCCTTGCGGTATGCCTTCTAAAAATGCGGAATTTTTCAAGTAAGGATTTTGCAAAGTACCATCCCGGAGGAGCTTTAGGAAAAAAACTTTACCTGCGCGTTAGTGATATTGCAGATCAAAACCAGAAACCTGCCGTTGCACCTGACACTCCAATTCCGCAGGTGATCATTGAGATATCTGAAAAAATGCTTGGGGTGGCCGCGGTGATCGAGAACGGCAAGATCGTGGGAATTGTGACAGACGGGGATATTAGACGAATGTTATACAAGAGTATCGATATTTCAGGACTCCAGGCCCGGGATATTATGAGTAAAAATCCGAAGACCATTTCCTACGACGCGATGGCGGTTGATGCCCTTGACGTGCTGGAAGAAAACAAGATCTCACAATTGCTGGCGGTCAAAAAGGAAAAATATTACGGAGTTGTTCACCTGCACAACTTAATAAGAGAAGGAATAATCTAAAATGGCGAAAGAAAGAAAACAGGCAGGGGAAATGTCATTTTTGGATCACCTCGAAGAGCTGCGTTGGCACCTAATAAGAGCTACGTTTGCGGTAGTAATTGCTGCCACAGCAGCCTTTTTGGCTAAGGGATTCATATTTGACGTACTCCTTTTTGGCCCCACAAATCCAGATTTCTTCACTTACGATATCCTTTGCCAACTATCAACCATGGTAGGAGTTGAAGGCGGATTCTGTTTTGATGAAATGCCTTTTACCATTCAGAGCCGGACTATGGGCGGACAGTTCTCAGCCCACGTTTGGACAGCTATTACAGCGGGCTTCATTATCGCCTTTCCGTATGTATTATATGAGTTCTGGAGGTTTATCTCCCCTGCCATGTACACAAAGGAACGGAATACTGCACGAGGATTTATTTTCATTTCCTCTCTCTTATTCTTTGCAGGAGTTTTATTCGGTTATTACCTTATTACACCTCTTTCCATTAATTTCCTCGGAAAATACCAGGTAAGTGAAAAGGTGCTAAATGAATTTGATATTGGGAGCTACATAAGTCTTGTAAGGTCTTCTGTTATAGCCTGTGGATTGATCTTTGAGTTACCTATAGTTATTTACTTCCTTACCAAGATTGGTCTGGTAACACCTCAATTCCTTCGGAAATACAGAAAATTCGCGTTGGTGATCGTTTTGATCATCTCCGCTATTATAACCCCTCCAGATATTTTGAGCCAGATCATTGTGGCCATTCCGGTACTTTTTCTCTATGAAATAAGTATCCTGATATCCCGGATCGTGAACAGAAATGAAGAAAGAAAACTAAGAAAGCAAAAGCGATGAGCAACCAGGTAGAAGAATTTAACGAGTACCGCCAGAAGATGAATGATAAGATCCTGGCAGATAATAATAAGATCATTAAAAGGATCTTTAATCTTGACACCAATGCTTTTGCATCGGGTGCACTTGATGTAAAGACAAAAGAATTACTGGGGTTGGTAGCCTCCACCGTATTGCGCTGCGATGACTGCGTAAAATATCATTTGGAAACCTGTTTCAAAGAAGGTATTACCAAAGAAGAAACTATGGAAGCACTGAGTATAGCTACTTTAGTAGGTGGAACCATTGTGATCCCACACCTTAGAAGAGCTTACGAATTTTGGGAGGAGTTAGAGAAAGCCGGTAGTTCTATATAAAGTAACATAAAGAATTTTTTCGATCAGAGGACAGTGGACAGAGGGCAGAGGTCTCAAATTAAATAATCAATCTTATGGATAATGTGCATTTTAGTTTTGAGGATTTAAAGGTTTATCAAAAAGCCCTGGATTTTACTGACCACGTTTATTCCTTGACCGATAAATTCCCACAGAAAGAATTGTATAGCCTTGCTTCTCAATACAACAGGGCCGCAGTCTCTATAGCTTTAAATACTTCGGAAGGCTCAGGAGATACTGATGCACAGTTTCACAGGTTTCTGCAGTTAGCTGACGACTCTCTAAGGGAATGCGTTACCTGTTCAACAATTGCCTTTAGAAGAGGATATATTTCAAAAGAGCAAAATCAAAGCTCAAGAATTATGCTCCTGGAGATGTTTAAAATGATCAAGAGTCTCCAAAAGTACCTGAAGTCAAAAAGTAAGTAGTAAAAACTATAATAGGTACGAACCAATGACCACTGACCACCGACCACTGACCTCTAACTACATTTTCTTATCTTTCGAGAAATAAGATCGCATCTGTTGACAGAATAAAAAGAAGAAAAAGAATATGAAACTACGAGCCGACACCCTCATAAAATCCTACAAAGGCCGCGAAGTGGTCAAAGGCATTTCCCTGGAAGTGAACCAGGGAGAGATCGTCGGTTTGCTGGGGCCAAATGGTGCAGGAAAAACTACTTCTTTTTATATGATCGTGGGGCTTATCAAGCCTAACGGCGGAAGGATATATCTTGACAGGGAGGATATCACCAAATTTCCTATGTACAAACGTGCCCAATATGGAATTGGTTACCTGGCGCAGGAAGCTTCAGTTTTCAGAAAGTTGAGTATTGAAGATAATATCATGAGTGTTCTGGAACTTACGAAGCTTTCCAAGAAGGAGCGCCAAATGAAAATGGAATCGCTTATTGACGAATTCGGATTAGGGCATATTCGCAAAAACCGCGGTGACCTTTTGAGTGGTGGGGAACGAAGAAGGACCGAAATTGCCCGCGCCTTGGCCACCGATCCAAATTTTATTCTTTTGGATGAACCCTTTGCCGGAGTTGACCCTGTAGCGGTTGAAGATATTCAGCGGATTGTGGCTCAACTGAAGGAAAAGAACATCGGAATTCTCATTACCGACCACAACGTGCAGGAAACCCTTGCTATTACTGACCGCACTTATCTTATGTTCGAAGGCCGTATTCTAAAGGCAGGTATTCCCGAAGAACTTGCCGAAGACGAAATGGTGAGAAAGGTATATCTAGGGCAAAACTTCGAGCTCAGAAAGAAGAAGCTGTTCAATTAGTTTCAATCCCGAATCTACCCACTCTACAAAGTTTAAAAAATGCCTTTTTTCGGAAGAAACTTCTGCAGTTATACTTTTCTGAATTCTTAACTTTTGACCTCCACCCTACTTCTATGCGTGGCCAGCATAGACAGCAAAACGTAACTGATGATCACCAAAGGAATGGCTGCAAAGTGAAGGAAGAT
The DNA here is from genome assembly GCF_048323655.1 of Salinimicrobium soli. NCBI lineage: Bacteria > Pseudomonadati > Bacteroidota > Flavobacteriia > Flavobacteriales > Flavobacteriaceae > Salinimicrobium > Salinimicrobium soli. The sequence continues at coordinate 271,570 of NZ_JBLUWW010000006.1, read as the reverse complement.
CAATGCTACCACACAATATAAAAGGAATAGGTACCGCAGTTTATTCGCAGAAAAGCCCCAGGTCTTGAATTTCAAAGCGAAAAGCGGGATCTCAGCATTCAGCATATAACAGCTAAAAATAGTGAGACCCAGCAAAAACCACTGGTTCAAAATGATCTGAACTAATTGTGGTTGCGGCTGAAAAATAAGGATCAACGGTAGGCTGATGATCAATAAGGCATTGGCAGGTGTTGGCAGACCTATGAAAGAATCGGTTTGCCGCTCATCAATATTGAATTTTGCAAGCCGGTAGCCGGAACCTAAGGTCACCAACAAACCTGCCAGCGCTGCAACCGGAAAATTCCATTCCAAAAGGTCATTTCCCGATTCCCAATCCACATTTTCCAGTCCGCTTCCCGGCAGAGCCTTTAGTAATAGCTGAAACATGATAATTCCCGGTACTAATCCGCTGGTGATCATATCTGCCAGCGAGTCCAGCTGTAAACCCAATTCAGTTTTCACATCAAGCATACGGGCTGCAAGTCCGTCAAAAAAGTCAAAAAAGATCCCCAGTCCAACAAAAATGGCAGCCATGACCAGGTTTCCCTGCACGGCAAAGATCGCGGCAATACTTCCGCAGAAGAGATTAAGAAGAGTGATGGTATTGGGAATATGTCTTTTTAGGCTCATACAGGTTGGTTTTAGGTAAATGTACTAAAACTATCTTTTCTTCTGAAGGATATGATTCTCTTCTGAAATTTTTAGGGCCGTGGCGCGAAAAACAATTTCTCTAACTGTATGTTTTTTGCCAAATTTCTGCTCCGCCTGAAATGAGGAAAGAATTTGTATTTTTGAGCCAAAGCTCCCCTGATGAAGTACTTTTTTTACGCCCTGCTGTCGGGTATGTTGCTGGCTCTTGGATGGCCCACCTACGGGTTTCCGTTACTGCTGTTCGTTGCTTTTGTACCTCTTCTCTATTCCGAATACCGAATAAGAATGGAAGAGGCCCATTATCGAAAATTAAAGATCTTCGGGCTCTCTTACCTCAGTTTTTTCATCTGGAATCTCATAACCACTTACTGGCTCTACTTTTCCACGCCCTTTGGAGGGATTTTTGCCATAGTGGTCAATTCATTGCTGATGTCACTGGTATTCCTCATCTATCACATCGTAGCAAAAAGAGTCGATTTTAAAGCGGCCGCCAGTTTCCTCATCAGTCTCTGGATGAGTTTTGAATACCTGCACCTCAACTGGGAGTTTTCATGGCCGTGGTTAAACCTTGGAAATGGCTTTTCTGAATACTCTACCTGGATACAGTGGTATGAATATACCGGAACTTTTGGAGGAACCTTATGGGTCTTACTGGTAAATGTGGGACTACTGAAAATGCTGCTTCTTTACCGACAACATCAGGACAAGGCCATCCTGTTAAGAGGTTTACTGAAAAATGGGCTATTGATCCTACTGCCAATTGGCCTATCCTATCTTATTCTGTTCAACTACGAAGAAAGTGAAAAGAAGCTGGAGGCAGTCGTTCTGCAACCCAACATTAACCCCTACACGGAAAAATACAACACTACCGATGTCAGGATCGGACAGCTTTTGACCAAACTCGCCGAAGAAAATATCAGTCCCAATACTGACATAGTCATAGCTCCAGAAACCGTTTTTGCTGATGGTACCATTTACAGTCAGTTCGAGAACTCTGAAGCCAATTTCTTCACCAGGGATTTCGTGAGAAGGCATTCAAAAATGGCATTTTTGAGTGGTATCTCAATGTACGAGCGTTTTAATAATCCGTCGCGGGTAAGGAGTCAAAGCAATCAAATTGGTCCGAGGGACTGGTATGATGATTACAATTCGGCGTTTATGGTCACTGCCAGGGATTCAGTAAGCTTCTACCATAAATCAAAGCTTGTCGTTGGGGTGGAGAACTTTCCGTATCAGGAAGTCCTGAAACCCGTTTTAGGTAATGTGATGATCGACTTGGGTGGAACGGTAGCTATGAAAACCACTCAGAAGGAACGTGGCGTGTTTGAACTTCTTAACGGGGAAAAAGTTGGACCTATTATCTGCTATGAATCGGTTTACGGGGATTTTGTCACCGGTTATGTCAACAAAGGAGCAGATTTTCTCGCGATCATTACGAACGACGCCTGGTGGGGACGGACTCAGGGTCATAAACAACATTTGAGTTACGCAAGGTTAAGAGCTATTGAGAACCGGCGTTCTGTTGCCCGTAGTGCCAACACAGGTATCTCAGCCTTCATCAATGAAAAAGGGCAGATCACCCAATCCCTCGGTTACGAGAAGAAGGGAGCTTTAAGGGGAGAACTTACCCTCAACGATAAGCTCACTTTCTACACCCGCTACGGGGATTACCTGGCCCGGATTGCAAATTTCCTCAGCTTGTTCATCTTCCTTTTTGCCATGGTGAAATGGAAGAGAAAAAGAATTTAAAATTTCAGAATTCAAAGCTCCTGGGGCAGTCCACAGATCCTCCTTAAAAGAAAAAATCCCGCCTTTAGCAGACGGGACATTCACAAAAACACTCCATCACGCAACTGCTTCCGGAGGATTCTTTCTGCTTTTCCTGATCTTCAGCTGTAGAAGGATCAGCATTGCTAATAAACTTCCTGCGGTGATCACTATAAGCATGGTTATCTCGTGAGAAATAGAGGATATTCCGCCGCCATAGAAAGCCACTTTCCGGAAGCCATTCAAAAAGTGGGTTACGGGAATAATTTCCGCAAAGGCACTTATGGCTCCGGGCATTGCCAGGGAAGGCCAGGTAAATCCGCTCAGTACAAAGGCCGGTGTTGAGATCACCATAAGCAGTTCTGTTGCCTTTAACTGGTTAGGAAAAACAATGGAGAACAGCATCCCAATTCCCATGGAAGCCAGTGTTAACAACGCAGTGAGAATAAGCATTGGGAGACTAAAAATATCAGCTTCAATTCTGAAGAAAGGCAGGAACCAACTTACCAATGCCCACATAAACGGGATAAGGATCAAAAATGGCACAGCCTTTAAGAAAATATGGTAAAAAGCCCATTTATGAGTGCCGGCCAATACGTGAAAATAACCGTCCTCAAAGTCCCTCGCAAAAACAAGGGCAAGAGCCAGAAATATCACCTGCTGCATTATGGCCGCAAGCAAACCCGGGAGCATAAAGGTGAGGTAGTTTCCGGTAGAATTGTACATCTTATTGAAGTTGATCCTGAAGCTTTCATAAGCTTCCAGGGCATGAGCGGGAGGCATCCCCTGCTTCTTCAGGCCCTCGATCTCAATGCCGGCATTCATGGTCATCAAGACGGTCTGAATATTCTTGCTGGCAATATTGGCATTCAAAATATTCACCATGTTGAGATCAACTCTTATTTCGGGATGTCTTTTCTGAAGGATCTCAGCTTCAAAGCCTTTAGGAATATTTACTACCGCAGCATATTCCTTAAAAGGCATTTCTTTGGCGATCTCTCCGGGAGAGTATCTTACATCGGCTACTTTTAACGCCTCATTGTCATCAAAAGCGTCGATCAATTTATCTGAAATCGGGCTGTGATCTTCATCTACGATCACAATAGGAAGATCGATCACTTTAGCCTGGTTGTATACGAATCCGAATAGAAATCCGTACAAAAGCGGAGCGCCAAAAAAGATGGCCAGCAACACTTTGTTGGAGAATATCCTTCTGAATTCAATCTTGAGTAATCTTCGAAAGTCCTTCATTCTATTGCTTTAATACGATCGTGCTGTTCATAAAATAATTTCCGGCAACTCCACCTTTTTCAGGGACCAGTTTAAGTTCATAAACAGGTTCAGAAAGCTCGTACATGGGCGCGGTACTGGTGATATCAGAATAATGAGCAAGTTGCTTGATCGCCACGAGTTTGGTTGCTGTTTCTTCTTTAGTGTATGGATTTACTACTGTGAGCTTATCTCCCACTTTAAATTCATATACCTGTGACTCAGGAATACTGAACCTGAAATACATACTGCTTTTTTCATAGCCATTGAAAAGTGGATAACCCGGAGTTAGTAATTCACCTTCACTCAGGCTGACGGTTTCAATGGTCATATTGTCGGGCGCAGTGAGATATTGCTCCATGGATGCACTCATCACCTCCTCTTTAGAACCCAAAGCGCGATCCAACTGCCCCTGCGCCTGGTCTATCTGTTCCCTTCTGGCGCCTTTTTTCACCTCTTCCTGCTTAGCCTGTAAAGCGTCTACCTGGGCCTGAGCCATAGCCAGCTTCATTTTCACCTCATCGTATTGTTGACGGCTCACCAGGGAATCATTGAACATCGCCCGGATCCGGTTAAAGGATTCCCTGGCAAAATCCAATTGCGCCTTTCCGGCATTCAGTTTTCCCTGTATTTGCTCCAGTTGTTCTGAAGTAGCTCCATTATAGGCCATATCAAGTTGCCCCTTAGCAGCTGTAACAGCTCCTTCGGCCTGTTTCATTTTGGCGTTCACTTCAGGAATATCAATTAGTGCCAGGGTATCTCCTATTTTCACTTCTTGGCCTTCTTCTACATAGATCTTACTGATCCTGCCGGGAAGTTTGCCGCTGACAGAAATGGTCTCAAATTTCACTTTCCCCCGTTGAGCCGGGATCTTGTCATCATTATTACACGAGCTAAGGCTAAGCACTGCCAATCCGCTCAAAACTATCTTTTTGTATAAATTCATTTTTTATTTTTTTTTGGTTTAGAAGTCAAGTTGTCCTTTAGCGTGAAGTAGATCGATCTGGGCTCTACGCTCCTTAAAGTAAGATTCCTGTAATCGGAATCCAGCCTGTTCCAGGTCTTTTAAAGCATCCAGCACATCGGTAATGGAAGCAAGATCATTACGGTACTGCTTGTCCACCATTTCGTAAGTTTCCTTAGCCAGGTCGATCTCTTTTTGTACGATCATGGTATTTTGTCGGGAAGCTCTAAGAGCCAATTCGGCTTTGGTGATGGACAGCGCGATCATTTCTTCGGCTTCTGCCAACTGCTCCCTGTACTTAAGGGCTTCAAACCTGGATTGTTGACTTTTTAGATGAGATTGATTCCCGTCGAAAAGATTCCATCGCAACCCTACTCCCACATACCATTTTGGATCCAGCAGAGAGAGGTCATCCTCCAGTAACTCATAATGTCCTTTTAAGGCTAACTTCGGAATGAAATTATTCCTTTCCATTTTCGCTTTACTCAGGCTTGCTTTTTCAGCTTCCTCAAGGGCTTTTACCTCATCGCGTTTTTCAACAGGCTGATCTTCAACCGTGGTAAAAGGCGCCAGGTGTGGATCCAGTAAGTTTAGTTGCTCCCTGTTTACTCCGGTAAGCTGTTGTAAAACCTCTATCAATAATGTCTTGTTCTGCTCAAACTCCAGCTGTTTGCCTATGAGTTGCTGCCTGGCCAGTTCGATCTTTTTTCGTTCTATAGGAGTCGCAAGGCCGTTCTCAATGGCTTTTTTAACAAACAGTTCCTGTTGCGTCAGGAATTCTTCGGAAGTCTTTAGAACCTTTTCTGAAGCATTTACCAAAGCCAGTTGATCATAGGTTTCAATGATCTTTAGCGCTGCTTTATTTTCCAGAGCTGAACCCGCAAAATTTATGGATGCCTCCTTATGCTTACTGGCCTTTAATGCACTGGAAGCCTGAAAACCGCTGAATAATACCCAATCCACGTCAACTGAAGATTTTAAAATATTCTTCTGTTGAATGGCAGGAATCGCCTGCAACGGCAGGGTCTCAGGAAATTCTGAATTGAAGGGTAAGCCAACAGCTTCTTTTATCAGCAGTTTTTGAGTCCCCAAAAGTAATTTTTCAGTATCCTCATCAAATCGGATGTCGTCATTGAGTCGGGTATAATTTCCGTTAAGGGTGATTTTGGGAAGAAAGGTTGATTTGGCCAGCTTTTGGTCTAAAACTGCCTGCTCGGCTTCGAATTCATTTACATTGAGTTCGTGATTCTTGTTCAGGCCCTTATTGATCAGTTCCATCAGCTCCGGCTCCAATTCCTGGGCGTTACTTATAGCCGGAAGAAATCCGATAAGGAGCATTAGAACGGCACCTAAACCTACTCTGTTTCTCTGCATTCTCACTGTTTTTAAATTTAGAGTGCAAAGATCTGGCTGAAGTGCGGTCTTTCTTTTGACCTATATCAAAAAATGAAGAGATGTGAAGAGATCATAGTTTCCTTTTCCTGATCCGGCTCAAGGTTTCCTGTGACATTCCGAGGTAAGATGCAATGTGCCCCAGAGGCACTCTGTAGGTTATATCGGGATATTCGGTAAGCATATATTCATAACGTTCCTGGGCAGTCTGGAACTGTATGGCATTGATCTTCTGAACAACTTTAGTAAGCATTTCTGTTGCCAAAAGACGCCCCAGCTTTTCCATTTTATGATACCTGTCAAAAAGTAGGTCCAGGCGCTCCTTGGTAATAGACACTATAACAGAATCTTCCAATAACTCAAGGTAGTAAGTACTCGGACTCTCCTGAAAAAAACTCTCCAGGCTTGACATAAATCTGCCTTCTCCAAAGAACAATTGCGTGATCTCCTTGCCATCACTATTGAGGTAGTAATTTCTGGCTATTCCTCTTTCTACAAAGTACAGTCTCCGGCAAATTTTTCCCTGTTCCACCAGCACCTCATTCTTCGGAATCTCTTCCCTCTTAAAATTAGAAAGTATATCTGTTAGTTCCTCCTCAGAGAAATCTACAAGGCTTTTCAGAAATTCAGCTAATGTCATAAACCTTTCGCTTAATAGAAATTGGTCCCGAAATATTTGCAAAGAAGCTTATTGCCCCCGGAAAAATATAATTGTACTCAGGGTTTTGGTGAGAATTGTTATGTCCAGGAAAATATTGCGATGCTTGATGTAGTATAAATCATATTGAAGCTTCTCGAGGCTATCAGAATGACTGTTGCCATATTCACCCATTACCTGTGCCCAGCCGGTAAGTCCGGGTTTCACGAAGTGACGGGTATCGTAAAATGGAATAAGTTCTGACAATTCTTTTACAAAGACAGGTCTTTCGGGACGCGGACCAATAAGGCTCATCTCCCCTTTCAGAATATTCCAAAACTGCGGAAATTCATCCAGCCTGGATCGCCGCAGAAACTTTCCGAAGTGGGTGACCCGCACATCGTTCTTCTGGGCCCATTGTGCCCCGTTCTCTTCGGCATCCAACTTCATGGTTCTGAATTTCAGCATTTGAAAAGTTTTTCCGTGCCTTCCCACTCTTTCCTGGGTGTAGAACAATTTCCCTTTGTTTCCTAAAAGATTTCCGAAGTAAATGAACGGAACAAGACAAAGCCCTACCAGGAGCCCCAGCAGGGAGATAAGTATATCTGTCATCCTGTGAAAGAAAAGGTAGAATTTGTTGTCATTACTACGGCTAAAGGGAAAGAACTTGTAAAAATTCTTTTCTATATGCTGCACAGGTATGCGGAAAGTCTTCTCTTCATATACGTGGTTGTAGTCCTGAACCATAAACCCAGCATTCACAAGACTCATGATCTCCCTGTATAATTGCGGATTATTGGCCGAAGCGTCCATTCCGGAGATCAGCAATTCATCTACACCTTCACTTTTAATGGTCTTACTGAGTTCCCCTACAGAAAATGCTTTTAGGCTTATATTTTTACTAGTCCGGCTCAAGGGATCAATATATCCTATAATACTATAATTTGGATCCACCTGTTGTAGTTGTTCTGCTATCATTTCCACTTCCATCGGTGCTCCCACAATAAGGACCCGCCTATAAAACCGGGGAGAAGATATCAAACCAATATAGGCGTAGCGCCAAATGAGAAGGGCGGCAATAATAGCAACATAAAAATAAATGATCTGTAACCGGTTATCTGGCAGAACCGGAGTTAAAACAGGAGTAAGCAAAAAGAAAAGTACGGTGACAGAGGTCGTTAAAACCACATTTTTAAGGACCGTATAATGTTGGCTGGCTTTCTGAAGATCATATAATTCGAAGATACTTGAGAAAAGACTTAGATAAGCTGCCAAAACCACACTCCAGTGCCAAAACCTCTCAGAGATGCTGAAATATTCCAGGCGGAACAGAATCCCCACCACGTATAGGGTGAAAAGTACCCATACCACATCAAAAATTCGAAGTAGGATCTTGCGTTCTGAAACTACAAATTGCAGACTAGATTTCCGGGGCATGGAAAGTTTATTTCGCTGTAAATATAAGGAAGACTTTAAAGCCCTCAGGTCTAAATCCTGATTTTTAACAATGGCGTTCGATCTTTCCATAATCCCCCTACATGTTTTGGAATAATCAATTCCGGTTCTTCAATTATGGATCCTGGTAATAAACTTAATTCTGGCCCCATAAAGTCCTCCACCATCACCTTTTCATCTGGAAAAAGTAATGGATAGTAAATATTTTAAAATAAAGGGAGCTGAAACAGCAGCTAATCTAATAATAATCAGTCGATTATAAAAATAGAATTTCAGCTTTTTGAATAAGGAAAACTGATTTAACTTAGCAATTGGTGCCACTGAAGTTTTACTCTTTTCCAGTCGAAGTCTTCTGCTTTTTTCCTGGCTGCCGCAGCCAGGCGTTGAGCTTTGGCAGGTTCGGAGAGGAGTTCCTCAACAGCACGCGCCATTTTCACGGCATCACGTGGTGGTACTAACAAGGCATTTTTTTGTTCACTAAGAAGAAATGGAATACCGCCCACATCTGTTGAAACTATGGGCAACCCCAAAGCCATGGCTTCTATCACGCTGACAGGGGTATTGTCCACATTCGTGGTGTTTAAAAAAATATCGAATTGAGCGGCCAATTCGATCCAATGTTTCTTTTGCAATCGGCCCATAAACCGTACAGGCAGTTTTTTCTCCTCCGCCATCCTTTTACAGGCAGCCATGGAGGCGTCTTTTTCAGGTCCTACCATACAAAGTTCGGCATCAGGATATTTCATTAGCAGGATCTCCAGGACATGCAAAGCCAGCAATGGATTATATACTTTAGCAAAGGACCTTACCCAGAGTAGGTAGAGCTTTATATTTTTCCGTTCCTTATAAGGATAGTCGGAAAGTTGTATGCTATTGGGGATGTAAATAAGATTTCTGAATCCGGCTGCTTCAAAGCTAGCCATTAAAAATTGTGACGGCGCCACATTCTGATAGGCATTGGAGAACAACTTTGTCGTCTCCCTGGGGGATCTTTTAAGTCGTTGTGGAAGATTCCCACCCCGGAGAATGGGAATGTATTTTAGTTTAAACCTCCGGCATAAGTATCCTACTGCCGCGGCATACCAGAAATTGGTCGTACTATAGGTATCGATGAGGACATAATCTGCTGTTCTCCGGTTTCGGTACACCAGCAATAACATTTCTTTTAAGCGCTGTAGTTTTCCGGGATTTGCTGAAGCTGTCTTTACCTCATAGCCTTCCTCTCTCAATAGAGGTGCAAGTATGTCAACCGAAGTCGGTGTTCCCCCACGGTCTTGTAGTTCATTTCCGATATAAAGGAGGTGCTTTGTCAAGATTCTAATTTTTAGCCACTAATGCACTAATTCTATTTATTGTATAAACACCAAAAAAACCAAGTTATTCTAAAAAGCCAATGGCAAAAGGCTAACGGCTAAGAGCCTCTTATAATAAGAAATAATTGCGAATTGATATCTCTTATTATGATCGGAGTTCACTCCCATTCAACACCTCAATCCACTGTTCCTTTACCACTTCCCAATCAAAAGCCTGCACTTTTTGATTGGCGGCTTCTGCAATGCTTTTGGCTTTCTCCTGATCTTCGAGCAGATCTTCAATAGCAGTTACCATAGCATCTACATTTTTTTCAGGCACCAGGATACCGTCTTTACCCTGTTCGATCAAAAAAGGCATTCCGCCAACGTCGGTAGAGATCACCGGCAGCCCCAGGGCCATGGCTTCAATTACACTGATAGGTGTATTGTCAACATTGGTAGAGTTAATAAAAAAGTCGTAGTGAACAGAGAGTGCGGCCCACTCTTTCTTTTTTAATTTTCCGGCAAATTTAATAGGCAGGTGGTGTGTCTGGGCGTATCGCTGACACTTGGCCAGAGAACCGTCTTTCTCCGGACCAACCATGCACATTTCGGCATCGGGATAATCCTGTTGTATCTTTTCAAAGACCTTCACCGCCAGCATCGGATTATAGCGTTCCTGAAATCTTCTTACCCACAGAAATTTTGGCGCGAAATTTCCCCTTCTCTTGAAAGGATAATCTTCCAGGCTGATGGAGTTCGGGATAATTTTAATATTCTCAAAACCCGCCTTTTCAAAAATGTCGTACAGAAAGTGAGAAGGCGCTACGTTAAGTTTTGCGTTCCCAAACAAAGATCGCGTGAGGTTTGGTGATTTTTGGATGCGTTCCCGCAGATTACCACCATGAAGGATGGGGATATAAGGTAATTTCAACTGCTGGCAAAGCTTTCCAATGCTATAGGCATAGTAGAAATTCTGTGCACCATAAGTATCGATCAGAACGGTATCGGTCTCTTTTCGGTGTGCCCAAATAAGGGAGAGCATTTCCATAAGACGCATTGCCTTATTGTCCTTGCTGCTGGCGGTTTTAACCCAGTAACCTTCCTGCTTCAATACTTCGCTAAAAAAAGAAATATAGGTAGCCGTAAAAGTGGGATTCGATAAATTATTACCTATGTACAGGATTCTTTTTTTCATCAACAAATTTTAAACGACCAGCCTCTCCATTGGTTTTTTCTTTTGCACAGGCTGCTTTTTATCATCAACTATATATAACAATGCAAGACCGTAAACAAAGGCAGGCATAGCAATACGCATGGCAGAATGGTTGATGGTCAGGAACCAGAACGCAACGAAAGCCAAAAAATAGTAATTATTTTTAAACTTCAGCCAAAACAATAAAGGCACAAATATAAGAATTAGAACGGCCACGACACCCAACATTCCGTGTTCTGATAACAACCTGCTAATCTCACTGTGCGAGGCAATTTCAATACCTAATTCTTCCTTTCTAAAATCATAACCTTTCCCCACTCCAAGACCCAGGACCGGGTTATGGTAAAAACCTTCGAGTTCTGTTTCTACCAGTTCAGCCCGTCCTGTGGTAATATCATCTTTTAACTGTCCAGCTGCATTCCTGTTTGTATACCGATTAAAAATTAAACCACCCGTTTGGAAATTTGTGAAAATCCAGGAGAGAAACATTGCCAGTAAGAGTACTCCTACTTTGAAGTTGATTCGTGTTTTTTCAGCTGCTCCTTGTTTATAATACCATATAATAATAAAAGAAACAACACAGATAAAGGCAGTAATAACACCTCCTCTTGAAAAAGTGACCATAGCTCTGTAACTCATTACGCCCAGAAGGAATAAATCAACAATATTGATCCATCTTGTTCTAATGACAAAAAGCCGGGTCACCAATAAAAAAGCTCCCATCCCAAGTACGGTGGAAATTTGATTAGGACCATAACCTCCTGTGGCGGCATAATTGCCTGACATACTAATAAGAGATTGATCCAACCGGGGGGTGTAGAGGTGAAGATAAGCCATTGTGGTAATTAGGGGCATTAATAACATTATAATAACCTTCTCCATCTCATACCTCGTGATCTTCTTATAATAACAGTATAATGCCGATACTCCTAAGCATACAGGACCGGCAAGATTAAAAGCTATAGCTTTACGAAATACCGTGTCATAATCCAATGCCATAGATGCAATAATAATTCCGGGCATTAGCACTAAAAGATATATCCAGTAGGGTACTGTTTTTGATGAAGCTCCCTTAAAGAACATACCTATTAGCAAAAAAAGTATTACTCCGTACTTTCCTGTCTCATAAAAAATAGTTGCGCTGGTCATCCTCCAAAAAACCTCAGCACCAACAAGATATGCAGCTCCAAAAAGAGCTTCATTATTGCGGTTTTCATTCTGAATGGTTATGAACAGAAAATATCCAAATGCACCTAAGAAATGAAAAAAAGCTAATTTTTCGTAAGTGTTAACGGCAAATGCTATACCCAAATGCAGTAGCAGAATCCTGACGTATTCCGAGCTTATAGCTTTTTGAAAAACATCGTCTCTATATTGAAGAGCTGCTCTCATTCTTTCTATTAAATTCTCCCTTTTTTAGTCGTTAAAGTCGCAAAAAAACGTATCACTTCTGAAACGACCTTACCCTCAGTGTAATTGTTTTTAACTTTTCTTTCAAAACAGATTCTGTCTTTATCTCTTGCCAATAAATTGTGATAATAAAAATTCATTGCCTCTGCCAAAGCCTTGGGTTTTCCCGGCTCCACCAGAATACCACAATTTCCCAACACTTCCGGACACTCTCCTACCGCTGTACAGACAACTGGTAAGGCATTTAATCCGTATTCCAGAAGAGCCAGAGGCAAACCTTCTGATTTTGATGACAAAACCCCCAATTGAGCTTGTTTCAAAAACTGCTTCACATCCTTTTGCTCTCCATAGAGATAAACTTTATTCTCCATTTCGTTGTCTAAAAGGTACTTTTTTATTTCATCGTAATAAGGCCCTTCTTCAAACTTTCCTACCAGGTGAAGGGAAACATCGGGCTTATTTATAAAAGCTAATTTAAAGGCTTTTAATAAATTAATGTGATCCTTTTGTGGACGAAAATTGGCAATACAGAGAAGGTTAAATGTGCCTTTCCCTTTCAAAAATATTTCCCCGGAACAATTTTGTTCAGCTAAAAAATTGGTTACATAAATTACATTTTTAGCCCTAAGTTTTTCAATTGCCCAATCTTTAAGTTCAGTATTGACTGAAATTATTCCATTGAAAATATTGGAAAAAACATAAAGCACACCTGTTTTCCTGTCTTTGAGCTCTTTACCGTAGTGATCATGCCATACTAACTTTAATTTTGGGCACGTCATTTTCACCAATGCAGCAAAAAACCAGGAAGTCCCATGGGCCTGAATAAGATCTATATCATTTTTCAAGATATAATTTCTTAATCTAAATAAAGCTCTAAAATCTAATGTGGCTTTTTTCTTTAAAAACAGGAAACCAACAGAAGGATTTAATTTCTCTTTCAACAAACCTTCCGAACGGGTACAGCATAGAAATGAACCCTCGACCCTACTTTCCAAGGCATTGGCATAATTTACTGCCATGCGTTCGGCGCCACCGCTATGAAGACTATCTATGAGTTGTAATACGCGCACTATCCTGTTTGTTGTTTATGATTTGTTGTTTGTAATTCAAAACCTCCTGAATGGCACCTTCGAATTTTTCCAAAGTATATTGTTGACTCCATTGTTTAGCCTCTTTGGACATTCTTTGCATCTCCTTCTGATCTTTCATCAATCCTGAGATTTTATCTACATCCTTTATCCACTGCCCATTGCCAACTATTCTTTCTAACGAGCCTTTAGCTTTTAGCTTTTGGCTGTTGGCATTATTGGTCAATAGAATACCTCTATTCCCTTGATCGAGCATCCACGACACACAGCTTACAGGAGTGGCAATGGGAATACAGCCAAAGAACATACCTTCCGCAATGGCTTTGGGCCAGCCTTCAGATTTTGATGGCAAGATCACAAAATGTGCTTTTTGATAAGCACCCTTCAGTTCTTCTAAAGGTCGGGATCCTTTAAAGGTAACAAATTGCTCTAATTGTTTTTCTCTGACGTAGGTTTCCAGTTTTTCTCTTTCCGGACCATCGCCAAAAATCTCCAGGCTGACGTTTTTTGAGTTGGCAAGGATCTCCGGATCCGTGTCTCCTTTCAACCTCAAATTCAGTTGCTCAACTAACTTTACTGCTTCCAGCGGCTTCTTTCCTTCTACCAGGTTTCCAACGAATAAAAAAGTAAAGGGTTCGGAAAAATCCTTTTCTCCGACTGAAAATTTTTCGTCTTCTGAAAAGGATGCTGTGAAAAAAGATTTAATATTTCTGGTCTGCTCCGGCCAATCTCCATAGACCAGGACCTGCATTTTCCGGGTCAAAAATGTATTATTCAGGATCCATTTTTGAAGTGTATAGGACCAGGGTTGCTTTGAAGAAGGATCCCAATTTCCTGCATATTTCGCCGATTTAAGTTTTGAGGGGAAAAAGATCTGGCCAATACATGATAACAAACCAATATTTCCCGGACATCTCAAATGAAGGTGATCTGCACGTCGCATGGCCCCAAAAATCCGCAGAAAGATAAAGGGAATCCTTAGAACTGAGACTATAGTGTTAATAAAATTTAAAAAATTTAATGATAAAATTGGTGTAAAGGACAATTCATTATGATCATAGTGAATTCTTTGATCACTTCCTCCATAACCTTTTTTATCTACTCGTGAGTTACTGACCAATGGAGCAACAACCTCTACCTCTTCTACAAACTGAAACCACAGGTTCATTTCCCTTATATAAGGGGCATAGGCATAAAATTGGTTGCCTTTTTTGAAATGTTGGACATGGGTGAAGACGGCAAATTTCATCACAGGGACTTTTTTTGCAATAGCATACTGAGATGCATACACCTGAACAAATAGGTGTCTGACTGAGAAGACTTTTCCCAATCACTTCTGTGCCATTTTTTTGCTTTCTTTTCTTTATACTCCTCGGAAACCGGCATAAAATTCAACAAACTTGCATATTTTGCCTTCGCAAGGACCCCTCTTCTTTCTTTCACCTCAAAATTTTCCTGGAATTTAAAAAAGGTTTTTTTGCTAAAAGGCCACTCCCAGTCCTTATCAGATTGAAAAGGCCGGTACAACATCCTGAAAAACTTCATCGGTATACTGGTTTGAAGAGGATCATAACTTATGATTACCCCACCTACTGCCAGCTTTTTATCCAGTTGAGCGATCAATTCATCCACATCTTTAAAATGATGAAGTACCCCATAGGCATAAATGAGATCAAAATCACCTTCTTTAAAGTCCTTGGATAGAAAATCTACAACCTCAGCTCTTGCAGTTGGAATATTTTTCAAACGTTTCTCCAGGTACGTTATTCCGGTTGCACTTAGATCAATACCAAGGTAACTTTTAGAATTTGAAGCCAGGTAAAAACTAAGACTATTGCCTTTATAACATCCCAGATCCAAAACCTTCTTATTGGAAAGATCTCCAAACCACTTTTTGTGTAACTCATATATATCCCGCTCCACCTGCAGTTGTTTTTTGATCTTATTCAGTAAACCATTTCTAAAAAAAGACCAGATCCTGGTAGGTAGGTTCTTATGCTTGCTGTCATAGAATTCTCTCTGACGTTTATTGACGGCTGCTCGTTCTTCAGGATTCATGTTTCGGCTTATCAAATAAGAGGCTGCACCAACCAATAATTCTCCCGGTGCTCTCGGTCAAGGCTTCTATTCTCTTTGGGGTGTTTACAGCATTACCTAACCGCACCAAAGTTAATAATAAAGCTGTCGCATTCCATTTTAACCTGGCTTTTAATCCGGGTGAGGGATATTTAACCCTCCAGACATACCATCCGTTGCGAATAACCATTTTCCCATATTCAAATCGGTTAGGCCTTCCGGAGTCTTCATGATAGTGGTATAACCGGGCAGAGGTGTTAACATATAATTGTCCCATCTTTGACGCCCGTAGACAAAAATCCATATCCTCATAAAGTCCATACCCCTCAAAATAAGAAGAAAACCTGTTGTATTTGAACACCTCTGTTCTATACGATGCCACTCCTCCCATAAAAAATTCCACGGGATATGTCTGGCCAGATGGAGGCAAAAAACCAATAGAAAGTCCATTGGAAGCCTGTGGCATAAATCCGGGGGGCAGGTTACTCAGCAATCCTAATTTTCTCCTTAATGCATTACGACTGCCTAAAGGCCGCACCCAACCATCTATCTCATATTCTTCCGTTTTTATGGCTCCATCAGCCCTTCTCCAGTCTATAGTGTTATCAATAATATACCCCCCTACTCCAAGGGCATTGGGATAGTTATAGTAAGTGTTTAAGAGGTTTTCAAAAAAATCTGGTTTCAGAAGAACATCGTCATCTAAAAAACAGACTACCTCAAGATCGGCGGAAATTTGAGAAAGACCATAATTTCGCTGTTTTGTCAACCCCAGATCTTTCTTAGCTACTGGAAAATATTTAAGATCTTTAAATATCCTCTCATGGAGTATTTGCTTTGTAGAATCATCAGGCGAACCGTCCACGACTACAATCTCCCCCGGATAAAACGATTGATCTTCGATAGATTCCAATAATCGTCTTACCGCTAGTGGCCTCTTATAAGTACATATTATCAATCCAAAATCAATCATTCAGTATATTTCCTAATATAGTTCAATTCAGCATTTAATCCTGCAGCATTTATAATCTCAAGATTGGCGAAAGGCCACTGCTTCATATTCTTCCTTGCTTTAGCCTGGTTCAACAAAAAACTGGAATATCCCTCTCCTAATTGATTCTTTGAAAAGTAGGCCCGAATATTATCTTCCATCTCCGGATTTTGATACACCTGTACCCAGTTATTCGATTTAAACAATCTGTATCTCCCGTAAGGGTCGTTTTTTCGGACCATTCGTTTTATTAATACCTGGTCCACCTTTTCCCTGGCGGCCCATATTGGAAAACGAATAAAATCGGGAAAATTGAACGGTACCAGAGGAGCCTGACTTGTTGGAACTTTTTTCAATTCTTCGAATTCTTTTGCCTCTCTGAAAAGTTTTTTAATAAATCTAAAACTTAGGCGGGAATTAGGATGCATCCTACTGGCCATTCGAAGATTACCCAATGACATTGAAGGGCAAAAAGCCTTATACTTCCTGTTACAAATTAAGACTTGTTTTCCCATGGGAATTCTTGAGTGGGTGTACCAGGTAAAGAGTTCATCCACTAATTCAATGTATTTCAAATTATGGCTTTCGATCCGACAAAAAAGTTCCTCAAGGTCAGTTTTTAAGCTACTAATCAACTGCTCCCGTCCAAGGTTTGAATTTAGCTGTGACACTTTCCCTGGTGTATAACGTCGGGAAAACTGGTAAAACACCTCATTCTTCCATTCCTGAAAGCTCTCGGGATTATTCTCTTCCAGCTGATAGGGCTTCTGAAAAACGAAATGATTTATGAAATCACGAGGTTTTAGCTTCTTACCCGAAAATTTCTTTATTGTCCTTCCCGTTAACACTGTACTAAAGTCTCCTATTAATAAAGGAATGGATTTCTCTTCTGAAGTATTTTCCAGTATCTCTAACCACGAATTAAGGTACAGAGCTTCAGTATCGAGTGTATATTCCATAATCTTTTCGACATCAGGAAAATAAAGTTCAGGCTGAGAAAAACTCTTGAAGGATGCCTTTTTTAACCGAGCCAATCTATTGGCTATTTCGGTTTCATAATTGTCCTCTGCCCCATAAGTAAGACAATTTAATTCCTTATCTTCAGGTATAGCAGCTAAAAGCGTACGACTATCAATGCCGCCACTTAATGCTAGTTTTACACTTTTTGAATTATTCAGGAGAAACTTCACTTCTCTTTTATACGATCTCCAATAGTCACGGACCTGCTCCTTTTTAAGATCAGGAGAAGACAGGTTGTGATACAGCGAATTGTCATATTTTACTTCAGGATTCGCTTTATTCTGCTCGAATTTTATCCATTCCCCGGGTAACAACCGTCTGCAATCCTTTAAAATAGTCCTTCCTCCAATGGCAGAAAACTCCGGGGCCATGCACCTTTGGGTAATACCAACTTCATCAAATTCACCACCTGTAAAAATTCCCAATAAAATAATGCTGTTGCTTATAAACAACTCTTCCCCACTGTATTTATAGTATAGAGGATATATACCTATTACGTCATTAAAAAGGATTATTTCATTCAACTCCTTATCAACAACAACTGAAGAAAAAGAGCCAGTGACGTTTTCGGGTAAGGGCCATTTTCTAGAATACTGCTGGACAACTTTTTCTGTTGAGTTTACCCCGGGTGCTATATCCTGATCCAGATCCCTCATATAGCCCTCGGTTAGGCTCAAAAATCTATCTGTTTCAAAGACCGAATTCTCTTTTTCACAATACCATGTGTAATCTCCCACCTTTTTTTTAGTCAATTCAAAAGGTGTTTCTTTGGAAGTCTGGAACTGCCCTTCGCTATTAGTTAAAAGAAACTTCATCAATTTATCGATCTCAAAACGTACACTAAACCGGCATTTAGTATTTATTCAAAATTAATTTCTTTGCCCAAACCTCACTTTCTTTCCATTGCTTTTTCATACGCTGAAGGTACAATCGAGGATTTCTAATTTGCTGATTAAAATAATATTTCAAAAATAAGTGAGTCTTATAACCCAATAGCTGTTCAATAGAAAAATGTTGAAGTGCATAGACCATTATAGTGGGAGATGGTTTTGGGAGCGGAGGGGTAATTTCCCATTCTAAAACAGGTTTATGTCGAAATCCTCCTTCAGGTGCCTTTAAGTGTCGTATCTCAATATCAGGATCATAAATAATGTCACATCCGGCTTTTCTAAGTTGCATCCCAAAATCTTTATCCTCCCCGTACCCGTGTTCATAGGCCTCTGAAAATTTTACTTTTTCTAAGTAATCCCGATGAACGAAACTGTTACCGGCACCGAATGTGCCCCATTGTTTTTTCAGCTTATAGAGCTTTATCTCCCCCGGCTGTAAATAACTCGTAGTAAGACATCTTGCTCCCAATCGGTTTAAACTTCGTATAGATTTTTCTATAACCGTCTTGTCCAGTCTTTGATCATCATCTGAGAAAAACACCCACCTGGAATCAGTTCTTTTAATTCCAATATTCCTTGCCCGACAGACCCCGGGCATCATTAAAAACTCAAGGATTACCAAAAATGGCCAATCCCGGTCCACAATAAAATCCAGTTCTGAAGCAGTACCATTTATGCTTTGCTCCACCACTACAACCTTCTTGGGGAGTAGGGTTTGAACAGATAAATCCCCTAACACCTGCAACAGATATTTTTTGCGCCCCATTGTAGGAATCACTACATCAACGGAAGTATCGGATTCGGGCACTTTATTAGATCTAATGCCAAAATCGGAAAGGTCAGGTCTTTTATCGATAATCTTTGGATAAAACACACTTTTAAACAACGGCCATAAATATATCCTGCTTTCATATTTATATAGTGACCAGAATAGTATAAAGACCTTTATGTTAGTATAATTTTGTCTAACAAACCTAAACAGCTGGCCTTTGGAGGCTGAATAAGAAATAGGAAGTTTAGTCCTGTTCTGGATCAAACCAGGAGCACTATAGCAAAAAAGTGAATTTTGCTGTCCCGTTTTGGCAATGACATTTAGTAAATAGCTGAAGTTATGTATCCCCTGGGTTACCTGCACAAACTTTAAAAGAACTTTTCCCATTATCCCCCCGACATCACTGCTCATAAGCCACGACCCGTAACTAACATTTCTTTCAATATTTACGAAAGGTAATTGATCTACATAACCAATGTCCGGAGGTAAAAACATTTGATTTTGTCCATAGGACGCCATGATCAGGTCATGATGAAAAATTCCATCCCAGTTGTCAAGATCAAGATCTGGCACCAAGCTCTCTTCACACCACCCAATTACTTCATCTGGAAAATTCTGAGCCAACTCATAAAGAGCTGCTGAACATCGCTTACTTTTCAATTTGAGCACATTTTCCTCTAAGCCAATTATCTTGACTACCAAACCTTCATTTTTGTGAACCAGAATTTTCATAGATCCAAATGCTAAAAACCTAACATACTAAAGATTTTTGCAATCTTTACTCCCGGATGTAAATAATTATCGTAATAGGATTTATTAGCTTTCTGCATTTCCAGTCTTAGTCGATCATCCCTATGTAAATGGTCTATTGCGGCGATGCAATCCTCCGTTGTTTGATATTTAAGATAATTCTCACCTTCCGTTAGTGGACCAAATAGTTTATACTTGTCAATTGGATTTGAGACCACAGCCATACTGTGAGCTACATATTCCCCGAATTTCCAGCCAATACTCTTCTCTAGGCCCTGGTTAACTATTCCGATTCCAGAATTTTTTAAATGAGTGAGAAATTCTTTTTTATGATATTCTGCTTTTCTAAGCAACAGGTCGGGACATTTCTTTAATGCAAGTTCACTTTTTTCGATTCCCCCTAAAAAATCATTTGAATATTTTTCCTTTAAAAGGCGATTCAGAACTATTCGCTCATTATTCAGCCGTTCTCTTTCTTCTTTTTTCCATTCTACACTATTCCTTTCCGGGTCCCAAAGTCGCGTCCTGAAGATTATTTGTTTGTTACCTGAAGGTTCATTTTGCATTTGGTGTACACTGTTATTGTTAATACAGCCTCTCACGTCCAATAAACCGGATACTGTCCTGGAAAATCGAATGGAGTATTGCAATAGTTTCCATTGTTTTAAAAAAGCTTTTTTTAGAAACCTGTTTTCATAAAAGACCAGGTAATTTAGTCCAAAAGGATATAGTTTATTGCTTTTTTCAAAATCTGAGTGAAGAAGCATTCGTTTAATATAAAAGTCA
Source organism: Salinimicrobium soli (assembly GCF_048323655.1). Lineage (NCBI taxonomy): Bacteria > Pseudomonadati > Bacteroidota > Flavobacteriia > Flavobacteriales > Flavobacteriaceae > Salinimicrobium > Salinimicrobium soli. The sequence goes on along the minus strand of NZ_JBLUWW010000006.1, from coordinate 251,105 downwards.
GCTTCTTCGTAACATTCAGCATTGATTTCCGAATTATCGGCCATATCAAAGAACAGGTTCCGGCCTTTATAGCTGACCTTTAAAATATTGACCGGATAACGAGATAATTCAAGGCGATATTCCGTGTCAATATCACCCTTCTCCCGCAGGTATTCCAAACCGGCAAAAATCTGAATGAAATGGGGCAAAGTGGAATTAAAATGTATTACTACCTTGTCCATTTACAATTGAAGTGCAAAAGCTATTTAATATCATTTTTGGTCAAAAAATCAAATTTTCTGACAGACCGGGTAAGTTCTCTTCCCACCACCTGCCCAAAATCGGCAGCATCAATTCCATATCCTTTGGGTTTTTTCCCTTCAAGATCTTCAAATGCCAGGATATGACCTTTTTTAAGGTCTTTGTTCACAGCAAGAGATTTTTCAAAAATACTTTTTACTTCTCCAAAAACAGTATTTGAAGATTTATCTACAGGATTCCTAAAAGCTGTTTCAATATTTCTGATCCTCTCAACCAATTGTGCCACCTCATCTATTTCAAGCGAGGATTCTGCGTCCGGCCCGAAACTTCTCCTATCAAAAACTGAATGAAATTCCAAGATTTCAGCTCCCAAAGCCCGGGCTGCCAAACATGTTTCTATCTTTGCCGAATGATCTGAAAAACCAATTTTAACTCCGTATCGGTCTTTCAATTCTCGGATTACATTGAGACCATAGTTCTCAGGTCGGGTGGGATAGGCAGTTGTACATTGCAGTAATGAATACTCCACTCCCCTTTTTTTCAAGAATTCTGTCGCATCATCGAGCTCCGTATACGAGCTCATCCCGGATGAGAGAATAACCGGCTTACCAGTTCTTGCTATCTTTTCCAGCAACAAAAAATTAGTTACTTCTCCTGAACCGAGCTTATATCTTTTAACCCCGATATCTTCCAAAAGATCTACCGCCGCATTACTGAATGGAGAGGCTAAAAATTCCACGCCCTTTTCATCACACCTGTTCTTTAAAAGTAACCATTCATTTTTATCAAATTCCATTCGTTTCCAATACTCCAGCCTGGAAGAATCCTGATAAGAAAATTTTACACGAAAAGGTTCATGAATACTGCTTTCGGCTTCGGCTATGTGAACCTGGAATTTTACGGCATCTACTCCGGTTTCAGCCAAGGCGTCTATATAGGAAAGTGCCATACCCAAACTGCCTTCATGAGCTTGACCTACCTCTGCGATAATAAAGGCCATTTATAAAAATTTTGATTGCAAGGTAAATATTATAAAACAAAGAAAAACCTTTATCTGGCTCTTCAATCTGTTGTGCTACCAAAATATCTTCCGGGATACTGATATTTTAACTTGGTAAGCAGTTTTTCCCTGGCCCACCAGATCTTTTGTTTCCATGTAGGATCAATAAAAATTATTTTCAGGCCTCCCTGCCAGGTGCCTTCTTTAAAAGGTCCCGATCCTGAATTCTTTTTCAGGCTGATAGAATGCACATACTTATGATAGGGAAACAGTTCTCTCAATACTTTCAATTGCGGAGTTCGATCACCCTCTATTACTATTATTGCATGCTGATTGAGTAATTCCTTTACACCTCTTAAACTATTATCTGCCCCATCAATAATAAGAAATTCGATAGGCTTAATTCCCGCTATGGAGGTTATGTCATCAAACACAGTGAGATAATTAATTTTAGTGCCTAGATTTCGCTCAAGAGCTTTTTTACAGAAGGGGTTTGATTCAGTCCCGGAATATTGAATATTATTATTGACTGCCAAAATACTTCCTGAAATGCTCCCAATTCCTAACCCCACTTCAAGCACATGGGTGATATCAAAGGTCTTTATAATTTTGTAGATCTTTTGCACTGCATATTCACTGGCAATATATTGATTGCCCTCTTTATGTAAGAAACTTTTGTAAACCTTTAGAAGATTCTTGTTCACTCCTTACACCTTTAATACCAGATTAATACTGCCGGCCATTAATTCTTCTTCAGTAAAGCCTGCGAAATCTTCATGAATAGATACGGCTTTAAACTTTTCATAGGACGTGCTATTTTTAGAAGGTATTTCAAATTCAACATGCTCTAAATAATAACCGAGTTCCTTAAAAATTTCAAGATATTCTGGCAGACGAAGACGGTTGTGATAATCGAACTTTGTGCATTTTTTCTTCCACTCTGTCTTAGAAAATCTTAAAAAATCCTGTAAAGAAAGGCTCTTATCCACATAAGCCCTATGATCACTGGGAGAAATAAAATGAATGACAAGGGTACCGGGGTCAAGAGAATTTTTAAACCTCAAGTGCATCTTTTTTATTTCATCCGGACTCACGTGTTCTAAAACGAATCTAGAATAAATGACATCGATATTTTTCAAAATTTCACCTGATAGATCTTTATTGGGATAATATTCTACTTCAGGAGGAAGAGAAAATTCTCCCGTAGTATTTTGAATTTCAATTCCGAACTGTTGAACAAACAGGAGATTCAATTTCTTTATTGAAACTGAATTATAATGCCTGTAGAGATCATACGTCTCTACTTTTTTTGCTCCGCCCAGATACGTTATAAAATAAGGCATGATAGGTAACCAGCCCGAACCTATTTCAAGAATCTTTTTATCTTTTAAAGAAATCCCTACTGTATCGGTTAGACGCTGCAGTTGTTGATAAGTTCCCTGAGCGGCTTTAATCTTTTGTTCCAGGGATCTCTGTTGAAACTTACTTTGCAGAAAATGATAAATTCTTATGCCCAAATGCTCTGGAAGTTCATCTAGTACTTGAAAAAGCAAAATTTTTGCTGCTAACTTAGTGTTCATCAAATAAGACCTTGATTTGCCTGAGCAGTGGGATAATTCTTCATATTATTAGAAGTCTTTTTTTTTAAGACGGGCTAAAAGTTTGGTTTGTATCATGGTAAAAAAACCTTTCCCATTTAGTTCCTGAAAATTGCTCTTTTAACTCATAGTAATTAATAATAAGATCATTTAAATTTTCCGGGTTTTGTTTAATCATAGTAGAAGAAACCTCATAAGGGAGAACTCCGAATTCCTTAAAAAGCGAATTCATTTCTTTTTGCTTGTTCCTACTGAGATCCTCATAAAAAACGGGTATAATTTTGTGACTCTTAAACCTCTTTTTTGTTTCCTGATAATATTTTTCAATCGTCTTAAAAGTTTCTATGCATTCATCTGGAGGTAAATATACTTTCTTATCTTTAAGCTCAATCTCATCAGGATCACGTGGAGTTTTAGTCCATAGCCTTGTTTGCAGACCAATTTTCTTTGAAACATAGGATCTAAGAATATTGTTCCGCATTAAGTGTATTACTACAACTTCTTCATCTTCAGCCAAGATATTCCAAATATCTTTATCTATACCTTGGACCGGGTGGAAGTAGAATAGTTTGAAACCGACCCACTTTATTTTCCTGTGACGTTTTCTAAAAATACCACTCCAGATCTTACTGCTAGGGTAAGAATCCAATTTTTTAAATTTTTCCCCAAAACAAACAATTTGCGGGTGTGAATTCAGAAGTTGAGCCAGGAGAGTCGAACCTGTTCTTGCATCACTTATTATAACGAACTTTTTATATCTACGACTACCCAATAGTTTTTCATTCCAATTCTGGATGTTCCGACAATATTTGATGAAAACATCAGGGAATTTTATCTTCATCTCTTCAGGAGTTTAAATATTGACTGGTTACGCCATTCTCTATACTCCACTATTTTATAACTGTTACTATCAAAAATTTCCATTAATTCTCCTTTAGTATAATCACTTAACCACCCATTCTCCAATCGATTGGCCTTAGAAATATCTGTACAGGAATAAGATAAAACTACTTTTTTAATTTTAGGATTTAATTGAGCAAAAACAAACGCTATATCATACACATATTCCAGAACCCCACTGAAAACTGCAGTATCAAAACCAGCAAGATCAAATGGAATTTTTTTATTTAGATCACATTTTAAAACAGAGGGGTTTCTTTGAATAAGATCAGAAGGAGTGTATTCACATCCTTCAGGCAATAAATCTCTCAGTACCATATTGCCAGCTCCAAACTCAATTACTTTTGAATCAGGCTCCACCATATTTCCCATAATGCAGGTACGCTCATTCCAATCTTGAAAAAGATGCTCCTCTGCCTGCCACCTCTCATAATCAGTCTTTTTTCCGGCTTTTAGTTTTCGCGTTATTCTGACCTGTCTGGAAATTTTCCTTCGATGCTTAGCAGCTCTAATTTTATTACTGAGGAAGCGAATTAACTTTTTCATGATATTCGAATAGCAAACTCAATTAGACTGCCTCCATTCCTGACTTTATAGTAATAAGGTTCCTGTCTGTGAAAGGAGATCAAATGCAGTAATAGACGATCGTTTATTTCTTTCAGGGAATAATAGCTCTTTACTTTCATTTTCAACACCTTTTTTATTCTATATTTCAAAGTGATGGGTTCTCTCGCTGCTTTGATCTGTACTTTGAAGATCCCATTTTCCAATTGAGGTAATTTCCTGTAAAGCAGTTCCTCAATTTCATTTCTCTCGTTGGTTATATACTGACCGACCTCTTTCTGATATAGTTCCTGCATTGTTTTCTCTGAAGGAATCTCTCCCCAACCTCTTGGATTTACCGCTGTTCTATTTTCTTTTTTTGCACTTTTCAAAATCTGGTGATTGAGTGCGACAATACCATTTATTTGCAATTTCTCTGAAAGCTTAGACTTTTCTTCTAAACGATAAGTAGAATGCCACTGATGAAGTACCATTACCTCCTTTTCATAAAATTCAATATCAAGACCGATATTTTCTAATCGAACGTGAAGATCGGTGTCCTCTGCACCCCAGAAATGATAAAATTCATCAAAACCTTTCAGGTCTTTGAGAACTTCCACCGGCAATAGGGAAATCCCTGTCGCCTCTCCATTACTTTTTCTATAAGTACTGAAATCAAAGAACTTTTTGTTCTGCACAGATTCTTTGGAAGACAAAAAACCCACCTGAAAATAAACACACTTTTTTAGATCTTGAAGACTCCTTGCCTTGGCTATAAAATCCTGACGAAAGATCATATCAACATCAGCAATCAAACAAAATTCAGACTCTAAATGTTTTATTACTGAATTTAATGCCTTTGCCTTGTTCCAGGGCTGATCTTGCACCGCATAGCATATATATTCTACAAAAGAAAATTGGTAACATAAGGATTGGGCTTTAGGAGAAAAGCTATCATGGGATCCATAATCAATAAAATGAACCTTAAAGTTTTTATCCTCCTGCTCATCAAAAGACTGTAGACAATTCCGAACATGATCGATTTGACGGTCGCGATATGGGATCAGTACACTTAGCAATTTATTGTTGCAATTGAGTTTCCACCTGATGGTAAGCTTTTAAGACTTTCTCTTTGATAAAATTTCTTTCTAAATAAGGTCTGAGGTTTTGATTACTATATTGAACCGCCTCCCTTACAAAATTTCTATTTTCCACTGCTCTTCTAATATAACAAGCAATTTCCTCAGCATTTTCAGGATCTTCTATTAAATAACCATTTTTTCCATGTTCAATAAGCTCGGCTGTTGCTCCTCCAGGATTAGATTGAATAGGGAAGGCTCCCATAACTATCGCTTCCAGCAGGGTGTTTGGCATACCATCTGAAATACAATTACCAATATAAATTTTGGATTCTCCCATTAACTTCAAGACTTTCCTATGCGGTATTTTACCCAATACCTGAAAATTGTTCCATTTACTTAATCCCAGCTCTTCTACGCTTTTCTCTAAGTCGGGATCACAAGCAAAAACGATTATTCTATAAGGACTTAGTACTTCTTTGATTTTTCCCAGGGCTTCCATAATAAAATAGGCTCGCCCAAGCATTCCCTGGTAACCCTTAATGAGAATGACCTCCCTTGAATCATGAGGAATAAAGGATTCATTCCAAAATTCACTATTGTACCCTCCACCTCCTGGAAAAGTACCCAAATATGTTCCTTTAAAACCAAGATTTCTAGCCAATTGACCATCTCTGTCGCAGTCTGCAAACATATAATCAAAATAGGGCAAGGTAGCTTTTATTTTTTCCAACTCTTCAGGAATATTTTGCATAAAATACAAATCATTCCCCCAGGCAGAATAAATCCATTTTATCCCTGGATTCTTCTTCATAACCTTTAAAATAGGAAAAGCTCCAGAAAATAGAACAAAACTTTGCACTACATCAGGTTTTATTTCTTGTATTTTCTCAGCTACCACATTACTAAGCTTCCTTTGATTTAGAAAGTTAATGGCTTTATCTACCATAGTAGCTCTATTTTTCACCCAATATCGTCCCGGATAATCCCACCTGTTGCGCCAGCCGGTAATCTGATGTACAAAATCAATTTTTTTTACAAAAGTGTTAGAGTCAAAAACATCTATCCAATGGATCTCAAAACCTGAATCTTTTAGCTGTTCGGTCCAGTTAAAAAAATGATTTGAAAACATAGATATCATTAGAATCTTCATTTTCTCTAATCCACTAGTTGTTGAATGGTTTTCTTTAAATATTTTTCAGACAAATAAAACTTGAGGTCTTCCCGGTCTAGAGTAGTAGAAGGATTTTTCTTCCACGTTTTATATAGTTCTTCAAGAAGAGAGGTAATTCTCTCAACCTGATCAATTTCTGCCCAATAACGATAATCTTCGCCCATAAGTCGACGGCTTTCACTGTAATACGGTCCCAGTAGCAAAATAGGTTTATTGGCACTAATACAAAAAGGAAACTTACCTGGTAAGAATGGACTTATTTCTGATTTTGCTTCCAATATGATATTAACTGCTGCTGCTTTCTGAACCCGGTCAACCTCCTGAAGTGGTTGATTATCGGGAACAAAATTAATAGAGGCTTCCTCTTCAGAAACCTTGTTGAGGTAATCTTGAAAATAATTCGTAGCTCCTATAAATAATAGCAAAGCCTCCCCCTCTGCTTCCGGGTTACGCTTGATGAATAATTTAAATCCTTCAACCAGACCTTTTGGATTTCTAGCGTGCAACAAATTACCAGCATGCACTATTGTAAATTTATTTGATTTCATATAAGCAGGCAAAGCATTCGGGGAATCGATTTCCTGTAATTGATGTGGAATTACAACTCCAGTCCTAAAAAAATCTCCGAAGTAACTTCCCATCCATTCTAATAATAGTTGACTGGGAAAAGCAGAGTATTTTGCCTTTTCAGATAGTTCCTTTACGAATTTCCACTTATTCATATAGCCTGGTTCTACCCAGGCATAAGGCCTTGGGTATAAATGCATAGGGTAGGGATCATGAATATACGCTATCCATCGGTCGTGCCATTCCGGCATAGCTAAAAGTGCATGATGAGGACGAAAACTACCTCCTTTACTAAGGGTCAATACCAGGCTTGGATCAAAATCCTTTATTTTTTTTAATTCCTGCACAATACTATTCCTGTCATTAAATAGTGTAAAGGAAAATCCGAAAATTTTCTCCAACGGCCGATGCAAATCTAGATTTAACTTATAGCGCAGATGTCTCTCAATCCTGCTGAGAAAATAATAAAAACTCCTTCGCTTTTCTCTAATGGCCACACAAGGAATACCGTCAAGATGGATCTCCTTTCGAGTATAGTGAAGAACTTTTATTTTAAATCCGGCTTTATGCAGATTTCTTATCAGAGAAACCCTTCCTTTAGTTCCACTACTATCCTCTACATCAATGGATTCAGAAATGATTAAGATTTTCTCTTTTGGAGTAGTTTTCAAACTTAGCGAGATTTTGGTAAAACTATTACTTCTTATTACTATATACAACAGGATTTTAATCTTACTTTTGATTTATCCCTTGGAAAATTTAAAAACATTTAAACTATCTTTTTACTGAAACTCAATTCCTTCTAAAATGTTATTTACCTAAAGCTAAAATTTCTATTTCAATGAAGATTGATCTTATTGCCGGAGCAAGACCAAATTTTGTAAAAATAGCAGCAATTATACACGCACTGGAAACAATTCCCTCTTCCTTTAGTTATCGCTTGATCCATACTGGCCAGCATTATGACGACAAATTGAGCGCTGATTTTTTTCGAGATCTGAACATCCCTCTACCGGCACATAACTTGGATATTGGAAGTGGCAGTACCGCCTCACAAACTGGAGGTATCATGATGGCTTATGAACAACTTTTACTATTGGAGAAGCCTGATATATGTCTTGTGGTGGGTGATGTAACCTCAAGTATGGCCTGCGCTATTACAGCAAAAAAAATGCAGGTAAAAGTAGCCCATATTGAAGCAGGATTACGTTCCTTCGATTGGAAAATGCCAGAAGAAATAAACCGTGTTTTGATAGATAGTATTGCTGATTTCTTCTTTACTACTACAAAGGAGGCTAAACACCTTCTACTTGAATCAGGAAAAAACGAACAGGATATTTTCTTTGTAGGAAATACAATGATTGACACTTTGTTAAAGTTCAAACCCCACTTTCGAAGGCCTGAAATATGGAACCAACTGAATTTGGAAGAAAAGAAGTTTCTTGTCCTGACTTTGCATAGACCGGATAACGTTGACGATGTAAAAAATTTAGAGAGGATTCTTAATACAATATTAAGTAATGTAGGGAACCTACCTGTAATATTTCCGGTACACCCAAGGACAGCAAAAACCTTGAAGGAATTGAATTTTATCAGAGAAAATTTGCACCTTATAGATTCTTTAGGGTACCTCGAATTTAATTATCTTGTAGAAAGGTCTAAAGCTATATTAACAGACTCTGGGGGAATAACAGAAGAAGCTTCTATTTTACAAATCCCTTGCCTTACATTACGTGAAAATACAGAACGGCCTGAAACAGTAACTGTGGGAACAAACAAAATTGTTGGTACAGATAGTGAAAAAATTACTGAAGCTTTAGATGAGCTATTTAATGAAAATTGGAAGAAAGGAGGCATTCCAGATTTATGGGATGGAAATGCAGGTATAAGAATTGCTAATATTCTGAGTAAACTCTCCTCTTAAGCCTTCCTTTTAATTTTAAAATTGGCCTGAGGATAGGATAGAGTAAAAACCCCGCTTTATATTTAGCTCTTTCAAAAAATGATGCACCCGAATATTCCAGTGTCAAATTAATTATTGATTTGGACTTTAAAAAAAATCCCAATTCAATAAAGTAACTCTGGAGAGTGTCGGTTAAAAGCTGTTTCTCTCCTAAATTTATAATTACCATTTCTGTTGCTTTTACTTTGGAGTTCCTTCTCTTTTTATCTGCAGCATGAAATTCAAAAGTGGTAGATTCAGCATGTTTTCTTCCGTAGAAAAGTACTTTATTAATGGAAACACCCTCCAGTCCTTTTAAAATCAATCTCGCATAATACTCCCACTCATCAGCATAAACAATATCCTCACTAAATCTTTCTTCGCCTAATGCTGATTTTATCCATAGAACGTTACACGTATTGAATTCAAGATGATTTTTCAAAATTCTATCTAATTGGCTCAAATCAACTTGGGACACATGATAGGAATTATTTGATCTCTGGTAGACAACCTTATCAAAATCTCCATAAAAGACTGACCTTCCGAAACGACAAAAGGATTTCCCAGAATTATCTAATTCTCTTTTACTAATGGCTAAACATTCTGGATGCGCAATATCATCGCTATCGAACCAGTGAATATATTCACCATTTGCCTTATCTAAACCAAAATTCCGACAAGAATTAGCACCTTTATTTTTCGATTCCGGTCTTTTGTATAGTCTAAATCGGTTATCCTTTCGAACATATTCTTTTACAACGCTCCAAGTGTCATCTGTAGAATGATCATCTACAACAATACATTCCCAATTTTGATATTGTTGCTGTAGAATTGAATCCAGGGACTCTCCTATTAAATCTACCCTATTAAAAACAGGCATTATGATACTGATCAATTCTTTTTCCATTAGTGGTAGATTTTTCTCCTCAGTTTTTTAAAGGGTTTTAAAAGACACCGTCCTACTTTAAATTTCACAATAAGGTTGTGAATAATAATTGTTATTTTGGAAGGTTCCTTTCTAAGTTGCTCTTTGAAAAAATTATCATTGTCTCGTAAGATCTCAGGAAGATTCTTGAAATTGAAAAAAAGACGTTCCTTTACTTTATTTATGAAATAAAGATCTTTTTCCTTATAGCGAATATTGAGGTAGGCTTCAATAAGTTTCCAACTATTTATAAGGTCCACAGCATTTTTACTTGTCGCTTCACTTGTATTTTTTCCTGTTTTCAACCGGTAATATGCTACAGGATCAGGAGAAAAATAAATTTTGTCCGCATTTGAAATCACCCTCGCCATAAATTCACCATCCTGATTAACACTTAAAAATTCAAACCATCCTCCGGCTCGAATAACCGCTTCTCTACTTATCAAATAAGAATGATTTGGAAGGTAACCCACAGAATCCGCAAGAATTTCAAAGAACTGGTAAGAAGATTTGAAATTGCGATAAACAGGAAGTTGTTCAAATATTTTTGACTCTCCAGATATAGATAATCTTCCCCATCTTGAAAAAGAAATTGTTGCATTATTAGTTTCTAATTGCTGGTATTGTTTTTCAAGTTTATCAGGTGAAATAATATCATCACTATCCAGCCATTGTATATATTTACCCTTACTGTTTTCAAGTCCAAAATTGCGACAGGCATTGGCTCCTTTTGGCCTGTCTTCAGGTCTTTGATAATACAGTATCCGATCATCAATATTTGTATAGAATTCCATTAGTTCAGCTGTATGATCATTTGAACCATCATCTACTACTATACACTCCCAATCTGAAAAACTCTGAGTTATTACAGAATTTAGAGTTTCCCCTAAAAACATCACCCGATTATAGGTTGGAATGATAACGGATACTTTAATTTCTGACATTTCTATTTTCAAAAATATTTTTCAATTTGTTTTCCATTTGCTTAAAGGTTTTCCAAATACGATAATTCCTCGAGTTCCTTAATTTTTCAATTTGAAAATTCTGTGTACCTATTTCGTCTAAAAAATTATCAATAGTGCCTTCAATGTTTTGAGTTAAAAGATCTTTATGTTTTTTATAAACATAGCGTCTTAGATCGGGATAATTGAGACGAGCCTTTTTATTTCTAGAGTTGGGAATATTCCTGTAATTGAAAAGTATTTCAGGTATAACAAAAATACTCCAGCCTTTTTTCCCCACCGCAATAGTGAATTCCCAATCCTCAAATCCTTTATCCATGTTTCTATCATAACCATTTACCTCCGCCCAACATTTTTTTCTGAACAATAGACTCGCACTTGCATTGTTCCGAAACAATCCTGAAAAAGGATCAGCACCTGTTGGTTTTGAAATTCTAGTCTCCTTTCCAAATGAGTTTTTAATTGATGCCCAACAAGTAACCATTCCCACGCCAGAATTCTCATCAAGAATTTTTACAGCTTTTTTTAAAAAATCCGGGTGGAAATAATCATCTGCATCTAAAGTTAAAATATATTTTCCCGTGGCTTTTGCTATTCCATTATTTCTGGCACTTACAACCCCTTTATTCACCTGTGTGATCAATAGATCAATGCTGCCAATATATTCATTCAGTGTTTCTTTAGTTGCTTGATTTGAACCGTCATCTATTACAATAATTTCTTTGTTCTCATAGGTTTGATTTATGGCGGAACGAATCGCGTCCTGCACATATTTATCATGGTTATAACAAGGAATTATTACTGAGACTTTATTCATAATAGAACTTTTCTTTTATTCAATATTAAGAAGTATTGTTTAAAATTTGCCCAAACCTGAGAATTGAATTAAAAAGGTAGAGTTTATTTAATAATTGATCTGAAGGTTTTGAATTTCCAAGTCATTTAAAATGGCATTAGTAAATTTTCGCACACCGATTTGGTTGAGATGCTGGGAATCATAAAAATGGAGGCTATCTACCAGTTCAAGGTTTAGATTGTAATCCTTAAAGCTTCCTAATTGAGAGATTCTTTTATTGAACTCAGTATTGCTGGTAATAGATTCGTAAGAATTCCTGGTGATAGGAGGTCTGACTAAGATTAAATCAATTCCTTCATTCCTGAATTTTTTAATTATTCCCTCCAGTACGTTCATTTGTCTCTCTTTAGATGGTAAGGATCGGGATCTAATTTGCTTCTGGTCACTATAATAGCTCAGGCCTCTTTGCACAAATCCACCATCCCCAACATATATGTCCATGCCTTTTATAGCGGGTTCGGCATAATCAGAACGGTCTATTTTATTATTTAACCATGAAAATAATATCGTATTGAACAATTTTATATTTGGAATATCTTGTAGTAGCTTAAAAACAGATAAATGGATTTCTGGCAGGTTGGCAACAATATCTAATGAGGATTCTAATCCATTACCAGTAAAATCATTAGGACTAACCACATAAATAACCTGCTGAGGAGTTAGTTCTTCCAAATAATATTCAAGCAATAATTTAGTTTGCAGAGGAGTTTGAGCGCTAGTTCCTAAATTAAAGGCCTTATATCCTTTTGCCTCAAAAATTCTTGTATCTATGCCTCTATAAGCTAAAGAAGAACCAAGAATAAGTATATCAATATCTTCTTGAAAGGATGCATCGCGAAGACGGGAATAAGTATGTCCGTAGCCTCCTTTTAGGTATATAAGATTTCTTTTAAAATCTCTTGGAGCATAATTCCCAATTATAAACAAAAGGAATATATAGATAACGCCTGCAAATGCAGAAAACAGAACCAGTCTAATAATACCCTTTTTCATCTAAAATTGAAAGTAAATAAACGGAGTTTCTTCAGTATACATATACATCCCAACAGTGAATAAAATAACGGAATAGAAACTCCATCTTAAGAATCGTGGTACCTTCTTCTCCAAATCTTCAAGGGCAAAGGAATTTTCCCTATTAAACCATTCTACACTCAACATCAGGATCAAAAGTAAAGTAAGCATTTTGGTACTCATTATAGTATCAAGATGGGGCATTTCGGCAATCCCTTTTTGTAAAATAACATCAATAAAATTAACAGCCTCCTGAACATTTTTCGCTCTAAAAAAAATCCAGGTAAAACAAATAAGCAGAAAGGTTAAAGATATGTGTCCTAATTCAGAAAAGCTGGGGAAAATTCTTCCAATGGCTATTCCATTTAAATGTTTTCTGTTTCTTTTTTTGATTAAGAGAGGAATAAAGAAGATAGCATTTAATCCTCCCCAAATTAGAAAGGTCCAATTAGCTCCGTGCCAAAATCCACTCAGCAGAAATATTAAAAAAATGTTCCTTATTTGATTTACTTTCGTTCCACGACTTCCTCCCAAAGGTATATAAACATAATCTCTAAACCACGTAGTTAGAGATATATGCCACCTTCTCCAGAATTCCGCAATATCTCTTGAAAAGTATGGAAATGCGAAATTCTGCATCAACTTAAACCCAAATAACCTGGCTGTACCGATTGCTATATCTGAGTAACCTGAAAAGTCTCCATAAATTTGAAAAGCAAACAGAATAAGGCCGAGAATTAAAGTGCTTCCACTATGCGCTTCCGGGTTGGCAAACGCCAAGTTTACATACTCAGCGCAATTATCTGCAATGACCATTTTCTTAAAAAGCCCCCACAAAATTTGCCTCAGACCTTCTGAGATATCTTTTTCGCCAATGCTTCTGCTTTTCTTAAACTGTGGAAGAAGATTTACAGCCCTTTCGATTGGGCCGGCTACCAATTGGGGAAAGAAACTCACATAGACCGCAAAATTCGTGAAATTTTTGCTTGGCTTTAATCGATTCCGATAAATATCAATGGTATAACTTAAGGTTTGAAAAGTATAAAAACTTATACCTACTGGAAGTATAATATTGAGAGTGTAGTAGGGAAAATCTTGGCCCAGCAGACTGAAAGCTTGTTGGAAATTATGAATAAAAAAATTAAAATATTTAAAGAACCCAAGAATACCCAAATTGACAACCAGACTACTCAATAGCAAAATTTTCCTTCTAATTGGATTGGTCTCTTTATCGAGAAAAAGACCTATAAAATAATCGACCAACGTACTAATAAAAATCAGCCCTAGAAACCTCCAATCCCACCATGCATAGAAAACATAGCTAGCTATAAGGAGCACCCAGTTCTGAACCTTCAGATTCTTCCTGAACGACCAATAGACCAATAAAACAATTGGAAGAAAAAAAGCAAAATCGAGAGAATTGAAAAGCAAGAGTTATAGTTTTTCTTTTATTAACCGAATATATTATCGCATGCTATTTCATTAATATGTCTGATTCTATCTACAACAATGATTTATAGATATTCTCCCATTCCTTATCCAGTGAATCCTGATTAAAATGATTCTGTACAAAATTAACAGCCGAAAGACCCATCTTCTTTCTGAGGTCCTGATTTAACATTAACCTTTCAATCTTTTCAGTTAAAGCATCAACATCTCCCTCGTCCACGAGAAAACCGGTTACTAACTCTAAAAGTGTGTATTTAACACCCCCAGAATTAAAAGCAACTATTGGCAATCCACAAGCCTGCGCTTCTAAATTGGCTAGTCCTTGGGTTTCTCTCCTCCCTGCTCTGACTGGCATTGAAGTCGAGATATAAATATCAGACGTCATAAGAAATGATTTTATTTCCTGCTGATTTTTTCTTCCTACCAAATGAATTATATCCTGAAGTTCACTATCTCGAATTCGGGATTGAAGTTCTATTCTTAGAGGTCCTTCTCCAATAATTGTTAATTTCACATTATATCCTTTTTTTCTCAAACGTTGCACAGCCTCTATTGCATACACATGTCCCTTAACTTTACTTAATCTTCCAATTGTGATCATACTAAAAGTTTCACTATCTCTTTCTATTGGAGTCGGATTAAAAAATTTTGTGTCAACTCCTACAGGTAGCAATTTTATTCTTTCTTCTGGGCATCCGATTTTGAGTAACTGCGTTTTCAAATAAGGTGTATTAGCTATGATCAGGTCAGCAAATTCAAAAATATCTTTGTAATAATCCCTATCAAATATCTTATTATTGATCGGAAAGAAGGCGTCATGCCCATGGAAGGAAATTATAATCTTATTCTTAATTAATCCATATTTTTTAAGAATATCTAGAGGTTTTGCATTGGTTCCATACTGAATATGAATTATCTGATGCTTATTAAACTTTTTAAAAAAAGAAAATTGAATAAGGTAATCGAAAGCTTTTACTCCATAATTCCTGAAAAGTTTAAAAAAAATTTTTGCGGAGAAAATATTAGTTAATATGATCAGAGTTGCTCTAAATAACTTCTTAATCCTTGAATAAGGTATTAAGGAATCCTCGCTATAGATTCTGGATTCACTATCAATCTCCTCAAGAAGTTCTATGTTTGAGCTTTCATCTCTTAAACTTCCCTTTAAGGCCAAGTCAATTTTGAATCCTGCTTTTTTAGCCGATTTGAATTGAGAAATCATAAAAGTTTCCGAAACTCTTGGAAATTTCCACATTCTAAATAAAATCCTGCTCATGAAATTTGTTCAGTAAAAACCTTAGCTTCCCTATATCTTTTACTTAACCTGTAACTACTACGTTTCAATTGTATTAAAAGGCTCCCCACTAAGGTGAATTCGAAAAAAAGACGACGATTTAATTCTCTTAAATGCGGTCTAACTTTATTAAAAATATATCGAGAATTTTTTACGTGATCATTCTCAAGTCCCTGGAAGAAAAGAGCCATTAGTTGATTGTAGTAGTATTGAATCAATTGCCGGTCATTTAGCTTAATACTCCTACACAAATTTTCAATTGCAATATAACTTAAGGATTCCTTAAAGCTATTGACATAAAACCTATTGTGGCTGGTTTTAGTTCCAGAATGTTGTCTGTAAAGAAATAAAGGTTTATTAATTATTTGAATAGTTTGGTTTTCAGCTTGAAAAAAAATTCTGGAAAAAAATTCTGTTTCCTCCCCACGGTTTACAATTGGATTAAAAAGGGATTGTTTCTCCAAAAAGCACCTCCTGAACATAACCGAATTAGTTATTATTATTTGATTCCCCAGAATAAGATCCTTGAAAAAAGTATATTTTAAACCTACAGGCAATTTCTTTATAGGTTGGAGTTTATCATCAACATAATAACCGGATGATATTACCATATCACTATCATTTGCAAAACTGTTCATCTTATCTTCAACAAACTGGGATAACATGACATCGTCGCTATCAAACCAATTTACAAAGTCTCCTCTACTTTTTGTAAAGCCATAATTCCTACAGCTATTAGCACCTTTAGTTAGGTGATTAGGACGATGAATATACTGGATCCTGGAATCCTTTTGCTTATAGAACTCCATTAATTCTTCAGTATAATCTTTAGAGCCATCATCAATAACCAGACATTCCCAATTATTATAGGATTGACCTATAATTGAATCAAGATTTTGCCCTATCAAATGGTACCGATTATAGGTAGGAATTATTATGGAAACTAAAGGTTGCAATTAGATTATGAATTTCCCGCAATTTAAGAATCTTTATAATAGGAGATTACCAATAAATGACCAATAACTTGAGAGAAGATAGCAGGTAGCCTAATAAATCCAGAATTTTTAATTTTTATTAAATCCGGAATAGTCTATACAAATCATTATTGCCTTAAGAAAGAGATATATCCCTATATACAAGAATAAGGCTAACCAGGGCTGAATATTAAAAAATCACATGTTTTTTATCAAGTTGCGTCTCAAAAAATACCCCTTCCCTGTTGGTTTATATAAGAACAAAACTGGAACTACATAAAATAGTGCTTTAAATTTTCTGCATTTTATGAGATGGGAAATTATGTAAAAAGTAGACCTGGGATTAAAATAACCCCTATTGTCAAGATCAAAATATTTTAATAAGTATTTTTTAGCCTGTTCTGCAAAAAATGCAACAATGGAGGCTGGAAGTTGTTCATGGGTACTCCATTCCCGCAAAGACAAATACATTTTGTGGTATTCTTTAAAGTAAAATTGACTATTAATTTTCACAAACACATTGGAGTCGTGAACTCCTCTAATAGCAACAGACTCATTTAACTTTCCTGGAACCAGTTTCCCTTTTAAGGATATTTTGATCCATAATTCAGTATCTTCAGCAACCTCTAATTTTTCATTAAAATATCCAATTTTTTCAAATATTTCTTTTTTAACCGTTAGACCGATACCTGAAAAGTGACCAATACCTCCTTCAACCCATAGTTCGTGAAATAATCTTTCAGGTGTAACAGGATATTCAAGTGTGGTTAGTTTTACTTTTTCAGCTTCTAAATCACCTTTTGGCAATCTATAAAAATGAGCTCCAATGGCATTATAAACCCCTGCAATAGTCGGATCATCTTCAAAAATCTTTTGATCATACTTAAATCGATTTTCCAGATAATAATCATCAGCGTCTAAAAAGGCTATAAAATCGCTAGAAGCCTTTTTAATACCCAAATTCCGACTAGCAGATCTTCCCAGGTTTTGCTTTTTGTGATGTTGAAAGATTCTTAATTTTGGGTAATTTGCTTCAAGATCTTTTATGATTTTATAACTCTCATCTGTACTCCCGTCGTCTATGACCAGAATTTCATCTACCTCGGTTTGCTGTACTGCAGATAAAATGGCTTTTTCAATATATGCTTCGGCATTAAATACCGGGATTATGACTGATACTTTAAATTTATCTTTCAAAAGCTATTTTTTAATCCATCTAAGAAATCCAAGTTTCCGAAGAAATTTAATTGACTTAGATCGCAATATATTTTTTCTGAACATTCTTAATTCTTCTATTTCCGGATATTCCCTAAATTCTTTGGATAATATTAACTTTCTTTCAGAATGAAGTAGAGTCCTTTCTTTAGAACTAATACCGTCCTTAAAAAATCTTGAGAGAAGCAAATTTGCCTTTTTGGTAGTAAATCCATATTTCAATACTCCAACAGCAGTGAACTTCCAATCACTTATAATTCTATATGTCTCGTCATAACCACCTAATAACTGAAATGCTGATTTTTTTATAAAAGTTCCCTGATGCGGAAGAGAATCACTTTTTAAAAAATTATAAGAAAGTATTTCAGGAGTCCATTTGATATATTTATCATCCTTTTCCACTACTTCAGTGTTAAAATAGATAATTTCTTCATCCCCTAAATATTTTTGAGCTGAATCTAATACTGTTCTATCAATGAAATAATCACCGCTATTTAAAAATAATAAATAATCACCGCTGGCAATTTTCGCTCCTTTATTCATGGCATTATAGATCCCTGTATCAGGTTCACTAATCCAGTAATCCATTTTGTCAGAATTTGCATCTAAATATTCCTTGCTTCCATCAGTTGAACTTCCATCAACAATAATATATTCAAAATCCTGCCAGGTTTGTTCAAAAACACTCTTTAAAGTAGACTTAAGCCCTTCCAGGTTGTTAAGGTTGACGGTAATAATACTAAGGCGGTACTGCTTATCCATTTTAATTGCGGAATTTTTGCTTATATACCATTTTAATTCCGTCTTCCAATTTAATTTTTGGTTCCCAGCCTAATGCTCTTATTCTTGAAATATCTAAAACTTTTCGGGGGGTGCCATCTGGCTTTGATCTGTCCCAAGTAATTCCTCCTCTGTAACCTGTAATTTTCTTTATTTTCTCAGCGAGATCCTTTATGCTTAAATCTTTACCCGTTCCTACATTAAGCCATTGTGTATCGTTATAATGTTGCATTAAAAAGAAGCAGGCTTCCGCCAGGTCATCTACATGCAAGAACTCTCTGCGAGGAGTGCCATTACCCCACACTTCAACAAGCTCGCTGCGAGTTTTTATAGACTTGACTGCGGGCGAAGTAGGCGCAATTTGTCCAACAGTTTCCATTGCTTTTTTAGCTTCATGGAATTTTCTCAAAAGCGCCGGTAAAACATGAGAGGTTTCGGGATCATAATTATCTCCCGGGCCGTAGAGATTTGTTGGCATTACTGAAATAAAATTACAGCCATACTGCCTGTTATAACTTTCGCAAAGTTTTAGGCCGGCAATTTTAGCAATGGCATAAGGCTCATTGGTAGGTTCCAGTTCCCCGGTGAGCAAATATTCTTCTTTAATTGGTTGTGGAGCCATCTTAGGATAGATACAGGAAGATCCCAAAAAAAGCAATTTTTTAACCTGGCCCAAATAACTTTGATGAATAACGTTATTCTGTATCATTAGGTTTTCGTACAGAAAATCTGCGCGATAGGTGTCATTGGCCTTGATCCCCCCCACCTTGGCGGCAGCAAGAAAGACATAATCAGGTTTTTCTTTTTTAAAAAAAGCAGTAACCGCAGATTGATCTTTCAGGTCGAGCTCTTTTGAAGTTCTAAAGATCAGATTAGAAAAGCCTTCTCCTTTCAGCTTTCTCACCAGTGCCGATCCAACCATCCCTGTGTGTCCTGCTATGTATATTTTCGAATCCTTCTCCAAATTAGTATTTCTCTATTTCCTGTTTAGACATATGTCTCCCCTGTACTGGAGTGATTATTCATTATAATCAAGGGTGTCGTGCCCGCCATCCCGTAAATACTTTTCTTTTTCAAAAAGTTTCAAATCGGCCTCCACCATTTCTTTTACCAGCTCGGGGAGTGTATATTTTGGACACCAGTTAAGCTGTTCTTTACATTTGGTAGCATCCCCTATCAGTAACTCCACTTCAGTTGGCCTGTGATATTCCGGATCTATTTTAACTACTTCCTTCCCTGGTTCAACCTGGAACTTCGGATTGGAACAGGAAACCACCACCCCGGCTTCTTCCAGCCCTGTTCCCTTGAATTCAAGTTCAATCCCAAGTTCGAAAAATGCCATTAAAACCAGCTCTCTCACTGAGGTGGTAACCCCGGTGGCGATGACGTAATCATCTGGTTGATCTTGTTGCAACATGAGCCACATGGCCTGCACATAGTCTTTAGCGTGCCCCCAGTCCCGTTTGGCATCAAGATTTCCTAAAAAGAGACAGTCTTGCATTCCAAGTGAAATTCTTGCCACAGCCCTGGTGATTTTCCTTGTCACAAAAGTTTCTCCTCTATTTGGAGATTCATGATTAAAAAGAATACCATTACAGGCAAACATATTATAGGCCTCCCGGTAATTTACGGTGATCCAGTACGCATACAATTTTGCAACGCCATAAGGGCTTCTTGGGTAAAAAGGCGTTTTTTCATTTTGAGGCACTTCCTGCACCAGACCGTAAAGCTCCGAAGTAGAAGCCTGATAGATCTTAGTTTTTCCTGTTAGGCCCAGCAGGCGAACTGCTTCCAGTATCCTAAGGGTTCCCAATCCGTCCACATTTCCGGTATATTCAGGAGTTTCAAAACTCACTTTCACATGAGACATCGCCCCCAGATTATAGATCTCATCGGGTTGTACTTCCTGAATGATCCGGGTAAGATTCATAGAGTCGCTCAGGTCACCATAATGAAGCTTAAAACGAATGTCTTTTTCATGAGGATCCTGGTATAGATGGTCTACCCTGACGGTGTTAAAAGAGGAACTTCTTCGTTTGATACCATGAACCTCATAACCTTTCTCCAGCAAAAGTTCAGCCAGGTAAGCTCCGTCCTGCCCTGTTATTCCCGTTACAAGTGCTTTTTTCATAGGATCTTCTTCAAAATAGTATAGATATTATCTCTAAAGAGATTATTTACTTTTTCATTAAAGCTAACCGGTTCATTTAAATCACTTTTATACAAATAGTGAGAAAAGACAAATGACTTTGAGGAATATTGCGGAGCCATAATATAGTTTCCATATTCACTCAAGAATTTCTCACCAAGAAAATCAGCATAACCATGAAGAAATTTTTGTTGAATATTATTTAATTCGATCAAGTCCGATTTCCGTTTGGCTGCAGTATATCCCAGCTCCGAATTAAGAAAGGGATCACCATACTTTCCTTGGACCTTTCTATTATTCTGTACTTTCAGGAAATCTTTGTCGAAGGGAGTTCCTAACCAGCGATATAATTTTTCAACTTCAATTTCAGTATTGTTTATCAGTTTTTCGTAAGAAAGGAAATAGATTGTTGGTTTTCCAGCATGTTTATCTTCAAAAGATTTAATTGCGAAAGGTCCATGCAACAAATCTCTTTTGAAGATAAGCATCCTTTCCAAGGTGTCAACATTCCAAGTCTTAAAAATAGATTCTGCTACCTTTACAGGATTCCTTTTTAAAATCAGCATTTTACTATTGGGAAATAATTCCCTTATTTCTTCAAGTATTTCCCAATATCGCGGTGTCTTATCGATTATATATTTATGACCTTTTAACATTGGAGAATACAGATTTAGAAGATACTCCTTTTTTAAGTTTTCGAATTCGAAATCGGGATACATTGACCGATAGTGATCAAATGCATCAACCGCGAACTGGTTATTAACTTCGGTTTGTACCAGTGAAGGTTTAATTTGATTGAGATAGTTTAATAGAATCCAGGGCTCACTACAGGTGTTCACCTCATCGTTATTAGAAAGAAGACTTTGAAGATAAGTAGATCCGCTGCGTGGCAGGGAAACAATAAAAACAAGGTTTTCCTCTTTCAAATTAGAATCGCTTTAAAATTTCTTTAATTTTTTGTGTTGCCTTAGCTTTCTTAACTGGTGTTTCAAAAGGTAAATTACTTTTCTCCTCACCTAAATCTAATAATAATTTATTAAGTCTTAATTTTACTTTATACTGCTCAGTTCTATCCAATTGGTCTATATCTTCCCGATACTTACTAAAAATGTAATGAAATGATTCCCGATGTTTTTCTTTTGGACTTCTGGACAATCCGTGATCACTTATTCTTATTTTCGCGGTAGGTTCTAAGGAATAACTTGGAATTGATGTTTTAGAAAGTCTAATTCTTAAATCATAATCTTCGTATAAATTTAAATTTTCATCATGAAAACCTATTTTTTTCAATAAAGAGTATCTTATCAATTCCATTCGAAATAGACTGCATCGCGGAAATTCCCTCATTAAGGTTTTTAGAAAAAAATGTTTCTGATCTAAAATATCCAAATTGTCGCTCGCCCATATCCACTTCACATCATTTAGATCTTGTGAGGATACATACATATTGTTAGAGAAAGAAAAATCGCATTTAGATTTTTGAATTAAAGTGGATTCTATTTCTAGTTTATGTGGTAAATAAATATCATCACCATCCAGATATGTGACAAATTCTCCAGTAACCTGATTTAAAGCACTTTTTCTTACGTCAGCTATTCCCCTGTTTTTGGTATGAAAAATCGGTTTTATCAATTGATGATTACTGGCATATTGGCGAATAAGTTCCTGAGACCCATCAGAAGAACAATCATCTACAATTATTATCTCATATGGTTTAAGGCTTTGAGAAAGTACACTATCTATAGCTTCTTTTAAATAATGTCTTTGGTTATAAGAGGTTATGTAAATGGATATTTTCATTGTATCTAAAGTTTATAACCATATTGCTGAGCCAATTGTTCTGTATACTTTTTCAACTCCTGCTTATTTTCTGCCGTCCACTCTGTATATTGGGGAAAATCCTGTCGTTTAAACATATTTGGAGGTTCGTTTTCAGAAATTAACACCTTATTTGTCCTGATTCCCATTTCCTTTTTCAAATTACTGCCAAAGTCAGTTACTCCAACATACTTCAATAGATCCTTGAACTTTCTTTTCTTTTGGGTTATTTCTTCCAGCTTAAATGTCATGAAATTATTTTCATTGTCACTTTTGAATTCTTCTATGAACTCATGGGTACTTTTCCACACCCAAGCTAATTTCTGCAGTTGTGACAGGCTATTCCATTCAGCCTCATCCTTCATCTTAATCCTACCCTCTTCCCATATAGAGTCATTCTTATGCCACCCTTTAAGAATGGCACTTCTTACAAAATCTCCCGGATGTCTTAATAAATGAATAAATTTCGCATTTGGAAACAATTCTAAAATTTGTCTACAGAAAAACACTAGACACTGGTTTGTCTCTACATATACTTTATTTTGCACATAGGCCTCCAGGATCAATTCCACACGGGCTGCCTTGAATACTTCACCAAGAATTTCATTTTCTTTTTGATTATGGTAAGCGAAATTAGGGTACATCAACAAATTAGGCCTAGCTTCATGATAACTGACGATATTTGAACAAGGTTCCAATATCTTATTTAGAAATGCAGAACCCGATCTTCCTGTATTCAAAATAAAAACAGGCTGATATGAGGATTGAAAATGTAATAAACAGTCTTTGCTAACGTGATGAATATGACTAAATCTATTCATAAGAAGATCTACCGTTTTTGAAAAAAGATTTGAAAAATTTTTTTCCTAAAGCTCCTTCGCCTTTTTTGAGGGTTGGAAATGCCTCGCTCAAGATTCCCCCGACATCAATGTTTTTATTTCCGAGCCGGTTCTTTAATAGATCAAATTCTAATTTATTGAATTTTTCAAATTCACTATTGGATTTGTTTTTCCATACCTGATCATTCCCAATGTGAAAAGAAAGGTGCAAACCATTAATCTCTTGAAAGGATCTTGAATATAATTTCAGATTTAAATATAAGGCTAAACCTACACTTGCTGCGCCAATGCAAATATTTCCTAAATCAAAATTCGAATAAAGTTCTCTTTTAAATACGAAACAATCATAGCCAGGATGTGGCTCACCGTAATCTGCATAAGCTTCGCTAAGAGTTCTTATTGAATAATGTCTAGAAATTGTTCTACGGTTGATTATAAAAGAGTCATGCCCCTCTTCTATCTTTTGGTTTATAAAACTATAGAAATGCGGCTGAACAGCTATATCAACATTGGTATAAATTAAATAATCAGCAGTAGGATCAAAACTAAACCCTCGATCCAAAATATCTTTGAGTAATGGCAATTTTCTTTGTTTTTGAAAATTTCCAAAATCCAATACAGAACGATCAAGGTCCATTGTTTTCGAAAAAAAAAATGGTATTACCACGTGGTCCTCGGGGTACTGAGTAGTCACTAAATTCACCTCAATTTCTTTCCCAGCAAATTGTTTCGCTCTACTCATTGATTCAAATGTAACCGGCTGAGCCACAAAAAGATCAGAAGACTCAGGAACCTTAACTGGATTTATGATATGAGTAATTTTCATAGATTCGCTATTAAAGCTTCTAAATATCTTTATACCAAATTTCCGAAAGTTCTATAGTTTTATTATTCGTGTTGTCTTTATCCAAAGGATGAGGTAAGGTTGCTAATCTTTTATTTTGTTCTAGTTTATCATTTCTGTAAAAGGTAAACTCTAACAGCCGAGGAACTTTCATTCCAAAAACATCATATTCTCCCCTACAATTATTAGGATGAATATGTACACACGTATGATTTTTTAAAATTTTATTAAAGGCAGCTAAAGCATTTTTAAAAAATTGGTCTTCCTTAAGTTTATCAAGATGATGAAATTCTACAACAATAATTCTAAATTTTTGCAGCAATTTTGAGTCAACACTCTTAAAAATTTCATACTCGTGCCCTTCAACATCCATTTGTAAGATAAATTCATCATCGTCCTTAAAACCTTGTGTATATATCCAATCTTCAAATTTTACAAAATCCTTTTTATTTTGATCTCCTATATATTTATCGATAAAATAAATATTCTTGTTGTTGTATTCTGGCTTTTTGACAGAAGCATCAGCCATAAATACTTTCATTCCTTTTTCGGCGCATTCTTTTTCAAATTCAATTACTGGCCCAACTCCAGGAGAAAAACAAGCCTTTATCCCTGATAGATCATTTGGCACTAAATATCCTCCATCTCCATCTCCTCCTACCCTAACCAACCTATGGGTAGTGACAACAGGTCTGAGTGATTTTATGAGATTGTAAACATTAGATTTATTGGCTTTTGATCCAAACAGACCTAAACTCGCTAGAATTTTTTTTTTCATTTTTTTACTTAAAGTCATCGACATATCTAATTAGGTCTAACAATGTTTTCATATCTAACTTTCATTTAATGTTTGCCAGTAATATTCTAATTTATCTTTTCTTGTAGAACCTTTTCCTCATATTCCGTTTTTAAAAGGAAGGGGGGCCAAAATTGATTTTTATAAATGACTTGAAAAGTTAAAACTCCATTAATGCGTAAAATAGGTGCCTTGGTTTCCTCTTCAGAAATCCCCAGGGATAATGTATATAAACCCTTCGAAAGCTGAAGATTATGGTGGGATACTTGAAATTCTAAGATCTCTCCACTTTGCAGTGTTTTTGAATCTTTATTACAATTAGGCTTTAAAAGAGCTACTGGCCTTTGCTCCTTATCATAGATATATATAATTAATATCGGACTAAATATCTCACTAACTATTTTAAACCGTAAAAACAACCTTAACGAGGAGTCCCATTCAAGTTGTGCTATATTATGGTTATAATTTTTAGCTTCTAAAATTTCTATTTTTTCCAATTCAATTCTATCATCTGTTTTTGCAATTTGAAGTTCATTTTCAGCAAATCGAGAATAATAAAGATCTATTCCATTTGCAACTTCATTACTTTGGAAAATGGCTCTTCCCTGTTCCATCAAAATAATTATATCACATAGTCTTGATACTTGGGGCATACTATGAGATACATAAACTACTGCAGTTTTCGGTAAAATCCGATCAATAGTTTTGAAACATTTTAACACAAAGCCTATATCTCCCACTGCCAGAACTTCATCAATAATCAAAACATCTGGTTCCATTTGGGCCGCAATAGCAAAGCCCAATCTTACCTTCATTCCACTGCTGTAATGCTGCACGGGCATATCGATGAAAGCCCGTATTTCAGCAAAATCAATAATTTCCTCAACCTTTTCGTCGATCTCCTTTCGGGTAAAACCTAGTATCGCACCATTATTATATATGTTTTCCCTGCCGGTAAGGATCGGGTTAAAACCAGCACCCAGTTCAATAAGCGCACCCACTTTGCCTTTTATGGTAACTTTACCAGTATCGGGTTTTATAAGCCCATTCAGTATTTTGAGTAAAGTAGATTTCCCGGCTCCGTTATGTCCTATCAGGCCAAGGCATTCTCCTCTTCGAAGTTCGAAAGAAATATCCTTAACTGCCCAGAATTCCTTTTCCCGTAAAAGGCGTTCTTCCTTATTCCCGCTTACGTTAGAGAATAGGTCTTTTATACCATACCATAGACTGGTTTTTAAATCCTTACAAAACTTCTTAGAGACCCCTTCAGCCTTTACCAGTATTTCATCCTTTAGCACAGTCGACATGTTTATCGTTCAATTATAATTGGGATGGAAATTCTATAAAAAACGATTCCTAATATGAATAAAGGAATACAGACAAGCATAATTATTAGAAAATAAACTCCAAATTGGGGGATCATACCAGTAATTAAATCACGTCCCGTTCCAATTATCGCACTAAGCGGATTTACCTCCATAATAGTTTTCATAATACCCGAAGAAGGGATTGGATATACCACCGGGGTTATATACATCAAAAAGCTGGTAGCAAAACCAATAATCTTACCTACGTCCTTATACAACATACTAAAGGGCGTTATAAACAAACCTATGGTAACTCCAAAGAGTATGGCTCCAAAGATGAAGAATGGCAGTAGTAATAATGACCAGTGAAATCCAACTCCAAATAGAAAGACAAAGACGACCAGTAATAGGACCTTGACGGAAGAATTAAATAGTAGTTTGTAAATTCCTGAGATCACCAGTGCCTCTTTTGGAAAATTTATTTTAGTCAATATACCTTTGGCCATTTGAGTATTCAAAGTCGGAAGGTTAATAGCCTCGGTTAAGATAGACCAAAGTAACGTACCAGTAAAGGCAAATAAGGGATAAGGCACCCCCGCATCTGTCACATTTACTGTACCGGTCAAATTTAAAACAATCCAAACCGCTGCAGTAGCTAAAGGAGTGATAAATGCCCATATAATTCCTAGGTAAGACTGACGATACTGAGCCTTAATGTCCCTTTCGGCCAATTGGCGGGATAAAAAGCGGGAACTCCAAATATCTTTTAGACTCTCCTTAAAATGTTTACCAATATTTTGGGTGCTCTCCCTTTGATAAATTCTGGTTTCCAACTGTGGATTCAATTAAAATATCTTTAAGCCCGAAAAATAAGAATTATAGTTTGTAATTAGGTTATACTATATAGGATTTCACATTTCAGTTTTCGGCTTAATTTCTATCTTTAATTTATCTTTTAGTGCTTAATCCCGATTCCTAATTCTACCTGATTTTGTTCCTTCGCGGATTAATAAAGTATTTTAACCGCTTCTTGATCAGGTAATACAAGTGAGTCCTGGATAAGAACCTCCAATACTCATCCAGTAAGATCTTTTGATATAATTTAAACTCTGCAAAATGGAATTCTGCCTCGAGCCTGGATGCCTGTTTTTCATGCAATCTAAAACCTACTAGTTCTTTATTAACAATCAAAATTCTTGACCTGGTGAGGACTCTGTAATAGAATTCTATATCAAGAACTATTTTTAGATCTTCTCTGAAGTTTCCTATCTCATCAATCAATTGTTTTTCAAATAGCACTGCAGTTGGTTCTCCTATTCGATTATAAGGATCTTTAAAAAAGTTTCGGTCTTTTAAAATTGAAGAATTAAGAATGATTTCTTTTTCTTCTGAACCTCGAAGGCCTTTTTGAAGATCTCCATAGCGTTCTTTCCATTTTTCCTGCCAGGATATACTGCCATCAGATAAAATTTTTCTTTTACACCCAACCAGCCTAATTTCATCATGCTCCTCAAACACCTCAAGCATTTCCTCTATGCACCCCGGTAACAATAGATCATCCTGAAATAGGAATTTAATATACTCCCCATTAGATTTGGAAATACAATGATTCCAATTTGCTCCAATTCCGGCAGATTTATGTTTATAAATGTAAACCGGAAAATTCGATTCTTTCTGGTATTTTTTGCAAATAGCCAAACTAGAATCACCTGAACCATCATCACTAATGATAACCTCTATATATGGATAAGTTTGTACTTCAATGGAATCAAGGGCTTCCTGAAGGAATTTCTCTCCATTAAATACCGGTATACATATAGACACAAGGCTAGTGTTCATAAAAGCTATTATTTATTTCATAAGGAACCTTAGGGCATATTTCCATGTGAATTTCCCCATTCCCATTTTACCAATATATCTTAGCTTGGTGATACTTGAAATTTTTTCCTTAAGTAAGCGCGTATACCAGAATATTCTAATCCTTATTTTTTCTTCCGTGGTTGGCTTATCAAAATCGTAATTCCCTTTATGAAATTTTAAATTTCTCCTTATCCAATCTTCCCCAAAATTACCAAGCGAAAAATGCTGCAGCCTGATGGCTGGCAGCACCAAATTTTGGTAATGCTGACCTACGCGAATACTGAAATCCAGATCATAAAAATGAAAACCCCCTAATTTTTCGTCAAATTTAATTTCATACCATACAGACTTACGAACTGCCATAAAAACACCATCCAAAGTTCTCACTTTAATTGGATCCTTCACGTGGGAATTTTGAATTCCCTTCTTAGGGCTATGAGTTACATAAACATGTCGATACTTTGGAATTCCTGTCTCACAACCGGTTGGTAGCCAGAATTTTTTTTCATTCCCAGCTACTCCTACCACCCCTATACTTTTATCAGTCAAAACCCGTATAATCTCCTTTCCCCAGTTATTACTTAAAAACAGAATATCCTCGTGTAAGAAAAGCAGATATTCAAATTTCGATTTTCTGGCACCGCAATTATAGGCAGAGTTTAAGCTTATCAAACCAGGGTTATGAATTTTAATGATCTCATACTTTATTTCTCCAATCGTATCCTGAATATTAGATTGAAGCTGTTCAAAGTAATTTGGCCTGTAAGAAGAGATTATAATAGAGATCATTAACCTTACCTAATAATTTCATTTTTAGAATTCACTCTTTCAAACTGAATTAGTGATTTACTAATAATCTGTAATCCAGGATTACTTATCACGATAACCAAATATATTTAACTGTAGGTCCATTTCAACATTTAAATCTTTATCGATAAACGGAAACTGCCGCGTAAAAGCCTCTTTTATATGATATCTAAAACCTGCCATATGGAGAATCATTAAAATCCTGTGAAGATTCTGTTCTTTCGCATTAAAACTATGATATTCAATGAAAATTTTTTCAACATTTTTTAATTCATCCTTACAGTCATCGATCACTTCAGATTCTGCGCCTTCAATATCAATTTTCAAAAAATCAATCTTTTTATTTTTTAACCAATTTTTTAAACGCGTTGCCTTTACGGTCTTAATATTCTTTTCTTTTCCTAGAACCTCAAGTCTCCCCCCTGCTCCTCCCTCAGCAAAAAATGAAAGTTCCTCCTCCTTATTCCATACTGCATTATTTACTAGCTCTACATCATTATACTGGAAGGATTTAATATTCTTCTCAAGAAAGGAAAATATGTAATCATCGGCTTCAAAAGCTGTAATCGAGGCCTTGGGATACAGTTTTTTGAAATAAATAATACTCATCCCTAAATTCGCTCCACAATCAATTATGTAGGGCTCATCATTTTCTGCCTGAAACTTATAAACACCCCAATGGAAGATCTCCTTTTTACCTAAATAAAAAGAGGATATATCGTGGATATAAAAAGGTTTACCCATAAAAACCATTTCCGTTGGAGTGAATCTTGGAAAAGGCTTTTCGTAAGTTTTACCTGATTTTAATCCTAAACGAACAAGAGATCTAACCAGTATTTTTTTTAATTTCATTTAATAATTATCATTTAAGCTCAAAACCCTGCAATTTTTTCGAAAAGATTCTTCTGGCGGTATACAAGCTACCGTTTAAAAGTCGTTTTGGACAAATGATTATAAGGTCCAGAAACATTTTCAAATAACCCCAAATTTTTTGTTCTCTTAAATATGACATAGCAAGCGATAATTTATGGTCTATTAAACTATTTCTGATCTCCTTTTGAAAAAACTGAAAGTTAGAATCTTTTTGAACACACTCTAAGATTCCCAAATTTACTTTGACCACTTCGCTTTGAATTTCCTTTAATTTTCCAGAAACTCCAATTTTCATTCTGTAAACTGCTGTTTCATCTTCCAATCTTGCGATTTTTTCGCCTTTTCGAGAAGTCCATAAATAAAGGGGCCAATCTCCATATGGAAATTTTTCAATCCAATTTGGAAAATCGGTTGAATCAGTCTTATTCCGGAACATCACGGTTGCAGAGCAAATATAATTTTGCCTGACTATATTTCTAAAATCTGTAGTAACAGGCATTGCAGAATAATTTTTAGATATTATCCTGCCATCAGGATAAAGTTTTTTGAAACCAGTAAAAACGGTTGAATGAGATGGGTAGGCCTCCATAAAATCTACTTGTTTTTGAAGTTTATAGGGATCTGTCCAGTAATCGTCTCCGTCAAGAATTGCTACATATTTACCATCACATTCTTTATAGGTTCTAATAAAATTTTGAATAAGGCCAAGGTTCTTTCCTGAGGATAACAATTTTATCTTATCATGAAATTTCTCAGCATATTTCTTACAAATTTCACCTGTTGCATCCGTGCTCGCATCCTCACCAATAACCAATTGATAGGAAAAATTTGTCTTTTGCATCAGAACACTTTCAATAGTTTGACTAATGAATTTTTCCTGGTTATAGGTGAGCATAAATATGCTTACACATATATTCATAGGTAAAATTTTTAAAGATCCTAAAAGTAAGTATAAAATATTAGCCTAGTAAATATGTTTCAAGACTAGGAGGGAATAGGCATTTAATTATATTTGAACCAATAGAATTTATATTGAAGAACAAAAAAATTTTCATTTTACTTCCAGATGGAGTTGGGCTCAGAAATTTCGCCTTTACCTCTTTTGTTACTATTGGTGAGAAAATGGGATGGGAAGTGGTTTTTTGGAATCAAACACCCTTCGATCTAAAACATCTCGATTATAAAGAGATCAAACTGGAAGGAAAGGTCAGGCCTTCAACTGATATTTTAAAAAAAGCTAAGATAACAGCCGAACTTGATCATTTTACTAAAAAATTAAATGATCCCATTTATCAGCTATACAAGTTTCCGGATTCCAAATCTGGTCTCAAATCCAGAGTCAAATCCGGATTGGTAGATTTTCTCGTAAAAACCCACACTTCAGAAAAAGGTCTTCAACGGCTTAGAAAAAAGATGAAGGTTTCAGAAAGAAAAGGAAGTTTTTACGCCAACTGTAAAAAACTTTTAGAACAGGAAAATCCGGATCTGATCTTATGCACAAACCAACGTCCCGTTAATGCAATTGCTCCTCTTACAGCTGCACAGGACCTGGGAATCCCAACCGCCAGCTTTATATTTTCATGGGATAACCTACCCAAAGCTACTATGGTTGTGGAAACTGATTACTATTTCGTGTGGAGTGAACATATGCAGAAGGAAATGATCACCTATTATCCTAAACTTCGAAAAGAACAGATTTTTGTTACAGGAAGTCCCCAGTTCGAACCGCATTTTGACAAAAGGCTCCTAAAGACCAGAGAAGAGTTTTTTAATGAATACGGGCTGGACATTACAAAAGAGTACATCTGTTTTAGTGGAGATGATATTACAACTTCTCCAAATGATCCGGAGTATTTAAATGATATTGCAGAAGCAGTTACAAAACTAAATCATGAAGGGCACAAACTCGGTGTCCTATTCAGAAGATGCCCAACTGATTTTTCCAATAGATATGGCAATGTTTTGAGGAGGCATTCAAAACTAATTGTACCCATAAAACCAAAATGGGAGAAGTTAGGAGGTGAATGGAATACTGTTTTACCAACACAAGAGGATGTTCAGTTACAAATTAATACGATTGCACATTCTCGAGCAGTAGTCAACGTGGGATCCTCTATGGTTTTTGATTTTTCCATTTTCAACAAACCCTGCCTCTACCTTAACTATATAGTAGACCAAAACCAGGTTAAGAACTGGAATCCGCAAAAAGTTTATAGCTTCGTACATTTCAGATCTATGCCTTCTATAAATTCGGTAATTTGGTTGAACAGTAAAGAAGAAATACCCTCCAAAATTACCGAAGCCTTGACCAAAGGAAAAGATTACGCAATTTGGGCTAATTCCTGGTTTAAAATAATAAATACAACTCCACCAAATGAGGCTTCTATTCGGATTTGGAATAAAATTAATGAGCTATAATGGATCAAGACCAAAAGATCATCTTTCTGAATTCATATCTTCCCAGAACTGGACATAATTTTGCAGCTGAAGTTTTAAAGATCTTTACTGATCATGAAGTACTGCCGCATAACAGAAGTGAAACACGTTTATCTACAATTTTAGATCAATATTTCAAGTTCAGGAATCAAAAGGTACGACATCATACAGACCAGCATTTTTTGAATGATATCTTTCTTAAAGAGGTCAGAAGCAATATATTAAAAAAATCGACAAGAAGGTATATCATGATCAAAGACACCTCCCTTGTTGGAGTTGATTGGCTACCAATAGTATTTCCAAATGACCACCATATAGTGTTGGTAAGGGATCCTAAAAATGTTTTTCTTTCTTTATTAAAAGGAATGACCTTGAAGAAACATTCAATAAGAAATCGGCTAAAAAAGATCACGAAACCACTTGGAATATATCCTTACACGTACAGTAAAAAATTAAGTCAGTTGGTTTTAAGTCAACTTCCTGATCTTAGTAATCATAAAATAATAAGGTACGAAGCCTTGGTTCAAAAAGAAGAGCAGGTACTCAAAGAACTAAAATCGCAATTCGGCTGCACAAAAAGCATTGGACAGATAAAGGTAGAAATTGATTCAATCCAGGTAATCAATTCTTCTTTTTTCAAAGAGACCGGTGGTAAAAAAATATGGGATTTGAAACCGAGGACTTCCAAATTTGATCCTGTAAATAGAAAATCAGAAAATGTCCTTATTCAAAAGGGAGTTGAATTAGGGAGCAAGAAGCTAAGGAAAAAATTAAATTATATATAGATGCACATAGGCCTTCTAACTCCTGAATATCCTCACCCTCGCAGCAGTCCTGCTGCGGGAATCGGTACCAGCATCAGGAATTTGGCCACCGGCATGGTTGAAAAAGGCATACAGGTTTCCATTTTTATCTATGAACAACAGGAGAATGATATCTTCATGGATGAAGGGTTAAAGATTCATTTAATTAAGCAACAGAAGTTCAGGCTATTTGGTTGGTATCTTTATCGAAAATACCTTCAGAACTACCTGAACAAATACATTGCTGTGGATCATATAGACGCTGTAGAAGTACCTGATTGGACCGGGATCTCAGCTTTTATGAAGCTGCGCTGCCCGCTGGTCCTCAGATTGCACGGAAGTGACACTTACTTCTGTCATCTTGAGAACAGAGTACAAAAAAGAAAGAATTTCTGGTTTGAAAAACTCGCCATGCAGAATGCAGATTACTTGGTCGCAGTCAGTCGGTTTACAGCTGAGAAAACAGCACAACTGTTCGACCTAAAAAAAGAGATTCGGGTGATCCCTAATTCTGTAGACGTGCAAAATTTTGCCCCTAATAACAAAAAGACCAGCCTCGACAGTATACTGTACTTCGGAAGTGTTATAAGAAAAAAAGGAGTGCTGGAACTGCCTGAAATCTTCAACCTGGCGATTCGGGAGAATCCAGAAGCTCAGCTTATCATAGCCGGAAAAGACGTGGTTGACCAAAAAACTGGGAGCTCCACCAGAAAATTAATGGAAGAAAAATTTACTCCCGAGGCAATCCAGAAGGTTGTCTGGTTAGGCGAACTTCCTTACACGCAGATCAGGGAGCAAATTGCAAAAGCAAATGTGGTGGTCCTGCCTTCTTTTGCCGAAGCTTTACCCATGACCTGGATCGAAGCCATGGCCATGGAAAAACCCCTAATCACCTCTAATATTGGCTGGGCAAAGGAAGTCATGACCGATGGCAAGACCGGCTTCACGGTTGATCCTAAAGATCATAATGGTTACGCCGAAAAGGTTCTACAACTGTTGAAAGATCCTGAGCTTGCAACAAAAATGGGAAAAGCAGCAAGAGAAAGAGTCTTGGAGAAGTTTTCTTCAGATGTGGTGGTGAAACAAAATATCCAGTTTTACAATAAATTAGTCAGGGGAAAGAGATTGAAGGACAGGTAATCGTCTTTTAGCTTACTTATTACCATTTTCTTCTTGGTAAACGCTTTTTGTCAAAGGCTGTCTGCAAACAATCAATTGACTTCTGCTAAGAATGCGATTCAAGCCTGAAGGTATTTTCTGCTCTGTTTTTAACGCCCAACGTTTGAACCTGTTTTGTTTTTTGCCCCATTTATACATCCGGCTAAAACGTTCCAGCGTACCGACGGGGTAGATTTTCACTTCCTCAAAAAATTTTCTGCCGACTGTTTCAAAATGTTTGCTGCTGAAAGATCGGTCGGGGTGCGGGTCATATTTTTTCCATTTTCTAAATTTCTTTCGCTGAAATTTTGAAGGCCGGTTGCCAACTGGAATGTACCAACGGACTTCATCCAAAAGTTTAAAATTCACGGCAGGCTCGAAAAAGCGGGCCTCCCCATCTGCTTTTAAAAGCCTGGCGGTTTCTGCCAGAAACTTTTCTTCCAGCGGAATTTCCAGATGATGGAGAAAAGCTTTCCCGATAACATAATCAAATTTGTTCCCCTCCAGGTTATTTTCAATAAAATCACCCGGGATGAATTTTATAGGATGTTGAAATTTATATTGTTCATTGAGCACTTGTATGATCCTACCGCTGGAATCGGCAATATCATTGGCATAGACGTCTGCACCAAGAGCAGCCATTACCGCAGCATTAGTACAATCCCCACAGCCCATTTCCAGCACTTTCTTTCCTGCTAATCTATCCCTGAAATTATTCTTGTAGATGGCAAACCAGCTGGTTTCCGTCGTAGTAGCCGAATTTAGAAAAGCATCAAGGTTATGGATCCAGTGTAAAATGTTCTTCACCTGCTCCTCTTTGTATAGACCCTCGTAATGATCCTTATTTTTCTGTTGATTTTCTATACCCATTAGAAAGGTTTTACTTCCAGTAAGCGGGTTTTTAACTCCTTATGTTTTTCTTTGGAAACTGAAGGAACATGCTTGTCAAACAGGTCTGAAATCTTTCCTTTTGAAAAACCATCTTCTACAAATTCGGCTTCATAATTATTCAATCCTACAGACTCAAGATAATCGGCATATTTTATATCATTTCCGAAGATCTTATCTGACATTTTAACCCATACAGCCGGTATCCCATAGGCATGAGCCACAATTAGACCGTGTAAGGAGGTTGAAAGAACCTTTTCACATTCCAGAATTTCTTTTGTAGTAGCCTCCACATCAAGAGTGAGCAAATCAACTACCCTGACCTCTTCTCTTTCCCCAAATAATTTTAGTGCTTTTTCATGATCCTGATAATGGGGAACTATACCGAATTTATATTTCTTTTCTACCTGCGGGCTGTAATATTCCGGCAACAGAATGGCCGGATCTCCATATACCTCAGGACAATCATAACCCAGTTCTAACAGATGCTGCCTGGTTTTCGGTCCCCGAACTGCTCTAAAGTCAGCCTTCTCAACTTTCTGCTCATGGTCAATAATACCGCTACCCCAAACCACCGAGTCCTTACTGGCATGATGAATAATACTCCCGGCTGCCAAGAGATTGGTTTTATTGATCTTATACCAGGGCTGTTTCTTTGGGTGGACAAATTCCACCTCTTTTCCGCTAATTTTTTCCACCAGGTATTTCGAAAGCAAATCCCCGTAGTTCTCTTTTTCCCTGAAGATAAAG
Source organism: Salinimicrobium soli (assembly GCF_048323655.1). Taxonomy (NCBI): domain Bacteria; kingdom Pseudomonadati; phylum Bacteroidota; class Flavobacteriia; order Flavobacteriales; family Flavobacteriaceae; genus Salinimicrobium; species Salinimicrobium soli. The sequence goes on along the minus strand of NZ_JBLUWW010000006.1, from coordinate 215,268 downwards.
CGCCTTTCGCTCCAGTAAAACAGGGGGATCTTTTTATATTCTATGAACTTGACAGGTCTCTTCAAAGTTTAGGTTTGGTTGACTCAAATGTATTAATAAATTTCTTTTGAGACCGAAGCCTTTAGATGCATGTCCAATGGGAATCATCACTGGAAAGCTGGGAACTGGTCGTGGCATTTCCTTCTATGTAAACTGTCATGGGGATCCCGGAGAGCGTGCAAATCCGCTATGGTTCCCCTGCACATACTAATAATTAAACTACGACAGATTGCTTCGCTCCACGACTCCCATTGACGTTTAGTTTTAAATATGGTTTTCTCCCTTCGGTCGTTAGAAATTCCTTTTTTTTCATAATTGTTCATTTTTTTGCTTTTCCAAAAAAATGAACCAAAAAAAGGACACTTTTTTGATAGGTGTTTCCAATTTTGCTCCTGCAAAATTAGAACCGTGCTTCCCCGGCTAAATTTTCTCCAAGGCTTTAAAAATTTTTCACGCCGGAGAATCACTACACTTACAAAAAAGACATTTCAAGAAAAATTATTCTATAAAAAAATGAATTAATCTGTCATCTCCCTCCGCTAGAAAATTTTTCCAAAGGTATCGCAAGGCCTTCTTCTCAAGGTGCTTCTCCAACAATAACGCTCCTCAACGACATTTTTATTACATTAGCCTAACCAATCCCCTTCACTCTTACAGAGCACTGGCGGACAAGGATTCATCATTCAAAAACGAAAAACTGAGAACTCACAACTGACAACCGAAATGCCCAAAAGAAAAATCTGCGTGGTCGTCACAGCGCGCCCCAGCTACAGCAGAATAAAAACAGCTCTCACTGCCATTCAGAATCGTTCTGATCTCGAACTGCAGCTGGTGATCGCAGGCTCGGCTTTGCTGGACCGGTATGGGAATGCAGTAGATTTTATTGAAAAGGACGGCTTTCCAATTGCAGCAAAAGTTTTTATGGTCTTGGAAGGGGAAAACCCAACTACTATGGCAAAGACCACAGGGCTCGGAGTAATGGAGTTAACCAATGTATTTTTTAACCTGAAGCCGGATGCAGTGATCACTATAGCCGATCGTTTTGAGACCATTGCGACTTCTATCGCGGCAGCTTATCAAAACATCCCCCTGGTGCATATTCAGGGCGGGGAAGTAACCGGAAGCATAGATGAAAAAGTAAGACATTCCAACACCAAACTTGCCGACCTGCACCTGGTAGCATCAGAAGATGCACGGGAACGGGTGATCAAGCTGGGAGAAGATCCCGAAATGGTGATCAATACCGGTTGCCCTTCAATAGATCTTGCAAAGTATATCAACGAAAATCCGAAACTTGATTTTGATCCTATTCAAAAATATGGCGGGGTTGGAGAAGAACTGATTTGGAAAGACGGTTATATCGTGGTCATGCAACACCCGGTTACCACAGAATATAAAGAATCTAAAAAACATGTCTTGGAGACCCTAAAAGCGATCAGAGAACTTGATTATCCGACTTTCTGGTTCTGGCCAAACGTGGATGCCGGTTCAGATGGCACCTCCAACGCTATTCGAACTTTTCGGGAGCTGGAAAAACCACAAAATATTCACTTTTTCAAAAACATGGATCCCCTGGATTTCCTGAAACTGCTGAAAAACTCCAAAGCTTTGGTAGGGAATTCCAGTGCGGGATTACGGGAGTGTGCATATTTGGGAGTCCCGGTGGTAAACATCGGAAACCGACAGTACAGAAGAGGTCGGGCAGAGAATGTAATCGATGTCGGTTACAATGAGCAACAGATCCTGGAGGCCACGAAAAAGGCGATTTCAAGGGAACATTTTGCTGCTTCTGAAATCTATGGCGACGGAAATTCCGGAGAAAAAATAGCAGAGATCCTGGCAACGGTTGAACTGAAGTACAGTAAAACTATAACTTATTAAGAGGTAGGTAAAACAATAGATTAAATAATATTTCAGGACTGAGAACAGAAAACTGACAACCGACAACCGACAACTGAAGCATGAAAATACTCGGACTCATCCCCGCACGTGGCGGCAGCAAAGGAATTCCCGGGAAGAACATCAAGCCGTTAGATGGAAAACCCCTGTTACAGTACACGATCGAAGCGGCCAAAAGAGCGAATTTGCTTTCCCGAATTGTGCTCAGCTCAGAAGACGAGGAAATCATCACGGCTGCTAAAAGGCTTGGACTGGAAGCTCCATTTCAACGACCGAAAGAACTGGCAGGCGACAGCAGCGGTAGCCTGGAAGTAATTGAACACGCCCTACAGTTCTTTTCGGATGCAGGTGAGAAATTTGATGCTGTATGCCTGTTGCAACCCACAAGCCCTTTCCGCAGAGAGAATTTGATCGATGATGCCGTAAACGAATTTATCCGGGGAGGGTTTGATTCCCTTTTGAGCGTTAGAGAAGTCCCAGAGGAGTTTAATCCACACTGGGTTTTTGAGGAAGAAAATGGCGGACTAAAGATCGCGACTGGAGAAAAGGAGATCATTCCCCGAAGACAGGAGCTGCCAAAAGCCTACCACCGGGATGGTGCAATTTACCTGACCAAAACAAATGTTATTAAGGATCAAAATTCCCTCTATGGAAAAAAGATCGGCTTTATCGACACTACGGGAGATCCTTATGTGAATATCGATGCGCCGGAGGATTGGGAGAAAGCCGAAAGGCTTTTGGCAATGATCACTGGACAATAAACAAATATCAGTTTGTTACTTTTTGTTTATTATTTATTGACTTAAAAGCTATTGGCCATTAGCTATTGGCTATTGGCTATTGGCTTTCTTAATTTGGAATTTAGCGCTTGATTTGTGGTGCTTTTCAATAGTTTTGATTTCATTATACATTATTCAAACTTACACTATACAATAACTCATGTGCGGATTAGCAGGTATCATTGGACCTAAACCTTCTGAGGCAGAACTACAGAAAATGCTGCAGACACAAAAACATCGGGGGCCCGACCATAACGGCAGTTACCTTGATGAAGGTTACGCCGCACTAGGTCACAGCCGCCTTTCCATTATCGATCTTTCTCCCGAAGCTAATGAACCCTTTGTAGACAATTCTAGGAGGTACTACCTCAGCTTTAACGGAGAGATCTACAACTATAGGGAACTTCGGGAAGAACTGAAGAGTTTTTACCATTTTAAGACCGCATCAGATACTGAAGTACTGTTGGCTGCCTACATCAAATGGGGAAAAGAATGTCTGCAAAAATTCAACGGCATGTTTGCTTTTGCGATTTGGGACTCTGCAGAAAAGAAACTTTTTGCTGCCCGCGACAGGTTCGGCGTAAAACCATTCTTCTATTCCGAAGTAAATGCTCACCTCTACTTCAGCAGTGAAATAAAGGCACTCAAAAATGTCATTTTTGACAGCCCTCCCAATCAAAAGGTGTGGGCCAACTACTTTAGTTATGGCTCGTATGGAATGCCGGCGGAGACCTTTTATGAGAACATCAGCCAGTTACCCGGAGGCCATCTTCTTGAGTATTCAGGAGGGAAATTAAAGAGCCAAAAATGGTATGATTTTGAGAGCAGGGTGAAAAAAGTTCCAAAAAATTTACCTTTTGAAGAGGTAAAAGAGCTGTATCTGGACCTGCTAAAAGACAGTATTAGTTTACGCTTCCGCGCTGATGTGCCTGTAGGTTTCAACATCAGTGGCGGCGTAGACAGCTCCCTCCTGCTCGCACTTGTGAACCTGTTCGAAGATAAGAAGCACATCAACGCCTACACATTTTACACAGGCGATGAACGTTATGATGAATTACCATGGGTGGAGCAGATGATCGCCACGACTCAAAATCCGTTGAAAAAAATTCTTTTTTTAGCAGATGAAGTTCAGGATGTGGCCCGGAAGATAAGTCAGCAACAGGATGAGCCTTATGGAGGTATCCCGACCCTGGCCTATTCCAAAATTTTTGAGGAGGCACATAAAGACGGGATAAAGGTGCTGCTGGATGGACAGGGAATGGATGAGCAGTGGGCAGGATATGATTATTACCAGAACTCCGGAAGCACCATCCAGGGAACCGGAAACATCTCTCCTTTCCGGCCTGAAGTATTGGATCCAGACTTTGCTGCCCTGGCAAGAAAACCGGAGTATCCGCAGCCTTTTGATAATAAACTTCAGAACCTTCAATTCAGGGACCTTTTCTACACAAAGATCCCGCGGGCACTAAGGTTCAATGACAGGGTCAGTATGGCCTACAGCACCGAATTAAGAGAACCTTTTCTCGACTATCGACTCGTTGAACTGGCTTTTGCACAGCCTCAAGAATTTAAAATTAAAAACGGAACAGGAAAATATATGCTCCGGGAGATACTAAAGCCGCTTGTTCCAGAAAGGATCTCTTATGCCCCTAAACGCTCTCTGCAGACTCCGCAGCGGGAATGGTTGGAAAAAGAACTAAGACCCTTTGTGGAAAAGCAGCTACATCACTTAAAAAATTCCCAGGCGGGAGCATGGTTCGATCATCGGGAAATTCAAAAAGAGTGGGAGAAGTATTTAGCGGGGGATAACAGCAGTAGTTTTCACATTTGGCAGTGGATCAACACTTCACTTCTATTTAGTCGGTAGGCGGTAGTCTTTAGTCGATAGCCTGTTGTTGAGAGTCTGTAGTCGACACTGAAGGTTTAAATATTCCGGAGGTATTTCTGAAGGCTACTGACCATTTTTGATAGCTCTGCAAGTTGTTTACGGTTTAGGAGGTTTTCCTGATCAGAAATAAACCTTTGCCGACTAGCAATAGTCGAACACACCACATACTCTTTGATCGAATCACTTGCGATCTGAAGAAACCTATTGAACTGGGAAGTCAGGTTGTACAGCTCAGACTTCGGGAATTTCTCTGAAACTTCATAAGCCAGTCAACAAAATCCAAAGATTTCTGATAAACCTGTAGATCTTCAAATTTGAACTTAGGTAGATCTTCCATACTATAACTATTAAATTACGAAAAGGTTTTAAAAATGGTGATCTACCGACTATCGTCTAAAGACTAAAGACTTTTGACTATTCAAAATTCCTCATAATCTCCCGCCACTTCTTCTTAAGGTTCTTCTTAAGAGAAGGCTGATCCTGACCGTAGCCTTTACCGTACTGGCCGTAGCCGTAGCCGTAACCGTAACCATAACCGTAGCCATAGCCATAACCGTATTTGGCTCTGTGGACAAAGTGGTTGAGTACAAATGAAATATTTTTGACCTCCCCCTTGTTGTATTTTTCATTGATCACCTCCAGCATACCTCGTTTTGTGTAATCCTGGCGGATGAGATAAAGGGTTGCATCAGCATATTTGATCAGGTTGAGAGCATCGGCCACTACTCCAACGGGTGGCGTATCCATTACGATATAATCGTATCGTTCTTTTAGTTCTTCCATGAGCACCTCCATTTGTTCGTTCATAAGCAATTCAGAAGGGTTTGGCGGTATAGGCCCGGCGGTGATCACATCAAGGTGGGGCACCATACTTTTTTGGATGATGGTGTCGAGGGACTCCTGACCTATAAGATAATTGACAACCCCTACATCATTGTTGATCTTGAAATCATCAAAAATTTTAGGCTTTCGAAGGTCGGCACCCAGTAGAAGAGTCTTTTTTTCACTCAATGCAAAGACCGTTGCAAGGTTCATCGCACAAAAAGTCTTTCCTTCTCCCGACACCGAAGAGGTGATAAGAACGGTCTTGGAACCGGTAACGCCGTGTTTCTTGTACATGAACTGCAAGCTCGATCGCAGTCCCCGGAAACCTTCAGCGATGGCTGACTTTGGTTTTTGAAAAACAGCGAGGTTAGTATCCATCCTGCTCTTCCCGATCATGCCCAGAATAGGAATAGGTGAAAGCCTGGTGACTTCCTGGGCATTGTGAACGTTCGTGTTCAGGAAGACCAGGAGAAATACAAAGGTTAAAGGAATCATTCCTCCCACCATTAAAGCCATTACGTAATTTAGCTGTGTATTAGGACCGATCTGTCCACCGCCGGTATCTTTAGCGGTGTCTATCACCATTACATCGCTCACGTTTGCCGCCTTTATTAATCCTGCTTCGCTGCGTTTTTCAAGAAACAAATTGTAGGTGCGTTCACTGATAGAATATTTCCGCTGGATCTTCAACAGGTCCTGTTCCTCCTGTGGCAGTTTCCTGATCTCTGATTCTGCCTGTGCTATATCTCTGTTGATCTCCTGCAGTTCCCTCCTCAGCAGACGCTGAGAAGAATCCATATTTTCAAGCAGTACTGCTTTTACTGCATTGATCTGCCGATCAATATTGTCAAAGACAGGAGAATTCTCCTGAAGGGAATACTGGTATTTTCTTCTTTCTTCTGCCAGGGAAAGGATTCGGCCTATCCCGCTGACGATACTCCCTTCAGAAATCCCTGCCACTGAAGGGGCGGGCACATCGGTATAGTCTTCCCGGGTACGTAAATAGTCCTCCAGGGTTTCATAATAAGCCAGCTGCCGATTTATATCTTCCTTCCGAACGTCCAGGCTCACTAATTTACTGTTTAGTTGCCCGGTTTCCGCGGAAAGATCAATGATCTCATTGTCATTCCGGAACTTATTAAGCTCATCTTCCACTGATTGAAGTTCCAGGGATTTTACAGCAAGACTGCTGTCAATGAACCGAATGGTCTTGGTAGCGAACAGGTTCTTTCGCTCCAGCATATTTTCACTCAGCACCCTCACCGTTCCGTTCAAATAGTCAACGATCTCGGCTTTATTATCTCCGGTAAGGGCCAGGTTAATTACAGAAGAACCCTGTGACTGTGGTTTTACGGACACCCCCCTGAACCTTCCCACCGTACCATCAAAATGCTTAAAGGTTACATAATATGGTTTATCTATCTGAGGCTCCACACCTGTAGGAATAAGGACTCCACTAAAAAAAGGCAGGTCTATATGCTGATTGAGTTTGTATTCTTTATTGAAAGGCCCTTTTTCAACCACCACAGAGGAATACTGCTTGGTTTCATAATTGTAAACCCGGGCAGTTTCCCCGCCGAAATTAGTACTTAGACTAAAGGTTTCCGGATCTTTAAATTTTATCGTAAAAGTATTTCCCTGCGCCTGAAATGCTGTGCTGTCAGCAACCACTTTGAAAGGAGTATATCCATAGGCATTCACCCTCTGGTATTCTCCATCTGTGTAATACCCGATATAATATTGTAAACGCTCCACTACTTCTTCGTTATGAGAGCGGGAGTTAAGAATAGTAATAGCCGTATTCACCTTGTCTGAAGTTCCTCCCCAGTTGAAGGTAAGGCTGGTATTACTGGTGAAAAACGGGTTTTGGTCGTCCTTTATACTTATCGAATTCCCCAGACGGTATACCGGAAGCTTTCGCACATTATTGTAGTAGGCCACTCCCAAACTGATGGCAATGGATACCAGGATCAGCTGCCAGTAACTGAACACCTTGAGAACAAAACCTTTGAAGTCAAAGGTGGAGCCTACGTCTGATATGTGATCATCTTCATGTGCCATTTCTTACCGTGTAAAAACTAAAATACTACTAACTACGAGGGCCAGAACAGAGGTCACCGTTCTAAATACATCTAAACCTGTGGTTCCCAAACCTATTGTTTTCTGCGGAAGCGGATTTACTATGATCAGGTCGTTGGGCTGAATATAGTAATAAGGGGATCGCATTGCGTCAATAGTTGTGAGATCAATATGATGCCTTTTCTCTCCTCCGGGATATTGCCGTACTATTATAACATCCGTGCGATCTCCAAATTCGGAAATATCTCCGGCGTTGGCAATAGCTTCCATAATGTTCACCTGTTCCTTATAGATCACCTGGCTGCCGGATCCGATTTCGCCAATGGTTGTATAACGAATTCCGGCCAGCTTTACGGTTACGAATATATTAGCCTCCTCCTTGAAATATTGCTCTAAAAGGGCCTTTTCTATCTTTTCTCTAACCTCATCTACTGTATAGCCTAAAACGTTTACTTCCCCTAAGGTAGGCACCCTGATATTACCATGCTCATTTACTGTGAAACCATCGTAGTACATACTCTCTTCCCCTGTGGCATTAGGGTTTTCCTGCCCCACCGGATTGAACATCCCCACCAGCTCCTGGTCCAGTGCTTTCACGCGAATACTCAACAGGTCATTGGTTTGTATGCGGTATGGCTTCTGAATTCTTTCTACGGAAATTATACTGTCTACTGCAGCTTCACTTTCCTGCAGGTATTTGAGCCTTTTGGTGGGCACACAGGAGGAAACAAAAATTAGAACACTAACAATAACAACTAATTGTCTGACACTCATTTGGGACATATAGGTTAACACAAATATAGCTTTTGAAGGCTAATAATGAAATAATAAGTTAAATAGTTTGATCACGACCTGTTGTTCGTTAGAGGTTGACCGGAGAATCGGCCAACACATGAAACAATATTTGGTATTTGATAATTGTTCATTGCTCATTGTTCGTTGCTCATTGTTCATTGCTCATTGCTCATTGATAATTGTTCATTGTTCCATGTCCTTTGTTCATTGCTCATTGTTTTGGTTACTTTTGCAAAAAAGAACTGCGTGAATTATCTATCGGTTGAAAACATAGCCAAAGCATACGGGGAGCGGGAATTGTTCTCAGGAATTTCCTTCGGAATTAACGAAGGTCAAAAAGTAGGCTTTGTAGCCAAGAACGGAACGGGAAAGACTTCCCTGCTCAATATTCTTTCGGGAGCAGATAATCCTGATGCCGGACGGGTCGTCTTCCGGAAAGATATTACCACCGCCTTTCTTCCGCAGGAGCCCAACCTGGATCCAAAGTTGACGGTAGAGCAAACCATATTCGCTTCAGACAATGAGATCCTGAAGGTGATCGAACGCTATGAAAAAGCTTTGGAGAATCCCGATGATGCCGATGCTTATCAGAAGGCTTTTGAACAGATGGAAGCACACCAGGCCTGGGATTTTGAGACTACCTATAAACAGATCCTCTTCAAACTGAAACTGGAAGATCTGCACGCTTCGGTGGGCAGCCTGAGTGGCGGACAAAAGAAACGACTGGCATTGGCATCCATGTTGCTTAACAAACCCGATCTCATCATCATGGATGAGCCTACCAACCACCTTGACCTGGATATGATCGAGTGGCTGGAAGAATTCTTCAGAAAAGAGAATTTCACCATTTTCATGGTCACTCACGACCGCTATTTCCTGGAACGGGTGTGTAATGAGATCGTGGAACTGGAGGACGGCAATCTCTATACTTACAAAGGGAATTACTCCTATTACCTCAGCAAAAAGGAGGAGCGTATTGCCCTGGAACAGACCAATACAGATAAGGCCAAACAACTTTTCAAAAAAGAGTTGGATTGGATGCGGCGCCAGCCAAAAGCGCGTACTACCAAATCTAAATCCCGTATCGATGATTTTCATGAAATCAAAGACAGGGCCAGTAAAAGGAGAAAAGATCACCAGGTGCAACTGGAGATCAATATGGAACGCCTGGGGAACAAGATCATTGAACTCCATAATATTTCAAAAAGCTTCGGCGATAAGGAGCTGCTGCACAAGTTCAGTTATAACTTTCAACCCGGAGATCGTCTTGGAGTAATTGGAAAGAACGGCACGGGAAAATCTACTTTTCTGAACATCTTAACGGGTGCAGTAAAACCTGACTCCGGAAAAATAGTTATTGGAGAGACCATTAAATTCGGTTATTACACACAAAGGGGAATTGAAGTCAAGGAAGGACAGAAGGTCATCGATGTGATAAGAGAATTTGGAGATTTCATTCCGCTGAAAAAAGGAAGACAGATCTCTGCTCAGCAACTGCTGGAACGTTTCCTTTTTGACCGGAAGAAGCAGTATGATTATGTAGAGAAGTTGAGTGGCGGGGAGCGAAAAAGGCTTTATTTATGCACCGTTCTTATTCAGAATCCGAATTTCCTGATCCTGGATGAGCCCACCAATGATCTCGATATTGTCACCCTCAACGTGCTGGAGAATTTCCTCCTCGACTTTCCGGGGTGCCTGATAGTGGTGTCTCACGACAGGTACTTTATGGATAAAATTGTGGACCACCTTTTTGTCTTTAAAGGAAATACCGAAATAGAAGATTTCCCCGGGAATTACACCGACTATCGCGAATACGAAGCCAGCAAGGAACCCGAACCTGCCGCTAAACCTGAAGAAACAAGTTCAAAAAAGGAATGGAAGAAGGAAAATGTTTCTACCGGCCTGACCTATAACGAACAAAAAGAGTATCAGAAGCTGGAACGGGAGATCCATAACCTGGAGAAAAAGAAGGAAGAGGTGCAGCAGAAATTTTTACAGGAACTCAATCCCGATGAGATCGCTAAGACCTCTATGGAATTGAGCAAGATCGAGGACGAGATCGAAATTAAAACGGAGAGGTGGTTCGAACTCGGTTCTAAAGTTGAATAATCGGGATTGGTTAATCGGGATTAGTTGATCAGGAAATCACTAATTCTGCTAATTGTTCATTGTTAATTGTTCATTGTTAATTGTTCATTGTATCTGCTTACATAAAATTCCTTCTCCGCTCCACTAATCAGCATGGGGTGCATTCCCCGTTCGTTTATAATTTAATCACTAAATGCTTTTATGACAGGAAAAAATATCCTGTTTATGATGTCTTAAAGAAGTACAGAAAAAGCCTGCTGAAGGATAAAAGGAAGATACAGGTCCAGGATTTTGGAGCCGGTAGCAGAGTATTTAAATCAAATGTACGTGAGGTGTCAAAAATGGCAAAAACAGTTGGAATTTCTGCTAAACGCGCCCGACTGCTGAATCGGTTGGTGCGCTACCTCGAGATAGATCAGGCACTTGAATTAGGTACTTCCCTGGGAATTGGCACTGCAGCAATGGCGGCAGGAAATCCCGTGAAGATCACTACCATAGAAGGTTGCCCCGAAACCGCTGCAATAGCGAAGGAGAAATTTCAAGAATTCGGATTCGATAATATTCAACTTAAGATTGGAAGATTTGAAGAGGTCTTAGGGGAAAGTGGTCAGTGGTCAGAAGGCGGAAATTCCAAATTCCAAATTCCAAATTCCGATTCTTTAAAAAAAGAAAGCCGGAGACAGGCCACCGACACCCATCAACCAACAACCGACAACCCACAACCGACAACCGGGAACCCACAACCCGTAACCCGCAACCTTCAAACCTACGACCTCATCTACTTCGACGGGAACCACCAGAAAAAAGCCACTTTAGAATACTTCGAAAAATTGTTGCCAACTGCACATAATGATTCGGTTTTCATCTTTGACGACATTCACTGGTCAAAAGAAATGGAAGAAGCCTGGGAAGAAATAAAAGCTCATCCTGCAGTTAGAGTGACTATCGATACTTTTTCCTGGGGATTCGTCTTCTTCCGAAGAGAACAGGAAAAAGAGCATTTTACGATAAGGGTCTAAGAACGACAGAAATTTCCTAAAGTAATGTCACCCCGAGCGCCTGCCTGTCGGTAGGCAGGAAGTCGAGGGGTCTCTTCTTTCTCCGAATAGTGGTAAATTTGACTGGAAGCAAGTAACAGGATTTGGCATCTGATTTCTTAAGAGATTCCTCCTTCGTCGGAATGACAGAATCTGTCATTCTGAACACAGCGCAGCGGAGTGAAGAATCTTTTCTTGAAGCTTTTTAGCTATTAGCTGTTGGCCATTAGTCACTGGCTGAATTTGCCATGATTACAAAGGAATGATATCCAAATATGACATTTTTGACAACAATTGGAATTTGGCGCTTGTATTTTGGAATTTCATATTAATTGATTTGTAACAAATCTGTGTAAATTGCGTCTTACGTAGTGACAACATTCTTTCTATGAGCAGCGTAATCAAGATCAGAAAAATTACCCGGGATTTTGCCCTGGGACAGGAGACCGTAAAAGTCCTCAAAGGCATAGACCTCGACATTGGCAAAGGGGAATATGTAGCTTTTATGGGGCCTTCCGGTTCGGGAAAATCAACTTTGATGAACCTGCTGGGCTGTTTGGATACGCCAACTTCAGGTCAGTACATTCTAAATGGGAATGACGTGAGCAAAATGAGCGACAATGAACTGGCCGAGATCAGGAACAAAGAGATCGGATTCGTTTTTCAGACCTTTAACCTGTTGCCACGTACCACCGCTCTTGACAATGTCGCACTGCCAATGATCTACGCAGGGGCTTCAAAAGCAGAACGAAAGGCACGGGCAGAAAAGGTTCTTGCAGATGTTGGTCTGGCTGACCGTATGGACCACCGCCCCAACCAACTTTCGGGAGGGCAGCGTCAAAGGGTGGCTGTAGGCCGTGCCCTGGTGAATCACCCTTCCATTATCCTGGCCGATGAACCTACCGGAAACCTGGATTCCAAGACTTCCGTAGAGATCATGAACCTGTTTGACGCCATTCACAAGGCAGGAAACACAGTGATCCTGGTGACCCACGAGGAAGATATCGCGAGACATGCGCACCGCATTATCCGCCTGCGAGACGGAATGGTTGAAAGTGACGAAAAACAGGTTGCAGAATTAAGAACTGAATAATTTTTGTGCGGAAGGATCCTCTCCCCTTCAAAAAATGCCTTTCTAAAATGAACTTTTTCGATAAGGACCTTTTACTTTACCTGGTGATCATCGTGGTCTTTCTTGCTTTTTTCCTTTGGAACAGAATACAAACCACCAAAAACAGAGAACAAAAGAAGAACAGGAACTTCAGAAACCGGTACCACGAAAAGCGAAAAAACAGACGCAAATAATTCTCCACCCCGAATTTTTTCTTTGTTAAATTTCTGGATTTACAAGCTGTTTTTCAGTACTTTAAGAACAGAATTAAAAGCCTGTTCCCATGGACATTTCCGTAACAAATCAAATTTACCTGTACCTGGGGATCATCTTCATCATTCTGTCTTTTGTCTTTTACTTCAGAAGCCGTAGAAGGAGAAAAAAGGAACTTGAAGAAAGACGTTCCCTCAGCAGCAAGTTCAAGGTGAAGAAGAAAAATAGAGAGGTAGTGTAAAAGGCCATTTTTGAAGGCAGACCTCAAATTATTTTCCACTCTTTCTTTCCCTGCGATATTTCTTACCTTAGCTTTTTATAAAAACTGAAGGTCAGACAAACTCGGCCCAAACTTGACAAGGAAATTTCATGAAAATATATACTAAGACCGGTGACAAAGGCACTACTGCCCTTTTTGGTGGCACCCGTGTGCCCAAGCATCACATTCGCATTGACAGTTACGGCACGGTCGATGAACTTAACTCTCATCTCGGAATGCTTCGTGACCAGAAGATCGACGAACATTCTGAAGAGATCCTGCTGCAAATACAGGAACGCCTTTTTACAATTGGTTCCATTTTAGCAACCGACCCCGAAAAAGCCATCTTAAAGAGCGGAAAGGAACGTCTCGATATTCCGAAGATATCTACTGAAGATATTGAGCTGCTGGAGCAGGAAATGGACAGCATGAACGAAGAGCTACCGCCTATGACACACTTCATCCTTCCCGGCGGACATCAAACCGTGTCAGTTTGTCACATTGCCCGCTGTGTATGCCGTCGTGCTGAGCGATTAGCTGCTGCTCTTCATAACGCAGAAGCATTCGATCCACTTGTTTTACAATATTTGAACAGGTTAAGTGATTACCTCTTTGTGCTGGCACGAAAGTTGTCTAAAGATTTGCAGGCCAAGGAAATTCAATGGATCCCTAAAAAGGATCCTGAAAGACGAAAATGACCTAGATTTCTTAAACTTCAAAATCCTGATCAATTTTAGAGTTTTCAGAAAAACGTTCTTAACATTAATGAAAAAAAAGATTTTTTTCTTGACTATCTCGTCAAAAAAATTATTTTTGCAAAAATTTAAACCGATTAACCGATGTATTGGACATTAGAATTAGCATCCTATCTTAGTGATGCACCGTGGCCCGCGACAAAAGATGAGTTAATTGATTACGCCATCCGCACGGGCGCCCCGCTGGAGGTTGTTGAAAACCTACAGGCCATTGAAGATGAAGGAGATTCTTATGATTCAATCGAGGAGATCTGGCCAGATTATCCTACCGATGAAGATTATCTCTGGAATGAAGATGAATATTAAAAGCATACCACAATAAATAGCAGAAAAAAGTCTCAGAAGTGAGGCTTTTTTTTTGCGTAACTTTGACATTATTAAACCACAAAACTTATGAGTTTTTTAGATTCAGTATTAAAAGTTTTTGTTGGCGACAAGTCCAAAAAGGACATTAAGGAAATCCAACCTATCGTCGATAAAATACTCGCACTGGAAAAAGAATATGAGGCCCTTTCCCTGGACGAACTTAGAGCCAGAACAACCGGCTTCAAAAACAAAATTCAGGAAGCGCTGAAGGAAGTGAACCAGCAGATAGAAAGCCTGAATGCCGAAGCAGACGCCTCTGAAGATATTAGCCGAAAAGAAGATATTTACGCCGAAATAGACGCACTTAAGGAGAAATCTTATGAGATCTCTGAAGGAGTACTCAATGAGATCCTTCCGGCAGCCTTTGCTACAGTAAAAGAAACTGCAAAGCGTTTTGCAGCTAATCCACAGCTGAAGGTGACCGCCTCTGCTTATGACAGGGAACTTTCCGCAGAAAAAGATTACGTAAATCTTGATGGTGACCATGCTATCTGGAACAACTCCTGGGATGCAGCCGGAAAACCGGTGACCTGGGATATGGTGCATTATGATGTGCAGCTTATTGGTGGTGTCGCCATGCACCAGGGAAAAATTGCCGAGATGCAGACAGGTGAAGGTAAGACCCTTGTGGCTACTTTACCAATGTACCTCAACGCGCTTACCGGCAATGGCGTTCACCTGGTAACGGTGAACGATTACCTTGCAAAGAGAGATAGCGCCTGGATGGCTCCGCTCTTCCAGTTCCATGGACTTAGTGTGGATTGTATAGATTATCACCGTCCTAACTCAGCTGCGAGAAGAAAAGCCTATAATGCCGATATCACCTACGGAACCAACAACGAATTTGGATTTGATTACCTGCGTGATAATATGTCGCACTCACCAGATGACCTGGTGCAGCGACCTCATAATTTCGCGATAGTCGATGAGGTGGATTCGGTACTGGTTGATGATGCCCGTACGCCATTGATCATTTCAGGACCTATTCCGAAAGGGGACGTTCACGAATTTGAGCAACTGAAACCGGCTGTAGCCAATATTGTCGACGTACAGAGAAAATATTTGACCGGGGTCCTGGCGGAAGCTAAAAAACTGATCGCCGCAGGAGATACTAAAGAAGGAGGATTCCAACTGCTAAGAGTTTATCGCGGACTTCCGAAAAACAAGGCTCTTATTAAATTCCTGAGTGAAGAAGGTGTAAAAGCACTGCTTCAAAAAACGGAAAATCAGTACATGCAAGACAACAACCGCGAAATGCCGAAGGTTGATGCTGAATTGTATTTCACCATAGAGGAAAAGAACAATCAAATAGACCTTACCGACAAGGGTATTGAATACCTTTCAGGTAAAGATGATCCTGATTTCTTTGTCATGCCAGAAATAGGCATGGAGATCGCGAAGATCGAAAAAGAAAATCTTTCCAAAGAAGAAGAGGCTGAGAAAAAAGAGGAGCTTTTCCGCGAGTATAGTGTGAAAAGTGAACGTATCCACACCATGCGCCAGCTGTTGAAAGCCTATACATTGTTCGAAAAAGACACTGAATATGTGGTGATGGACAATAAGGTCATGATCGTAGACGAGCAGACCGGTCGTATCATGGAAGGTCGTCGTTACAGTGACGGACTTCACCAGGCGATAGAAGCCAAGGAAAATGTGAAGATCGAGGATGCCACCCAGACCTTTGCTACGGTAACCCTTCAGAATTACTTCAGAATGTATCGTAAGCTGGCCGGTATGACCGGTACAGCCGTTACAGAAGCAGGTGAATTCTGGGAGATCTACAAGCTTGATGTGGTTGAGATCCCAACAAACCGCCCAATTGCCAGAAAAGATAAAGAAGATCTTGTTTACAAGACCAAAAGAGAAAAATACAATGCGGTGATCGAACAGGTAACTGAGCTTTCCAAAGCTGGGCGTCCTGTTCTGATCGGTACCACTTCTGTGGAAATTTCAGAATTGCTCAGCAGGATGCTGAAGCTTCGAAATGTACCGCATAACGTACTGAACGCGAAACTGCACAAGAAAGAGGCTGATATCGTTGCCGAAGCCGGAAATCCCGGAGTAGTGACCATTGCCACCAATATGGCAGGTCGGGGTACCGATATTAAACTTACCCCGGAGGTCAAAGAAGCCGGCGGTCTTGCCATAATTGGTACAGAGCGTCATGATTCCAGAAGGGTTGACAGGCAGTTAAGAGGACGTTCCGGACGTCAGGGTGATCCGGGAAGCTCCCAATTCTATGTGTCTCTTGAAGATAACCTGATGCGTCTCTTTGGATCTGAAAAGATCGCAAAGCTGATGGACCGAATGGGCCTTGAAGAAGGTGAGGTAATTCAGCATTCAATGATCTCCAAGTCCATTGAAAGGGCTCAGAAAAAAGTGGAAGAGAATAACTTCGGTGTTCGTAAGCGACTTCTGGAGTATGATGACGTGATGAACGCTCAAAGAGAGGTGGTTTACAAACGTCGTTACCATGCCCTTTTTGGAGATAGATTACGTGTTGATATCGCCAACATGATCTATGATACTTCGGAAAATATTGCAGAAACCAACAAACTGGCCGGTGACTTCAAGAACTTCGAATTCGAATTGATCCGTTATTTCTCGATGAGCTCTCCTATTTCTAAGGAAGATTTCGAAAAAATGGATTTTCAGGAAATTGCCGGAGTGGTTTACAAAGCGGCATACGAGCACTACCTGGAGAAAATGAAGCGCAGTGCAGAATCTGCTTTCCCGGTGATCAAGCAGGTGTGGGAAGATAAAGGCAATAACTTTGAAAGGATCTCAGTTCCTTTCACCGACGGTGTCAAGACCCTGCAGGTGGTAACAAACCTGGAGAAGGCCTACGAATCTGAAGGAAAGCAATTAGTTACCGACTTTGAAAAGAACATCAGTTTAGCCATTATTGACGACGCGTGGAAAACCCACCTCCGAAAAATGGATGAATTGAAGCAGAGTGTTCAGCTCGCAGTTCACGAACAAAAGGATCCATTACTTATCTATAAGTTTGAAGCCTTTGAACTGTTCAAGGTAATGCTAGACCAGGTGAACAAGGATGTTATCAGCTTCCTGTTCAAAGGGGAATTACCTGCACCGAATCCGCAGAACATTCATGAAGCCAGACAACCGAAACGTCGTGAAAAGCTGGAAACCACTAAGGAAGAAATTCCGAATATGGATGAAAGGGCCGCACAAAGCCGTGCAGCGGGACAAACCCAGCGTCAGCGACCTCAGGTTACCGAAACCATTACAAGAGAACGTCCAAAGATCGGCAGGAACGATAAGGTGACCATCAAAAATGTAATGAGCGGTGAGAACAAGACTATGAAATTCAAACAGGCTATTCCGTTACTCGATAAAGGTGACTGGGTGCTTGTAGACGAATAAAATATAAAATTGATCAAAATGATGATAACCCGGGGCTTTTGCCCCGGGTTTTTTTATGCATTTAGGAAAAGGAGCGGGAATTTTAATTAATTTTAATATAACCATCTAAAATCCAACCTCATGAAAAAGTACAGCATTGAGATCAAATGGGGAATAATCTTTATTCTCACCATGCTTGTTTGGATGTTCGGAGAACGCTTTTTTGGCCTTCACGATGAACGGATCGAACAGCATGCCTTCTACACCAACTTCTTCGCTATTGTAGCCATAGGAGTTTATTTACTTGCGCTTTATGACAAGCGAAGGAATTACTACCACGGTATTATGAGCTGGAAACAGGGTTTTATCGCCGGTCTCATTTTGACTTTTGTTGTGACCATTCTTACGCCCCTGGCGCAATATCTGACCAGTGTCTGGATCTCTCCGGAATACTTCCCGAACATGATCGAATATACGGTTCAAACAGGGGAACGAAGCCGGGAAGAAGCTGAAGCTTTTTTCAACCTCAACAATTACATCCTGCAAAGTACAATGTTTGCCCTTTTGTCAGGAGTGATCACTTCTGCCATTGCCGCATTAATAATGAGGAGGAAAGAAAGCTCACCTTCCAAAAGCCCAGATTTAACAGGCATTTAGCAGTAAAAGCAGCTTCTTATTTTTAAATTAACAGGAAGTAATTAACCACAAATTTGAAAATATGAAGATCGAGGACAATGAAAAAAAGAAAGAATTGGCAGCAAACCAGGGGAAAGCATATTCTGCCGCTCTGGATTACATGAAAAGTATAGATAACCATGCCGAAAAAGAGATAGATGATTATATCATAAGCCTGGCTTCTGAAGAGGCTGAGGGAACCTATCAGCTGGAAGGAGGAGAACTCAAGTGGAAAACTCCGAAGGAAGGTTATAATACCCACCTTGAGATCGTTGTAAGGGACAAAAAAGACAAGCGCTTCATTCCGGGATTAAAGATCAAAGGAAAGGTCTATGATGAAGATAAGAACCTCATTGTAGAAACAGACTTCCCGTTTTTGTGGCATCCTTTTTTATTACACTACGGGGCCTTCTTTAAGATCCCAAAAGACGGAAAATACAATGTGGAGATCGACATCCCCGCACCGGAATTCCACCGGCATGATGAGATCAAAGGAAAGCGCTATGAAAAAGATGTGAATGTGACCATTGAAATTGAAATGGAAACCGGAAGGGAACCTCATGGACCGGAATAAACTAACTAACCATTAATAGCCCCCTGTCATGCAGGAAACAAAACTTCATTCCCGCGAGAAACTATTATTTTTCAACAAAGATTACATAGCTGAATTTGTCTATGGAGGAATTGACGGCGCCATTACCACTTTTGCAGTGGTAGCAGGAGCAGAAGGCGCAAGCCTGGGAATCACTGTAGTGATCATTCTCGGCCTCGCAAATCTTATTGCGGATGGATTTTCAATGTCTGTCGGCAATTTCTTTTCTACCAAAGCCGAACGTGACAACTTTGAAAAACACCGGCAAGTGGAATATTGGGAAATTGAGAACCTGAGGGACCGCGAGGTTCAGGAGATCCGTGAGATCTATGAAGCAAAAGGTTTTAAGGGAGAGCTGCTTGAAAAGGTAGTGGATGTCATAACTGCAGACAAGGATGTATGGGTAGACACCATGATGAAGGAGGAACTGGAGATGGTGAAAAGTGATAAAGCGCCTTATAAGACCGCAGGAGTAACTTTTATGAGTTTTGTGATTGTAGGTTCTGTTCCGCTCCTCTCCTATTTCTTCGCCGATAGTGGTCCGGGTATACAAGCTCAGCTGTTTCTTTATTCCTGTATTTTAACAGCTGTAGCACTCGCGATAGTAGGAAGCCTTAAGAGTATTGTGAATGAAAAGAATATTCTAATTGGCATTGGAGAAACCTTGTTACTTGGGGGTCTTGCTGCGATACTGGCTTACTATGTTGGGGATGTCCTTGAAAAAGTACTTATGTAAAGAGGGAGAGGCAGTAGGAAAATTCTATATGTAAAAAATCTTAAGGTTTTATTTCTTTTCTTAAAAATTCCTGAATATTGTATTAAAAATCAGCGATTTAACACTTGATTAGCAGAGTGAAATCCACTTCCCTCGGTATCTTAGGATTTCATTTTAAAAGGTTAACCTATGGAAGATCGTTACTCTAAATTCAAGAAGTTAAACTGGCTTCTTACCCAAAGCTTTGAAGCCGAACGGGTATATTATAATGCCGGCGAAGATGTACAACAGGTAGAATTAAAGCGGTTTTTCAATCATGAGAGTGTGAACCGCAACAGGTTCAGTTATGAAATTTCTGAGCAACTGGTACAGGCCGGGGTGGAGCCCGCTAAAGAATGGATACAAAAAGGAAATCTGGACCGCGACTGGAGACAGGAAAAAAAGGCACTCACCAAACACCGCCCTTTGAAATTACTTAAAAAGTGCCGGGAAAGAGATGAAGAAAATCTGAAGCTCTATGATGAGATCCTTGATGAAAAGAAATTCCCAAAAGAAATTCTTCAGGTATTGAAAAGGCAAAAGAACATTATTTTAAAGTCCCTTGAAACTGCTGAAAAATTCAGGACCGGGGAACAAGCTCTCGATCCTCAAAACAGACCACGGGTAAGAAAACTCAAAGCCATGTAAAGATTCCAAAACTCCACCAGAAACGGTGGAGTTTTTTTTTATTTTGCTTAAATTCAGGCATGAGAAAAACAATGGAGCGTAGTTTCCTGGGTTTGGCCATTATAGCTGTTGCCATACTGGTTCCGTATTTCATCTTTAAGATGAATACCAAATCCTACAGCCCCGAAGAAACCGTAACCTTCCAAAAAGGGAATCTGGAGCTGGAGGTTTTCTATAATCGCCCTTACAAAAAGGACCGCGAGATCTTCGGAAAACTAGTTCCCTACAATGAAGTTTGGCGTACAGGCGCAAATGAAGCGACTACTTTCTACACTAATAAAGATATACTTGTAGACGGCTCCCTTTTAGCTGCCGGGAAATATACTTTATGGACCATTCCCATGGAAGAATCCTGGAAAGTGATCTTTAATTCTGAGATGTATCCCTGGGGAATAACTTCCGACAAAATTCCTTCGCGAATAGCCCAATACGATGTGTTGACAATTGAAGTTCCCGTAAAGAAACTGGAAGAGGTGATTGAGCAGTTCACCATCGATTTTTCTGAGGAACATGAACTCATCATTATGAACCTGTACTGGGATCAAACCCTTATCAAGGTACCCTTAAAACAGGCCACAGATCCTTCAGCTTCTTAAGAGGGTATCTTTAACAGCAAGTTAGGATCAGGACAGTTGGAGAGAAATTTTTCCAGGTCTCTTTTACAGGCTACCCCCGGAAAATCCCCTTTTTGAGTGCCCAGGTCACGAATTATCTGAAAATGTAAATGAGGTGCATAATCCCCATTTTCGGAAGGCCCGCCAAGCTCGCCGATCTTCTCCCCCGCTTTTACCTGTTGTCCTGCTTTAAAATGAGCCAAAGAATTTCGGCTCAAATGCCCATAAAGGCTATAAAAGCTCAGATCCTGAAATTCGTGTTTAAGAATGATAGTTGGCCCATAATCTCCGAAATTATTGTTATCCTGAAAACTATGAACGGTTCCATCCAGAACAGCCAGCACAGCAG
Source organism: Salinimicrobium soli (assembly GCF_048323655.1). Classification (NCBI taxonomy): domain Bacteria; kingdom Pseudomonadati; phylum Bacteroidota; class Flavobacteriia; order Flavobacteriales; family Flavobacteriaceae; genus Salinimicrobium; species Salinimicrobium soli. The sequence continues at coordinate 194,098 of NZ_JBLUWW010000006.1, read as the reverse complement.
TCCCCTCCTCTGCCCAAATGTCTACTCCCAAATGGACATTTCGAATCAGGTCTTCCTCTACAGGAGTTGAAAAAAGAGCACTTCTTTTATAAAGTCCCCGTTTTTCATTGTAACCCCCAAAAGCTACCTTTTTCTGTTTCTCCTCCAGAAACTTCCGAAGAAAAATAGAATATTCTGACGCCGAGGTTAACTCCGCTTCCTGAAGTTCGGGATTGTTGACGGAAAGATCTATTGGAACATAATCTTCCACAAAAAAACCGGCATCGACTACCGGAGTAAAACCAGTAGTGAGGCCGGCGATAAGGTCAGAAAAAGTTTTTTCCTGCATTCTTTTTTTGCCAAATGTAGTTTATGAAAACTACTTCAGCAATACGTCACTAAAACTCGCGCTTATAGATACAGAAGCGTTGGCATTCTTGTTCTTATTGTAGCCGTCCAGTTTTTGGTTATCGTAGGATTTACTCGATTTCACTGAAATGCCCTGAGGAAGTTTCACCTCGCTTTTGTTGCCACTGTAGTGAAAATTATAAGCTACTTCTGGCAGGTCCAGTTTTAGATCGGAATTCTCAAGAACAATGTCAATACTGTTGAAAGCCGGAGCAACTTCGTTGATGGTCAACTCACCAAAAGTGCCTCTAAAAATTCCGTTGTCTGCCAGGTGTTTCACCTTTACATCACTGGAATTTGAAGTGAGTTTAATGCTCACCACTTTATCAATTGTGAATTCTTGCACATAAGAAGCATTTAGTTTCCCGTAATTCCAGGTATTGACCTTGACCGGGGTATACGCCACTTTTAAATCGGTCTTGTCACCTGTAACAGAATTAGCATAGAATTTACTGTGAGAAAGCTGCCCCTGCAGGTTGTTAGTGGTTCCGGAAAGTTTCACTTCTCCATAGCGTACATTCAGCTTCAGATTTCCATTTTTTGGCATCGTTATCTTCAGGGTCTTTTTGGCTTTCATTTCATCAGAATCGATCACAATGACCTTGCCCTTAGAGTCACCATATTTTTCTTCGACCTGTTTTTCAAAATCGGCAGCCCATTTCTCCATATCTTTTCCGAATTGTTCTCCCCATTTCTCCATGTCCTTTCCAAACTGCTCGCCCCATTTTTCCATATCCTTCCCAAATTTCTCTCCGAAATCTTCCATGACAAGGGCATGTTTTTTCCAGAGGGCAGAATCTTTCTCGAACTTTGCAGCCCATTCTTCCATTGACTTTTCAAAGTCTTTCCCGAAATTCTTTTCAATTTTGGCCTCCCATTTTTTGAGGTATTTATCCCCTTCTTTGCGGTAGGCTTCGTAATCAAAATGCATGTCTCCCATGTTGGCAAAAGCTTCAGGTGGAATAGGATTGTTGGCTATACTTTCAAGTATGGGTGCCATCATATCCTGAAGGGGCATCAGCATTTCCGGAAGCTGCGATAAAGGTCCCTCTAGTCCGGCAAAGTCCAAATTATCCAGACTCATTCCTCCTGAAGAGTTTATCTTCACTTCGCTGGCAGTAGCACTGGTAGATAAATTCCAGCCTGCCAAAGCTTTTTCAGTAGCTTTTTTATCGGTACCCGAAGTTTCCAGCAGGGCCTCCACACGGACTTCATTTTTATCCCAATATTCCACCACCACATTGGTGTGTTTGGAATCGATGTTTACAGTAACATCTTTATTGGTCTTGTACGTCTTGTCCAGTTTCCTGGTTTGTGCCACTGCTACCGTGGAACACAGGAGCAAAATGATCAGGTATTTAAGCTTTGAGGTTTTCATAGTTCTTTGTATTTGATTGATTGATGTCTTTGATCTTACTTTTTAGTTTGAACAGTAGTTCGAGGCGCAGTTGCAGGTTGGAGATCATTGCTTCCACACTGCTTTCGTTAAGCCCTGACTCCTGTATCTCTGCATTTAATCTTTTGTATTCTTTATCCAGTTCGGCCAGTTGAGCCATGAAAGAATCTACCAGGGCACGATTCTCATCATTCACTTCCAGTTTAGCTAGTTCAATGTTGAGGCTGGCGAGATAGAAGTTCTCGATCTTTTTAAATTCAGGGGATACGTCACTCAACTGATATTCCTTTGTAACCGGCACTTCCTCCTGAGTTACATTTTCTACCTCCAGAGTATTTTCTACGACCTGTTCTCCTTCGAACATATTGTTTGGAGACAGCAGGAAGAAACTAATTCCAAGGGCCACTACCATCACGGCAGCTATTTTCAGGAACAGAAAACTATTCCTGCCACTCTTTTTCTCCTGCGGAAGAGCCTTTTCCAGCCTCGCTTCAAAACGATGCTGATGGCCTTTTTTAAGCTTGTCTTCAGGAAAGCCTTTGTCTTCCTGAAACATTTTTCTAATATCCTGTGCCATTTCTAAGATCTTTAAGTTCTTCCTGTAATTTTTTCTTTCCTCTGTGAACCAGTGTGCGCGATGCAACCTTTGTGATTCCCAGAATTTCTGCAATTTCTTCGTGATCATATCCCTCGAGCAGGTAAAGCATCAGGGGATATTTATATTTTTCGGGAAGTTGCTGCATTCTCTTTTTTACTTCCTCTATGCCTATACCGTCATTCACTGACCAGTCTTCTTCCTCTTCTACCGTTCCCAGGACTTGCTCGTTAATTGCCAATGTCTCCAGTTTGCGGGCCTTGAGCTTATCAAGACATTTATTGATAACTATCCGTTTTAACCAGGCACCAAAGGTGACTTCCCCGGTAAATTGATGCAGTTTCTCAAAGGCCTTTACGAAAGCCTCCTGCATCGCATCTTCAGCTTCAAACGAATCTTCAATGAACCGCCTGGCTACGAAATACATGCCCTCACAATACTTGTTATAGAGCTTCATTTGAGCCCGGCGATTGTTTTGTCTGCAAGCTTCTATTAATTGATGTTGTATCATCTTTTGGTTGCTGTTCACTTTAAAGACGACAGGAATTTTCCCGCGTTGCAAAAAGGTTCAAAAAAATTAAATTTTTTAGTGATTTTTTCTAACTGCAAGTTAATCAGATTTCTTAAAAATGTTGATTTTAAAGGCTCCCTGAGCCCGGGACAAAAAAAAAGAAGCATTAAAAAATGCTTCTTTTGAGTATCCAAAAATTTATTTCTTTATTCTTCCTCGTCCTCAGCCAGCATCAGGTTGAGAGTAACATCGATATTATCTTCAGTCGCGCGGCTATAAGGGCAGATCTCGTAAGCTTCATTTACGAGCATTTCTCCCGTTTCAACACTGGCTTCGGGTAAATAGGCATCAAGGATGACTGAAAGTACCATGCCGCCTTCTTCCGGTTTACCGATCTCAACAGTAGCGGTTACGCTGTAGTCTCCCAGATCAATATCGTGCTTTCCCGCAACCACTTTAAGGGCGCTGCTATAGCTGGCAGAATAAGCCGCTGCGAACAATTGTTCAGGATTGGTATTATCCCCTCCTTTTCCTCCAAGTTCCTTTGGCATGCTTAATTTCATATCCAGGATTCCGTCGTCACTGGTAACGTAGCCCTCACGACCTCCGGTAGTGGTGACAACAGCGGTATACAATGTCTTCATAGTGCTATTTATTTTACTAATTTAGTACTTCAATATACAAAGAAGATCTCCACTTAAAAATTAATTGTCACATTGAGCAAAAAATCAGCCTTGAACGAATCTGCAGGAAACAAGCCCTCTTCTGAAGTCAATCCCAACGTGGCAAAGAACATCCGGAATTTCCGAAAAAAAGAACTTAAGGTGGATGAGCTTTACAATCAGATCATCAATGGCGATAAATCGGCCTTGAGTAGGGGGATCACTTTGGTTGAAAATAACAATCCGAAGCAGCAGGAAAAGTCAGCTGAGTTGTTGGAAAAATGCCTGCCACATGCCAACCGTTCTATAAGAATAGGGATCACCGGAGTTCCCGGGGTGGGAAAAAGTACTTTTATTGAAGCTTTTGGAGGCTACCTGGCAGATAAAGGAAAGAAAGTAGCTGTGTTAGCCGTAGATCCCACCAGTACAGTTTCCCGCGGAAGTATCCTGGGAGATAAGACCAGAATGGAAACTTTGGTAAACCACAAAAATGCCTTTATTCGACCTTCACCATCGGGCGACTCCCTGGGTGGCGTTGCACGAAAGACCCGAGAAAGCATCATTCTTTGTGAGGCTGCCGGCTTTGACACCTTGCTGATAGAAACCGTAGGGGTTGGACAAAGTGAAACCACGGTGCACAGCATGACCGACTTCTTCCTGCTTCTAAAACTGGCCGGTGCCGGCGATGAACTGCAGGGAATCAAAAGAGGGATTATGGAAATGGCCGACGCTATTGTGATCAACAAGGCAGATGCTGAGAATAAACGTCCTGCTGAAAGAGCCAGATCAGAATTCCGAAGGGCTCTGCATCTATATCCCGAAAAGGAGAATGGCTGGAAGCCTCAGGTGCTTTTATGCAGCGCTTTGCACAGGGAAGGTATCGAAGAAGTTTGGGAGCTCATCAGCTCTTTCGAGGAAAAGGTTAAGAAAAATGGCTTTTTTGAGCACAATAGACAGGAACAGAATAAATTCTGGCTATTGCAAACCATCAATGAAGCTTTGAAAAACAGGTTTTACCAGCATCCTGAGATAAAGGAACTGCTTCCGAAGCAATTAAAGGCTATAGAACGTAATGAAACTACACCTTTTGAGGCAGCTGCTCTTCTTCTGGAAAAATACAGGAACTTATAGAAAATTCTCCTTATACCACTTTATCTGATGCTTCAGGCCTTCCCGCAGAGTGGTCTGGGGTTCATATCCCAGCAATTTTTTCGCTTTTGTAATATCGGCCAGGGTACGGGATTGGTCGCCGGCGCGCTTAGGAACCACTTCCAGCCGCACTCGTTTGCCTAACAATTCCTCAACCAGCTCAATACCTTCGCCGGTCTTGTTCTCATCATCTGCCCCAAGATTAATGATCTCCCCATTCAACTTCTCGTGCTGCTCAATGGCTTTAAAAATGCCATCCACAATATCCCCTACATAAGTAAAACTCCGCAGGTGGTTCTCACTGCCTTCATAAATAGGAAATGCTTCGTCCTTAAAAGCACAGGCGATGAGCTTAGTATAAAGCTTTTCCGGTCTTTCCCGTGGTCCGTAAACCGAATATAATCGCAATGAGGAGGCCTTTAATTTGTCTCCCCTGCTTTCTGCCAGTACCAGTTGTTCTCCCGCCAGTTTAGAAACCCCATACCAGGAAGCAGGTTTGGGCGCTACTGTTTCCGGGAAAGTTGCCTCCAGACCATAGATCGAAGAGGTTCCTATATTAAAAAAGTGTTTTAAAGATTTATTTTTGTGTGCGAATTCCAATAGATTTTGGGTTGCAATGACATTGTTGCCAAAGTATTCCTCGAAAGTACTGGAAGCGGAGATCCCCGGCTGAGCGGCGAAATGTACTATGAAGTCAAAATCTTTTGAAAGTTTTGAATATTCTTCGGAATTACGAAGGTCCATTCTGATAATTTCCACTCCTTTTTCGTGAATTGCCTTCGCATTCAACTCTTTTAGGGAAACGTCATAATAATCGGAAAAATTGTCTGCTCCGGTCACCGTATATCCTTCCTGCTGAAGGCGTTCTGCTGCATGAGAACCAATAAATCCGGCAGCGCCGGTCACGAGTACTTTCATGTGAAATATTTTCTTTCCGAAGCAATTTCCGGAGTGATTGGTATAAGTGCAAATTAACAAGCTTTTTCCTTAAAAACCGCTCAAAAGCCTTTTGAAGGAAATATAGGTGTACAATTATTAATACATTTGCACGGCATACCAAACTTTAAATGGACTACCAATTTACGATTATAGTTCCCCTTTACAATGAAGAAGAGAACCTTCTTCGCGTGGAAAAGGAACTGGGAAATTACCTCCAAAAAGCACCCGTTAGATCCTGTGTTCTCTTTGTCAATGACGGCTCTACCGATAACAGCCTGCAGCTGGTAGAAGAAATTTCTGCCCGCAACAAAGATTTTAAATTCATTTCTTTTCAGGAAAACCGCGGACTAAGTGCTGCCATTAAAGCAGGTTTTGATTACGCTGAAACTCCGTTAATAGGTTATATTGATTCTGATCTGCAGACAGATCCTGAGGATTTTGACCTTCTCCTTGAGCATATTGGGGAATATGATCTGGTCACCGGACTAAGGGCGAACAGAAAAGACTCTTTTAAGAAAAATATGTCCTCTTTGATCGCCAACGGCATCAGGCGCAGTTTTACGCATGATGGCATGGATGACACCGGCTGTCCTTTAAAGGTCATCAAAGCCGATTATGCCAAACGCATACCGATGTTTAAAGGCTTACACCGGTTTTTACCGGCTATGATCCTATTGCAAAAGGGAAAGATCAAACAGGTGCCGGTGCGGCATTACCCGCGAATAGCCGGAAAAGCAAAATTTCACCTGCTTAACAGGCTGGTAGGCCCATTTGTGGATTGTTTCGCTTATTTATGGATGAAGAGCAACTACATAAACTACACTGTGAACAGGAAAAATGAGTAGCTGGTATGTATATGCCATAGGATTTACTGCCCAACTGCTGTTCTCTGCTCGGTTGGTCATGCAGTGGATCGCTTCTGAAAAAGAAAAAAAAGTTCTCACTCCGACTAACTTTTGGAAAGTTTCTCTTTTCGCCTCTTTTCTGCTTTTCGTCTATGGATACCTGCGGGATGACTTTTCCATAATGCTTGGTCAGGCCCTCACCTATTTCATTTATATCAGGAATATTCAGTTACAGGGTGAGTGGAAGAAACTGTCAAAAGGCCTAAGAGTGTTCGTGTATGTGTTCCCGGTCCTTCTATTTATCTATTCCTATAACAACAATACATACGATATACAGAAGCTTCTTTTTAACGAAGCTATCCCCCTCTGGCTAGTGTACCTTGGTTCCGGAGCCCAGGTGATTTTCACCTTCCGGTTTATTTACCAATGGATCTATTCTGAAAAGATGCAGGAATCCATTCTTCCGCTTGGCTTCTGGATCCTTAGTTTAACGGGGGCGTCACTCATTCTCATCTATGCCGTGATAAGAAGAGATCCCGTACTCCTTATTGGTCACCTCATGGGAAGTATCATCTACCTGAGAAATATTATTCTAAGCAGAAAAGAATATGCCTGAAAACTTCAAAAATTACCTCCTTCCACTCCTGGGAGTGGGAGTGCTTATTTTTTTCGCCCACCTGGACACCATTTACGTGAACATCATGGAGGCGCGCAATTTCATTACTGCCCGGGAAATGGCCCAGCACCACAACTGGCTACTTACTACCCTTAATGACCAACCCCGGTATGAAAAGCCACCTCTGCCAACCTGGCTCACCGCCCTAAGCGGACTTATCTTTGGCTTCAAAAGTCTTTTTGCCATGAGATTGCCGGCAGCACTTGTTACGCTTTTGCTGTTGTACTTTTTCTACCAGTTTATCCCGAAATTACAGGTGAGCAAAAAACAGGCTTTTTTGGCCGGCCTCATCCTCGCTTCCTCTTTTTATATCATCTTCATGGGACGAAACGGGCAGTGGGATATTTTCACCCATTCGTTTATGATGATCGCGATCTTTTACATGTGGGAGTTCTTCACCGGTTCAAAACAGCTCTGGAAAAATGCATTTTTGGCTGCCCTGTTCCTGGGCTTTTCAATCTTGAGCAAAGGTCCGGTTTCGCTATACGCTCTGTTGCTGCCATTCCTTATTTCCTACGGAATAGTTTACAAATATCAGGACCTGAAGCAAAAGTGGCTTCCGCTGTCATTCCTCATTCTGCTGGCCTTGACAATCGGAAGCTGGTGGTTCATCTATGTACGCCTGGCAGATCCGGTTTCCTTTATGGAGATCACTTCCCGTGAAGCCACCCGGTGGACCAATTATAATGTGCGGCCGTTCTATTACTATTGGAGCTTTTTCACCCAAAGCGGGATCTGGACCATTCCTGCTTTTGTCGCTTTGCTATATCCGTACCTCAAGAAAAGGGTAAGCAATAAGAAAGCATATCTTTTTTCCCTTTTTTGGACCCTGGGAGCCGTGGTGCTGCTTTCTGTTATTCCTGAAAAAAAATCGAGATACCTGTTACCGGTCCTTATCCCAATGGCTCTAAATACGAGTTTCTATATTGAATATCTCTTCAGAAAATTCCGGGAATTGCCGGCAAAGGAAAAGTGGGTGGTCTATTTCAACCACGGGCTTATTGCCCTGATAGGAATTGCTTTTCCGGTGGCCGCTTTGTTCGTTCTGCGCCTTGAAGGCTATTGGTTCTGGTATATCGCCACTTCAGTTTTTCTGTTTGGAACCGGTGTTGCAATTATTTTCTATCTGAAAAAGCAGGAATATCCAAAAGTATTCTACCTCACCGTCGCCTTTATCTGCGGAATAATTGTCTTTGGATTTCCTCTTTCAAATGCCTTTTTGCAAAACCCGGACTTCAACAATATCGCCGAACTTCGGAAAAAAGCGGAAGCAGAAGAACTGCCGGTGTATGAATATGGAAATGAAACCCCCGAAATGATCTGGGAATATGGTAAACCCATTCCGCAGATTGACAGAGAAGCACCGCAACTACCTACCGAAGCTAAATTCGGACTTCTGATAAATGAAAAAGACAGCAGTTTTGTAAAACAGCTGCAGCAGCAATATCAAATTCTTTCCACGGAAAGATATGATCTCAACTACGTGCATCCGGAAAAATCAGGTTATAAAGACCGGTTGATCAGGAAGTTTTATGTGCTGGAGAAGAGGGATTAGAAAAGTACTTTTTCAGAAGGTATTTTTGCAACTTATAGAAGAGCCAACCAAGGAGGATTCCAATTATCCATCCGGTTAGTATGTCCCCGGGATAATGAACCCCCACATAAATCCGGCTGTAGGAAACCAGTAAAGCCCAACCTACAAGGACAAAAAAGATTCCGCGCCAGAACGGTCGCAAGATCAATCCCATAAATACGGCCAAAGCTGCAGAACTGGCCGCATGAGCAGAAAAATATCCGTAGCGTCCACATCGCACGGCCACAAATCGAGCGTATTCCATCACGCCTTCCTGTCTGCAAGGTCGTGGCCTTTCAAACCCGTGCTTGAACAGGTTCGCAAGTTGATCTGTAAAGGTGATAAGCACCGCCACAAGCAGGAGGGTCAAAAAGGTCTTTTTGAGACCAATGCTTCGGTACAGGAGGTACAAGAGCAGTGCATAGAACGGAATAGAACTTATTTTATCTGTGACCAAATTCCAGAAAGAATCCCAGTTGGAATTTCCCAGGTTATTCAAAAACAGAAAAAGCTCCTGATCTATTTGTACCAGCTGCTCCATTCCAGACTACTCTTCGTAACGGCTAATTTCCCGATCGTAAAATTCGGTAGCCTGCTGAATAAGGCCTTCAGCTTCAGAAGCCAGTTCCTTTTCATCGGAAGCATCAAAATCTTCCAGCCACTCCACCTCATCATTCTCAAGATTGAGGATGAACCGTGGAAATTCGGTGTGAACTATAAAAATTGCATCGGGATAATCTGTGTTATCGCCCAAGAGAAATTTAGGAAACTCCATCTACTCGTAAAGATTGATATTAGTAATTGACGGCTTCGACTTCCGCAGAAACCAGTAATTTTTTACTCAAATAATTGAATCGAAGATACAACATTAATGCAGAAGCAGATAATCCTGCCAGTAATCCAAACCAGATACCCATGCTCCCCAGTGCCTCTTCTTTACCCAGGTAAAAAGATACCGGAAAACCGATGATCCAATAGGCCACAAAACAAATGAGGGTAGGAAATTTTACATCCTGCAGTCCGCGTAAGGCTCCGAGAATTACAACCTGTAATCCGTCACTAAGTTGGAATAGGGCTGCAACTATGAGCAGTTGGGCGGCCAGCAATATGACTTCCACATCATCTATATACAAGGTGGGAAGCCAGTTCTTGAGAAGAATGAAGGCTACCGCAAAAACAGCTTCGATCAAAAAGACAAGTAAAAAGGTAGAAAAAGCGATACGGCGCAGGTCATAAAAATTAGCTTTTCCTTTTTGATTTCCCACTCTAATAGTAGCCGTCACTCCTAATCCCACAGCCACCATAAAGGTCATAGATGCCAGGTTCAGCGCGATCTGGTTTGCTGCCTGCGGATTGGTACCCAAAGTCCCGGCCAGGAATACTGTCGCCGTAAAAATGGCTACCTCGAACAGCATCTGCAAAGCGGTTGGAAAGCCCAGTGAAAAAAGCCTTTTGAAGATATCAATTCTAAGCAGTTCTTTTCTGGACCAGATAAAGTACTGCCTGAACTTCTTCTTTCGCCGCAGGATCTCCCACACGAACCACAGCATAAAAAACCGCGAGATCAAAGTGCCAATAGCTGCTCCTTCAAGTTCCAGTCTCGGAAAGATCCAGATCCCGTAAATGAGCAAATAATTGAATACTACGTTTACCACGTTAGCAATAAGGGTGGCATACATAGCGTATTTGGTTTGAGACAAGCCATCAGCAAACTGTTTGTAGGCCTGGAAGATCATTAACGGGATCATAGAGAAAGCGACGATCTCGAGGTATGGTATAGCCAGTTCCACTACTTCGGGCGGCTGATCCAGATGGTATAGGATCGGTTTCGCTAATAACAGCAATAAAAAAAGAAAGATACCATTGATCCCACACATGATGACCCCATGGTGAAAATAGCTTTTTCCGGTCTCAATATCTCCGGCACCATCTGCTTCAGCAATAAGCGGAGTGATGGCAAAAGAAAATCCGATTCCCAGGGAAAGGGCAATAAAGACCAGACTATTTCCTAGAGAAACGGCTGCCAAAGGTGCTGCTCCCAACTGGCCCACCATAATATTATCGGCCAGGCCCACCATCACATGCCCCAGTTGCCCGAGCATTACGGGATAGGCAATATGAAGGTTCTTACTAAATTCTTTGGTATAGGCCGTTAGTTGCACCCTTTCGTGTTTTAAGGCTGCAAAGATAAAAAGTTTAAGGGCCGGCGGGAATTAATTCCGGTTTTCTTTGTGAGCTTTATTTTAGAATGTCGGGCTGATTTTGAATAGAATCAAAACCATATTTATCTACCAGATATACCAGGGAAGCCATAGTTGCCGCTCCCAATTCAAGCTCTCTTTTATTCACCGCTTCAAAAGTATCTGTAGCAGCATGGTGATAATCAAAATACCGCTGTGAATCCGGACGAAGACCTGCCAGGACTGTATTTCCACCTTTTAGAGGACCAATATCGGCACCGCTGCCACCAAGCTCAAAATAGTGGATAAGGTATGGCTTGAAAAGAGGCTCCCAACTCTGTACTTTTTGGAACTGCTGTGGGGAAGCATCAAAAGAAAATCCGCGAGGGGTAAATCCGCCCGAATCACTTTCCAATGCGAATACATGGTTTTCATTTTTAGCTGTAGCCACCTCAGCGTATTTTTTACCACCACGAAGTCCGTTCTCCTCGTTCATAAACAGTACTACACGAATGGTCTTTTTAGGAGTGATCCCGCTTTCCTTAAACAAACGAAGGACTTCCATAGATTGTACTACACCTGCCCCATCATCGTGAGATCCATCTCCGAGATCCCAGGAATCCAGGTGCCCACCTACTACAATAATTTCTTCAGGATTTTCACTACCTGTGATCTCTCCTATCACATTGTAAGACTCTACATCGGGATAGTTCTTACAGTTCATTTTATAATAGAAAGAAAGGTCTTTATTGAGTTTTAGCATACTGCTGAGATAATCGGCATCCTGGGTACTGATGGCTGCTGCCGGAATTCTTTTCTCGTCAGGGAGTTCTCCATAACTCATTGAACCGGTATGAGGATATTTATCGATCTTATGGCTCATAGACCGCACGATCACCCCAGCTGCGCCGTACTTGGCAGCCTCTGCAGCTCCCGAGTATCGTTGATCCACACAACCTCCATAGGCTTCAAAAGTATGTATGACATCAGGTTGCATTGGCCGGTTGTAAAACACGATCTTTCCTGCAAGTTTTTCTTTCCCCAGCGAGGCGAGTTCTTCAAGCCCGTGTACTTCAACCACCTCGGCGCGAAGTCCTGTTTCAGGCGTCGCAACCGAACCTCCCAAAGCTGTAATGTTAACTGGGGTGGTAGTTCCTTCGGCAACCTGCACATAAGCATACTCCTGTACTCCTCTGGTCCACTTCGGAACCATTACCGGCTGTAACCATACCTTGTCCAGGCCGAGCTTCTCCAACTCCGCTTTGGTATATTTTACTGCCCTTTCAGCATTTACTGATCCTGAAAGCCTTCCTCCGATGTTATTAGATAAATGATCAAGCCACTCATAACTTTTTCCGTTTAAAAGTGACTGCTCGTATAACTTCCGAAGCATTAGGGAATCTTCACTAACGGAATTATTCTGTGCAAAACCTGCAAGAGTGAAAGTAAAGATCAGTAATAGGGTGTTCAATTTTTTCATGGTATCCAGTGATTTGGAAAAACAAAAATAAAAAACCATTCCAAAAAGCTTCTGATTTTCAACTATTTTTAAAAAGCTGTGACAGAGGCCTTTTACTTCGCGACAATTAGAGTGCTGTTTTCTCTCCAACTGCCGGCATTTTTTTATCTTTCGGAAAAATTCAAAGACCTTGAACAAGCAGGAAATAATCAATAACGTATCCATTCTCCTCCAGGAAATTCCCACTTCCATGGAGATCGTTAAAGATGACGCTAATAGGGAAAAACGCTTTAACTATCTGGCTAAGTATATGGTGGAAAAAGCCATTGAAAAAGATGCCCTTATTGTTTCTGAAGACGGTAAAGGTATTGCCATACTTTTCCGCACGAACAGCAAAGACAAAAACTTCTGGAAAGATCTTGTTCAGGATATTAAGCTGGCCATCAACGTGACCGGCATCAAAAAAGGTCTTAAAGCCATGAAAGTGCAAGAGTATGTAAAAGCGCAACGGCCAAAAGAAGGAGACTATCTCTATTGCTGGTTCTGGGGGATCATAAGTGATGCCCGTGGCAGCGATGATGCCAAAACGGCTTATCACATGAAAAACCGTTTTATGGAGATCTCACAGGCACTGCAGTTGCCAATCTATGCCGAAACACGAATAAGACGCATCAGTATTGCCTACCAGCGCTATGGGTTTGAGATGTTCAATGAGTGGGATCACCCGAGCGGAGATAAAATGTACTTCCTCAGATATTTTCCGCCACCAAAAGAGAACTAAGATTTATTTACTGGCAAAAAGACGCACATCCTCTTCGGTCACTTCCTGGCCACCCAGAATGATAAGTCTTTCCACCACATTTCTCAATTCCCTGATGTTTCCGGTCCAGTTGTACTCCTGAAGCAGCTTCAAAGCATCATCTGAAAAGGTCTTTTTATTGACCCCTTGTTCAGTAGTGATCTTGTCTGCAAAGAAATTTACCAGTAATGGAATATCCTCCCTTCGATCATTCAAAGATGGCACCTGGATGAGAATTACGGCCAGCCTGTGATAAAGGTCTTCCCGGAATTTCTTCTCCTCGATCTCTTTTTTGAGATCCTTGTTGGTCGCGGCTATTACCCGCACATCAACTTTAATATCCTTATCACTTCCTACGCGGGAGATCTTATTCTCCTGCAGTGCTCGCAGCACTTTTGCCTGGGCAGAGAGGCTCATATCTCCCACCTCATCCAGAAAAATGGTGCCTCCGTTAGCAGCTTCGAATTTTCCGGCCCTGTCTTTATTAGCCGACGTGAATGCTCCTTTGACATGGCCAAAAAGTTCACTTTCTATCAATTCAGAAGGGATTGCCGCGCAGTTTACTTCTATCATAGGTCCAGAAGACCGGTCGCTTTTTTGGTGCAACCAGTGGGCTACAAGCTCTTTTCCGGTTCCATTTGGCCCGGTGATAAGTACTCGCGCATCTGTAGGTGCTACTTTTTCAATTATATCTTTGATTCGGCTGATCTCTTCTGACTCACCGATCATTTCAAAATTCTTGCTGACCTTTTTCTTCAACCGCGTGTTCTCTACCACAAGTTCTTTACGGTCCAGCGCGTTGCGGACGGTATTCAATAACCTGTTGAGATCCGGGGGTTTAGAAATGTAATCAAAAGCACCCATTCTCATGGTATTCACTGCAGTGTCAAGGTCACCGTGACCCGAGATCATCACGATAGGGATCTCCGGTTTTAGTTTTTTCACCGCTTCCAGCACCTCCACTCCATCCATCTTCGGCATTTTGATATCGCACAGGACCAGGTCGTATTCCTGTTCTCTTATCTTTTCTATACCTTCCAAACCATCTGCAGCCTCTTCAACTTCGTAGGAATTGTTTTCTTCGGTAAGGATCTTAATTAATACCCTTCTAATGGCAGCTTCGTCTTCGATCAATAAAATCTTTGGCATGCTTCTTTACTTTTTTCTTTTTAAAATCTGTGAGATAAACCTTCTGAAGTTCGTACTTGATGGCATAGCTGTAATATACAAAATGTTCAGAATTTAAACTGAATGTTGGCAGGCATCATTTCCTCTTTACTTCGGAAAAATTCTCCCTCATTATTCCTGATCCAGATCCTCCATTCCACCTCCCCTGAAGAAGTGAACATCTCTCTGTGGGAACGGAATTGTAATTCCGTTCTCTCTGAATTTCTGATCTATCTTATATCTCACCTGGCTTTTGATCTTTGGATCCACAAAACTGTCAGTAACAAAAAAGTTGATGGAAAAGATAAGCGCAGAATCTCCGAAGTCTTCAAAAAGGACAAATGGCGCAGGTTTTTTGGTGATCCCTGCCTGCTCCTTCACACTATCCAGTAGCAACTCTTTTACTTTTTCAGTATCACTGCCGTAGGCCACTCCCACTCTAACCAGCTCCCTTGTGGTACGGTGATTTTGAGTGAAGTTGAGAATGATCTCACTGGTAAATTTATGGTTTGGAATGATCATTACTTTATCATCTCGGGTCAAAAGTCTGGTAGTACGCAGTTTGATGTCAATGACCCGGCCCACCCGGCCTTCCATTTCAACGATGTCACCAACAAGCAGCGATTTATCGACTATAATGAACAGCCCTCCAATTATATCCTGAAAAAGTTCCTGCAAGGCAAACCCCAATCCAACAAATAAGGCTGCGGAAGCGGTTAGAAGGATGGTAATGTCGATCCCTGCAGAACTCAGCACCGCGATGATCACCACCACATACACCAGATACCTGATGAACTTAAAGACACTTATGAATTTAAGCTTATCAGATTCTGCCAGCTTTCTGGTAAAGAAAATCCTTACCCATCGCATTACGATGTTGGTAAGCAGGAAAGCGACGATGATCAGCAAGACCAGTCCCACTGTAATGCGCACCTGGTCTTCGCCTTTTCCAAAGGGAACAAGGGTATAGTCAAGAAAATCCAGAATGGTTCCCCAGATATCTTCCTGTATAACCTCTTTAACCTGATCTACCCCGCGTTGCTGCATTCTTAATATTTAAGCCAGTTATATAACTCCTTGTAACCCGGTTTCTTCCCGTACATGAGGATTCCAACCCTGTAGATCTTTGCCGCTATCCATACCACCCCGGCAATAGATAGTATTAACAGACCAATAGAGATAGCCAGTTCCCACCAGGCCACTCCAAAAGGGATCCGCATTAGCATCACAATAGGTGAAGTAAGCGGGATCATCGAAAAAACAGTCGATACCACCCCGTGCGGATTTTCAATAACAGCGAAAAAGCCCACATAGATCCCAAGCATCAACGGCAGGATCACCGGCAGCATGAATTGTTGGGTATCAGTCTCATTATCTACAGCCGCGCCAATAGCCGCATAAATCGAACTGTATAGAAAATAGCCTCCAATAAAATAAACTAAAAAACTAATAAGCAAAGTCAACATTGGCAAGCGGGCAATATCCATTACCAGCTGCTGCAGGTCATTGTCTGAAAGCTGTTCCATTGCCTGCTGCTGCGGACTATGGGCTGCCGCGATATCTACTCCGGCAATGCTCGATACAACCGTTAACATTACTCCTCCCAAGATAACCCAGATAAAGAACTGGGTGATCCCGGCAAAAGAAGTTCCCAGGATCTTACCCAACATAAGATGTATGGGTTTTACCGAAGAGATTATAATCTCAATGATCCTATTGGTCTTTTCTTCTATTACACTCCGCATTACCATATTCCCATAGATGATTATGAACATCATCAACAGATAGCCGGCGGCACCACCAAAGAACATCTTGACGTAATTTGACATTTTTGAAGTGCGTTCTCCCGAGAAATTCTGGATTTGAATATCAACCCGCGCTTCAGATTGTTCAATCAGGTCGACATCTATTCCCCTTTGTTGCAGCTGGCGGTTGGTGAGTTTATCACTGATGGTTTTTTCCATTTCTGTAAGAAAACCAAAGGCCGGGGCTTCCTGTGCGAAAAATTGTATTTCGGGGGAAGAATTTTCGGGTATCTTCGGAATGTGAAGAAGTCCGTAGTATTCTTTATCCTTTACCACCGCTTTTGCTTCTTCAAGGGAAAGATCAGAAAGGTCTATAAAATCTATTTCATCTGAATCGGAAAATTCCGAAGAAAAGAGTTCACTTTCATCCATGATCCCTACTATCCTTTGCTCCTCACTATTCAGACTGGCCAGGTACGCGATCAGTACGATCATCCCAACCAAAATTAGTGGACTCAAAAAGGTCATTACAATAAAGGTCTTATTCCGAACCCTCGCCAGGTATTCCCTTTTTATGATGAGCTTTAGATTACGCATTCGTAGTAACTGTTTTAATGAAAATATCGTTTACTGAAGGGATCACTTCCACAAAATGATTAACCTGTGCCCGTGTAGTAAGATATACCAAAAGGTCGTTTGGAGATGCAGAATCAGAGATCTGTATCTTCAATTTAAGGTCGTTATTGATACTTTTAAATTCGGTTTCAGAGATCTTGAATTTCGCATCGAGTTCCTTCCGGAGACTTACCAGGTCTGGAGCTTCGAGTCCAACCTCAAAGGTGTTTGATTTGTACTGTCTCTTTATGGAAGTCACTTCGCCATCGAGTAATTTGTGACCTTTGTGGATCAATGCCATATAGTCACACAGCTCCTCCACACTCTCCATACGATGAGTTGAAAATAATATGGTAGCTCCCTCATCCCGTAGTTGAAGGATCTCATCTTTAATAAGGTTAGCGTTCACTGGATCAAAACCACTAAAGGGTTCATCAAAAATTAACAGTTTTGGCCGGTGCAAAACCGTTACTACGAACTGTACTTTCTGAGCCATTCCCTTTGACAGTTCCTGGATCTTTTTATTCCACCAATCCTCTATTCCCAGTTTTTCAAACCAGTATTTCAACCTCGCCTTTGCCTCACTTTTGGAAAGCCCTTTCAACTGAGCCAGATAAAGGGCCTGCTCCCCCACTTTCATTGACTTATAAAGCCCACGTTCCTCAGGAAGGTATCCTATATGCTGAATATCGGTCGGTCGCAGTGGGTGCCCGTCCAGGAGGATCTCCCCCGAACTTGGTAGGGTTATCTGATTAATGATCCTGATAAATGTAGTCTTCCCGGCACCATTCGGACCTAAGATCCCAAAAATGCTACTTCGGGGGATCTCGAGAGAAATATCATTGAGTGCAGTAAAATCGCCGTAATTCTTGGAAATGTTTTTTGCGATCAGGAGATTATCCATAAGGAAACTTTGATGTAAAGATATCGAAATGCCTAAAAGTCAATTTGGAGATTAGGAAGATTTTAATACTTCTACGAAAAACACCAATTTCGACATAAGGCTATTCTAAAAATAAAACCCATCCTTAATCGCTTAAGGATGGGAAAAAAATTGCTATGAAAAAGAAAAATTGTCACTAATTAAGATTAGTGATGTTCAAATATATGTAAAAAAATTTAACATTCTTACATTATGTGAACATATCTTTAACTTTTTCAAAAAATGATTTATCACTCTTTTCAGGCTTTGGCTGGAAATGTTCGTCGTTTGCCATTCGCTCAAAGAACTCTCTTTGTTCTTTGCTCAGAGTCTTTGGAGTCCAAACATTTACATGAACCAGCAAGTCTCCTTTGCCATAACCGTTGATGCTTGGAATACCTTTTCCGCGAAGGCGCAGGATCTTTCCAGATTGCACTCCTTCCTCTATTTTAATGCGAACCTTTCCGGTGACGGTATCAATTTCTCGTGAGGTACCCAGGGTAGCTTCAGAAAAACTGATATACAGATCATAGTGCAGGTTATCTCCCTCCCGCTGAAGTGCTTCATGTTCTTTCTCTTCAATAGCTACCAGCAGGTCTCCCGGCATTCCGTTACCCGGGGCTTCATTACCTTTCCCGGAAACCTTCAACTGCATTCCTTCCACCACTCCGGCAGGGATCTTAATTGAAACGGTTTCTTCTCTAACTACTAATCCCTGTGCATCTGCATCTGCCGGTTTATGATCAATGATCTGACCACTTCCGCCGCAAGAGGTACATGGAGAAGCAGTTTGCATTCTACCAAGAATAGTATTGGTGACACGGGTCACCTGACCGCTACCATGACAGGTAGGACAGGTTTTATAAGTAGTTCCCTGAGCCTGGACCTTACGTTTTACTTTTATCTTCTTCTCAACTCCGTTGGCAATTTCTTCAAGAGTAAGGGAAACCCGTATCCTCAGGTTGCTTCCCTTCATTCTTCGCTGGCCACCGCCGCCAAAGCCACCAAATCCGGAGAATCCTCCACCGCCGCCAAAGGCGCCGCCGAAGATATCGCCGAATTGGCTGAAAATATCATCCATATTCATTCCGCCACCTCCACCGAAGCCGCCATTTTCGAAGGCCTGGTGTCCAAAACGATCATATCTAGCGCGCTTATCTTCGTTACTTAGAACTTCATAAGCTTCGGCCGCTTTCTTGAACATTTCTTCGGCCTTCGCATCTCCCGGATTCTTGTCCGGGTGAAATTCAATAGCTTTTTTGCGGTAAGCTTTCTTGATCTCGGCTGTGGTAGCGTTCTTGCTAATCCCTAATATTTCGTAATAATCCTGTTTCATTATAACTTGCTGTTCTTGGTTTTGGGGTCAAAAATTTATTTTCCGGTTACCACTTTTGGATACCGGATAATTCTATCACCCAGTTTATAGCCTTTCTCTACTACGTCAACAATCTTGCCTTTTAATTTATCTGAAGGGGCAGGAATTTGAGTAATAGCTTCATGAAGGTCGGCATCAAAGGCGTCACCCTCTTTGACTTCCATTAATTCCAGGCCTTTGGAACGCAAAGTTTCCCTGAACTTATTATAGATAAGTTCCACACCTTTTAAAAGGTTTTTGTCTTTAGCCTTGGCAATTTCATTAAGGGCTCTGTCAAAATCATCAAGTACAGGAAGCATGGAAACCATCACGTCCTGGCTGGCAGTTTTGAACATCTCAACGCGCTCTTTACTGGTGCGTCTCTTGTAGTTCTCAAACTCTGCGAAAAGCCGCAGGAATTTATCTTTCTCCTTTTCAAGATCAGCCTTTAGCTGCTCTTTTTCAGATTCAGAAGTTTCGGTTTCCTGCTGTTCTTCTTTGGAATCCGCTTCTTCTATAGCCTCGTCAAGTATTTCTTCCACCTGATCTTTGATGCTCTCCTCTTCGGATATATTTTCTTCGTTACGTTCTTTTTCGCTCATTTTTCAGTAAATATTTTATTCCGTCAATCAATAGACAAAAGTGCTGCCAATAAATGTAAAATGTCAAAATGTCACCAGATTTTTTTATGCTTCTATTAAGAGATTTACGGGGCCCTAAGTTCTAATTTTGCACTTTAATTAAAAATAAATAGTACAGATGAAGAAAACCGTCCTAAACTTTTTACTTATTGCCGGTGTGGCAGCTGGAAGTATTTCCTGCAAGAACGACAAACAAAACCAGGTAAAAGCAAACGAAGCCCAGGAGGCTGAAGTTATTTCTCCAGAGGCTATGACCTTTGAGATTGACACTGCGGCATCTGTGATCCAATGGAGAGGAACAAAGCCGACCGGAGAACACCTTGGCACCATTGATATTCAAAATGGCCAGATAAAAGCTACTGCCAATGAACTGGTAGGAGGAAGAGTAGTGATCAATATGAATTCCATTACAGTGACAGACGAGGGAATGGATGAAAAAGGCAAAAGAAATCTTGAGAACCACTTGAAAGGCACAGTAGAAGGTAAGGAAACTGACTTTTTTAATGTTAATAAATATCCCGAAGCTTTCTTTGAAATTACCGGAATGTCTGAACAGGAAGGAAAAAGAATGCTAGAAGGAAACCTGACAATCAAAGATGAGTCTAAGCACATTATGTTTCCAGTTACCACGACTATTGGGAAGGAAGAGCTGACCTTAAAAAGCGAAACGTTTTCAATTGACAGAACAGACTGGGGAATCAATTACAGATCAAACTCTGTATTTCCTGATCTTGGCGATAAGTTCATCAGTGATAACATGGAATTGACCATAGAGGTGAAAGCAAAAAGAACGGAACTTACCGAACTTTAATTACCACCTTCTTCACATAAAACCGGCTTACGAGCCGGTTTTTTCATTTCGAATAGAGAGCAGTGCTTTTTCAAGGTTGACGTAGTGAAAATCGAAACCGGCATCTTCAATTTTTTTACTGCTCACCAATTGACTACTCAAAACCAGGCTTGACATTTCACCCATCGCCGTCTTTAGAATAAATCCCGGCACTTTAGGCAACCAAACGTTTTTATCCATGACCTTTGCCAATTGTTCCGTAAGATCTTTATTGGTCACAGGGTTTGGAGCAACCCCATTATAGACTCCTTCCAGCCCCTGCTCCAAAATAAAGAGAAAGATTCGGGCGAGATCTTCAATATGTATCCAGGATTGCCACTGCTTTCCACTGCCTAAAGGCGCTCCAAGATTGTATTTTACCGGCCGCTCGATCTGAGGAAGCGCACCCCCGGATTCCGATAGGACAAGCCCAATTCGCACTTTAGCTACCAGTACGTCCGGCTCCTTCAGTTCATCGGCCGCTTCTTCCCATTTTTCAGATACCATCCCTAAAAAGCTGTCATCGACTGCTTTTTCATCTTCATAATGCATTTTGGTAAATGAACTTGGATAAATACCAACAGCACTTGCCGAGACGATCTGCCCCACTTTATGGTCCTGCTCTTTCAGCAGTTTTTTTAGAGTATGTAAAGAATCGATCCTGCTGTTAAGAATCTTTTCTTTATTTTTTTTGGTCCATGGTTGAAAAACGTTGGCACCAGCGAGGTTAATAATAGCACCAACCCCCTCGATACAAGAGGGATCTATTTCCCCTTTTTTCGGATTCCAGTAGAACCCCTGGTAATTCTCTTTTTTTTGGATTTTATTTTTACTGTGAGTAAGATAATTTACAGCAAGGCCTTTATCATGGCATAATTCGGTGATCTTACTCCCAATGAGACCGGTAGCCCCGGTGATCAATACCCGCATATTTTTATTTTCAAATTATGAATTTTATAAAAAGGTATAGTCATCCTTTAGCTAAGGTTTAACAGGAATAAACAAAAGCTTAGGATTTGGTAGCCCGTAACATTTCTCTTTTCCCGGGAGGTCCGGGCAAACGTTCCACTTTAAAGCCAACAGCCTGCATTGCTCTTCTTACACTTCCTTTGGCAGAATAGGTTACCAACACTCCACCCGGCTTAAGAGCTGCGAACATGGAGGCAAAGATCTCTTCGGTCCAAAGATCAGGCTGCACCCTCGGCCCAAAGGCATCAAAGTAGATAAGATCAACTGCTTCGGAATACTTAAGTTCTTTGAAGAATTTCTGTTCTTTCTTCAGTTGGAAGAAATCGGAAACTTCGTGTTTTTCTTCCCACGGAATGGCATGGAGCACGTCAAAAACTTCGGAAGCATTCTCTTCATGAAAAGAGGCAGCATAATCCAGTTTTTCCAATTCTTCGGAAGCTACAGGATAAGCTTCGATCCCAGTATAATTAACAGAAATTTTCCCTTTTTTGGCTTCCATGTAAGTGATGAGTGCATTTAATCCTGTGCCAAATCCAATTTCAAGAATAGAGATCTCCTCCACCGCAATCTTTTCCAGAAAATGATAAAATCCGGTCTTGATAAAAACATGAAGCGCCTCTTGTAAGGCACCGTGTTTGGAATGGTAATGTTCATTCCATTCCGGCAGGTAAATAGTAGCCGAGCCATCGGCAGTCTTTATGATTTCTCTTTTCAAACTATTTAATAATTTTTACCCCTTCAGCTTCAAAGGAGAGGGTCTTTTGCGGACTATTTATTTTATTGATCTCATCGGCTGACTTCCCGGCGTCTTCAGCATAATGACGCTGCTCTTCAACAGAGAGCTCGCTAACGTATGCCATGCCCTTGACAATGACAGTCTTATTCTGAATATCCTTAGGAACGAAAAAGGAATAATCCTTAAATTTCACCATCACTTCTTCGCCGTTCTCAAGGTTTAACTTCATCCAGCAGCCCTTGTTCTGGCAAACTTCATTTACCTCCCCCATAAAAGTGATATTCAGGGAGTCACCGGGCTTCAACGTCCTGTATTTTTCCTGCATTTGATAGGCAGAAAGAATGTTTTGCGCAGAAAACTCTTCACCTGCCAGGATGTAATTGCCTTTTTCTGCTGCTTTGGAAGTAATTTTCTCTTGAGAAAAACCGCTGTAGCAATTCAGAATTCCTACAAAAACTATTAGTAAAACTATCATATTCATATATTTTTAGTTAAGTATTCGCACATTTTTTATTATGATAAAATTAGGCAAACCCCGGCTTTAAATACCGCTTTTTATTCGGTAAATTTGCAAAAACTATATTTAGCATGAAAGATGGTATACCTCTCGAAATCGATGTAGTTGAGGCTTCAGCTTCAAAAATCGGTTCGGTTGATTTTGATAATCTCATATTCGGAAATATTTTTACAGACCACATGATGGTGTGTGATTATGTTAACGGGGAGTGGCAAGCTCCAAGTATTCAACCTTATGGTCCCATTCAATTGGAGCCCTCAGCAAAAGTCTTTCATTATGGTCAGGCCATTTTTGAAGGCATGAAGGCTTTTAAAGATGATGAAGACCAGGTTTGGTTGTTCAGACCCGAAGCGAATTTTGAACGCTTCAATAGATCATCAAAGAGGTTAGCTATTCCGGAATTCCCTAAAGATATGTTCTTTGAAGGCCTTGAGACCCTCCTGAACCTTGACAGGGAATGGATCAAAAAAGGTTTCGGTAATTCACTTTATATCCGGCCATTCGTTATTGCAACAGAACCCGGAGTATCGGCTTCTCCTTCAAAAACCTATAAATTCATGATCATTTGTTCCCCGGCGAAAGCTTATTACAGTGGGGAAGTAAGAGTGGTCTTTGCTGAGAAATTCAGCCGTGCAGCTGACGGAGGTGTAGGTTACGCTAAAGCCGCAGGTAACTACGGAGCGCAATTCTATCCCACCAATCTTGCCAAAGAGGAAGGTTTCCAGCAAATAGTCTGGACCGATGCCAATACTCATGAATACCTGGAAGAAGCAGGTACAATGAATATTTTCTTCAGAGTAGGAAATAAATTGATCACAGCGCCAACCAGTGACAGGATCCTGGACGGAGTGACCCGGAAAAGTGTTATTACCCTGGCCGAAGAATTCAACATTCCTGTAGAAGTAAGACGGGTTAAAGTACAGGAGATCGTTGAGGCCGCTGAAAAAGGGGAACTGAAAGAGATTTTTGGTGCCGGAACGGCAGCTACAATAAACCCTGTAAAAGGATTCGGTCACGCAGGAAAGAAATTTGAACTTCCGGAACAGGAAGATTCATATGCCAGTTTCTTTAAATCCAAACTAATGGCGATTCAGTATAACAAAACTGAAGATAAGTTTGGATGGAGATACGCGGTTAAAGAAAGATAGTATTTTTAATTGTTTGAAGGAAAAAGTACCGGGAGACGATATACTCTATCGTGTTCCGGTTTTCCTGATGCATTTGCCCTCTCCAGTACAAGATATCCGCTCTCATCATCTGGTGCCGTAAATCTGATCTCCCCTCTAAAAGGGACAAAATCTTCGGTCATCCATTCGCCCTGTGCTTCAATATATCCCGTAGCCAAAACTTTTTGATCTTTATCGACCAATTTTATCGGGGCGTCTCCTTCAAAGAACCAGTAACCTCTGGCTTTCCCTTCTACTACTAACGGTGAGGAGACCTCAATGTTCGGCATTGGTTGTTCCACCTTAATAAGATCAGAAATTTCCCTTTTTTGGGTATTGTCCGAATTGAACTCCAGGCTTTCTAAAACAGCATTTAGGGCGTTTTTAGATTCCGAAATTACTTCTCCGGAATATTCCACTCTGTCCGGCCCCATTGGCTCACATTCCCGCATTGGTTTTTCATTTCCGGAGCTGTCAAAACATTGGGCGGAGAAATTCTTGACGGCATAATGAACGAATATACTTCCATAATCACCCCATCCCGGTGGCGGTTGATGGAACCTAAGATCAAGAGCCCAGGGCTCCCCGTTTTTCAGAAGATATACCGTGGATCTTTCGAGGTCAATATTAAAAGATAAAGGAAGATTCTTTTCCCACTCCTTAAAAGAAAGTCGCTTTCCGGAAGGAGCATCCACGCCAAAACCCTGTGGGAGAAAGGCAACGTAAGAAAGGCCGGGTTCTTCATGAATGGCATAAGGTGGCGCATTCCCTGTTTCGGGATCATAAATATTTATTACCGGCGAATCACCCGGCAATTTACCTTCGAGTACTCTGTAATCCTCTGGGAATGATATCGAAAAATGCCATTTTTCGCTGATATATTTACTCAATGAAAGGCTCTCTGCCGGTTCTTCAACAACCGGTTCTGGTGGAGATCCTGTTTTATTCTTCTCTTCATTTTTGCAGCCAATGACCAGGAAGATTAGGATCATGAAAAATGACCTTTTCATTTTTTCTTTTTAAAATAGGAAAAGGCTGCGGGAATAGCTTTTAAAACTATATTAAAATCTATTTTTCGAGGATCTTCTGAAGGTCTGGCTGAAAATAATTCGGCCCTTTTAAGACCTTTCCGTCTTCACGGTAGACCGGTTTCCCATCGGCTCCCAACTTACTCATGTTGCTGCGCTGAATTTCAGTAAAAACCTCTTCTATTTTATGTTGCATCCCGTGTTCGAGAATGGTTCCGCAGAGAATATACAGCATGTCACCCAGTGCATCGGCTACTTCCACCAGATCATCATTTTCTGCAGCCTGAAGGTATTCCTCGTTTTCCTCTTTCATAAGGTTGTAACGCAATCTATTCTTATCTTCTCCAAGGTTAGCGGTTGGAGTAGTTTTGACTCCCAGCCCAAATGCCTGGTGAAACTCACGAACAGCTTCTAATCTTTTTTTCATCTTAAAACTTTAACTTCGCATAAAAATATACAAATGTTTAGTACCGGACAGCTGATTTTTGCGGGATTGTTCTTTGTGGCCTTCGTAGGGGTTATCATCTTTAGTTACAGGAAAGACTTACGCCTTCACCAAAAATATTACAAAGGCACTATTTATATCCTATTTGGTTTTATACTTTTTATCGCTTTTCTGTTTGTGCTAAAGACATTTTTAAAGAATTAAAAATCCCCTTTTTGGAAAATAAAAAAACCGCCACTCCTTTCGGAATGGCGGTTTTGCTTTAGAAGCTTAGTTTCTAGTTTTCTACCGGTAAAAAGTGGTAGTTTTCAGAGTAGTTCAACATTTGCTCCTCAAAAGAAAGGGGTTGAACAACCTTAATTGCAGTGATCTCTCCATTTTCATCCATTTCAGGAACCAGTACAGGATTGACAAATCCGCTGTAAGGAGCAGAAGTGAACTGCTCATTTCTTTTCAACACTTCCTTGTGGATATCCTGGTCTACTTTTACTCCGTAGTTTTCAACAAGATTTTTAGCAGCCTCATAATCTCCTTCAGATTTGATCCTTTGGGTCTCTTTCAATAACTGACCAAACAGATCTCTTAGGGCTGCATAATCGGTGATATTGAAATAGGTTTTTCCATCCCTGGTAACCTTCTCAATAATGCCTTTATCACGGCCTTGTTCAAATACCCAGGCACTCACCCACTGACGGTTTCTCATATGGGCTTCTTCAATATCTGCTCCCGGTTCAAGGCGGATAAGCTGCATCATCAATCCATTTCGAATATATCCATCATAAGCAGCTTTCCCTACTTTTTCGTGATCATCTACCAATCCGAGCTCTTCCAGTTTTGGGTCCATTAAGTAATACAGACCAACAAGATCTGCTCTTCCTTCTTCTAAGGTAGAAGCATAACTTTTTAATGTTTCTTTGGTCTCCCCAACTCCAGGATTCAGTTGTCCCGAAGCGTGACCAACCACTTCGTGTAAAGCCGTGTGTAATTTATCTGCTAATACACCATATTCTTCTTCCAGTGCGATCTCTTCCTCATCATGAGCAAACTCCTGAAGCCTTCCGGTGCTACCGGCGTTGTTATAGGAATTGATAATATTTCCAAGAGAAACAGATTTACTTCCGTGAGCTTTTCTAATCCAGTTCGAGTTTGGCAGGTTCACGCCGATAGGCGTGCTTGGCGAAGCATCACCGGCTTCTCCGGCTACAATAACTGTTTTATAAGTTACGCCAACCACTTCCTTCTTTTTGTGCTCTTCCATCAGCGGTGCGTTATCTTCAAACCACTGTACATTTTCTTCAAGTACCTGCATCTTTTTGCTCATGTCAAAATCCTTAATCTGAACAATGGTTTCATAAGAACCTCTATATCCTAGCGGATCATTATAAACTTCTATGAAACTGTTGATGTAGTCAATATCTCCTTCAGTAGCTTCAACCCAGGCGATGTTGTAATCATCCCAGGTTTGAAGGTCTCCTGTTCTGTAATATTTTATCAAAAGACCAAGGGCATTTGCCTGTTCTTCATTTTCTGCAACTCCTTTAGCTTTTTCCAGCCAGTATATGATCTTGTCAATAGCACTGCCGTACATGCCTCCGCTCTTCCATACTTTTTCAACAAGCTGTCCATTTTCCTTTACCAGTTTTGAATTCAATCCAAAGGCAAGAGGTTTCGTTGGATCCGGACTTTGTTTTTTAGCGTAGAATGCAGCAACCTCGTCAGCAGTGATATTATCACCATAGAAATTAACAGCAGATCCTTCAACAAGTCCTTTAGACTCATCAAGGTTCACTTTTTTGCTATCCTTATTATTAAAGATCACTTCATAAGCTTCTCCGGAAAGTTCAGTATCGGTTTCGGCAAGCAGCATATCAAAATAATCCTTGCTGAAGGCAGGCTTCAACTTGTCCATAGAATAGTGGTGGTGAATTCCGTTAGAGAACCACACACGCTTTAAATAGGTCTCGAAGTTCTTCCAATCTTCGGTAGATTTATCTCCTTCGTAGTTGGTGTAGATGTTTTCGAGGGCTTCCCTTATTTTCAAGTTATGTTTGTAGTTCTGGTCCCAAATGATATCGCGACCGCTTAATCCCGCCTGTGTTAGGTAATAGACCAGTTTTTGTTCCTTCAAGCTCAGATTTTCCCAGCCCGGGATCTGGTAACGTAAAACCCTGACATCGGCGAATTCATCTGCGGTATAATCGAATTCATCAGTCTGGACATTTTCTGTTTGGGCCGGTTTGTCAACAGCGGCTTCCCCGCACGAGAAAATGAGGGTTGATGCCAACATTAGCATCAATAAAAATTTAATTTTCATGGGTAAGGTATTAATTGTTCATATTGAAGTTCGAAATGCTCCTCAGGCTCTGATTAATATTGATCTTCACCTGAATGGAATTCATTTCTGAATGAATAGCAAATGTAAGAAACATCGTGCAAATTAACTATATTAGCGTATTATTCAACCAACCCTTCTACAGACCATGAAAATTATAAAGTATCTTCTTTTCCTGATCTTAATCCTGATTATTGCCGGCTCCATTTACATTGCTACCAAAGATGGCGATTATTCGGTAGAAAGTAACCAGATAATTAATGCGCCTGCACCAATGTTGTACAGGGAAATAGCCGATCTTTCCAACTGGCAAACCTGGGAAGGCTGGTCTGAAGTTGAGGGAATTGAAATGAACCTGTCTGATAAAACGGTGGGAGAAGGTGCTGAGTTGAATTGGAAAGCTGATGAAATAAGAGATGGAAAGATCACAACGGTTTCTGCAATTCCATATTCTCAATTAGACCAACAATTAATAATGAAGACAAGCCTGGGCCAGGCAGAAGGTATTATTCACTGGACCATACGTCCAGAAGAAAAGCAAACCCTGGTAAGCTGGAAAATGGCCGGAACGTTGACTTTTAAGGAAAAATTAGCGTTCGCGCTGCAGGACAGAGATATGGCCGAGATCTTCAAGCCTATCTTTGAAAGCAGTCTTAAAAATATTGAAGAGAACGTAACCCGTAAAATGGAGGAGTACTCTATTAACGTGGATGGTGTTACTGAGCATGGAGGCGGATATTATATGTACACTACAACCGCTGCACGTTTTGGCGAGGTAAATTCCAAAGCAGCCAATATGATCGAGCAGGTGAGCATATATATGGAAAAGAACAACATTTCCATAAGCGGGCAGCCTTTTGTGATCTACAATCAGCGGGATGAACGCAACGGAACAACTATTTTTTCAGCGGCAGTTCCAACTCCCAGCCAGGTCATCACGCCTTCCGGCAGCGAAGTTCTGAACGGATATTTGCAACCTCAAAAGGTGGTGAAGACCACTCTCAAAGGAAATCATAAAAATGCTTCGGAAGCCTGGGAAAGGACCTACAGGTATATCGAAGAAAATGGTCTTGAAGTAAATCCACAGGGACAACCATTTGAGATGTACATTACCGATCCTGACGAAGTCGACAATCCGGCATTATGGATCACTGAAATCTATATTCCGGTAAAATAATGAAACAGCTGTTGCTGGTATTTTTGGGAGGTGGAACGGGAAGCGTTTTAAGGTTTTTAATCTCGCGCAGCCTGAACAGGGCTGAAGTGTTGCCTTTGGGTACGTTTACCGTTAACATTCTCGGAAGTTTACTTATCGGGTTGGTTCTTGGACTTGCTTATCGCCACAACTTCTTTTCCACAAATGCCGTCCTATTACTTGCCACCGGATTCTGTGGCGGATTCACTACTTTTTCTGCCCTGGCCTATGAGAACCAGATCTTTTTGAAGAACGGTGATTTTCTTAGTTTCGGAATCTACGTGGTTTCTACAGTAGCAGTAGGAATAGCTGCAATCTATGCTGGCATCTGGCTTTCACGTTACGTGGCAGCTTTTTAAAAATTCCTTTTTTAAGAGCGGCTAGTCGTAATACCGGGAATCACCAAGGTATTTCCTGATCAATTCATTGTATTCCGGCGTAAGTTTGAGTCCCAATGTTCCGGGAATCTCGTATAATTCGTCCATATCTTTATAGCCATTCTTAAGCATTTCCTCCAGGTAAAAAAGAGCGGTTGGAAAATCATTATCCTGCGCACTGAGAGTTATAATATCTTTATAAGCCTCATAATTGTGCGGATTATAGATCGTGGCTATAAGATTGGCGATCATTTTAGAATCGACAGAATAACCTTTTTGCTTCTCCATTTCGTCACGGAAGGAATTGGCCACTTCAGCAACAAAACCTTTCAGGCGCTCAGCCATCTTACCTTCGGCCCCACCCACCTTTGAAATAGAATCCAGCCTTATCTTTTGATAGTTCCACCAACCAAGATTTTCTAAATTTCGGGTAAGAATGTCATCTTCCATGTAATAGGAAAAGTCATCCATGAGTCGCATCTCCTTTTCCACCACATCTTCATATTCCCTTTTTTGAGAAATATAATTCCTTGATTTTCTCAAGGAGTTCAGCCTCTCCTCCACCCGGGACAGATCATGAAGATCTTTATATTTATCCAGCATGGTTTCCAGAAGTTCATGTGCCTTTAAAAGTTTGACATTACTCATAAGTTTGTCCACTCGGGAAAGATCTTCTTCAAAGAGTTTATCTATAAGCTGTTGATCAACAAGGCGGAGTTCTTTTTTCATTGCTTCCAGGGTCAAAGAACCCACCACACTTGAAATGATCTCAGATTCGGGCCAGTCTCCCCCACCTTCATAAGTATAGACCTCTACCGGATATTTTTGGGCACCTAACTGCCTGGCGGTATAATATATTCCTGCGGAAGCAAAATTCTCATCTCCGGTAACTCCGATAAAGCAGAAGTCTTTTTTCTTGTCTAAAAGGTCAAATTTGATCCATTCGTTCCCGACTGCAATCACTCCAAGTATATTTTTGAAAAGCACCGGAACAGTACTGGCTACTCTCCCTCCTTCATTGGAACCGGCTGCAGAGATCTGATTAAGATCAAAAGGCAATGCTCCCGCCGTGCCCAAAACTAATCTGGAAGCGACTTCCAGATTCTCCTTCAGGGGTTGCTCTTCAGAAACAGCATTCGAGGAAACCAGCAGGTAACCCTGCTCTTCAGCGGCATTCTTGAATAGTTGAGCCGTAGCTCTTCCTCTGCCCTTTCCGTCGAAAAGAAATAACACCGGCCACTTCTTATCCGGCTGAAAGTTCGTCGGAAGGTAGAGCGCATAAGTTTCAGAAAGGGAGTCGGAAACTTTCAGGGAATCCACTACCAGTCCTTTTTTAACGGTATATTCCTGGGCGGCAACCTGTAAGCTCAGAAACAGAAAGAATAGAAGTTTTCTCATGGAATTAATTTAAGAAATTTCCCATTAATACTCCTTCCGAATTTTCAGCCCCAAAAAAGGCAAAAAACCTTCACTTTAGGGCATTAAAAAAGCCTTACAAAATGTAAGGCTTAAGAATATAAACTGGAATATGAAACTATGCTTGTTTCACATTTACTGCATTTACACCTTTTCTACCTTCTTCAAGGTCAAAAGTAACTTCGTCATCCTGTCTGATCTCATCAACCAATCCATTAGCGTGTACGAAATACTCTTCATTCGATTCTTCGTCTTTTATAAATCCGTAACCTTTTGATTCATTAAAGAACTTAACAATACCTTTATTCATTATATAAATTTAAATTGGAGGCGAAGGTACAACTATAAAACTTATAACCAACTATAAATCAATAAATTATTATTTAAAGGAAGGTTTGTTAATTCAGAAATGCGATGTGAATCCCCTGTATCAGCATATTAACTCCAATAATGGCGATAATTAATCCCATGATTTTTTCCACTACCACTATCTTATTTGCTCCAATATAGCGCACAAGATACTCGCTGGAGAGAAAAGCAAGGTGATTTAACCACATTACCACGGCAAACATGACAAGAATGATCCCGAGTTCCAGGTATGTAGCATTAGTTGTAAAGTTCATTGCGGTAACAATCGTACCGGGACCGGCCAGAATAGGAATCCCGAGTGGGGAAATTGAAATACCTTCATTGAAGTTCACCTCAGCCTGGTTATCAATACTCGACACCTGCGCCCTTATCATCTCGAAACCAACAAAAAATACCAGAATCCCACCCGTTATCTTAAAGGCAGGGATGGTAAGACCAAAGAAGTCAAAAATGTATTTTCCAAGGATAATAAATCCAGATACTATTACAAAGGCAGTAAAAGTCGCTTTTTTGGAGATCGTCTTACGCGTTGGCCTGTCTGCCTGCCTGGTAAGGCTCAGAAAAATAGGCACATTCCCAACCGGATTATTAATAGCAATAAACCCCGTAAATACTGCAATGGCAAAAACCCCGATGCTTTCCATTTCCAATCCTGCTTTAGCTAAGGGGGTAAAAGTATTTAAAATTAAGTTCCTGCAAAAATTCCTCGGAAATCTTTCATTTTTGACACCTCTTCGGAAGAATTCTTCTTCCATTTTGAGACTTCTTTAACGTTGCTGCAGGACCAATTTTTGTACATTTTGCTCAGAGCAAATCATGTGGTATGAAAAGCTATAACGAGAAGAGAGATTTCACCAAAACCCGGGAGCCAAAAGATGAACCTTCAAAAAAGAAGAATGAAAAACCCATTTTTGTGATCCAGAAACACGACGCCACCAATTTGCATTATGACTTCAGATTGGAAATAGATAACACTCTAAAATCCTGGTCAGTTCCCAAGGGCCCCAGTACCGATCCTTCTGTTAAGCGAATGGCTATTCCTACTGAAGATCATCCTATCGCGTATGCCAATTTTGAAGGAACTATTCCGCAGGGAGAATATGGAGGAGGCACGGTAATGATCTGGGATAAAGGGACGATAGAAAGCAATAAAAAAGACAAAGAGGGAAATATTATTTCGCTCGAAGAAAGTTATAACGAAGGAAGTATTGAGGTCACCCTTCACGGCAAGAAGCTGAAAGGCGGGTACAACCTTATTGAGATGAAAGGGGGAAAAATGAAAGGGAACTGGCTTCTCATGAAACAGCATGATGAGGAAGCCGATGCACGACGAAATCCCGTAAGCACCCAATCCAAAAGTGTAGTTAGCGGCCGTAGTTTAAAGGAAATAGAAAAAGAGGAAGGTCAGGAATCAACAGAGAAAGAATAATGGAAATTGCCGGCGTTGAAATAACACATCCCGATAAGATCATTTTTCCGCAGAAGAAGATCACAAAAGGAGAGATGGCTGAATACTATGACAGGATCGCAGATCACATGCTGCCATATATGAAGGACCGGCCTCTCACCCTCCAACGATTTCCAGGCGGAATTGATGAGAGCGGATTTTACCAAAAAAGCATTTCCGATTATTTTCCTGATTACATAAAAACAGTGGAAGTCAAAACTGAAGAAGGCAGTAACACGCAGATCATCTGCAATGACAAAAAGACCCTTCTTTACCTTGTCAACCAGGGAACCGTAACATTTCATCTCTGGCTTAGCCGAAAAGACAAATTGCGACAACCCGATAAAGTAATATTTGATCTCGATCCTTCCGAAGAAGACTTCGGAAAGGTAAAAGAAGCCGCCAAAGTGGTAAGAAATTATCTCAAAAAGCAGAAAAAAGAACCGGAAGTGATGACCACCGGGCAAAGTGGCCTTCATTTGTATTACGATATCAGGCGGGGAAAGGACTTTGACGAAGTAAAAAAAGAAGCCCGTAAAGTGGCTGAAGAAGTCACTAAACTGCGGCCCGATCTGCTCACAACAAACCTTCGAAAAGATCAGCGGCAAGGAAAGATCTTCGTAGATTACCTTCGAAATGCCTATGCGCAAACGGCAGTTTGCCCCTATTCCCTAAGGGCGAATGAGGAAGCCGGGATTGCAACTCCAATTCAATGGGAAGAACTTACCAGATTGGAAAGTGCAGATTTTTATAATATTGAGAATATTTTCAGAAGACTGGGACAAAAAACAGTAGAACCTAAATAAAAGATCATGAAGAAAATCAGCCCCGAACAGGCCACAGAAGAAATGAACAAAAAAGCTGAAAAGCTTAAGGAAAAAGACCTGGAAAAGGTACTACACAAGCAGGAGAAGATTGAAGATAAGATCAGGAGTAATGATTCTATTAAGGCTTATATACACAAAGCAAAGAGTATGTTCGCCTTGTTAAAGGATTACTGGACCGGGGAATACAAAGAAGTGCCGTGGAAAACCATCGCAGCTGTGGGAGGAGCCTTACTTTACGTTTGGATGCCTCTGGATTTGATCCCCGACTTTATTCCTATCGCTGGTTTTCTGGATGATGCCGGTGTGATCGCTGCCTGTCTCACCCTCGTAAATGACGACCTGGTCACTTATGAAAAGTGGAAAGTGCTTCAAAACAAGACGGAGGAAGAGGAATCTTAAATACCTTCCAAAAAGGGCATTTTTGACACCTCTTATTGTTTGATTGTTTTGTACCTCTTTTAGAAATAAAAAACCTCACAGGTCTTGAAGACCTGTGAGGTTTAATTTATATGGTGAATTAGATCCCGATTCGGCTGCGCCTCTCGGGATAAGCGATTCGCACAACTTTACGTAAAAGCTGTAAAGTTGGCTCTCTGCTTACATGTTCCTTCTATACTGCCCGCCGACTTCAAAAAGCGCGGTTGTGATCTGCCCTAAAGAGCACACTTTTGTTGCCTCCATTAAGACTTCAAAGATATTCTCGTTATGAACCGCTGCGGCTTTTACCTTGTCAAGAGTCTCTTTCTCCAACTCTTTCTTGGCTTCATGCAGGTCATTGAGGGTTTTGATCTGGTTTTGTTTTTCCTCCTCGGTAGCCCTGATAACTTCTCCAGGGGTAACCGTTGGAGAACCTGTTGAGCTCAGGAAAGTATTTACTCCAATAATCGGATATTCCCCGTTATGTTTCAACGTCTCATAATACAGGCTTTCCTCCTGGATCTTACTTCGCTGGTACATAGTTTCCATTGCACCTAAGACTCCGCCCCTCTCGGTAATACGATCGAATTCCTGAAGTACAGCTTCCTCTACAAGATCTGTAAGTTCTTCAATAATAAATGATCCTTGGATAGGATTCTCATTTTTGGCAAGCCCCAATTCTTTGTTGATGATCAATTGGATTGCCATCGCCCTTCTTACCGAAGCTTCTGTAGGCGTCGTGATCGCCTCATCATAAGCATTGGTGTGCAACGAGTTACAGTTATCGTAGATGGCATAAAGCGCCTGCAGTGTAGTTCGAATATCGTTGAAATCGATCTCCTGTGCGTGTAGCGACCTTCCGGAAGTCTGGATGTGATACTTTAGCATCTGTGCCCGCGGATTCGCCCCATATTTATATTTAAGAGCTTTAGACCAGATCTTTCGTGCCACTCTTCCTATCACCGCGTATTCCGGATCAATTCCGTTAGAGAAGAAGAAAGACAGGTTTGGACCAAATTCATTGATATCCATGCCACGGCTC
Source organism: Salinimicrobium soli (assembly GCF_048323655.1). Classification (NCBI taxonomy): domain Bacteria; kingdom Pseudomonadati; phylum Bacteroidota; class Flavobacteriia; order Flavobacteriales; family Flavobacteriaceae; genus Salinimicrobium; species Salinimicrobium soli. The sequence continues at coordinate 159,371 of NZ_JBLUWW010000006.1, read as the reverse complement.
AGGTAGTATTCCACGTAGGTGAAACCGTTTGCCAGGGTGAGAGCCAGCTGAGTGATCGGGTTTGCGCCTGCTTCGGCAATATGGTATCCGGAAATTGATACCGAATAGAAGTTGCGAACATTTTCTTTAATAAAATATTCCTGCACGTCGCCCATCAGTCGCAACGCGAATTCTGTAGAAAAGATACAGGTGTTCTGAGCCTGGTCTTCCTTCAGAATATCGGCCTGCACGGTTCCCCGCACCTGGCTTAAAGTTCTTTTCTTGATATCTTCATAGACGTTCTTCGGAAGCACCTGGTCTCCGGTTACTCCAAGCAACATCAAACCAAGACCGTTATTTCCTTCCGGAAGTTCGCCACGATATTTTGGCTGGTCCACACCTTTATCGGCATAGATCTTTTTGATCTTTTCCTGCACCTCCTGCTCCATACCGTTCTCCTTGATATATTTCTCACACTGCTGATCTATCGCAGCATTCATGAAAAATCCGAGTAACATTGGCGCGGGACCGTTGATGGTCATACTTACCGAGGTCATAGGATCGGCCAGATCAAAACCTGAATACAATTTCTTCGCATCATCAAGGCAGCAGATAGAAACCCCTGAGTTCCCAATCTTTCCGTAGATATCGGGACGATGATCGGGATCATTTCCGTAGAGGGTAACCGAATCGAAGGCTGTTGAAAGTCGCTTGGCCGGCAAGCCCATACTCACGTAATGGAAACGACGGTTTGTCCTCTCGGGCGAACCTTCACCCGCGAACATTCTGGTTGGATCTTCTCCCTGTCTTTTGAAAGGATAAAGCCCGGCAGTATATGGGAATTCTCCCGGCACGTTCTCCTGAAGACACCAGTGTAAAATGTCACCCCAGGCAGAATATTTTGGCAACGCCACCTTAGCGATCTGGGTGTGAGAAAGAGATTCTGTGTGGGTTTTGATCTTGATCTCCTTACCGCGCACCTTAAAGCTGTAAATAGGTTGCCTGTATTTGTTCACCTTCTCGTCCCATCCGGTAATGATCTCCCAGTTGTAAGGATCTAGATCCATCTTCACCTTGTCAAATTCCTTTTTAAGAAGATTTACCAGGTCTTCATTTTCTGCGGAAGTTGAATTCTGAAGGCTCTCCTCTTCGATTCCGAACTGGTTCAACTGCAATTTCACTCCTGTAACCGATTCCAAAGTTTTGTAGATCCCGTAAAGTCTTTGAGCTACCTCAGCCTGGGCTGAAGCCTTTTCATCGTAAGAGCGGTTATTTTCTGCTATTTCTGAAAGGTATCGCGTTCTGCTTGGCGGAATCACAAATACCTTTTCACTCATTTCTTCAGTAATATGGAAATCTGATTTAAAATCGGAACCTGTTTTTTCATCGATCTTGTCCATGATCTGCCGGTACAGCGTATTCATCCCGGGATCGTTGAACTGCGAAGCTATGGTTCCAAAAACCGGAAGTTTGTCTACATTTTCATGCCACAGTCCGTGGTTGCGCTGGTACTGCTTCTTCACATCCCTTAGCGCATCCAAAGCTCCTCTTTTGTCAAATTTGTTGATAGCTACCAGGTCGGCAAAATCGAGCATGTCGATCTTTTCCAGCTGGGTAGCTGCTCCAAATTCGGGAGTCATAACGTATAAAGAAACATCAGAATGTTCCAGGATCTCTGTATCTGACTGTCCAATTCCGGAAGTCTCCAAAATAATCAGGTCGTAATCTGCAGCTTTTAAAACCTCAATAGCTTCAGCTACATATTTGGAAAGGGCAAGATTTGATTGTCGTGTCGCCAATGATCTCATGTAAACCCTCGGATTATTGATCGAATTCATCCGGATACGGTCTCCTAAAAGGGCACCGCCGGTCTTCCTTTTTGAGGGATCTACAGAAATGATCCCAATGGTCTTTTCAGGAAAATCGATCAAAAACCTGCGTACGAGTTCGTCAACCAAAGAGGATTTTCCCGCCCCACCGGTTCCGGTGATTCCCAAGACTGGAATCTGGCTTTTCTTATTGTCTTCATGTATCTTCTGAAGGGTATCTTTTGCAACTTCCGGGAAATTTTCCGCAGCCGAGATCACTCGCGCGATAGCTCCGGGTTCTTTTTCAGAAAGATGATCCACTTCCCCGTTCAGGTTTTGACCAATAGGGTAATCAGATTTTTCAACCAGATCGTTGATCATTCCCTGCAAACCGAGCTCTCTTCCGTCATCGGGAGAATAGATGCGGGTGATTCCGTAATCCTCCAGTTCTTTGATCTCTTCGGGAAGGATCACTCCGCCACCGCCACCAAAGATCTTGATGTGACCTGCGCCTTTTTCCTGCAACAGGTCATACATATACTTGAAATATTCGGTATGCCCGCCCTGGTAAGAGGTCATGGCAATGGCGTTGGCATCTTCCTGTATCGCGCAGTTCACCACCTCTTCCACACTGCGGTCGTGCCCCAGGTGGATCACTTCAACGCCGGTGGACTGGATGATACGACGCATGATATTTATAGCCGCATCATGCCCGTCAAAAAGGGAAGCTGCGGTAACAATTCTAACTTTATTCTTGGGTTTATAAGGAGTTTGTTGTTCCATGTTCTTTCGAAAACGTTTTAGGGACCGCAATTTACGAATTTAGGAAGGAACTGTGCATATTTTACTATTTATTCAAAATGTCCCCTTTTTCAGCCATTATTCGGAAAAAGACCATCAATTTCAGGATAACTTTTGTTTAAGAATTTCTTCCTTCTGAATTCGATACCTTTGGAAAAACCCCTGATTATGAAAAAAATTTACCTTCTCCTCCTGTTGCCACTCTTTTTCGGTTGCGCTGAATTGCAACAGATAGCAGACAACCTTCCGCAGGAAGGCGGTTATATTTCAAACGCTGAAGTTGCGGCCGGGCTAAGACAGGCATTAGATAAAGGTATTGACCAGCAGGTTTCAAAACTGGCGCAGGAAAACGGCTTTTTCAGCAATGAACTGGTGCGGATCACTTTGCCTCCCGAACTTCAGAAAGTAGATAAAGCCTTGCGCGACGTCGGACTCAATTCCCTGGCCGATGAAGGTTTGAAGGTTTTGAACCGTGCCGCCGAAGATGCCGTTAAAGAAGCCACACCTATTTTTGTCAATGCCGTGAAGGAGATCACGTTCAATGATGCTAGAAATATTTTACTTGGAGAAGATACAGCGGCCACCGCTTATCTTTCTCAGAAGACCAGCGATCCTTTATACGCCAAATTTAATCCGGTAATCACTAATTCTCTTGATGAAGTGGGCGCGACACAAGTATGGTCAAATATTATTCAGCGCTACAACCAACTTCCATTAACTTCGAATGTGAACCCTGATCTACCCGATTATGTAACTAAAGAAGCTCTAAAAGGCGTTTTTACGATGATCGCGGTAGAGGAAAAAGAGATCAGAAATAACTTTGCTGCACGAACTACAGATCTCCTAAAAAGAGTGTTTGCGCTACAGGACTAAAAATGAGATTTTTAGAGGTTATTGACAATGTTAAATCTTCACAATTCTGCTGATACCCTACGATTGATCCAATAATTCTAAAGTTTTTAACAATACAGGTGCTTCAGAAGAGCATTTTTAAAACAAGCTTAACTACTGGTTAGCAATTATTCGAGAAACAGCTGGATATATTTGTAGAAAGAAGCAATAAATATGTTCAGACTATTTGAACCAAGATCTACCTTAGAGAAGCTTCAGGAAAAGTATACTTTCCTGATGCGGCGGTCGTATGAGCTGGCCTTGATCGACAAAGATAGAAGTGACCTGCTCAACGACAAAGCATGCAAGATCATGCAAGAGATCAGGCGAATGGAGAAAAATCAGGAGGCCAGAACTTCTGACTGAAGTTTCCGGAAGTAGCCGAAAGCTTTCTGCAACCTGGAGCCATACCAGCTAAAAAATTCACCATCCACAATGTGGATGCGATCCTTCCTCACCTCAATTCCCAACTCCTCTTTATCTTTATCTTTAAACGGAAATGGTTCCGTAGACAGCAGTATCAAATCTGCCTCTTTGACCTCATCTATCGAAACTTCAGGATAGCGCGAATCCTCATTTTCAAAAATATTTCTGAAGTTGTTCAGGCCCATTAAATGATCAACGAAAGTATCTTTTCCTACTGCCATCCAAGGATTCTTCCAGATCATATAAGCCACCTTTTTCTCAGGTTTCCCTTCCATAAATTTCAGAAAATCCTTTCTCTGATCGTCGATATCGCGCACTATTTCTGACGCTTTCTCGCGGGTTTCAAAGATCTCCCCATACTCCCTTATGAGTTCCAGTGAATCATCTATTGTCTTGATATCAGATACATGCACCGGAGCAATTTTTTCAAGTTCATAGACTATCTCAGGAGTATTTTCTTCTTTGTTACACAGGATAATGTCTGGTCCAAGCTCAGCAATCTTATCAGCATTTACCTGCTTGGTACCGCCAACTACTTGTTTCTGTTTCTTTAGATCAGGAGGATGAACGCAGAACTTGGTCACACCACAAATGGCATTTTCCAGCTGAAGGTCTACGAGCAACTCCGTCTGGCTGGGAACCAGTGAAACGATCCTTTTAGGTGGATTTTCAATAGTTAATTCCCGGTCAAGCTGATCAACAAAAGTTCTCATCTTTCTGATTTTTAGCTATTTACTTAATATACCAAGAAAATCTGAAAGAAGGAAGAAAGTAGGTAGCTATCTACAGGAAACCGGCCATCTGTTGCTGCAGGTCTTTGGCCACTTCGGCAGCTTTTTCAGCAAAATCCTTTTCTTTAGAGGCATACAAAACACCTCTGGATGAATTTATAAGCAGCCCCACATTTCCATTCATTCCATATTTGCAGACCTCTTCAAGACTTCCGCCCTGTGCACCCACTCCGGGCACCAGCAGGAAATTTTCTGGAATGATCTTTCTAATATCTGCCAGGAACTCTGCTTTGGTAGCACCCACCACGTACATTAAATTTTGAGCGTTCTTCCAGGTTTTGGATACCTCCAGTACTTTTTTGTACAGTTCCTCACCATCCATCTTTTGGGTCTGAAAATCAAAAGCGCCCTGGTTCGAAGTTAAAGCCAACAGAATGGTGTGTTTATCTTTGTATTCCAAAAATGGCTCTACGGAATCCCTACCCATATATGGCGCCACGGTAACCGAATCAAAATTCAGGTCCTCAAAAAAGGCTTTTGCGTACATGCCTGAGGTATTTCCGATATCTCCACGTTTAGCATCGGCAATAGTAAAGATCTCAGGATGTTTTTCATTCAGATAATCGATGGTTTTCCCCAAAGCTTTCAGCCCGTTGATCCCATAGGCTTCGTAGAAAGCCAGATTAGGCTTATAAGCAACGGCAAGGTGATGGGTGGCATCGATGATGGCTTTATTAAAGGCAAAGATCGGATCTTCCTCCTCCAGGAGGTGTTGCGGAATTTTCTCAAGGTCCACATCCAGACCAATGCACAAGAAAGACTTCTTACGCTTTATTTCTTTTACCAGGTGTTGAGTTGTCATGAGGTTGGGTTAGAAAGAAAAAAGCTGCCGGCGAACCGGCAGCTTTGAAAAAGTTTATATCTAAAAGACGTCTGAGTTCGCCTTCAATTTCTCTGTATTTTCTACAAGTTGCAGCTCATCAATGATCTTCTGAATATCTCCGTTGATAATATTTGAAAGATCATACAAAGTTAGTCCAATACGGTGATCGGTCACCCGGCCCTGCGCGTAATTGTAGGTACGGATCTTTGCACTACGGTCACCACTGGAAACCATCGAGTTTCGTTTGGCAGCATCTGCTTCCATCTTCTTTGCCAACTCCATTTCGTAAAGCCTGGATCTTAAAACCCTGAACGCTTTATCCTTGTTCTTGTGCTGAGATTTCTGATCCTGGCACTGTGCAACCAATCCTGTAGGTATGTGCGTCAATCGAACCGCCGAATAGGTGGTGTTCACCGACTGCCCTCCCGGTCCTGAAGAACAGAAGTAGTCAATTCTCACATCCTTAGGATCGATCTCCACATCAAATTCTTCAGCTTCGGGCAATACCATCACAGTAGCTGCAGAGGTATGCACCCGACCTTGGGTCTCGGTTTGCGGCACACGTTGTACACGGTGTACCCCGGCTTCAAACTTCAAAGTTCCGTATACGTCTTCGCCGGTCACATCAAAAATGATCTCCTTGAATCCGCCGCTGGTCCCTTCGCTAAAGTCAACGATCTGGTGTTTCCAGCCTTTGCTCTCAATGTATTTGGTGTACATACGGTAAAGATCTCCCGCGAAGATACTCGCTTCATCTCCTCCGGTACCGGCACGTATCTCCATCACCACGTTCTTGGCATCTTCAGGATCTTTCGGTACGAGCATCATTCTTATCTTCTCTTCCAAAGCAGGGAGTTGTTCCTTGGCCTCTTCCATCTGCATCTTCGCCATCTCGGTCATTTCGGGATCGCTGCCATCGGCAATGATCTCCTCGGCTTCAGAAATATTCTGGCTAAGCGTCATGTATTTCTCACGCTCGTCCATCAGCTTTTTCAGCTCCTTGTACTCCTTGTTCAGTTCAATATAACGCTTTTGATCAGCAATCACCGCGGGCTGAATGATCAGGTCATTCACCTCGTCAAAACGTTGCTTCACAATATTCAATTTCTCGATCATAACATCTTCTTGTAAAGCGCAAATTTACGATAAATCCACGGATTTTTAAGAATGCTTTTTTCTGCGGAAAAAAATTCCTACAGCCCGAAAAATGGGCCGAAAATTGCCGATTCAGCTGAAATAAACTACCTTATTTGGGATGAGTCAACTGAAGAAAATAGGTTTGGGCGGAGGTTGTCACTGGTGTACCGAAGCTGTTTTTCAATCGGTACCGGGGGTGGTCAAAGTCGAACAGGGATATATAGCTTCGGAAGGAGCTGCTTCAGAACTTTCGGAAGCTGTCATTGTTCATTACCATTCAAAAAAGGCATTTTTGGAACAGCTTATCCGGGTGCATCTTCACACCCACAGCTCCACTTCCCGACATTCCTTCCGCGGAAAGTATCGCAGCGCGATCTACTATTTCTCTTCAGAAGATGGTAAAGCAGCAGAAAAGACCCTGGAAAAGCTGCAGCAGGAATTTTCCGAAAAAATTGTCACGAAAGTTCTGCCTTTCCGGAAATTTGAGGCCTCCAGGGAAGCTATTCAAGACTACTATATAAAGCATCCTGAAGCGCCTTTTTGTAAGAGGTATATTGAGCCGAAGCTGAAGGTTACAAAGAAAATTATCTCTTGAATTTTTCACACAAAGACCACAGAGAGTAAAGAAAGAGCACAAAGGGATTTCATAAAGAATTGTATCTTAAGGCAATGGAGGGAAATTTATCATACAAGATTATTGGAATTGCTCTCGAGCTGCACAAAAACCTTGGACCGGGTTTGCTTGAATCATCTTATGAAAACGCATTGGCCTATGACCTCAGAAATGCCGGTCTTGAAGTCAAGCAGCAACATCCAATGCCTTTTTTATACAAAGATGTAAAAATGGATGTAGGGTATAGGATAGACCTTTTGGTAGAAAATGAAATTATTATTGAAATAAAATCATTGGAGAATCTTGCACCTGTCCATTTCGCACAACTTCTCACTTACCTTAAACTATCTGAGCTGAAGCTGGGCCTATTGATCAATTTCAACACCAAACTTCTTAAAGATGGAATTCACAGAATAGTGAATTAACCCAATCTCTTAGTGCGCTTATTTTTATCTTATTTTGCTTTGTGTGAAATAAAATTTACCTGTACTCAAACTTTCCAAACTCGCTTTTGATCGTAAGCTTTTTCTCTTCAGAAGCCTCTACCCTGCCCACGATCTTTGCATCTACTTCGAAGGATTTGGAAATTGCGATAATATCTTCAGCGATCGATTCATCCACATAAAGTTCCATGCGGTGTCCCATGTTGAAGACCTGGTACATTTCTTTCCAGTCGGTGCCGCTTTCTTCCTGAATAAGTTTAAACAGTGGAGGCACCTCAAAAAGATTGTCTTTTACCACATGAACTTTGTCAACGAAATGCAACACTTTCGTCTGTGCTCCACCGCTGCAATGAACCATTCCAAAAATGTCATTTTTCGAATACTTTTCCAGGATCTTCTTGATCACCGGCGCATAAGTCCGGGTCGGGGAAAGCACCAGTTTCCCCGCATCAAGTGGGGAATTTTCCACTTCGTCTGTCAGATTTTTCGAACCTCCGTAAACCAGGTCATTCGGGATAGCGGAGTCAAAACTTTCCGGATATTTTATTGCCAAATAATTGCTGAACACATCATGGCGTGCAGAGGTCAAACCGTTACTGCCCATTCCGCCGTTATATTCTTTCTCGTAAGAAGCCTGCCCAAAGGAAGAAAGTCCCACGATCACATTTCCGGGTTTGATGTTCGCATTGTCGATCACCTCACTGCGCTTCATACGCGCAGTCACGGTAGAGTCGACGATTATGGTGCGCACGAGGTCGCCTACATCGGCAGTTTCGCCACCTGTGGAGTGAATATTTATTCCGAAGCTTTTAAGATCTTGAAGGAGCTCTTCTGTACCATTAATAATAGCAGAAATCACCTCTCCTGGCACCAGGTTCTTGTTACGGCCGATGGTTGAGGAAAGCATAATGTTGTCAACAGCACCCACACACAGGAGATCATCGATGTTCATGATAAGGGCATCCTGGGCAATTCCTTTCCAGACGGAAAGGTCGCCGGTCTCTTTCCAGTACATATAAGCCAGGGAAGATTTGGTACCCGCACCATCGGCATGCATGATGAGACAGTAGTCCTCGTCTCCTGTAAGATGATCGGGAACGATCTTACAGAATGCCTGCGGAAAAAGTCCTTTGTCGACGTTCTTTATAGCGTTGTGTACATCTTCTTTTCCTGCCGATACACCTCTACCGGCATATCTTTTACTGATCTCTTTGCTCATGTTGGTGTGTTTGTGGCTTCAAAGATACAGAGTTTTTAAGCTTTTAGCCACTTCAGAATAAAGGAAAAGCCACACGTTAGGTGTGGCTTTATAATTATAAAAAACTTGAGGATTATCTGATGAATAGTAATTCTCTGTACTTGGTTAGCGGCCAGATCTCATCGTCTACCAACAACTCTAATTTATCGCAGTGGTATCTGATCTCATCAAAATGAGGCTTCACATTGTCACAGTAGGCTATTGCCTTTTCTTCGGCATCCTCAATCTTATTTGCCTTTTTACGTGCTTCTACCATATTGGTAACTCCCGAATTGATCTTGGCAATATGGCGGGAAATATCTTCAATGATCTCAAGTTGCTCTTTCGAGTGTTTCTTAAAGTCATTTTCATAGATATCTTTCAAGCCCCTTACGTTCTCGATAAGAATGTTCTGGTAACGTATAGCTGTAGGAATTACGTGGTTCTTAGCGATATCTCCAAGAATACGGCTTTCTATTTGCACCTTCATTACGTATTCTTCAAGCTCGATCTCGTGACGTGCTTCAGTCTCGATTCGGTTCATCACTCCAAGCTCTTCAAATAAAGCAATGGTCTTTTCAGAAACTTTTGCCTTAAGAGCCTGAGGCGTATTTTTATTATTACTTAGTCCGCGTTTCGCTGCTTCTTTTTCCCAGGCTTCAGAATATCCATCTCCTTCAAAACGGATATTTTTAGAGTCCTTGATGTATTCTCTAAGAACATTGAAGATGGCATCGTCCTTCTTCATTTTCTTGCCTTTGATCAACTCATCTACCTCTTTTTTGAATTCCTTCAGCTGTTTAGCCACAATCGAATTGAGGACTGTCATTGGCTGTGCACAGTTGGCAGTAGAACCAACAGCACGGAACTCAAATTTATTTCCGGTGAAGGCAAAAGAAGAAGTCCTGTTACGGTCGGTATTATCCAAGAGGATCTCCGGAATTTTTCCTACCACGTTCAGTTTTAGTTCGGTCTTTTCCTGCGGAGAAAGCTTCCCATCAGTTACTTTTTCGAGTTCGTCAAGAACTTCAGTTAATTGGGATCCGATAAAAGTTGAAATAATAGCAGGAGGCGCTTCGTTGGCTCCCAAACGGAAGTCGTTAGATGCACTTGCAATAGAAGCTCTTAACAACTCCTCATTATCATGCACCGCTTTAATGGTGTTGATAAAGAAAGTAAGGAACTGCAGGTTCTTCATTGGAGTAGAACCCGGACCTAAAAGGTTAACACCGGTATCTGTACTTAAAGACCAGTTGTTGTGTTTTCCACTTCCGTTGATTCCCGCAAAAGGTTTTTCATGGAAAAGGACCACAAAGTTGTGTCTCTCAGCCACCCTGGTCATCACATCCATTAACAGGGAGTTATGATCTACAGCAAGGTTAGCCTCCTCAAAAATAGGCGCCAACTCGAACTGGTTTGGAGCTACCTCATTGTGACGGGTCTTAACCGGCACTCCCAGTAGCATACATTCTTTCTCAAGATCGCGCATAAAACCAAGTACTCGCGACGGAATTGATCCAAAATAGTGATCATCCAACTGCTGACCTTTAGCAGGAGAATGTCCTAAAAGGGTTCTTCCCGCAAGGGTGATATCAGGTCTGCTCGCTGCAAGTGCTGAGTCCACAAGGAAATATTCCTGCTCCCAACCAAGCGTTGCCTGTACTTTAGATACATTTTTATCAAAATATTTAGCAACATCGGTAGCGGCGTGATCCACTGCCTGAAGTGCTCTTAAAAGTGGCGTTTTAAAATCAAGCGCTTCCCCGGTATAAGAAACGAATACACTTGGAATACATAGAGTAGTTCCATAAATGAACGCAGGAGAAGTAGGATCCCAGGCAGTATACCCACGGGCTTCAAAAGTGTTTCTAATTCCACCGTGTGGGAAACTTGAAGCATCAGGTTCCTGCTGTACCAATTGGCCACCGCCAAATTTTTCGATTGCAAGGCCATCACCAATCGTTTCAAAAAAGGCATCGTGCTTTTCAGCAGTGCTTCCTGTCAAAGGCTGGAACCAGTGAGTGTAGTGGGTCGCTCCTTTAGAGATCGCCCATTCTTTCATCCCGGTAGAAATGTGATCGGCAATGGTGCGGTCAATTTTCTTTCCGGTGGCGTTTGCCTCCATTACGCTCTGGTAAGCTTCTTTTGTAAGGAATTGACGCATAACGCTCTCAGTGAAAACGTTCTTTCCGAACAATTCTGAGCGTCGGATCTTTTCGTCAACTTCAATTGGTTTACGGTTAAGGGTTTCTTTTAGGGCCTGAAATCGAAGTGTTGCCATTTTTGTTGTGCTGTTTTTGTTGAACGGCACAAATATATAATTTTTATATACACCCCTAATTTTTTAAGGGGTATTTCTGAAACTTTTAGTAAAAATTTACAAGCACCCCCTGAAAAATCCTATCCAAGGAATGCTAGACCTACAAAAACAACGTATCCTATAAACAAAAGCAAGCCTTTTAATCTGCCCATGGTAAATTTGCGAGGTAAGAAGGCCAGAGGAATAAGAATAAAAGAAATACCCATCATCCAGAAGATATCACTGGTCAACATCTCTTCAGACTTCACCACTATAGGTTGAATAATAGCAGTAATCCCTAAAACCGAAGCAATATTGAAAATGTTGGAACCTATAAGGTTCCCCAGAGAAATGGCTTTTTCCTGTTTTAAAGCAGCGATGAGTGAAGCTGCGAGTTCCGGTACACTGGTACCTATTGCGATCATGGTGACCGAGATCACCCTTTCGCTTACGCCGAGTGTTGTAGCCAGCTCAACAGCACCGGTAACCAGCAATTCAGAGCCACCATATAAAGCAACTCCTCCAATGAACAGCCAGATCAGCATTTTGAAAACTGAGGTGGTCTGTAAATTCGGATCAACTTCATCGGCCTGTAATTCAGGTTTACGACGAGCCCTTCTTATTAAAAGTACTAAATAGAGAACTATCCCTCCCAAAAGAATAAATCCTTCCATACGGGAAAGGATCCTTTCAGAAAGTAGGAAGAAGTACAGTACAAAAGAAAAGATCATCATTACAGGCCAGTTGAACCTGTAGAAGTCACGATCGATGAGCAAGGGGGAAACCAGGGCGGTCAAACCCAGAACAAGACCGATATTAGCAATATTTGAACCTATTACATTTCCCAGAGAGATATCAGAAAAACCTTCAAGAGCAGCCTGTAGACTCACGAGTAATTCCGGAGCAGAAGTAGCAAAGGAAACCACGGTAAGACCTATTACCATTCGGGAAAGGTTCAGCCTAAAAGAAATAGCCACACTGGATCTCACCAGGAACTCTCCTCCAACAACGAGTAAGACAAACCCCAGGAAAATAAATAATATGCTCATCAATTTTTTTGTGCGAAGATAAAGGTTCTCAAACAAATCTTATGGTATGCTATGACCAATAGATCTTTAACAATTATTTTCTATCTTCAGTTTCTCAAAAAGACAGATCGACCAACACTTATAAAATGAAAAAGAAATTTTTCAGGCTCCTCGCAGGAATAAATAAAAAGCTATTACCCAGCTATAGCAAAAAACGCCTGGACCTTGCCAAAGCCAGCAATCTTCAAAAGGCGGTTATAGGATGGAAGCTTTATGTCACCAAACGTGCACTGGGAGACTAAAAAGTGAACAACGAAGTAACTTCGTAACCTTTTAGCTTTTCCTTTCCGTTCAAAAAGGCCAGGTCCATCAGGAAATTACACTGAATGATCTCGCCGCCCATCTTTTCCACCAGCTTGCAGGCCGCCGCTGCAGTACCTCCGGTAGCCAGAACGTCATCGTGAATGAGCACTTTTTCCCCTTTTTGAATAGCATCTACATGTACTTCCAGCACATCTTCGCCATACTCGAGGGAGTAACTCTCACGATGGGTCTCAAAAGGTAATTTTCCGGGTTTTCTCACCGGAACAAATCCTGCACCCAATCGCTGTGCGAGTAAGGTGGCAAAGAAAAAGCCTCTGGATTCTATCCCTACTACTTTATCAATAGAAGAGTCCCTGAGGAAATCCAGCAGCGCCAAAGTGGTTCTTTCAGTGGCTCCAGGATTCTGAAGCAGTGGGGTAATATCTTTATAAATTATTCCGGGTTTTGGAAAATCGGCAATATCCCGGATGTACTTTTGGAGTTCTTTCATCAGAAAATATTTGCTTACGAAGATAAAGCTTTCCTGCTGAAAGAAGGTTTCCAAAAAAGCCTTTTTTGAAGATCGATCGCGGTCCTTTTTTCCTATAACTTTTGAAGTAAATTTTACAAAAAATGTCAGAATTTTAAGATTCAAAAAAGGTGTTTTAACGAGGAACTTCATCTTCTCATAAACTTAAGTTAAGAGCTGATTTTGCATGGGGGATTTCCCTCATTTTTGCTATATTCTACTAGCCCTCCGTTTTTCGACAAACCCTTTAAAACCAAGGTAATGAGCGATCACCTAAAACGGGAAAATTTACTCCGCCAGTTGTTGGAAGACAATTTTGTGCTCGCTAAACAAAGTAGACGCATCAGGGATATTATTACCGATCCTTCTCTTAAGAAATATTTTCAAAATCTCAGCTCAAGACACAACCAATTTGCAATAGAACTTCGGGAGGAAATTAATTTTTATGGAGGACAGGTTCCTTACATTCCGCCACCAGCTTTTGAACGCAATTGGAAAGAACTTTCCGCAGGAAGCATTAAAAAACTCCTGAAGAAATCTTATAAGCTTCACAAAAAGGCGATGCGTGACTATCGCACTGCCCTTTCACAGATCAATGATGGTTCCTGCCGGGAGATATTTATTCGACACAAAGCGAGATTTGAAAATATGCTTTTTGAATTAAAATCTCTCAAAACCCTTCTAAGTTTCAGAAAAGAAAATTGGAGACGCCAGGAACAGGAAACCTGATCCCTTACTTCAACTTATTTGCACTCATCGATGACAGGCGATCTTATTTTTCGTTGAATTCTTATATTGCAGGAGAGAAATCAATACTTAATCGAAACTCCTACCATGAAAAAAAAGCTTCTCCTGGGCTTTGTAGCAATACTAAGCCTGCAGCTAACTTATGCCCAGAAATCAACCCTTAGTGTTGAAAAGATCATGCAAGACCCCATTTGGATGGGAACCTTTCCCTCTGATGTTTCATGGGGTGCGCACAGTGAAAACATTTACTTCAAATACAATCCGGAGAAAAATCCTGAAGATTCCCTCTACAAGATCAATATTAATAACAGGGATAAAATTGTAAAAGTGGATTGGAGAGAGCAGGAAAAACTCCTCCCCTCACGTGGCGATTTCAATGATGCGCATACCTGGAAAGTCTACACGAGAGATAACAGTCTTTTTATTTACGACCTGAAGAAGCGCAATGAAAAGCAACTACTGGAGTTGGGACAACCTATACAGGACCCTCAATTTCTTGCAGACGAAAACATGTTGAGCTTTGTACTTGATAACAATGCATATACCTACAACCTGGAAACCGGAGTTCTAAAAAAGCTTACCAATATAGAATCAGGTGATAAAAAAGAGAAGAAAGAAAAGGAACTTTCTGCCCAGGATGAATGGTTAAAACAGGAAAATCTGGAGCTGTTGGATGTGGTGGAACAACGGGAGAAGAAAAAAAAGGCGACTGAGGAATACCGTGAAATGACAGGGAAACCTGAGCCTTATACCTACTACGCCGGTAAAAAAAGGGTCTATAATCTCACCGTTTCCCCAGATGCCCGGTATGTCACTTTTAACCTTATCACCCGCAAAGAGAATAAAGATACAGGAGTACCTGATTATACCGATGCTTCAGGATATACCGTCGATCTACCTGCCCGTAGTAAAGTGGGAGGAGAACAGTCTGAAGTGGAAATGGCTATTTATAATGTAGAACAGGACACGGTTTATAATGTTCAAACAGATGCTCTTCCCGGAATACAGGATCTGCCAGATTATGTAAAAGATTACCCGGATAAGGAGTGGGAAAAGGAAAACCGGGAGGTAATTCCTTCAGGACCATACTTCTCAGAAAACGGAAAAAAAGCGGTGGTCAACGTTCGGTCTCATGACAATAAAGACAGATGGATCGCAGCCCTGGACCTGGAAACAGGTGCACTGCAATCCCTGGACCGGCAGCGAGATGAAGCCTGGATCGCAGGCCCGGGAATAGGATATTCATTTGGAGGTGCAACCATGGGATGGCTACCCGATAATAAAACGATCTATTTTCAAAGTGAAGAAAGTGGTTATTCGCACTTGTACCTGTTGAATACGGAATCAGGGAAAAAGCAGCAACTTACTTCTGGAGATTATGAAGTATTTGATCCATTCCTTTCCAAAGACAAAAAGCATTGGTTCCTCACTACTTCGGCAGAAGGACCCGGAGTAAGACATTTCTATAAAATGCCTGTTAGAGGAGGAAAAATGGAAAAACTCACCCAACTCACAGGGAATAATGAGGTATATCTTTCTCCAGACGAAAATTACATGGCGATCAGGTATTCCTACAGCAACAAACCCTGGGAACTTTATCTTAAAAAGACTTCAGCCAAAGCGGAAGCAGTACAACTTACTTCAGGTCAATCTGAAGAATTTAGCAGTTATGACTGGCGCGATCCTGAAATGATCATGTTTGAGGCACAAGATGGAGCGAAAGTCCCTGCAAGGCTATATGTTCCAACCGCAGCGGCAAAGAACGGAGCTGCAGTTATCTTTGTCCACGGCGCCGGATACCTGCAAAACGCGCACCAGTGGTGGTCTACCTATTTCAGGGAATATATGTTCCACAACTTACTTACCGATCTTGGATATACCGTACTTGATATTGACTACCGCGGAAGCGCGGGGTACGGACGCGACTGGCGCACCGGAATATACCGACATATGGGAGGAAAAGATCTTTCTGATCAGGTGGCGGGAGCCAATTACCTGATAGAGAATCAGAATATTGACCCGGAAAGAATCGGTATTTACGGCGGAAGTTATGGTGGATTTATTACGCTGATGGCCATGTTTACAGAACCTGAGACTTTCAAATCTGGAGCTGCTTTGCGTTCGGTTACAGACTGGGCGCATTACAATCACGGGTACACTTCCAATATTCTGAACGAACCGGTAAATGATCCTATAGCCTATCGTCGCTCCTCTCCTATTTATTTTGCCGAAGGCCTTGAAGGCAATCTTTTGATCGCCCACGGAATGACAGACACTAATGTCCATTTTCAGGATGTGGTGAGATTGGCTCAAAGACTTATCGAATTGGGTAAGGAAGATTGGGAGCTGGCAGTATTTCCCGTTGAAGATCACGGGTTCGTTGAACCCAGTAGCTGGACCGATGAATACAGACGCATACTGGAACTTTTCAATGAAACATTGTTGAAATAACTTCAGAAAGTTCAAGAGCCGGAGGCTGATTAATACCAGTTTCCGGTTCTTTTTTGACCATTATTTAAATTGTAGGATTTTTATTACATTCAACCTTTATCTCAGAAGATAAAACACATTTTTCTTAGTTAAAAAGAGAAATATTCATAACTATTTATTATTGAGGGATTTATTTTTAATCCTATATTTGCTGATCTTAACAAATATTTAAGAATCAATCAATTCCGGCATGACCTCTACACTCACCGACCTTCACTGGAAAATGGTTTTCAAAACCATTGACTGTCCCAGCCTGCTGTTAAAGCCGGGTGACGGTTCAAAGTTCGAGGTGGTTTCTCTCAACAATGCGTTCACCGAACTCACCGGAGTTTGTGAAGCAAAATTAGAAGGAAGGCCTGTGGGAGAAGGATTCCCAGAGTGCACCGAATTTGAAGAGATACAACAATCTCTTGAAAAAGTCCGGGAAAGCGGTGAAAAGGAAATCACCGGAGTCATTGAATGGACCCTTCAGGCAGAAGAAAGATCGTTTTATTTTGAGCTGAATCCCCTGAAGGATGAGGCAGAAACTGTGCTCTACATTCTTCTGAGCATTAAGGAAATCACGCTCCGGAAAAAACTTGAGAAACGGGAAAAACAATTGAATGAGGAGCTGGCAATTGTGCGCCAGGAATACCGGAATTTCGTTCGGGAAAACCCCGACGGGCTCTATCGGCTGGATCTGCAGGGAAATTTCTTACATGCGAATGAAAGTGTGGCCAGAATGGCAGATCTTCCATTGGACGAACTGCTTAAAATGAGTTTTCTTCCTTTCTGTGCACCCCATCATAAAGAACATATTTTAAACCATTTTCAGAAAGCGGCCAACGGAGAAATAACTTCCTTTGAAGGTGACTTTATTTCCGCTACGGGCAAGACCGTGAATCTAAAGATCCTTTTGATGCCCATGTTCCTTGATGGAAAAGTGGCAGAAGTCCATGGAATTTCTAAAGATGTCACCGAAATTAGACAGACGGAAAAAGTAATGGTCGAAAAAAGCCGTTTTTTGGAGGTTAATGCTGCATTCATTAGTTCCCTTTTGGAAAGTGAGATCAATGATGCTACCCTTCAGGAAACCTTCGGAGTTATTGCACAAACTGTACAGGCCGACAGAATGTACTATTTTGGTGCAGACAGAGATCCTGACAATGGCGAGATCCTTATCAGCCAAAAGGTTGAATGGTGCAGCGACAAAACAATTCCGCAAATCGACAATTTGGAGTTGCAGAACATGCCGATCAAAAAAGTGGAAGAGATCACTGCCCCACTTATAAAGAATCAACCATTCAAAGCAGGGATCAGTGATCTGAAAAAGGGAGAATTAAAGAGTATTTTTATTGAGCAGGATATAAAAAGCATGCTTCTCCTGCCAATCTTCCTGGGAGAAAGCCTCTACGGTTTTGTAGGATTTGATGACTGCACCAGGGAGAGAAAGTGGAAGGAAGAAGAAGTAACTTTTTTGAAAAGCCTTACTCAAAACCTTACCAACGCTTTTGAAAAGCGGGAAGCCCTGCAAAAGGTAAGAAAGCGTGAAGAAGATCTTAAACGTAGTGAACAGAAATTCAGGGCGCTGGTACAGGAAGGATCTGATCTTATTGCCATTTTAGATACTGAAGGTTATTATTCTTTCGTCAGTGAGAATTATGACAACATACTTGGTTTTGATCCAAAGGAATTAATTGGCAAAAATTCCTTTCATTTTATTCATCCGGAAGACTGGGCGCGGGTAAAAGAACAGTTCAATAAGTTACAGACCCAAAAACAGGTAAAAATTGCTCCTTTCCGCTTTCGGAATAAAAAAGGCGAATGGAAATGGAGCCAAACTACAGTAACCAACCTGTTGAACGATTCAGCAGTTAACGGGATAGTAGCTAATTCCCGCGACATAACCACTATCATTGAGCAGGCAAGGGAGATCGAACATATCAACGAACGCTATCAACTGGCAGCAACTGCCACTCAGGACCTTATATATGATTGGGATATTCTCACAAATGAGGTGAATAGATTCCATAGAGGACAGCAAAAGTTATTTGGATACCCTGCCGATGAAGTCAATAAAAAAGACTTTTGGAGAAATCATATTCATCCCGATGACTTTCAGGAAGAAAAAAAGCTGTTGTCCCAAACGCTTTCTGATCCTAAAGAAAATTTTATCAAATCTGCCTACCGCTTCAGGAGAGCAGACGGCACTTATGCCAAGGTTGTTGACAAAGGGTACATCATAAGAGATTGTGACGGTAGGCCTTTAAGGCTAATTGGCGCCACCAGTGACATTTCTGATATCACTGCTAAAAAGGAGGCTCTCAAGATCGCGAATAAGCGATTCAAGATGGCCATGAAGGCGACCAACGAAATGATCTGGGATTGGGATATTGCAACAGATTCTGTAACCCGAAGCAAAGGTTACAAGAAGATCTTTGGCTATGACACCAATGATGCCACTTCGGTGCACTCGTTCTGGCTTACAAAAGTTGCAAGTGCTGACAGGGAGAAGGTAGTAAATTCCCTTAATAAGGCCCTGGAAAACTGTACCGTTAAAAAGTGGAAACTGGAGTACCGTATCATAAAAGCCGATGGAACCGTTGCTTATGTAAGTGACCGCGGATATATTCTTCGGAATGACTTCGGAAAAGCTACACGAATGGTAGGTGCTGTTCTGGACGTTACCAATTCAAGAAAACTTCTTAGAAGAGTACAGCGACAAAATGAGGTGCTCAAGGAGATCGCCTGGGAACAATCTCACCTGGTAAGAGCTCCCCTGGCTCGAATACAGGGCCTGGTAGACCTTCTGGAAGAGGAGAACGCAGATGGAATTTCCAGGGAAGATATTTTAGAACTTATCCAGAATTCCGCAGATGAACTGGATTGTATTATCAGGAGCATCGTCAAGAAAACTGAAGAAATAAGTCCGCGGACAAACTAATTCCTCTTGTTCCTTTTCTAAAGTGCCCCTTTTTTAAGAACTTCGGGGTTCATCTGGAAAAGACATGAAGAAACTAGCCGTAGCACTGGCCGGATATGGTTCAGGGGGAAAAATTTACAACGCCCCAATTATCTCAGGAGTTGAAGGATTATCCATTACTCACATCCTAACCTCAAATCCCAAAAATGTAGAAGCAGCGAAGCTGGACTTTCCTACAGCTGCAGTCGTCTCCTCTTACGAAGAGATTTTGAACAACCCTAACGTTGACCTAGTAATTATCCTCTTACCCAATCACCTGCATTTTGAGTATGCTAAACGCGCTCTTGAAGCAGGAAAACATGTGGTGGTAGAAAAACCTATCACGCCAACCACTGCGGAAGCAGATGAATTAATTAGCCTGGCTAAGGAAAAGAACCTGATCTTAAGTGTTAATCATAACAGGCGTTATGACAGCGATGTCCGCACGGTTCAGAAACTTCTGAAGGAAAAGAAACTGGGAGATATCGTGGAATACGAAACCCACTTTGATCGTTTCCGCCCACAAATAAAACCCGGATGGAAGGAACAGGAAGACATTGCTGGCAGCGGGATCGTTTATGACTTGGGCAGTCACCTTATCGATCAGGCCCTGACACTCTTCGGAAAACCGGAAGCTGTTTATGCTGATATCCGTATCCAGCGAAAAATGGCAAAAGTACCCGACAATTTTGAGATCCTGTTGTTATATCCACACCTGAAGGTCACCCTTAAAGCCGGAATGCTGGTCAACGGAAAAGGTCCCACAATCAGCATTTTTGGGACCCGCGGCAGCTTTACAAAATTCGGGGTCGATTTACAGGAGGAAAGCCTGAAGCAGGGAAAAACACCTCAAAATGACCCGGAATGGGGACAGGAACCACAGGAAATTTGGGGACAAATTAATACGATAGAAGAACAAGGCCGGTATTCCAGCGAAAAAGGGGATTACCGCATACTTTATCAGAATGTTTATCAAGCAATTCTTGGGAACCAAGAACTTGAAGTCACGGCGCAACAGGCAAGAGATGTTATCAGGGTCATTGAACTCGCATATGAGAGCAACACCCGCCGCTGTGAAATGCCGTTTTCCTGAAAAACTTCTAGATCTTCAGCTTTTTAAAATATCGCTGTGCTTCTTTCAATACCCGAGGTGCCATTATCAAGGTGGAAACCATCGTTGGAATGGCCATTAGCGCGAAGAACCCATCGATCAGGTTGATCATTAAGCTAAGGGAAGTTGTCGCACCAATTAATATACTCAATACATAGAAGTAGTTGTAGTAATGTTTTCTTTCAGCCCCTATCAGGAATGACAAACATTTCGTTCCGTAGTAAGAATAGGAAAACAATGAGGAAACACTAAAAATGGCGATACAGACCAGCAACAGGTAATTTCCGTAGAAAGGAATGGATTGATCGAAGGCAGCTGCCGTTAAACTTACCCCGTTAACATCGGTAGTTTTCCAGACGCCTGTTACAAGAATAGCCATTCCGGTCAAAGAGCAAACAACGAGTGTATCAATTGCCGGCCCAAGCATTGCTACCAAACCTTCACGCACAGGTTCTGTCGTTTTGGCGGCTCCATGAGCCATAGGTGCGGTACCTATCCCGGCTTCATTTGAAAAGGCTCCCCTCCTGATACCAAGAATGATCAAACCGCCAAGCATACCACCCAAAAAGGGTTCTCCGGCATAATTTTCCGCAGCAAAAGCATCTGTAAAAATGAGAGCGAAATATTGTGGTACAACTTCAAAATTCACAAACAGAATTAGGAGAACAGAGATGAAGTATAGGGCTACCATTGCAGGTACTAACTTTGAAACCGTATTACTGATACGTTCCAGGCCACCAAAAATGACCACTGCGGTGATGGCTGCGAGAACCAGACCTATAATGAGATTGGAATAAAAGTCAACTTCGATCCCGTTGGGAGTAAGGAGTATATAATTTATAGCCTGAGTCAGCTGGTTGACATTAAAAACAGGTAGTGCTCCAATAAGTCCGGCGAGACTGAAAAAGGCCGCCATGACCCACCATTTCTTGCCCAGACCTTCGACTATAAAATACATGGGACCTCCCTGCAATTTTCCTTCGGTGTCGCGACCTCTGTACATTACGGCCAGGGTATTGGTAAAGAATTTGGTTGCCATACCAATGATGGCGCTCACCCATAGCCAGAACATGGCCCCGGGGCCACCAATAGCGATTGCCACTGCCACACCGGCAATATTTCCCATCCCAATGGTCGATGACAGAGCAGTAGACAAGGCCTTAAAGTGGTTGATCTCTCCCGGGTCATCGGGATTGTCATACTTCCCTCTCAACACCTCAAAAGAATGCCTCAGGTATCGGAAAGGAAGAAATTTTGAAAGAATCAGCAGATATAATCCACCACCGGTAAGTAAAATTAAAAGCGGAAGTCCCCAGACAAAGGAGGCGAATTCAGCTATAAACCCATCTAGTTCAGCCATGCAACAAATATAGCTATTGCCACAGATTATGCAAATGAATAATCTGCAGCCAACCAGGTTAAGAAAAGAAATTCCACATCTCCCGGACGGCCTTCAAACTTCTGTTTTAAAAGATTCTCCTTTAGTTAAGCTTTTCAGCCTTATGCCATTTAGTTTCCGGAAAAACTACGACACAACAAGAACACAAAAAACTGCTGAAAGACCAGAACAAATATTAGTTGATCAAAAAAATGCCTTTCAAAAAAGGCATTTTTGAATGCTTATTTTAGAGAGATCTAATCCCCTTTAAAAGAACTTAATAAGGCACCTCCAAAAATGGCTCCTGCAAGCAACAATAAGGAGCCCCGGTTTTCGACGATCAAATCATACACACTGTAGTTTTGCGCCTCCTCATTAAAATCTCCATGAGTTCCCTGGTCGCCGGGAACAGGTTCCCATAAATTATTTTTCCTGTCCGGATCTTCAGGTTCCTGCGTAAGCTGTCCTTCAATTCCATTTTTAGCCATATAGTGATCAAGGTATTCCGGCACCAGTTTGTTTCCCCAAACCGTCTGTACGGTTGAAAATCCTACCATTCTGAGGCGTTCCCCGGTTTCGGCTACTTCGGCCACAACGCGGGCAGCAACTTCTGGCTGGAAGATCTTGCCCATAGGTTTGGGTTTTCTTCCGAACCTGGTCTTGACCCAACCGAATTGAGTTGTGTTCATAGCCGGAAGATGCACTATTGAAAGATCTACATCAATATGGTCATGCAACAATTCAGCACGTAAGGATTCAAAAAAGCCCTGAATGGCATGCTTTGAAGCACAGTAGGCCGACTGCAGCGGAATTCCCCTGTAAGATAAAGCGGAACCTATCAGAATGATCTTACCATAGTTCCTTTCTTTCATCTTACGCAATGCCGCCAGTGTTCCGTAAACCTGACCCAGGTAGGTCACATCGGTTACCCGCTTGTACTCTTCCGGAGTCATATCAATGGCCTTACTAAAAACACTGACCATCGCGTTATTTATCCAGATATCGATTGGACCAATATTCTCTTCAGCAAAAGTTGCAGCCTCCTCCATTTGGTCGGGATTGGACACATCGGCCTCGTAGATCCAGGCGTGGCCGCCGGCATCTTCCACTTCCCGCTTGGCTCCTAAAAGTCCGTCTCTTCCACGTGCTATTAACAGAATACGATCTCCGTGTTTTGCAAATTCTTTCGCGGTTGCCCGGCCGACTCCTGCTGAGGCTCCCGTAATTACCACTACTCTGCTCTTCTTTTTCATATCGTTGGTTTTAGTTATTTAGATCAATTCCTCTCCTTTTAAATGTACCAATTATGAAAGCTGTCCAACGAAGGTTTAAGAATATTTGACATGCAATTTTTGGCATTTTTGCATAATCTTAGGACTTGATATTATTCAATGCTGAAAAGAGAATGATTAGGACTGAGTTCGTTTAGTGTTTGGATTTTGCTTTTCCATTTCCATCATATCGCACACCAGGCCAGCCCAGGTAAAATTATGAGCTCCATAACCCTCACCCGTAAAAGGATTGTAGTATTCGCGAAAGCCACTTTTCCTGATAAGTTTTTTGATGCTGTTGACAAGATTAGTCGCTTCATCATTGTAGCCCCGGTCGATAAAGAATTTATGTAGAAACCAGTTGTTAGTGATCCAGGTAGGGCCACGCCATATGAATATGGATTCCAGGGGATCAAAGGAAGATTCATTTTTAGCTACAGAAGGAATAGGATAACGGGCCTTGAATTCATTGCCATTGAAAAAGTGACGATCCATTACTTCTTCGGTTATTTCAGATGGAATGGTATTGAGAACAACAGGATAAAATATAGTAGGAGTAAGTACCTTTATCTGCTTATTATCTTTTCCGTAGCAATCATAAAAGGCCGCATCCTCCTTATTGTACATAAGTTTCATCATGCTTGCCGTCACCTTGTCTGCCAAATCTTGGTAATATGCTCCATCTTCCCCAACAGCCTCACAAAGAGTTGCCATGGCTCTCAAATTTTGGGCATAAATGGTATTGACCGCGACATCTTTCACTAAAAAATATCCTTTCTTATAGATCTTTTTGAGATCATAATTATGGATGAAATTCCGCAGGTCCACGCTCACTACCTTTCGGAAAAGTTTACTGTTAGCCAGTTTGGGACCGTATTTCAATGGAATATCGTAGGAGGGCTTCCAGTCCATTCCCGATTCAAAAGGAGAAATGATGGTGAGTAATTTATCTCCCTGAAAATCCCTGTGGGTGGCTAGCCAGTGATAATATTTTTTTAGCTTCGGAAGCATCTTCCGAAGAAACTCCTTATCTCCCGAATCTTTAAAGATCCTTTCCACAGCCTGTGCGATCAACGGTGGCTGGATAAGAGCACTCATGTGGCTTTGGTAAAAATTCTGAAACCGGGGCAATGATTGAAAAAAATCGGTCATTCGCCCGGGCTTCAACCGATCCCAATAAATCATATGCCCTACAAAACCGTCCTCGCTTTGGAGTGCAAAAAGGCTTTCCACGTGCTTCTTTGCCATATCGTGATCTCCAAGAGCAGAAAAGATAAAGACATGAAAGCAGGTGTCCCAGAAGAATTGATATGGATAACGCGATGGCGAGGGTCTGGTGAAATGGAAAGAAATATCGCCCTCAGCAACCCCTTCTTCCATATTGGCTTTTAAAAGTTCCCGTACACGTTCAAAAATCTCTTTATCGGTCATTCCTGGATTTTAATAATCAAAGTTTCATTTGACGTACGGATCCCACAGCCCATACTTTTCTTTCACCGGACCTAAAGGAAAAGCTAACGCCATTACCAGTAGTCCTGCGACGAGTCCAGTGATATTAAGTCCTGTTGTAGATTGTTCCATGAACCATGGTGCGACAGCCAGTAAAAGCCCCAGTAGCACATTTAGATATCGCCCCCGCCGGACGATCTCTCCCATACATATTACAGAGACCACAATGATAAGCGACCCGCTAAGGTGGAAAATGTCTGCTGTGGTTGCTTCAATGCTCACCCCAAACAAGGCAGGGGCAACCATGACCCCGATTCCTATTAGAGTAGAAACAGCAAGGGTCCAGGGCACACTCATTCCCCAAACAGAAGCTTTGAAGACCTCTAAAGGTTTATTCGGAAGATCAATAAGATCTGTTGTACGCTCATCTTTGTTGGATTCGAAAGCTTTGCCTCCTTTCCAGAAAACTTCCCACATATTGTCACCCCTTCGTTTAGCCTGCACCATGTGCTGCCCCATTGCGATCACCTCATCAAATTCCAAGGGGATCATGGGTAGCATAATAGCAGCCGCCAGTAAGCAGAAAGTACACCATTCCCCCACTATGACCGGCTGAGAGATCACCAGGAAGATATGGACCAAGCCCAGTGGAATTACTAAAATTCCGAAGAAGGTTACCATCCAGGGCATGGTACGCCAACGGGTGGGGCTTCCCATCCAACCCATCAGGAATTCAAAAGTATAGGCCAGGGCTCCCATGGCTCCGTCTGAAATTGGCAGGGAGTGAGACATATTCGAATTGAGAACCTGCATGGTACTTTCCCCAAAGAAAGGATCTGTAGCAATGTCTATATAACCCAGTTGAAAAGCGCCAAGATACCGGGAGACTACCCATCCAAAAAAGGCAAGTACGATCATGATCCATCGCTGTGGCCAGCTAGAAGGATTATAAGACCAGCCCGGGGGAACTTCAGAACCCATTTTCATATAAGTAATCATATTGGGCATGCCGGGGATAAGAATAGTAAGTGCAATTACCAGCACTCCTACCACGGTGGCGTTGAGATAACCTACTGCCGTGGGAGACCAGAATATCAATGGAGCAAGGCTTAACCATATTCCTATAAAGCAACAGATCCATATACTAATGGGCTGGTTGGGGGTAAGCGAACGCCAACCAAAAATTAGGAGCAGGATCCCACTTATTATGTCACTCCATTTGAGGATCGTAATCCGTTCGCTAAGGCTTAACCAAAGGTCACGGCCACCGCTGGGTTCTACAACTCCCACGTCATAACTGAAGGTGAACGGGAAAAGGATCATCCACAAACCCAGCAGGATTAGTAGCCAGTAGACCCAAAGAGTCTGTTTGTGATGCATCTGCAGCATTTTCATGCGCTGCTCCATATCCATTCCCCCGCCTCCCTTGTTTTTTTGAGAGTCGTCATCTTGCATTTGCATTTCTGCCATGGGCCGGGTCACTCCCCTACTGCCCATGTTCATGTGATCTTTATCCTTCTTTTTTTCTCCGGAATTAGATTGCTGTGCCATGGGTGGTTGAATTAAATATTTAAATCTTTTGCTGAAAGAGCAGCAAAGGCCTCTATTAAATTTATAATTCAAGGAGCAGAAACAGCATTAAAATTATGATAATATCCTGTATTTTAAGAAAGTTTAAACAGATACCGATAAATGTCATCAAATTGCTTTTTTCAAAACCTGTTTATTCTCATATTACTGCCCACCTTTTTCCTGTATCTTTACAACCAATTTTTTAGTTCCCCACTTTAAATGTTCTTACAGAATCTTTTAACCAAAGCATTCCGATACTTAAATATCAAGCTATTGGTTATCAGTACGTTTTTCCTAACGGGAAATTCTTTCTACGGACAGGAAGTGATTCCCACTTATTCCGATTATCTTACCGATAACCTGTATTTGTTGCATCCATCCATGGCCGGGGCTTCCAACCTGAACAAGCTGAGATTGACGGCAAGGCAGCAATGGTTTGATGTCGAGAATGCTCCCAGTCTTCAAACATTGAGTGTACATGGGCGGATCAGGGAAAAATTCGGCATGGGAGGAATAGTATTTAATGACCAGAACGGAAACTATTCAAAAAGGGGAATTTTTGGCACCCTTTCCTATCACTTATTATTTTCCCGAAGCGAACTGGATCTCAACCAGCTTTCCTTCGGAATAAGTGCCGGTATTATCCAGCACAGCCTGGATCAAAGGGACTTTTCGGGATCAGATCCTCTTCTGGGAAGCGGAAGAGCTTCCGATATTTACGCGAACATGGACGTGGGTTTCTCCTACTATTACTTCAACTTTTTTGCCCATCTCACTGCAACGAACCTTCTTTCCGTAAAGCGGGACCTTTTTTACTCAGATGCCATCCCGGAGAACCTGCGAAAATATCTTTTTTCCACAGGCTATGTCATCGAAACCTATAAAAGACTTTGGAGCTACGAACCTTCAGTTATGTTTCAGTGGAAGGAATCTGCCGGGGAGAAAACTGTTGATGTCAACTTTAAAGTATATCGGGATATGGAAAACGGCGCTCTTTTTGGCGGAATTTCCTACCGCAGGAGTTTTAACGGATCTGAATACACAGCTGATGGCGACGAAATCAAAACCCAGTATTTACAGTATCTCACCCCTTTTGCCGGTCTGGAATACAAAAATTTTCTTTTTGCCTACACCTACAGTCATCAGTTCAATTCGGTGGTTCTCAGTAACACCGGATTTCATCAATTGACACTGGGCTATAATTTCGGGGAGAACAGAGGACGCTATGAGTGCTATTGCCCCGGAGTCAACCAGCGACGAAAATAACCCTCATTCCTGAGATTTATCAGTTTTTCTCGATTTTTCCGTCTTTAACTAGCGGTAAATCAAGTTGAATTAAAGCCGTTTAACTACTTTTGAAGCCATGCGGATCTTCTTCCTTTTAATGCTACTCATAGCTACTTCTTCAGCAAATGCCCAATTGGGATTTTGCAGCGGAAGCAAAGGAGACCCTATTTTCCATGAGGATTTTACCGGCATCACCTCCCTGCAATCCAATGTGACAACCTATAATTTTGTAAGTCGAAATCCAGATGACGGAGATTACACTATTTCAAGTCAACTTGGGATCCACAACGGAAACTGGCATACCTCTTTTCCCCAGACAACAAAATCAAACGGGCAGGCTTTAATTGTTAATGCTTCTTTTTCCGCTGGCAAATTTTATCAATTTAAAGTCACTAATTTATGTGAAAGTACTACTTATGAGTTTTCAGCATTTTTAATGAATGTCTACAACCGCGCCACTAATTACTGTCCTGATGGCGGTTTTCCTATTAACGTCAAATTCCAAATCTGGGATGAAACCGATACGGTCCTTCTGGGTGAGGGAGACACGGGAGATATAGGCTCAACCAACACTCCTCAATGGAAACAGTATGCGCTTACCTTCAGGTCTCAACCTGGCCAGGGATCTATCATTCTCAAAATGTTCAACAATGGTGTGGGCGGCTGCGGAAATGATCTCGCTATAGACGATATTATTTTCAGGTCCTGCGGAGACTTCACCGAGATCAATACTTATGATGATCAACCCTCACCTTACGGAATATGTGAGGAGGACACCCCGGCCGCTGTGACGCTCAATGCCCAATCTGAATCTATTGTGTATAATACCCATTTCTACCAATGGCAAAAGAGCACAGATGACGCTAACTGGACAGATATTGCGGGGGAGACTCAAAACATCCTGCAAGTTTCCGGAATTACCAGTTCGGCCTATTACAGGGTAAAAGTTGCAGAAGATGCTGCTAACCTTAGCGGTTCCTTTTGTAATTCGGCTTCAGATGGATTTCTTGTAAAGGTTTTGAAGACACCTTTGGCGCCCATAAGTAATGGGGATAAAACTAGCTGCAGCAACGAATCCATTCCTGAACTTTCAGTGAAGGTTGAAGCTGATGAGAAGGTCGATTGGTATAATGCCCCTTCCGGAGGTAACCTGCTGGCAGAAAACACAACCTATTTTCAACCTGCACAAGCCGGTACTTATTACGCTCAAGCCAGCAAAAAAGATTACAATTGTGTCCCCGGACCACGCACTGCCGTGAAACTGGTAATTAACCCCGCTCCCTCTGCCGAAGATGAAACAGCATACCTTTGTTCAGGTTCTTCAATAGTTCTGGACGCCGGTATACCGAATTTGAACTATACGTGGTCTACAGGTGAATCAACTCAGCAAATAACTATTACGTCCGCCGGTAATTACTATGTAGAGATCACTAATAGCAATAACTGCAGTACAACCAAGAATTTTGAAGTTTCAGCTGTTCAGCTTCCGGTAATAAAAGATATACGGTCCCTGGAACGTACAGTGAACATAGATCTTCAGGCACAAGGTAATTTCGAATATTCTTTGGATGGGCAGAATTTTCAGCTGAGCAATGAATTCCTGAATGTGAAAGGCGGGATATATACGGCATACGTCAGAAACATAAATGGCTGCGAAACCGTATTCAGGCAATTCGCCCATTTGGTGATCCCTCAGTATATCACTCCCAACAACGACGGCCAAAATGACTTTTTTGAGGTCCGCGGAATTTCCTTCTTCGGAAAGTCGTATATCCGAATCTTTGATCGCTACGGAAAATTAATAAAGTCCGGTTATGGTGCCGGTTTCAGATGGGACGGCACTTTTTCTGATAAACCCATGGCGGCAGAAGACTACTGGTATGAGATAACCATAGAAGGATTTGCTCCTAAAAAAGGGCATTTCAGCCTGCTGCGATAATTGAAGAATAATTTCAAAAAAATCTTTTCGGTTTTTTATAATAAAACCTATATTTGCACCCGCCTACGGAAAAAGGCTGAGGCCTTTTCCTTCGGCGGGCAGGCCCGCCACCGAACGTTCCGTTCGGAAGTGGCAAAAAATAAGGCCTCGTGGCGCAACTGAATAGCGCATCTGATTACGGCTCAGAAGGTTACAGGTTTGAATCCTGTCGAGGTCACTTAAAGCAGAAAGTCTGCAGCGAAAGCTGCGGACTTTTTTATTTTCCGGAAAAGCTGAGCTTGCTCAAAGCTTTGGAGGGAAATAAAAAAGCGCAACGCCTGCAAGGCGGGGCGGACTTTCTATTTTCAGGTGGGAACTCAAAGGAACAGCGAAGCTAATCCTTATAAATTCTGAAAAATCTTAGTTTAAAAATTACGATTACCGGAAAAGCTGAGCTTGCTCAAAGCTTTGGAGGGAAATAAAAAAGCGCAACGCCTGAAAGGCGGGGCGGACTTTCTATTTTCAGGTGAGAACTCAAAGGAACAGCGAAGCTAATCCTAATAAATTCTGAAAAGCTGAGCTTGCTCAGGGCTTTGGAGGAAAATAAAAAAGCGCAACGCCTGCAAAGGCGGGGCGGACTTTCTATTTTCAGGTGAGAACTCAAAGGAACAGCGAAGCTAATCCTAATAAATTCTGAAAAGCTGAGCTTGCTCAGGGCTTTGGAGGGAAATAAAAAAGCGCAACGCCTGCAAAGGCGGGGCGGACTTTCTATTATCAGGTGGGAACTCAATGGAACAGCGAAGCTAATCCTAATGAATTTTTAAAGATCCAGGTTAAGAAATCCAAGTACATAAAAAGCAGAAAGTCTGCAGCGAAAGCTGCGGACTTTTTTATTCAGCTAAATCCCAATAGAACTATAAAAAATAAAAAATAGGGGCTACAACCCGGTTTCATAATTTTTTCCGGTTACCCGGATAATTTGAAATTTTCGGTTGATTAGATAAGATAAACTATCCCCTTTTTATTAGTTAATATTTTATCTCCTTTCGTTCTAAACGATCTGTTTCCAACATGTTTTTTGGAAAAAATTACTGCCATTTATCTGTAACAATTGTTACACAATTGACTGATTATGTATTAGATAAACATGATAAAAGTCATAATAAGACGTCAGCGCGAATGTAATTTTGTAGTGTTAAGAAATTATTAATTCAACAATTTAAATCATTTGTGTCATGAAAAAGTTAAAGTATTTTTTGATGCTATTCTTTTTGTCAGTAGGATCATTTGCAAATACCTATACCAGTTATGTTCCGGCAGGTATAGATCCGCCGGATGAGTTTACCACCTTAGTAGAATTCTTAGAAGGAAAAGTAGACTTTTTAAAAGGCGATTTCCCAATAATCAGTGGAGATGAAGTTAAAAATAACTTAAGAAACGACGGGTTCCATATTATTGATATTAGAACCGACAGTTGGTTTGAATACGGGCATATTAAAAATGCCGTCAATGTTCCGGCTGAGGAACTGCTTACATACTTTCAAACCAAAATAAATCCATCAGACTATGAGAAGATAGTTTTGGTTTGCTACTCCGGCCAATCAGCCGGGTATTATTCGGGCCTTCTTAGAATAGCCGGATATGACAACGTCTATAGTATGAAATGGGGAATGAGCACATGGAGAGAGGACTTTGCAGAAACCTGGCTCAAAAACATCAAACCTTCCCTTGAAGACAAATTAGAGACAAGCCTTAATTCCAAAGCGGATCCTACTACTCATCCTGAAATTAATACCGGAAAAGCAGGAGGTGAAGAGATACTTCAGACCAGATTACAAGAATTGTTTGCCATACCATACAGTGATTTCATTTTAAAACCAGTTGATGTTTTTGAGAGCCCTCAAGCGTATTATACTCTCTATTACGGAAAAACAGATGATTATACCAAGGGACACGTACCTGGAGCAATTTTATACGAAGATGGAAATTCCTTACAGTTCAATAATGACTTATTGTCTCTGCCAAAGGACAAGAAAATTGCCATTTACACAACTACCGGTCAAAAAGCTGCTTACCTGACAGCCTATCTCAACGTCCTGGGCTATGATGCCGGGAATATTGCTTATGGAGAGAATGGATTTATGAATAATCTTTTAAAAAAGCATGGAAGAGATGCTTTTAGTACAAAGGAAATCAACATGTTTCCTGTAATAGAATAAACCAGCCAAAACCTTAGAAAACGTACATCATGAAAAAATTATCAGTTTTTATTATCGGATTACTATTAATACCTGCTTTAACCCTTACCTCCTGTGACAGAGGTGACGATCCTACAGGCGGGAATGTGGTTGCAACCCCGGCTTTTGACCTTATGGCCGATTACATGGTAGCAAACAATTTGGATGTTAATAATATCCTGACCAATCAGGATGGTGACAAGTTTGTAGTTGGCGCTCCTGCTGAAAATGACCTTGGGGCGTTTCTGGATAAATACTACATCATGGACATTAGGAGCAGTGATGCTTTCGCAGCATCTCACATTAGTGGAGCTCAAAATGTTGCCTTCTCAGACATCCTGACTGTTGCTGCTTCAACTACCAAACCTATTTTGGTGGTCTGCTACACAGGGCAAACAGCTTGTTATGCCACAGCTTTGTTACGCCTTTATGGATATCCAAAAACACAGGCTCTCAAATGGGGAATGTCTGGATGGAATTCAGGAAATGCGGGGCCATGGAACAGCAACATAGCTAATATTGCAAAAAACAGCCCCAATTGGACGTACGCCCCTGCTCCGGCAAATATAACCTTCAAGGATCCTGTTATTTCAACTACTCTTACCGATGGAGAAGATATTCTCAAAGAACGTGTTGAAGCAGTAGTTGCAGAAGGCTTTAAAGGTGTTAACCCGGCAGATGTTTTAAATAATCCTGGCGGATATTTCATCAACAACTACTTCAGTGAAGCTGATTATATTGGCTTTGGCCACATAAGTTCAGCTTATAGGATTTTACCTCTTACATTGGCCGGCGATAGTTATAAATCACTTGACCCTGAGGCTAAGACAGTAATTACTTATTGTTATACAGGTCAAACTTCGGCTGTTATAACTGCGGTTCTGCGCGTTCTTGGCTATGATGCAGCAAGTTTAAAATTTGGAATGAATGGGCTATATAATGAAAATCCAGCCTGGCAAAGCAATCAGTGGGGGCATGACTCAAAACCAAAGAGCCTTCCTGTTGTAGGAAACTAAAAAATAGACCCCCTAAAAAATGAAAAACAAATTATACTTATTGCTAGCACTAACATTAGTATTCAGTACGAATACCATGTTTTCTCAGGGTTGTGAAGCAGAATTACCGGGTTCAGCCAATGATTCCGTAAGCGGTCCAACTATAAACATTTTCGGATATATCCAACCCCAATATGATTATTTCTTTACAGATGGAGAACAGGCCAACACTTTCCGATTCAAAAGAGCTCGTATTGGGGTTTCCGGTAAAGTGTTGAACAAATTCTCCTACTACTTCATGCTGGAGACCAGTCCATTTATTGGAAGTAGCGGCGATGCCTATTTAATGGACGCATTTATTACTTATGAAGCCGATAATTGGGCTAAAATCTCCCTTGGTTCCTTCAAGCAGCCTTTCAGCTTAGATGTCACAACACCTTGCCATAGCCTGCCTACGATCGAAAGATCAATTGTAGCCGACCAATTGGTCGCACCTCAGCGTGATTTTGGTGTAGGAATTTGGGGCGGTAATAAATTCAACAGGTTGAATTATGCCGTTGCACTTATGAATGGTCGAGGGTTAGGAGTAAAAGATGACAATGTTAAGAAAGACATCATTGGACGGGTTACCTATAAGGTGATAAGAAACCTATCTATAGGCGCAAGCTTTAGATATGGTTATCCTATTCCAAACAATAATGACGATGATAGAACATCTTTTGGTGGAGAATTTGCTTTTGAATTCGGCAAATTACTCTTACAAGGGGAATATATTTATGATGAAGGCGCTTACTTCGCCGGTGCAGCCGGTGGTTGTGGCTCAACCCCTATAGCTTTAGGAGAAGAGAGAGAGGGTGCTTATATACTTGCAGCATATGATGTGACAGAAAAATTCCAACCGGTGGTTAAATATGAATATTTTGACCCGGATGTCAACATTAAAGATAACCTGGGATATTCTGAAAGGATGACTGTTGGGTTTAACTACTTCGTAAACAATAAGGTACGTTTTCAAATAAATTATTTAGCCAACATTGAAACTGTTGCCAGTGTTAATAATGATGCCTTATTAACACAGGTGCAGGTGAAATTTTAAAAATGTTTTTATTGCTTGGATTAGTTGATAGTTCTAACCCCTCTGTTTTTAGAGGGGTTAGTTATATATTTGTGTTACTGTAAATTATCAAAAGATGGACAATAGTGTTATTTTAAAAAGAAAGCTATATCACAACTACTCCCACATTTTTGAACCAAATTTAATTCAGGATATTACTGAAGTCGGGTATCTGAAAAAAATAAACAATGGACATCTTATGATAGATATTGGTGAAGAGCTAACACATATTCCCTTAATCATAGATGGCATTGTCAAGATCATAAGAAAAGACAAACACGGATTTGAACTTTCGATATATTATTTAGAACCGGGAGATACCTGTGCTATTTCTTTTGCAAACTGTATAAATAAAAAGAAAAGTATTTTTAAAGGTATTGCAGAATCTGATGTTGAAGCCGTTTTTATACCTGTGGGTCTGGTAGATAAGTGGCTGATACAATACGAAAGCTGGCGACATTTCATAATTGATAGTTACCATTTCAGACTTTTGGAAATGGTTGAGACCATTGATTCGCTTGCATTTTTGAAGTTAGAAAACCGGATCTGGAAATACCTGACAGATAAAGTGAGAATTGCAAACAACATCGATCTGGAAATTACCCATCAAAAAATTGCAGAAGATCTCAATTCTACGCGAGTTGTTATTACCAGGATTATTAAAAAACTGCACGACGAAGAAAAGATTTATTCCACAAGGAATAAGGTCAAACTTCTGGAATATTATCAATAAAACGTTCAATTCTCAGCAAAAACAGCTGAATATATTGTCCAATCGCTATTAGACATGACAAAGGTCATGTTTGCACTTTGAGCGTTTCGCTATGTTTGTTATGACATAACGCTAATAGCAATGGTTAGTATTGAAGAGGCCTTAAATGCAGTTTTAAAAAACAGTAAAAAAATTTCTTCGGAAACAAAGCTACCTCTTGAGAATTGTACTAATGCTATTCTATCCCAAGACATTTTTTCTCCCATAAATATGCCTCCTTTCAGGCAATCGGCCATGGACGGTTATGCCGTTAATGCACATGAACATCTGTCATACTCTTTAGTTGGTGAAGTTAAAGCAGGAGACAGTCACCAGCCCAAAATAAATTCCGGAGAAGCTATTAGGATATTTACAGGAGCTCCGGTCCCCTCTTCTGCAAATGCTGTTGTTATCCAGGAAGAGGTCGAGGTTAAAAATGGTAATATCTTTTTAGAAAAATTCCCACGAGAAAAACAAAATATCCGACCGGCAGGTGAACAGGTCAGGGAAGGAGAATTAGCCTTAAAAAAAGGGAGTAAGTTAACACCTGCTGAAATTGGATATTTAGCCTCTTTGGGGCTTGAAAATATTCCGATATATAAAAAACCTGCCATCGCAATTGTAACTACTGGTAATGAACTCATTTCTGCCGGCGAAACTCTGACCTACGGAAAGATTTATGAAAGCAATTCAAAAATGCTGAAAAGCGCCTTAATTTCTTTGGGCTTTGACAAAATCTCTCTTCATACTGTAAAGGATAGTTATGAGGACACTTATCATAAACTAAAAGATCTAATTGCTGAAAATGATTTGGTGCTCATCACAGGTGGAGTATCTGTGGGGGATTATGATTTTGTAGGACAGGCATTAAAAGGACTGGAGACAAAAGAAATCTTCTATAAGGTCAATCAGAAACCTGGAAAGCCCCTCTTCTTTGGGAAAAACGGGAGAACGCTTATTTTTGGACTTCCGGGAAATCCTGCAGCCGCACTAACTTGTTTCTATATGTACGTATATCCTTCTGTCCAAAAAATGGCCGGATATGACCCTCTCCTGAAAAAAGTAATTGCGACCTCAAGTTCTCATTTTGTGAAGAAAGGAGACCGGCCTCAATTTTTAAAAGCAATTTACAAAGAAGGAAAGGTTACAGTTTTAGAGGGACAAAGTTCAGCTATGCTGCAAACATTTACACTGGCAAATGCTTTGGTCAAAATGGACGGAGACCGGGAAGAGATCAAAATCAATGATAGCCTTGAAGTCTTTTTACTTCCTGTTTAACATGAAATTTATGAATTGTAAAGTTAAAAGTAGGATCTGGATCGAATTGGATGATAAAGAATTTCTTGGAGAAGGAAAGGTTCGGTTGTTAAAAGCCATAGACCAAACCGGGTCCTTGTCCAAGGCAGCTAAATCTCTCGGTATCTCCTATAAAAAAGCCTGGCACCTCATAGATTCAGTTAATAATACAGCAAAAAAGCCAGTCACGGTGAACAGCATTGGTGGTAAAGGCGGCGGCGGAACAAAATTAACACCTTATGGGAAAGCTTTAGTTAAGGCTTTTGAAGAAATGAACCTGAAATGCTGGGATTTCCTGGATATACAACTTGAAAAGATCAAAAGCCTGTAAAAAGTACTGTGGTGAATATATATCTGTTTCTCCTCATATTGCCGGTCATATCTTTTCTATACTCCAGTGTGGGACACGGTGGAGCGAGCGGATATTTAGCTTTAATGGCTCTGTTTTCATTTGCTCCTGAAACAATGAAGCCTACAGCGCTTTTGCTGAATTTATTCGTGGCGGGAATTTCCTTTTTCTATTATTATAAAGAAGGTTATTTCAATAAGAATTTATTTATCCCATTTGCGATCTCCTCTATTCCCTTCGCCTTTTTAGGAGGCACTATAGAAATAGATGCTTTTATCTATAAGAAAATTTTAGCCGTTCTTCTGGTATTCGCAATCTTGAAAATGTTGAACGTTTTCGGAAAGGAAAAAAATATTTCCAGACAAGTGAAGCTTTGGCAGGGACTTATTGTTGGCGGAATTATCGGCTTCTTCTCCGGCCTAATTGGTATTGGCGGCGGAATTATTCTTACCCCGGTTATTCTTCTCTTGCATTGGGGTAAAATGAAGGAAGCGGCTGCGGTCTCAGCTTTGTTCATATGGGTTAATTCAGCTTCAGGATTAGTGGGACAATGGAGTTCCGGAATAGATCTCAATATGGAATCCTTTGTACTGGTTGGGATAGCACTTCTGGGCGGATTTTTTGGTGCTTATATGGGAAGTAAAAAATTAAACAATTATCGGTTGCGATACATTTTGGTCGTGGTGCTTGCCCTCGCAAGTGTAAAACTGTTTTCTACTTAAAAAATGATCAACAGAAACGAAATAACAGGTATTGTGCTGGCCGGAGGGAAAAGTTCCCGGATGGGTACAGATAAAGGCCTCTTAGATTTTGATGGAAAAAAATTCGTACAGCGCAGTATTGCTGCATTGCAACCACTGGTTTCCAGAACCCTGCTCGTATCAAACAACCCCGAATATGACATTTTTGAGACCCCACGGGTAGAAGACCTAATTAAAAATGCCGGGCCTTTAGCAGGAATCCATACCGGGTTATTCCACTCTGACACTAATTATAACCTGGTGTTGAGCTGTGATATCCCACTGATCAAAACTGAAATTTTAGAAGAACTTATCAGTGCTTATGATCCTGTTACAGATGTTGTTCAAATTGTGAGCAACGGAAAAAAAATGCCTTTAATAGCATTGTACCACAAACGCTGTGAAAATTTGTTTTACGGGCTTTTGCAGAAGAACGAGCGCCGCTTACACGTGGCCCTGGATCAATGTAAAGTGAAAAATGTCATTCTGAACTCAGCCATGGATATTTTCACCTCAAATATTAATACACCGGAAGAATTAAAATTGCTTGAATATGAAGCAGCTAAAAATTAGATACTTCGGAATGCTTACCGAAGTGACAAAATGCGAAGAAGAACTCCTGGAGTTTTCAGGAACACGAATTTCGGAATTGCTCGAAAACCTCTATGCGAAATATTCCGGCTTGAAAAATAATAGTTTTCAGGTAGCTCAGAATAAAAAAATAGTGTCTTCCGAAGAAAAACTGACTGATAACGAAATTGTATTGCTGCCTCCTTTTTCAGGCGGATAAAAAATTGGACCGATATAACCGACATATTATTCTTCCTGAAATTGGCCAGAATGGTCAGGACAAAATTTCCGGTGCCAGGGTTCTTGTAGTGGGGGCCGGTGGATTGGGCTGCCCGGTGCTGCAATATTTAGCTGCTGCCGGAATAGGAACAATCGGAATTATCGATTTTGATACTGTTGAAATCTCCAATCTCCAACGTCAAGTTCTGTTTGGTTCATCCTCCCTAGGGCAAAACAAAGCGATTGCCGCAAAAAAGAGGCTTGCAGATCTTAACCATTCCATTACCGTAAAAGCATATCCTCAAAAATTAGATTTTCAGAATGCTCTTCAGTTATTTGAAGAATACGATATTATTGTTGATGCGAGCGACAATTTCGAAACAAGATATCTGATCAATGATGCCTGCATATTAACAAATAAACCATTGGTATTTGGTGCCGTTTATAAATTCCAGGGACAGGTATCCGTATTTAATTTTAAGAATGGACCTTCCTACAGATGTGCTTTCCCCGAAGATCCGGAAAAAAACAGCTCCCCAAATTGTTCAGAAGTCGGCGTGCTGGGTGTTTTGCCGGGTATAATTGGAACAATGCAGGCCAACGAGGTGCTCAAGATCATCCTGGGATCAGGTAGTGTGCTTTCCGGAAAAATTCTTTGGTATAATGCATTATCATCGGAATCCACCACTTTGACCGTTAGCAGAAAGGATTCCGAAATTGAAAAAATCCGGTCGTATAAGAATAGTTTCCTTCAACAGGAATCGTTCGCTAATTGCAATTCAGAAATACCCGAAACCTCCATAAAAAAACTTCT
Source organism: Salinimicrobium soli (assembly GCF_048323655.1). Taxonomy (NCBI): domain Bacteria; kingdom Pseudomonadati; phylum Bacteroidota; class Flavobacteriia; order Flavobacteriales; family Flavobacteriaceae; genus Salinimicrobium; species Salinimicrobium soli. Next base: position 121,014 of record NZ_JBLUWW010000006.1, on the reverse strand, counting down.
CGGGCAAGAAAACATTCAGTTTATAGACGTGAGGGAGCTACACGAACAACCGAAAGTTCAAGCTATCGATGCCATACAAATTCCTTTGAATGAACTAAACCAGCAGATTGACAAGATTAGTGAGTTCAGTACAAAAGCTGTTTTCTGTCAGTCAGGAATTAGAAGTAGGCGAGCTGTATCTATGTTACAGGAACATAATTTCAGCAATTGCTATAGTATCAGGGAAGGTGCATCAGAGATCAACAGGATCATAAAAGGCATACATAAACAGGTAGAAAATGAAGAATAAGGCATATAAAGATGTTTTTGTAGAGGGCGCAATTTCAGCTGAATTTATTGCGCAATCAATAGCAAAGCATCAAAGCAAAATGAGTATTGGAGCTCATAATATTTTCCTGGGCCAGGTGAGAGCAGATATTGTTAATGGTAAGACGGTAACGGCTATAGAATATTCCGCGTATAGGGAGATGGCTAATACCATATTTCATGAGATACGGGAAGCAGCTTTTGCAAAATTTGATTTAACCTGCATGCATATTTATCATAGCCTGGGAACGGTAAAATCGGGAGAGGTTTGCCTGTTTGTTTTTGTTTCCTCCCCAAGGCGCAAAACTGTTTTTGAAGCCCTGGAATTTATTGTTGAAGAAATTAAAGCCAAAGCACCTGTTTTTGGAAAAGAAATATTTGATGACAGTACCCATCAATGGAAAGTAAATACTTAAGAAATGGTTGATATTACTAATAAGAGCACTACGTTAAGAACTGCGGTTGCACAGGCCATTGTAAGAGTGAGCAAACAGGAAACTATTGCAGCTATTAAGAATGATACAGTTCCCAAAGGCAATGTTTTCGCCATGAGTAAGGCCGCAGGTTTGTTAGGAGTAAAACGCACCCCTGATCTTCTACCAGATTGCCATCCCCTGCCAATAGAATTCACCAATGTTGAATACGAGATCAATGACCTGGAAATAACCGTTTTGTTCACGGTGAAGACCATTTATAAAACAGGCGTGGAGGTAGAAGCGATGCACGGCGCAAGTGTGGTAGCCTTAAATATGTATGATATGCTGAAGCCCATAGATAAAGGAATTGAGATCCTTCAGATTAAACTGCTGGATAAAAAGGGAGGAAAATCAGATTTTAGAGACCGCTTCAAGAAAGACCTTACAGCCGCAGTGATCGTTTGTTCTGACACTATCGCAGCCGGACAAAAAGAAGACAGGGCAGGAAAAGCGATTATTGAAAAGTTAGAAACCTGTGACGTTAAGATCGCCGAATACATTATCATTCCTGATGAAAGAGATATTATTCAGGAAAAAGCGAAGGCATTTCAACAACAAGGGTTGGATTTGATTATCTATACAGGAGGAACCGGATTATCAAAACGCGATGTTACCCCTGAAGCTCTTGAACCCTTATTAGACAGACGTATACCCGGAATTGAAGAGGCTATTCGCAACTACGGCCAGGACAGGACTCCTTTTTCGATGCTATCCAGAAGTATTGCGGGTACTATGAAGAACACTCTTGTCCTGGGATTGCCGGGCTCCACGAACGGAGCTAAAGAATCTATGGACGCTATTTTCCCTTCGGTGCTACATATTTTCAGAATATTAAAAGGGGCAAGACATGATTAAGCCACTGCCGGAATTGTAAAAACACATTCCAACCTAACCACCGGACAATTGTAAAAAAATTACAATGGATAGAAATAATAATAACATATTACAGGATTCCTACGGTAGGGATCACAACTATTTACGCATTTCTTTAGTTGAACGCTGTAATTTGCGTTGTTTCTATTGTATGCCTGCAGAAGGGGTGCCCTTAACCCCAAAAGTGGATTTAATGACCTATGAGGAGATCTATGAAATAGCAAAGATATTCGTGAAAAATGGCGTGACAAAGATAAGGCTTACAGGTGGCGAACCCTTAATTAGAAAAGATTTCCCTGTTATTTTAGAAAAACTGGCTTCCTTGCCGGTAGAATTGTCTATCACCACCAATGCAGTGATTATCCACAAATTTATTGAGGTGTTGAAAACGAATGGAGTCAAAAACATTAATTTAAGCCTTGATACCTTAAATAAGGAAAAGTACCGGAAGATCACCCTTAGAGATCATTTTGACACAGTTTTTAACAACCTGTTACGTTTAGAAAAAGAAGGTTTTAATGTGAAAATAAATGTGGTGTTGATCCGGGGGGTGAATGATGAGGAGCTCCTTGAGTTCATTCATCTCACCAGGAATCTACCCGTTTCGGTCCGCTTCATCGAGTTTATGCCTTTTGACGGAAATAATTGGGACATGAGCAAAATGGTCTCGTATAAAGAAATCATGGAAACTGTAGTTTCTTCTTTTGAGGAAGGTAGTGTAGAACGTTTACAGGATGCATCAAATGATACTGCCAAAAATTACAGGATAAAGGGTTATGCAGGAAGTTTTGCTGTAATTAGTTCGGTCACCAATCCTTTTTGCGACTCCTGCAACCGATTGAGGTTAACAGCCGATGGGAAATTAAAAAACTGTTTATTTTCATCATCCGAATCCAATCTGTTGGGCTCGCTCAGGCAAGGAAAGCCCATTGAACCGGTGATCGGGAAAGCTGTACTGAATAAGGTAAAAGTGAGAGGTGGAATGGATAATTTAGCCAAACTACAACAACCTGCGCTGCACAGTCAAAACAGAAGTATGAGCACTATTGGAGGGTAATTACTTTCCAGGTAAAATACATTCGTCTGTTACCTTTTTTAGAACAGGTTGTAATCCAAGTTCCAGAGTCTGTCTCATAACTTTAGAATCATCTTTATGACATTGCAGGCAGGCTCCAACCAGTAACATTCGCTTTTGTTCCTTCACATTAAAAGGCCTGAAGTTAGTTCGGGTAGAATTTACCACACCCTTGTCGACTTTCTTTAAAAAAGGGATCCAGGCATCTTCAGGTAAATTGTCATAGGTATTCAATGCATATTGAGGAGTAAATTCCCAGGAGCCTTTGTTGTTCTTTACATTATAAACCAGAGAACCCATTCCGTAGCCAAGGGTTGCAGGGTTAGCGTGACAGGATCTACAGTCCCTAACCTCCTTTGTGGTGGTATGAGGTGAATTTGGTGCATAAAGCCTGTGAAATGAAATATCTTCCCCGGGCTTACCGGCATAACTTCCTTTGTCGATAGTCATGATCATTCCGGGAATTGCCGGTTCAATAACATTGTTACCTTCATGTTCTCTTACTCCCAAAGCAGGCTGTGATGATGAAAATTCAGCGACATATTCTTCCCATTGACCGGTAACATATTTTTTATCCAGTAGATCAAAAGCTCCCGGTTTATCCCGATCGAATTGATTGTGACAGCCAATACAACGTGAAGTCCAGGAAGAATGACAGGCACTGCAGCTCACATTTTGATGAGCAGTTCTTGAGCATACCTCGGGTTGAGGTTTTAATGGATGTAATACTCCGTCCTTCTTACCTATTAAAAAGGCATTCCCATTAGAGTCCACAAAAGTATTTACTAGTGGATGCCCATCTTTCTTAACTGCAATAATTTCCTTATCTGCATGTTCAAAATTGCGGTGCATGTACGTTAAAAGACTTTCCCTGTCTAATGAACCATAGGAAATTGTTTTGGGCTTTTCTTTGAAGTGGCAGTCACTGCAATTTAAAGAAACTGCATCTTCCTGATGTAAATGTTTTTCGCCGGTACCCATCACCTCATGGGAGGAGTGACAATCTATACATAAAAGACCTTTTGTATGATGTACATCTGCCTCCAGGTTTTTATAAACCCTTTTATCCTCCAGAACCGAGTAACCATTTTTGCCGTGGATCTCTTTTTCATCTAATAATGTCTCCTGTAAACCTATATAATTGGTAGATATCCTACTGGAACGACTATGGCAACCAAAACAATGGGTGTCATTTACAAATATATCTGTTGAAGGGTGGAACCTGGGTAATTCTTTTTTACCAGAGGCCAGGTATTTTTCCAGGTCTGACTTTGCTTCATCAGAATAATTAAGATGGCAGGCGATACAACCACCTCCTCTACTCAATTGGTTTATTTCTCCGAGTCCGGGTTTTTCTGCACCCAGATGACAATTAGCACATAGATCTCTTATATGTTTATCTGCCGCAGAATATTCTATGTCTTTTATATGATAATGATAGTTAGGGCTGTCAGCTTCACCAAAAACATATTTATCCACTGCAACGAGTCCGCTATTGGTGGTCATCAGAGAATTATTGACCTTTCTTAATTCTTCAAAATGGCATTTCCCACAGGTCTCTCTTGCATCAGAAAGATTTCCGGGTATCAGGATCATTCCTTCATGAGCCACGGTTTTGTTTAGAGAGGTTGTGTTTCCTAAATGACAACTGGAACAGCCAATAAGTTCCGGGTTATGATAATCCGAATAACCGGTGGTGTTTTGATGACATTGAAGACATGATTCAGTCTCCCCCACTCTAATTTCCTTATAAGAATTTTCAGGATCTGTATAGGAGTGAAAAGGATTGTTGTTTCGAACATATAAAAGGATAGCTATCAGTAAAATAAGTACTGAAAAAAGAGCAATTTGGGAGGTTCTTTTTTTCATCAAAAACAACTGTACTTCAAAATTACGACATTTTAAAATGTTAATTAATTAATACTTTTTATATACTGACTTTAACATTTTATATGTGACAATTGTCACATATAAAATACTGACAATATGATTTTTATCATGCTAGGACCTCACATTTAGAAATAGGTTTACCCTTGCATAAATAATTGAGAGTTATGGCTACTTCAAGAAGAAAATTCATAAAAATCTCTGCCTTGGGAATAGGAGGTTTGGCAACCTCAGCAAGTGCACTAAATCTGATGGGTATGAACCCGCTTTTAGATGCAGCTGTTAAGAAAAATATTGCTAAAAAATTCACAAGATCCGCCACTTACTGTGAAGTATGCTTTTGGAAATGTGCCGGATGGGTTTATACTGATGAAGAAGGTAAGGTCACTAAAATCACAGGTAATGAAGATGACACCCACTGCAACGGAAGACTTTGCCCCAGAGGAACCGGTGGCGTTGGGATGTATAATGATGAAGACAGACTTAAAACCCCATTGATAAGAACAACTATTGGAGGTGAAGAAACCTTTAGGGAAGCAAGTTGGGAAGAAGCCCTTGATCTTATCGCTTCAAAATTTAAAGGAATTAAAGAGAAGTATGGTCCCGAATCCTTCGCATTACTGAAACATGGATCTCCCGGAAGCCACTTTGAACATCTATTTAAAGCTTATGGGTCAGACACTATTGCAGAACCTGCTTATGCGCAATGTAGAGGCCCCAGGGAGACAGGGTTTGGATTGACCTTCGGGTCATGGGTTGGATCTCCGGAACCGGCAGACATAAGAGACACCAAATGCCTGGTACTTATCGGCTCCCATCTCGGCGAGAATATGCATAATTCGCCGGTTCAGGAAATGTCTGATGCCATTGATAATGGAGCTACCATTATAACGGTGGACCCACGGCTCTCTACTGCGGCCAGCAAATCAAACCACTGGCTTGCGATCAAACCGGGAACTGACATCGCACTACTATTGTCATGGATGCATGTGTTGATCGAAGAAGGTTTATACAACAAGAAATATGTTGAGAAATACGGTCTTGGATTTGACCAGTTAAAAGCACATGTAAGAACTTATACCCCGGAGTGGGCCTATGGAATTACAACCATAGAACCAGATGTAATTAGAAAGACTGCCCGTGTAATGGCAGCTGCTGCACCGTCTACAATTATTCACCCCGGAAGGCACGTGACCTGGTATGGTGATGATTCCCAAAGAGCGCGGGCTATGGCAATTCTAAACGGACTGCTGGGATCCTGGGGAAACAGAGGCGGCTTCTACTTCAAAGAAAGTCTCAAAGTACCTACGTATCCTCATCCCGAATATCCGAAACCTAAATGGGGCTGGGAAGAGATCGGAGAAAAATATCCGTTTGCTCAGATGGGAATCACTACAGAAGTGATAAAAGCGACCATAGAAAACGATCATAATGAACATCCAATAAAAGCCTGGATGGTTGCAGGAACTAATTTGACACAATCCCTGCCTCAGCAAGAAAAAACCATTAAGGCTATCAACGCCCTCGAATTCCTGGTTGTGGTGGATACCATGCCAATGGAAATCACGGGATATGCAGATGTGGTTCTTCCGGAGTGTACCTATTTGGAACGTTATGATGGAATACGGTCTGCTACAAACCGCAATCCGTCTATTGCAGTCAGGATTCCTGCAGTAAAACCCAAATATAATTCCAAGCCCGCCTGGTGGATTAGTAAGCAAATAGGAGAACGTATTGGATTGAGTGAGTATTTCGATTATAATGATTTTGAAGAAGTAATTGAATGGCAGCTCAACAAATTGGGGACCTCTCTGGAAGAAATGAAAAAAATAGGAGTCAAGAATTTTGAGAGAACTTCAGGACCCTTATTTCTTAAAGATGGGCAGGATTACCAATTCTGGACACCGAGTGGAAAGGTTGAATTCTATTCACAACAGCTGGCAGATAAAGGCTTTGATCCAATGCCTGTTTATACACCTCATCCCCAACCGCCTCAAGGTTACTACAGACTTAATTATGGGAGGTCTCCAATGCACACGTTTAGCAGGACCATCAATAATCCCAACCTCAGTGACCTTAAAGATGAAAACACACTTTGGGTAAATCCTAAAGTGGCGAGAATACTCGGATTGAAAAAATATCAGGAAGTCTGGTTAAAAAATCAGGACGGTATAGTTTCCTCATTCCCTATCAAAGTCAGGATCACCGAAAGGATAAGATGGGATTCGGTTTATATGTATCATGGGTTTGGCCACAATAACAAGAAATTATCCAGAGCCTATGGTAAAGGGGTAAGTGATACCGAATTAATTTCTCAAACAGTTATAGATCCACTAATGGGAGGAACTGGTCTCAGAGGCAATTTTGTTTCAATTTTAACCGAAAATCCCCATAAAAATTTAGAGATATGAGATACGCAATGGTAATAGACACTTTAAAATGTGTTGGATGTAGTGATTGTGTAGTGGCTTGTCAAACAGAAAATAATGTTCCTCATGGGTATTGCAGAGATTGGATAACAGAAGTTGTAAGCGGATCATATCCCAACCTTGAGTTAGAACTAAGGTCAGAAAGATGTAATCACTGTGACACAGCACCCTGCGTAAGATGCTGTCCAACCGGGGCAAGTCACATAGCTGAAGGAGGAGTAGTTCTGGTAACTGCTGATGAATGCATTGGTTGCGGCGCCTGTATAGAGTCCTGCCCATACGATGCACGCTATCAACATCCAGATGGTTATGTAGACAAGTGTACCTTCTGTCATCACAGATTGGAAAAAGGACAACTTCCTGCCTGTGTATCTGTCTGCCCTACCAAGTGTATGTACTTTGGAGATCTGGACAACCCAAATAGCGAAGTTTCACAACTATTAAAGAACAGGAAATACAAAACCTTAGCGCCTGAAGCAGGAACTAACCCCCATGTATTTTACTTAATCTAAAGAAGTAATATTATGCACGAAGAATTATTTACCAGTGGACGAAATATTCCAAATATTGACCCTTCCCTGGAAGTGTGGCATTGGCCGATTGCTCTCTACTTATTTTTAGGTGGATTAGCAGCAGGGATTTTATTTTTTGCAGCTCTATTTTATGTTCTGGGAAAGGATAAAGAGTATCCCGGGGCGGTTAAAATGGCCTCTATTATACCTCCGGTAGCTTTGTCTTTAGGGTTGTTGGCTTTAGTTTATGACCTCACTCACCCACTTTACACCTGGCAATTGTATACCACCTTTAGAATTGAATCTCCCATGTCCTGGGGTGCCTGGGTCTTAATGATCGTAACGCCATTATCATTTCTATGGGCATTCAGCTATTATAGAGAAGCTTATTCGAAAGTAGAATTGAAAATAAGATTATTTAGCCGGTTCAAATTCTTGAACAAGCTTGAAAAATGGGTTGTCAAAAACAGAATGTACATAGCTTATGCTTTGATCCCTTTATCATTGATCCTGGGAGTATATACAGGAATTTTATTATCTGCCTTTAACGCCCGGCCTCTCTGGAATAATGCTATTCTTGGACCTTTGTTCCTAACCTCCGGACTTTCAACAGGAGCTGCTGCAATCATTATACTTTCCAAAAGTGTCAAAGAAAAGCACCTTTTTGGAAAGATAGATTTGGGGTTGATTATTATCGAACTTGCTTTGATCGCCCATATGATCATGGGGTATTATGCAGGTTCCCAGGTGCAGCTTGAAGCTATGAACCTTTTGGTAGGAGGAGAATTCACAGTAATGTTTTTCGGATTTGTAGTGTTACTCGGCTTACTGGTGCCGGCTACCCTGGAGTTGATCGAACTTATAGGTTTCAGAGTACCTGTAGTGGTACCTGCGATACTGGTGATCATTGGCGGACTTGTCTTCAGGTTTGTAATGATAGAAGCAGGTCAATTAACACGATATCTCTATTAAAAATTAATTATGAAGACAGATAAAAAAATAAACAGGCATGTGTATTGGAATCCCTACTTCGGAGGATTTCTACTGGGCCTCATAATCATTTTCACCTTTTATTTAACAGGTAGAGGTTTGGGGGCAAGTGGGGCCATGAAAAGTAGTGTCGTTGCTTTAGTAGACGAGGTAGCTCCAACACATGCCGAAGGTAATGCCTACTATGCCATGTTCTTAAGCGATGATGAAACTCCTTTAAATACCTGGCTTGTTTTCGAGACATTGGGTATTCTCATTGGAGCCTTTATTTCGGGCGGCTTAGCAGGTAGAATTAGTTGGCGGGTGCAGCATTCCCCAAAAATAACAAGGAAGAGAAGACTGGCTTTTGCCCTGGGCGGCGGCTTACTCTTTGGGCTGGGAGCTCAGATCGCGCGCGGATGTACCAGTGGTGCTGCCTTAAGTGGTATGGCGGTTCTTTCAGTAGGAGGCTTTGTGACCATGCTGGCCATTTTTGGTTCGGCATATGCCACGGCTTATTTCTTCAGAAAAAATTGGATTTAATTATTAAAGAGAATGATGTATGGGACCTATAATTCCTAACGGTTTAATCCCCATTGAATGGGATAGTATTATTGCCATTTTCATTGGTATATGTTTTGGGTTTGTTTTAGAATCTTCAGGATTTTCTTCCTCCCGGAAACTGGCCGGGGTATTCTATGGCTATGACTTCGCAGTTTTAAAAGTGTTCTTTACCGCAGCTTTAGTTTCTGTGATCGGGATTTATTATATGGACTATCTCGGCTATTTAGATATTGGCCAATTGTATGTTCATCCCACCTTTTTATGGGGGGCGATCATTGGAGGCGCCATTATGGGTGTAGGGTTTGTTGCGGGAGGATTTTGCCCCGGCACCAGCCTGTGCGCGGTAGCTATAGGGAAGCTCGACGCATGGGTTTACGTGCTGGGTATATTAATAGGTGTATTTATATTTTCTGAATTGTTCACCTACATCGAACCTATCTATGACGGGTATTTCCTCGGAAATATAACACTAATGGATTCCTTCGGCTGGAACCCATACTGGGTAATACTCATTTTTTCCATTACAGCTATTCTTGCATTTGCATTTGCTGACAGGGTGAGAAAAAGAGTCAGAAAAGTATTTTACTAATTAAAGAACATCAGGATGAATAAGAGAAAAGTGGCAAAAATTTTATCGTATAGATATATGTTCCTGGCAATGGTCCTCTTAATACTTGCCGGAGGATTGGTTCTATTGCCAAAGGTTCCAAAACAGGAAGGAATTACGGCGGAGCTTCTGCTAAACAATGTCATTAGCCCAGAGAGATATATTTCAACAGATCTGGTGGCACAAAAGATCATTGGTCAGGATCCGTCATTTATTCTGGTTGATGTGAGAAATATTGAGGACTTTAAAACGTATGCACTTCCCAATGCCATTCATATTCCTCTTGAAAATTTATTGAATGAAGAGCATGAAGCTTATTTGAATCAATCTCAATATGACGTCATCTTTTATTCTAATGACAATTTATATGCAGATCAGGCATGGATGTTAAGTAAACGCCTGGGGTACAAGAACCTTCGGGTTTTAGAAGGAGGCATGAACAAGTGGTTTACAACCATAATTAACCCTTCTGTTCCCAATGAAGATATGGCTGCTGAAGATTTTGAACTGTATTCCAGGAGAAAAGCAGCGAGTATGTACTTCGGAGTTGTTTATCCTGAACAAGTGGTTGCTGAAGAGCCAATTATTGAAAAACCTGTTCCGAAGAAGATCATTACAGTTAAGAAGAAAAAGAAAAAACCGGTAGAAGGAGGTTGCTGATTTTAAATTTTAAAAGGTACTTACCATGAAAGAATTAGAGAAAGTTAAAAGGATATCTGTTGGATCAACCTTTTTCATCCTGGCAATTGTTATAGGAGTTCTAACCTACGAACGTCCTGAGAACCTTTATGCTACAAATGCGGAAAATGCTTTAAAAAACCTGACATCCACAAACTATATTATATCCATTAATGAGATCAAACAGCCGGAAATCGTGTTGGTGGATATCCGGACTCCTTATGAATTTGAAAAAGGACATTTGGAGAATGCGATCAATATTCCCGCACCAGAGGTTTTAAAGGAAGAGAACAAGACCCTGTTTACAGACTGGAAAGAATCAAAAAAAGTTGCCGCCCTCTATGGAAAAGACATTGAGGAAGCAAACCTTCCTTTCCTTCTTTTGTACCAGTTAGGATATGATAATCTCAAGTTAGTTAATGCCGAAAACAGGTTTTTGCAAAACCAATTGATTACCAACTCCCCCGATGTTGAAAGATCAAATGCAGATATAAGAGCCTTTATAGACGAATCTATTAAGAACTCGAAACAAAGAGTGGTGGAAAAAGAAATAGTTCCTGTACCCAGGAAGATTATTCCTGTTAAAAAGAAAAAGAAAAGACCGGTAGAAGGAGGCTGTTAGGGTATTTCATTGAACTGCAAAAACCTCAACCACAAGCTGGCAGGAGCAGTCCTGAATTCCATCAAAGACAGTTCATCTTTTTAATAATTAAACATCTATAAAGAAAGTATAAGGAAGAGAACCAATGAGAGCAAGCCTGTTCATATTAATTTTATTCTCCGCCCTGGTGAGTTGCAATACAGCTCAAAAAGAAAAGGAAGCAAACGTCATTGAAGATAATCTTCCAACTACCGGGACAGCTGAAAGAGATGTAGCTACTATTTCCAGAGGCTATGAGCTCATGCAACAAAAGTGTTATATCTGCCATATTGAAAAACCAGATCCTTCCTTGAGAGGTCAGATGATCGCCCCTCCTATGGTAAATGTGCGGGAGCATTATGAACCTTCTTATTCCAAAAAAGATGAATTTATAAATGCAATGGTATCTTTTATACAAAACCCTTCAGAGGAAAAAACTTTGATGCCCGGAGCAGTGAAAAAATTCAATCTCATGCCAAAACTTATATATGAGGAAACAGAATTACGCTTAATAGCTGAAGCTATTTATGAGCACGATTTTGGTGTGACTTCACAAATGAGGATGCAGAATATGCGCCAAAATCTGGAGTTGAACAATGGCAAAAAATGGGACCTGAACACTAATTCACTTGACCGGATTAATGCCGTTACGCTGAAACTGAACAATTTTGAATCCGGTACTATTTCTGAATACAATCAATTAGGGAAAGAAATTTTTGATGAAGTGAAGATGATACTTCTGGACGACTCTTACACGGGTGAACTGTTCGATCAATTGCATAACTTCTTCGGAAGTCTGGAAACGGATATGCATGCGTTGATCTCTGCAAAAGATAAAGTGGAGGCAGAAAAGCAGATGAATACACTAAAAAGTAAGCTCCGGGAATTTTATAATTATTTTGAGTAAAAATTTATGGGAGATATTTTCTAATGCTTGAAAAAGGCAAGTTCCTGGTTCATTTCCGGCAATAGGTCTGCAGCGAAAGCTGCGGACTTTTTTATTTTCCGGAAGAACTGAGTTTGCTCAAGGCTTCTGCGCTTAATAGAGTTTCAAGCCTTCCTCTACAGCAAATTACACAGTTAAAAAACCCCTCAATTGACCGAACAACAGTATGGTAAAAAGTGAGGTTTCACCATGCTTTTTTTTACAAAAAGTAGTGGCATAAGTTAACGCAGAAAAGGGACTCAGCATTCGGAGAGCTGCCTTAAAGAGAAAGGAGTAAATTACTTTTCCATATAGGGTTGCCAGGTCACCAGGATGTATTTTTTCTTTCCGTTTTCAATTTTGGAAAGAAAGCCGTACTCGTAGACGAACAGGTAGACCTCTCCCCTATTATTTTTCCAGTAGTGAGTGAAATAACTGGGATCAAAGCCGCGATCGATTAAAGTTTGTGATCTGACCGTGGCCTTGCCAGCTTTATTGAAGGCTCTCAGAAGCTTTCTGTTTATCTTGAGTTGACGATCTACCTTTAAGAAAAAGTTGTTTTCACGACGATCTTTTTCATAGTGATAAGCACTCTTACAATGAGGATCACAGAATTTTTTATCAGCTCTGCCCTGAAGTTCGGCATTACACGCAAGGCAAAATTTTTCTGATTTCATTATTAGAGTCATTTTAATCGTATAATATACGAATAATGGACACTTAAGGTTTCCTATAAAATTACTTTTATAAAAAAGTAAACCTATGGAAAAGAGATATGTTACATTGAAACATTTGATGGTGGCTGAGGAAAAATGTGTAGGGATACAATATTTTTCGGATAAAGTTCTGGATGCATTGGTAAAGGATCTGCCGGGGGTAAAATGGAGCGAACAGTTCAGAATGAATTACATCAAAAATACCACAGAAAATCTGGACCGGGTCTTCAACGTCTTTCGTGGAGTTGCCTGGGTCAATTGTAATCATTTTTATAGCAAAAGCAGCTTCCGAAGAAATGCAGAGGCACCAGATGTCCAGGCTCTTCGCAATAGGGAAGTTACAGAAGGTAAAAGATCATGTCCAGAGAGTTACCTGGCAAAGCTGGAACTAAAGTGCTACGCCATAAACACCGTAAGGACGTACGTTTCTTGCTTTGAAGCTTATATGAACTATTTTGACGATAAAGAACTTCATGAGATAAATGAAAATGACATCAGAGCCTATCTTCAAACACTCATACAGAATGGATGCTCCCATTCCTATATTAATCAAGCTATCAATTCAATAAAATTCTATTATGAAGTTGTGCTGGAAATGCCCAACCGGTTCTATGCTATTGAGCGGCCAAGAGTGCAAGAGAAGTTGCCACAGGTATTGGCTAAGGATGAGGTTTTGGCCATTATCCAACACACCAATAATATTAAGCATAGATGCATTGTAAGCTTCTTATATTCTGCGGGAATAAGGAGAAGCGAACTGCTTAATTTGGAGTTGAGGGATATTGATAGTCAAAGAATGGTAGTGAGAATAAGATCGGGGAAAGGGAATAGAGAAAGGTATTCCATTCTTTCCGATAAACTTCTCCAGGATCTAAGGAAGTATTATAAGGAATGGAGACCAAGGAAATACTTGTTCGAAGGTCCCAAAGGTGCTAAGTACTCTGCGGAAAGCGTAGTGAAAATAGTTAAAGAAGCAGCGAGAAAAGCAGGTGTTAGGAAGAATACAACACCTCATATGTTAAGGCATTCTTTTGCTACACATTTATTGGAAAGTGGGACCGATTTAAGATACATCCAGGTATTATTGGGACATAAAAGCACTAAAACCACTGAAATTTATACTCATGTAGCCACAAATATTTTTTTCAAGATCAAAAATCCCCTAGATTAGCTAGTAAAGACAAAGTATATATAAATGTAACACTGCATTTATTGGTACGTTGTGCAACATTATACCTGACGATTAAGAGAATTCGTAAACAATGAATAAAATAGTCTATTTTTTCCTGCTGATCCTTTGTATCGTGCTGATCCCTTTAAGTGGTGTCGGATTTTTAGGAACTATGATAACTGACAAATATCAGGTTGACCACGCTAAGACATTTGTAGAAATTGACTCTGACCGTCTGACCAAAACGGAGAAGGAAGCGAAGCTAAAGGATATTGAAAAATTAGAAAATACGATACAAAGACAACAGATTATTATTTTCGCACTCGGACTATCAGCCTGTTTTGGTGCTTCGTATTTATTGATTAAAAGAAAGAAACTAATTAAAAAAACGTTGCACAACACTGTATAAAAACAATGCTAAAACTGTGTCGAATCGAAAGTCCGTGCTCGCTTGCAACGCCTGATTGTCCTGCGGACAATCAAGCTCGCCAGCTCGCACTGTTTTTATACGGGACGTTACCCAAAATTTGAAAAATGAGCACTCTTAAAACCACCTCAGATGTGAGCGGACAACTGAAAAAATTGACAATTTTAAAAGTCTACTCCCTAATTTACATTTTTGGCTGTTTAGGTTTTGCATTACTTAATTGGAAAGTTCTGACTTATGAAGAAGGTTGGGGAATGGTGGGAATGATCGGACTGATTTCACTCGGACTTTTAGGTCTGATAGTAGATTTTATTTTAATAAAACTGATCCCGACAAAATGGTTGTTTCACCTAATCGAATTACTTATAGTTTTCTTTTTCTCAATCGAATTATGGATAAGCTTTAAAAAATAAAACTTTGGGTAACAACGTATAAAAAAAATGCTAAAACCTGTCTCGAATCGAAAGTCCGTGCTCGCTTGCAACGCCTGATTGTCCTGCGGACAATCACGCTCGCCAGCTCGCACTGTTTTTATACGAGACGTTGCCCACAATTTAAAAAACTGACGTTGAAAATATTTTACTTTCTCATATTCTTAAACGGACTGAATTTATTTGCGCAGGATACGATCATATACCAAGGGGTTTTACGAGATAATATACTGATAGAGACCATTGAGCTTTATCCTGACAGCACTTTCAAATGGACCAATGAATATGATTTGTCGTGGAGCGAGTATGGACGATATAAAATGACAGAAAATCAACTGATTTTAAATCATTACATAATTTGGCATTATCCAAAAACAATGAGTTTAAGAGATAGCATTTCGACAATTGAAAAACCAATGCAAACTCGAGTCCTAGAAATTGAAAACAATCGGATTTATCCTCTTTCGGAGAATGGAAAGCGGAAAACTAAAATGAAAGATCCTTTCTTTAAAAGAAAATGGGGTTGGTTATTGGGAAACCGATTTGATTATAAAATAATACGTACGGATTAAAACTGTGGGCAACATCGGTTCCTATGAAAAGCAATAATCAGATTCTCTTCTAAAATTAGTATTTAATTCTCTATTTCAATAGTTTATGTTTTTTAGCGCGTTGAATTTTTGTTGAAGCTCCGCTTCAATAGAAATTCAATGCTATAATAACCCGCTCAGCATCCTATTTGTGGTCACTTCTAATGAGCGCCACCAGCATCTCTATGATTGGTTAAATAAGCCTGTCCACTTGCTAACACAAAATGTGGTCCGCAATGGCCACCACCGTTGTTTTGTGGTACAGACTTTAATTTGATTTGAGCTTGATCATTGATTAAATTTTTAAGCTACTACACCTATTTCATAAGGCGTTTCGGTTTTTATGACGGCTAAGGTGCGACTCAGTAATTTATGGGCAACCTTGACTATAATTTTTTTTACGTCCTTACCTAAATGTTTTCGATAATAAGCCTGCAGCACCGGATCTGTCCTGATAGCCTGCCAGGAAGCTTCCACAAAGTAAGATCGAATTAACCTGTGGCACCGTGGATTCATTCCTGTAGATTTGGAAGTGGCTCCGCTTTCATAAATTCCCGGGGCCAGGCCAACATAACCCGCCAGGTGTTTGAGGCTGTTAAAGCGCCTGAGATCTCCCAGTTCAGATATGATGCCTACAGCTACAATACCTCCAATTCCCGGGACGCTTCTAAGCAGGTAATAATCCTTCTTGAAATGCTTACGACAGTAAGCTCTTAGCTGACTTGAAACATCACGGAGTTCTTTATCCACAAATCGAAAATTTCGCATTTTGCTGGACATAGTTTCCTTTGCCGTAGGGTAATTAAATTCCTGACTATCGATCCAGTGACGAAAGGCATGGCTCCAGTGGTCGTTATCAAACTCCGCTGGAACTTTAATCCCAAAATAAAGCAACTGCATCTTGATCATACATTTGACGCGCCTGAGATCCTTGACCAGTTCATTGCGGCGGCGAAAGAGGCTGCGCAGCTCTTCTCGTTCTTTATCGGGAACAGTAATGCCTTCCAGGCGCTCATCTTTCAATTCCCGGCTAATGAGCTGGGCATCGATACGATCGGTCTTAGTATACTTTTCTTTTCCCTTCCGGTGAATATCTGCCGGATTTACTACTAGGGATCTCCATCCAAAGCTCTCAAAAGTGCGATGAGCAGAATAACCACAACAGCCCGCCTCATACGCTGTGGAGACCTCATGATCTGGAAAGTGTTTTTGAACATATCCCTGTAGCTTATAAGGATCTGGAGGCATACTAAAAGATTTACCTGCAAAAAGATCTGTGCTGCAGTGTATTTTCCAGCTTCTCTTGTGGATGTCAATCCCTATGAATAACTTTGGTAAAGCAGTAATCTGAGTTTTCATAATCTTTAAATTTTTGGTGAATTTTAAAGATACTTGATTACTGCTTTTTCATTGATGCTAACGAGCAAATAACGGCTGACCATCGAAAAATGACATTTTTGACTACCTTTAAAAAGTAGTCTATAACGGACAAATTTAAGTCTCAAAACCGCAACTTGCGTTATTCGAGACGTTGTACACAATATGAAAAAACCGACATCAAAATTAATCGGATTAAGCATTTTATTTCTGATTATTTCCTGTAAAACTTATACTATTCCACCTGACAGTTTCCGAGAACAAATGATCGAAGCAAAGTCTGGGAATATGACAGAAGTAGAAATAAATAATCCTCTTTTCTATAGAAATATTAAATACTCTTCCAATAATATTAACCGACTTATAGTTTTGGACAAAAACGGTGATAAAATGTATTTGGAGAACTCACCGTCGATTGAAATGCGAATAACACATCGCAACGGAAAAAAATATATTCTTTATTTTGATACTGTGATCCTGGAAAATGACACTTTAAAAGGAGGTCGCTCCAGATTTGCTCAAAGCCTTACAAGAGAAATTCCAATGGACAGTATTGTGAAAATTGAAGTTCAAGATGGCGGAAAGAAATTTAATTACCAAAACTAAAAAATACTGCGGGCAACATCGGTTCCTATGAAAAGCAATAATCAGATTCTCTTCTAAAATTAGTATTTAATTCTCTATTTCAATAGTTTATGTTTTTTAGCGCGTTGAATTTTTGTTGAAGCTCCGCTTCAATAGAAATTCAATGCTATAATAACCCGCTCAGCATCCTATTTGTGGTCACTTCTAATGAGCGCCACCAGCATCTCTATGATTGGTTAAATAAGCCTGTCCACTTGCTAACACAAAATGTGGTCCGCAATGGCCACCACCGTTGTTTTGTGGTACAGACTTTAATTTGATTTGAGCTTGATCATTGATTAAATTTTTAAGCTACTACACCTATTTCATAAGGCGTTTCGGTTTTTATGACGGCTAAGGTGCGACTCAGTAATTTATGGGCAACCTTGACTATAATTTTTTTTACGTCCTTACCTAAATGTTTTCGATAATAAGCCTGCAGCACCGGATCTGTCCTGATAGCCTGCCAGGAAGCTTCCACAAAGTAAGATCGAATTAACCTGTGGCACCGTGGATTCATTCCTGTAGATTTGGAAGTGGCTCCGCTTTCATAAATTCCCGGGGCCAGGCCAACATAACCCGCCAGGTGTTTGAGGCTGTTAAAGCGCCTGAGATCTCCCAGTTCAGATATGATGCCTACAGCTACAATACCTCCAATTCCCGGGACGCTTCTAAGCAGGTAATAATCCTTCTTGAAATGCTTACGACAGTAAGCTCTTAGCTGACTTGAAACATCACGGAGTTCTTTATCCACAAATCGAAAATTTCGCATTTTGCTGGACATAGTTTCCTTTGCCGTAGGGTAATTAAATTCCTGACTATCGATCCAGTGACGAAAGGCATGGCTCCAGTGGTCGTTATCAAACTCCGCTGGAACTTTAATCCCAAAATAAAGCAACTGCATCTTGATCATACATTTGACGCGCCTGAGATCCTTGACCAGTTCATTGCGGCGGCGAAAGAGGCTGCGCAGCTCTTCTCGTTCTTTATCGGGAACAGTAATGCCTTCCAGGCGCTCATCTTTCAATTCCCGGCTAATGAGCTGGGCATCGATACGATCGGTCTTAGTATACTTTTCTTTTCCCTTCCGGTGAATATCTGCCGGATTTACTACTAGGGATCTCCATCCAAAGCTCTCAAAAGTGCGATGGGCAGAATAACCACAACAGCCCGCCTCATACGCTGTGGAGACCTCATGATCTGGAAAGTGTTTTTGAACATATCCCTGTAGCTTATAAGGATCTGGAGGCATACTAAAAGATTTACCTGCAAAAAGATCTGTGCTGCAGTGTATTTTCCAGCTTCTCTTGTGGATGTCAATCCCTATGAATAACTTTGGTAAAGCAGTAATCTGAGTTTTCATAATCTTTAAATTTTTGGTGAATTTTAAAGATACTTGATTACTGCTTTTTCATTGATGCTAACGAGCAAATAGCGGAAGATCCTTCAAAAATGACATTTTTGAGACCATTAAATTAATAACTTACGCTATTCCCTATAGCTGTCGGGTGCATTCCCCAATCCGCTATTTTTTAAATAATAGAACGTACCCATATCAATCTAAAACCAGTTTTCAGAAAGTAAAAAATGTACTTTTATCTGTCTATTCCGGCATATCTCCTCACAATCTTATTTACAGCAGATTAATTCTTGTTGAGTTTCTCTAGAATTCACTAAATTAGTTAAAAGTAACTGTTTGCGAGTACTTACTGAACCCCATTGACCTTTCTCACCTTTTCAAAAGGACATCTTTGAAGGTGATAATTTTTATTCCTACACAACAGGTTAACTGACTCTCCCCCAGGTCATTTATTGGCAAGATCAACTATTTCAGTCAGTGATCATTTCATTAAATCAAAATGATCGCGATGGCTGAATTCATTTAAAGATTTTATATAACTGAAAATCACTGAACAAATAAAAACTAAACTTTAAGAATGGCCGGACACCTATTGGAAAGCTTACATGAAGGGGGATCATGAACTTTGGTCCGCCTTCTAATTTTTTCCTGTGTAGGAAGATTGGGCACCTTCGGGCCAATGTGAATTTCACGGAACAACGGTAAGCCGGGTAGCACTAAAAGAAAACTAATTTATAACGCCACAAACAGAAGTCATGAATGCAAAATCAATTATAGGAAAATCCACTGTAGAAATTAAGCAGGCCCTGGAGGAACACCTGGGCAACGGCTTTTCTCCTACCCTGGCAATCATGTTCGCTTCTGTTGACCAGGATCTTGAAACATTAGGTAAAGTAGTGAATGATGCCGGATTAGAACTATTTGGAGTTACGACCAATGGTGAGTTTATCGATGAAGAAACCCAGAAGGGATCTGTAGTAATGCTTTTGCTCGACATCAATAAAGATCATTTCAGAATCTATCTTGAAGAATATCCCGATAAGAACTACAAAGAAGTTGCGATGGTACTCGCCCATAAGGTAAAAGCAACGTATCCTAATCCGGCCTTTCTATTCGGAGTGAGCCACCCTGCAGCAGATGGGGAGGAAATATTGCGTGGTATAGAAGAAGTTATCGGGAATAATGTCAATGCTTTTGGATGCGGTGCAGGAGACGATTATGCTTTCACAGAAACCTTTGTTTTTACAAATGACAGCATTAGCAACAATGGTCTAATCTGTCTAGCTTTTGATGAAGACAAAGTTGCTGTTAAAGGTATTGCCACTTGCGGGTGGAAGGCAGTGGGAACTGAGAAAACGGTAACCAAGAGTGAAGGGAATCACGTGTTCACCATTGATGACCATCCGGCACTGGACATCACGACCAAGTACGGAGGGCTCGAAAATGTGCAACCTGAAAATAAGGATCTGTTAATTGAAATTGCTGCTAATTTCCCTTTGCAACTCCAACGGGAGAAAGGCGATCCCGTGATGCGTCCGCCATTGGTTGTGGATTGGAGTGACCATTCTTTTTATACAAGCGGATCTGTTCCACAAGGCTCAAAAATTCGTTTTTCTCTGCCTCCCGACTGGGATGTGATGGAGAAGGTAGTCGAAGGTGTCCAACATCTAAAAGAAACGGAAATGCCCGAGGCAGATGCTCTTATTGTCTTCAGTTGTGCCGGGAGGATCCTGTCATTTGGTCCCATGATGACAGCTGAACTTAAAGGTATCAAGCAGGTTTGGCATGTACCCATGGTCGGGATGTTTTCCAATTCCGAACTTGGCCGGATGGCAGGTGGCAACCTGGAAATGCACAATCTCACCACTTGTTGCGTAGCACTTAAAGAAAAATAAAAAGATCTGTTACTATGAAAGCAAAATCAATACATGGCAAGTCAGTCGCTGATATCCGGGAAACGTTGAATCAAACCATAGATGGTGGATTTAAACCAACGCTGGCCATAATCTTCATGTCCATTAAACACGACAGAAATGCCATCTGCAAATTGATGGATTCCAAAAACATCGATGTCTTTGGTGCTACTTCCTGTGGAGAGTTTATAAACGATCTACAAACAGAGGGGGAAATTGTCATGATGCTTTTAGACTTATCAAAAGAACATTACAAAATTCTTTTTGAAAATTTGAGGGGTAGAAACCTGGGGGAAACCGCTTCTAACCTGGCCAGTACTGCCTCAAACCAATTTAGTAACCCATCACTTATTCTTTGCAGCACAGGAATGACTGTTGAGGGTGAATATTTTGACGGTGAGACTTTCGTCAAAAGTATCAACGAAAGCATTGACCCTGATCGAGTATACTTCGGCGGTATGGCGGGCGACGATTGGACGTTTTCGGGATCCTACCTGTTTACCAATCATGGGGAAACCGATTTCGGGATGGCTGCTCTTGTTCTCGATGCTGATAAGGTATCGCTCACTGGAATGGCCATCAGCGGATGGAAACCAATGGGAATTTCAAGAAGGGTAACCAAGAGCAAAGGCAATCTACTCTATACCATTGATGGTAAGCCTGCCGTCGAAATGTACTATAGGTATCTCGGTCAGGCCCAAAAGCTGGGGGATGAGAGTTTTGATATGTTCAAAGATCTATCCATCCCATACCCTTTTATTGTAAAAAAATCCTCGGGCGAAACGACCTTACGGAGTCCGTTAGGCATTAATAATACAGAGCATGCGATTGAAATGGGCACAGAAATGCCGGAAGGAACGGAGTTTTGGTTCACAGTACCTCCTGATTTTGATATTTCTGAGGAAATCACCGAGAGAGCGCGTGAACTTAAAGATAAAAATGGCACCGATGCTGATGCCCTGCTTATTTTTTCATGTGCCGGCAGGCCCCCGGTCTTAGGTCCACTGGTTACGGTGGAAAATGAAGGTTTGGCCGAGGTGTGGAATGCCCCAATGGCGGGCTTCTTTACATATGGAGAATATGGACGGGCCCCCGGTGGAAAACAGGAATATCATTCCTGCACCTGTTGTTGGGTAGCTTTAAAAGAAAATTAAAAAGATCTATTTCTATGAAAGCAAAATCAATACATGGCAAGTCAGTCGCTGATATCCGGGAAGCGTTGAATCAAGCCATAGACACTGGATTTAAACCAACGCTGGCCATAATCTTCATGTCTATTAAACACGACAGAAATGCCATCTGCGAATTGATGGATTCCAAAAACATCGATGTATTTGGTGCTACTTCCTGTGGAGAGTTTATAAACGGTCTCCAAACAGAAGGGGAAATTGTCATGCTGCTTTTAGATTTATCAAAAGAACATTACAAAATTCTTTTTGAAAATATAAGGGGTAAAAACCTGCGGGATACCGCTTCAAACCTGGCCATTGCTGCCAAAAACCAATTTAGTAATCCATCACTTATTCTTTGCAGCACAGGAATGACTGTTGAGGGAGAATATTTTGACGGCGAGACTTTCATCAACAGGATTAACGAATACATTGACCCTGATCGAATATACTTCGGCGGTATGGCAGGCGACGATTGGACGTTTTCGGGATCCTACCTGTTTACCAATCAAGGAGAAACTGATTTCGGGTTGGCTGCTATCGTTTTTGATGCTGATAAGGTATCGCTCAATGGAATGGCCATCACCGGATGGAAACCGATGGGAATTTCAAGAAGGGTAACAAAGAGCAAGGGCAACCTGCTTTATGCTATTGATGGCAAACCTGCCGTCGAAATGTACTATACGTATCTTGGACAGGCCGAAAAGCTGGGTGATGAGAGTTTTGATATCTTTAAAGATCTATCCATTTACTACCCTTTTATTGTGAAAAGAGCCTCAGGCGAAACGGTTATAAGGAGTCCGTTGAGCATTAATGCTGAAGAGCATGCGCTTAAAATGGACACAGAAATGCCGGAAGGAACGGAGTTTTGGTTTACGGTACCACCGGATTTTGATATTTCTGAAGAAATCACCAGTAGAGCAAGTGAACTTAAAGATAAAAATGGCACCGATGCTGATGCCCTGCTTATTTTTTCATGTGCTGGCAGGCCGCCGGTCTTAGGTCCACTGGTTACGGTCGAAAATGAAGGTTTGGCCGAGGTGTGGAATGCCCCAATGGCGGGCTTCTTTACGTATGGAGAATACGGACGGACCCCCGGAGGAAAACAGGAATATCTCTCCGGTGCATGTTGTTGGGTAGCATTAAAAGAAAAATAGAATGGATAAAAATCTGGAAACCGTTAACGACCTCATTCAGCAAGATCCTAACATGTCTGCAGAACATAAGGAGTCTGCTCTTAAGGCTTTAAAAGCTGTTGACAGAGAACTTCAGATTTTGATTTTTAAGCTTGACCGCACCGAGAAAGTAAAACGAACCACGGCCATCCTTCTGGAAGAGACTATCGAAGAACTGGAGCAGAAAAGGAAAGCTGTAGAAGAAGCCTTAACGGTCCTTAAAGCCACACAGGAGCAGCTCATCCAGCAAGAAAAACTCGCCTCCCTGGGTCAACTCACTGCAGGTATTGCCCATGAGATCAAGAATCCTCTAAATTTTGTAAATAATTTCGCCGAACTAAGTAGCGAACTTATCGATGAAGCATTTGAAGAGGTGGTAAAGGTGGATGATTCCGATGCCAAAAAAGAGATCCTGGCGACTCTAAAAGACGTAAAGGCAAATCTGTCCAAGATACACGAACATGGCACCCGTGCTAACGGGATCGTGACTTCCATGCTTCAACATTCCCGTGGTGGAGATGGAAAAATGGAGCCAACCCCCTTCAACCCACTAATCCAGAAGTATGTTAATCTGGCCTTTCACGGTATGAGGGCCGGTAAAGAAGCTATCAACGTGGATATTGACCTTCAACTTGATGAAAACATCACGGAGGTACCACTTGTAGCCGAAGATTTTTCCCGTGTGATCTTAAATTTGTGTGGTAATGCTTTTGACGCGATGAGGGAGAAGGTTCTTCAGAATTCAGAAGCTAATGTTAACGGCTATACGCCCAAACTCTCCGTACGCACCAAATTAGAGGGCGATAAAATCACTTTTGAAATAGAAGATAACGGTCCGGGTATAGCCACTGAGATAAAAAATAAAATCCTGCAGCCTTTTTTTACTACAAAGAAAGGTACTCAGGGAACGGGATTGGGACTGAGTATTACAAACGATATCATCAAGGCCCACGGCGGGGAATTGAACGTCGAAACCGAGGAAGGCAATGGCAGCGTGTTTGTCTTTTCACTTCCTGCCGCCAGGATCAAAAATTAAACCCATCACAGGATGAAAATCACCAATAACTTCTCAAGAAGCGTACAAAAGAAAAACATAATTCGAGCCTAATTTTGTAACTTTAAGTAAGGAACCAATTAAAGTAGGCTATGGCTACTTTAAAGAAACTTAAATCATGGTTTTACCCTGTTACCCCGTTAACGGTGGTGACGCCTTTTAGCATTGTTATTGCTATTTATGCTATCTATCTGGGTTTTACTGTTGAGAGTCCTGCAATAATTTTTCCCATTATAGTTGTTCCTGTCACACTTCTTATCGCGATCCTGTACGCTTTAGACCGGTTCCTCATAAAGAATCAGGTTTCATATTACATTGTTCTAATAGCAGAATTGGTATTTCTCGCCGGTGGTTATTTACTAATTAATTATGCGAATAGCAGCACCGATATTCATATAACAACCGATGAGGATTACATTTTCGTACTCTATGATGCCCGGGAGAATTCCATGGGCCGCTTCACAAAAAAAGGTCTCTTTAGCAAAGAGCTGCTAATAAACGACAACATCGTACACCTGGATCCATCATTGCTTAAAAGAGACGATATAGGCATCTTACCTCCCGATAGCTGGATAGGTACCGGTCATGTTAGTGGTAAATACTTTTATAAAGGAGATTCAATACCCTACGATTACATGTATAAAAGTCGGAGGGAAACCGAATTTTCACGTTCTCAACAAACCTATATTGACAGCTTACTTAACCTGGCTTTACAACCATAATACCTCTCAAAAATGTCATTTTTATTACCTATAAAAATACTATTTAACAGATAAATCTGCGTCTCTAACTCCGCTACTTGCGTTGACCGGGGACGTTATGCAGCAGCTCATTGACTGGGATCACAAAACTTAAAACATCTCTTTATGAAAACAAGTATAATATTTTTAACAATCTCATTCTGTAGCCAACTAGTATTTGGCCAGCTGAACCTTCCCATAATCGATATGCAATTACATGCTCATCCTGTAGATGGGCAAGGACCGCCACCAGTAGGTATTTGTACACCAATAAACCCTATGCCGGTTTGGGATCCTGCTAAACCGTATTCCGAAGTATTCATGAAAATGCTTAAAGAACCTCCTTGCTCTAATCCTGTTTGGTCGCCAAAAACAGATGATGAGTTGATGAACGAAACTCTTGATGTGTTGGAAAGATTAAACATTTATGGTGTCTTGAGTGGCCAACCAGATAGAGTAGCTAAATGGAGGTCAAAGATGCCTGACCGTTTATACCCTGCTATCGAAATGTCGATAAGCCCAAATACCCCATCAACTGATTCATTGAGGAATATGCACAAGCATGGAAATTTAATGGTATTGGGTGAACTTACTACCCAATATGCTGGAATATCACCTGATGATGAAAGGCTTGAACCATATTTTAAATTAGCAGAAGAATTGGATATACCAGTTGGTATTCACGTGGGTCCAGGTCCACCAGGTGTAATTTATTTAGGTGCAACAAATTATCGGGCCAGGATGCACAGCCCGCTGAGCCTGGAAGAAGTTTTAGTAAAACACCCTAAACTAAGGTTATACATTATGCATGGTGGATACCCAATGATAGACGACCTTTTAACATTGTTATATGCACATCCACAAGTGCATCTTGACATAGGTGTCATAGTTTTCACTCAGCCAAGAGAGGCATTTTACAATTGGTTGAAAGCTATATTTGATGCTGGTTTTGGAAATCGGGTAATGTTTGGTTCTGACCAAATGGTGTGGCCCGGAGTGATTGAACGATCAATTGAGGTAATCAATAAAGCGCCATTTTTATCCGAATCACAAAAACGAGATATCTTCTATAACAATGCAGCTCGTTTCTTAAGGCTAAGCAAAGAAGAAATTGCCAGACACCATGGGAAATAAATTTAGTTTGACAAAACTTAAAGCCAGCTGCATAACAATGGCTATAAGTAATTGCTTCTTTTCGCCTACTTCTGAACCCCGAATCTTCGCAGCTCGCGAATTTTCAGTTTAGTGTGTACTTGCAAAGTTAAGTGCCAGCCCACTCAACTACTCATAGCCGAGACCGTTGTAAGCAATTTTTGAAATGAGTTTTTTACATATCAATATTATTATTTTCATTTTATAGCTGTAAAGAAAAAGAGAATAAAAAATTTCTGATTTTACAGATCAGGATTCTTATGAAATAGAACATAAATTTGATCTAGAATGATTACAGATGTTTGGCATTAACGACATTCCTAAATTCCTGCTGGCATTCTTCCTGGTGCTGCCGCTCATATCAATTTTACATGAAGCAGGGCATGTTTTCTTTGCCTGGCTCATGGGTGCAAAGAATATTCGAATAATTGTGGGAAGTGGAAAGCCGGTTTTTTCAAGGGGAATTCTTGAAATACGTCAGTATTATTTCTGGTATGGGTTCTGCACTTTTGAAAACATAGAACGCAAAGAGAAGCTGGCAAATATCCTTATTTTTTCGGGAGGCGCCTTGTTCAATCTCATTAGTACAATTGCAGTAATCCTACTCGTAGAAAACAAGGTATTGGAATCAGGAATGCTCACCTATCAGTTCACCTACTTCTCCATGTACTACATATTCTTCGCCCTGCTGCCTATGCTCTATCCCGGCGGAAATTTCAGTGATGGTAAGATCATTCTCGAATTGCTAAAGAACAAAGAAGAAATCATACAGGAGCGTACATATCGTGTGCAATGGAAAAATACCGAAGAAAAATGGCATGTTTGGGACCCAAATAAAGAACTTATCGCAAAATTTGAAAAGGAAGAAGAAGCCCTGGACAAAGCCAGGGATGTTGCTAAAAATAACAGGCCGAGCCGTATTATCATCAACAACAAAGATGGGGTTGAAAAAGAGGTCCAGAATTATCCAAGAATCCCTCTATAGTTATTTTACAACCCAGATAGGTACCTCCAGGTTAGCATTGAACAACTCCTCGGTCACCGTGCCCACTGCAAATGGGGAGAACGTGTTCCCACCTTTATCTGAAACGACTAACAAGTCGGCATCCGAGTCCATAATATT
Organism: Salinimicrobium soli; assembly: GCF_048323655.1. Lineage (NCBI taxonomy): Bacteria > Pseudomonadati > Bacteroidota > Flavobacteriia > Flavobacteriales > Flavobacteriaceae > Salinimicrobium > Salinimicrobium soli. The sequence goes on along the minus strand of NZ_JBLUWW010000006.1, from coordinate 94,051 downwards.
AGCCTGTATTTTTTGTGCAGCTCCCGATTCTCTCCCCATAAAGATGAGAGGTTCGATCGCTTCGGAATAATTCAGTTTTTTTAAGAATTTGTCAAACTTTTCTTTTACATGCTTTTCCACTTTCGATCCCATAGATTCCGGAGAAACATAGGGAGAAAATTGTACAGGCACGCTATAGACATGAACTACTTTCAAGAGTACATTGTTTCCTTCCTGCAATTCTTTGGTAATCCTGAATACCTTTCGCGAGTCCTGAGAGAAATCGGTTCCAGCCCAAATAACATCTATTTTCTCTTGCGCCTTTGCAGGCACGGCCAATATATCACACTTTAGTAAGCGGAGTAATTTTCCACTTACCACTCCAGTTCCTTTTTCGTGCTTTTTGTTTCCTACAATAGCCAGGTCTATTGAATATTTCTCAACGATATATTTAAGCAGGGATTCACTGTAGGGATCTTCAGAGATCAATACTTCCCAGTTAGCTGAGGCTGAAAAATGTTGCTTCACTTTCTCATTCAATTCATCTCCAATCACCTCATCAAGATTCACATCTTTAAGATGTTCTTCGAAAAGTTTCGAAATCTCATACTTCTTTATGTTATGGACAAAATAGACATTTTCTGCCCCCAGCCTTTCAGTAATAAAAGAAGAATACTTAATGAGTTTTTCATCTATAGCTGAAAGATCCAGGGCCACAAGTATATTTTTGATAGTCTTCATAATTCGTTATTTTCTTTATTCTTACCCCTCTTTTTAATAATATCTGAGATAACTTCTTCGTAGCTCTCCAATTCCTTTTGTGCCTTTTTCTCCTCCGCTTTACGATACTCATCCCGCACCCCAAGAAAGAGTGAATAACACATAAACAGAAGGATGAAAGCAAATGGAAGTCCGGTGACTATAGAAGCCGTTTGCAGGGCCTGTAACCCTCCTCCAACCAGGAGAACAGCTGCTACAGTACCTTCAGCCAATGCCCAGAAAATCCGCTGTCCTACAGGTGCATCGATTTTACCTCCAGAGGTAAGGCTGTCCACTACCAGGGAACCCGAATCAGACGAGGTAACAAAAAATCCTACTATTAAAACAACTCCAATTATATTCAAGACCGTAGAAAAAGGAAACCCCTCGAGAAAAACAAAAAGAGCGGTAGCCACATTATCATCCACTGCTTCCACAACCGTTTCATTACCTAAAAGTGCCTGGTGAATTGAAGTACTTCCAAAAGCAGAGATCCAAAAGAAGGTAATGAGGGAAGGCACGATAAGTACTCCTAAAATAAATTCTCTTATGCTCCTTCCTTTAGAGATTCGCGCAATGAACATTCCTACAAAAGGAGACCAGGCGATCCACCAGCCCCAGTAAAATACCGTCCAGGCATTTTGCCAATTATTTCCTGTATAGCTCTCTGTCCAGGAGGATATTTCCAGAAAACTATAAAAATAGCTACCGGTATTTTGAACAAAAGATTGAAAAATAAAAATAGTAGGGCCCAGAATTACAACCATTAATAACATTAGAACGGCAATTCTCATATTCCATTCACTCAGCAATTTCACCCCCTTGTCCACTCCCAGGACCACAGAGGCAGTGGCAATACCTGTGATCCCCGCAATGAGCAACACCTGGGTAGTAATGCCACTATCAATTCCAAAAACGTGGGCTAAACCTGCGGCTATCTGCTGCACACCAAGCCCTAATGATGTTGCCAATCCGAATAAAGTAGCCAAAACAGCAAAAATATCAATGATATCACCTCTTTTACCATAGATCTTATCACCAAGAACGGGATAAAAAACGGAACGAATAGTGAGTGGAAGTCCATGAGAGTATGTGAAATAGGCAAGAGAAAGACCTACTAAAGCATATATCCCCCAGGCGTGGAAACCCCAGTGTAGAAAGGTGAAATTCATAGCTTCCTGAGCGGCCTCCGCAGTTCCTCCTTCTGTAAGAGGAGGATTAAGAAAGTGGGTAACAGGTTCGGCAATACTCCAGAACAATAGACCAATTCCCATTCCCGCACTAAAAAGCATAGCAAACCAGGAGAGGGTTTTAAATTCGGGTTTCGCGTCCTTACCTCCTATTCGAATGGATCCAAACTTACTGAAGGCCAGATAGAGGACAAAAATGAGAAAGATGTTAACACACAAGACAAAGAACCATCCGCCGTTATTGGAGACAAAAGCCTGAATGGAATCAAAATATCCTTCAGCCTGGTCCCGGAAGATCAATGTCAAAGCAATACTTATGATAATAATAATGGATGAAGAAAAAAACACCGGACCGTTAACCTCTAATCCCATGATCGACTTTCTCTCGTCACTCCTGATAATTTTTTTAGTCATAACTGGTGTTTTTTATTCGTTTAAACTTTAGAAGTAGTATCCGAAATTGATATTGAACCTCGCCTCCCATTTGGCATCGGGATTTCCAGCGGCAAAATCATCTACGAAATTGCCCCCTAACCAGGAATGATTATAACCGGCAGCATAATCCACATAAGTATAGAGATTGCCGGCAGTTATCAGCACCCCCGTAACATTCATAAAAGAGTCTTCGAAAGATCCTTCCCTTTTCTGCATGTATCCGAAATCATTGTAGAATTGCAGGTTCGACACAGGACCCCAATTGACCGGCAGGTCACGGGAAACGGCTATAGTATAAAGATTGAAGTCGGAAGCTACTTCATAAGGGGCTCCATAAGCAGCCATCACAATGATCTCTTCGGAAACACCTTTCTCATTTTTAGGATTATGGGAAACGAGTATAGCTTCAGACTTGAGATTCCATAATTTATAATCAGCCTCATAATGAACGGCAAGAGCGTGATGATTACCGGTCTTTTTGGTGTTAATATTATAAAGACCACCATATTGGCCTGACACTCCAACTTGCGACTTCAAGTTTTCACCCCATTTATACAAAAACTTAAGGTTACCCTGGTGCACCTCTTTATTATTACCCGCTACATCATAGGAATACCTGCTGGCGGAAACGGCTGAAACATCTCCGAACCTCAGCTCTTCAGCATTTTTAAAATAAGCTATATGATACTCCCAGTTTTCTGAATTATGGATAAATTTAATACCCATGTCATGATCATCTTCCAAACCCATATAATAGCCCAGGTTAAAGAACCAGTTATGGGAATTATACTGCTGGATTGCAAAAGGCACCTGGGTTAATCCTAACTGAATTTCTTCCTCTTCGTTGAATTTGTAACCAAACCATCCCTGCTTCAGCATACCTCCTCCAAACCCTTCGGAATAATGACGGTATTCTGCATTGACATAAATTCCCCGGTAAGCAGCCATTGCATTAATCCTGAACATATCGTAGCCAAAATCACCTCCTCTTTTCTTTTGTTCAGGTTTCCAGGAAGAAAGATTATAATTGAAGCGCAAGGCACCACCAAGATCTACTTCTGGAGTCTCCTGCGCCTTCATGCCCTGGACAAAAAAACTACTGCAAAGGATTACAAACCACAGGTTTCGAAGTGAATCTCTCATGGATAACGGTTGATTAACCTTCAATTTAAATCTAATAGCAGGAAAAGAAAGTCTATCTACCTATAAAATATTGTTAAGAGTCTAATCCTCCAGTATTTAATGTATAAAGATTCTGGAACTTTAACCAGATTAAAACAAAAAGGCCCGTAATTTATTTACGGACCTTTTCACTTCAGTTTTACGGTATTAAACTATTTCAGCCGACAAGCCTTCTTCCAGTAATTTTCCGCAGCGCGGTTCCAGGTCTTCATAGGTTCCTGTCTTGACAGAGCATTTACCTTTGTAATGCACCAAAATGGAACACTGCTCTGCCTGTTCCGGGGTATGGTCACAGGCAATAATCAACGTTTCTATTACATGGTCAAAAGTATTGTAATCATCATTGTACAAAATGATCTCATGAAGCTTCGACTCTTTACTCTCAACCTTTCTTTTCTCAAGAACTTTCTCCTTCGTACTCATAATCCTCTCTTTACAATAGCTTTATTCTTTTCTTTTCAGAAACCTTATAGCCACCCATTCTTCCCGTTCCAGGTAATCATCATATACTAATCCGTGTGCCTCACATTCCTTTCGAATAGCGGGAATATCCTTGGCGTAAAAGCCGCTTAGATATAACTCCCCATTTTCATTAAGACAGGAACTATAGGTCTCTATGTCTTCCAGTAAGATATTACGATTAATATTAGCAATTATTGTGTCATAATTTTTTCCCTGGAGTAATTCTGAAGCACCTTCAAAAGTAGAAATTCTTGAACACTCATTCCTTTCCACGTTTTCAAGGGTGTTTTGATAACACCAGTTGTCAATATCGATCGCATCTACTGAGGCTGCTCCTTTTTTTTCGGCTACAATTGCCAATACTCCCGTTCCGCAGCCCATATCGAGCACAGTCTTTCCTTTAAGATCACTTTTCAGTAAAAACTGGATCATCATATGGGTGGTAGCATGATGCCCGGTACCAAATGACATTTTTGGCTCTATAACAATATCGTAGGTAACTTCCGGTTTAGGATGAAAGGGAGCACGTACCCCGCATTCCTCATTCACCAAGATAGGATGAAAGTTCTTTTCCCACTCTTCATTCCAGTTGACCTGCTCAATTTCCTTTAAGGTATAGGAAATATCAAATTCCTGTGACTGGAGAATATGTATTCCCGTCATGTTTTCTGCTTCGTATTCCTCCTTCGGAATGTATGCAGTTATTCCATCTTCATTCTCGACAAAACTCTCAAAGCCCGCCAATCCCAATTCTGCGATAAGGATCTCTGAGGCCGGTTGTGCCGGTTCCACTACAAATCTAAACTCCAGGTAATTCATTTTCATTTAATTAAACGCTCGCGCAATTGCCAAAAAATCTTCAGCCTTCAAACTGGCACCTCCTACGAGACCACCATCCACATCTTCTTTAGCGAAGATCTCTTTAGCATTGGAAGGTTTTACACTTCCGCCGTACAAAATAGCTACTTCCGCTGCTTTATCCTTTCCGTATTTTTCTTCTATGCTCTTTCTAATAAAGGCATGCATCTCCTGAGCCTGTTCCGGAGAGGCAGTTTCACCCGTTCCAATAGCCCAGACCGGTTCATACGCTACAACCACTTTTTCAAGCGCCTCCTCAGAGATATGGAACAATCCGTTCTCGAGTTGCCCTTTTACGACCTCAAAATGGTCATTGTTTTTTCTTTCTTTTAGTTCCTCTCCACAGCAGAAGATCACTTCCATGTCATTTTTAAGAGCAGTATTCACCTTCTCTGCCAGGACCTCATCGGTCTCCTTAAAAATTGCTCGTCTTTCACTGTGACCCAGGATCACAGTCTTTATCCCAATACTTGTGAGCATTTTCGCCGAAACTTCACCTGTGTAAGCCCCATTTTCATGCTGATTCATATTCTGGGCAGCCACTTCAACCTGCGTGTCTCGCAATGATTCAAAAGCGTGATGCAGATTTGTGAATGAAGGAGCAACGATAACGCGAACTCCCTCCGTTCCTTCCCATTCCAGTTTTATTTTCGATAACAGGTCTTCTGTCTCTGCCAGGTCATTATTCATTTTCCAGTTTCCGGCTACTATTTTGTCTCTCATGTACTTAGATTTTATTGGATAATATAATATTCATTTTTTGAAGGCATAGCTAAAACTATACTAAAATACATCGGCTGTATTCATAGGGTTAATCCTACAGTACCGCTGTTTTTTCCTTCCCAACAAAGATAATGAGACGGCAGAAACTATGAGGCCTTTTTACATAAAAGCCCCTGAAATTCTAAGGAAGTTGGTGGAATCTGTCTAAAAATTCAGTTTTTCAGCATCACTCCAGTGACGCTTTTCCATAATAGTACCCTTGCGCAGGGTAACCAGACCTGGATTACTGCGGATGATGGTCTTTAAAGCAGTTTCATCACTAAAATACCACTCTAATCCAAGGTCGTACTTTTTATCGAGCCTGGACTTTAACTCATTTCCCGAAGCTGACAGTCCGATAACCCGATACCCATTCTCGCGTGCCCGCTCGATCACTGGTGCCAGTTTCTCCATTCCTTCAGCTTCACTTCGGCGGAGGCTATAAGCGATCACCAGAAGTACCTTATCTTCCTGCAGGATCTCCTGTAAATGATCTTCTCCATCTTTTTCGATGGTAAAATCATGAATGGGCGGAGTATATCCTTCCTGAACAAGTTCGGTTTCCACTCCCACAAATTCCCCTTCCACAGTTGGATAGGCTCCGGAAGTAGTGACGATCTTTTCCTCGCCATTAGAAATAAACTTCCAGTTGTAATCATAAATAGCTTCCGGTGCTCCCTCGGGAACGCTCATCCCTTCAGAAATATTCACCCCTTCCTTATATGCCCGGAAATCAAACACCGGTAAATGCATTAACACATAGTAAGCAAAGATAAAGCAGAGCATAAATGAAAGGAAAACGATCCACCTGTGAGAGGTCTTTGCGAAATAAGGAGTTATGTATTGCCTGTTAAAGAACAGAATAAGGATCAAAACGAACAGAATGACATCTTTATAAAAGGATTCCCAGGGAGTAAGCGGAATGGCATCTCCAAAACACCCACAATCTGTCACTTTATTGTAGTATGCCGAATAAAAGGTGAGAAAAGTGAAAAAGATGATCATTAACAGTAAGGCCCAGGTCGTGAACTTGGGGAGATAACCTATAAGCAACATTATTCCCAGTACTAACTCAAAAACAACCAGTAATACTGCAATGACCAATGCAAAAGGAGCCAAAAATTCAAGGTCCAGTACAGATGGACTAAAGTATTCTTCCAGTTTAAAGGAGAACCCGATAGGGTCATTCAATTTGACAAAACCGGAAAAAATAAAAAGTAATCCTACGATCCATCGGGCAATACTGACTAGAATTTTCATGCTGCTAATTGGGTTATGATCTACTTGATTCGCTGTTTTCGTTTATATGTATCAGGGCAAAAATGGCATAATTGATCATATCTTCATAGTTCGCACTTATCCCTTCACTCACCAGGGTTTTGCCTTTGTTATTCTCAATGGTCTTTATACGTAATAACTTCTGAAGGATTAGATCTGTAAGAGAACTCACTCTCATATCCCGCCACGCCTCACCGTAGTCATGGTTCTTATCCTCCATCAGTTTTTTGGTCTCGCTGATCACCTGATCGTAAAGATCTGCTACTTCTTCTGTGGAAAGATCAGGTTGCGCCGCCACTCCTTTTTTCAGCTGAATGAGCGCCATAACCGAGTAATTGATAATACCGATAAATTCAGGTACTTCTCCTTCATCTACTTTTCGCACTTCATTTTCCTGAAGTCCTCTTATGCGTTGGGCTTTAATAAAGATCTGATCTGTAAGTGACGGCAGGCGTAGAATTCGCCACGCACACCCGTAATCCTGCATTTTTTTTATGAAAAGACTGCGGCATTCCTTCACCACCGCATCATATTGGCTGGACGTATCCTTCATACACTTGAGTAATTTGCGTAAATTTCGCTGAAATTAATCTATTCATCAAAGTTAACTTTTCCTGTTAAAAATCCACTTTTTTTTATGTTTATCAACTGTAAAGGAAAACTCATAGACTTCAGCACTGCCCGTGTAATGGGAATTCTCAATATCACTCCCGATTCTTTCTATGACGGCGGCCGCAAACGAACTCTAAGCGAATACATAGATCATACGGCCAAAATGCTGGAAGAAGGAGCCACTTTTATCGATGCCGGGGCCTACAGTAGCCGACCCGGTGCGGTTGATATTTCAGAAGAGGAAGAGCTCACCAGGATCCTTCCGGTGGTAAGGGCGCTGGTAAAAGAGTTTCCCGATGTGTTACTCTCCATTGACACCTTCCGCAGTAAAGTGGCACGGGAATGCGTGCAGGAAGGTGCGGCTATCATTAATGATATTTCCGCAGGATCTTTAGACAGTAACATGATGAAAACCATTGCAGAGCTGCAGGTTCCCTACATCATGATGCATATGAGGGGCACTCCGCAGAACATGAAAGAGCTGAATGAATACAAGGATCTTACCGGCGATATCCTTTTCTACTTTTCGGAAAAGATAGCGGAAGCAAGGGCGCATGGCATCAACGACCTTATCATTGACCCCGGATTTGGCTTTTCAAAGAACATTTCTCAGAATTTCGAACTATTGAAGCACCTGGAACTGTTTAAAAGCCTGAATCTACCCGTACTTTCCGGTATCTCCAGAAAATCGCTCATTTATAAGACCTTGAATACAACTCCCGATGAAGCTTTGAACGGCACAACGGTCCTTAACACCGTTAGCCTGTTAAAAGGAGCTCATATTTTACGGGTTCATGACGTAAAGGAAGCGGTGGAATGTGTGAAATTGACGGCGCAGCTCGATTACTAGCTTAAATTTTTTACATTTACCTAAAAGCAAAAACACTTTGGACTTTCTAGACCTACGAATCCTCGATATTGTTGATATTGTTCTTATTGCAGCCCTCCTTTACTACCTCTATAAACTGGTAAAAGGCACGGTTGCGGTAAATATTTTTATCGGGATCGTCATTATTTATTTTGTTTGGAAACTTACGCAGCTGCTCCAGATGGAAATGCTGAGCAGTGTGCTGGGCGAATTTATTGGAGTTGGAATGTTCGCCCTGATCGTGGTTTTTCAGCAGGAGATAAGAAAGTTCCTTTTGATGATTGGCTCTACAAACTTTGCTCGCCGAAGAAGATTTCTGCAAACCCTGAAATTGATCAAAGATGATCTCGACACTCCGAACGACGTGGAAGCGATCGTGAGAGCATGTGAGAATATGGGAAAGACAAATACCGGAGCTCTTATTGTTATTCAAAAAAGCACCAGTCTTGATTTTGTAAAAAATTCCGGAGACACCATGAAGATCCTGGTGAACCAGCCTATTATTGAATCTATTTTTTATAAGAATTCGATCCTTCACGATGGTGCCATGATCATTGAAGACAACTATATAACTGCAACCCGTGTTGTGCTGCCGGTTTCTAATGACCGTACTATCCCATTACGATTTGGCCTTCGGCACCGTGCAGCTGTGGGAATAACCGAAAAGACTGATGCGCTGGCCCTGGTTGTCAGTGAAGAAACGGGACAAATCTCTTATATAAAAGACGGGGAATTCATCATGTTCAACGGCAAAGAAGATCTTATTGATAAGCTAAGAGCTGATCTTGTTTGATCATAAGGTTTCTTCCTCCTGCATGAACTGCACCTCGTAAAGATTTTTATAGTACCCATTCTCTTTTTGTAACAGCTCGGAATGAGTCCCGGTCTCAACGATCTCTCCGGCGTCCATTACCAGGATTTTATCTGCTTTTTTGACGGTTGCCAAACGATGGGCGATCACAATGGAAGTACGGCCTTCGGTAATTTTCAAAGTAGCATCCTGAATGAGTTGTTCGCTATATGAATCTACGGAAGAAGTCGCCTCATCCAGCACAAGTATACTTGGATTACTGACGTAAGCTCTTAAAAATGCAATTAATTGCCTTTGTCCTGAAGACAACATTACTCCTCTTTCTTTCACATTATAATCGTAACCTCCAGGAAGGCTTGATATGAACTCGTGCACCCCGATATCTTTAGCCGCCTGGATAACGGTTTCTTTGGTTATTTCAGGGTGATTAAGGGTAATATTATTCAGAATGGTATCAGCAAAAAGGAAAACATCCTGTAATACAATTGCTATCTGTGCTCTAAGTGATTTCAGGGTAATATCCTTCACATCGATGCCATCTACCAGGATATTTCCGCCGTTGATCTCATAGGAACGGTTCAGCAGATTAATAATGGTAGACTTTCCGGCACCCGTAGCTCCAACAATAGCAACAGTCTGGCCTGCCTCGGCTTTAAACGAAATTCCCTTTAATACTTCCTCTCCTTCAATGTATCCGAAATGAACTTTTTTGAATTCAATCTCTCCTTTGAGGTGATCGATCTGTATAGTTCCATTATCGGCAATGGACGCCTGGGTGTCTAAAATGCCAAAAACGCGGTTTGCTGCTACCATTCCCATCTGCAGGGTATTGAACTTATCAGCTATTTGACGCAGGGGACGGAACAACATTTGGCTTAATTCGATAAAAGCGACAATTACCCCCAGGGTGATAGCTTCACTTTCAGCCATAACACGCAGCCCTCCATACCAAACGATCAAACCAATGGTAATAGAAGTGGACATTTCAGCGATGGGAAAGAAAATGGAGTTATACCACACGGTCTTGATCCAGCCTTTGCGGTGCTTATCATTGATCTCTTTAAACCTTTCGTATTCCTTTTCTTCACGGGTAAAAAGCTGTACGATCTTCATCCCCGTTATTCGCTCCTGCACAAAGGTATTCAGGTTGGCCACTTGAGTACGGACTTCCTCAAATGCAGCCTTCATCTTTTTCTGAAATATCCTGGTAGCATATAGAATGAATGGCAAAACGAGGAGCACCAGTAAAGTCAATTTCCAGCTTTGATAGAACATAAAACCCAGTACCACCAGCATTTTTAAAAGGTCACTGATGATCATGAAAAGTCCCTGACTAAAAATACTGGCAATGGTCTCGATATCACTAACGGCACGGGTCACCAATCTTCCTACTGCGGAATTATCAAAATACTTCATTTTGAATTCCAGCATGTGCTCAAAAAGATTCACCCTAAGATCCCTTATCACTTCCTGGCCCAACCAGTTGGCGAAATAGATGAAACAGAATTGAAAAATGACTTCCAGCAGAAGGACTCCGGCCATCAGCCCTATGTAGAACAACAGTTGATCATTGTCCTGCGGAACGATCGAATTATCAATGGTGATCTGTAATAGATAGGGACGCAGAACAGCAAAGAATGACAACAGCACAGCAGCGATACCTACAAAATAAAAGGTCCACTTATAGGCCTGTGTATATTCCAGCAGCCTTTTAAAAAGTTTAAAATCAAATGCGTTTCCCGAAGATGCCGCCATTAAATAAATATAGTTTGTGGATACTCGATCCTTGTTAAAAACAATCCGTGCGCTGGTACAGACGCTCCGGCTTCACTCCTATTACCACTGCGGATGATTTCGTGCATGTTCTCAGCCTCCATTTTACCCTGACCAATTTCCAGCATGGTACCTACAATTGCCCTTACCATATTCCGAAGGAATCTGTCTGCTTTAATGTGAAAGACCAGTCCGGAATTGGTGGTTTCCCAAAAAGCATGTTCTATAGAACAGTTATAGGTTTTCACATCTGTACGTGACCTCGAAAAACATTTAAAGTCCTTATACTCTAATAATATTTTTGCTGCCCTGTTCATTTCGTCCACCCGTAATTCTTTCTTCACCCAATAAGCCGTATCTATAGAGAAAACGTCTTTTTCTTTCACGATATGATATTCATAGCTCCTGGAAACTGCATCAAAACGCGCATGTGCTTCTGGAGTTACTTCTCTAACGGAAACTAAAGCGATATCTTTTGGCAACAAGGCATTGACTCTAAAAAGGAAATTTTTACCTAAGGGTTTGGAAGTATCAAAATGAGCATACAATTGTTTGGCATGTACTCCCGCGTCAGTCCTTCCGGCACCTGTGATCTCCAAATTTTCCTGAAGCAGTGTTTGCAACGCCTGCTCGACCACCTCCTGCACAGAAACTGCATTAGGTTGCCTTTGCCAGCCGTGGTATGCCTTTCCAAAGTACGCCAGCTCCAAAAAATTTCTCAATCTAAATCTTTACTTTTACCGTTAAAGACACAAAGATAATCCAATATCTACAACTGCCCATTACTCAGGCTCTCCTGTTTGTTAATGCCTGCATAAAATTTCCTGATGAAAAAAATTCTTCTACTTAGCGACACCCACGGATACTTTGATGAAAGAATTAAAAAATACGCCGAAGCCGCTGACGAGATTTGGCATGCCGGAGACATAGGCACCACAGCTGTAAGCGATTCCCTGAAAGAAATAAGACCACTAAAAGCCGTTTTTGGAAATATTGACGGAAGTGAGATCAGAAAGGAGTTTCCATTAAACCAGCGGTTCATGTGTGAAGAAGTAGATGTATGGATCACCCATATTGGCGGGTACCCCGGAAGATATTCTCCGGCAGTGAAAGAAGAGATAAAGAAGGATCCTCCGAAGTTATTTATTAGCGGACATTCCCATATACTGAAGGTGATGAACGATAAAAAACTCAACCTGCTGCACATGAACCCGGGAGCAGCAGGAAAGCAGGGCTTCCACCAGGTACGAACCATGCTAAGATTCACTATTGAAGGAAAGGACATAAAGGACCTGGAAGTAATTGAACTGGGGAAGAAATAGTGGCCAATGGTCAGTGGTCATTCAAAAATGTCATTTTTGAATACCTTTTAAAACCTTTCAAAAAAATTCATTTTGAGATCCTTCCAAAAAAGTCATTTTTGAGACCCCTTCCGCAGAGACACAAAAAAACCCGAAGCTTTCACTCCGGGTTTTTACGCACTAATACTACTAAGATAAAAGGTTTATCGCAATCGATCCACAGATTTTACGAGATCTTCATCCTTTTTTATGGCCTTGTTGGCCAGCACTAAAAAAACGATAGAAAGAACCGGAATCAGCATCCCAATACCTTTCTCAGAGATGTTACTCTCTCCAGATATGTTTAGGGACCAATAGACAAATAATCCTAGTAAAATTAAGTTTAATAAGATATTGAGTCGCCCCAGCACGAACTGAAGCTTTCGGTTTTTAAACAAAAATATAGTGATCAAAGAAATGGCTGCGGAAAGTAAAAAAAGACCGAACACTAAAAGTATGTCTTCAGCATACACTACTTCTCCCGCTTCTCCTGTCCAAAGGCTAAAAACAAAAATCAATCCGGCGCTGGTTAAAGCCGCTAACAATAAGTAGATCGTTTGTATTCTTTGAAGCATTTCTCTTTAATCGAGGCACAAAAATAAAAGATTCTTTTTAGAAACCATATTTAAAATATTAAAATAATGTCGTATAATTGCAGTATCATTACGTAACCAATTCAACAAAGGTTACTTAGACTCCAGATTTTTTTTTCGATTCTTCCTCGAGAAGCTTAATCAAACCAAAGACAAATTTTTATTCTACAACATTCATGTTTGAAATTTCAGAATTAAAGGCTAAGAAGCTGCCTGAACTTCAGGAAATAGCCAAAACCTTAAGGGTTCCTAAATACAGAACCCAGAAGAAACTGGATTTGGTATATCAGATCCTTGACTATCAGGCTGCAAATCCTAAAAAAGTACAGGAAGTTCTATCTGACGATGACAAAAAAGCATCTTCAGAAGATCAAAAATCTACCTCTGCCAAGAAGCAACGAAAGCCGAGAACCAGGAAAGACAGCGACAACGCCAGACCTCCACAGGATACTTCTTCAGAAAAAAAGGAAGAAAAGAAGGAAAACAGACCTCAGGAATCCCATCAGGCAAAACAGGATTCTTCAAAAGGGAAAGATACCTCTGACAAAAGAAGTGATCATCCTTCTAAAAAAGAAGATCACTCCAAAAAGCAACATTCTCAAAAAGAGAGCTCAGGTAGAAGTCATCAAAAAGATTCCCGCAAAGAGAACCGTTCAAAAGACAACTCCAATTCCGGAAATCAGAACCAAAATCAAAAAAGCAATAACAGGGATAACGGAAATTCCAACCGCGATACGGGCAACCGTGATAACCGCAATAGATATAAAGAACCCGATTACGAATTTGATGCGATCATTGAAAGCGAAGGGGTTTTGGATATCATGCAGGACGGCTACGGATTTTTGCGTTCATCTGACTATATGTACCTTTCTTCTCCCGATGATATCTATGTATCTCAATCACAGATAAGATTATTCGGATTAAAGACTGGAGACACTGTTCTGGGACAGGTACGACCTCCAAAAGAAGGAGAAAAATACTTCCCTCTAATTAAGATCAATAAGATCAATGGACTTGACCCGCAGGTAGTGAGAGACAGGGTTTCATTTGAACACCTTACGCCACTTTTCCCGCAGGAAAAATTCAATATTGCCGAAAGACAAAGCACTGTTTCGACCAGGATCATTGACCTGTTCTCTCCTATTGGAAAAGGACAGAGAGGAATGATCGTTTCCCAGCCAAAAACGGGAAAAACCATGTTGCTTAAAGATATTGCCAATGCGATTGCCGCCAATCACCCTGAGGTGTACCAGATCATCCTATTGATCGATGAGCGTCCTGAAGAGGTGACCGATATGCAACGAAATGTGCGCGGTGAAGTAATTGCTTCAACCTTTGACAAAGAAGCTCACGAACACGTTCGGGTAGCAAATATCGTATTGGAAAAAGCCAAAAGAATGGTGGAATGTGGACACGATGTGGTGATCCTTCTCGATTCCATTACCCGTTTGGCGAGAGCCTACAACACCGTTCAACCGGCCAGTGGTAAAGTATTGAGCGGTGGTGTTGACGCAAATGCCCTGCACAAGCCGAAAAGATTCTTTGGAGCTGCCAGGAATATTGAAGGAGGCGGATCATTGTCGATCATTGCAACCGCTCTTACCGAAACAGGATCTAAAATGGACGAGGTGATCTTTGAGGAATTCAAAGGAACCGGTAACATGGAGCTTCAGTTAGACAGAAAGATCGCTAACAGACGAATCTTCCCTGCTATTGACCTTACTTCTTCCAGTACCAGACGCGATGATATTCTTCTTGATGAAAGCACCCTTCAAAGAATGTGGGTAATGCGTAAATACCTTGCCGACATGAATCCTGTTGAGGCGATGGAATTCATTAACGACAGAATCAAACAAAGCAGAAATAATGAAGAGTTCCTTATTTCCATGAACGGATAAGGATACCCTCCAAATATGACAAAATCCGGTGCTCTTTCGAGTACCGGATTTTTTTATGCTCTTAATTCTCTATCGTATTTCTAATGAGCGTTCGAACTATTGGCCGGGCTCAGATAATGTTCATCAATTGGAAGTTTCACTCCTTCTTGAATACTTTCAAACCAGACATAACCACTTCCTAGTTCACTTGCCATTACATCAAGAGTTTGAGAACTGGATTCCAGAACTACCCCCATCTGATCAAGAAGTTCGAAGACTGCAACCGCATAGCCCTCTTCATTACTTGTGAAAGTATACTTGAAAGTATACCATCCAGCAGTATTCACTTCCTCCTCACCAACATATAGGGTGCCTTCGCTCATTTCAACATCAAATCCCACATAAATAAATGGGTATGCAAGGGCAGGATAATGAAGTGAATTTAAATAAGTAAAGGCTAAGCCCTCTTCGAACTCTTGAGGATCTAAATAAATATCTAATTGCTGCATAAACCCATGTTGCGGCCAAGTTGTACTCCAAAGGGAAGGATCAAAAGTTGCGGGTCCACTACCGTCTGGAAAACCTGATGAATAGTAGTCATTACAACCACCATGCATTAAAAGAGCATACGAATTCCCCGAAGAAGCCTGCAATCCATCACTTCCACGTTTTTGTTCAATCGTACCGCACCAGCCCATTGGACCAGAAACTGAATTATCAACCCAGGCTCTAATTTTTCCTTCAAAGCCTTCATGAAAAGCCTTAAATCCTTCGTTGGATTTAGGTGCTTTTTCTTTTTCAACTCGCGCATCCAGAGTATTAAAATCATCTTCTGTCAAACCCTCCTTTTCACAAGAGGTAATAAGGTTCATCAGACCAAAGCTCAGTAGAACTATAAAAACTTTTTTAAAGTTTAGCTTAAAATTTCTCATAATGGAAAATTTTTGGTTAGTAAAATATTTTCCACAACAAAGCAGGTACAGAACTGCACAAATTGGAACAATTAAAAATTATGTGGGAGGGCCTGGGAAATGTAGGGTAAGAAAAAATTAATTTCCCGAATGCATTTAATATAATAAAAATCAGACAGAAGCTCCAGCAGTTTAAAATTTTTTAACAAAATCTAAAACGCAGAAAGCTCACCCATCCAAATAAAAAAAAACAAAAATGCCCCTCGTCCTAAACGAGGGGCATCCGTATAAATTGAACACTATTTCTAATTAAAGCGCAGCGATATGCTTTGCCAACTCAGATTTCAGGTTAGCGGCTTTATTATCATGAATAATGTTGCGTTTTGCAAGCTTATCGATCATAGAAACTACTGTAGGAAATAAAGTCTCTGCCTCCTGCTTATCAGCCTCACGCAATTTTTTGATCGCGTTCCTGGTAGTTTTATGCTGGTAGCGATTTCTAAGACGCTTAGTCTCATTGCTACGGATTCTCTTCAACGCTGACTTATGATTTGCCATTACACTAATATTAAATTAATTCTTTTATAGTAGTCCGTAGGGGAATCGAACCCCTGTTACCAGGATGAAAACCTGGCGTCCTAACCCCTAGACGAACGGACCAAAATTTATTTCAAAGATGGTTTACACGACTTGCAAACCTTTCGTAGTCCGTAGGGGAATCGAACCCCTGTTACCAGGATGAAAACCTGGCGTCCTAACCCCTAGACGAACGGACCATTTATTTTCAAATGCGGATGCAAAAATACAACTATTTTTCAATGCCGCAAATGTTGGCGAATTTTTTTTGAAATTTTAATAGGCCTTCGCGAAAAGCACTCTTTGAGCCGAAGGTTTTCCAGTAAACACACAGCTTCCCTCCTCTTTCTCTGCTCTAAAAGGAATCAATCTTATAGTAGCTTTTGTAAGCTCTTTTATCTTAGCTTCAGTCTCTGCTGTTCCGTCCCAGTGAGCTGAAATAAATCCTCCCTTTTCTTTGACCACCTTCTTGAATTCCTCAAAGGTATCTACAGACGTTATATGGTCATTTCTGAAGCTAAGTGCTCTCTGATAAAGGTTCTCCTGGATCTCGGTCATTAGCCCGATCACTTTTTCCTTAACATCTGCCTGGGAAACAAATTCTTTCTTGAGCGTATCTCTTCTTGCAAGTTCTACTGATCCTTTTTCTAGATCTTTTGGACCAATGGCTATTCTCACCGGCACTCCCTGCAACTCGTATTGCGCAAACTTCCAACCCGGCTTTTGGGTGTCGCGGTCATCATATTTCACTGATATTCCAGCTGCTCTAAGATCTGCAGCCAGTTTGTTGGCAACTTCAGAGATCTGGTTGAGTTGTTCTTCTCCTTTGTAAATAGGCACGATCACAACCTGAATAGGCGCAAGATTTGGAGGAAGCACCAATCCATTATCATCACTGTGCGTCATAATCAAGGCTCCCATTAAACGTGTTGAAACTCCCCATGAAGTAGCCCAAACATGTTCCAGATTTCCTTCTTTACTGGCAAACTTAACATCAAAAGCCTTGGCAAAATTCTGCCCCAAAAAGTGGGATGTTCCGGCCTGCAAGGCTTTCCCGTCCTGCATCATGGCTTCAATACAATAGGTATCTTCAGCCCCGGCAAAACGTTCGCTCTCTGTCTTTCTTCCTTTTATTACCGGCATTGCCATAAAGGTTTCGGCAAATTCGGCATAGATATTATTCATCTGTTCAGTTTCGGCCAGCGCTTCCTTTTTGGTAGCATGTGCTGTATGCCCTTCCTGCCAAAGGAATTCAGCAGTTCTAAGGAACAGACGTGTTCTCATCTCCCATCTCACCACGTTTGCCCATTGGTTCACAAGGATAGGAAGGTCGCGGTAGGATTGGATCCAGCCTTTATAGGTGTTCCAGATAATAGCTTCTGAAGTTGGCCTCACCACCAGTTCCTCTTCCAGTTTAGCTTCAGGATCCACGATCAACTTTCCTGCATTATCAGGATCGTTCTTTAGTCGGTAGTGAGTCACGATGGCACATTCCTTAGCAAAACCCTCGGCATTCTTTTCTTCAGCTTCGAAAAGGCTTTTGGGAACAAAAAGTGGAAAATAAGCATTTTGATGTCCTGTTTCCTTGAACATTTTATCCAACTGAGCCTGCATTTTTTCCCATATTGCATAGCCGTAAGGTTTAATGACCATACAGCCTCTAACCGCTGAATTTTCTGCCAGATCTGCTTTGACTACCAGCTCGTTATACCACTTGGAATAATCCTCTTTTCGGGTTGTTAAGTTCTTTGCCATCTACTTTCTTTTGGCACAAATGTTGTACCTTGTTAAATAAATTAAAGTTAGGGCAAAACTAACTATTTTTAAACTTTGTTCAATAATAAAATCGAGGCCATGAAACGATACTACAAGCTTTTAAATTTAAGAGCCATTATATCGGGATTCAGCGCTCTTTTATTATTAGCTTCCTGTAGTTCGTACCAGTACGCCGGGTATGATAATGACGGGATATACTCCTCTTCTGACAATGAGGCCTATAGTGCTAATGATTACAGGGATGATTATGAAGAGTCCTATGATAATGCTCTCTACTACAAACAGCTTTTTTCTGAAAAAGCTGATGCATTTGGAAACGTGCCCGAAGAAGGCGCTATTTTTACCGATATAGATAGTTATTCTTCCGGAAACTACAACGGCGAGTACTCTCAGGAAGAAGGTTTGAATTACCAGATCGGGAACGCTGCCTGGGGAACAGATCCCGATGAGATCTCAATTAATATTTACAATGACGGATTTTACAATCCATTCTACAATCCTTACATCTACCCTTATTCTATAGGATTTTATGATGTATACTGGAATTATCCTTACTACAGATATGGTCACTACGGATATCCCTACCATTACGGTTATGGCTATTATGGAAACTGGAGATGGAACATAGGTTTTGGTTTTGGCTGGAATAGCTGGGGTTACGCCTACCACCCATACTACCCTTATGCCGCAGGATATTATTATCCTTACTACAGGTACAGTCATAGAGACCTGGCTTTTAATACCGGTAGAAGAAATTCTTATACCGATTACAGGGGATATAGCAGAAACGATCAATCTCGAATCTCCAGGATCCAGAAGTATTCAAACTCCAGAAACATTCGTGCCGCACGTAACACAAATGACCGTACTTACAGCACACGTTCCACCAGAGTTAGATCTTCTTCAGATTCACCTGCTCGCCGAAGCTCTGTTTATAACAGATCATCCAGCAACCGTGATGCGCAACGCGTTAGAAGCACCTCCCGTAGAAGTGATAGTGGATCTCGTGTAAGAACAACCAGATCTACATCCAGAAGCGGCGGAACATACCGTTCTTCGTCTAGTTCCTCATCTTCAGGAACCAGAAGTGGAGGAGGATCTTCAAGATCGACCCGCGGAAGAGGTGGAAATAACTAAATAAAAAAATTAGGGATTAGATGAAAAAATTATTTTTTGCCTTCATAGCCATTGCTTCAATGACTGTGGAGGCTCAAACTATAAAAGATGCTGTTCAATATTCAACCACCGAATTGAATGGAACAGCTCGTTATCGTGCTATGAGTGGAGCCTTTGGGGCTTTGGGTGGAGATCTTTCTTCCCTGAATATCAACCCTGCAGGATCTGCAGTTTTTCTGAATAGTTCTGCGGCCATTACTCTCAATATTGAGAACTCAGACAACGACGTTAGCTTCATGAACAGCTTTACGAGTACCTCAGAATCGAATCTTGATCTGGGGCAGGTAGGAGCTGTAATGGTTTTTAATAACCGTAACGAGAACAACGATTGGAGGAAATTTACTCTCGGTTTCAATTATAACAAGACAGCGAGCTTTGAAGATGATTTCCTGGCAATGGGTAGGAACACAAGATCTATTGACCGGTATTTTCTTGGTTATGCTGACGGAATACCTCTGGATCTATTGGTTCCTTATGAAGATGAAACGGTTTCAGAACTTTATTCATACCTGGGAGAAAATGAAGGCTTTGGCGCCCAACAGGCATTTTTGGGTCTTAGAAGTGAGGTGATTCTTGCCGATGATCCAGATGATTTTACAAGCACTTCCTATAGTTCTAATGTCGCTCCGGGTACTTTTGACCAGGAATACTCTTATGCCGCTACAGGATTGAATGGCAAATTTGCTTTTAACTTTGCCACTCAATTTCAGGACTACCTGTACCTGGGTATAAATCTGAACACCCACTTTATTAATTACGACAAATTCACTTCGTTTTACGAAACCAATAATAACCCCGGGAGCGGGATCAATGAGATCTATTTTGAGAACCGCTTAAGCACCTTGGGTAGCGGTTTTAGCTTTCAACTGGGCGGACTGGCAAAGATCAATGATAATGTGAGAGCAGGTCTCGCCTATGAATCTCCTACCTGGTACACTATTTCTGAGGAAACTACGGAGTATATCGAAACCGTGAATAATGACGGAGTACTTGCAGTAAACCCAAATGTCATCAATGTTTATCCTGATTACAAATTACAAACCCCTTCCACATACACTGGTAGTTTAGCTTATCTCTTCGGAAGTCAGGCGCTTATTAGCTTCGATTACTCCTATAAAGACTATTCCACCACTAAGTTTAAACCCAAAGGAGATCCGGAATTCGCATTTCAGAATAGCCTGATGGAGAACGAACTGCAGGGAGCTTCTTCTTACAGGATTGGTGGAGAGTATCGTCTTGCTGGCTGGAGTTTAAGGGGTGGATATCGATTTGAAGAAAGTCCGTACAGTGATGGATCTACAATTGGAGATCTTACCGGATACTCGCTTGGAGTGGGGTACAACTTCGGAAATGTAAAAATAGACGCAGCTTACGATGCCTCAGAACAGGACTTTAATCCGCAGTTATTCCAGGTTGGCCTTACAGGTCGTGCCTTTATCAACAGGACAGACAATAATTTCACCCTGACTGTTAGCTTCGGAATTTAACGATCATCAACTTTATATAGAACAGCCCTCGGGGCTGTTTTTTTTTATTTGGTTTACCTTAGATGCTATAGAAATAGCTGATGTTACTGATTATCAGAAAAGGGTTTTAATATGTATCTTTGCAAGCCTAAACATTGTGAATTGCATATTTCATAAAAAACAAAAATGAAAAAAGATAATATAGACGAGGCCATTGACGAAATGGGTGATGCTTTTGTAAGTCCGAACACTGATACCCCCATGCGTCCCGATGCCTTTGATAAAACAGATGCTGAAAAGATCGAGATCATTCAGGAAAATGTCCGTAACATCATGGACACTCTTGGTTTAGATCTTACTGATGATAGCCTCAAAGGCACTCCGAAAAGGGTGGCAAAAATGTTTGTTAATGAGATCTTTGGAGGTCTTCATCCACAAGTGAAACCTAAGGCTTCCACTTTTCAGAATAAATATAAATACGGCGAGATGCTGGTAGAAAAGAATATTACCCTTTATTCTACCTGCGAGCACCACCTTTTACCTATAGTTGGAAAGGCTCACGTTGGCTACATCTCCAATGGTACCGTTGTGGGACTTTCAAAAATGAACCGTATTGTTGATTATTACGCAAAAAGACCACAGGTACAGGAGAGGCTGACTATGCAGATCGTGAAGGAACTTCAGGAAGTACTGGGAACTGAAGACGTGGCCTGTGTAATTGACGCTAAGCACCTGTGCGTTAACAGCCGCGGAATCAGGGATATCGAATCCAGCACGGTGACCAGTGAATATGGTGGTCGTTTTAAAGATCCGGAAGCGCGAAGAGATTTCCTTGATTATATTAACTTAGAAACCGAATTTTAAGAACCTCCAGTACAACCTCACTTTATGGCACTTTACCAGCAGCAGGAATTAAAGATTTATAATTCCATTTCGGGAGAAAAAGAGACTTTTACACCAATCAATGAAGGACGCGTAGGGATGTACGTTTGCGGACCTACGGTTTACAGCAAGGTTCACCTTGGAAACTGCCGTACCTTCATCTCTTTTGATCTTGTTTTCCGCTACCTGAAACATCTTGGCTATAAAGTTCGTTATGTTCGGAATATTACTGATGCCGGACACCTGGAAAACGATGCTGATTCCGGAGAAAACCGTATCGCAAAGAAAGCACGGCTGGAACAGATCGAACCAATGGAGGTCGTTCAAAAATACACGGTCGATTTTCACAATATCCTTCAAAAGTTCAACAATCTGCCACCGAGCATTGAGCCTACCGCTACCGGTCATATCGTTGAACAGATAGAAATAATAAAGCAGATCCTGGAAAAAGGGTATGCCTACGAAGCCAATGGATCGGTTTACTTTGATGTCCTTAAGTTCAACGAAACACACGACTACGGAAGGTTGAGCGGCCGGAAACTGGAAGATATGATCCCTAATACCAGGGAGCTCGCTGCACAAAGCGATAAGAAGAATCCGCAGGATTTTGCCCTTTGGAAAAAGGCAGAACCACAGCATATTATGAGATGGCCTTCACCCTGGAGCGATGGATTCCCGGGCTGGCACCTTGAATGCTCTGTTATGAGTTCCAAATATCTGGGAGAAGAATTTGACATCCACGGCGGCGGAATGGACCTTAAATTTCCACACCATGAGTGTGAGATAGCACAGGGAGAAGCTGCTACCGGAAAAGATCCTGTTCATTACTGGATGCACGCCAATATGCTTACCCTTAACGGAAAGAAGATGGCCAAAAGTACAGGAAATAATATCCTGCCTAACGAGATCTTCACCGGCGATAATCCGAATCTTGAGAAAGGCTTTGCTCCCACAGTAGCCAGGTTCTTTATGCTGCAGGCTCACTACCGAAGCATACTCGACTTTTCAAATGAAGCCTTAGTAGCCAGTGAAAAAGGCTTTAACAGGCTGATGGACGCTTACCACCTGCTGGATGAATTGGAATCAGGAAGTAGATCTGACT
The DNA here is from genome assembly GCF_048323655.1 of Salinimicrobium soli. Classification (NCBI taxonomy): domain Bacteria; kingdom Pseudomonadati; phylum Bacteroidota; class Flavobacteriia; order Flavobacteriales; family Flavobacteriaceae; genus Salinimicrobium; species Salinimicrobium soli. The sequence goes on along the minus strand of NZ_JBLUWW010000006.1, from coordinate 71,383 downwards.
TTGATGTAGCTGCATGGAAGCAGAAATGCTATGACGCCATGAACGACGACTTCAACAGTCCTATCCTAATCGCACAGCTGTTTGAGGCAGTGAAGCAGATCAATATCCTCAATGAAGGAAAGGCATCTATTACTGCGGAAGATCTGGCAGAACTAAAAAGTACCATGAGTGCTTTCATTTTTGAGGTACTCGGTCTGGTCGATACAGCAGAAGCAGCCGATGATGAAGCAGGAAATAAACTGGCCGGCACTGTAGAACTGCTAATCAGATTAAGAGCAGAAGCAAGAGCGAACAAAGATTTCGCCCTGAGTGACAAGATAAGAGATGAGCTATTAGAACTTGGAATTCAGTTAAAGGATGGCAAGGAAGGCACCAGTTTTTCTTTAAACTAAAATTTATGTGGTGGTAAAAAAGTGGTTATCATATCCGCTTATTGGGCTGGTAAAATTCTACCAGAATTTTATCTCGCCCCTCACCCCTGCCACCTGTCGATACACTCCCACCTGCTCTCAATACACCCTTGAAGCCCTGCGGAAGCATGGCGCCTTTAAAGGAGGTTGGTTGTCATTAAAGCGAATTGCGAGTTGTAACCCCTGGGGCGGTTCCGGATACGATCCCGTTCCTGAAAAACTTCAGAAGGAAAAATAATCCGAAAAGCCTCCAAATATGTATCTTTATCCACCAACCATAAATTATTTTCATGTTCTTTAATATGATCTACTGGAATCCCTCCGAAGGAATCGATCTGGGATTTTTCGTTATCCACTACTACAGTATAATGTTTGTCATCGCTTTTACCCTTGGCTGGTATTTGATGAAGAACATCTTTAAGCGTGAGGGAGTTTCTCTCGAAAAACTGGACTCACTGTTCATTTATACCGTTCTGGCTACCTTAATTGGAGCACGCCTGGGCCATGTGATCTTCTACGACTGGGATTATTTTCAAAACCACTTACTGGAGATCTTTCTGCCTGTAAGGTTTGAACCTGAATTCGAGTTCACCGGTTTCCGCGGACTGGCGAGTCACGGTGCTGCAATAGGAATTATTATCGCCATGTATCTTTATTCAAAAAAGGTACTTCACAAACCGGTTCTGTGGATCCTTGACAGAATTGTGATCCCTGTGGCATGTGGAGGTATCTTTGTGAGAATCGGGAATTTCATGAATTCCGAGATAATTGGAAAACCAACTCATAGCGACTACGGAGTCGTCTTTACTAAACTTGGAGAAGATTTTGCCCGGCATCCGGCGCAGCTATACGAATCATTTTGTTACCTGATCGTCTTTTTGATCTTATGGTTCACCTACTGGAAGACCGAAAAAAGACATAAACTGGGCTATATCTTCGGACTTTTCCTTGTACTGCTGTGGACAGTAAGGTTCTTTGTTGAATTTGTAAAAGAACCACAGGTAGGAGAAAGAGTCAACTGGGTCCTTAATACCGGACAATGGTTAAGTGTACCCTTTATTCTGGCTGGGTTTTATTTTATGTTCAGACCTTCAACAAAAGCAAGGGTATAACACCTTCCAAAAATGACATTCTTAAGCCTCCTCTTTTGGGAGGCTTTTTTATGACTGTAAGTGAAATAGATACTTTTCCGGGTAAGGAATCCTCCTCTATTCATCTGACACAGCATCTAATTTCCCCATTAAGCCCTCTAGCGGCGTCTTAATCTACTGGAATTGATCCACCTGTCCAATCACGCTGAAATCTTCTAATCCCCTTGAAAAGGAATGACAACAAAATCATAAACCGGTTTTTACCTTCAGGCCGGGGTTTAAAAGGAAAAGAGACAACTGAAGGAAGCACTCTACATCCACTTTTCTATTATCCTGAAGGGAACGGAAGCTCTTTACCGGCTTCCGAATAAAAAGCAATCCCATTTGATGAGTACCAATAAAAAAGGCTGCCAAACGGCAGCCTTTTTAAAGTATATAGGAGATTCAGATTAAGCCACTTCCTTTTTGGCCGGCTTATTCCTCCTCTTCATTTGTTTTGTAAAGGTGTCATAGGTAATTGGTGTCGCAATAAAGACAGATGAATAAGTACCTACAATTACACCAATAATAAGTGCAAACATAAATCCTCTTATACTCTCACCTCCAAAAATGAAGATTGCAAGAAGTACCACAAGTGTGGTCATCGAGGTGTTCAAAGTACGGCTAATAGTACTGTTGATCGCCGCATTAATTGCATCCTTCTTAGTCCATGCAGGGTGCTCATTAAAGAATTCCCTAATGCGGTCAAATATTACCACGGTATCGTTCAGAGAGTAACCTACTACTGTTAGAATAGCTGCAATAAAGGCCTGGTCGATCTCCATGTTGAACGGCATGAACTTATAGGTAAGAGAGAATATACCAAGAACGATAAGAACATCGTGGAATAAAGCAGCCACAGCACCCAAACTGAACTGGTACTTTCTAAACCTTAACAGGATATAGAGGAATACCACCAACAGGGAACCAAGTACAGCCCAAATAGAAGCCTGCTTGATATCATCGGCAATTGAAGGTCCTACCTTAATTGTCTGCATTATCCCGATCGTACGCTCTCCTTCTCCAACTTTAAAGTCATCGTAGGTTGTGTTTTCAGGAAGGTACTTTTGAAGGGAATTGAAAAGCTTTTGCTGGATCTCATTATCGATCTCAGTTCCTTCTTCATCTACCTTGTATTTAGTAGTTACCTTGATCTGGTTGCTGGCACCAAAAGTTTTAGCCTCAGCACTTCCGAATTCAGCCACCAGGTCATTCTCGATCTCGGTTGGATTCACCGATTGGTCAAAACGAACTGTGTAACTTCTTCCTCCAACAAAATCCACTCCCTGATTTAGTCCCTGAGTAAACAATGACCCAAGACTCACCAGAACAAATATCCCTGAAACAACATAAAATGTTTTTCTCTTTCCGAGGAAATTGATCCCCATACGAGTAAATAGACCTTTTGTAACCTTGGTAGAAAAATCAAGATTTTTATCCTTTTTACCATAGCTATCAATGAATAACCTGGTAATGAATATTGCAGTGAATAAAGAGGTAGCAATACCAATCAATAAGGTAGTTGCAAATCCCTTAATAGGACCGGTACCAAGAACTAAAAGGATCAAACCTGTAAGACCTGTGGTAATGTTAGCATCAAGAATGGATGACAAAGCATTGCTGAAACCATCTCTAATGGCATCCTTCTGGATTTTACCTTTGGCAAACTCTTCCCGGATACGCTCAAAGATAAGTACGTTCGCATCCACAGATATACCAATGGTCAATACAATACCGGCAATACCAGGTAAGGTAAGCACCGCACCAAGACCGGCAAGAATTCCGAAGATGAACAAAATGTTAACTACAAGAGCGATATCTGCGAAAATTCCAGCTTTCCCGTAGTAGAAGATCATCCATAGCAGTACAAGGATAAGAGCAATGCCAAAAGACATAATTCCGCTGTCGATCGCTTCCTGACCAAGGGATGGTCCAACCACTTCACTCTGAATAATATCTGCTGAAGCAGGAAGCTTACCTGCACGAAGCACGTTTGCTAAATCCTGACCTTCAGTAATGGAAAAGTCTCCCGTGATCTCACTTCTTCCTCCCGAAATAGCTCCACTGGATACACCCGGTGCAGAATATACAATGTTATCCAGAACGATGGCGATCTGGCTCTGGTTTTCAGAAGCAAAACCGGTCATTTCTTCCCAGATCTTAGCTCCCTTACCATTCATTTGCATACTTACAGCCACACGTCCTACCTGGTCGTAAGTCTGCATAGCGTCAGTGATCACACTTCCTGATAACGGAGGCTCGTCTTGTCTGTTAGATTTTAAGGCGTAAAGAGCAGCAGTTTCACTGTCTTCATCAGTTTTACCCCAAACAAATTTTGCATAGCGCTGTTCTGCAGGCAACAAAGAACGCACCTGCGGCATATTCAAATAATCATGTACCTGTGCAGTATCCTCAACATGGAAAGTTGCCAGAACAGGTCCACCCTGAAAACCAGGCTGCACCATGAGGTCAAACAACGGATTATTTTGTTGAGCAACTTCGGTAGTATCATCTGCAGATTCTAACAATGCATCGATCTCATCTTCTTCCGCAGCGGTAGTGTCTACCACTTCTTCTGTTTCCTGCTGAACAATTCCTTTTAGAACAGTATTGGCCTGTACAAGGAAATCCTGAAGTTCGTTACTCTTGTAAACATGCCAGAACTCTAATTGGGCCGTACTCTGTAAAAGATCTTTTACACGCTCGATCTCTTTAGCTCCCGGAAGCTCCACAAGGATCCTTCCTGAATTCCCAAGCCTCTGAATGTTTGGCTGAGTAACCCCGAATTTATCAATACGCTTTCTAAGTACTTCAAAAGCCGAAGTAATGGACTCATCAATTTTTCTACGGATGATAGGCTTCACCTCATCATTCTCCATTTCAAAATTGATCTCGTCACTAAGGGTCTTATTTGCAAAAACATCAGGAGATGCCAAACGGGCATCCGGAATATCATCAAAGGCCTCAAAGAAAAGGTCTACATAGTTTTCCTGGCTTTTTTTCTGAGCCTCATCAGCTTTGGCTAAAGCCTGGTTGAAAGCAGGGTCTTTAGTGTTGTTTGCCAGTTCCTTAAGGATGTCTCTAACAGAAATCTGAAGGATCACATTGATCCCTCCCTTAAGGTCAAGTCCCTTGTTAAGTTCTTTGTCTTTTGCCGTGTTGTAAGTGATTCCGGCAAAAACCTCATCGTTACCGATTGAGTCAAGATATCGTTGCTCTGCCCTGTCACGAAGTGTGATGTAATCATCTACATCTTCGGAGATCTGCTGCTTTGCAAACAATTCGGCATCTTTCTCTACATTATTGGCAATAAATGTAAAAGAAAGCTGGTAAATACATACCAAACCAAACAAAATTGCAAACACCTTGACTATTCCCTTGTTCTGCATTATTCTTTAATTTATGTTCAATTTTTAAAAACGGACAAATATAGGTTTTCAGGAATCAAATCCCAATTGTTTTTTTTGAAAAAATTAACTTTTGAAGTAAAAAAAGAAGCTGTTCCGGAGCACAGCTGAATAGTGTTTTCCCGGATTTTAGAAAGTGTGAACTTTTCAAAAATTTCCGAAGAAATTCAACCTGTTCCCGAACAGCTTCAAAAAAGGGAAAAATCCCTGTAATTATTTTTTCAGATCCAGAAGTCCGTTGGTCTTTGAAACGCCTTCAGAACTTTCTTTCATCTTAGCTTTTTCAGCATCTGTAAGTTCGATCTCCACGATCTTCTCGATTCCATCCTTACCAAGAATTACCGGCACTCCGATACATAGATCATTCAATCCGTATTCACCTTCAAGCAAAGCAGAACAAGGGAACATTTTCTTTTGATCACAAGCGATCGCCTGTACTAAAGAAGAAACGGCCGCACCGGGTGCATACCATGCACTGGTACCAAGCATTTTGGTCAAGGTAGCTCCTCCTACTTTGGTGTCTTCAGTGATCTGGCTGATTCTTTCTTCAGAAAGAAAAGCTGAAATAGGCACACTGTTACGGGTTGCCAATCTCGCCAACGGAACCATACCGGTATCACTGTGGCCTCCGATAACCATTCCGTCAACATCTGAAGCCGGACATTCCAAAGCTTCACTGATACGATATTTGAAACGGGCGCTATCTAAAGCACCACCCATTCCAATAATCCTGTTCTTAGGAAGGTTAGTTGTTTTATGTACCAGGTAAGTCATAGTATCCATTGGGTTACTTACCACAATGATAGTGACATTAGGAGAATGCTCAATAAGACTGGAAGCAACAGATTTTACGATATCTGCATTGATCCCGATCAATTCCTCACGGGTCATTCCCGGCTTACGCGGAATACCGCTGGTTATTACGGCGATGTCTGAATTAGCTGTTTTGGTGTAATCGTTGGTGCTCCCGGTGATCTTGGTGTCGAAGCCCATTAGAGAAGCAGTCTGCATCAAATCCATGGCTTTTCCTTCAGCATAGTCTTCCTTAATATCAATAAGAACAACCTCTGAAGCGAAATTTTTAATGGCCACGTATTCAGCGCAGCTGGCTCCAACAGCCCCGGCACCAACTATAGTAACTTTCATAATTAATTTGTTTGATTAATAGTCCTGCGAAAATACGAAATCTGCAGGATTTTTAATAGAAAGCCGCTTTAAAACAATGTTTTTAGATATTTACGTGGAAACCTAGGTTTGCATTGAAAAATTCCCCGGCTGTCAACATGGTACTTACTCTAAATCGGCTGAAATAAAAATTGAACCCAACGTCTCCTTTAAATTGAATTTTTGAATCCTCCAATCTATCTACTTCAGAATTTATAAGATCTACCTCCCCGGTCCCGCCAAAGGTGTAGCTGAAATTAGAGTTCATAAGACCCGCTGCCCCGAAAAGTTCGAAATAATTCCATTTTTTGGAACCAATAATTTCAGCCATAAATAAATTTGCATCAACATCAATCTTGTCCAGAACAACAACACCTTCAGCCCCTCTGGGCTCAAAATCGTAGCCTACTATTAATTTGCTATAAGCAGCACCAAATGCTAACTGAAAATCTTCAGGATAATTATATCCGAAGTACTGACTCAAATTGTGCTTAACTCCCACCCCGAACGTTGTGGCAGTCACGCCATCAATAGTCACTTCAGGCATAGCCCGCACGGTAATTTCAGTCCCGGCCGAGACCCCAACAGCTGCCTGCAAAAAAGCATGAGGCACAGAGCTTCTTCCGATTCCCTCAATAGCTTGAAATCCATTTACAGGAATGGTTTGTCCGTTAAAATCAATCTCCCCGCTAAGAGTAATAGAGCTACTACCTCCAAAAGCTGTTGGCAAAACCGCGTTCTGCGCACCGTCTATCTGCAAGATCTTGAGATCTGAATTTGAAAGATTAAACTCTTTTTTTCCTGAAGGAAGAAAAAGAGCATTCCCGTGCAGAGAAACCCGGAAATCCCATTTTTCAAGGGGAATTGCAGAACTAAACCAGCCGGCACTAGCCTGGTAGCCGGCACCTTCAGCTGCAGGCTCAGAAAATCTCCCTCCCAGGACAAGCATGTCGTCGATAAAATCATCGACATCATTGCTTTCTTGAGCAAACACGAAGGAGTTCATCAGTGAAAAGAAAAGTAACAGGGAGAAAGTTTTTGTTTTCAAGTCAGTAAGTTTTAGGTCGGTAGGTAAAAATAATAAAAAAAGAATAGGAACTACAGAATTGTCCTACAAACAAAAAAGCCCGCGAATTGCGGGCTTTTCAAATATAATTTCAATTATTATTTACGCATCGATGTTCGCGTAAACGGCGTTCTTTTCGATGAACTCCCTACGTGGTGGAACTTCATCACCCATCAACATTGAGAAGATCCTGTCGGCTTCTCCACTGTTGTCGATGGTCACCTGTCTTAAAGTTCTGAATTCCGGATTCATGGTAGTATCCCAAAGTTGTTCGGCGTTCATTTCTCCAAGACCTTTGTATCGCTGTATACTCACACCTCCACTATAGGAATTAGCAATCTCATCCCGTTCCTTATCATTCCACGCGTAACGTTTTTTACTTCCTTTTTTCACAAGGTAAAGCGGTGGAGTGGCAATGTAAACGTGACCTGCCTCGATCAACTCCTTCATGTATCTATAGAAGAAAGTAAGGATAAGGGTCGCGATGTGACTACCATCGACGTCCGCATCACACATGATCACGATCTTGTGGTATCTCAGTTTACTCAGGTTAAGCGCTTTACTGTCATCTTCTGTACCAATGGTAACTCCCAGTGCAGTATATATATTTTTGATCTCCTCGTTCTCAAAAACTTTATGGCTCATGGCTTTCTCCACGTTCAGGATCTTACCTCTAAGCGGAAGAATTGCCTGAAAATGTCTGTCCCGACCTTGCTTAGCCGTTCCACCCGCAGAGTCACCCTCTACAAGGAACACTTCACATTCCTGAGGATCCTGAGAAGCACAATCTGATAGTTTACCAGGAAGTCCGCCTCCGCTCATCACGGTTTTACGCTGCACCATTTCACGCGCTTTTTTAGCAGCGTGACGTGCCTGAGCAGCTAATATCACCTTCTGAACAATGGTTTTAGCATCATTCGGATTTTCTTCAAGGTAATTTTCCAGCATTTCAGAAACAGCCTGCGAAACAGCAGATGTAACTTCCCTGTTACCAAGTTTCGTCTTGGTCTGACCCTCAAACTGAGGCTCAGCTACTTTTACCGATACGATCGCAGTCAATCCTTCCCGGAAATCATCTCCGGAGATCTCGAACTTCAGCTTATCAAGCATACCTGAAGCATCGGCATATTTTTTCAAGGTAGTAGTCAACCCTCTGCGGAATCCCGCAAGGTGGGTACCACCCTCATGAGTATTAATGTTGTTTACGTAGGAATGAAGGTTCTCATTGAAAGAGGTGTTGTACACCATGGCAACTTCCACAGGAATATCGTTCTTCTCACCTTCAATAGCAATTACATCACTAATTATTGGCTCTCTTGTTCCATCAAGGAACTTGATAAATTCTTTAAGACCTTCTTCGGAATGAAAAACTTCAGAAACGAATTCTCCTTTCTCGTCCTTTTCTCTTCTATCTATAAGAGTAATAGTTATTCCTTTGTTAAGGAAAGCCAATTCGCGCATCCTGCTGGCAAGAGTCTCATAACTATAGACCGTTGACTGCTGAAAAATTGAAGCATCAGGCTTAAAAGTCACGATGGTTCCATTTTCAGTGGTCTCTCCAACAGATCTTACCGGGTACATTGGTTTCCCGCGTTCGTATTCCTGCTCCCAGATAATTCCGTCACGATAAACCGTAGCCTTGAGGTGATCTGAAAGTGCGTTCACACAACTCACCCCTACCCCGTGAAGACCTCCGGAAACTTTGTAGGAATCCTTATCAAATTTACCTCCCGCACCAATCTTGGTCATAACTACCTCAAGGGCAGAAACACCTTCCTTTTTATGCATGTCAACAGGAATACCCCTCCCATTATCTTCTGTGGTGATAGAGTTATCCTCATTGATGGTTACTTTAATAACATCACAATGTCCGGCAAGGGCCTCATCAATAGAGTTATCCACTACCTCGTAAACAAGGTGGTGCAACCCGCGAACCCCGGTATCTCCAATATACATGGAAGGACGCATCCGTACGTGCTCCATTCCTTCAAGCGCCTGGATACTATCTGCCGAATAATTGCTTCTCTTAACCTCTTCGCTCATACTTAAATTCGTTAAAATTTTGTCAATTCCTATAACGAACAAATATAGCAAAAAGCATAGTTTTAAACCAGAAACAGGACTGTTAAAGAACCTAAGTTATCAACAATTTCTGTGGAAAAATCAGGATTTGCGGAGTCCTTTTCGATGGGGGTCAAATATTTAAAAATTTCAGTCAACAACTGAGCTTAAGTTAATTACCCTTGTCTCAATAATAATTTCCAGATTAGAAATTCTTTGCTCCTTATTCACAGCTTTTTCTTGAGCGTAAAAAATTAATTGCTCACATTTTGTTCATTGAATTGGCAAGGCAATAAATTTCCTTAATTTTAACATTCAATAAGGAATTATTTAACTTGTTAATGCCGGCCATACCGGTATATTTAGATTGTTAACTTAAAAACTGATTAAAATGAGAAAATTACTAATTGTTGCCGCTCTTATCCTTACCGGTCTGAACCTACAGGCACAGGATACCACGGAAACTTTAAAAGATAATGACGGTCCAAACTTTTCTAAACTTGACGTGAGTCCATTGGATGTGATCCTTTTTAGAGGAGAGAACAATGAACCATTGGCCAGGGTGCTATATAGCCGCCCACAGACAAGAGATCGTGAGATCTTCGGTAAACTGGTGCCTTATGGGGAAGTGTGGCGTACAGGAGCTAACGAGGCTACTGAGATCACTCTGTATGAAGATATGACAGTAGGAGGTAAAAGAATCAAAAAAGGAACTTATACCTTATTTACTATTCCACAGGAAAACGAGTGGACCGTGATCCTAAACAACAGCACCAATATTTGGGGAGCCTATGACTATCATGTAGAACAGGATGTGGCAAGGATTACAGTCCCTGTAAAAAAAGCAAAAAACAGGATCGAAGCCCTTTCAATGTCCTTTAACCCGATCGATAACGGAGCCAAATTATATATTGGCTGGGATGACAGATATGTGGAAGTCCCTTTCAAAAAAGCGAATTAAGAAGAAGTTCTTTATAAAGTAAAAACGCCCGGTTGGGCGTTTTTTTTATGGGATATTGAGATACTTATGGGTCTGTAAGGATACTTTCCATTTTGGATTTTGCATTACATAGTCCACGATCAACGGCATCATTTTTTCGCGGTTACTCCACTCGGGTTGCAAATAGAGAATACAATTCTCATTTACCTTATCAGCCTGCTCTTCTGCAAAAATAAGATCATGTTTATTAAAAACGATCACCTTTAGTTCATCGGCCACTTTATAGATCTCTTCTGTGGGTAATTTGATCTTCTTTGGAGACAGACAGATCCAGTCCCAGGTTCCTGTCAAAGGATAAGCCCCGGATGTTTCTATATGAGTTTTCGCTCCTTTTTCCTTGAGTCCCGTAGTAAGTTTGGTCATGTCCCAGGTAAGGGGTTCTCCCCCGGTCACTACAACAGTCTTACTATATTTTACTGCATTCTCAACAATGGTATCTACTGCTGTAGGAGGATGTAATTTCGCATTCCAGCTCTCCTTGACATCACACCAGTGACAGCCCACATCACATCCACCAATCCGCACGAAATAGGCCGCAGTACCTTTATGGAAACCTTCTCCCTGTATGGTATAGAATTCTTCCATCAAAGGCAGCATTTCACCGCGTGCCACTAATTCATTGACTTCCTTTTCATTCATAGCGTGCAAAGATAACTAAAAAGCCGCAGTCAAAAATATTTTCAGGAATCTAACTTCCTTCCTGTTAAAAAAGCTGCTTTTTCTTACTTTTGAGAATGCTTCAAAACTATTTCCATTGAAAAGCCGGCCAATATTTCAGAGTATCTGTACAGCCTGGCTCCTTTTGTTACTACTTCTCATAACAGGCTCCTGCTCCGGCAGTAAAAAGATCTTTAGTTCCCTGGAAAAAGAACTGGATGTACCGGCTCTTAATACCGGCTTTAACGGTCTAGCTGTTTATGACCCGGAATTAGACAGAATGATTTTTGAACATAATTCCTCCAAACACTTTACCCCTGCCTCAAATATTAAACTGCTCACTTTCTACGCCGGAATAAAGACTCTCGTCGATTCCGTTCCCGGAATTTTTTACAGAGTAAGCGGAGATTCCCTGATATTTTCCGGAACCGGGGATCCTTCTTTTTTAAACCCAAAGTTTCCCGGGTCACCTGTTCTCGACTTTCTGAAAGACCGATCTGAAAACTTATTTTTTCAGCCTGTTCCCTTCAATGATCCTCCATTAGGCCCCGGCTGGGCCTGGGATGACTACAACTACGGCTTTTCTGCGGAAAAAGATCAGTTTCCAATCTATGGCAATACAGTTCGCTTTATAGTTTCCGGAAATGATCTAAAGGTGCAGCCTTCGATCTTTCAGGATTCTATCACTTACAACCCGGCCTCCAAATCAGGCCCGAATATCAAGCGGGAACTCCATCGCAATCAGTTCAGTTTTACCCCGGGAATGGGTTCAGAAAAAGATACTTTGGAAATCCCCTTTTTGACATCTAATCGTTTGCTCATTCAACTCTTACAGGACACTCTTCAAAGGAAAATTGTGCTCCTTCCGGAGAAAAAAATATCAGAAGAGAAAAAGGTTGTTTTTAGCATCCCTACAGACAGTCTTTATAAGAGAATGCTTCAGGAAAGTGATAATCTTGTAGCAGAACAGTTGCTGTTGATGGTATCTCAGAAGCTCACCGACACCCTAAGCTCTAAAACAGCGATCAATTATCTAAAAATGGAATTTTTAGACGACCTTCCGGACGAGGTCAAATGGGTGGATGGCTCCGGCCTGTCACGCTATAATCTGGCCACACCCCGATCTATGGTAGCGCTTCTCAAAAAGATCAAAAACGAAGTTCCCCAAAAAGAGCTTTTTTCACTCCTCCCAACAGGAGGTCGATCGGGCACTTTAAAAAAGCAGTTTAAAAATCAGGAGCCTTTCGTATTTGCAAAAACAGGCTCTATGAGCAATAATTATAGCCTCAGCGGATTCCTTAGGACCAAACAGGGAAAAATTCTCATCTTTAGCATAATGAACAGCAACTTTACAGTGCCTTCTTCAGAAATTAGAACGCGCACCGAACAACTGCTGGAAATACTTAGAGATTACAAATAATATTAAGCAATGGAAAGAAGAAAGTTCATCCACAATGTAGGCCTGGGAAGTTTAGCCTTTCCACTTTTTAGCTTCGGAAAAAATCCCCTCACCACGAACGAGGTTGCAGGTAAAGACATAATTATTCCGAAGGCCCTAAAGGAAGGTGACACCATTGGAATAATAAGTCCGGCAAGTGCCATTTTTGAATCTGAACCTTATGAGATCGCCCGGGAATCTTTCGAAGCTTTGGGACTAAAGGTGAAGTTCGGGGAATTCACCAAAAGCAGGTATGGCCACCTAGCAGGGACTGATGAACAAAGGGCTGCAGAACTCATGAACATGTTTGCAGATCCCGAGATCAAAGCCATTATCGCACTGCGCGGAGGTTCCGGCTCTGCCCGTATTCTTGACAAACTGGATTATAAACTCATTGCCCAGAATCCCAAGATCTTCATTGGATACAGTGATATTACAGCTTTACACCTGGCAATATTCCAGCGGACAGGACTGGTAACTTTTCATGGTCCTGTAGCGGTTTCTACCTGGAATTCCTTCGCGACAACGTATCTCAAAAATCTCCTTTTTGAAGGGGAAGCTATATTGTTTGAAAATCCTTCAACTAAAGGAGATGAACTTACCCAGACCAGCAACCGCATTAGAACTATAAAAGAAGGAACTGCCCGGGGCGCTTTGCTGGGTGGCAATCTTTCGGTGTTGACGGGCTTAATGGGAACAGAATATTTCCCAAAGGACTGGACCGGAAAGATCCTGTATCTCGAGGAAATTGGGGAAAAGATCTATTCGGTAGATCGAATGATGACTCAGTTGCAGTTGGGCGGTGTGCTGGACCAGATAAGCGGATTTGTTTTTGGAAAGTGCAATGATTGCGAACCCGGCGGCAGTGGCTATGGCTCCCTTACTCTCGAGGAAGTGATCGATCACTATATCAAACCATTGAATATTCCGGCGTACACCGGAGCTATGATCGGGCATATCAGCGATAACGTCACCATACCGAACGGCATACAGGCCGAGATCAATGCTGAAAAGGGAACAATTCACTTGCTTTCACCTGCTGTGAAATAGAAAGATAGGCTATAGTTTCCTTTTCGGATGGAAACTGAAGCTTCAGTTCAGTCTACAATTCTTACTTTTATAAAAAATTAAAGGTGTTCGATAAAAAGCATTTTACAGATACCATTTCCGCAGGATATAATCCAAAGGGCGATTACATTTATCTTGGTGCTGCCATGCTCGAGGGCGAGGTCATTCCGGAAGCTGCTGTCAGGATTCCGCTAAAAACCATGAACCGACATGGATTGATTGCCGGAGCTACCGGTACCGGGAAGTCCAAAACCTTGCAGATAATTGCTGAAAACCTTTCCAAAAAAGGGGTTCCTGTGCTGCTCATGGATGTAAAAGGAGACCTCAGCGGGGTTGCAAAACCTTCAGCCAAGGAAGCCTTTATTGAAGAACGCCATAAAAAATTAAATTTTCCTTTTGAGGCTTCCGGTTCTCCGGTCGAGATCCTCAGCCTGTCTGAGCAGGACGGGATCAGGCTGCGGGCAACCGTAAGTGAATTTGGACCGGTGCTGCTTTCAAGAATATTGGACCTGTCTGATGCACAAAGCGGCATCATGTCCATCATTTTTAAGTATTGTGATGACAATCACCTGCCGCTGCTGGACCTCAAGGATCTAAAGAAGATCCTGCAATATTCCACAGCTGAAGGAAAAGAAGAATTTGAAAAAACCTATGGAAGAGTATCTACCGCGTCTACGGGTGCCATTCTTCGGAAAATAGTCGCGCTGGAACAACAGGGTGCAGATATTTTCTTCGGAGAACGATCATTCGAGGTGCAGGATCTCACCCGTAAAGACCAGTACGGTAACGGATACATAAACATTCTGCGATTGACAGATATTCAGGACCGGCCAAAGTTGTTTTCCACTTTCATGTTGAGCTTGCTGGCCGAGATCTACAATACTTTTCCGGAAAAAGGAGATCTTGAAAAACCTGAACTGGTTCTTTTCATTGACGAAGCACATCTTATTTTCCAGGAGGCTTCAGACGCCCTGATGGACCAAATAGAAAGCATAGTAAAACTGATCCGCTCCAAAGGAGTAGGTCTTTATTTTGTGACTCAAAATCCGGCTGATGTTCCCGCGGAAGTATTGGGACAGCTCGGATTAAAAGTTCAGCACGCTTTACGGGCATTTACCGCCAAAGACAGAAAAGCCATCAAACTGGCTGCAGAAAATTATCCTATTTCAGAATTTTACGATACCAAAAATGTGCTTACGTCGTTAGGAATTGGTGAAGCACTGGTCTCGGCCCTGGATGAGAAAGGAAGACCGGGTCCGCTTGCGGCGACAATGCTTCGGGCGCCTATGAGCCGAATGGATGTACTCTCTAATTCTGAACTGAAGGAGCTGGTGCAGAATTCAGATCTTAAGGGAAAGTACAACGAGTCGATCGATCGGGAAAGCGCCTATGAGATCCTCACCAAAAAGATCGAAAATGCAGATGCCGAAAAAGCCAGGGAAAAAGCGGAAGAAGAACGAAAAGAGATAAGAAAGACCAGTAGCAGAAGCAGGAAACCTTCCGCAGACAGTTCACAAAAAGCGATCATCAAAGTGCTCACCAGCGCCACATTTATAAGGGGTGTAATGGGAGTTTTAAATAAATTAATGAAATAACATTCCAAAGAAATCATGCGTAAAAGCCTTTTTATCCTACTAATTTCCTCAACCAGTCTTTTCATTGCCTGCGAAAAAGAGCAGGATCCTTATTTAATAAGTCCTACCAGTGTGGGATTGCTAACCAAAGATGTGAAGATCAATCAGCTCGACTCAGTCTTTGCTGAAGATTCCATCGTAAAACAGGTGAACGAAGGGGAATTCAGAAAGAACAATGAGATCGAGATCTATGATAAAACAGGTAAAAAATTACTTTTGCTGGAACCTGTGCAGGCATTTGATTCTACCAGCACCGTAGGTTTTATCCAGGTTCTGGATCCCCGCTTTAAGACAGCCAAAGGCCTGGGAACTGAAAGCACCTTTAAGGATATTGTTGAAAATTACACTATTTCCAGGATCGAAAATACCCTAAGTGCTGCAGTGATCTTTATTGATGACATGAATGTGTATGTTACTATTGACAAAAAAGAACTTCCTGCCGAATTGCGCTATGACACCCAAGCACGTATCCAGGCGTCACAGATCCCGGACCACGCGAAGATCAAATATTTCATGATAGACTGGGATTAACCTCAACTAGAAAAATAATTTTAATGGCCGATAACCTTACCCGTCTCAATAAATACCTCAGCGAAGTTGGATACTGCTCACGCCGTAAGGCCGATGACCTTATAGAACAGGGACGTGTGACCATCAACGGACAGGTGCCCGAAATGGGAACGAAAGTGGCCCCGGGAGACGAAGTAAGGGTAAATGGTGAACTCATTACCCCTCCAAAAAAGGATAATGTTTATCTGGCTTTTTACAAGCCTATCGGGATCGTGTGTACTACGAATCCAAAGGAAAAGAAGAACATTGTTGATTATATCAACTACCCCACCCGCATCTTTCCTATAGGGCGCCTGGACAAACCAAGTGAGGGACTTATTCTGCTTACCGATGATGGAGATATCGTGAACAAGATCCTTAGGGCCCGCAACAATCACGAAAAGGAATACCTTGTGACTGTAGACCGGCAAATAACTCAGGATTTCATTGAACGAATGTCGAATGGAATACCCATTTTAGACACCGTTACCCGAAAGTGTGAGGTGGAACAGATCAGCAAATTTGTCTTCCGCATAATTCTCACGCAGGGACTGAACCGCCAGATCCGCAGAATGTGTGAATACCTGGGATATGAGGTGGTGAAGCTAAAGCGTATCCGGATCATGAATATTGAGCTTGACGTTCCGGTGGGCAAATACAGGCATCTTACTCCGGAAGAGCTTAATGAACTGGACAGATTAACAGGAGAATCCACAAAAACTGAAGAAGCTTCTCTTGACAAGAAGCCGGCACCCAAAAAAGCGGAAAAAAAGGAGCGAAAAAGCCCTAAAAACAGCACTAAAGATCCTAAGGATTTCAAAAGGATCAATCGCCGCAAAAAGCAATCTTAACAGAGAATTAAGCAAATTTTCAGCAGCAAGTTCCTATTTTTAAAAGAAAAATGGGAAAACAGAGTAACCGGATCAAGAACGAAGATCAATACGAAGCCCTGAGAGATAAAGGGGCCAGTAAAGAAAAAGCCGCCAGAATTGCCAATACTCCCAATTCAGGGAAAAAAGGTGGTAACGCGCAAAAATATGAGGACCGCACGAAAGACGAATTGTATGATAAAGCAAAGGAAGTGGGAATTAAAGGGCGTTCCAAAATGAACAAAAAAGAATTAATTAAAGCCTTGAGGAACCACTAAAAATGCAAAAAATTCAACCTTTCCACCTTGCCATTCCTGTAGATGATCTTGAGAATGCCAGAAGTTTTTACCGCGACACCCTTAACTGCAAGGAAGGAAGAAGCAGTGATCACTGGGTAGATTTTGATTTCTTTGGACATCAGCTGGTCATACATTACAAGAAACCATCGGGAACAGAAACCCCTGCGAGTAATCCGGTGGATGGCAAAGATGTTCCAATTCCGCATTTTGGAGTGGTCCTGGAGTGGGATACCTTCCAGACTTTTGCAGAAGAGCTTAAGAAAAAGGGGATCTTGTTCATTATTGAACCTTACATCCGGTTTGAGGGGCAGGTAGGCGAGCAGGCCACCATGTTTTTTAAAGATCCCTGCGGAAATGCCCTTGAATTCAAAGCCTTTAAAAATATCGACCAGTTGTTTGCAAAATAACAACCTAACCAAATATAAATGAACAGATTAAAACCGTCTCTGGTACGACAATTATTCGTACTACTTCTAATTGCTTTCTTACTGGTTTTGATCTTTAAGGAAATAGTTCCTTATCTCTCCGGTGTACTTGGAGCTATAACTCTTCACATCGTTTTAAGGAAACCTATGAACCGCCTGGTAAACAGGGGCTGGAAACCTGTTTTTGCCGCCTCCTTTCTAATATTCCTCTCCTTTGTTGGCATTCTGGTGCCTATCACTCTCACAGTTCTCATGCTTACCTCAAAGATCGGAAAAGCGGTTGCCAATTCTGAAAAGGTACTGACTGCCATAAAACACCAGATAGATGAATTGGAACGATACGTGGGGTATGATCTTAGCCAGAGTATTGATTCCAGCAGGGTCGCGAACTGGCTCTCCGATAATCTGCAGTCTCTGGGAGCAGGCACTTTCAATGCCTTTATTGCCATAGGTATCATGTACTTTATGCTCTACTATATGCTCATGAACCGGCATGAGCTAAAAAAAATAATGATCTCCTATATTCCTTTGGGAGAAGAAAATCTGCGGATAATTGCTGAAGAAGGAGATGAACTGGTAAAATCTAACGCCCTGGGTATTCCACTCGTGGCATTTTTCCAGGGTATTGTAGCTCTAATAGGCTTTTTAATAGTGGGAGTCCCTGATCCTCTATTTTGGTTTGTGATCACCTCTATTGGTGCCATGGTGCCCTTTATTGGTACCGCCATAGGTATTGTGCCCATAGCCATTCTTCTATTTTCGCAGGGAATGGACTGGCAGGCTATTTTTATTTTGATCTATGGATTTGTAGTGGTTGGGGTGACAGACAATATCCTGCGGCTTTATATACTTAACCGGTTAGCACAGGTGCATCCCTTAATTACCCTTTTTGGAGTAGTAGTGGGAGTTCCACTATTTGGGTTCATCGGACTCATCTTTGGGCCATTGTTAGTCTCTTTGTTTTTGCTTATCTTAAAGATTTACAAGCACGAATACGGAAAGACAGAACAGAAAATATAATTTAAAAAACTCAGCTATGTTAGAAGATGCCAGGAAAAAAGTGGAAGATGCAAAAAAGAAGATCGATGAGAAATTCGTGAAGTCTGAAATCACAAAGGTGGAAGACGGAGATCTAGATGTTGTTATGGACAACAAAGATGAGATCGATAAAAAGCTTTCCGGCTACGGAATGAAAAAATACGCCGAACTGGGTAAGATCATGTTCGGAATGCTGAAAGATTACAAAAAAGGGGAATATACGATCGTGCCCTGGTTCATTATTGCCGCAACAGGTTTTGCTCTTCTATACGTTTTCAACCCAATGGATATCGTACCAGACTTTATTCCCGGAGTGGGTTATGTAGATGATTTTGCGATCTTAACTATCGTGCTCCGTTTTATTCAAACCGACCTGCACACTTATCTCGACTGGAAAATTGATCGGGCTAAAAACGCATAAAAAAAGGTGCATCTAATGCACCTTTTTTTGTTTTGCTCTGTGAGTAGTTCTTGCCAGCAAGGTATTTTTTAGCAGCATCGCTATGGTCATAGGACCAACCCCGCCTGGAACTGGAGTTATATAAGAAGCCTTTTTACTCGCATTTTCAAAATCAACATCTCCTACAATGCGATAACCTCTTTCTTTGGAATCATCAGGCACACGGGTAATTCCGACATCAATAATAACAGCGTCATCTTTTATCATTTCGGCTTTCAGGAAGTTTGGAATTCCAACAGCTATAATAATGATATCGGCCTGTGAAGTTATCTGGGTGATGTTCTTAGTGAATTCGTGAGTTAAGGTTACCGTAGAGTTTCCGGGGAATCCCTGGCGTCCCATAAGAATACTCATAGGCCTACCAACAATGTAACTCCTTCCAATAACCACCGTGTGTTTTCCTTTGGTAGGAATATCATAACGCTCTAATAATTCAAGGATACCGTAAGGAGTAGCCGGAATAAAAGAGGTCATATCTAACGACATTTTTCCGAAGTTGGTAGGATGGAACCCATCGACATCCTTGTCAGGATCTACCGCTAAAAGTACTTTTTGAGTATTGATCTGTGGAGGAAGAGGTAGCTGTACAATAAATCCGTCGATATCATCATTCTGGTTAAGCTCCTCGATCTTGGCAAGCAGTTCCAGCTCACTGGTGGTAGAGGACATTCTGTAAAGGGAGGATTCAAAACCAACACGCTCACAGGCTTTTACTTTGCTGGAAACGTACGTGAGGCTGGCGCCGTCATTCCCTACGATTATAGCAGCGAGGTGCGGAACCTTCTCCCCCCGCTCCTTCATTTTTTGAACTTCTAAGGCAATTTCATCCTTAATTTCGTTGCTTACTTTTTTTCCGTCGAGGATAGTCATTTGAGTATTCAGATTTTAGCTTTCAGTTAGAAGTTTGAACTCCGAACTTTCCAGAATTAATGATCTTGTGTAATATAAAATTCAATCCTGCTGCCTTTCAGCAGCGATAATGTATTTTCAAAAAGTGTTGTAAGCAATAATTAATGTTGTGATGAATATTCCTCAGCACAACTGCTGCCTTATTTCATATTCTTCATCATCTGCATCATTTTGCGACCGCCGCCGCCCTGCATCATCTTCATCATTTTGCTCATCTGGTTGAATTGCTTCAACAATTGGTTCACCTGCTGCACAGAAGTTCCCGAACCTTTTCCGATCCTCTTTTTACGACTCGCATTGATCATTGCCGGTTTTGATCTCTCTTCGGGAGTCATAGAGTGGATGATGGCCTCAATATGCTTGAAGGCATCGTCATCAATATCCACATCTTTCAACATCTTCCCGGCACCGGGGATCATTCCCATAAGGTCCTTCATTGACCCCATTTTTTTGATCTGCTGAAGCTGACTTAGAAAATCATCAAATCCGAATTCATTTTTGGCGATCTTCTTCTGAAGTTTTCTTGCTTCTTCTTCATCATACTGTTCCTGCGCTCTTTCCACAAGAGACACCACATCCCCCATCCCAAGAATACGATCGGCCATACGGGAAGGATAGAACACGTCAATAGCGTCCATCTTTTCACCGGTACCAATGAACTTGATAGGTTTGTTGACTACAGATTTAATAGAGATCGCAGCACCACCACGGGTATCACCATCTAACTTAGTAAGGATAACTCCGTCGAAGTTTAGGCGCTCGTTAAAGGTCTTTGCAGTATTCACTGCATCCTGACCGGTCATGGAGTCTACTACAAAAAGAGTTTCCTGAGGTTCGATCGCCTTATGAATATTGGCGATCTCGGTCATCATCGTCTCATCTATTGCCAAACGTCCTGCGGTATCGATGATCACCACATTATGACCGTTCGCTTTAGCGTGGGCGATAGCGGCTTTAGAAATAGCGACCGGATCCTGGTTTCCTTCATCACTGAATACCTCAACATCGATCTGCTCTCCCACCACATGCAGCTGGTTGATCGCTGCCGGACGGTATACATCACAAGCCACCAATAATGGCTTTTTAGATTTCTTGGTCTTTAGATAGTTTGCCAGTTTCCCGGAGAAAGTTGTTTTACCACTACCCTGCAATCCGGACATTAAAATAATGGACGGATTTCCCGAAAGATTAATTCCTTCAGCATCTCCTCCCATCAACTCGGTAAGCTCGTCTTTCACAAGCTTCACCATCATTTGTCCCGGTTTTAAAGCAGTAAGAACATTTTGTCCCAGTGCCTTTTCTTTAACGGTATTAGTAAACTCCTTTGCGATCTTGTAGTTAACATCGGCATCCACCAGCGCGCGCCTAACTTCCTTTAAGGTTTCGGCTACGTTTACTTCTGTAATTTGCCCGTGTCCCTTAAGAACGTGTAAGGCATTATCTAACTTATCGCTTAAACTATCAAACATATTCTCTCTGTTTATTTAATCCCGCCGCTTCACGGCAGTTGCAAATTTAATGATTTGAGGCTGAAGTGAAAAGTTTTATTTGGCTCTCAAAAACCTAAAAACAGCACTTTCTGCCTTTCCTACTACATTCTTTCCGGCACCAGAATTCCCAAAAGACTAAAGGAGGATTTTATTACATCTCCCACCGCTTTCGACAACTGTACTCTGAATTTCTTTTCAGTTTCATCTTCAGTTCCCAAAATAGTCACATTCTGGTAAAAACTATTGAACTCCTTAACCAGATCGTAAGTATAATTCGCCACCAACGCCGGACTGTGATTGTCGGCTGCGAGCATCACAGTTTCAGGATAAAGTTGTAACTGTTTTATCAGTTCCTTTTCCTTTTCGTTCAGTGTATAATCGGTAATTGCTTCGGAATAATCGAATTCCGCTTTTCTAAGTATAGACTGAATACGGGCATAGGTATACTGAATGAACGGACCTGTGTTCCCCTGAAAATCTACCGATTCTTCAGGATTAAAAAGTATTCTTTTCCGAGGATCAACCTTCAGGATATAATACTTTAATGCTCCCAGACCGATTACCCTGTACAACTCTTCTTTTTCTTCCTTGGAATAACCGTCCAGTTTTCCAAGTTCCTCAGAGATCTCTCCGGCTGTCTTCACCATTTCCTCCACCAGGTCATCGGCATCTACTACCGTTCCTTCCCTACTTTTCATTTTCCCACTGGGAAGATCCACCATTCCATAGCTCAGGTGATACAGGTTTTCTGCCCATTCATATCCGAGTTTCTTCAAGATCAGGAACAACACTTTGAAATGGTAATCCTGCTCATTTCCTACTGTATAGACCATTCCATTGATATGGAAATCCTGAACCCGCTGGATAGCGGTACCGATATCCTGGGTCATGTAAACCGCGGTGCCATCACTTCTTAAGACGATCTTTTCATCCAGCCCTTCATCGGTAAGGTCGATCCAGACACTGCCATCGTCTTTCCTGTAAAAAATGCCTTTTTCGAGACCTTCAGCCACCACATCTTTTCCAAGCAGATACGTATTGCTCTCGTAGTAATTCTTATCAAAATCAACTCCCAGTTTATCATAGGTCTCTTCAAAACCATCATAGACCCACTGGTTCATGGTTTTCCATAGCTTAACCACTTCAGCATCCCCGGCCTCCCATTTCCTGAGCATTTCCTGGGCATCTTTTAGGATTGGCGCTTCTGCCTTGGCTTCCTCTTCCGATTTTCCCTGTGCGACTAAATAAGATACCTCTTCTTTATAGGCCTTATCAAATTTAACATAGTAATTCCCCACCAGCTTGTCTCCTTTGAGTCCTGAGCTATCGGGAGTTTCTCCATTTCCGAAGCGTTGCCACGCCAACATCGATTTACAAATATGTATCCCGCGATCATTGATGATCTGTGTTTTATAAACCTCTTTCCCGGCTGCCTTAAGAATTTCAGAAACCGAATATCCTAAAAGAACATTTCTGATGTGCCCTAAATGCAGAGGTTTATTGGTATTTGGTGAAGAGTACTCCACCATTATAGATTCCCCGTCTTTTGAATTTTTTCCAAAATCAGGATTATCCTTCATATTTCTGAAGAAATCCAGGTAGTACTGGTCATCCAGCACAATATTCAAAAAGCCCTGAACTACATTATATTTTTTAATCTCTTTATTATTCTCAACCAGGTATGCTCCAATGGCTTCTCCCAATTTGACGGGGCTCGTTTTGATCTGACGCAACATTGGAAAAACAACTAAGGTTATATCTCCTTCGAAGTCTTTTCTGGTAGGCTGAAATTCTACTGTTTCAGGCTCTACATTAAAAATGGATTTTACTGCCTCCTTTACCTGGACTGAAAGTGTATCTTGAACGTTCATTACTAATTGTTTTATTCCTGATGATTCTCTCAGGAAGCTGCAAAGATAACAGAAAATAAAGCTCAGGTAAAGGGTTTAAGGGCAAATGACTACCTTTATAAAAAAAGAAAATGCTACTGAATATTTCTGAGGGTTTTTCAGCCAAAAAAGAGCTTATTGACACCACTGTGGGAAAGCCTTTTAATTTGGAAGAACGGCAAAAGTTAAAGAATACAAGCCTCTCGGGACTACTAATCACAGCTGCCAGTATTGATATTTACAATCTTTTGGTGCTTAATGAAGGCATCAGTTATTGTACGGTTGAACTGCGATCGAACGGTGTGATCATTAGCTTCAGAGCCAAAACTGATTCCTTTGCCCTACTGATACCCTTTTATAAAATGAAGATCTATAAAGGAAAAGCAGAAGAGTATTCATTCTATAAAGACAATTACTTTATCAAGATCCAGGCGAAAGCGAAAGAACCTGAAATTCATCAATTCATCAGGAAAATTAAAGATCTGAAGATCGACAATTCGAATCCGCGCATAGAAGATCTTTAAAAAAGAAGCATCAAAAAAGCCCTTTTTGAAAGGGCTTTAATTTTTATTTCTTCGGAAGAAAAATTTCTGCAAGCATACACCTGGCACTTCCACCTCCGCAGGTTTCTATGGTGCTAAGATCACTGCTCAAAATTTCACAATGCTTCTCGATGGCCGCTACCTGTACGGGAGATAGACTTTCTCTGGCTGACTGACTCATCACCAAAAACTTCTTCCCATCTTTTCCCGCAACCTGTAACATGTTACCCGCATAGTGGTGCATTTGAGCTTCGGTAATCTCTATGATCTCCTTCCCGTCTGACTTCAAGTGCTTCACAACGTTCTTACGCTCTTTAGGATCATCGATACTATCAAGGCAGATCACGGCAAAATTTTCTGCCAGGCACATCATCACATTGGTGTGGTAAATTGGCATTCTGCGACCATCCACGTCCTGATAGGCGGTGAAAATTACCGGGGTGAGCTCAAAATCTTCACAAAATTCTATCAACAACTCCTCATTTGCTCTTGGAGAAAGAGCACAGTAAGCTTTTTCGTTAACCCTATCCAGGATCATACTTCCCGTAGACTCCAAAAAGAGTTCTTCTTCTTCGGCGCTGGTATAGTCGATCACATTATTTATAAGGAAACCTTCCTCTTCTATTTTTTCAAAGACCTCAGCACGTCTTTCTCTTCTTCTGTTTTCAGCAAAAAGAGGATAAAGGGCAGCAGTGGCATCTTCATGAAAAGTCACCCAGTTATTCGGGAAAATAGAATCCGGAGTATCCAGTTTCTCATCATCATCCACGACGATCACTTTAACTCCTGCATCCCTAAGTTTTTCTACAAAAGCATCAAACTCTTCCTGGGCTTTCTTATTAATTTTTTCATTTTCAAGCTGCAGTCCTTCCTGAAAATAATTATTGACCGCAGTTTGTTCATTCATTCTAAAGGCCACCGGCCTTATCATGAGTAGGGTATCTGTAATTTGTCTCATTCTATTCTTTTAGTCTCTAACAAGAGGAAGCGTTGAACATCTCAAAAGTCCTTCCTGTTTTGCTATTTCAGCGTATGGCACCTCCTCAACAGTTATTCCATTCTCACGAAGCCAGGTATTTAGCCTTTTAAAATTTCTTTCAGAAATAACCACGTCCTCAGAAATGGAGAAAACATTGGAGTTCATATCATACATTTCATCACGGGTGATCTCGAAGATATTTTCTTTTCCGAAGAAATTTACCAGCCACTCGTATTCATCCAGGTTTAAAAAACCGCCTTTGTAGAGAATAGCTTTGTCTTTTCCCACGGGCTGAAAACAGCAATCGAGGTGTAGGGCATTGTCCCTTGGTTCGTAATTGGATTTCTTCAGATTAAAAGATTTCACTTTTTTCTGCGGAAACATTTCCTTCAGGTAGTTCACCGCTTTCATGTTGGTCCTGGCCGTAATAAAGTTGGGATAGTCACTGCCATAATAAGTACCCACGAATAAATAATCATTGTGCACCATTACGTCGCCGCCTTCAACATGGGCATCCTCGGGCAACCTGACGATCTTATCCGGGTCAATTAAACCGAATACTTCTGAAATTGCCTCAATTTCCTGTTCCCTGTCGGGGAGGATATTGGCTTTAACAAAAACATCATCAATAACGAAGGCAATATCACGGGTGAAGATCTGGTTGTAATCCAGAATCATTTTTGGGCGGTACACCTTCACATCATATTTTTCAAGTACCTCCCGAACAGCCTCCATTTCTTTAACCATATCGGCCTCTACAGGATAAGTACCGGCTTTGATATGTTCAGCAGATTTTGGATCATAAGCATCTGCAAAAGACGGAGTACCGCCAAAACTTTCAGCTGTTCCAAGCACCACCGCCCTTAAGCGAGAAGTTTCGTTTTTGATGTTGAGTTTCATATTCAGAAATTTGTGCAAATATAAAAAAAGCATACCTGTAAGCTTCCCAAAAGGCAGAAAAGAAAAGGCTGAAATATCCCTTAAAAATGCAGAATTTATTTTTGTTTTTATTTAGTTGCAGCCAGAGCAATGGAATGTGAGACTTTCTTATATTAGCAATGTACCGTAGAGATTGACACAGACAGAATTTGACCCCCGGAGATTACAAAAAAATACTATTAATAGTTCTATCTATTACCGCCTATTCCTGTAAAGAACCAACTCCTGTTCAACAGGAAAAACCTTCTGTTTATATTGAAAAAAATGAGGCTGGTTATCAACTCATCAGGTATGGGGAACCTTACTACATAAAAGGAGGCGCCGCGGGAAGAGATTACCTGTCTGAACTCAAAGAAGCCGGGGCAAATACAGCACGTATTTACGACACCACCAACCTGCAACCGGTACTGGATCAGGCCGAAAAATTAGGACTGGCAGTTGTGGTTGATATTCCGCTGCCGAAGTTTAATAATGCACCTGAATACTACGAAGACCAGGAACTATTTGATCTAATGAAGGCAAAAATAGAGCCGGTAATTAGAAAATATAAGGACCATCCTGCCCTTCTCTATTGGAACCTGGGAAATGAACTTTACTACCCTTACCTCTACAAAAGCACAAAATTCTTTTCAAATTTTAATGCGTTGATAGATCTGGTTCATTCTGTAGATCCAAATCATCCTGTTAGCACCACTACAATAGGTGCAAATAAACTCCGGGTGCTGTCCATTATCAATAAAAGTCCGCAACTCGATTTTATCTCCTTTAATTCTTTTGGCATCCTGAGCACTTTTGAGGAACGGCTACGGCCAATAACCCCACTTTGGGATGGTCCGCATGTAATCACCGAATGGGGTGTAAATGGTCCATGGGAGGCGAAAAACACTTCCTGGGGTGTGCCGATAGAAGAGACCAGCACGAAAAAAGCCGAACAAATAAGACAGCGGTACAACTATTACATCGAGCCGTTGAAGGAAAATAACTCTTTAGGAAGTTTCGTTTTTTACTGGGGGCAGAAAAATGAAATTACACCTACCTGGTATAGTGCATTTCATGAAGGCAAAAAAAGCCAGGTGGTGTATGAACTCGACAAGATCTGGAAAGGTAATTCTTCTGATAATGTTTTTCCGGGTCCGGAGCTAAACTACATTTTGCTGAATGGGAAAGGAGCTCCTGAAAGTATCGTCTTAAGCGGGGGAGAACTGGCAGAGGTAGAGACCATTCTTCCGGAAGGAAAAGATCAGGCGTTACAGTATCGTTGGGAGATTAGAAAAGAGAGCTGGAACGACTTCGGCCTCAGTGAAAGACTTCCCATTCCTTTCAGAAATGAAGGAAGAAAAGCGGTTTTTAAAGTCCCCTCCAATGAAGGCCCTTACCGCGTGCACCTATTCCTCACGAATGGAACCGAATATTATGCTACTGCAAACATTCCTTTTTATGTTCTAAATTCTGAAAATGAAGAATAGCATTAAGGAACCTACTATTCGCGAGGAGATCATTATAAAAGTAATGATCCTGATTGGGCTGCTGAGCGTCATGAATTTCCTTTTCTTCTTTTTCAGACCTGAGCACAGAGGCAATACCTTTCTATTCATCTTACTCAGCATTACTATTTTATACGGAATTCTTCGGAAGCTCTATATGTGGTACAACTACGCCAATATTTCAATTCCTGAAGAACCTGAATCCGCGCCCGAATTTTCGGTAGATATATTGACCACCTATTTTCCGGGGGAACCCTATCAGATGATCGTCACTACCCTGGAAGCGATCGAAAAGATCACTTACCCGCACACCACTTACCTTTGTGATGAGGCCAATGACCCATTCCTGAAAAAATTCTGCCAGGAAAATGGAGTGATCCACGTTACCAGAGACAACAGGAAGGATGCAAAAGCCGGAAACATTAATAATGCTCTCAACACTGTCGCAACAGGAGATATTGCAGTAGTTCTGGATCCTGATCACATTCCAGAACCTGATTTTCTGGACCGCATCCTTCCGCACTTTTCAGATCCTGAAATTGGTTTCGTACAAATAGTTCAATCCTACTACAACATTAAAGAAACTTTGGTGGCACGTGGTGCTGCCGAGCAGACGTTCCAGTTCTACGGTCCCATGATGATGACTCTGAACGCTTATGGAACGGTGAATGCGATTGGAGCCAACTGTGTGTTTAGACGGGCGGCACTTGACAGTATTGATGGTCATGCCCCAGGTTTGTGTGAAGATATGCACACCGCTATGCTCCTATATGCCAAAAAATGGAAAGCAGTATATGTTCCGGAAGTTTTGGCGAAAGGACTGGCGCCTTCGAACCTCACCACTTATTTCAAACAACAGTTAAAATGGACACGCGGAACTTTTGACCTGCTTTTAAAGGTCTATCCAAAGGTTTTTAAAGACCTCAGTGTCCGTCAAAAAATACATTTCGGACTCCTCCCACTCCACTATTTGTGTGGTCTTATTTACCTGATAAATTTCCTCATCCCCATTCTAGCTTTAACCTTATCAACCACTCCCTGGAAAGGAAATATTATAGATTTTGTTTTGGCTTTACTTCCCCTGGCCGGTAGTGCTTTACTAATAAGAACCTATATTCAAAAGTGGGTCATTGAAAAACAAGAAAGAGGTTTCCACGTTGTGGGTGGGCTATTACAGATCAATACCTGGTGGATCTATCTGGTGGGTTTTTATTATACATTGATCAATAAGAATGTTCCTTACCTCCCCACACCAAAACAAAGTGAATTCAATACGAATCTTCAAATTGTAATTCCCAACAGTATTGTTGCAGTAATTTCCATTCTTGCTATTATTTATGGGCTAAATCAAGATTTCACCCCGTTTTCCATAATTATGGCCGGATTTGCCTTTTTCAATGCTCTTATAATGATCTTTGGAATCTACCTCACGGTAAAAGTTACCAATCAAAACAGGATTCTAAGATCCAATTTGGAAGAGGAGACGGTTAAAAAACTGTACAGTTTTAAGCAATTTTTGCGAAATAGTTTTCATAACGCTTTTACGTTTACCCGTATCACGGCCTTACCTCTACTGGTGCTTGTTGTTTTTCTCTCCCTGGGTTTAAAAGAAGTAAAAGAAGCCGACAGATGGCAGTTAATACAGGCATTTTCGACCGAAAAACGTACAGGACAATATCTGGGAATATTTCATCCGGCCAAAGACGAAGGCCTTGTTGACCTCGAAGAGATCAATTCTATTGAGGCCCGGAAAAATATAAATTTCGACATCATTTCTTTTTATTTGGCCTGGAACAAAGAAAGTATTACAGATTTCCCGGCTCCTTTAATGAATAATATTGCGGCTAAAGGTGCCATTCCATTGATCACCTGGGAGCCCTGGGCGTCTAGTCTTGATGAGGAAGATTTCCAGGAAAACCAGCAGATCTTCCAACATATTTCTGAAGGCCATTATGACTCCTACATCCGGAAATTCGCTGATCTGTTAGCAGCCTATGACCTACCAATCTTTCTGCGTTTTGCCCATGAATTTGATAATCCTCAATATCCCTGGTCTGCACCCGGAAAAAATTCAGCTAAAGAATTTAAAGCAGCCTGGAAGCATGTGCACCGGATTTTTAAAGAACAGGGAGCAACTAAAGTGGTATTTGTATGGAATCCGTGGAAACCTGAAGGCATGGCAGCTTATTACCCGGGAGATGAATATGTAGATTGGATTGGAGTAACTTTATTGAATTATGGCCCTCTTGGAGAGGGAAAAGATCTAAGCTTTAAAGATCTCTACCAGCCATTCCATGATAAATTCTATTGGTTTACCAGGAAACCTGTAATGCTTGCAGAATTTGGCTCTGTAAAAATGGAAGGAAATCAGAGTGAATGGCTAAGTGATGCCACCAAATCGATGGAAGATCAATTTCCTGAAA
The DNA here is from genome assembly GCF_048323655.1 of Salinimicrobium soli. Taxonomy (NCBI): domain Bacteria; kingdom Pseudomonadati; phylum Bacteroidota; class Flavobacteriia; order Flavobacteriales; family Flavobacteriaceae; genus Salinimicrobium; species Salinimicrobium soli. Next base: position 42,053 of record NZ_JBLUWW010000006.1, on the reverse strand, counting down.
TTGAGGCCGTGGTGCTCTTCGACAGCGCCTTCGATAATAATATACCCAAAAATGACTGGTATGAGGAAAAATATATTGACTGGACCACAGACTCCATAGAGATCGTTAGTGAACTTTTCAGTGATCATCCAAAGCGCAGTGAAAAGCTGCTCACTCCTGTTTATTATAAATCCGGAATAAAATTGGTAACCAATACTATTCGAGGTGTACGATATAAAAAAGGTATTGAATGGAAAGACAACTACTATGTCCTCACCAAAGAGGAAATAGAAAAGGATTTTTACAAAATGAAAAGTTTGGGTCTCAATACAATTTTGTACCAGGGCGGCAGCATCTACGATTACAATGTTCTCAAATATGCCGCGGAGAATGGAATCGAAGTGATCTATAACTTTGACCTTGAGCCGAATTCAGGATTTGAAGATGAAAAGAAGTTACAGAAGCTGGAAAAACATATCCTGGAAAAAATCGAGGAGCTAAAAGAAAATAAAGCTGTCATTGGCTACTCATTCGACCTGGATCTCGAGAACTTTTTCGAAAAGCCATTCCTGTTTTACCAGCAAGATCTTTTACTTGACTGGCTGCAAAATCTCAGTTTGGAGATAAAGGAATTGGATCCCACCACTCCTGTTCTAGCCGACCTGGTTCTTGACGAGGGAACTGCATCCCTATTGAAAAAGGTCAAAAAAGTTGTAGCCATAGATGCTGTTGGCCTGCGTGTAAAGGACAGCGCAACGATTAGTCAGGTAGAAAACTACAGCGGAAATAAAGAGATCCCAACTTTTATAAGCTCGATTCCTCCGGCGGTTTACCTCAAGTCTTCGGAAAATGTATCCAAAAATGTCATTTTTGAGAATTGGCAGGATGAAAGATTGAGCTATCGGTTTTCCCTCACCGGACTGACGGATTTAAAAGGACGAAAAAAAGCCATTTCCGAAGAATTAGAGGCGAATTTCAATCCAAAAGAAGAAGTTCCGGAAAACCCGTTAAAATTCGAAATCTTAAAACCATCTGTTCCGCTTATTGCAGGTGAGGTTGTAACGTATAACGCGATGATCTATTCTGAAGGCAAGTGGCATTACGGGAAGGAAGGGAATGAGAAGATGGAATTCGAATGGAGTCTGGTTAAAAATGATAGTTTCGGCAATCATTTGGCAGTGAAACAACTAGGCGCAGCTCCAACTATTAATCTCAAGATTCCGAAGAATTATAAAAATTATGAACTATTACTCACGGTAAAGATCTCCAACGAAGATCATGTTCATCAACTAAGCCGCAAACTCCATACTCCCCTGGAATAAAAAAAGCCTCACTATGTGAGGCTTTGGTATGTTTTCAGAAATCTTCTTTTAGCTTCTAGCTTCAATTTCTTTGAACTTTCTGTGGGTTTCTCCAATATAAACCTGTCTTGGGCGTCCAATTGGTTCCTTGCGCAAACGCATCTCCCTCCATTGAGCGATCCATCCCGGAAGACGACCAACTGCAAACATTACGGTGAACATTTCGGTTGGGATTCCCATCGCACGGTAGATGATTCCGGAGTAGAAATCTACGTTTGGATATAGTTTTCTGTCAATGAAGTACTGATCTTCCAAAGCGGCTTTTTCAAGACCTTTTGCAATTTCCAGAATTGGATCATCAACACCCAGTTGGTCTAACACTTCATCTGCAGCTTTTTTAATGATCTTAGCACGTGGATCAAAGTTTTTGTAAACCCTGTGGCCAAAGCCCATTAATCTAAATGGATCATCTTTGTCTTTAGCTTTTTCAATAAATTTTGAAGTATCTCCACCATCCGCTTTAATTTCTTCGAGCATCTCGATCACCGCCTGGTTAGCACCTCCATGAAGCGGGCCCCAAAGAGCCGAAACACCTGCAGAAATAGATGCGAAAAGTCCGGCGTGAGAAGATCCCACTATGCGAACCGTTGAAGTTGAACAGTTTTGTTCGTGATCTGCATGAAGGATCAACAGTTTATCCAATGCATTCACCACAGTCCTGTTAAGCTTATAAGTCTTCTTTTTGTCGTCCTGGAACATCATTTTCAGAAGACTTTCTACATAACCTAAGTTCGTATCCTTATTGAATAATTTTTGGTTTTTTTTCTTTCTTAGCGTCCATGCTGCAAGAACCGGGAATTTGGCAAGGATCTTTACAATTGCCTTATACATATCCTCTTCTGAATCAACATTAACCGACTTCGGGTTAAATGCAGTTAAAGCACTGGTAAGGGAAGAAAGCACACCCATTGGGTGAGCAGACTCCGGAAAACCTTTAAGCACGGTCTTCATGTCCTCATTCACAATACTTTGATCGAGAATATCTGTATTGAATTTTTGTAATTGAAGTTCATTCGGAAGTTCTCCGAAGATAAGTAAGTAAGCTACTTCCAGAAAGCTGGCTTTTTCTGCCAGTTCTTCGATTGAATAACCACGGTATCTAAGAATCCCTTCTTCCCCGTCGAGGAAAGTTATGGCACTCTCGCAAGATCCGGTATTCTTATACCCGGGATCTAAAGTTATTGCTCCAGATTGACTTCTTAATTGCATGATATCAAGAGCAATCTCATTTTCGGTTCCTACAACTATCGGCAGGTCATACTTTTTTCCCTCTATTTCTATAGTAGCTACTTTTGACATATTATAATGGATTTTCGTGAATTTTTTAAGGATTGCTAATTTACAAAATAATCTGCTATTTTTCTTCAATTCAATTCGATTCCTTTTCAGTAAAAAAGGGCTTTTCGAGCGATTTTTAACATAAAACACCAAAACAACTTCAGGTGGTCATTCCAGAAATTCATTTCGGGTGGTGGAGCAGTGAACTATAAAAGAAAACGTTTTCGTTTCAGTTAAGTTCGCTTAAATATCTGATTTCAAATCTTTTTAAAACATGATACTTGTCAGCTTCTAACGAAAAAAGCCTTTTCCGAAGAAAAGGCTTTCCAAAAAAGGTCTTTTTGACCCTCCTTATTTTTTGATCTTAAATGCTTTCTCCTGTGGAAAATAAGCCACACTTCCAAGCTCTTCTTCAATGCGAAGTAGCTGGTTGTATTTCGCCATACGATCACTTCGCGAAGCAGAACCAGTCTTGATCTGACCAGTATTTAATGCCACTGCAAGATCTGCAATGGTATTGTCTTCAGTCTCTCCGGATCTATGGGACATAACAGAAGTATAACCGGCGTTATGAGCCATATTCACTGCAGAAATGGTTTCAGTAAGTGTACCTATCTGGTTAACCTTTATAAGGATCGAATTGGCAATCTTGTTGGTGATCCCTTTTGAAAGACGTTCAACGTTGGTCACAAAAAGGTCATCACCTACTAACTGGATCTTATTACCAACCAGATCAGTTAGAGCTTTCCAACCATCCCAGTCATTTTCATCCATTCCATCTTCAATTGAGATAATTGGATATTTTTCAGCCAAAGAGGCAAGATATTCAGCCTGTTCCTGGCTGCTTCTCACTTTTCCCTTCTCACCTTCAAATTTGGTGTAATCGTATTTTCCATTCTCATAGAATTCAGCAGCGGCACAATCAAGGGCGATCATCACCTGCTCTCCAGGAGTATAACCGGCATTCTTAATTGACTGTAAAATGGTATCCAACGCGTCTTCTGTACCATCAAGAGTTGGAGCAAAACCTCCTTCATCACCTACAGCGGTGCTAAGCCCCCTTTTGTGAAGCACTTTTTTGAGATTGTGGAAGATCTCGGTTCCCATTTTTAAAGCTTCGGAAAAATTCTTGGCTTTAACAGGCATTACCATAAATTCCTGAAATGCGATAGGCGCGTCAGAATGCGAACCACCATTGATGATGTTCATCATAGGTACCGGAAGTGTATTGGCACTCACCCCGCCTACGTATCTGTAAAGCGGCATATTCAGTTCATTCGCTGCAGCTTTTGCAACAGCAAGTGATACACCTAGAATCGCGTTGGCACCTAACTTTGATTTATTTGGAGTACCATCCAATTCGATCATAGCCTGGTCAATAATATTCTGGTCAAAAACAGAATATCCCAAAAGCTCCTCAGCAATAACTTCATTCACATTTTTTATGGCCTTGGAAACACCTTTTCCCATATAATCATCTCCGCCGTCTCTCAATTCTACAGCCTCGTGCTCTCCAGTTGAAGCTCCCGAAGGTACCGCAGCTCTTCCAATAATTCCGTTCTCAGTTTCTACATCTACTTCTACCGTTGGATTCCCTCTGGAATCGAAAATCTGACGGGCATGAATATTAATTATAATGCTCATATTTGAATTTTTTAATGATTTATTGATTTTGTCCCCGCAAGATACGAATACTTCAAAAGAATAGTAAAAAAGCCCCTCGCTAGTTCAAGGAATTTAAGAGAATTTTATTAACGAGAACGTTATAGACGAAATATAAAAAAAGCCCTCCGGAAAGGAAGGCTTTTTTTTCAGGTTTTCTAATGTGAAACCCGCTTTTCTGCAATGAGATTATGAATGAATTCATCGAACAGGTAATGTGCATCATTTGGTCCCGGACTGGCCTCGGGATGATACTGTACCGAAAAACATTTTTTGTTCTTCATTCGTATCCCTGCAATGGTTTTATCGTTTAGATGTTGATGCGTGATCTTAACATCAGGATGTGCAGCAGTTTCCTCTTCGCTAATGGAAAATCCGTGGTTCTGTGAAGTGATCTCTCCTTTTCCGGTTTCCAAATTCATCACCGGATGGTTGATTCCTCTATGGCCGTGATGCATTTTGTAAGTGGAAATCCCGTTGGCAAGTGCGATCACCTGGTGACCCAGACAAATTCCGAAGACAGGTCTGTCTTTTTCAATAATATCCTTGGCAACCTGAATAGCCTCATTTAAGGGTTGAGGATCTCCCGGACCATTGGATAGAAGATAACCGTCGGGCTTCCATTCTTCCATTTCCTCGAAGCTCGTGTTATACGGAAAAACTTTACAGTAAACATCCCTTTTTGAGAGGTGCTTCAAAATGCTCTTTTTGACACCTATATCCAGTACAGCCACTTTATGGGTGGCAGATTCATCTCCGAAATAATAGGCTTCCTTTGTAGAAACTTTTGAAGCTAATTCGAGTCCGTTCATGTTTGGAACTTCTGCTAATTCCTTTTTAAGGGCCTCCATGTCTTCGAACTGGGTGGTGATAACAGCGTTCATTGCACCATTCTCCCTAATGTAAGTTACTAAAGCGCGAGTGTCTACATCAGAAATAGCAAACAAGTTACTCTTATCTAAAAATTGTTTTAGGGTTTCATCTGCAGCAGGACGGGATTGATTATAGCTGAAATTCTTGCAGACCAATCCTGAGATCTGTGCTGTAGCGGCTTCTTTCTCTTCTTCATTAGCACCATAGTTTCCAATATGGGCATTGGTGGTCACCATGATCTGGCCAAAGTAAGAAGGATCTGTAAAGATCTCCTGGTAACCGGTCATCCCGGTATTGAAGCAAACTTCACCAAAAGCTTTTCCATCCTGATCTCCAACGGCTTTTCCGTGGAAGATCGTTCCATCTTCCAATAACACAATCGCTCTTTTTCTTGTTTGGTATTTCATAGAATTTTTCAGGTTTTAAGACGTTGTAAAATTACCTTTTTTGAGCATCCGGTCAAACACCGAATATTTTAAAATCTGATTACACAATATAAAAAAAGGATAAGCTAATTAGCTTATCCTTTTAAAAATTTATGAAGTAAGAATCATTTTATTCCTCTTTTCCTTCGTTGCTTTTGTCCTCAGAAGCTTCAGGAGTCGTTTTTGCAGTGTCAGCAGATTTCTTACTTCTACCGGCTCTACGCGTTGACTTCTTCTTCTCTGGTTTGTTAACGTTGTAAGTTTCATTAAAGTCAACCAGTTCGATAAGTGCCATATCAGCATTATCTCCCAATCGGTTTCCAAGTTTAATGATCCTTGTATATCCTCCCGGACGGTCTCCAACTTTTGGTGCTACTTCTCTAAATAGTTCAGAAATAGCATTCTTGTCTCTCAATTTACTGAAAACAAGTCTTCTGTTGTGAGTTGTGTCTTCTTTGGATTTTGTCACCAATGGCTCAACGAACTGTTTCAAAGCTTTTGCTTTAGCAACTGTAGTGTTGATACGCTTGTGCTCAATTAGCGAGCAAGCCATGTTTGCCAACATCGCCTTACGATGAGCAGTTTGCCTACCTAAATGGTTTGTTTTTTTTCCGTGTCTCATGACATTTTTTATTTCATCATCTTGCTACGACCCGCTTTGGGGAGCAAACTATGATGGTTATTGTATTATTAATGACAGCTACGAATTAATTCGCGACTAGTCTTTATCTAATTTATATTTTGAAAGGTCCATTCCGAAATTCAATCCTTTGTTGTTTACCAACTCTTCAAGTTCGGTAAGGGATTTCTTTCCGAAGTTACGGAACTTCATCAGGTCGTTTTTGTTATACGACACTAAATCACCAAGGGTATCAACTTCAGCAGCTTTCAGGCAGTTCAATGCTCTAACTGAAAGATCCATGTCAACCAATTTGGTCTTTAGCAACTGACGCATATGAAGAGATTCCTCATCATAAGTTTCAGTTTGTGCAATTTCATCGGCCTCCAAAGTAATGCGTTCATCAGAGAACAGCATAAAGTGGTGAATTAAAGTCTTGGCAGCTTCAGTCAACGCATCTTTAGGGTGGATAGATCCATCGGTAACGATCTCAAAAACCAGCTTTTCGTAGTCAGTTTTTTGTTCTACACGATAGTTCTCAATGCTGTACTTAACATTCTTTACAGGTGTGTAAATAGAGTCAGTATAGATTGTACCTAAAGGAGCATTGGCTTTCTTGTTCTCTTCAGCAGGAACATAACCTCTACCTTTTTCCACGGTAACTTCCATGTTCAGGTTCACTTTTTTATCCATGTTACAGATCACAAGATCTGGGTTTAGGATCTGGAATCCTGAGATGAACTTTTGAAAATGTCCTGCAGTCAATTGATCCTGCCCTGATACAGAAATTGTAACGGCCTCATTGTCTATTTCATCAATTTGCCTCTTGAACCTGATTTGTTTCAGGTTTAGAATAATTTCGGTTACATCTTCTACTACCCCAGGGATAGTGGAGAATTCGTGATCTACTCCTTCGATGCGAACCGAAGTAATAGCGAACCCTTCGAGGGAAGATAACAGTACTCTCCTTAAAGCGTTACCAACGGTCAATCCATAGCCGGGTTCCAAAGGGCGGAATTCAAACTTCCCTTCGAAATCGGTTGAATCAATCATTATAACTTTATCGGGCTTCTGAAAATTTAATATTGCCATATTACGACTTCTGTGAATTATTATTTCGAATATAATTCGACGATGAATTGTTCATTTATATTTTCCGGAATCTGGACTCTTGCCGGTACAGAAACAAAGGTTCCTTCTTTAGTTTCATTGTTGAAGGTGATCCATTCGTATACACTGCTTGAATTAGCCAATGAATCCTGGATGGCAGTTAAGGATTTTGATTTCTCTCTTACTCCAACAACATCTCCTGCCTTCAACTGGTAAGAAGGAATGTTCACTAATTCACCGTTAACGGTAATGTGTCTGTGAGAAACCAATTGTCTTGCACCACGTCTTGAAGGGGCAATACCCATTCTATAGACAACGTTGTCTAAACGTGATTCTGCCAATTGTAGAAGCACCTCACCTGTAATTCCCTGAGCGCGGGTCGCTTTTTCAAACATGTTTCTGAACTGACGCTCCAAAATACCATAAGTGTATTTTGCTTTTTGCTTTTCCATCAACTGGATAGCGTATTCAGATTTTTTACCACGACGACGGTTGTTACCGTGTTGTCCTGGAGGATAATTTCTTTTCTCGAAAGATTTATCATCTCCAAAAATAGCTTCACCGAATTTACGGGCTATTTTAGTCTTGGGACCAGTATATCTTGCCATTTAAAATTGAATTTACAGAAGGTGATTATGAATTAAGGTCTCTGTCCTTCGATAACCGTTAACCCTTCCTTTTGTTTATACTTATTATTAATTAAACTCTACGTCTTTTAGGAGGACGACATCCGTTGTGTGGTAGTGGAGTAACATCGATGATCTCTGTTACTTCAATTCCGGCATTGTGAAGGGAACGAATAGCAGATTCTCTACCGTTTCCTGGTCCTTTCACATATACTTTTACTTTGCGCAAACCAGCTTCGTGAGCCACTTTTGACGCATCTTCAGCAGCTAACTGAGCTGCATAAGGAGTGTTTTTCTTAGATCCTCTAAAGCCCATTTTACCGGCAGAAGACCAGGAAATTACATCTCCCTTCTTATTGGTTAACGAAATAATAATGTTGTTGAAAGAAGCAGTAACATGCGCTTCTCCAATAGACTCAACATTTACTTTACGCTTCTTTTGAGTTGCTTTTGCTTTTGCCATCCTACTTATTATTTAGTTGCTTTCTTCTTGTTGGCAACTGTTTTTCTTCTTCCTTTTCTGGTTCTGGAGTTATTCTTGGTTCTTTGTCCTCTTAACGGTAATCCCGCTCTGTGACGAATTCCTCTATAACTTCCAATATCCATCAATCGCTTAATGCTCAATTGAACTTCTGAACGCAATTCACCTTCGATCTTATAGCCACCAACAGCTTCACGGATTCGTCCGATTTCATCATCGTCCCAATCAGAAACTTTTTTCCCTTCTTCTACGTTGGCTTCTTTAAGGATCTCCTGAGCCCTGCTCTTTCCAATTCCGAAGATATAGGTCAATGCTATAACGCCTCGCTTTTGTTTTGGTATATCAACACCTGCAATTCTAGCCATAACTACCCTTGTCTTTGTTTAAATTTTGGATTCTTTTTGTTAATCACGTACAGTCTGCCTTTTCTACGCACAATCTTGCACTCGGCACTTCTTTTTTTAATTGATGCTCTAACTTTCATAGTTATTAGTATCTGTAAGTTATTCGAGCCTTTGATAAATCATAAGGACTCATTTCTAATTTCACTTTGTCCCCAGGCAATAACTTAATATAATGCATGCGCATTTTACCTGAAATATGTGCGGTCACAACATGACCATTCTCTAATTCCACACGGAACATTGCATTAGACAATGCTTCAATGATCGTTCCGTCTTGTTCTATTGCCGGTTGTTTTGCCATTATGCTACTGCTTTTCTGTTTTTACCGGTTTTCATCAACCCATCATAATGCCTGTTCAGCAAATATGAGTTAACCTGCTGCATGGTATCTATTGCAACTCCAACCATGATTAACAGCGAAGTACCTCCAAAAAATAACGCCCATCCCTGTTGTACTCCAAGCAGTGAAACGATAACTGCAGGGAACACTGCAATCATTGCAAGGAATATGGAACCCGGAAGGGTGATCTGTGACATAATTCGATCTAAAAATTCAGCGGTTTCAGATCCGGGACGTATCCCCGGAATAAATCCACCACTACGTTTAAGGTCATCAGCCATCTTATTGGTAGGTACCGTAATCGCGGTGTAAAAGTACGTAAAAATAATAATTAACAACGCAAACACCAGATTGTACCAGAAACCAAAGATATCACTGAAGGCAGCCGTTACTCCCTGTGCAGTTTCAGACTGTGAAAGCCCTGCAACTGCAGCCGGAATGAACATGATCGCCTGCGCAAAGATGATTGGCATTACCCCGGAAGCATTTAGCTTAAGGGGAATATATTGTCTTGAACCAAAAACATTCTTTTCATATCCGCCTGAAGCGGTTCTTCTTGCATATTGAACCGGTATCTGTCGCACCGCCATAACAAGCATAACACTTGCCAGGATGATCACAAACCAGATCACTAACTCAATAAGGACCATGATGGCCCCACCATTTGATTCAATTACCCTGGATACAAATTCCTGAATAAAAGCCTGAGGCAATGTCGCAATGATACCAACCATAATCAATAAGGAAATACCATTACCGATACCTTTATCAGTTATCTTTTCACCCAGCCACATTGCGAAGATGGTTCCCGTAGCCAGTATGATCACAGATGATACCACAAAAGTAACATTACTTTCAATCAAGAAGGCACTTGAAGGGAGTGTTGCAAAGAGATTATAGATATAACCCGGCCCCTGCACCAGCGTAATAGCAATTGTCAACCATCTCGTGATTTGATTGATCCTTCTTCTTCCACTCTCTCCTTCTTTTTGTAGTTTCTGAAGATAAGGAACCGCGATTCCCATCAACTGTACCACAATAGAAGCAGAAATATAGGGCATGATACCTAATGCAAAAACAGAAGCGTTAGAAAATGCCCCTCCTGTAAATGCATTAAGAAGACCTAAAAGACCTCCATCTGTTTGAGAAGATAAATTTGCTAATTGTGCTGCATCAACACCTGGAAGCACAACTTGCGCTCCAAAACGATACACCAACAACAAACCGAGGGTCACTAAAATTCTATTTTTTAGCTCCTCGATTTTCCAGATATTCTTTATTGTATTGATGAATTTCATTGCTTATCTATTATAAAGTAACAGCTTCACCACCAGCCGCCTCAATGGCTTGCTTTGCTGAGGCAGTAAATTTATGAACAGATATTTTCAACTTAGCTTTTAATTCTCCTCTACCTAATATCTTAACCATTTCATTTTTGCGTGCCAGACCGTTTTCAACCAACACTCCCATATCAACAGAATCTTTAACTTTTCCCTCGTCAACTAAAGTTTGAAGAGTGTCCAAGTTAATCCCCTGGTATTCTTTACGGTTAATGTTGTTGAATCCAAATTTAGGCACACGTCTTTGAAGTGGCATTTGCCCTCCTTCAAATCCTATTTTCCTGGAGTAACCAGAACGTGACTTGGCTCCTTTGTGACCACGGGTGGCTGTTCCACCTTTTCCTGATCCTTCACCACGACCAACACGTTTGTTGTTACTTTGAACTGAACCTTTTGCAGGTTTTAAGTTACTTAAATCCATGTGAATTTATTATTTGATTTCCTCAGCGGAAACTAAGTGTTTTACTTTATTTACCATACCAAGGATGTTTGGCGTATTCTCGTGCTCCACAACCTGCCCAATTTTCTTTAGGCCCAGTGCTTCCAAAGTACGTTTTTGGTTTTGAGTGCGCTTAATAGCACTTTTTACCTGAGTAACTTTAATTTTTCCCATCTTTCCTTGTTATTATCCTTTAAAAACCTTTTCAAGTGAAATACCTCTCTGTTTTGCAACAGTCTCGGCACTCCTCAATTGAAGCAGTGCATCAAAAGTAGCCTTCACCACGTTGTGTGGGTTTGAAGATCCCTGGTTCTTTGAAAGTACATCATGTACTCCAACAGATTCCAGTACCGCACGAATCGCTCCACCGGCAATTACTCCCGTACCGGGAGCTGCAGGTAACAACATAACTCTCGCACCACCGTACTTCCCTTTTTGCTCATGCGGAAGTGTACCCTTATTCAAAGGAATACGAACCAGGTTTTTCTTGGCGTCTTCTACTGCTTTTGAAATAGCATCTGCTACCTCTTTAGATTTTCCTAACCCGTGGCCTACAACACCATTTTCATCACCTACAACTACAATAGCAGAAAAACCAAATGCTCTACCACCTTTTGTAACTTTAGTAACACGTTGTACACCCACCAAACGATCTTTCAATTCAAGACCACCCGGTTTTACAAGTTCTACGTTTTTATAATCCTGATACATATCTTCTAGAATTTAAGTCCTCCTTCGCGAGCACCTTCTGCTAATGATTTAACTCTTCCGTGGTATAAGTAACCTCCCCTATCAAAAGAGATGGTGTCAATACCTGCCTTTAAGGCTTTTTCGGCGATGGCTTTACCAACTAAAGCAGCCTGTTCTTTTTTGCTAACTTCTGGTGAAGCAACATCTTTGTCTCTTGAAGAAGCGGCTACAATAGTAGTTCCGTCCTGGTCATTCACGATCTGAGCATAAATTTCTTTATTGCTACGGAAAATTGACATCCTTGGACGTTCTCCTGTACCGACGATATCCTTACGGATTCTCTTCTTTATCTTATTTCTTCTATCTTGTTTTGACAATGCCATATCTAAACTTATTAAGCTGATTTACCTGCTTTTCTTCTTAATTGCTCTCCTTTGAACTTAATACCTTTTCCTTTGTAAGGTTCTGGTGCACGGAAAGAACGAATTTTCGCAGCTACCTGGCCAACCAATTGCTTATCAAAAGAAGTCAATTTCACGATAGGGTTTTTACCCTTATCAGAGATTGTCTCTACTTTGACTTCCGGGGCCAAATCTATAATAATGTTGTGAGAGAACCCAACCGCAAGGTCTAATTTTTGACCCTGGTTTGAAGCTCTATATCCAACACCCACTAATTCCAGCTCTTTAGTATAGCCGTTAGCCACACCCTCGATCATGTTACTGATCAAGGCACGATATAGACCGTGCTTGGCTTTAAGATCTTTCTTATCTGAAGCGCGCTCAAAAGTGATAACCCCATCTTCGATTTTCACATCGATATCCTGGATCTCCTGCTTGAGTTCTCCTAATTTTCCTTTTACCGTAACAACTCCGTCTTTCAGGTCTACTGTAACACCTTCAGGAATTGTGATTGGATTTTTACCTATTCTTGACATTTCTTTGCGTCTTTAAATATTAGTAAACGTAGCACAATACCTCGCCACCAACTTTTTCTTGTTGTGCCTGCTTTCCGGTCATAACACCGTGAGAAGTAGAAACAATCGCGATACCCAATCCATTAAGGATACGTGGTAATTCGTTGGCACCGGCATACTTACGTAAACCAGGTTTACTTATTCGTTGAATTTTCTTAATCACAGGCTCTTTACTTACTTTATCGTATTTAAGAGCGATCTTGATGCTTCCCTGTGCGGTTGAGTCATCAAATTTGTAACTAAGGATATATCCCTGGTCGAATAAAATTTTAGTGATTTCCTTCTTAAGATTAGAAGCAGGGATTTCCACAACTCTATGGTTGGCTGCCACTGCATTTCTAATTCTTGTCAAATAATCTGCAATAGGATCTGTATTCATCTATTTCAATTTGCGGAAGTGGTTTTCGCTACTGACAATTATCAGGCCGAACCTTCCTCCAATTTATATTTCTACCAACTAGCTTTCTTTACCCCGGGAATTAATCCATTGTTTGCCATTTCCCTGAAAGTAACACGGGAAATACCAAACTGTCTCATGTACCCTCGTGGTCTTCCGGTTAGCTTACAACGATTGTGCAAACGAACTGGAGAAGAGTTTTTTGGCAGTTTTTGAAGCGCTTCGTAATCACCAGCTTCTTTCAAAGCTTTGCGTTTTTCAGCGTACTTATCTACCAATTTTTGTCTCTTAACCTCGCGGGCTTTCATTGATTCTTTAGCCATAATTAATTCTTTTTAAAGGGTAATCCTAGTTCAGTTAACAATGATTTTGCTTCCTTATCGGTATTGGCAGAAGTAACAAAAGTAATGTCCATACCATTAATTCTGTTCACCTTGTCAATATCGATCTCGGGGAAGATGATCTGTTCTGTAACACCCAGGTTATAGTTTCCTCTTCCATCAAAACCAGTAGCCTTGATCCCGTTGAAATCACGAACACGTGGTAGTGCCGATGTGATCAAACGATCTAAAAATTCATACATTCTCTCTCCTCGTAAAGTAACTTTAGCGCCAATTGGCATTCCTTTACGAAGTTTGAAAGAAGCAACGTCTTTTTTAGAAATGGTCGCAACCGCCTTTTGACCGGTGATAGCTGTTAATTCATCTACCGCATGATCAATAAGTTTCTTATCTGCTACAGCAGCTCCAACACCTCGGCTCACAACTATCTTCTGTAGTTTTGGAACCTCCATAACATTGGAGTAGCTGAATTCTTCTGTAAGAGCTGAGATTACTCTCTCTTTATACTCTTGTTTAAGTCTTGGTACGTATGCCATAACTAAATTACTTCATTGGATTTTTTGGAAAATCTTACTTTCTTACCATCCTCTGTTCTGTATCCAACTCTGGTAGTTTCACCATTCTTGTCTATCAAAGACAGGTTAGAGATATGAACAGGTGCCTCCTTCTTCTTGATTCCTCCCTGTGGGTTAGCTGCACTTGGCTTCTCATGTTTGGAAACCATGTTTACACCTTCCACGATTGCTTTGTTCTTATCCAGGAAGATCTGTTGTACTTTACCTTCCTGACCTTTATGATCTCCGGCAGTAACACGAACAGTATCTCCTGTTTTTATTTTAAGCTTTCTCATTTTAATTCTGTATTAAAGCACTTCAGGTGCCAATGATACAATCTTCATGAACTGCTTATCACGAAGTTCACGTGCTACAGGACCAAAAACACGGGTTCCTCTCATTTCCCCGGTAGGGTTAAGAAGAACACACGCATTGTCATCAAAACGGATATAAGATCCGTCTGGTCTGCGCACTTCTTTTTTGGTACGAACAACAACTGCTGTTGAAACTGCACCTTTTTTTACGTTTCCATTAGGTGTAGCTTCTTTAACACTGACAACTATTTTGTCTCCAACAGAAGCGTATCTTCTATTTGTACCGCCCAATACACGAATAACTAAAACTTCTTTAGCTCCGGTATTGTCTGCAACTCTTAATCTAGACTCTTGTTGTACCATAATTACTTCGCTCTTTCAATTATTTCTACTAATCTCCAGCATTTAGATTTACTTAAAGGACGAGTTTCCATGATCCTTACAGTATCTCCAATGTTGCAGTCGTTTGTTTCGTCGTGTGCCACGTATTTCTTCGTTTTCAAAACGAATTTTCCATACATGGGGTGTTTTACTTTTTTAGTTTCAGAAACCACGATTGATTTCATCATCTTATTACTGGTAACAACACCTATACGTTCTTTTCTTAAGTTTCTTTTTTCCATTTTCAGCAGAATAACACTTATTGTTGTTCTCTTTTAGTTAACTCTGTAGCAAGCCTCGCTATAGATCGTCTTACAGCTCTCAACTGTATTGGGTTCTCTAATGGCGATACTGCGTGAGCCATTTTTAGATCGGAATATGCTTTTCTTGACTTACCAAGTTCTTCCTGTAATTCTGCTACAGACAATTCTCTTACTTCTGATTGTTTCATAACGTCTCTTTTTAAGCTTGATAATCTCTAGCTACAATGAACTTAGTTTTCACAGGAAGCTTTTGAGCTGCAAGACGTAGCGCCTCTTTTGCAACATCATAAGACACACCTCCGATTTCAAAAAGTATTCTTCCTGGTTTCACAACTGCTGCCCAGTATTCAACGGCACCCTTACCTTTACCCATACGTACCTCCAGAGGTTTCTTAGTGATAGGTTTATCTGGAAAGATCTTGATCCAAAGGGAACCTTCTCTTTTCATATAACGGGTAGCGGCAATACGCGCAGCTTCTATTTGTCTCGCAGTCACAAAATTGGAGTCTAAAGACTTGATCCCAAAAGTTCCGTTCGAAAGTCTATGCCCTCTTTGAGCATTTCCCTTCATACGGCCCTTCTGCATTTTGCGATATTTTGTTCTTTTAGGCTGTAACATTTTTCTTTACTTTAAAAAATTACTTTCTACGACGTGATTTTGGTGCACCACTTCGTCCGGCTCCGGATTTTCCTCCTTGTTTTTTGGCCATGCCAACAAGTGGAGAAAGCTCTCTTTTACCGTATACCTCGCCTTTCATGATCCATACTTTTACACCCAATCTACCATAAGTAGTGTGAGCTTCAACTAAAGCATAATCGATGTCGGCTCTAAATGTTGACAATGGAATTCTTCCATCCTTGTAAGATTCTGAACGTGCCATCTCAGCACCGTTCAAACGGCCTGAAATCTGGATCTTAATCCCTTCAGCGTTCATTCTCATTGCAGCCGCAATAGCCATTTTGATTGCTCTACGGTAAGAGATACGATTCTCAATTTGTCTAGCAACACTGGATGCTACTAAATGAGCATCAAGTTCTGGCCTTTTAATCTCAAAGATGTTAATTTGAACTTCCTTGTCAGTGATCTTCTTAAGCTCTTCTTTCAACTTGTCTACCTCCTGTCCACCTTTCCCGATAATGATACCAGGACGGGCAGTGGTGATAGTAACGGTTACAAGTTTAAGTGTGCGCTCAATGATCACTCTTGATACACTCGCTTTAGAAAGACGAGCATGGATGTATTTTCTAATCTTATCGTCTTCGGCTAACTTGTCACCGTAGTCATTTCCTCCGTACCAGTTAGATTCCCATCCTCTGATGATACCAAGACGATTCCCGATTGGATTTGTTTTCTGTCCCATACTCTTACTTAGCTTTGTGTATTATTGTTTGATCCAAGCACCAATGTAACGTGATTGGAACGTTTTCTAATTCTATGTGCACGACCCTGTGGTGCAGGACGTAGTCTTTTCAACATACTACCTCCGTCAACACGAATCTCTTTTACAAACAACTCTGCATCTTCTATGCTAGCATCCTCGTTCTTTGTTTGCCAGTTAGCAATAGCCGACAATAAAAGTTTCTCAAGGCTTTTAGACGCATCCTTAGAATTGAATTTCAAAATTTGAAGCGCTTTTTCTACTTTTTCACCGCGAACAAGGTCTGCTACCAAACGCATTTTTCTTGGCGAAGTAGGGCAGTTATTCAACTTGGCAAAAGCTATTTGCTTCTTAGCTTCTTTAGTTTGCTCTGCTCTTTCTCTTTTACGAACTCCCATAGCTTCAATTATTTTTTACCTTTATTTTTAGCACCAGCATGACCCCTAAAAGATCTTGTTGGTGAAAATTCACCTAATTTGTGACCTACCATGTTCTCAGTAATGTACACAGGAACAAATTGACGTCCGTTGTGCACAGCAATAGTTTGCCCAACAAAATCAGGAGTGATCATTGAAGCCCTTGACCAGGTCTTGATAACCGCTTTCTTTCCGGATTCTGTGTTCTGAGCTACTTTTTGCTCTAGTTTATAGTGAACGTAAGGTCCTTTTTTTAATGAACGTGCCATATCTTATTATTTCTTTCTACGTTCTACAATATATTTATTACTCGCTTTCGTCTTAGAACGGGTTCTGTATCCTTTTGCAGGGATTCCCTTTCTAGAACGTGGGTGACCTCCAGAAGCACGACCTTCACCACCACCCATTGGGTGATCTACTGGGTTCATTACAACCGGTCTTGTTCTTGGTCTTCTACCCAACCATCTCTTTCTACCAGCTTTACCTGATACAAGCAATTGATGATCACTGTTTGAAACAGCACCAATAGTTGCCATACAGGTCGCCAGTACTCTCCTGATCTCTCCGGAAGGTAATTTGATGGTAGCGTATTTTCCCTCTCTTGCCATTAATTGAGCAAAAGCACCTGCACTACGAGCCATAACAGCTCCCTGGTGAGGTCTAAGCTCAATACAAGAAATGATAGTACCTAATGGAATATTAGCCAATGGCATAGCGTTTCCTATTTCAGGAGCACCAGCATCAGCTGTAGATACTACATTTTGCCCAACCTGAAGTCCATTTTGAGCAATAATATATCGTTTTTCACCGTCTTGATAATTCAATAAAGCGATAAAAGCCGTTCTGTTTGGATCATACTCGATAGTAGCGACAGTAGCCGGAATCCCGTGCTTGTCTCTTTTAAAATCGATGATCCTGTAACGCTTTTTATGACCACCACCAATATAGCGCATGGTCATTTTTCCCTGACTGTTTCTACCACCTGATCTTTTGTTCGGAGCTAATAAACTTTTCTCCGGCTTATCAGTAGTAATCGCGTCAAATCCGTTTACTACTCTAAATCGCTGACCAGGGGTGATTGGTTTTAATTTTCTAACTGACATTTTCTAATCTTAGAGATTACTATACAAATCAATAGTTTCACCTTCCGCCACCTGTACTAAGGCCTTTTTAAAGGCACTAGTTTTACCAGTGACCACACCCGTCTTTGTGTAACGGGTCTTTCTGTCTGGGCGGACATTAATAGTACGAACTTTAGTAACTGAAACACCATAAGCAGACTCAACTGCGTCTTTTATTTCAATCTTATTCGCCTTATTATCAACCACAAAAGCATACTTATTATTAAGCTCGCTATCTGCTGTGGCTTTCTCTGTAATAATAGGTTTTATTAAGATACTCATAATGCTTATTTACTTAAATTCGACTCAATTCCTTCTAGAGACCCCTCTAAAAACACAATATTATTTGCGTTTAAAATTTTGTAAGTGCTTAATTCTGAGGCACTTACAACTTCAGAGGCCTTTAAATTGCGTGACGACAAATATACGTTTTTATTTGAGTCACCCAACACTACCAAAGATTTTTTCCCTTCTAACCCCAAGGCTTTCAATACATCAATGAAATTTTTGGTCTTTGGAGTATCAAATGAAAAATCTTCAACCACGATAACAGAGTTATCATTTACCTTCATAGAAAGGGCAGATTTTCTTGCCAATCTCTTCAGGTTTTTGTTCAACTTGAAACCGTAATTTCTTGGACGTGGTCCAAAAACGCGACCTCCTCCTTTAAAAACAGGAGATTTGATACTTCCTGCACGTGCAGTACCAGTACCTTTTTGTTTTTTGATCTTACGGGTAGAACCTGCGATCTCAGCACGTTCTTTTGCTTTATGCGTTCCCTGACGTTGATTTGCCAGGTATTGCTTCACATCAAGATAAACAGCGTGGTTATTAGGCTCTATTGCAAAAACAGCATCAGAAAGGTTTGCCTTTCTCCCTGTTTCTTTTCCTTTAATGTCTAAAACTGCTACTTCCATTACTTCTGAATGATTACGTAAGAGTTTTTGTGACCTGGAACTGCTCCTTTAACTACAAGAAGGTTCTTTTCAGCAACCACTTTTAAAACTCTCAGGTTTTCTACTTTTACTTTTTCACCACCCATTCTACCGGCCATACGCATTCCTTTAAATACCCTTGCAGGATAGGATGCAGCACCAATAGAACCAGGAGCTCTTAATCGGTTGTGCTGACCGTGAGTCGCTTGACCAACTCCACCAAAGCCGTGACGCTTTACAACACCTTGAAAACCTTTACCTTTTGAAATACCGGAAACGTCTACAAATTCGCCTTCAGTAAAATGCTCAACGGTAATGGTATCACCTAATTTGTGCTCTCCTTCAAATCCCTTGAATTCAACGACTTTGCGCATTGCTGCGGCTCCGGCTTTTTTAGCGTGCCCTTCGGCAGCCTTATTAGCAGTCTTTTTGTCATCGAAACCAAGTTGAAGAGCTTCGTACCCGTCAACCTCCTCGGTTCTGACTTGGGTAATTACACATGGTCCTGCTTCAATAACGGTACAAGGAATGTTCTTTCCGTTCTCGTCAAAAATGCTGGTCATGCCAATCTTTTTTCCTATTAACCCAGACATAATTAATTATTAGTTATTAAATTATTTATTTAAAAATATTCAGGATTGAAAAACACTTCCAATCCTGAATGTATTTTTCTCCGTTTTTCCCTTGCCAACTGCTCGGGACATGTTATAGGCCTCGAAACCTGTTCGCGACCAAGTGCTTCATCACACTTTAATCTCTACCTCCACTCCACTTGGCAATTCAAGCTTCATCAAGGCATCAATAGTTTTAGAAGATGAACTGTAAATATCAAGTAACCTCTTGTAAGAGCTTAATTGAAATTGTTCTCTTGACTTCTTGTTCACGTGTGGAGAACGCAATACAGTAAAGATCTTCTTGTGTGTTGGCAATGGAATTGGACCAGTTACCACAGCACCCGTACTTTTTACGGTTTTTACGATTTTCTCGGCAGATTTATCTACCAGGTTATGATCGTAAGATTTTAGTTTTATTCTGATTTTTTGACTCATTTTCCTGATAATTAATCGTTAGCTCCTTTTGCTGCTTTAATTACTTCTTCTGAAACATTAGAAGGAGTTTCAGCATAGTGAGAAAATTCCATAGTAGAGGTTGCACGTCCAGATGAAAGGGTACGAAGTGTTGTAACGTAACCGAACATTTCAGAAAGTGGCACTTCAGCCTTAATAACTTTAGCTCCAGATCTGTCTGACATGTTGTTCACCTGTCCACGACGTCTGTTCAAATCTCCTACTATATCACCCATGTTCTCTTCAGGAGTAACCACTTCAACTTTCATGATTGGCTCAAGGATAACAGCACCTGCTTTTTTAGCAGCTTCTTTATATCCCATTTTTGCAGCCAATTCGAAAGAAAGCTGATCAGAATCCACAGGGTGGAAAGATCCGTCAACAAGATTTACTTTCAGTGTATCCATTGTAAATCCTGCAAGAGGTCCATTTTTCATTGCCTCTCTGAAACCTTTTTCTACAGAAGGAATAAATTCCTTAGGAATACGACCACCTTTGATCTCATCCACGAACTGAAGTCCAGGTCCTTTGAAATCTTCATCTACAGGTCCTAATTTGAATACGATATCACCAAATTTACCACGTCCACCAGATTGCTTTTTGTAAACCTCTCTGTGATCTGTTGATCTGGTAACTGCTTCTTTATACTCAACCTGAGGCTGACCCTGGTTAACTTCCACTTTAAATTCTCTCTTCAAACGATCCACAAGGATCTCAAGGTGAAGCTCACCCATTCCCGAGATAATTGTTTGACCTGAAGCCTCATCAGTTTTAACCTGGAAAGTTGGATCCTCTTCAGCCAGTTTAGCTAAAGCCATACCCATTTTATCCACATCTGCCTTTGTTTTTGGCTCAACAGAAATACCGATCACAGGATCAGGGAATGACATTGATTCAAGAACAATAGGGTGTTTCTCTGAAGTTAGCGTATCACCAGTCTTAATATCTTTAAAACCAACAGCTGCTCCAATATCACCAGCCTCAATACTATCGATAGGCTGTTGTTTGTTAGCATGCATTTGATAGATACGTGAAATACGTTCTTTCTTTCCAGAACGGTTATTCAATACGTATGATCCAGCGTCAAGTGTACCGGAGTAAACTCTAAAGAAAGCCAAACGTCCTACGAAAGGATCTGTAGCGATCTTAAATGCCAAAGCTGAGAAAGGAGAATCAACGTTTGGTTTACGGCTTTCTTCTTTTTCAGTATCAGGGTTAACCCCAACAATAGCTTCTACGTCAACCGGAGATGGAAGGTATCTCATTACCGCATCCAACATTGCCTGTACACCTTTGTTCTTGAACGCAGATCCACACATCATTGGGATGATAGACATATCAATTGTTGCAGCTCTTAGCGCAGCAATAATTTCGTCTTCAGTAATGGAGTTCTCATCTTCGAAGAATTTCTCCATAAGAGCTTCGTCATATTCAGCAACGGCTTCAACCAACTGAGCTCTATATTTATTTACATCTTCTTCAAGTTCCGCAGGAATTTCAATTGTATCATAGGTCATTCCGAAGTCTTCCTCATTCCAAACAATTGCTTTTTTGGAAATAAGATCAACCACACCTTTGAAATCAATTTCGTCTCCAATTGGAATTTGTAACGGCACCGGGTTACCTCCCAACATTTCTCTAACCTGGTTACACACGTTAAAGAAGTCAGCACCCTGACGGTCCATTTTATTTACAAATCCTAAACGGGGAACTCTATATTTATCAGCTTGTCTCCATACAGTTTCAGACTGAGGCTCAACCCCGTCAACTGCACTAAACAAAGCTACCATCCCGTCAAGTACACGCAATGAACGCTCTACCTCTACAGTAAAGTCAACGTGTCCGGGAGTATCAATAATATTTACGGTATATTCCTGATCGCGATAATTCCAGGTACAGTGAGTTGCAGCTGAAGTAATGGTAATACCACGCTCCTGCTCCTGCTCCATCCAGTCCATAGTCGCAGCACCATCGTGAACCTCACCAATCTTATGACTGATTCCCGTATAGAAAAGGATTCGCTCTGTCGTCGTCGTTTTACCGGCATCAATATGCGCGGCAATTCCAATATTTCTGGTAAATTTTAAATCTCTTTGTGCCATTTTCTAGAATCTAAAGTGAGAGAATGCTTTGTTCGCTTCAGCCATCTTGTGGGTATCAACCCTCTTCTTCACAGCCGCTCCTTCTTCTTTAGCTGCAGCTAAAACTTCAGCAGCTAACTTTTGGGCCATTGATTTCTCATTACGCTTACGAGCATAACTAATCAACCACTTCATTGCGGTTGATACTTTACGATCTGGTCTAATTTGCATTGGGATTTGAAAAGTAGCACCCCCTACTCTACGGCTACGTACTTCTACGTGCGGCATAACATTAGAAAGAGCATCTTTCCAAAGCTCAAGGGCAGTTTTTTCATCATCCTGTTTCTTTTCTTCTACAATTGCAATAGCATCGTAGAATACTTTAAAGGCAACAGATTTCTTACCATCCCACATCATCATGTTAACAAAACGCGTTACTAACTGATCATTAAATTTTGGATCTGGTAAAAGTGGCCTTTTTTTCGCCTGTCTTTTTCTCATTTCTTTACATTAAAAGTTTTTAATTACTTCTTAGGTCTTTTTGCACCATACTTTGATCGTCTTTGCGTTCTTCCTTCAACACCAGCGGTGTCAAGGGCGCCCCGAACAATATGATACCTAACCCCAGGCAAATCTTTAACTCTTCCGCCTCTAACCAATACTATCGAGTGCTCTTGCAAGTTGTGCCCCTCACCAGGAATGTACGCGTTCACCTCTTTCCCGTTAGTCAATCTTACCCTTGCAACTTTACGCATTGCAGAGTTAGGTTTCTTAGGGGTAGTGGTGTAAACACGTGTACAAACTCCTCGTCTTTGAGGGCACGAATCCAAAGCAGCCGATTTACTCTTCTTGGTAATTGTGGCTCTTCCTTTTCGTACTAATTGTGAAATTGTTGGCATAATTTCTTTTACACTAATTATTTGTTTTAATTATTCCCTTTTTTAAAAGGTCTGCAAAGGTAGAAATAAAACCCAATTATTCAAATCTTAATTCATTAATTTTCAGTTGCCTTTGATTTGAAAAAAAATTAAGCTTTTAAATACATATAATATAGACCTGTAAAATCCCATATTAATTCTTTTTTACACCCTCTCCACATCACTTTACCAAAAACTATCTTTATAAGATAGAGTATCCCCCACACCTCCATTCATTGTTTGAAACAACTCCATTTTCAAAAGCAACCCGTTCAATTAAAAAATGACAATAATCATCTTTTAAAAGAATCACAATACATTCAATCACTTTTCCATATAAAACAATAAAAACGCAATTTTGTTAACAAAACCTTAAAAATTAAAATCAATTAATTAGGTAACTGAAGTTTTAGATGAAAAAAGTTGCCCAGTTAACATTTAATTGCCATTTTTGGCACTGGCTAATTCAAACAAATCATTAAAATGAAAACAAAGTTTAGTAGAATTTTAACGCTCATGCTAGCGTTGATTGTGCAAATCACTTTTGCACAAGACGTAGGAAGGACCATTAGTGGTACCGTCACCGACGCAAATGGAATGCCCCTCCCGGGAGTAAACGTACTCATCAAGGGAACAACAACGGGTGTTCAAACCGATTTTGATGGAAACTATGCGATCGAAGCAACTCGTGGAGACGTACTTGTATTTTCTTATATCGGATTGAAAACAGCAGAATACGGTGTAGGTGACATTACCCGTATTGATGTTGTAATGCAGGAAGATGCAGCACAACTTGAAGAAGTTGTAATTACAGCTGTAGGTATTTCCAGGGATGAAAAGGAACTTGGATACAATGTCCAGACGGTTGGTTCTGAAGAGATCAGCAACAAACCGAATGCCGACATTGTAAACTCCCTTGCCGGTGAAACCTCAGGTGTACAAATTGTAAGTTCTTCTGGTGAAGCAGGAGCATCTACCTTTATTACCATTCGTGGATCTTCCTCTATTACAGGGAACAACCAACCACTTTTCGTAGTAAACGGTATGCCTATCGCCTCAGGTGGTGGTAACAGTGGTGTTGGTGGTGTTAACACTTCCAGCCGTACCATTGATATCAACCCAGACGATATCGAGTCTATGTCTGTACTTAAAGGTGGTGCCGCTACAGCTCTTTACGGAGTGCGTGCAGCAAACGGTGCGATCATCATTACTACTAAAAGCGGTAAGAACCTTACTCAAAGAAGAATTGAATTCCATTCTTCTGTAGCTTTTGATGAAGTATCACAACTACCTGGAAGACAGAAACAATTTGCACAGGGAGTAAATGGCAATTGGGTTAGCGGAAGCGCTTTCTCCTGGGGTCCAAGAATTTCATCTTTAGTTTATGATGGAGATCCGGATTACAAATGGGATCCTAGAGGGCGTCTTGTGCCTGCTGCCACTAACGATGGGCCCGCTGCACAATATTATGATCCTTACGATTTCTTCCAAACCGGTATCACAACCAATAACAGGTTCAGTATTGCCAACGGAACTGAGCAAGGAAATTACTTCTTCTCTCTTTCCAACCTGGATCAGGAAGGTATTATGCCAAATGACACTTACGGAAGAACAACTCTGCGTTTGAATGCATCTACAAGCATTTCTGATGATATGACCCTGGGTGCAGATATGGCCTATACCAACTCAAGAGCAAACAACCTGCAAAAAGGTTCTAACGTTTCCGGTATTATGTTAGGTCTGCTTCGAACCGCATCTACCTTTGATAACAGTGCAGGCTATGAATTCCCTGATGGCACTCAAAGAAACTACCGTAATGGTGGTGGATATGATAACCCATACTGGGTAGCTAATAACATTTCATTTGATGAAGATGTTAACCGTTTCACAGGTAATGTAAACTACAACTGGAACGTAAGTGATTTCTTTAACATCAACTATAACGGTGGTGTTGACTGGTATAACAGAAGGTTCCTTGACCAATTTAAAATTGGATCCAGAGGAGTGCCAACAGGATACCTCGGAGAATATATGGCGTATAGCACAATCGTGAACTCAGATTTGTTGTTCAACTTTGATCATGATTTCACAGATGACTTCAATGCGAAGTTAACATTGGGTAATAACCTTTACAGCACTTTTACAAAAACTCTTTTTGGAGATGCTACAGGACTTGAGATCCCTGACTTTTATCAGTTAAGCAACTCAAGTAATAATACTACCAGCAGTGGTGAAAGCAGTTTCCGAACAATGGCAGTTTTTGCTGATCTGCGTTTATCATACATGGATATGCTTTTCTTAGGACTTACAGGACGTAACGACTGGGCCACTACCATGCCAGAGCAAAATCAGTCTGCTTTCTATCCATCTGTCAGTGCTTCCTTTGTATTCACTGAATTGGATGCGTTAAGAAATAACGACGTACTTACATTCGGTAAAATTCGTGCTTCTGCTGCGCGTACTGCGAACATTGCTCCTCCTTACCAAACCACCAACAACTTTGTGGCTGCGACTATTGGAGACGGGTGGACAACCGGAGTTAACTTCCCATATCAGGGACAAACAGGTTTCCAGTTAAGTACAGGATTGGGTAACCCAGATCTTACTCACGAGAACCAGGAATCCTGGGAAGTAGGTACTGATCTTCGTTTCTTTGACAACAGATTGGGTGTTGACTTTACTTACTTCAAGAACGTTAACACTGACCTTTTAATGGCTGTGCCAATTTCTGCATCTTCTGGGTTTACTTCTGTATTCCTGAACGCGGCAAGTATGGAATCTGAAGGTATTGAAGTAAGCTTAAGAGCTGACCTTATCAATACGGATAAATTCAATTGGAGTGTAGTTGCAAACTACACCGAATTAGATAACGTTGTTACTGAACTTGCAGAAGGAGTAGATAACGTATTCCTTGGAGGTTTTACAGTTCCACAGGTTCGTGCCGTAGTTGGAGCTGAATATCGTAGCATCTTTGGTTTCGACTGGTATCGCGATGAACAAGGTAGAGTTCTTATCAATGATGATCCTACAGACAACTACAGAGATGGTTATCCAATGGCTGACGAAAGAGAAATGGTACCAATTGGAAACTTTAACCCTGATTGGACTGCTAACATTACTAACAACATTAGTTACGGTAATGCATCCCTGTCATTCCTAATTGATATTAAAAAAGGAGGAATGATGTATAATGGAACAGCTTTCGCGATGAATTACTTCGGTGTTCATGAAAGAACTGCAAACAGAGAAGTAACTTATACTGATGCTGGTACTATCGATTTCGAAAATACTCCGGCTGAAAATATTGTTGTTATGGACGGTGTTTACGGTAGAGTTGGTCCTAATGGAGAACCAATTTCAACAGGCGTTGAAAACGTTACTCCTGTAGTTCAAGATCAGGCTTGGTTTACAGGTCAGGGAAGTAACTTTGGAGGTGGACCTTCAGTTGCTGCCATGGAACCAGCTGATTGGGTAAGGCTAAGAAATATTACAATTAGCTACGACTTCCCGAATTTGATTGACGGAGTTGAGAATCTGCAAGTATACGCCACAGGTAGAAACCTTTGGATAGATACTCCATATACAGGAATTGATCCTGAAACCAACTTGGGTGGGGCAACAAACGCACAAGGTATGGACTACTTCAACAGTCCAGGTACCAAGAGCTATCTGTTTGGTGTCAAACTAGCATTTTAATCTAAAAATAAAGAAATAGAATTATGAAAATTAATAAATTCTTTAAAATGAAACAGATAGCAGCCCTCATGTTGCTGCTTGTAATTTCATTATCATCCTGTACCGATGACTGGATCGATAGTGATTTGAACATCGACCCGGATGCTCCTTCCGATGTTCCTATGAACCTACTGCTTCCGGCTATTGAACAGTCAATGGGTTATCTTCTTGGAGGTAATGACGCAGTAAGAACAACCAGTATCTGGATGCAGCAATTCGATGGTACAGCACGTCAGTCCTTTACTGAAGCCAGGTACCAGTTAACTCCTGCAGATGTAAACAACCTTTGGAATTCTGTTTACACCGCTATTTTTATGAACCTTCATGAAATGGTTGAAAAGTCCAAGACACAGGATTCTCCACACTACACCGGTGTAGGTCAGGTACTTCAGGCTTCAACCTTAGGTATAATGACCGACCTTTTCGGAGCTATGCCATTCAGTGAAGCTTTCCAGGGAGCATCAAATGTTCTGAAACCAGCTTATGATGAGCAAGAAGTTCTTTATGATACTATTTTTGCGATGCTGGACGATGCTGTAGTCAACTTAAATGCAGAGGACAACGTTCTTGATGTTGAAGGCGATGTGATATATGACGGTGATATGGACCAATGGACCAAAGCAGCTTATTCCTTTAAAGCACGTGCATATATGCAGCTTGGAAATGTTTTAGGAAATGAGGCTTACACCAAGGCTTTAGAAGCCGCTCAAAACGGTTTTACCTCTACTGATGACAATTTTGTGATCCCATTTGAGGATGCTAACAGAAACCCTATCTTCCAGTTTATGGAGCAAAGGGGAGACATTAGAATGGCGTCAACGTTCGTTGAGCTTTTAACATCTGAAGAAGATCCAAGATTACCATTTTTTGTAGCTGAAGATGCTGACGGTAATTTCGTAGGAAGTGAACCAGGAAGTTCTAATGAAGCTGCATCTGAGCCTGGAGATTACGTTGCAGATGAAGTTGCCGATGTTGTTCTAATGTCTTATGCAGAATTGAAATTCATTGAAGCTGAAGCTTACTTCCGATTGAACCAGTTAGCTGATGCACAAACTGCGCTCGAAGAGGCTGTTGAAGCTTCTATGATTCGAGTAACTGGTTCTGCACAGTCTGATTGGGTGGATAATAATATTGTAGGCGTACCTCTTTCTTTAGAAAGTATACTTCAACAAAAGTATATCAATGGTTTTGGAACCACTCAGCCTTACGCTGACTGGAGAAGAACGGGACTTCCTACTCTTGATCTGGCTGCAGGAGCTGTTCTACAACAGATCCCAACCCGATTCCCTTATCCACAATCGGAGTATGACTATAATTCTGCCAACGTCCCTGCCAATGTTACAATTACGAATAAGCTATGGTGGGATCAATAAAAACATATAAGACAATGAAAAAATATATAACAAAAATTGCACTTTTAGCATTTGTGAGCATTCTCGGTGTTTCTTGTGATTGGGATGAAACCGAATACCAGTCACTGTTGAATGATTATGATCCTAACAGTACGTACTACATCCAATTCAATGATGCAGCACAAGGTTTCGAAACATCTTTTGATGCTAACGGTCAACCTGTGAACGTAGAGACTTCGGTCGCAGTTAAATTAGTTGGTCCTCCACAGTCAGAGGATATAACTGTAAACTTAACCTTAGATCCATCTTCAGATATCACTGAAAGTATGTTTGAGATTGGAACCAAGTCTTTAGTGATTCCTGCTGGTCAAACATCAGCTTCTACAGACTTAACAATCTTTACAGATATGCTACCTGTAGATGAAACCTCTTCATTAGTTATGACTATTGATGCAGGTGCCAATACAGCTACAGCGGGAGATGTTTTAACATACAATGTATTTAGAACACCACCTTGTATTCCAATTCCTGGAGAATATAGAATTGTCATGACCGACTCTTACGGAGATGGTTGGCAAACTACTAATGGTGACGCCGGAGAAGGAATCACTGTTGAAGTTGATGGTGTGAAAATTGCCGAAATTGGACTATGTTCTCCATATGCGGCATCCGCATTTACTTGTACCGATGATTCTTCAGAAGGTGAAACTACTGTTACAATTCCGGAAGGAAGTCTTTTCGCCAAATGGGTTTTCCCTGGAGACTGGTGGGGTGAAATAGGTTATGAGATCTATGATCCTAATGGGGTTCTTGTGGCCTCTGCCAAAGCTGGTGAAGGAGAAGCTGGTACTATTGATGTACAGGCTTGCGTTCAGGAAGAAGCAGCAGAATAATAACAAATAAACCTTTAGGTTAAAAGGCTGTCCTCTAAAAAGGGCAGCCTTTTTTTATTCTCCTCCACTCATTAAAGCATGAATCTGGAAATAAGTGTGTAAATTTCAGATATCAATTTCTTATCTATGATTAATAAACACTCTTTTGCCTGTTGCTTCTGTCTCCTTCTGTTGTTTGGCTGCTCAAATGATGATCTTACGCAACCACCGACTGACACTGGAGGAAACAACGAAGACAACCAGCCTGTAAAAGACCATCTTTTCCTGGTCAATGATGCCGAAAATAACAGAGTTTTTCTCATGGATAAGGAAAAACAAAACGTTTTTGAATGGCAACTACAATCTGGAATAGGAAATGATTGTTTTTTAATGGAAAATGGAAAGCTATTAGCCCTTCTTCAAGCTGAAGATCCAGCAATAGAATTTGGTGGCTATGGGGGCAAGTTACAGATCATAAATCCCGACTTTACAGTCGAATGGGAATATATGCTTTCTACTGAAAGTGAAATAGCACATCATGACATTGAAATGCTGCCTAATGGAAATATTCTGGCCATTGTATGGGCAAGAATAAGTGCACAGGAAGCACAAGAAGCTGGTTTTAAAGAAGGATATGAGATCTTTCCAGAGAAGATCGTTGAGATCGACCCTGGAACTAATGAAAGAGTATGGGAGTGGAATTCCTGGGATCATCTAATCCAGGATTTTGACAGCACAAAAAATAATTTCGGTAGTATTGCTGCTAACCCTTCTAAAATTGACATCAACTATAGTCTTGTTCCCAACGGGGATATAATGCACGCCAACGGAATTGATTATGACCCCAAGAATGATTTAATTTTTCTCAGTGTTAACTTTTTTAGTGAAGTATGGGTAATTGACCATAGCACAACTACCGAAAAAGCCAAAACTTCATCTGGTGGAAATTTCGGGAAAGGTGGTGATCTGGTATACCGATTCGGAAATCCTGAAGCCTATCAAAATACGAACGGAAAAAGGCTCTTTCACAACAACCACCGCCCAAATATTTTTATGGAGAATGGTCAAAATAGGATGCTTATTTTCATGAATGGCAACAATATAGAACAATCTACTGTCTATAAGTTTGACCTGGAAAGCCTAAGGGAATTAGAAGCAATGAAAGATAATGAACCAAATGTACTCTGGGAATTTACTCATCCAGACCTATATTCTCCAAAGGTATCGGGTGCTGAAACCTTGCCAAACGGCAACATCTTAATTACAGTAGGCACTAAAGGAATTTGGGAGGTAACTCCCAAAGCTGAAGTTGTGTGGAAATTCGAGGAAAGAGGATTCTGGTGGAGAACATACCCATATCACAAAGAATCACAGGCAATACGGAATCTTAATATCAACTAAAGTACGCAGGTATTCCAAATTAGAAGTAGTACTTTTGCAGTCAATTCTTTTAAAAAAAGGCTTTTCATGCAAAACCCTGATACCACTACCATTTTTGGCATTCGTGCCGTTATTGAGGCAATACAGAACGAGAAGTCCATAGACAAGGTCTTTATCCAAAAAGGGCTTAGTGGTCATCTCTTTCAGGAATTACAACAACAACTTTCTTCCTCTGACTATAATATTTCTTATGTGCCGGTGGAAAAACTGAACCGCATGGTCAAAGGAAACCACCAGGGAGTGGTTGCCAAAATTTCTCCGGTAGAATTTCAGGAATTAGAAAGTTTAGTCGAGAGTACTTTAAATAAGGAAAAGGCTGCATTTTTTCTTTTACTGGACCAGGTAGATGATGTTCGCAATTTTGGGGCGATCATTCGTACAGCAGAATGTTGTGGAGTTGACGGGATCATTATTCAGAAAAAAGGTGGTGCGCCGGTCACTGCAGATACTGTAAAAACTTCTGCCGGAGCGGTGTTCAATGTCCCTCTTTGCAAGGTAGACCATATCAAAGATGCTGTGTATTACATGCAGGCTTCAGGAATAAAGGTAGTTGCCGCAACCGAGAAGACTGAAGATCTTTTATACACCAAAGATCTTTCACAGCCACTTGCGCTTGTGATGGGAAATGAAGGCAAGGGTATTACCCCTTCCGTACTTAAAAGTGTGGATGAAAAAGCCAAACTACCCCTTCAGGGCACTATAGGTTCTTTAAATGTGTCAGTTGCTTGTGGAGCTTTTCTTTATGAAGTAGTGAGGCAAAGGCTTTAATGCCCCTCCTTCTTATCAGTGGAATTTCCGTTCGCTTTGAAATGATAAATATACTCCTGCTCCTCCCCTTCCGGGTGTTCAATAAAATTCCCGTCTTTATCAAAATGTTTCATAAAAGGATCATCTTCTTCCCGGTAAGTATCCTTTTCCCATTCATATTTTGGAGCCCGTGCGATATTCTTTCTGTATATCAGTGAAAAAACAAATCCGGTAATTAGGCCTGAAAGATGTCCTTCCCAGGATATTTCTGGATCTATAGGGGCTACATACCAAAGCAGGCCGCCATACAGGAACACCACAATAAGGGACAGAGCCACCAACCTGAAATATTTGGAAAAGATGCCTTTGAAGAAAAGAAAAGCTGCCAGCACATAGATAATTCCGCTGGCTCCTATATGATACGCCGGTCTTCCTATTAACCAGGTAAGGATTCCCGATAGCAACATACCCAAAAAAAGGACTTTCCAGCTAATTTTCCTGTAGAAATAAAATAAGGAAAGGGACAGCACAAACAAAGGAATGGTATTGTGAAAAAGATGTTCGATATCACTGTGAACGAACGGGGAAAAGATCACTCCTCTTAAGCCTTCGAGTCTTCTGGGATAAACGCCATAGTTAGTAAAATCTACCCCAAACCTGATCTCAATCCAGAATACTATCCAAATAAGCAGCACAAACAGCAACGGATACCCTATTACGGCAGGGGTAAATACAAACGGCTCTTTAGTTTTCAAAGTTCTACTCATTCTTATTTAATATTACAAAAAAATGGCCATAACTTAATACCTGCCAAAAATGGTTAATCCGGGCCTTTTTAAGATCCGTTAAAATCCAATCCGCTTTTTTGTCAGTAAATCACATCCTTACATCAAATGCTTTTTCACCCCAGAGCGAATTGCTAATTTTACAACATGAACGAACCTTTAGCTGAACGCCTGCGTCCCCGTACCCTGGAAGATTACCTGAGTCAGAATCATTTAGTGGGACCTGAGGCTGCTTTAAGAAAGCAGATCCAGAATGATATTATCCCCAGCATGATCCTATGGGGACCGCCGGGAGTGGGAAAAACTACTCTGGCTAATATTATTGCAGCGGAGTCGGGAAGGCCATTTTATACCCTGAGTGCCATTAGCAGCGGAGTCAAGGATGTCCGCGAAGTAATCGAAAAAGCAAAGAGAAATGACGGCCTTTTCACTACAAAGAATCCTATCTTATTTATTGATGAGATCCATCGCTTCAGCAAGTCGCAACAGGATTCCCTCCTGGGAGCAGTAGAGAAAGGTTGGGTTACTTTAATTGGCGCCACCACTGAAAATCCGAGTTTCGAAGTTATCGCGGCTTTACTTTCCCGCTGCCAGGTTTATGTTCTGAATTCCTTTTCTAAAGAAGACCTGGTCGCCTTACTGGAAAGGGCCATAAAAGAGGACGAAGTCATTGCCCGGAAGAAGGTTGAACTAAAAGAAACTGAGGCACTGCTGAGATTAAGTGGTGGTGATGCAAGAAAGCTTCTGAACATTTTTGAACTGGTAGTAACTTCCGAAGAAAAAGCACCGGTAGTTATAACTAATAAAATGGTGTTGACAAAAGTTCAGCAGAATCCTGCGCGCTATGACAAAACGGGAGAGCAACACTATGACATCATTTCTGCTTTTATTAAGTCTATTCGCGGAAGTGACCCTAATGCGGCTGTCTACTGGCTCGCCCGAATGATAGAAGGCGGTGAGGATGTAAAATTCATCGCGCGGCGTTTGCTGATCCTTGCCAGTGAAGATATTGGAAACGCCAATCCTACCGCGCTCATCTTGGCAAACAATACTTTCCAGGCTGTATCAACCATAGGTCATCCTGAATCCCGGATAATTCTTAGCCAATGTTGTATTTACCTCGCAACCTCCCCAAAAAGCAATGCCTCTTATATGGCCATCAATGAAGCCCAGGCTCTTGTAAGAAAGACCGGGGACCTTCCTGTGCCTCTGGCAATAAGGAACGCACCTACAAAGCTAATGAAGGATCTGGGTTACGGTGAAGATTATAAATACGCCCACAATTACGAAGGGAATTTCGCAGCTGCCGAATTTCTTCCCAAAGAGGTGTCAAACACTACCTTCTTTAAACCCGGTTCAAATCAAAGAGAACAGGCTCAGAGAGAATTTCTGAAGAAACGGTGGAAGGGAAAATACGGTTATTGATCGACAGCGCGATAGACCAGTCTCAGTAATTGGCCGGTTGAGTCATTCAGAAATTCGACCACTAAATTATTATCAGTATCAAAAAAGGCAGTCCCCTGCACATTTTCTGAGGAGTACAGGTAAGTACCTTCTCCACTGGTTTTTAGCAATTTCGCAAATCTTTTAGACTCATTTGCTTTAAAAAGATCAAAACCAACCGCCGTTTTTCGCAACTCATAGGTGTCGGTTCCATTAGTGAAGCTTCGGAAGGATCCTGTTTTATCAGAAACTTTTTCATCTTTAACTTTGATTTCTGTTTCCTCAATTTCTTTAGCAGTGACTATTGGGTCAACAATAACTTCGGGCACCTTCTCCAAATTCTCCTTTGGTCTAACTTCGGAAGCTTTCTCTTTTTTATCATTGGAAGAATCTTCATACCTGTAATTAACTTCTTTTAAAGACTCGAATGCCACCCTGATCGCTTCCTGATAACTGTCTTTATAATCCTTGCGCTTACTAACACCTGTATCTGACTTAAAAACTTCTTTAGCCTCGCAATCTTCAAGAGTAAAATAAACTTTTACTCTAAATAGGTTAGATTCGTTATATACCTTTATGGAAAGCAGATCACATGGCTCCAAAGCCACCGGCAGCTCTTCCTTGTACAAAGCTTCGAATCCATATTTCTCTAGCAAGAAGGCAGTCAAAGCGTTCAGCTGATATCTATCGGGTTCATCAAAAAATTCAAATTTTTCCGGAACCTGAACGTATTTATAGGTATTCAGCTCCTGGGCCTCAACATTAGTGACAATGAACAGAAACAGGATTATTGATAAAATGGAAGTTCTCATTCTCTATTAAAAATTAATTGCATCCCAAACTGCACTGAAGCATTCCGTGCCTTCGCAAGGTTGGTATAATCCAAGAGATTATCTGCAGCAAGGTAAACATTAAAGTTATAAATCTTTCCGGAAAGAAGAAGACCGATATTTGAAAAAGAAAAAGAATCGGCCGTATAGGTGACCTTCCCTCTAAAATTATCTGAAAAGGATTTGTCAAATGATAAGGTTGTGGCATAGTTAATTCCGCGAGGTCTTTTCATAGCAAAGAACTGCAAACCCAAATGGTTATAGTATCGTCTTCTTCCCATTGGTTTATGACAGTTACAGGGTTCTGTATTCTCGCTGAAACCATAATCAACAGAAGCATTTACTTTTATGGGTCGCCAGGTTATGTAAGAGTTTGTAAGGGTTTCATCCTTTAAATGTCTATCGAGATCATCTTCCCACTCGTCCCAGTAAGAAGGGGAATTCCCGCCCGGGAAAAGTAGTTCTATTCCATCAGTCTGGTAGGTTCCATAATACCTGTAATTTTCCACATTTTTGGAATTGTGAACGAACCCTATATCAAGTATGCTTCCGGTCACCCTATATTGATCACTCCAGTAATAGGTGAACCCCATGTCAAATCCCAATCCTAAATTCCCTCCAAAAAAAGCTCTTTGACCTAACTCTTCCATGGTCTTTAAACCCGTCACATTTTCCGAATCTATCAAATTTGCCCAGCCCGCTGTCTGGACCAGCACATCAAGTCTGCTCATGTAGTGTCTGTAGACGTTTGGATTGGCTGGATTACGAACTGTTGTAAAGGATCCTCTATTATTCAGACTGTTGGCATTAAATACTCCGGAATAGATCTTTCCCCTAAACCCATAATTGAAGTCTTCAGAATAGTAATTTGTAAAACCAATATGGAAAACATTCAATACTTCCGCTGTAAAGGCAGCATCTGAAAAATGAAAGGTTTTACCGATGTAGTTCTTATTCCCCTCATAAGCTAATACGGCCAGATCTTTAGGAAAATAAGCAAAAGCATCCAGCTCCTGGTATATTCCCGCGGTATAATACCTCCTCTTTTGATCGCGCCATCCCAGAAAAAGTAACTCCAACTGCTGGTTAGCCACAAAAAAATCACGATTAGACATGCTCCTTATTGCCTCCCTGATCCTGGTATTAATAGTTCCGGAACCTGTTTGAAAAATATCGTAGAAGCTCACTCCCGAAGAACCTCCTGAGACATGAACCTGGGACAATAAAGGAAATCCCACGTGCATATCGAAACTGGTTTCCGCTCCCGGATTGTTCATCAGGCTTTGGGGCAGATCATCAAAGTTGTAGAGAAGCTGCTTGTTCTGCCCAAAAAGACTGAAACCTGAAAGCACACATAAAAGGATCAGTAACAGTCTTATCATTTGAACTCAAACTTATAAAAGGCTTTAGATTCCAGGCGAAGTGCGCCCTCAATAGGTTCTGAATTGGGTTGCATCTCCACTTCCACTACCAGCTTGATTGATCTTTTAATGTCATTGATCCTGGAGGCGGGAACGAGTTCTGTATAATTAACTACAGTTGGGGTACCGGGCTGCCCGGGCGGAACTTCGACAGGAAATTGATACCGCACCGAGTTATTAGTAGCGAGTAACTTTACGGTAACCGAAAAAGCCTGCGGAAAGGTGTTATAGAAGATAAAGTTGAAATTGGCACCTACCAATCCATCCTGAATATAATCATCATCCAAAAATTCAAGTCTTACTTCGTCTTTCGCAGTTTGAACCTGTCCTGAGGAATTAAGAAAATTTTCCGCAGAAAGGGTAAAATAAACAAGGTCAAGAGCAGCTGTAGGCGGAATGACGATCTCCTGGTATTGGTCAATATCTACATCTTTGACACAAGATTGCATCACCAGGAAAAGCAAAAAACAGGTCTTTCTTAAATGAGCAAAATTGTGCATTAATGAGACTTTGGATACCAAACGAAGCTAACATTTTTTTATTGCTAAAGAAAATTCACCAATTCTTTCATCTCCATAACCTGATGACAATCAGCAGAAAACTCTTTTTTGGAATAGTTATAGAAAATGGCGGCCATCCCTATTTCTTTAGCTCCTAAAATATCAGCCTCCCAACTGTCGCCAATCATAATACTCTCCTCGATCTGTGCAGCGGCTTTATTCAGAGCGGCCTGAAAGATTTCTTTTCCCGGCTTTTTTACTCCAACTTCTTCCGAAGTGGTCACTGTAGTAAAAAACCTGTCAATCCCGGAACTTTCCATTTTTCGCGATTGCACTTCACTAAATCCATTGGTAATAATGTGAAGCTTGTAATTAGGATGAAGATATTCTAGTATCTCAGTAGCACCTTCGAGCAAATGATTATAAAGTGGTAAATGGTCAATATAATCGACAGAAAGTCGATCAATTTCTTCATCTGAAACTGTCATTTTTAAAGCATCAAAAGTTTCTTTTAAACGACCATACCGTAGGTCACTTTTGCTCACTTTATCCTCCCTGTACAATTTCCAGTAATTAAAATTTATTGGTTCATACACTTCGAGAAAGTCCTGAAGCGCCACCTCAATCCTGTTCTTTTCAAAAATAGAGGCAAAAGCAAGCCCGGAATTTTTTTCAAAATCCCAAAGAGTATGATCCAGATCGAAAAAGACGTGTTGTATGTTAGTAAACTTCATTGATCTTTCTTAAAGTTGAAAAATTACGTTTAGAATTAGCGTATTCTGAGAAATCGACATTGGTAAAAACCGAGATCAGATGTCCCTCTACAAGTTTGATCTGTCGTTTTAATTCCAGAACCTTAAATTCAATTTCAGTTTCCTTTAATTTATGAAATGCCTGCGCGTTAATGGCGTATGGATGTATTACCAGCGGAGTGGTGATCTCAAAATTTATATCATAAAACAGAAATGGTGTACAGGTACCGGCACGAAAACCAAGTGCTTCAGGGTACCCCATGGAGTAATCATTCTGAAATTCCAGTTCCACCATGTGATTATAAGTATCCGGAAGTAAAAGATTGTATTTACTGTTAAGGGCGCTCAATACCGGTCTCTTCAGGATATACTCGAGTCGGGTTTTTTCTTCTTTGAGCACTTCGAGTCTATGATTGGCATAATAGCCAGGTTGCAGACCCACTTCGGCATAATCAGCTACCGATTTTATGAGACTGTGAAATTCCAACCTGTTATAATTGACGTTTCTGTCCTGAGCTGAAAAGTCGCTGACCTGAAACATAAATTTCATTGACACTCCTCGCTTCTTCAAAAACCTGATCAACTTCTTGTAAACTTCATAAGGATCTTTCTTAGCCTTCAGCATTACCTGCACCCGGTGCAGCACATATTTAGGCTTAAGCTGAACAATATCCAGCAGTAGACCCAAAAACCCTCTTACAATTCCCTTTTTCTTGTAGCGATATGCTTCGGTGACAGATATGATATTGTGGATCTGCATTTCTCTCTTCGGAAAATTATAGTTCGGAAACCTCTTTTTTAGAACCTCCTGGAACTTAAATGCCCAAATATCAACTACAGGAAGATCTAAAAATTCTTCCTGAAATGCCAGACTTTCCGAAGCCTGAAAGCGCCCCTCCTCATCCTTCACATGCGGCAGATACTCTTCATATCTACTCAAAAGGAAAAAAGTAGCAGCAAAAATGTCAAATGGAAGGGCGCTGTTTTCCGAAACCGCAAAAAAACAAGGCACATCTTCCCATTTTTGAACCTTTATCTCGACATCGGTCAAACCCTGCTCCAATAACAGATCAACATTTTGGATAAAGACCTCATTGGCCAGACTTTGCTTTCCATAAGACAGCTTCATCCCTTCATGCGCAACAAACTCCTCTATCTTAGAAGTAAAACCCAC
Source organism: Salinimicrobium soli (assembly GCF_048323655.1). Taxonomy (NCBI): domain Bacteria; kingdom Pseudomonadati; phylum Bacteroidota; class Flavobacteriia; order Flavobacteriales; family Flavobacteriaceae; genus Salinimicrobium; species Salinimicrobium soli. Next base: position 4,233 of record NZ_JBLUWW010000006.1, on the reverse strand, counting down.
CGGAATTCCCAAAATATTAGTACAAACATTTTTGAAGGAATAGGTTATTCGGGAAGTAATCTTTTGAGTATAGATCAACAACATACAGAAACAGGGTTAAAGCAGGCCTTCATCGGCGAAGCTGAAATATGAATTTTCAGTTACAATAATGTGGTCCAGTATTTTAATATCCAAACTTTCGCCCGCAGTTTTCAATTTCTGCGTTAGCTGTTTGTCACTGCTGCTAGGATTCAAGTTACCGGACGGATGGTTATGAGAAAGGATAATTGAAACAGCTCCAACCTCTAAAGCCTTTTTTAGCGCAAGGCGAACATCAACCAGCGTACCGGTAATTCCGCCTATACTTAACTGAAATCGATCAATGACTTTATTGGCATTATTGAGATAAATGATCCAGAATTCCTCGTGAGGCAGCTCCCCGATTAGAGGCTGCATCAGTTCAAAAACTGAGGAACTGGAGGTGATCTTTTTCTTTTCAAGTGCTTCTTCAGTGCGGCGTCTCCTGCCAAGTTCAAGAGCAGCGACAATTGTCACTGCTTTCGCCTCCCCAATTCCCTTCGATTCCATCAACTGCTTAACAGTAAATTTTCCCAATTCATTGAGACTGTTTCCGGCCTGAGAAAGTATCTTTTTACAGAGATCTACTGCACTTTGTTTTGGACTACCAGTGCCAATCAGGATTGCCAGAAGTTCAGCATCGCTAAGGGAAGTACGGCCCTTTTGAAGGAGCTTTTCCCTGGGCCGGTCATCAGCTGCCCAATGTTTGATCGAAAAAAAGCCTTCCTCCTTGTTGTCCATTCATTAAAGATAGCAAAATGAGGTAAAATTAAAGGATTACCTCATATCCATTCTTTTATTTCTTCAAAGTCCAGGCCACCGTAATTCCCACTACTCATCAAAAGCAGAGCGGTGTTATTATAATCCTGTTCTTTTAGAAAAATTTTGAATTCTGAAGGTTGGGTGAATACAATGAGATCATCTCTGCCAAAGGCATTAAAGATCTGCTCTTTTGAAATTGGATCAAGCTTTTTGTTTTCAACGGCTTCCGGTGAAAAGAATACGACCGGCACATCAACCGCATCAAGCGTTCCTTTATATTCCTTTAAAAATTCTTTGTTCAGGCTGCTGAAGGTATGTAGCTCCAGACAGGCCAAAAATTCCTTTTCCGGATACTGTTGCCTCACAGCTCCTGCTGTTGCCTGCACCTTGGAAGGACTATGTGCAAAATCTTTAAATACTACTGTGTTTTCAGTTTCTGCGATCTTTTCCAGCCTTTTTGAAGCCCCTTTAAACGAACTTATTGCTTCATAGAAATCATCTTCATCAATACCCATGTGCTGACAGATCCATTTAGCTCCGCTCAAATTCTGAAGATTATGTTCCCCAAAAATTTCAACCGGCATCTCTCCTTCTGGTGTCTCTAAAAGAGTTTTTCCATTTTCCATCCTATAAGCAGGGGTATGATATGGATGTTTTCTTATTGTATTGGTGGTTTCAGCTACCAACTCCCGAATTATTTCGTCTTCTTCATTATAGACCAGAATTCCTCCCTTAACAATAGAATCAATGAAAATCCTGAATTGCTCTTTATAAGTTTCAAAGGTTGGAAAGACATTAATATGATCCCAGGCAATACCACTTAAAAGGGCAATATTGGGCTGATATAGATGAAACTTTGGCCTTGGATCCATAGGTGATGACAGGTATTCATCTCCCTCGAGTACTATAAAATCATTCTCTTCTGTCAGGTGGACCATCGTGTCAAATCCCTCCAATTGGGCACCCACCATATAATCAACCGGTTTTTGATGATATTGCAAAACATGCAACACCATAGAAGTAATAGTGGTTTTGCCATGGGAGCCACCAATTACCACCCGGGTCTTTTCTTTAGATTGTTCAAAAAGAAACTCCGGATAAGAATAGATCTTTAGTCCTAATTCCCGTGCCTTCACTAACTCCGGATTGTCCTTACGGGCATGCATTCCAAGAATTACGGCATCCAGTTCAGGACCTATTTTTTCAGGGAACCAGCCGTAGGCTTCAGGCAGCAGATGATGTTTTTCCAGGCGTGAGCGGGAAGGTTCGTAGATCATATCGTCACTACCAGAAATAGTATAACCCTTATGATGTAAAGCCAAAGCAAGGTTGTGCATCGCACTTCCTCCAATAGCTATAAAATGTATTCTCATGTATGTGAATTTGAGGTAAAGGTAAATCTTAGAAAAAAGAGAAAAAAGCCCGACAACGATAATTCTCGGTTTAATGGGCACAAAAAGGCCTATCCTAATTGTCTTTTGAAAGGCATATCGAGATATTTGCTTCAAAAAAGCTTAAAAAAGATTCAGTCAAAAGAAAGATTTTTGCCAAATCTGACGGATAAAAAGTTATTTTAACTAATAATGTGTAAAAAAATTCCTAACAATTTTTTATTAATAAAAAAATTGTATTTTTAACCACCCCTACCTCAATAAGATAGCAGGAAATCTCTCCTGATCACTTAAACCCTTGTGTTAACAGGAGATTAAGTAAATTTTTGAATCTTTACTTTATATTTGAACCGTAAATAACATAATGAAAATTGATTTAATCTAATATTTCGAGCCTATGCAGAATTTTACTCTAGGTAAAAAAGGAATCATGTACTTCTTTTTTGCCTTCCTTTTAATGAACGGAACCTACTCGTATGGACAAAGCTGTCCGGTAGCAGATCCTTTACAGTATTTCTGTGATTCACAGGAAGCTGAAATCGCAGATCTTGTTGTTTCCGGAACAAACGTGCAGTGGTATTCTTCACAAACCGCTACCACTCCGTTATCGATGACCCAATTCCTGGTGAATGGAACCACTTATTATGCTGGAACAGACGGCTCGTGTGAAAATAATAGAGCTCCTGTTACAGTTAGTATTGCCAGTCAGCCAGAGATTTTAGGTATTAGATCATCTTCAGCAACACCTACTGCTGCCAATAAGCAATCATTGACAATAATTGGTATTTGTGTAGCTGATATTAACAATCCTGGTTTAACAGTGGGAGATCTGCGAACTAATGCCGCAGATGAAGATGCTGTAAGATGGTATTACAACCGTACAGATACCACTCCAATTCCGAAGGATACTGAATTGATGAACAATACTGACTATTACGCAAGTATTGTGTCCGCAGATGGAAATTGTGAGACCAACAGGAGAAAGACAACAGTACAATTCTTTTCTGAACCTGCTCCAACCGGAAATCCAAATCAGGAATTTTGTGCAATTAACAATCCTACTTTATCAAATATCGTTGCCAGTGGGCAAAACCGATATTTCAGCACTGCAAACTCTGAAACAGAACTAAGTCCTAACACACCTCTTGTGAGTGGAAGAACTTACTATCTTACCGCAGTTGGAGAAAATTGTGAGAGTATTGACAGGTTAGCAGTAACGGTCACTGTTACTCCAGCAATTTCTTTGGAAGAAATTTATGTTCCAGTTTGCTCTTCTGAAATCGACAATCCCACTTTAAGTGGTTTCCAAACTTATTATCAAAACTTATTAGATTCAAATTCTGTTCCTCCTGGTGGTTCATTTTCGCCACCCTTGGAAGACCTATACAACCAGTACAAAAATAATCCTATTGGTATTTTCACAACAAAATACTCCAATCCTAGTAGCTGTATTGAACCTGTTGACGTGTCAGTTGAGGTCATTCAATCCCAAACTGCTGAAGCTGGAACTATTGCAGATAGAACTATTAGTGAAACTAGCCCCGTAATTGTACTTGATGAATCGGTCTTAAGTAGTGATGCTATGACAGGAGGTACGTTTTCCGCTGATCCAGACGTACTCAATGCTGATGGAAATTTTGACCCTTCACTTGTAGGACCTGGAGTATACCCGATCACCTATACCATAGTAGGAACCGGATGTGTAACTGAACAAGACTCCGTTACTTTTAATATTACTGTTACAGAAGAAGTGCAGGAACCAAATCAAATTTATATCCCACTTTGTTCTGCAGACATTAATAATCCAAACCTTAATGGGTTCAGGAGTTATTTCAATGCACAGGTAAGCAACGAAACTGATCTCCCATTAGGAGGTACATATAATCCGACTATCCAGGAACTGCTCAGCCAATATCAGAATCAGCCAATTGGAACCCTTACAACTACATATACCGTAACAACCACAAGCGGTGAAGAATCAGTTGTAATTTCTGTAGAGGTTATTCAATCCCAAACTGCTGAA
>NZ_JBLUWW010000005.1:0-49567 GCF_048323655.1 Salinimicrobium soli | reverse complement strand
GAGTTATTTCAATGCACAGGTAAGCAACGAAACTGATCTCCCATTAGGAGGTACATATAATCCGACTATCCAGGAACTGCTCAGCCAATATCAGAATCAGCCAATTGGAACCCTTACAACCACATATACCGTAACAACCACAAGCGGTGAAGAATCAGTTGTAATTTCTGTAGAGGTTATTCAATCCCAAACTGCTGAAGCTGGAACTATTGCAGATAGAACTGTGGCATGTGGATCAACTGACATCATAATTCTTGATGATTCTATCTTAAGTAATAATGCCACACCGGGAGGAACTTTTTCTGCCGATCCAGGAGTACTGAATGCAGATGGGAATTTTGATCCCACATCACTTGATCCTGACACTTACCTGATTACCTATACAGTAATCGGGTCAGAATGTGTAACAGGAGAGGACTCTGTAACCTTCGAAATAACCATACCTGAAGGAGATTTTGAAGATAATCCTGTTATAGGCGATGTTTGTTACAATGAGATAGAAAATCCCACTGTACAAGGTTTCAGAACCTTCTTTAGCAATTTAGTTAATCTTAACACCGATTTAGCTACTGGAGGATCTTTTGACCCAACTATGGAAACTTTAGTTTCTCAATATGAAAATGATCCTTACAGCATATACAACACCACTTATTCAGTTCCTACAGAATGCGGAACTGCCTCTGTGGACTTGGCAATAACAGTCCTTGAGAACCCAGACGCAGGTCAGGACGGAAACCTGATTTTCGCTGTAGGCGAAACCGACGCAAAAGACCTGTTCACAGGATTGAACGGTACACCTGAAACTGGCGGAACGTGGACAGATTCTGATGGAAATGAAGTAGATGGTTCTTTTGACCCTACTACTGATACTCCGGGAGTTTACACTTATACTCTTACTAATGTAAATGATTGTTCAGCATCTGCAACTGTTACAGTTACTGTTGAACAGGATACTACAGCTTGTCCTGATGTCACTGACACTACTCCGGATTTCTGTCCGGGAGCTACTGTCGCACAACTGGAGCCGGCAGATGCTAACTGGTACGATACTGCTGATGGAACAACTCCATTGTCAGATGATACCGCTCTTACAGATGGAGGTGTGTACTATGCAGGCGATGCTGCTGGAGAATGTCCTGCAAGAGTAATGGTCACCGTAACAATTCTGGATGCGCCAGCCGCTCCAACCGTAGCAGATTTCTCTGACTGCGTAGTTACAGGAGCAACAGTTGCTGACCTGGATATTACCCCAGACACTGATGCAACCTTTACTGTATATACTGATGCTGCACTTCAAACTCCGGCAGCTGATACAGACCTGCTGGTCGACGGAACGTACTATGTAACTCAAACTTCGGCAGCAGGATGTGAGTCCCCGGCCGCAGAACTTGATGTGACTCTTACAGACAGTAATGCTCCAACATTAGTTGCTGGCGGAAATGTCTTCTGTGAGTTCGACCGTGCAACTCTTGCTGATCTGGAAGAGAATGTAAATGCTAATGGTTCCATCACCTGGTATACAACAGCAACTGGTGATGAGACTTACAGCACTTCTGAAGTTCTTTCAAATAACGTGACTTATTACGCATCTGTTACTCCAAATGGAGATTGCGAAAGTTCACAGCGCTTAGTAGTAACTGTTACTCTTGAGTCTTGTGATATAGTCATTCCGGAGATCTTCTCTCCTAACGGAGACTCTATTAACGATACATTCGTGGTGAAAAATCTTGCTGCGGAATATCCAAACTACAAGATGGAGATCTACAATAGATGGGGAGAACCTGTTTACATGGGTAATGCTTCTACTCCGGCATGGGATGGAACATCTACCGAAGGATCTTTTGGAGACGGAGTTTTACCAGTAGGCGTATATTTCTATTTAATATACTTCAACGACGGACAGACCGCACCAGTTCAAGGTAGACTATACTTAAGCAGATAATTTTGAAACATTTGAAATATATGAGAAATTCAATCATAAAAATCTTTATCGTTGCCTGCATTGCCCTTTTTTCTATAAAGGGTAATGCGCAACAAGATCCAATGTATACCCAATACATGTATAACATGAGCGTGATCAACCCCGCTTATGCGATAGACGACCTGGGTATGCTTAACGTTGGAGGCCTTTACCGCAACCAGTGGGCGGGAATGGAAGGAGCGCCTGAAACGGCCAACTTCTTCGCACATACCGGCCTTACCGAAAGACTGGAAGCAGGTCTTTCCATTGTTCATGATGAAATAGGTGGCATTGTCAAGGAAAATAACCTTTACGCTGATGTTAACTACATCCTGCCAGTAACTGAAAGTTCAAAATTGTCTTTTGGTATAAAAGCGGGTGTGACTTTCTTTGATGCCAACCTTACCGGACTTGAAACAGGAAATCCTGATGTTGTGGATCCAGCGGCACAGAACATAAGTGAAGCCTTCCCTAACTTTGGAGTAGGTGCTTACTGGTTCGGTGATAACTATTACGTTGGACTTTCAGCTCCAAACCTTTTTACCTCTAAACACTTAGAGAATGAAACCGGACTGGCCAGATTGGGAGAAGAGAACATCCACTACTTCCTTACAGGTGGATATGTTTTTGACCTCAACCAGAACGTAAAACTGAAACCAGCATTTATGACGAGAGCCGTAAAAGGTGCTCCACTTTCAGTTGATGTTACTGCAAACGTTTTGCTGTACAACCGCTTTGAAGCCGGAATTGCTTATCGTTTTGATGAAACAGTAAGTGGTTTGGTTAATTTCAGGGTTACTCCAGAATTAAGAATTGGGTATGCCTATGACTACACTACCGGAAATCTTGGTGATTTCAATGACGGAACCCACGAGATCATGGTCCTGTTTGACCTGGATCTTTTAGGACTGGCTAAAGGTTATAATGTATCCCCAAGATTCTTCTAAAAACTCGACCTATGAAAAAACTATATACCACACTTTTTATGATAATGGTCGGAATGTCTGTCTTTGCACAGAGTTCCGAATTAAAGAAAGCCAATAAGCTCTTTTTACAGAGAGCTTATATGGATGCTTCTGAACAATACCGCCTGGTCGCAGATAAGAATCAGGAAGTGTTGCAAAAACTTGGTGACTCTTATTTCTTCACAAACCGTATGGCGAATGCTGAAGAGACCTACAGAACCCTGTTTTTGAGACATGAAGGCAATGTTGATCCAATTTATAAATTTCGTTTCTCGCACGCTTTAAGAGCTGCAGGGAAATATGATGAAGCCGCTAAATATTTGAGCGATTATCTTGGTAAGGAAGTTGATTTTGAAGAATGGACTACAAAACTGGATACTGCAGTTTCCCATACCTACAACACAAACCAGGTAATGCAGAATGCTGCTTCTTCTGACTTCGGAATTACTTTTATGGGTGATCGCGTAGTATTCGCTTCCACTAGGAATCAGGACAGACCAATCTACAAATGGAACAGAAAACCATATCTGGACCTTTATGTAGCTGATATTTCTGAAGACGGTAAATTGAGCAACATTTCCCTTTTTGGAGATGAGATCAATACTGATACTCATGAAAGCTCTGCAGCTTTTACGAAGGATGGAAAAGTTATGTACTTTGACCGCACCAACGAAAGAAGAGTTAAGACAGAATGGTCTGAAGTGCCTGTTGCCACTATCAGGATCTATCGTGCAGAAATGGAAGATGGAAAATGGACAAACATTGAAGCCCTTCCTTTTACCAGCGATCAGTATTCTACAGAGCACCCAACCCTAAGTCCTGACGGCTCTACTCTTTACTTTGCCAGCGACATGCCGGGTTCTTTAGGTTCCTTTGATATCTACAGCGTTAGCGTAAACGAAGATGGAACTTTTGGTCCGCCTGTAAATTTGGGACCAAATGTGAATACTGCCAACAGAGAGCAGTTCCCATTCGTAGGAGAAGATGGTACTCTTTACTTTGCTTCTGATGGCCGAATTGGCTTCGGAAACCTTGATATCTTCAAAAGTGAGCCGGAAAATGGTTCTTTTGGAGAAGCGCAAAACCTTGGAAACACTTTAAATAGTGAATTCGATGATTTCGCTTTCGTCATGAAAACAGGTGAAGAAAAAGGATACCTTGCTTCCAACCGAAGAGGTTCAGATAACCTTTATGCTTTCAGCCGTAAGGAATATGAAAAACCAGTACTTCCGAAGGAAGAAATAGAGATCAACCCGGAGACAGGAAGAAGACAGATCGCCAATGTTGGTAACATCTACTTCGATTTTGATAAGGCTACCATTAAACCTGAATCAGAACCAACCCTGAACCGCGTAGTTGAGATCATGAAGAATTATCCAATGTTGAAGATCGAGATAGGCTCACATGCTGATGCACGTGGTTCTAACAAATACAATATGGATCTTTCTCAAAGAAGAGCTGAATCTACTTTAGAATACCTTGTTAAGAACGGAATCAGCCGCGACAGGTTGATGCCTAAAGGCTACGGAGAAGAAGTACCACTTAACGACTGTACGAAACCAAACATGTGTACAGAAGAGCAGTATGCTAAGAACCGTAGAAGTGAATTCACTGAAATAAGTGGAGACAATCCTTACTTTCAGGACAAACCTGAAGCAAAACAAGAAGACAACAACTAAGGCTTCTGACTAACCAACCAAAGAAAATGCCCCGGATATCCGGGGCATTTTTATTTATAAGGTATCAAAAATGGCATTACCAGCCTCTTTTAAATTGCCTCTAAAATTCACTTTTTTGGAGGGTATCCTTTTAGGGCTTGCGCAACAATAGCGTCAAAAGTTGCCTGACGCCTTTCCGGACTAGCATCCCAATCGAATTTAGAGTCCACTACGGCCTGCCATACCAATTCATCTCTCTTAGCGTCAATCAGATCAAAAGTAAGACGTAAGAAGGTCTCAGGGCCACCCAGCGGGATGCCACCGCTCACTCCTACTCCCACATTGCGTCCCGTGCCTCCTACTCCAATACCAACAGAACTTCTATTGGGCTCGCGGTATTCTTCGGAATACACATTGACAAAGAGATCAGGGTTTTCTGAAGGAGATAAATTCTTCTGTTGAAGTTGGTTTTCGAGGCTGTTCAATAACCTTCGGTCATCCAGCTCATTGAGGCCGGTGCGAAGGTCCTGATAGATCGCATAGGAATTATATTGGGAAAAATTGGTCTGTTGGTCGTAATCATAGACCGCTCTGGGCGTATTACAACTCACCAGTAAAATAAAAACCAAAAGTATTTTGAAAGCTTTCATAAGCTTGTTTTCCTTAAAAATAAGAAAAACAGCTTTTTCCAGGCCTCTGATTAACAGGATTTAACCAGCCTCCTGGTTCAGCATTTCCCAGAGTTTGTCCTTCAACTCTGTTAAGCCTTGCTGTGCTACTGAAGAAATGAATAAATAAGGGACGTCAAAGGCAGTATCAAGTTCAGCCTTAAGTTCGGTTTTAAGTTCGCTGTCAAGCATGTCACTTTTGGAAATTGCAATCAACCTGTCCTTATCCAGCATTTCAGGGTTGTACCGGCGTAGTTCATCCACAAGGATCTCATACTGCTTCGGAATATCAGGTGCATCAGCAGGGATCAGGAACAAAAGTGTAGAGTTTCGTTCGATATGTCTTAAAAAGCGATGACCGATACCTTTTCCTTCTGCTGCACCCTCGATTATTCCGGGGATATCTGCAACAACAAAAGTTTTAAAATCACGGTATTCAACGATCCCGAGATTTGGCTTTAAAGTAGTGAACTCGTAATCTGCTATTTTTGGCTTTGCAGCGGTAATTACAGATAAAAGAGTGGACTTTCCGGCATTTGGAAATCCTACAAGTCCAACGTCGGCAAGTATTTTGAGTTCGAGGGTAATATCTCTCTCCTCTCCGGGAATACCGGGCTGGGCATAACGCGGAGTCTGATTGGTTGACGACTTAAAATGCCAGTTTCCGAGACCTCCTTTTCCACCTTCGGCTATCACCAACTCCTGACCATCTTCGGTGATCTCGTGAAGTATCTCCTGAGTTTCGGTGTCTCTTATCACAGTCCCAAGCGGAACTTCAATATATTGATCTTCCCCATCGCCACCGGTACTGCGCTGTTTACTCCCGTGTTCCCCGTGACCGGCCTTAATATGCCTTTTAAATTTCAGATGAAACAAAGTCCAAAGGTTTTGATTACCACGCAAGATCACATGGCCGCCGCGACCTCCATCCCCACCATCGGGTCCACCTTTAGCGACATACTTTTCCCTGTGCAGGTGCGCAGAGCCTTTCCCTCCGTTTCCGGAAGCTACATGTATTTTTACGTAATCAACAAAATTCCCTTCAGTCATTATTCCTCAGCTGTTATAAAATTCTTATTAGGATTGGGGCTCCTCTACCAACTGGTCGATCACATCCTTTAATCTTTCGGTAATTTCAGAAATGCTTCCCACTCCATTAATTCCGAAGTATTTGTTCTCTTTAAGGTAGAACTGCTTTAAGATAGCAGTTTCTTCATAATATACCTTAATTCTTTTTCTGATCACTGCCTCATTGGCATCATCTGGTCTACCTGAAGTCTTTCCGCGTTCAAGAAGACGTTGCACCAGCAGGTCATCCTCGACCTCCAAAGCGATCATTGCACTTACCTGTGTCCCTTCCTCGTTAAGGAATTCTTCCAGGGCTTCTGCCTGAGCCACGGTGCGCGGGAAACCGTCAAAAATGAAACCGTTGCCGTCAAGCTCTGATCGAACCTCAGCTTTTAGCATATCGATGGTTACCTGGTCTGGCACCAACTGGCCTTTATCCATATAGGATTTTGCCATTTTGCCCAGTTCAGTTTCATTCTTGATATTATACCTGAAGACATCTCCCGTTGAAATATGCTTCAACTTGTAATGATCTTTCAGAATTGTAGCCTGTGTCCCTTTTCCGGCACCCGGAGGCCCGAACAGCACAATATTTGTCATCTTATTTTCTTTGAGTTTATAAACCTGTGTAAGATTACGCCCCAAACCATTATAGTCTAAACCATATCCCACAATAAAATCATTCGGAATTTCAATACCCACGTAATCAATTGGCAGAGTTTTCTTGTAGGCCTTTGGCTTATAGAAAAGTGTTGCGATCTTGTATTCCTTCACCTTTTCAGCCTTCAGGATCTTATCAAGACTCTCAAGGGTGTTCCCGGTATCCACAATATCTTCGATCACTACCACACTTCTGCCATCAAGCGGCTGGGTAAGCCCCATCAAAGCGTTGACATCTCCTGTTGAAGTCGTACCCTCATAAGAGGACAATTTCACAAAATTGACCTCACAATCTCCCTGGAAGCGTTTGATCACTTCGGAAGCAAAAAGAAAAGCGCCATTAAGAATCCCTAGAAAAACAGGTGTCTTTCCCGCAAATTCAGAATTGATCTGCGCAGCTACCTTCTCGATTCCGGCGTTGATTTCGTCTTCCGAAATAAATGGAGTAAATCTTAGATCGTGCAGTTGTACCAAAACAATTTATTTTTGGGAAGCAAAGATACATATTCCAACGAACTCCTAAAGGCAATCCTGCCGCATTTATCTGCCAATCTTGCGGCATTTCAGATTTTTAAAATTATTTTTGCTGAAATAGCTATTGAATGACCCGATATTTTTCTTCTGATTTTACAGTAGGGATCCTTGGAGGCGGGCAGCTTGGAAAAATGCTGCTTTACGACACCCGAAAGTTTGACATTCGTACAATTGTTCTGGATCCCAGTCCTGAAGCTCCCTGCCGCATTGCATGCGACCATTTTTTTCAGGGCGATTTAATGGATTTCAATACAGTACTGGAATTTGGCCGCAAAGCCGATGTTGTTACTTTCGAAATTGAAGGTGTGAATGTGGAGGCGCTGGAACAACTGGAAAAAGAAGGAAAAAAAGTCTATCCCTCCTCGGCTACTTTAAAAAAGATCCAGGATAAGTCGGTTCAAAAAAGCTTTTTTGAGAGTCATGGAATTCCTACAGCTCCTTTTAAAAAATACCAGTCAAAAAAGGCACTTTTGGATGCTATTGAAAAAGGGGAAATTCAGCTGCCCTTTGTATGGAAAAGTGCTACCGGTGGATACGATGGTCGCGGCGTGGCTGTTGTCCGTTCCAAAGAAACCGTCAATGAACTTTCTGAAGGCACCTGTATAGCTGAAGAATTAATTCCTTTCAAGAATGAACTGGCGGTGATCGTTGCCAGAAATCCTTCAGGCGATTATAAAACCTATCCGGTAGTGGAAATGGAATTCCATCCTGAAGCTAATCAGGTGGAATATGTGATCTGCCCGGCCCGGGTAGAAGCTTCAGTGGCTGAAAAAGCCCGAAAAATAGCTGAAAAAGTTTCCGAAGCATACCAGCACGTAGGATTACTTGCGGTGGAAATGTTTCAGACCAAAGATGATGAGATCCTTGTCAACGAAGTGGCCCCGAGACCTCACAACAGCGGACACTATAGCATTGAAGCAGCTTACACCAATCAGTTTGAACAACACCTCAGGGCAATTCTTGACCTGCCTTTGGGAAACACAGAGAGCAAGGCCGGTGGCGTGATGGTCAATTTGGTGGGCGCAGAAGGCTATACCGGCAATGTCATCTATGAACAAATTTCTGAAATCATGGAAATGAAAGGAGTTACCCCGCATATCTACGGAAAAAAGGTTACCAGGCCTTTCCGGAAAATGGGACATGTGACCATTATAAATGAAGATCTCGGGGAAGCCCGAAAAATTGCAGAAAAAGTAAAGAACCTGATCAAGGTGACAGGATCTGAAAAAATAAATCCGTAAAAACAGGCTTTATGAGCAAAGTTGGAATAATTATGGGCAGTACCAGTGACCTGCCCGTTATGCAGGAAGCAATCGATATTTTGGAAGAATTTCAAATTGAGGTCGAGGTGGACATCGTTTCTGCCCATCGCACTCCTGAAAAACTATTTGACTACGGAAAAAATGCACACACCAGGGGTATCAGCGTGATCATTGCCGGCGCAGGAGGTGCAGCTCACCTTCCGGGAATGGTGGCTTCCCTCTCTCCGCTTCCGGTGATTGGCGTGCCTGTGAAATCCAGCAATTCGATTGATGGATGGGACTCTGTCCTCTCTATTCTTCAAATGCCCGGCGGAGTTCCGGTGGCTACTGTGGCTCTCAATGGCGCTAAAAATGCAGGAATACTGGCCGCTCAAATTATTGGAAGCTCAAATGACAAAGTACAGAAGAGGATCATTGACTACAAAGAAGGCCTCAAACAAAAAGTCATTGAGGGTGCCAAAAAGGTAAAAAAGTAAAGCCACGTTCTCACGTGGCTTTAGAGTAGCAAAGTTGTTTTAATAGTATTTATTAACCATTCTAAATATATTAATCAAAAACCTAAGTGCTACTTCTCTTTAATGTCGTTTTTAATAGATGACGTTAAAGTAATTAAAAAAGCGAAGAAAATCACAAATTCCAGCCAAAATTTCCTTAAAAAGTCTGGATTTTGGATCCAAACATTAACATTATGACTCACAATAATCCACTTTTAGAATCATTTGACACCGCTCCCTTCAGCAAAATAAAGACTGAGCACTTTAAACCTGCAATTGAAGAAGCTATAAAAATAGCACGGGAAGAGATCGGGAAAATAACTGCTTCAGAAGAGGAACCTACTTTTGAAAACACCGTTGAGTCATTGGAATTTGCAGGAAGCAAGTTAGACCGTATCACCAGCATCTTCTTCAACCTCAATTCTGCAGAGACCAATGAAGAAATTCAAAAGCTGGCCCAGGAGATTTCTCCGATCCTAACTGATTTCAAAAATGATGTGATCCAGGATCCGGAGCTATTCAAAAAAGTAAAGGCTGTCTACGATAAGAAAGACACTTTACAACTCACTATAGAACAGGACACTCTTTTAGATAAGAAATATAAAATGTTCACCAGGAACGGGGCCAATCTCGATGCGGCAAAAAAAGAGGAGCTCAGAAAACTTGACAAAGAACTGGCTTCCCTGAGTCTCAAGTTTGGCGAAAATGTGCTGGCTGAAACGAATCGATACGAGTTACATCTCACAAACGAAAAAGATCTCAAAGGCTTACCAAAAGGCGTTATAAGCGCAGCAAGATCCCTGGCGAAGTCAAAGGACAAAGAAGGTTGGATCTTTAATTTGCATTACCCCAGTTACCTTCCGTTTATGAAGTATGCTGCCAACAGGGAACTGAGAAAAGAAATTTCCATTGCCTTTGGCGCAAAAGGATTCCATGGTGATGAACTTGACAACCGGGAAAATGTTTTGCGAATTGTGAAGCTTAGACATCAGAAAGCGAACTTACTGGGATTCCCTACCTACGCTCACTTCAAACTGGAGGAGCGAATGGCAGAAACTCCTGAAAAAGTAAATTCTTTCATGGACGAATTGCTGGAAAAGGCAAAACCTGCAGCAGAAAAAGAATTTAAGGAACTGGAAAATTTCGCCAAAGAGCTGGAAGGAATTGGCCGCCTTGAAAAATGGGATGGCGCCTACTTTGGTGAAAAACTGAAACAGAAATTATTTGATGTTGATGACGAGCAGCTCAAGCCTTATTTTGAACTCAACAATGTCATAAAAGGGGTTTTTATAGTCGCAGAAAAGCTATACGGACTCAAATTCAAAGAAGTCTTTGATGTCGATACCTATCACCCCGAAGTACGTACTTTCTGGGTTACAGATGAAAAAGGCAGGGATATTTCCCTTTTCTATGCTGATTTCCATCCTCGGGAAGGAAAGCGTGGGGGTGCATGGATGACATCTTATAAATCCCAATATCACCGGCATGAAAAAAATGAGCGGCCGCATATTTCCATTGTTTGCAATTTCACCAAACCTACCGAAGAGGAACCATCTTTATTGACTTTTACAGAGGTGACCACCCTTTTTCACGAATTTGGACATGCCCTGCACGGAATGCTTGCCGATACCATTTACCCAAGTACTTCCGGAACCAATGTTTTCTGGGATTTTGTGGAACTGCCAAGCCAGGTGCTGGAGAACTGGTGCTATGAAAAAGAAGCCCTTCAGTTATTCGCGACTCATTACGAGACCGGAGAGGTCATCCCCGATGACTTAGTGGAAAAGATCAAAAAATCTGCGACTTTTCATGAAGGCATGGCTACCGTTCGGCAGCTAAGTTTCGGAATGTTGGATATGAGCTGGCATAGTATAGATCCTTCAGGAATAACAAATGTCAAAGCTCATGAGGAAAAAGCCTTTGAACCTACAAACCTGTATCCAGAGGTCAAGGAAAACTGCATGAGCACCTCCTTCTCCCATATTTTTCAGGGAGGTTACGCCGCAGGGTATTATTCCTATAAATGGGCCGAGGTTCTTGATGCTGACACTTTCGAATACTTCACCGAAAAAGGCATTTTTGACAGGGAAACCGCCAACAAATTCCGGGAAACCATTTTATCACAGGGAGGAACAGAACACCCAATGATCCTTTACAAACGCTTCCGCGGAAAAGAGCCGGAACCCGATGCCCTGTTGCGACGCGCCGGATTAATTCCTAAAAAGAAGTAGCTTACAGGCAATCAAAATAAAAGATTGCAAAAGTATTCTGCAATACTTCCAATATTTGTCAGGATTTTAACTGAATCTTTTACTAAATTTATAGTAAGAGTGAGGAAGTGGAAATGGCAGAAAATACTTTAGATCCCGAAAAATGGGTTGACAAATATTCCGACTATTTGTTCAACTACACCATTGTGCGGGTAAATGACAGGGAGGTGGCCAACGATATTATTTCTGACACCTTTCTCGCTGGTCTCAATTCCATGAAGAATTTCAAGGGCGAAGCTAGTGAGCGCACCTGGCTGATCTCAATATTGAAAAGAAAAATAATCGACTATTACCGAAAAATAAATTCAACCAAAGGCCGGGCAGAGGTGAAAATGGATTATCCCGAGTCTGAAGAAGGCGGTGAATGGCTGGAAGAAAAAGTAGCTGATCTTTCTGATCGCACTGCAGAAGATGAAATGGAGAACAAGGAGTTGGGGCTGGCGATCCTGGAATGTATGGATCAGTTAACAGACAAACAGGCCGAAATTTTTAAAAAGAAAACAATTGATGGAATAGATACAGAGGCTATCTGTAATGAATACAAAATTAGTCCGTCTAACTTATGGGTAATAATTCACAGGGCCAGAATCTCTCTGGTTAAATGCCTGGAGAAAAACTGGTTTTAAAATGAAGCGAACAAATCTCGTCGGGTTAACTTGCGCAGAAGCTGCAGTGCTCTGCAACAAAGCTGAATATAAAGAAGCAAGTTCTTTAGATAAGTTAAAGTTAAAACTCCACCTCTTTTTATGTAAGACTTGTGATGAATACTATGAGGATAATCGAAAATTGAGTTCCCTTATTAATAAAGCCGATCTTAAATTCTGTACTTCCGAAGAAAAGGAAGCATACAGGCAACGTTTAAAAGAAGAACAGTTATTAACTCTTAAAGATCAAGAGGAAAAGTAACCAGAAGATTGGAATCCCTTCCACCCAGAAAGATGCATAATAGGCAGATTGCCGCTCTTTTGCTTTCCACACCAAAATTCCGGATAATAGTGCCATCAGGACAAAACTTAGTATAGTCGCAGAGCTATAGGTACTCTTGAAAAATTCGGTTAAAACAACAAGACTCAGTAAAATGAGCCCCACAACCTTTGTTCCGGTCACCCCTACCCGCTGCGGAAGTGTTCCCAATTGCTTTAGATCGTACTTAAGATCCCTTATCTCAAAAGGCAGGATCCAGACCAGCACCAGTAAGAATCTTTGAAACAATTCAAGCAATACATCAAGAGACAATATCTCCACAGTATTTACAACCGGCAAAATTACTGTCACTCCGGCCCAGACAAAAGCAATAATAAAGATCTTGATCCCTGAGATACTTCTTAAGTTGCGTTTTTTACTGAAGACCGGGAGAGCGTAAAGCAACGTAAAGGTTCCAAAAATGGCAGTCCAGATCAAAATTTCCACCTCCACCAAAAAGCAAAACCAGATCAAAAAAAAGAAGCAAAAAAGGGAAAAAATCAGGATGATCTTTAAACCACTGGCCAGGCTTCTGTGATGCAATTTTGCAACACCGGCATACTTAACAAAATTGTACCCGGTAATAGTTCCAAAAAAGACAAATCCAAGCAGGGCGATATCAGCCGGGATATCGAAATGCAAAGCTGTGATCACAGCAAGAGCAACAACAGCTAAACCCACATGGATACTACTGTTGATGTAAAAATCGAAAATTTTCTGGAAGAAATTCATTTCAAAGATCTTACGCTCCTGCCATGAGTTTAAATTCATCACAAAAGTTAACAATACTTGGCGGTGAAATCATTAAAATTTAGGTATAAAATGTGTAATTTCGCGTCTCAAAACACAACTTTAATTTGATGAATACTTTTTCTTTTGCCTCTCGACATATAGGCCCCCGTGAGAAGGACCTTCAGGAAATGTTAAACACCATTGGGGTTGATTCCATGGATCAACTTATCTATGAGACTTTACCCGATGATATCCGCCTGAAAAAAGAACTGAATCTCGCACCTGCAATGAGTGAGCATGAATATCTTGCACACAATATAGCTTTAGCTGCCAAAAATAAGATTTTTAAAACTTATATAGGTTTAGGATACCACCAGGCCATTACGCCTGCTGTTATTCAACGCAACATCCTGGAAAATCCGGGATGGTATACCGCCTATACTCCTTACCAGGCCGAAATTGCTCAGGGAAGGCTGGAGGCTCTTCTTAATTTCCAGACAGTGATCGCAGATCTTACCGGAATGGAATTGGCCAATGCTTCGCTTTTGGACGAATCTACCGCCGCTGCCGAAGCTATGTCCCTTCTGTTTGAGGTAAGAGATCGTGATCAAAAGAAAAAGGAGGTGAAAAAGTTCTTTGTTTCTGAAGAAGTATTGCCTCAAACTATTGATGTTCTTAAAACCCGGGCTATTCCGCTGGGAATTGAACTGGTAATTGGAGATCATGAAGCTTTTGACTTTTCAGAAGATTTCTTCGGAATTTTTCTTCAGTACCCGGGAAAACTGGGTCAGGTATTTGATTATGCCGACTTTGTTACCCGCGCAGCTGAAAAGAACATTAGAACTGCTGTAGCTGCAGACCTTCTCAGCCTAGTAAAATTACGTGCACCGGGAGAATTTGGAGTAGACGTGGTGGTTGGGACTTCTCAACGCTTCGGAATCCCTCTTGGATATGGCGGACCTCACGCAGCATTTTTCGCTACCCGTGAAGAATATAAAAGAAGCATCCCCGGAAGGATCATTGGGGTAACCAAAGATACCGATGGTAATTACGCACTTAGAATGGCTCTCCAAACAAGAGAGCAGCATATTAAACGTGATAAGGCTACATCCAATATCTGTACTGCTCAGGTACTTTTAGCAGTTATGGCTGGTATGTACGCCGTCTACCACGGACCAAAAGGCTTGAAGTTCATCGCAACTAAAGTTCACCGTACTGCGGTAACAGTTGCTGAAAGTCTTGAAAAATTAGGTTACCACCAGCTGAATTCCTCATTTTTCGATACCGTACTTTTCAAGGCAGATGCTGCTAAGATCAGGGAGATCGCAGAAAGAAATGAGGTGAACTTCTATTACCCTTCTGCAGATGCTGTTTCCATTTCTTTGAATGAGGCTACAAATTTGGAGGATGTCAATACCATCATTTCAATTTTCGCGGAAGCCGCCGGAAAAGAAACTATTTCGGTTACTGAACTTTCCGAAGCAAATCATATCCCGGGATCTGTAGAAAGAAAAACAGAATTCCTCAAAAATGATGTTTTCAACTCGTATCATTCAGAAACTGAGTTGATGCGTTATATCAAAAAACTTGAAAGAAAAGACCTTTCTCTTAACCATTCCATGATCTCTTTAGGATCCTGTACTATGAAGCTGAATGCAGCTTCAGAAATGCTTCCTATCAGTTATCCGCAATGGGGAAATCTTCACCCGTTCGTACCACTTGATCAGGCCGAAGGTTATCAGATCGTCTTAAAGAGACTGGAAAATCAACTGACCGAGATCACTGGTTTTGCAGCCACTTCCTTGCAACCAAACTCTGGTGCACAGGGAGAATATGCAGGACTAATGGTGATTCGGGCTTACCATGAATCAAGAGGAGAATCACACCGAAACATCTGTTTGATCCCTTCTTCAGCTCATGGTACCAACCCTGCTTCCGCAGTAATGGCCGGAATGAAAGTGGTGGTTACAAAATCTACCGATACCGGAAACATTGATGTTGAAGACCTGAGAGAAAAGGCAATCAAATACAAAGATAACCTTGCTGCCCTGATGGTTACTTATCCATCTACTCACGGGGTATTTGAATCTGCAATTATTGAGATCATCAACATTGTTCATGAAAACGGCGGACAGGTCTATATGGACGGTGCCAATATGAACGCACAAGTTGGATTAACAAGTCCGGGAGTGATAGGTGCAGATGTTTGTCACCTCAACCTTCACAAGACCTTTGCTATCCCTCACGGTGGTGGTGGTCCCGGAGTAGGACCTATCTGTGTGGCCGAGCAACTGGTTCCATTCCTTCCCGGTAACCCGGTTATTCCAACAGGAGGAGATTTCGCTATTACCGCAATTTCTGCCGCTCCATGGGGCTCAGCTCTTGTTTGCCTGATCTCTTACGGATATATCACTATGTTGGGTGCAGAAGGATTGAAAAAAGCAACTCAGTATGCAATTCTTAATGCCAACTACATCAAAGCCCGTATTGAGGAGCACTACAAGACCTTGTACAGCGGGGAACGTGGTCGTGCAGCACACGAAATGATCGTGGATTGTCGTCCTTTCAAAGCAAAAGGAATCGAGGTAACTGATATCGCCAAGCGCCTTATTGATTACGGATTCCATGCACCTACCGTTTCTTTCCCTGTTGCGGGTACGTTAATGATCGAACCTACCGAAAGTGAGAGCAAGGCCGAACTTGACAGGTTCTGTGACGCTCTTATTTCTATAAGACAGGAGATCAATGAAGCCAGCGCAGAAGAGCCTAACAACGTTTTGAAAAACGCACCGCACACGCTGACTATGTTGACAGCCAATGAATGGAACCTGCCCTATACCAGGGAAAAAGCAGCATTTCCATTAGATTACATAGCCGATAATAAATTCTGGCCGTCAATAAGAAGGGTTGATGACGCCTATGGAGACAGGAATCTTATTTGTACCTGTGCGCCCATAGAAGAATATATGGAAGACTAAAATAGAAAACCGAAGGCCAGAAACCTTCGGTTTTTTTATCCAACTTTTTTACCTTTAACTAATTCTTAACTTTCCAACCTCATTTTTGCAAGAATATAAAATGAGACTGGAAAATTTTACTGCAGAATATTGATGTCATAAAAATGAATTTTTATTACTGAAATCCACCAATTTCCGTGGCTGTATTTACTATTTTTGAAAGAAGGACTCTATAATCGAATACATGATGAGCATAAAAATCACAGGCGTGGGAAGCTATATCCCAGAAAGAGTTGAAAAGAATTCCGATTTCCATGAGCACGAATTTCTTTATGAGGACGGCTCGAATTTCAGCCAGTCCAATGCTGTAATTATTGAAAAATTCAAGGCAATTACCGGAATTGTGGAACGTCGTTATATCCATAGCGAACTCAACAATTCAGATATCGCATACCTCGCCGCCATCAATGCGATCGAAGATGCCAAAATAGATCCTGAAGAGCTCGATTATTTAATTGTTGCTCACAACTATGGTGATGTTCTGGACAAGGATGTTCAGAGTGATACCGTGCCCAGCCTTGCCTCAAGGGTGAAGCACAAACTTCGCATTAAGAACCCGAAATGTGTGGCGTACGATATCCTTTTTGGATGCCCGGGATGGATCGAAGCGGTAATTCAGGCGAATGCTTTCATTAAAAGCGGACTTGCCAAAAAGTGCCTCGTTATTGGTTCTGAGACTTTATCAAGAGTGGTAGATAAACATGACCGCGATTCCATGATCTATTCAGACGGTGCAGGTGCAACAGTCATTGAAGCCAGTGATGAACCGGGAGGAATTCTGGCTCATGAGAGTGCTACCTATTCCTTTGAGGAAGCCAATTTTATTTTCTTCGGAAAATCATACAACCGCGACAATGATGATCCGCGGCGATATATAAAAATGCATGGCCGCAAGATCTATGAATTTGCACTAAGCCACGTACCGGCAGCTATGAAATCCTGTCTTGAACAAAGCGGAAAGAATATAAAGGATCTTAAAAAGATCCTTATTCACCAGGCAAACGAGAAAATGGATGAGGCTATCGTCAAGCGTTTCTACAAATTAATGGGAGCTGAAGCACCTGAAGGGGTGATGCCTATGAGTATAAACAAACTTGGAAACAGCAGTGTTGCTACAGTGCCCACTCTTCTCGACCTCATCCTCAAAGGAAAAATGAAGGATCAGGAACTGGTAAAAGGAGATGTGATCATGTTGGCAAGTGTAGGTGCCGGAATGAATATTAATGCCATTGTATATCAAGTCTAGATGTACGAGAAAACCTTTCCGGATAAAAGATATAGAGAAACCCTTCAATTTTTAGAAAATGTCGCTCCTCCCCCGGCTCGAATCCTCGATCTGGGAGTAAGGAACCCTTTTTCTGAAATTATGGAAAAAGCGGGTTATAAAGTGACCAACACCACCGGGGAAGATCTCGATCTTGACCAAAGTGCCGTCCAAACTACCGAACCGGAACTTGTAACGGCTTTTGAGATCTTCGAACATTTGCTGGCTCCTTTTAATGTGCTTCAGGAGATAAAAGCAGATAAAATCGTCGCCAGTGTTCCCTTAAAGCTTTGGTTCTCCCCCGCCTACAAGAGTAAGACCGATATGTGGGACAGGCATTATCACGAATTTGAAGACTGGCAGTTCGACTGGCTGTTGGAAAAAGCCGGATGGGAAATCAAAAAAAGACACAAGTGGACCAACCCGGTTAAAAAGATTGGACTTCGCCCTCTGCTGCGTCTCTTCACCCCACGATACTATATTGTCTACGCTGAACGAAAAAAATAATACTTCCCAAAAATGGCATTTTTGAGACGTCATTCAAAGGAGGCGGTAAAAATTGTAATTTAGCCGAAAGACCTTCTGCTTTTGAGAATTTATATTGTCATTCCGGCGCACAATGAAGCCGAATTTATTGGTCAAACCCTTGAATCCCTTTCGGAACAATCGCTGAAACCGGAAAAAGTTGTAGTGGCCGATGATCAATCTTCTGATGCCACAGCAGAAGTAGCCCTAAAATATTCTGACAAATTTCCTTCTCTTTCTGTCATTACTACAGAATCTTCTGAAGCTCATCTTCCAGGCTCCAAGGTGATCAATGCCTTCCAAAAAGGCCTCGATTCCCTTGACGATGATTATGACATTATCTGCAAGTTCGATGCAGACCTCATTTTTCCGCAGAATTACCTGGAGCAGATCAGCAAACATTTTGCTGAAGATCCAACAGTGGGAATGGTGGGAGGCTTTTGTCAGATCCTTCAGAAGAACGAATGGAAGCTGGAAAACCTCACCAACAAAGATCATATCCGCGGAGCTTTGAAAGCCTATAGAAAAGCCTGCTTTAAGGAAATCGGTGGCTTAAGAGCTTCTATGGGTTGGGATACCGTTGATGAATTGCTGGCACAGTATCATGGTTGGAAAATTGTCACTGATCCTTCCCTACAGGTAAAACATCTTCGCCCCACAGGCTTCACTTATAATAAAACGGCAAAATGGAAGCAGGGAGAAGCTTTTTATAAACTGCGCTATGGACTGTTATTGACAACTATCGCATCAGCTAAACTCGCATTGAAAAAGAAAAAGCCTCTTCTGTTCAAAGACTATCTCACCGGATATTTCAAAGCTGCCGCCAACAACACTCCTCGTCTGGTATCTAAAAAAGAAGGAGCCTTCATTAGAAGACTCCGTTATAATAAGATGCGAAAAAAGGTATTTTAGAACCTACTTTTCCATCACCTCAAAAAGAGGTTTACCGGTCGCCCCGCTTGGGAAGGAAATTCCCAGTAAAGCCGAGATCGTTGGCGCAATGTCAGTCACTTCGGTCCTCTCCAGAGTATTACCGCTTTTTATCCCTTTTCCGTAGAAGATAAGGGGAACATGCGTATCATAATTATGCCCGCTACCGTGTGTGGAGCCGGTCCTGGAGTAAGAAATAACGGAAGGCTCCAGAACAACAATCACATCACCACTTCTCTTTTGATTAAAACCATGATCAATAGCTGAGGCAATAGCTTCGGTATAACTGGTAGCCATCAGCTGATCTCGCGTGAAAACCTCGCTCACCAAATCGTACTGGAGAACATAGTCTGCAATAATTCGCTGTAGGTCTGAAGAATTTAATTCGTGCGTACTTATAACTTCAGCATCTAAAAAGATCTGGTTGTTGGAGATTTCTTTCACCAGACCTTCCACTCCATATTTTCCAGATAACCACGAATCCAAATCCTTCCTGAAAGTTCCGAAATCAAAATAGTTCGCAGGAATTTTCACTGATTGTAAGTAAGAAGGAACGTCTACTCCTCCATGATCTGCAGTGAGGAATAATGTATAGTTACCTTCGCCGACCTTCGCATCAAGAGCTTGCAGTAATTTTGCGAGATCGCGATCAAGACGAAGATAAGTGTCTTCAATTTCCTTGGAATTTACTCCGAAGTTGTGCCCCACATAATCTGTAGCCGAAAAACTAACAGTTAAGAAATCTGTGTCTGCATCCTGGCCAAGCTTTTCGGCTTCTATTGCAGCAATGGCAAAATCGGCAGTCAAACTATTTCCAAAAGGAGTAGCTTTTAAAATGTCATATCCACCGTTGGCATCTTTCAATTTTTTTAGATCATATGGAAAATCAGTTTTTTCCTTTCCGGAAAAACCTCCTTCAAAAAGGTTAATATCCACTCCGCTTTCTGCATAAGTAGTGATATCGTAAAGAGGAGTCCAGGTTTGAACATATTTATCGGCAATTCCGGAGGCATTAAAATCCTGAACCCACTTCGGAAGCTTTTCCATATAAAAACTACTGCTTATCCATTTACCTTCCTTTTTCCCGTTGAACCAATACGCCGCATTGGCAGTATGGCCGGCAGGCAAAATGGCTCCGCGGTCTTTTAAAGCTATTCCAATAGTCTTACCACGGAACTGTGTATACAGCCGGTTTTCATCAGCAACACTGGAGGTGAGTAGACGGTGTGGTGACATTTTACCGGCATCAGAAGTTGTTCCCACAGGTTCCACTGATGAATCACCCACACAATAAACCATTTTATCAGCATACCGGTCATACCAGTCATTCCCTACTATACCATGGGTTTCCGGCGCTCCACCCGAGAAAACGGAAGCATGTCCCGGCCCGGTATAGGTGGGAATATAATTGAAGTGGTGATTGCGGCAATTAAAGCCATCAGAAACTAACTTTTTAAATCCATTTTCTCCAAACCTGTCCCAAAAACGGGTAATATAGTCGTATCTCATTTGATCAACGACCACCCCAACTACAAGCTTAGGTTGCGCCCGAAGGTCTGAATCAGGATCAAAGGCTTTACTGGTATTTTGGGCACTTGAATTTGAAACAATCGTAAGTAGAAGAAAGAATTGAAAGAAATATTTCATTACTAGTAAATTTTGTACTCCAAAAATACAATTCTCTATACTTTTTAACTTTAAGTTAAGCTTAAAAACTTTGGATAAAAATTTTAGTATTTTAGCGCGAACAAAATCCTCAGATGAGTTACCTGCATTCCATTGGCGAATACTTTTTAATGCTTAAAGGCGTCTTTGGGCGAATGACTAAAAGGTCGGTTCTAACCAATCTTATTTTTAAGGAAATTGACGATCTCATCTTCAGCTCGCTGGGGATTGTAGCCTTTATCTCCTTTTTTATAGGAGGTGTTGTTGCAATTCAAACAGCTTTAAACCTGAACAACCCTCTGATCCCACGCACGCTGATCGCATTTGCGGCACGTCAGTCGGTGATCCTGGAATTTGCTCCCACCTTTATTTCTATCATTATGGCAGGAAAAGTGGGATCGTATATCACCTCCAGTATTGGAAGTATGAGGGTAACACAGCAAATTGACGCCCTGGAAGTGATGGGGATTAATTCCCTGAATTACCTCATTTTGCCAAAGATCATTGCTATGTTGACCTATCCGTTTATCATAGCTATTTCAATGTTCCTCGGAATATTTGGAGCATATAGCGCCGGCGTTTTCGGTGGCTTTGTTTCATCGCAGGACTTTATCGCAGGATTACAGGAAGATTTTATTCCTTTTCACCTGGTATACGCTTTTGTTAAGACATTTTTATTTGCCATGATCCTCGCCACTATTCCTGCTTATCATGGATATTACATGAAAGGCGGGGCTTTGGAAGTTGGGCAGGCCAGTACAACATCTTTCGTCTGGACCAGTGTGGTCATCATTGTCGCCAATTACGTTGTCACCCAATTATTGCTAAGCGCATGATAGAAGTTAAGAACATAAAGAAAGCTTTTGAAGGAGAAGAGATCCTTAAAGGGGTGAGCACAGTTTTTCCGAAGGGACAGACCAATCTTATCATTGGACAATCGGGAGCGGGTAAAACGGTATTCCTGAAGTGTCTGCTTGGACTTTTCAGACCCGATTCGGGAAAGATCCTCTATGATGGGCAACCTTATTCCTCTTTTACAGATGAAGAGCAACGGGAGTTGAGACAGCAAATGGGAATGGTCTTCCAGGGTGGAGCCCTCTTTGATTCCATGACTGTTGAAGAAAACGTAATGTTCCCTTTGAAGATGTTCACCAGGCAGAAATATCACGTAATGATGAAGCGGGTAAGAGAGGTGCTGGACAGGGTAAATCTTGCGGAAGGTCAACACCAAAAATTTCCAGTGGAGATCAGTGGAGGGATGCAAAAAAGGGTGTCCATCGCGCGGGCCATTGTGAACCGCCCGAAATACCTTTTTTGCGATGAACCCAACTCAGGTCTGGATCCACAAACCGCTACTGTAATAGACAACCTCATCCTGGAGATCACCCGGGAATATGATATTACCACTGTGATCAATACGCACGACATGAACTCGGTATTGGAAATTGGAGAAAAGATAGTTTTCCTTCAAAACGGAAATCTGGAGTGGGAAGGTGATAAAGATGTAATCTTTAAGACCGACAACAAAGCTGTTACGGAATTCGTTTATTCTTCAGATCTTTTCCGGAAGGTTAGAAAAGCACAACTCCAGGGACTTTAATCCACTGCCTGCACAGAGAGCGTATCAAGAGACAATCTCACCTGCAGCCACTTCTTCAGCTTGTTCATTTCACTTTGTCTCGAACTTCTTGATAGCGATTTTTTCCACCGCACATTGAAAGTAGGCACAGTATCAATTTTAGAGAAATTTGTGACCAGACTATTCGCATAGCTCATTTCTTCCAGATTGCTATAATTGATCTTGGCCTCTTTAGTAACACTTTCGAAAGGAATTCCCGAATTTCGGTAACGCACCAGCTCCTGTTCCAATAGACGGATCCTGGCATCTTTATCTTCTACCACCTGCTGATTCTTTAGGTACAGATCTTCCAGGATCCCGGCTTTTACTTCACTGCTAAGCCGTGCGGCCATTTCGGAACTCTGGTCGGTTCCCTGGTGTATGCGGAGGTTTGCTTCCTCCAACTCCGGAACTTCCTTTAACTCCCGCATCCACGTACTAATTATTGACTCCGGCACCGGTTTCCCAATGAGATAAACATCCACATACTTGGTTTTGTAATTTTGATCGAACTTGACAACTTCGGCACCGGGATAGGTGATCACATTTTTTACGAAATCTTTAGTCTTACTTCGAAATACCTGCTCACTCAGCAGGTTCACAAATAGAATTATACTGGGGATCATCACCAGAATTGCTATTAGCGATGCCAGCCTGGCCGTATTCTTTCTTCTTCTGCTGTTCACATATTTCACCAGCGGAAAACGAAGCAGCTTTGATACTACGAAGGTGGAAAGGGCAATGAAAACTGAATTAATAGAAAAGAGATACAACGCTCCGCCTGCATATTCCCAGTTCGCGATAGCAAGGCCATAACCAACAGTACACAGGGGCGGCATAAGGGCAGTAGCGATCGCCACACCCATGATCACACTCGCAATGGCCCCTTTCTTAGTCTTGGCAATGATAAGGGCTGTACCTCCAAAGATGGCCACGAGTACATCCAAAATAGTCGGATAGGTCCTGGCAACCAGTTCAGGGGTCGCTTCTTTAATGGGCGAAACCAGGAAATAGAGATAGGCAGTAAGCACACTTAAGCCGACCATAACTCCAAGGTTGACCAGAGAACGTTTTAGAGTATCAATGTCATTTATAGCCACCGAAAAACCTACTCCAACAATAGGACCCATCAATGGAGAGATCAACATCGCTCCGATCACCACAGCAGTACTACTAACGTTCAATCCGATAGAGGCTACAAAGATCGAGAACACCAGGATCCACGCGTTGTGCCCCTTAAAGGAAATGTCGCGCTTGACTGTCTCCATGGTGGTATCGCGGTCGGTATCCTCGTGGATGTCCAGAAGCTCCTTCACGAAAGCTCCCGTTTCCTTCAACATAACTTTAAAATTGAATCCCGATCGTGTGGGAAGATCTTGTGGAGTATTTGCCATTTTTCTAACCTAAGTGTTCACCAAATTTTTCCTGTACCCTGGTCCTGATCTCTTTGATCTCCTGCTCCTTCTCTTTCGGCACTATCAACAGCACCTCTTTTTCATCTACCACAATATAATCTGAGAGTCCGTCAACCACTATTACTTTATTTGAAGCAGAGGTAATTATATTTCCGGTAGAATTTTCAGCCATAATACGCGCATTGAGTACAGCGTTGTTTTCCCCATCCTTTTCGCTTTCCGTGTAAATAGAGCCCCAGGTGCCGAGATCATTCCAATCAAAACCTGCCGGAATGACGAAAACAGTTTCTTCCTCCTTTTCAATGATCGCGTAATCAATGGAAATATTTGTGGCTTTGTGGTAGGTGTCTTTGATAAAAAAGCTCTCCCGGGTGGTATTTAAATCGGCTGAACCGGAATTAAAAAGTTCAAAATCCTCCGGAAGATTTTTTTGGAAGGAACGGGTAATGAAATCCACATTCCAGATGAAGATGCCGGCATTCCACAGGTAATTTCCCTGCTTCAAAAAATCCCGTGCTTTTTCAAAAGAGGGTTTTTCCGTAAACTTTTTCACCGGCCGCACCTTCTTTTCTCCTGAAAATTCTATGTACCCGTATCCGGTATTTGGAAAAGTTGGTTTTATTCCAAGGGTTACAATTCTGTCTTCATTCCTGCAGAATTCGAAAGCATTCTTAATATCTGCAGAAAAAGCTTTTTCATCTTCTATCCAATGGTCGCTTGGTGCCATGACCATCACGGCATCAGGATCTTTTTTCTGAATTTTTAGAGCAGCCAGTAAAACTGCGGGCGCGGTATTCCGCATTTCAGGTTCCAGAACGATCTGCTCCTGGTGCACCTGAGGAAGTTGCTCTTTTACCAACCCGTTATAACCCTGATTGGTAAGGATGTAAATATTTTCTTCGGGTACAAGAGTTGAAAGTCTTTTAAAGGTAGTCTGGATAAGGGTTTCTCCGGTTCCTAAAAGGTCACGGAACTGTTTTGGTTTTTGAGCTGTACTTACAGGCCAAAAGCGGGAACCCACTCCCCCGGCCATTAGTACAGCAAAATTACTTTTATTGAGATCTTTCATTAGTTCGCAGTTCTTAATAATTCCACTTCAGCATTGGGCTGAAAAAGGTAAATTCTGCCGGTATTCACTTCCACGCATTCATAGCGTTTGATGCGTTTTTCGCCTTTTTTGAAGATCTTACCATTATATATCCGGAAGATGCTCCCTTTCGGAACTTCAAAAATGTAATTTTTATCATTCTCCTCATCAAACCTTTTAAGAGCTACCGAAAGATGCGCGTCGGTATCACTGCTGGCCTTCGGATTTTTAAAGTGTCGGGCAATTACCGGAAGTAACTCTGAAGGAAAGATCTCCGGCCGAATGAACGGAAGCATCAATTTTTGAAAGGTGCGTTTCCATTCCTGCCCGTGAGGCTTTATCTGGCGACCGTACAGTTCAAAAGCGGCAAGGTGGGCGATCTCATGGATCAAAGTTATCAGGAAACGGTATTTATTGAGGTTGGCATTTACAGTGATCTGGTGACCTCCGGAAGGCATCCTGCGGTAGTCGCCGTGGCGGGTCTTGCGCTCGTTGACGATCTTCAGGTGAATTCCATTGGATTCAATCAGCCCGAATACCGGTTCCACAGAATGTTCAGGAATGTATCTTTCCAGGATATGCTTCATATCAAGGGGTGCTACTAGAAACCTGCAAGAGTTTTCCGTTGTAATATTTTTGACCGCAGAGTGCAAAATCAGCAATGTATTCTGCCATTTCTTCAGGGGACACGGGTGCTTTATAACCCGGAAAGGCTTCGGCAAGCATCTCTGTTTGAACTGCCCCTAAAGCCAATACGTTAAACGAAGGTCCGCTTTCCTTATATTCTTCGGCCAGTAATTCGGTTAGTGTGATCACCGCTCCTTTACTGGAACTATAGGCAGAAAGACCCGGGAATTTCAAACTCCCCTGTACTCCGCCCATACTACTTATCGTGACCACGTGTCCATCGTTCTTCATTAGTGGAAGCACTTTACGGGTAAGAGCTGCTACTCCAAAAACATTGATCTTGTAGACTTCTTCAAATTCTTCGGAAGAAATATCTTCAAAAGGTTTATTTATAATAGCTCCCGCATTATGAATCAAAAGGTCAACAGTCTTCCACTCTTTTTCGAGATACTGCTGCACCTCTTTCAGATGCTTTTCTTTTGTAATATCAAATGAAAAGGTTTTTACCTTTTCCAGGCCAAGCTCTTTTACCGGTTGTTCATTTCGGGAAAGGGCCAGCACTTCATGGCCGGCGGCGGCAAATATCTTGACCAGTTCCAGCCCAATACCCCTGCTGGTTCCTGTAATTATTACTTTTTTCATTTCTCTAGCATCTTAATTTCTTTTTCAGGAGTGTTGGCTAACTCCATCAGAGGCAGCACCAGGCTCTCTGTGAATCTCTCCATATGAGCTGTGTCCATTTCAGAAAATTCATCGTCTACATGGTGGTAGTACTGATAATTCGTGAAATCAAAAGTGGAAACCGTATGGGAGGGCACGCCAAATTCTTTGAAAAAGGCATAATTGTCACTTCTCATAAACAACCTGTATTGAGCGGCTTCCGGAAGGAATCCTAACACCTCTTCCCCGGCAAAAGCATTGAATTTTTCTGCCAGATTTGATTTCTCAAATCCGGTGAGATATCCTAAATAATTTCTTCCCGTCATTGGAACTCCTACCATTTCAATATTGAACATGAGGTAAAGATCAATTTGATCTTTTTTAAGTCGGGCTGCCAATTCTTTAGATCCCAGCAATCCCATCTCTTCTGCTGAAAAAAGGGTGAACAAAAAACTCCTTTTTGGAGGGTGTGCAGCAAAATATTTGGCAAGTTCAAGAACTACGGTAGTGCCCGTGGCATTGTCATTGGCACCGTTGGCCAGAGAATCATCTCCCACTTTCTTACCGCTTCCAATATGATCGTAGTGTGCTCCAACCACAATAAACTCATCTTTGAGCTTAGGATCTGTTCCTTCAACATATCCTACAATATTGTAAGCATCAAGTTCTTTAATAGCGAAACTATCCCTATAGGTCTCAAAAAAGGGTTTTACATTGTTCTTTTTAAAGACCTCCTCTATGTAAGAGGCAGCTTTTTCTATTCCGGCTGTCCCGGCTTTACGCCCTTCCAGTTCATCGGAAGAAAGAAAAGAAAGAGTTTCAGAAATACTGGCTTCAGAAATAGCATTTTCAACCGCGATTTTTTCCGAAGGAGAATTAGAGATCACTCCTTCAGTTCTTATTTCTATTTGGGTGCTAGTTTGAGCTACGCATATTGCAGAAGTTCCAAAGGAAAGCATGAGCCCTAAAATGCTGTTTTTCATCATGAGGCTAAAGATAAAAAAATCCCACAATTAGTGGGATTTTCAATAGTTTGTTTGCAATGGATTTTCCTTATGCCAGCATAGTCACCGGATTCTCAATGTAATTTTTCAAGGTCTCCAAGAACGCTGCTCCGGTAGCCCCATCAACAGTCCTATGATCACAGGCCAAGGTAAGCTTCATAGTATTTCCGACTACGATCTGTCCGTTTTTCACCACCGGTTTTTCCACGATGGTTCCTACCGAAAGAATAGCGCTGTTTGGCTGATTGATAATACTGGTGAATTCGGTAATTCCGAACATTCCAAGGTTGGAAACAGTAAAGGTACTGCCTTCCATTTCCTGCGGCTGTAACTTTTTATTTCTGGCTTTACCTGCAAGTTCTTTCACATTGGCTCCAATTTGAGTCATGCTCATTTGATCGGCAAAACGCAGAACAGGCACCACAAGACCTTCATCTACCGCTACTGCCACACCCATGTGAATGTGTTTCGCAATTTTAGTAGTATCTCCGGTCCACTGTGAATTCACTTTTGGATGTTTTCTCAATGCCATTGCAGTCGCTTTAATGACCATATCATTGAAAGACACCTTTACATCTGGCAGCTCGTTGATCTGCTTACGGTTGGCCATGGCATTTTCCATGTCCACCTCTATCATAAGATAGTAATGCGGCGCATTGAATTTAGACTCTGCCAGTCTCTTGGCAATGGTCTTACGCATTTGAGAATTTTTGATCTCCTCAAAACTCTCTTCTCCAACAGGAGTATATGCTTGAACCGGTGCAGGAGCTGAAGGCTCTTTTCCTTCGGTTGCCGCTACCTGTTTAGTTGCAGCAGGTTTTTCTGAAGGTTTGTAAGCTTCAATGTCTTTTTTGACGATCCTGTTATTTTCTCCGGAACCTTTTACATCAGCAAGATTAATTCCCAGCTCTTCTGCCATTTTCTTGGCGAGAGGAGAAGCGAAGATGCGCTTCCCGTCTGAAGTAGTAGCTGAACTCTCAGAAGACTTCTCTTCCTGAGCCGGCTCTTCTTTTTTCTCTTCTGACTTCTTAGCAGCAGGTTTATCGGCGCCACCAGATTTCAGAATTGAAGAAACATCAGTTCCTTCAGGACCAATAATGGCAAGAATACTGTCTACCGGAGCAGTTTCACCTTCCTCAACTCCAATGTAGAGAAGAGTTCCGGAATAAAACGACTCAAATTCCATGGTAGCTTTATCAGTCTCGATCTCAGCAAGTATATCGCCTTCCTCAACTTTATCGCCTTTTTTCTTGATCCAGGTAGCAACAGTTCCTTCTTCCATGGTGTCACTTAGACGTGGCATTTTTACCACCTCAACACCTTCAGGAATTTCAGCCTCTTCTGAAGAATCCTCTTCCGAAGAAGTATCTTCAGATTCCTCTTTTTGAGTATCCTGTTTTTCTTCTTTTGCTTCTGAAGTTTTTTCCTCCTGTTTACTATCGTTCTCACCATTCAGAAGTCCGGAAATATCTTCTCCTTCTTCCCCAATGATCGCTAATAGAGTATCTACAGGAGCCGTTTCACCTTCCTCAATTCCAATGTGCAACAAGGTTCCTTCATAGAATGATTCAAATTCCATGGTAGCCTTATCTGTTTCGATCTCTGCCAGGATATCTCCCTCTTCTACTTTATCACCTTTTTGCTTCAGCCACTTTGCCACCACTCCTTCTTCCATGGTGTCGCTCAACCGCGGCATTTTAATAACTTCTGCCATAGCTTAGTCTAATTTATGAGGTAAAAACGGATAATCTTTTTGTTCATATACAACATCGTACATGGTTTGGATCTCTGGGAAATCTGATTCTTCAGCGAATTTTTCACATTCGGCAACCAGGTCCTTCACCCTCTTATCAATTTCTTTGATCTCTTTATCTGTAGCGTACTTGTTCTTTTTAATTATATCCTTCACCTGGGTAATAGGATCAATTTTTTGATATTCTGCTACTTCTTCTTTGGTACGATACTTTTGAGCATCACTCATGGAGTGCCCGCGATACCTGTATGTTTTCAGCTCCAGGAAGGTTGGGCCTTCTCCTTTTCTCGCTCTGGTGATTGCTTCATCCAAAGCTTCGGCAACCTTTTCAGGATTCATAGCGTCAACAGGACCGCAAGGCATATCGTAACCTAATCCCAGTTTCCAGATCTCGGTACTTTTTGAGGTACGCGCCACTGAAGTTCCCATAGCATACCCGTTATTCTCTACACAGAAAACCACCGGTAAATTCCATTTCACAGCCATAGTGAAGGTCTCATGAAGAGAGCCCTGTCTTGCAGCACCGTCACCTAAAAAGGTAAGGGTAACAGCATCACGCTTGAAATATTTATCTGCAAATGCAAGTCCGGCACCTAGAGGAATTTGACCTCCTACAATCCCATGACCTCCATAGAAACGGTGTTCTTTAGAGAAGATATGCATAGAACCACCCATTCCCTGTGAAGTTCCGGTCTTTTTCCCGTAAAGTTCTGCCATCACCCTTCGTGGATCCACGCCCATCCCTATTGGTTGTACGTGATTACGATATGCGGTGATCATCTTATCTTTCGAGAGGTCCATCACGTGCAGGGCACCAGCAAGAATAGCTTCCTGTCCATTATATAGGTGTAAAAACCCTCTTACTTTCTGCTGAATATAAACCTGGGCAAGTTTATCTTCAAACTTCCGCCAGAACAGCATGTCCTCATACCACTTCAGGTAAGTGGCTTTTGTAATTTTCTTCATTAACAACTAATTTTTTAAGGCTAAGCAATGCTTGCGCCAAGCGAACCACAAAAATACTATTTTCAACAGGAACTGAAAACAGTTTCTCCTGTAAAAACCTCGAAAACGTTATAAGTAGGAATTATCAAAGATCAGCGGCAGGAGATCTGATATGGAATTTGCTTTTACCACCTTCCCCTTTTCACCCATAAAATATATCTCTATAGGCTGCTTTTGCTTCACTTCGTATTCCGCAATTGCCTGTCTGCAAGAGCCACAAGGCGGGGTTGGAACCTCGACCGTATGATTTCTAGATCGGGCAGAAAGCGCCATTTTCAACATCTTTACTCCGGGGTATTTTGCCCCCGCATAAAATATAGCGGTCCTTTCTGCACAAAGTCCGGCGGGATAAGAGGCATTTTCCTGATTACTTCCGGTTATGACCTCTCCGTTTTCAAGGCTGATTGCAGCACCTACACTAAATTGTGAATAAGGAGAATAGGAAGATTCCCTTGCTTCTATTGCCTGCTGCATAAGATGCTGCACATCTTTAGGTAGCTCGTCTACCGAATCATAGACCTGAAGATCTGCACTAATTGTAATTTGTTTCATTTATTTTCTTTCTGAAGATAAAATCTCCCGCAACTTAATAAGCCCGGGAGTAGATCTGCTCAAATTTGGGAGAGCAAAGTTAACTAATATTGAGATAATTGAAGGTTCCTTCTTATTAATATACTTCGTTATAAGTTCTTCCGAAGTTAAAAGTAAGACCAAAGCGAAGTGTTCCCTCTAAAGGACTCACCACTTCTGAGGTAGAGAAAAGGTAAGAAATATCAATATTTACAACAGTGTATTTAAATCCGGCTCCAAAGGAGATGAACTGCCGGGAACCTTTTTCCGGGCTTTCGTGAAAATAACCTGTTCTTAAAGAAAAGACATCCTGATACACATATTCACCACCCAAAGCCCAGGTAATTTCTTTTAATTCTTCACTAAAACCATCAGGCGCATCTCCAAAAGATTTAAAGATCCCTTCTATTGCACCTATAGAATTGTATTCCTGATTATCTTCAGCATCTATATCACCGTCGCCGTCAAAGTCCTGCGGAGTAGGCACCAGGAATTTATTGAATTCGAGATAAGTTCCAATTCGATTATCGGCATCAAGAATAAAATCAAAACCACCTCCTAATTTTAGGTTTGTTGGAATAAAGTTCTCCTGACCTCCCTCATCGTATTTGATCTTGGGCCCGATATTCGAAATATTGATCCCGGCTCTCCACCGGCCGTCAAATTTTGTAAAATCTATTTGGCTGCTTCTATAAAAGGCAGCTACATCAACTCCAAAAGTATTCGCAGCAGTAGCATCGGGATCTACCGGAGCCAGTTTAAGATCAGAACGCAAATATCTTCCTGCAACGGCCATTGAAAAATGATCGCTCAATCTTAAGGCGTAAGACAGATCTAAAGTAAATTGATTAGGACTCAGGATAAGAGGATAAATTTCTTCCGGAGTATCACGGGCTTCAATGTTCCCCATACTAAAGTACCTGAAACTGGCTCCAAAGGCACTTCGGTCGTTAATTCTGTTGTAATAGGTAAGATTTCCAAGAAAAATATCATTTACCAGTTCACTCAGGTATGGAGTATAAGTTACTCCAAAACCTTGCTGGCTTTCAGCAAATACATATTTCGCAGGGTTCCATTGCTGAGAATATGCATCTACGGGAGTAGCTACTCCCTGGTCTCCCATCCCGGCCGCACGTGCATCAGCTGCAATTAAAAGAAACGGTACTGCTGTTGTGATCACCCGATCCTGCTCTTCCTGCGCAAAAGTCTTTGCATGGAACAAGAACACTGCACTAAGAAGTAAGAGTGATATTTTTTTCAT
This sequence comes from Salinimicrobium soli, assembly GCF_048323655.1. Classification (NCBI taxonomy): domain Bacteria; kingdom Pseudomonadati; phylum Bacteroidota; class Flavobacteriia; order Flavobacteriales; family Flavobacteriaceae; genus Salinimicrobium; species Salinimicrobium soli. The sequence goes on along the minus strand of NZ_JBLUWW010000005.1, from coordinate 17,932 downwards.
AGAAATAGATAATTATTAACAAATATACCGGAAATCCCGTGACAAAATAATGAGAACCCCCAATTTCTAAATTTTATACTAACTTAACGTAAAAATTAACAGATGCTTGTGTGGGAAATTATAATTATTTCATAATATCCTCACATCAAACATATTAGTTGTTAATAAAGTAAAAATGAACAACTTAAAACGCATGTTTTTCTTCTGAATTTTGCTCAAAATATTATGCCGTGCACTAGTACCTCATTTTAAAATGGATAGCACAAAATTAGAAAATTGAGTTACTTTTGCTTTTTAAAGAATCAGGAGTGATTTCCTGAATTAAAAGACTGAAATTAAACAATAAACAAGGTAAGCAGGCGTTATTGTAAAGATTTACAGGAGAGTACGCTTATTTCAATATGCGGAAATAATCTTGAAAGTTATACGTTAATTACTATATTGCAAAGCCTAAATTGCTACAAAAGATATTGTGAATATGAGAAATAGTGTTGCCGTAAAAGCCTTTATGGTCCTCGCAGTCAGTGCCGGACTGTTTAGCTGTAACAACTCAAAGGACTATAAGAACAACTCGCGTGCTACCGGATGGGATATCAATTCCAAGGAAGGCGGGTTTACCTACAATGCCGATTACGACGAACAGGACGCAGGTCCCGGCCTGGTGTTTGTTGAAGGAGGTACTTTTACGATGGGAAGAGTCCAGGATGACGTAATGCACGATTGGAACAACTCTCCCACACAGCAACATGTCCAGTCCTTTTACATGGATGAAACTGAGGTTACAAACCTTATGTACCTCGAATACCTGGATTACCTTAAACGGGTCTACCCTCCAAGTGAGGAGCGATATAGAAACATCTACCACGGCGCACTTCCAGATACTCTCGTTTGGAGAAACAGATTAGGCTACAATGAGACCATGACCAACAACTACCTGCGTCACCCGGCTTATGCAAACTATCCGGTAGTGGGAGTTAGCTGGATCCAGGCGGTTGAATTCAGTAAATGGAGAACTGACAGGGTCAATGAGTTGAGATTGGAAAAAGAAGGATTTACCCTTGAAGGAGCACGTTTTGCTGCTGAACCGGGAGAAACATTTAATTCGGAAACCTATCTTAATGCTCCAAGCAAAGTTTATGGTGGAAATGATAGTATTGTGAGGGGTGGAAAGAAAGCCGATCGCTTCATGACCAAAGACAGCACCAACTTATATGTACAACGCAAGCATGGAGTTCTACTTCCTGAATACCGTCTTCCAACTGAAGCCGAATGGGAGTATGCAGCCCTTGCCCTGGTTGGTATCAGAAGCTATAATGTTTACCGCGGAAGAAAAAAATATCCATGGGACAGCCAGTACACTAGATCCGGAAACGCGAAGACCCGGGGAGACCAAATGGCCAACTTCAAACAAGGAGATGGGGATTATGGTGGAATTGCCGGTTGGAGCGATGATGGTGCTGATATCACTGCGGAAGTCAAATCTTACGAACCTAATGATTTCGGACTTTACGACATGGCCGGAAACGTTGCCGAGTGGGTAGCTGACGTCTATAGACCAATCGTAGATGACGAATTCAATGACTTTAACTATTATCGCGGAAATGTTTATACCAAACACGCCATCACTGAAGACGGAACCGTTGAAGTTTTAGGTGTGGATCAGATTGAGTATGATACCTTGAGTAACGGAAAGATCGTAGCCAGAAATCTTCCCGGAGAGATCAAAACAGTACCTATTACTAAAGAAGACACTTACCTGAGACCAAACTTCAACGAAAGTGACAACAGGAATTTCCGTGACGGTGATCTAAGTTCTACGAGATACTATGACAACTTTGAAGAGGTAAACGATCCAAATAAGAGGATGTACAATTCTCCTGTTCACACCGCTACAGTTGACAGCACCGGAGGCGCTAGCCTACAGTATGACACTTCGACTGCGAGAACAACATTGATCGATGACAACGTTAGGGTCTTCAAGGGAGGTTCGTGGAGAGACAGGGCTTATTGGTTAGATCCGGCGCAGAGAAGATTCTTCCCTCAAGATATGGCTACAGACTATATTGGATTTAGAAATGCAATGTCTCGTGTAGGATCAAAATCCCTTAAAAAGAACAAAACAGCAAAGAATTAATTCCTGCTAAAATATACTTCTGAAGCCCTAATTAAATTAGGGCTTTTTTTATAGCTTTATTTTATGAACATACAAGAACTACACGGCCTGTTCCTTAACAGTTCCGGAATAAATACCGATACCAGAAAGATCCAGAAGAACAGCGTTTTTTTCGCTTTAAAGGGAGATAATTTCAATGCGAACGAATTTGCCACAGAAGCCCTTGAAAAAGGAGCCGCATACGCAGTGATTGATGAAGAACCGGCAGAGAAGGATCCACGTTTAATTCTGGTTCCCGATGCACTTCAAACGCTTCAGGAACTGGCAACTTACCATAGAGACTATCTGAAGATCCCAATACTAGCGCTTACGGGCAGTAATGGGAAAACCACTACGAAAGAACTCATTAATGCGGTTCTTTCAAGCAGCTTTAATACCGTTGCCACTGCAGGCAACCTGAACAATCATATTGGTGTACCCCTTACCCTCTTATCCATGACAGATTCCACAGAAATAGGAATTGTGGAGATGGGAGCCAATCATCAAAAGGAAATTGAATTCTTATGTGAGCTGGCAAAACCGGATTACGGCTATATCACTAATTTCGGAAAAGCCCATTTGGAAGGCTTCGGTGGCGTAGAGGGGGTGGTCAAGGGAAAGAAGGAACTTTATGTTCACCTGAAGGCCGCCGGAAAAAAGCTTTTTTTGAACCTCGATGACCCAAAGCAACGGGAGGAGCTTTCTTATAAGAACACCTTCAGCTTTGGAGAATCTCTTGATGCCGATATCCAGTTATCATATCTCTCAAAAAGTTCCTTTGCCGGAATCCAGGTTGGCGATATGGAAATACAGGGGCAATTGATCGGAGCCTATAATGCACGCAATATGGCAGCCGCATATGCTATAGGAGCCTTTTTTGAAGTACCCGTAGCAAAGATCAAGACTGCACTCGAAAATTATGTTCCTGCCAATAACCGCTCTCAAATAATCAACAGGAACAGCAACAGGATCATCCTTGATGCTTATAATGCGAATCCAACCAGCATGGCCGCTGCCCTGGAAAACCTTGACAGCATGGAAGGAGATCATAAGGTGGTCATCCTTGGGGATATGTTTGAATTGGGACCGTCAGCTGAAGAAGAACACCAGCAAATAGCAAATAAACTGGAAGGTCTGAAGTTAGAAAAGATCTATCTGGTTGGCGAAAATTTCTTCAGAACCCAAACCTCAGAAAAGATCTATAAATACAGATCCTTTCAGGATTTCAGCAGCAATTTCCACCCGGAAGATATCTCGGGTTCCTTGATGCTAATTAAAGGGTCCCGCGGAATGGCCCTGGAACGGGTACTGGAACTACTATAGAAAAATAAAAAACCTCACAGGTTTTGAAAACCTGTGAGGTTTAGAACTAAATATTCTCCACAAAAAAACCTCCCGAAAAGGAGGTTTTTTTGTGTGGGTGATACTGCCCCGATAGCTATCGGGGGAACCAGTGACCCAAAAAATTCAAAAATACTCCACAAAAAAACCTCCTGAAAAAGGAGGTTTTTTTGTGTGGGTGATACTGGGTTCGAACCAGTGACCCCTACCTTGTCGAGGTAGTGCTCTGAACCAGCTGAGCTAATCACCCGAATCCTTGACAAATATAATCAAAAAAGGCCTCCTTAAGGAAGCCTTCTTCTTGTGGGCAATGAGGGATTCGAACCCCCGACCCCCTCGGTGTAAACGAGGTGCTCTGAACCAACTGAGCTAATTGCCCTCATCATTTTTGTGAACTTTCGCTTTCTTCGAGTATGTCTCTCTCTGAATGCGGATGCAAATATAGACTACATTTTCAATTATGCAAAGAATAAAATCAAAAAAATTAAATTATTTCTGCCACTGTAAAAGTACTGCCTCCCACGTACACCACATCTTTGGGTGACGCCTTATGCAGTGCGGCTTCATAAGCATCTGTAACCGAATTATATGCCTCTCCAAAAAGGCCTTTTTCAGCTGCCATTTTCTGAAGGTTTTCAGCATCCATTCCGCGGGGAATATTGGGGCGACAGAAGTAAAAATATGCTTTTTTAGGTAGTAAAGGCAAGACCGAATTAAGATCTTTATCACTCACCACCCCTATGACCAAATGTAATTCTTCAAAATCCTCCTCCTGCAATTGTTTCATTGCATATTCCAAACCTTCTTTATTGTGAGCAGTATCACAGATCACCTTCGGATCTTCCTGCAACACTTCCCAACGTCCTCTAAGACCGGTATTCCCTATTACATTTTCCAGGCCTGACCTTACTGCTTCCTTACTCAGCTGCCAATTATGTTCACGCAGCACTTCCACGGCAGCAAGTACCGTCTTAATGTTCTTTACCTGATAAGCTCCTTTTAGATCTGAAGTAAAAGTTCCCCCATGGTAATTCTCGGCCAGCACCATAGGAGCCTTTTTTGCCTCAGCGATCCTTCTAAAGACCGGAAGCGTTTCGGGATGGGTCTCCCCGATCACCACAGGTGTGTTTTCTTTGATGATGCCGGCTTTTTCCCCGGCTATTTCCGGCAGGGTATTCCCCAGAATTGCTGTATGATCATAACCGATATTAGTGATCACAGAAAGTTCAGGAGAAATAATATTAGTGGAATCCAGTCTGCCTCCAAGACCGACTTCTATAACGGCGATATCTACTTTTTCTTCAGAAAAGTACTGGAAAGCCATTCCTACCGTCATCTCAAAAAAGGAAAGTTGCTCCCTTTCAAAAAACTGCTGATTGGCTGTCACAAATTTAATGACTGCTTCTTCAGGAATTTCTTGCCCGTTGATCTTGATGCGTTCCCGAAAGTCCTTTAAATGAGGTGAGGTATACAACCCAACCTTCAACCCGCTTTCCTGAAGTATGGATGCCAGCATATGGGAAACAGAACCTTTTCCATTAGTGCCGGCAACGTGGATAGTACGGAAAGTCTTCTCCGGATTGTGGAGGTGCGACGAGAGCTTCTGAATATTAGTAAGATCGCTCTTATAAGCCTTTCCTCCTATTTTTTGATACATGGGTAACTGGCGGAAAAGCCATTCCACCGTTTCCTGGTAAGTCATCAATGTTTATTCTGAAAGTTTAAAATAGTATACAATAGTCCCTTCCTGAACGGCAGGCGCATTGGAGTCGCTATTGAAGCGCGTAGCCATAGCAGCTCTCTTGGCAGGATCATAAAGACAAGCAGCACCGTTTGTAGTTCCCTTGACCCCGGGCTCGGCACTGATCACCTTACCACTGCGGTCAACTTTGATCTTCACAACCACTACTCCCGCTTCATTACAGTCTTGCTGGAATTTTTCTTTGGAAAGGGCTTTTCTTCCACCAAGGCGGTAGTTCCCATCTCCATCCAGTCCTTTCCCGGACCCATAGTAAGCTTTGGCATTCGGATCTCCGTCAGGGCTTCCCTTATCTCCGGCCTGAGTGTCATTTCCCTCCCCTCCGGTAGCTTTACCGTCTCTTTCAGGACCATTCAAGATACTACTAAGGGCGTCTGTTGTTGATTTATCCGGTTTTGGATCCGGTTTTTTTACCTGCTCCTTCACCTCTTCCTTCACAGGTTTCTCAGGTTGCTTGACCGGTTCCTCTTTCTTCTTTTTCTCCACCACAGGTGCTTCAACGACTTCCTGAGTCACCACCTCTTCTTTAATGTTGGTCTCTACCGGAGTAACCTCTGGCGTAGTTTTTTGTGGGGCTGATTTGATCTCTTCTACAGGCTGTTCTGCACCCGACCCTACTTCGGAAGTTCCGAAGTTAATAGCAATACCGTTTTCTGGTGGGGGATCCAAATAGGTGAACCCAAAGAACAACAAAAGCAGAATCAACAGCACATGCAACGTTACCGTGATTGCCATTGATTTCTTTTCGTGTTTTGTTTCGAGTAGTCTCACCTGAGATAGTTTCTTTTATTGATGTAGCAAACTTGGTTCCATTTTACAACAGAAGAAGAAAAAGAAGGGAATTATTCCGGTTTTACCGCTAAAACGATCTTATACCGGTTTCTGTTGGCAATGTCCATCACCTGAACGGCCTTTTCAATAGGCACTCCCTCTTCTGCCCGGAGAATTATGGTAGGATCTTCCACCCCGGACAATTCTTCTTTCAATCGCTGCTCCAGTGCACTGTTGCTAACTCTTTCCTTATTGATATAGACCTGCAGATCTTTGGTAATACTTACCGAAATATTCTGCTTGGTAGTCGTTTTACCCTTAGCCTTCGGAAGGATAAGGTCCAGTGCTTCCGGGGTAATAGCCGGAGAGGTTAGCATAAAGAATATCAGTAAAAGAAATACGACATCTGTCATGGAACTCATACTGAATTCCGGACTGATCTTATTTCTGCCTCGTAGATTCATATTATGCTGGTTCGTTTAGAAGGTCAAGGAAATCTACTGCAGTTGCTTCCATCTGGTGCACCACTTTATCGGTCTTTACCACGAGGTGGTTATAACCTATATAAGCAATAATACCTACAATAAGTCCGGCAACGGTAGTTGTCATCGCAGTATAGATACCTTCAGCCAATGCTCCCATTTCTGCCTGCCCACTGCTGGTAGCCAGTTCATGGAACGCGATCACCATTCCTATTACAGTTCCGAGGAACCCGATCATAGGTGCTGCACCGGCTATAGTCGCCAGGATACTAACGTTCTTTTCCAGTTTATAAACTTCGAGTCGGCCGGCATTTTCGATAGCGGTGTTTATATCTTCCAACGGGCTTCCAATACGGTCCAGACCTTTAGCGGTCAATCTCGCCACGGGGGAATTGGCCTGGGCACAACGAATACGTGCCGATTCAATATTACCATGCACCACGCTATCCTTGATCTGATGCATAAAGTTGCTATCAGTTTCCGAAGCAGCTTTGATCGCAAAAAGTCTTTCAAAATAAATATAGACGGCAACAAAAAGCAGAATGAATAGTATGGCAATAATGATCTGGCCTCCTACTCCGCCACTTAAAAAAAGGTCCATTAAAGAAAGGGTTTTCTCTTCAACTATTGGTTCTGCCTCCTGGGCTGCCTGGGCGAGACCATCCTCCTGAAAAAAGTATAGCATGTGATAGATTTGTTTTTTATGTAACGTGAGATTGTATAATTAATTGTAACAGCAACAGAGTTCCGGTTTTAAAAACACCGAATAAAAGTAATAAAAAGAAAATGTCCTGCAATTAAAATATGAAGCCGCTTAAAATAAAACTGAGAGCGCCGGCCAAGAAACCGAAGAGGGCCAGCGGCGCAATGTTTTTGAGGTACCACATAAAGTCGATCTTTTCCATTCCCATAGCAGCGACCCCTGCTGCAGATCCAATCACCAGGAGGCTTCCGCCGGTACCTGCACTATAAGCAATAAAATGCCAGATCTTGTCATCCATGGGAAAATCATACATAGCCATAGATGCCGCTACCAAAGGCACGTTATCAATAACCGCCGAGAGCCCTCCAAGTATTATCACAACGGTATTCATACTGGGAACAGCTTCAGAAAGAGAATTGGCAGCATAGAGTAAAGTTCCTGCCTGTTCTCCATTAATTTCACCAAATACAAGACTTTCTAAACCTGCCACTGCCAAAAGAATTCCCAGGAAGAACAGGATCCCCGAAAATTCTATATTAGAAAGGGCCTTATGAGTAGAGTAAAGGTACTTATCATTCTTACTCAGGTTTTTAACCGGCTTCACATATTCCGATACCAGCCAAACAACTCCAAGACTAAACAACATTCCAATGTAAGGAGGCAATCCCGTTACAGCTTTGAAGATTGGCACAAACAATATTGCACCCAATCCCGTATACAGCATTTTCTTACTACTTAAAAGCCGCTGGGAATCATCATCGATCACTTTTTTCTTCAACACAGTCTCTCCCCGAAAGGCTTTCATTCTTGAAGCAATAATAAATGGAACGATAAAACAAACTACTGCAGGAAAGATCACATGTTCAGCGAGTCCCGGTGCGGTTACCTTGTTATTGATCCATAACATGGTGGTGGTTACATCTCCAATTGGAGACCAGGCACCACCGGCATTGGCAGCAACAACAATCAAAGCTGCGAACCAAACCCTGTAATCCCTTTTTGGAACCAGTTTTCTCAGAAGAGTAACCAGGATAATAGTAGCAGTAAGGTTATCTATGATAGCCGACAGTACAAAAGCCAGTACTCCCAGTATCCACAGAAGACGAACCTTATTGGTGGTCTTAATGGCTTTTTTAATGATCGCGAATCCGCGGTGAAGGTCAATGATCTCTACAATTGTCATGGCCCCGATAAGGAAGAAGAGGATCTCACTCACCATGCTAAAATGGTGGATCAAATTACTCCTGAATCCCCAAAGCTGCTCTGAAGTATCTGCAAAATTGATATTGAATACCTCCCCCTCATAATTGATGATCGATAACCAGCCTTCGTTAAAACCAACCGAAATAAAAGCCCAGATCAGCGTCGCCATTAAAAGTGCAGAAACTGCTTTATCAAGCTGCAGCGGGTGTTCGAGGGTTATAGCGAGATAACCCACCACGAAAGTGAAGATTATGATAGAGATCATGGGGACTGAGGTTTAAACCAGCTTCTTCAGTGCCACCTCAAAAGCTGTTTTGCTTATATTAACTTTTTGACTGTTGTTATTAAAGGTATTCTGGATCGCGTTCTTAATGGTAATGGAAGTATCGTTGAAAATAGCTTCATCAGTCATCTGCACCCTTCTCTCCATAAAATAAGCGAAGACCCTTGCCATTCCGCAGTTGGAAATGAAGTCCGGGATCAGGCTTACGCGTTCATCGGTATATTCCATGATAGGTCCAAAGAAAATCTCTTTATCGGCAAAAGGAACATTTGCTCCACAGGAGATAACTTCCAGCTTGGTATCTATCATTTTTGTGATCTGCTCTTTAGTGATAAGGCGGGAAGCGGCACAAGGCGCAAAAATCTCAGCCTCCAGGCTCCAGATCTTTTCATTGATCTCTTCAAAAGGGATCATATTCTCAGCCACCAGGGTATTACCCTCTTTCTTCAGGAACAGATCTCTTATCTCATCAAATGAGAAACCTTCCTCTTTGATCAATCCACCATCCCTGTCAATAATTCCAACTACTTTAGCACCCATTTGAGCCAGGTAATAAGCTGCTGAAGAACCAACGTTCCCAAAGCCCTGCACAATAGCTCTCTTTCTTTTCACGTCACCTCCGTAGATATCGTAGTAATGACGCACAGCTTCAGCCACACCATAACCGGTGATCATATCGGCAACTGTATATTTACGGGTGACATCAGGAGAATATTTACTGTTCTCAAGAACCTTGATCACTCCCTGTCTCAGCTGACCAATCCGGTTGATCTTATCAGCTTCGGTTGGTTTGAAGTGTCCGTTGAACACCCCTTCCTGCGGATGCCAAACCCCGGAATCTTCTGTGATGGGAATTACTTCGTGAATTTCATCCACATTAAGATCTCCACCCGTTCCGTAGTAACTTTTCAGAAGCGGAGAAACTGCTTTATACCAACGTTCCAAAACCCCTTTTTTGCGAGGGTCGTTCGGATCAAAATTAATTCCCGATTTCGCGCCTCCAATAGCAGGACCCGAAACGGTGAACTTCACCTCCATGGTCTTTGCCAATGAAAGTACCTCGTTCATGTCAAGACCTTTTCTCATCCTGGTGCCACCCCCGGCAGCACCACCTCTTAACGAGTTGATCACTGTCCAGCCTTCAGCGTCGGTTTCAGGATCTTTCCAATTAAATACAATTTCTGGAGCTTTATTTTGATATAAATTCAATAATTCTTTCATAATGTGGATTAAAATTGTTGCAAATATAAAAAAGTTAGGTGCGTATTAACGTGATAAAAATCAGGATTTTTATGGGGAATAGATAAATCCGGAGCTGTGATCTTTTTGCGCTCCGGTGACGGATTTCAGAACATTGATCTCTCCTCTCATTTTTAAAACTCCCAAAAAAGCGAAAATGAGTGCTTCTTTAAAATTGACCACTTCTGCGGAAGGGATAATAACTTCTACATCAGTCCTTTTTTTGATCTCTTCAATGAGAAAAGAATTAAAAGCACCACCGCCGGTGACAAGCACTTTTTCTTCGCTAGTTCCGTGCAGTTCTTTGGCAATTTGTGTGGCTGCATGTTCTGTATATGTCCGCAAGGCAGAAGACGCAGAAACTGAGGTGTCAAAAAGGGGAAAAATACGATCGTTTACCCATTCAATACCCAGAGATTTTGGAGGTGGCTGCCTGTAAAAGGGCAAAGAATTCAGCTTTTTCAGAAGCTCATCATCCGGCTTTCCGGAAGCCGCCATTTCTCCATTTCGGTCAAATGCCTTACCCATTTTACCCGCCAAATAATTAAGCACGGTATTGACCGCACAAATGTCATATGCGATACGTTTACCGGTCTTGCCTGTGGAAATATTTCCGAAGCCCCCAAGATTGAGACAATATTCGTATTTATGGAATAGCAGTTCATCCCCAATCGGCACCAGCGGCGCACCTTGCCCTCCCAGCTGCACATCCTGCACCCGAAAATCGCAGACCACAGTTTTATCCAACAGAGTTGCCAGCTTCGGAAGGTTACCAATCTGCAGCGTGAAACCATGCTGCGGTTCATGTTTAACGGTATGCCCATGACTGCAAACGGCGTCAAGATCTTTAATGGAATGCTTCCGAAGAAAGGAAAGAGTAACTTCAGCCAAAAGTGCGGTATACTCTTCATTTAAAGCCTGTAGCTCCTTCCCTTTCAAAAATGAGGATTTTGACAACTTTTTTTCCCAGTCGGCTGAATACGGAATGGTCTCAGCTGTTACAATTTCATAGCTCCAGGAGGCATTTTTTTGGAAATTCACCAAGGCCAGATCGATGCCGTCAAGTGAGGTACCCGACATAATTCCTAAAACGTTGTAGTTATTTTTGAACATTGGCGTAAAAATAGCGAACCGGATTGAAAAAATGCCTTTAAAACGGTATCTTTGGGCTCCAAAATTCAACATTTTTAAAACTTTACAACCGAATGGATTTCAAGCTAACTGAAGAGCACTTAATGATACGTGATGCGGCCCGTGATTTTGCAAAAAGCGAGTTGCTTCCCGGCGTAATAGAAAGAGACGAAAAACAGGAATTTCCGAAGGAACAGATCAAAAAAATGGGGGAACTCGGTTTCCTCGGAATGATGGTCTCTCCCGAATATGGCGGCGGCGGAATGGACACCGTGTCCTACGTGCTGGCAATGGAGGAAATTTCAAAGATCGATGCATCTGCGTCTGTAGTGATGTCTGTAAACAACTCACTGGTGTGTTGGGGGCTTGAAAAATTCGGAAATGAAGAGCAAAAACAAAAATACCTGACCAAACTGGCCACCGGGGAAGCTCTGGGTGCTTTTTGTCTTTCAGAGCCGGAAGCAGGAAGTGATGCCACTTCTCAAAAAACCACGGCTATTGAAAAAGATGACCATTATGTGTTGAACGGAACCAAGAACTGGATCACCAATGGAGGTACTGCAGATTATTATTTAGTGATCGCACAAACCCATCCGGAGAAAAAACATAAAGGGATCAACGCCTTTATTGTAGAAAAAGGATGGAAAGGTTTTGAAATTGGGCCTAAAGAACAAAAATTAGGGATCCGCGGAAGTGACACCCACTCCTTAAACTTCAATGACGTGAAAGTCCCAAAGGAGAACCGTATTGGCGAAGACGGCTTCGGATTTAAATTCGCGATGAAGACCCTTTCCGGAGGACGAATAGGAATTGCAGCTCAGGCATTGGGTATTGCCGCCGGAGCATACGAACTTGCAAGGGAATATTCTAAAGTGAGAAAAGCTTTTGGCACCGAGATCATGAACCACCAGGCCATCGCTTTCAAACTGGCGGACATGCACACTTCTATTGAAGCTGCCCGTCACCTTGTTATGAAAGCTGCCTGTGATAAGGATAATGGTGAGAACTATGACCTTTCCGGAGCCATGGCAAAACTATTCGCTTCTCAAACCGCGATGGATGTGACTGTGGAAGCAGTACAGGTGCACGGTGGAAACGGATACGTAAAAGAATACCACGTAGAGCGATTGATGAGGGACGCGAAGATCACCCAGATCTACGAGGGAACTTCCGAGATCCAGAAGATCGTTATCTCCAGAAGTATTTTGAGGGATTAGATTTTTTGGCCACGAATACACGAATGTCTTTTTTGCATTTTTCGTAAAAGGAGACCCCAAAAAAATGGATATAAAAAAGCAGCCTTTTCGGGCTGCTTTTACTTTTTAGAATGGTTAATAAACCTATTTCGAGACTACCTGTTTAACAAATGTTTCCTGATCAGTAGTAATTCGAAGCAGGTACATCTGTTTTCCTTTCGTCCTAAAATCCAATCCAATAGTAGTAACAGAGTTTCTGGAGACATCGGTGTCCTGTGCGGTTTGCAACAGTTTTCCTTTGAAGTCATAGATCTCGATCTGCACATCTGAGGTGTAATCAAAATCGTAGCTCACTGTTAGCGAGTTGGTAAAAGGTACCGGAGAAAGATTTACATCACCGCCACTTAAAGAAGCAGAACCAGTAGTAGAAATACTCGTTTTATTAGCGGAACCTTTTTGTTGATCGCAAACATATTCCAGGGGTTTATTGGGTTTGGCCGTGTAGTACTCTACCTCCTCGTTATCTACAAGTATGGGATACAACCAGAGTTTATCACTCGTACAAACATTGGCGTGAGCGATCACATAAAAAGTACCCGTTCCCACGTCAATTGGGTCGGTCACGAACCGATCAAAATATCCCGAACTGCTTCGGTTAAAAGGATACTTTCCAGGAGCCACAGTAGGCTCTGAAGTTTTACCTTTTTTCTTCATAGGGTATGGCTCACAACCTACATACAGGTGAACTCCGTTCATGGCGTAACCATATTTGGTTATGTCATAGGTAACTTTAACCGTACCTTCAGAAGCATTATAGTCTAAAATGACATTTCCCACCATTTTTTCTTCCGAAGTCACACATTGACCTGCACCTGCATACAATTTCATGGTAGCCTGAAAATCACCGCTACTGCCATTGAACTCATTGGTCCAGCCCCAGCGCTCACTCGTAGGATTATCCTCAAACGCGTCATCAATGAAACAGGTGGGAGAGCCTACTCCTTCTGCTTTAGCAAACGCAGTTTCACATACTATACAATTCTCAACGGTTACTTTTATCGGATCACTGACTCGTTCACACTCAGTACCGTTTAGAATGGCTGTAGCCACACGTCTGTACCAGTGATCACTATAAAGCACTCCCGGAGCATAAGTTTCAGTTTCTCCATTTGTAGGCACGTCTGTAAAATGAGTGCCATCTGTTGATACCTGCCATTGATAGGTAATAGTAGCATCCCCAGAAGCTGGAGTAAGAGTGGTTAACGCACCCGGAGTCTCACCTTCACAAATAGTTTGGTCAGATCCAATTACTCCCGGGGTAAGGTTATTAACAGTTATTCTAATCGGATCAGTTACTGCCCTACAGGAAACTTCTCCTATGGTAGAAACCGCCCCTCTCCTATACCAGTGATCCTGGGTCAATTTACCCGGAGAATAGGTTTCGTCTTCGGCATTTTCAATGATCTCAAAGTTTTCACCATCGGTGGAAGAAAGCCAGTAGTAGCTAAGTCGACCATCTGCAGTAGCAGAACGCGATCCAATTTCCGCGGCATCTTCACCTTCACAGATGGTCTGGTCCGGTCCAATAGCACCGGCAGTCACATTGTTTTTAGAGATCTTTACAACATTGCTTTCTTCGGAGCAATCCAGGTCTCTCACAGTAGAAGTAGTCACCCGCTTGTACCAGCGTTCATCTTCAGGAAAAGGCGCCGGATCATAATCTTTTCCGGTAGCACCTTCGAGGATCCGGAAAGTTTCCCCATCAACAGAAGCCCACCACTGATAAGACAACTCACCGTCACCCGAGCCGGTCCTTCCGGAGATCTGTTCCGGGTCTCCTCCAACGCAGAGAACCTGGTCTCCTGCTATGTTCCCTGCTGTTACATTATTAACGTAAATAAGCACCGTGTTGCTTTCTTTTACACAATCTTTATCATTAACAGTAGCAGTGGTAAGTCTTCGGAAGTAGGTATCTTTCTCCAGTTGTCCCGGATCATACACCCGACCTGTAGTGGAATCAATATTTTCCCATTCCTCTCCATCAGCAGATTCCTGCCACTGGTATTTAAAGCTGCCGTCTCCGGATGCATCTGTACCCCGGAAAACATCGGGATCATCACCCGCGCAGATCAGCCGGTCGGGACCAATTTCCCCGGGCAGGAAATTAATAACCGTGATCTTTATCACATTACTTTCAGCGGAACACTCCACTTCATTAAGGGTAGAAGTCACCACCCGTTTATACCAACGATCTGCCGTCAAAACTCCGGGGTCAAAAATGGGATTTTTGGCCTCTTCTCCGGGAATCTCCCTCCACACAGAATTATCTGTCGAAGCCCACCACTGGTAACTGAGATCACCATCGCCTTCATCGGGACGAGCGAGCAATGGAGCGGGATCATCACCTTCGCAGATGGTCTGGTCTGCACCAATAAATCCAGAGGTAATATTGTTCACTGTGATCTTTACCGGATCTGTAGTCGCTGAACATTCTACGCCTTCGAGCGTGGAGGTGGCCTTTCGCCTGAACCAGCGATCTTCAGTTAAAGGTTCGGAATCAAAGGTTTCGTTGGTAGCGTTCGTATAGGTCCGCCATTTTTCACCATCCAGAGAAACTTCCCATTGATAAGAAATAGTTCCGGTTCCATCTGCGGCTACCGAGCGGAAAGCCGGAGGATCATCCCCTTCACAAATGGTGAGATCCGGTCCTATTCGCCCGGGAGTTACTGAATTAATTTGGATATCGACCGGACCAAACCTGGTAAAACATTCCGATCCCGGAACATAGGCTTTTACGTAATAAGAACCACTGGCCAGGTTGTCAAAAACCAGTTCTTCCCCTGATCCTCTTTTGGGATCTCCAAAATCTGTATACAAATCAGTATTTGGATCATATTGCTGAAGCTGGTAACCTATTCCCATTTCAGAATCGGCAAGGGTTACTGTGCCACCACCCCGGGTACCTTCACAAATAATGCTGCCTGTAAGATCTTGAGATAGTGGTTTATTTCCATACTTACCATGCACAAGGTCCTCGAGGGAGGCATTCTGAGATTGGGAATTCCCTGTTGAGATCACAAAATAAGAAAAACAGGGATCGAGATTCAAATCTCCTAAAGCAGTAGCCAGTGCATCCAGGTCCAGAAAGCCTTCAACAAAAGAATTAGGAGGATACATTTGATCTGTTCCTGATTTTGGAGAATAGGTCCAGGGGGAGGGTACCGCAACTTCGGTGGTATTAGTAAAAAAGTTAAGGGCTGCAGGAGGGAGAGTTACTTCCATTAAGCTTCCGCTCATCCATATAAAAATACCACGATCAGTTGCTCCTCCTCCATTCACAAAATGCGTACGGATAAGTACATCTCCATCCTGATGGGCACCATTAAAGCCGGTGCCATTTTTGGTCACGGGATCTTGAAGCAACCAATAACCCAGATCTGCATCACCTCCATTGGAATACCTGTCGGCAGCAAAAAAGATAACGTTATCAATGGTTACGGCCGCTGTATTACGAAGGTCATTTTTGTCATTCGGCTCTCCGACTTTTGTGGTCCAATTTGAAACAGGATTGACATCAGCTGATCCCTGATCCCAGATATCATCTGAAGAATCGTTCACGGGATCTTCAATGTAAATACCATTAACACCTGGTTGGGCTAAAACGCCAGGCCACTCTGCCGGATATCCATCCATAGCTGGTGGAGTTTGTGCCTGTACATTAAGGGTAAACAACAGAGTCATTAACATTAAACAGGGGGCAAGTGGAAGAAAAATTTTCACCCCTTCTTCAGTAGTGCTTACTTTCATAATCAGTTTGGTTTTGGTTAGTAATGACCAAAACACGAGTGGGTAAAGAATTTAGCTGACCCGGGGCGGGCTTCCTGCAAAAGCAGGCTCAAAAAGGGGGAGATCGCCACCTGTTTGGTAGCATTAAGAAAAAATATGTAAGAATAGTTTAAAGGGGGCACACCAGACACCGGGGCTAGCGCTGTAAGGCTCAAGGGGGAAAAAATGGGGGAAGAATAATCTTAATAAAACAGCCTAAAAACCGTAGGGAAAGAATGTAGGATTTTCCGCTTTTTCATTAAACTTAGCTTAAATGTAAAACAAAAATCGAATCATAATTAACTGATTATTAGAAAGTTTTGTTAAAAACATCATTTTTGACATCTTCCCCTTGAAAGTCCTACAAAATTTTAGGTGAATGGTATTAAAGCAAAAAGAGGTGGAAAAAACCTTAGCAAAAAAAAAGCAGCCGTCGCCGGCTGCTTTAGTTTTAAGGGTTAATTAAATTTTATTTCTTAGAAACAATTTGTTTCACGAAAGTCTCTCTGTCGGTTGTCACTCTCACCATGTACATTTGATTTGCACTGATGGAGAAGTCCACTCCAATGGAAGTTGAAGAACCTCTGGAGACATTGCTGTCTTTCACAGTTTTCAGCAAGTGGCCACCGAAGTCAAAGATCTCGATGCTCACATCTGAGCTATAGTCGAACTCATAATCCACATTGATCACATCGCTGAACGGCACAGGGTACACGGCCACATCAGTCTCAACACTTTCAACATTCAGGCTTTCGGCCTGGATGGATTGGGCGGATTGAAGAATGGAGGTTGTTACGGAAGTACAGTCTTTTCCAGGAATAACAGCTGGATTAGGGTTACATCCAGGTCCCGCATTTATGTCTATAATACCGGTACTATTCGTTACATAACTATCTTGTGGAAGTTTGGTAAATGTATTTGTTCCTTTTGAATAAGTACCATAAAACATTTTAAAAGTAGCTTCTTCTGAGCCGGAAAATAAAGCACCTAAAATTGTTTTCACGTCATATTTGACGGATACAATATATTCCTCCCCGGGTTTTGATTTAAAAGAAACTACAGCATTACCATTGGTCAATTCTTCAACTGTCACCTTAAGTGAACCACAAGATTTGCTGTACACCCTTACATTACTCTTATTCTGAGGATTAAAATAATAATTGGTGAGATCGTTATCTTGTTCAATCAGAATAGTTGTGGAACCACCACTTTGACCTACTGCCCATCCATAGTAGAAAAACACTCCTGGAACGGCATTAGTAATGTAATTGTTGCTATCCAGAGTTATACAAACATTGGGTAGGACGTATGACTCTACACATTCTTCATTTTTGAAATCCTCACAAGTCATTTGAGTTGGGAAGATGTGCGCGCAGTTTTCTACTGTTATTTTAACTGAAGTAGTACCTTCACAACTAAAACCGGTGTGTTGAACAACACTTTTTATGTAATAAGTGGTTGTGACTTGCGGAGTTACATCTTTACTTACTTCACCAGTAAAATCATCTTTAGTGTAGTATTTAACTGTACCTCCGTCTCCATCAATTAAGGTAGAGAGATCAACACTATCCCCTAAACAAATAGTTTTCGGATTAGCAGTTACGTCTGGATTATCATAGGCAGTAACTTTAAAGGTTTTGGTAGTTGTACAGTCCAGAGTCCCATCCGAAGAATTCTCTAAAACTGCATAAATGGTCACCTCCTTAGATGCACTGCTACCAAAATTTACCTGGTAAGTGCCCGGAGTAGAAATAGCCGTTGGCGCAGGTAAAGTGGTAGGATCCACATCATAAAAGGTTGGCGTGCCATCCTTGTTGCTAATTGCACTGTTTAAATTAAATACAGCA
>NZ_JBLUWW010000004.1:0-6341 GCF_048323655.1 Salinimicrobium soli | reverse complement strand
CAGGATTGTCATAAGCGGTAACCTTAAAGGTTTTGGTAGTTGTACAGTCCAAAGTCCCATCCGAAGAATTCTCTAAAACTGCATAAATGGTCACCTCCTTAGATGCACTGCTACCAAAATTTACCTGGTAAGTGCCCGGAGTAGAAATAGCCGTTGGCGCAGGTAAAGTGGTAGGATCCACATCATAAAAGGTTGGCGTGCCATCCTTGTTGCTAATTGCACTGTTTAAATTAAATACAGCATATCCTTTCGTACCGTCCTCACAAGCCTCAAGATTTTTAACATCAAAATCAGGATTGTCATAAACTGTAACCGTTTTCTGACATGGGGTTGACAACTCGCCTCCCGTAACCGCTAAAGTAACCGTCAATTTAATATCAAACGTTCCCGAGGAAAAGCCAGAATCTACAGATCCTGGATCTACAGTAACCGAGGCTCCAGCATCGGATCCTACAATTGCTGCGCCAGTAACATTAGTTGAATTAATTATTTCCCATTTGTATGAGGTACCAGCTTCGTCAGTACTAAAAGTCAAATTTGTACTAGGATCTTCACATGTAGTGGTATCGCCGTTTATTGTGCAATCTGGTGGTGGAGTTACTGCGTCGCTTTTAATTGCTACATCTTTACCACCACAGCCTGTTAAATTACCACATTCAGCTGCGAACATATGGAAAGAACTTCCTGGAATACTTCTGGCAGACATACCTTCTCCCCAAGTTGCCTCTTCCGCAATATTCCCTGCCCAAGCAATGACAACTGTAGCCGCTGTAGCCTTAAAGGTAATTTTTAAGTGTGACTCAGCAACCGCATCTGTTTCAAAATTTTGTGAAGGGTCCACCCATTTAAGTACTGGAATGTCGGGGGCTGTAGAAGCTACATTCCAAAAAGCAAATCTTCGGTCGTTAGCATTTAAAGCCGTGAAGGTAGTAATCGGCTCCATTTTTCCAGATCCTCCAGTACTTACAGAAGTCATATAATTATTGATTGGCAGAGGAATTGCTACATATAATGGAGACATTCCTGAACCTGCTAAACCAGTATTGGTTAAAGGATTTATCGCTTCCGGAGCGTGTCCAAAAGCATTATGCTTACCAGGGTAGTCATAAGTTGTTAAATAATCCTGAGCATGTTTTCCACCTTTTTTTGTGTCAAAACCTAAAGTAATATTATAAGTATCTCCCACCTTTAAATTAATGAGTTCAATATGGTACGGAACAGGCATACCCTCAGTTAAGTGGTTATGTTGTTTATCTAACGCTCCGGTGACCCAAATTACTGGATCCTCTACAATGCCTGCAGTTCCATTTTGACCCTGTTCCAGTTTTTCTACTTTTTGAGCCTGTATCCCAGTACTGAAGCTAAAAAAAAGGACCAGAAATAAGATGTGCAAAAAGCTTTTAAAGTAATTTGTACATTCCTTTACCGTCTTTTCGAGATCCCCATCCTGCAACGGAAAAGACCCCAGCGTAAATTCTTTCATAATAATTTTGTTTTGGTTAATAAATACTAACCAGAACATAAAGCTCAACTTCATGTGACCGGGGCGGTCTTCCTGCAACAGCAGTGTCAATTATGAAAGGGGAATAACTTTTTCCGGGGGAGAGTGGAAAAAGGAACAGTTCAACAGGCGGGGGTGCCTGAATAAACAAATTTGTATAAAAGGGGGTTAATCACCGGCCGGGGGATTGGCCAAATGGAAAAATGCTAATTTCACACCTCAATTTACATAATTTTTTGTATTTCAACAACATAGGTTAAAATATTCGTATAAAAAGACGAAATTAACTTTATGTTTAATTAAGAGCCTGTAATTCTGATAATTGAATAAAATTTCATTAAAAATTCGACGGTTTTTTGGATGTTATTCACTGATAATTAAATGGTTGAGGGTGACCAGCGTCTTAAATCGTAATCTTTTTCCGTATAAAACGGCATTTGAAATTTTAAAATGGATTTATTTAGCCTTCAACAAAAAAGCAGCCCAGGTGGGCTGCTTTTTTATTTTAATGATAAATTAATATTTAATTATTGCTTTGTGGCTTTTTCAGTAAACTCTCCGTCACTGGTAATAACCCGAATAATATATACCCCACTAGTAGCAAAGTCCATATTCAATTGAGTAGTGGATCCACGGCTGACATTATTGTCAGTAAAAGTCCTTAAAAGATTTGTTCCCAGGTAAACTTCAATTACAACATCTGATGTATAATCGAAATCGTAATCAATATTTAGAACATCTGTGAATGGTACAGGATATAGTTTTATATCCGCCGATTGAACAGTCTGAGCGGAGAATGCCTCTGTAGAAAGAGTAGCTTCACTTTCAGAACACGTACTTGCTGTTGTAGCTGAACTTCCTTCCATAGGACATGGATACATATTATTGATCATATCCAATTCGCTGGCCAAAGCTCCTTCAGTTCCATTTTCAAAAGCATCCTGAACAGCCTCTATGAGATCCTCAATATCCCCTTCCCATGGATAGGTAATTTCATCATGGCAGATATTCAACAATGCTGCCACTGATTGACGAAGCAGATTATTAACGCCTCCACCTCCTTGGTTAAGGGCCTGAAGAAGAGTTAGTTCTTCATATACTGGATAAGTACTGGCAAAATCAATTCCAAATACTGACTCGTATGTTGTACAGGTTTCATAAACATAACCCTCACTGTCTTCACACCACCTATCGGTATGTTCTTTCCAGTAACCTAGAGTACAAGCTTCCTCATCACAATCTGGCTCGGTAAATGTCACAGTACCACTGGTAGCATAACAATCATCCACACCATTAGCTGATGCTTTTGTACCGATAATGTAATAAGTACCTACTCCCATTGTGGTGCTAAATACACCATCAACATCAGGGCTTACGGCACCAAGACTTGTGTCATCACTTTCTCCTCCTTCTGTGTCCTGTACACCATTTACCTGAAACAGTTCATAACTATCAAAACTACTATTGGCCGGAACGGCAGAATCATCTAACTCTAAGATTCCACCTGCACTACAGGTGATATCTGTAGAAGTAATACTTAAATAAAGAGGATCAGGATCGGTAAAGGTCTCAGTTCCACTAGTAGCATAACAATCATCCACGCCATTAGCAGATGCTTTTGTTCCTATTATATAATAAGTTCCTTCTCCCATTGTAATGCTGAATACTCCATCAGAATCAGGAGTCACTGTACCTTGGCTCACATCATTATCCTCTCCATTTCCTGGGTCCTGAACACCTATTACTTTAAACAGCTCATAACTGTCAAAACTAGAGTTCGCCGGAACTGCGGAATCATCTAATTCTAAAATACCATCGGCCTCACCATTACAGCTGATATCTGTAGAAGTAATACTTAAATACAGAGGATCAGGATCGGTAAAGGTCTCAGTTCCACTGGTAGCATAACAATCATCCACGCCATTACCAGATGCTTTTGTACCTATTATATAATAAGTTCCTTCTCCCATTGTGGTGCTGAATACTCCATCAGAATCAGGAGTAACTGAACCTTGGCTCTCATCATTATCCTCACCATTTCCCGGGTCCTGAACACCTACTACTTTAAATAGCTCATAACTGTCAAAACTGGAGTTGGCAGGAACGGCAGAATCATCCAATTCCAAAATACCATCAGCCTCGCCATTACAGCTAATATCTGTAGAGGTAATACTTAAATAAAGAGGATCAGGATCGGTAAAGGTCTCAGTTCCACTGGTAGCATAACAATCATCCACGCCATTAGCAGATGCTTTTGTACCTATTATATAATAAGTTCCTTCTCCCATTGTGGTGCTAAATACTCCATCAGAATCAGGAGTCACTGAACCTTGGCTCTCATCATTATCCTCTCCATTTCCCGGGTCCTGAACACCTATTACTTTAAACAGCTCATAACTGTCAAAACTAGAGTTGGCAGGAACGGCAGAATCATCCAGTTCTAAAATACCGTCGGCCTCACCATTACAGCTGATATCTGTAGAAGTAATACTTAAATAAAGAGGATCAGGATCGGTAAAAGTTACAGGATCGCTAAAGGCCTCACATTCTGCACCGTCTACAACTTTGACAGCCCGTACATAGTAGGATCCCGGTGAATTACCTGTAAAATCAGACGCATCAGTATTTTGACTGATATAAACGTCATCACTTTCTTCCTCTCCTTCAGGAGCCAGACTATCAATATAATCCCCATTTAATTCCCATAATTCAAGTCTTGTATAGTTAGATGCTGAAGATATTGAAACAATGCCGTCATTTGCACCATTACACGAAATATCAGTCTTGCTAATTGCTACTTCTGGATTATCTGAAAATGGAAGCGCTACAGGACCTTCAGGGAAATCTTTTAACTCAGAAGTTCCCGAAGAACCGGAAGTTCTAGTCCTCACAAATAACGTGCTAATATATTCACAAGGATTTTCAGGAGTAAAAAATGCAGATAGGTTCACGGCACCTTCTGCCCACTGGTTGATCTCATATTGGTATAACGGCTCTCCTGTATCCGGGTCATTACCTACAGAGGAAGTACCATACACACTCCAAGGCACGACTGTTTGAACAGTGTTTACAGAAGCAAAAATACCATTTTGTTTCTCTGGTGTATTTAAAGAAACTAGGTCATAAAAGAAATTTCCCGGGTTATTAAGATCTTCAACCCATTCTCGTACCACTACCTTTGCCGCGGCACCACCTATAGTAAATTCTAGTGTTACTAATAAATCCCCTTTAGTTCTACCCCCATCCTGGCCTTCAGAAATAAAGGTACCATTACTTTTAACTAAGGATTTTTGAAGTAATTCAAAATCGATGTAACTACTACCATTGGTTACTTGACGGTCTCCTGCAAAAATGATCCAAAGGTCATTTTCATCTGTGTATGTCCCGCCTGGACCTTGCCAATCTGGGTGTGGGTGATTATCATCACCATAAGTAAAATGGACAGCTACTGTTTGAATTTCATTTTTATTAGGTGAGTTCCCCGGACCATAAGTATAGGTATTAGGGTCATCATCAATCTTATTACTACTAGTAAAAACCGTAGGGTCATTTTCATAAGGATCCCTAAAGAAAAAAGAAAGAACTCCCTCTTGATAGTCCGGACCAATTAAGCCATTGTCAAAAAGGTCCTTCGTAGGATCGTCCCAATCTACATTTTGTAGCGTGGAAATAAACAGGCTCAAACCTTCGGCATCACTTTGAGTTCCAAACCAGTCACCATAAGTGCCTACCTGTGCATTTCCATCAATCTCAAAACCATTAGTTCCATTAGTCGGCGTAAGAACAGGAGCAACACCTTGAATATTTTCAGCCGTATTCTTTTGTGCATAAAGATCTGTGGTAATAATTAAAAGCCATCCTAAAGTGAATAATGGATAGAGTAAATAGATTCTAAAGCCACTCCACCAATCCTCACTAATTGATCCCTGACAGAAAGTATTTTTCGTACCAGGATCTGTTGTAAAATCTTTCATAACATTCCATTTTTAGGTTAGATAATAACCACCACATAAGAGGAGCAACTGGTCAAGAAATATGACCATTGTAGAATGGGGTCTTAATTGCAAAAAAAAATGATCTAAAAGGGGAACAACTTTTCCCGGGGGAAGGAAGGAAAAAGGAAATTTCAAAATGGCTGAGGACCATTTTGGGGGAATCTACCGAAAACCATGGGGGAAGGTCAATTTGTCAACTGCAGTTCTTTCTGCAGGAAATAGGGCTCATGTTTTTTGGAGTAGATGCACCTTAAATATACCACATTTTGCTCATTTTCAACACCTTAAAATGTTATTTTTTCAAATTTAAAGCATGATCTTGTGAAGATTGGAAACCCTTGGATTTTTGAAGGGGTTCCATTTCATGCCCCCGGCTTTGACTGGAAAAAGCGAGCTGAAAAATTATTTTTGTTATTCTTAGTAAGAACAAACCCTCCCGGTCCTGCCTAGCGACAGGCAGGGCGGGGAACCTTGGACTGCGCTCAGGACAAGCCCCCCGATTAGTCCCGATAGCTATGGGGAGGGCTCCCTCGAGATGCAGTACTCCCGATCCCGACGGTTCGAACAGGCCTAACTTCTCTGTTGATTTTATTCCATAAAAAAACCCTTCACCAAATAAATGATGAAGGGTTTAAAAAAAAGGCGGCGACATACTCTCCCACGAGATGCAGTACTCCCGATCCCGACGGTTCGGGAGGGACGCAAACGGGCCTAACTTCTCTGTTAATTTTATTCCATAAAAAAACCCTTCACCAAATAAATGATGAAGGGTTTAAAAGAAAGGCGGCGACATACTCTCCCACGAGATGCAGTACCATCTGCGCTAACGGGCTTAACTTCTCTGT
>NZ_JBLUWW010000003.1:0-855770 GCF_048323655.1 Salinimicrobium soli | reverse complement strand
TTATAGCAACGGGGCTCACCTCTTCCCATTCCGAACAGAGAAGTTAAGCCCGTTAGCGCAGATGGTACTGCATCTCGTGGGAGAGTATGTCGCCGCCTTTCTTTTAAACCCTTCATCATTTATTTGGTGAAGGGTTTTTTTATGGAATAAAATCAACAGAGAAGTTAGGCCCGTTCGCGTCCCTCCCGAAACGTCGGGATCGGGAGTACTGCATCTCGTGGGAGCCGCGATAGCTATCGGGACTAATCGGGGGGCTGTCCTGAGCGCGGTCCAAGGATCGCCGCCCTGCTTGCGGGAGGTGGGAGGGTCTCGCTCCTTAAAGCCGTTGGTTCAGGTTTGCAATCGGTACCTTATTTAATAATAAAAAACCGGCACTGTCTCCCCTTTACAGTACCAGCTTAAAAAAACCTGAAAGGTTTCTTATTCTACCTCAAATTCAACGTAGTGACCACTACTCATAGGATCAGCAACTTCCGAAATAAGTGCATAAGTTCCAGGTTTCAAAACAGCTTGAAAATAGGTTCTGCCACCTTGCGCAAGTTCCTGTGAACCTCCAAGGAAACTGAATCCTGCCGGAGCCGGAGTCATAAGACCTTCTTTTTCATAGCCAATAATATTAGCCCAGTACATCCAGTCATTTAACTGGTTCCGGTCTGCGCCCTCCGGATCTTCAATTCTTACCAGGTGAACGTCAGCAGCACTTCCGGGTATAAAGTCAACAGAAAAAGTATGAAGGCCGGGTCGTTTCACTTCTCCTTCCATGGTCATTCCATTTCCGTCAATAATGAGCGATACATCAGATTTTGGTTCTTTAACCTTTGACCCTTCTTCTGTTACCCTTATCTGATCCAGCATACCAACAACTGAATGAAAATCTCCATTAGGTAACTTTACATAACATTCAATAATATAGTTCCCGGGCTGTAGGTTAATGGAAGTTACCGCTGTCTCACCTGCATCAATTAATCCTGAACCACCCGTGTTAACAGCATCAGTAAAAAACCATAAGGCTATTCCCGGATCTTGTACAGGTGCTCCTTCCCTCCAGGTCTTTAACCAGTTGTTAAAAGGAACAGTTACTTCCTCATGGTACTCTTCAAGCGTTTTGTCCTCGGGTATCTTTACAAGAATAAAGAAATGAGGTTCTCCTGTCTTGTTCAAATAGCTGAAAGTATTCCATCCGGAGGGAATTTCCTCGGGTGCAATAAAGTTCATTCCTGTAGATGTGATCTTCACTGTGTTCAACGCCTTTACACTTGCGTTAGCAACATCCAGGCCTGTAGTTTCCACTTCTTCTTTTTCACATCCCATGGTAAAAGCTGCTAAAAAGGAAAAGAACAACAGCCGCCAGTACCTGGTTTCGATAAATAATTGTAGTTCTTTCATAATCAAATATTTTAAATGGTTAATAGGCTAAAAGTAGAGGGAAAGAAAAGACCGGCGAACGCTTAATGTATAACTGGAAAATAAGACTTTATAAGTTGTAATTCTGCTAGTTATGTTTATCATTCTCCTGCTTATACTCCAGTCATAACCAACTATGAAGTCTTTGTATTTACATACCATTCTTTTTTGTAATTTAAATTGCAATCTATTCCTATGATACGAGCGGTAATTGTTGATGATGAAATAAGTGCGATAAAAAGTCTGCAATGGGAGATCAATGCTTTTTGTCCCTGGATCGAAGTATGTGCGACTTTTGTAACCCCATTAGAGGCTGTTAGAGGAATTGATCTCATTAAGCCCGATTGTGTATTTCTTGATATAGAAATGCCTCAAATGGACGGTTTCCAGCTGTTACACAGTTTGAAGTTCCGACAATTTGAGCTGATCTTTACCACGGCATATGACAACTATGCGTTACAGGCTTTTAGAGAGAATGCAGTGGATTACCTTCTAAAACCCATAGATTCCGATGATCTTAAGGTTGCTGCGGAAAGAGTTCTGGATAGAAAGAAGAACAACAGGTTGGGAGAGCAACTTCGGAATATTATGCAGGATATGAGAAAACAACCTGCTTCTAAAAAGATCCCGCTTTCTTTTGTAGATAAAACCATTTACGTGTGCAGTGAAGACATCATATATTGTAAATCTGACGGGAATTACACTGAAGTTTATCTGGCAGGAGGAAAAAAGGAAGTGGTATCAAAAAAGATTAAAGAAATGGAGGCTTTAATAAATGATCCTTCTTTCTACAGAGCGCATCACTCATTCCTGGTAAACCTTGGCTGTGTTACAGAATTTATCAAAAGTGACGGACAATATTTGATCCTCAGGGATGGGTCCAACATTCCTGTTTCCCGTTCAAAAAAAGCTCATTTACTCGAACTTCTTGGAACCTGAATAGTTGGAAGAATTAATAGATATTATACGTCAGCCTTTTCAAAGCGGCCTGCTCACTTTTTTCGCGGGGGTGCTTTCTATCCTGGCTGTATATCATTTTCTGCTGTATTTTCAGCAAAAGATCAGGTCCTATTTTTTTTACAGCCTTTATCTTTTCCTGGTATTATTTTCGATCCTTAGGTTTAGTAGTGGAAGATATCAGATAATATACATCACCTATTTCAGGGACTTTATGTACCTGCTTACAGAGGTCACTTTTGTCGTATATCTTTTCTTCGCCTACAGCTTCCTGGAAATGAAACGAAATGCACCGCGCTGGAATAAATATGTGATGCGTGCTAACCTGATATTTTTAGGAATTGCCATTCTAATACACCTTATCTCCTATTTTGTTGGTGGCTCTCATTTAAGATATTTGGGGTATACTTTCTTTCTTATATATATGCCAATCCTGGCTATTCTTTCGTACTATCCCATTCTAAAAAGACCCATTCCGTTAAGATCCTACCTCATTTTTGGGTCTTTGATCCTTTTTCTCGGGTGGCTGGGACCTGTTCTTGTTTATCAACTCAACCTCGGAAAAGACAATTTTAGGATAGCTTCCGGATTTTTTCTTCTTGCAGGAATTTTTGAGAATCTACTTTTTTCTTTGGGACTCGGCCATAAGCAAAAGTTGCTTTTACAGGAAAACAGGCAGGCAAAGCTTGAGCTCATAAGACAAAATGAAGAAAATGAAAAGCTCAGACTAAAGGTGCAGCAAAAGCTGGAAGCGAATGTGGAAACCCTGAGCAAACAGGTAGAAAGGGATAAGATCGATAAATTGACGGCTCAATATGAGCGCGAACTGGCAGAACTGAAGGTCAACTTCCTGCGCAGCCAGATGAATCCGCATTTTATCTTTAATTCGCTTAACAGTATTAAACTTTATATTATTAATAATGAAAAAGAGAATGCGGTCTACTATCTGAATAAATTTTCCAAGTTCATCAGGAAAGTTTTGGATGCTACCAGGGAGAAAATAAGTTCTTTGGCAGAAGAGTTGGAAACCATCCAGTTATATGTGAACATCGAGAACATCAGGTTTGATAATCAAATCCATCTGAAAGTTAAAATTGAAGAGGGATTGGACCTGCAGGGAATAAAGGTGCCTTCCCTTATCCTGCAGTCCTTTGTTGAAAACGCCATTTGGCATGGACTTTCTCTTGTAGACCAAAAGCAGCTCGCAATTCTTGTGAAAAGGGAAAGTGATACTGAAATAAAAATAGCAATCGAAGATAATGGCATTGGGATGAAGAGATCAAAAGAAATAAACCAGCAGAAGTTTCACCAAAGAAGATCTTTAGGGCTACAGATCACCAGAGAAAGACTTCAAATTTTCTACAAAGATTATGAAGGAAAATATTCTTTGACTTATGCCGATCTTTATCCTGAAAAAGTCAATAAGGGTACACGGGTAGAGCTCCGAATTCCTCTTAAATAGAAACTACTGCTCAATGATATCGCGGTACTCCACAAAAAATGCTTCAAGGGCCTCCATTTTTTCAGCTAACCACTCCTTTACTTTTGGCCAGTCTTTTTTGTTGTAGACACTTACATTCTCAAGTTTGACATAGATCCTGGCTATCTCTTTACCTTCGGGCAATAAATAATTTTGGTCAAAGACCACTTCTGGAAGATACTCGTTCTCTAAAATGGTTTTAAGGGACTGCAGTTTTTTAAAGTAATAAGCTCTTATCATTTCATCTTCATCAGAAATGTCAAGTGAAACCAAGGCAAGTTTACGTTCAAAACTGAATTTGAGCTGTAGCTCCTTCATTTTGGTATTGTACAGGAGCCATTTCCGGGGATATTCCCTTCCGAAGCTGGTCCAGAATTCCTGCCTTATCTTCTTTGCTTCCTCCCGGCTGAACATGTTAAATTAGATAAGCTAAAATGATCCCTACAATGATCACAGCCAGTTTCGAGAGATTGAAACTGTGATTTTTCGAGGCCTCAAAAAGAATAGTGGTCGAAACATGCAGAAATACACCTATCACGAGGGAATAAATATAGATTGAATACGTGTCAAGTGCTTCAAAACTGGAATGCAACCAGCTGCCAAGTGGCGTCATTGCCGCAAAGATCGTAAGGAATAAAATGACCCGCCCTTTGCTGATCCCTGAATGGATTAAAAAAGTAGAAAGAATGGCAGCCACGGGGATCTTATGGATCACCACTCCGTGCAAAAGATCGGTGCTTGTGT
The DNA here is from genome assembly GCF_048323655.1 of Salinimicrobium soli. NCBI lineage: Bacteria > Pseudomonadati > Bacteroidota > Flavobacteriia > Flavobacteriales > Flavobacteriaceae > Salinimicrobium > Salinimicrobium soli. Next base: position 851,185 of record NZ_JBLUWW010000003.1, on the reverse strand, counting down.
TTAATGGAAATCCTTCTAATAACGAGTGCAGAGAAAGACTGAGCAATAATAAAAGGGGGAATTTCGCCGACTCCTCTTGATGGTGCATATGGCCGTGTTCTACACCCTTGGAAAGAAATTCCAGGAAGATCTGCAACAGTAGGCCCAACATTATGAAGAGGCCTACCTGTTCGTTTCCGGAAGTATAGACTTCGGGTAACAATTCAAAAACCGTTACCGATAATAGAAAGGCTCCACTAAAGGATAGCAACAACTGGAAACCTGTTGAAGTAGATGGCTTGATGAATAAGGAAATAAGGTATCCTGCAACTACTGCCAGTAAGGGAAGTGTATAGATCATTAGTTGAAAATCAAAATCAGCCTGTCTGAAGTTTGTTCATTAAAATCCTGAAGTTCATAATTCCCAAAGATGTGCAGTAATTCTATTCCGGCTTTTTCAAAATATTCCTGAAAACCCTCCAGTGTAAGGGCTTTTACTTTTTCAGTAAAGAGATGTTCTTCGCCTTCATCCTCAAATCGGATATCTTTTACGATGTAACCGTCTTTTACGCTTCGGGAAATATCGAACTCAATTCCTTTTACAGTCTTAACTTCTTCGGGAATGAGATCCTTTATGACCTTTTTGACATTCATAAAATCTATTACACCAAAACCTTCAGGTTTCAATTCTTCTTTGATGGACATGATGGTTCGAAGGTTATCTTCTTCCTCTTCAAAATATCCTATACTCGTAAAAAGGTTAAATACGGCATCGAATTTCTCATTGACAGGTTCACACATGCAATGGGTAGCGAAGTGCAGATTTTCATTTTCGAACTGTTTGGCGTAAGCGATATTGTTTTCAGAAAGGTCCACGCCCGTTACATCAAATCCCTCCTTATTTAAAAACCGCGAATGCCGGCCCCTCCCGCAGGCAAGGTCCAGGATGGTTGCACCCGGCTTAAGTTTTAAGAACGAAACCAGGTTCTTCATGAAATTTTGGGCTTCTTCATCTCCCCGGTTCTTATAAAGAATGTGGTAGTAAGGGGTGTCAAACCACGACGAATACCAGTTTTTTTCAGCTAATTCCATATCGGTCAAAATTAATGTATTTTTGCCTCTAAGAGAAAATTAGACATGGGAAATAATTATGAAATGGTTGCCAAAACCCTTTTTGGTTTTGAACCTTTACTGGCAAAGGAATTACGGAATTTAGGAGCGATAGATGTTAAAGAAGGCGTGAGGTCCGTATCTTTTGTTGGGGATAAAGGTTTTATGTACAAAGCGAACCTTTCTCTTCGTACGGCCATTAAGGTCCTGAAACCCATTGCCAGTTTTAAGGTTTTTTCTGAAGAAGATCTTTACAAGCATGTCTATAATATGGAATGGGAAAAGCACCTGGAAGCAGAAGAAACCCTTGCCATTGATGCTACAGTTCATTCTCCAAGGTTTACACATTCCAAGTATGTGGCTTTAAAATCAAAGGATGCCATTGTAGATCGCTTCCGGAATACGCTCGGAAAAAGACCAAGCATCGACCTGGATTTTCCTACGCTTCGAATCAACATCCATATTGAAAAGGATACCTGTACTGTTTCACTTGACAGTTCAGGACAATCTCTGCATAAGAGAGGTTATAAATCGGCAACGAATATCGCCCCCATCAATGAGGTCTTGGCTGCCGGACTTTTATTACACTCCGGATGGGATGGGCAATGTGATTTTATGGATCCTATGTGCGGGAGTGGTACTATTCTAATTGAAGCTGCCATGATCGCGTGCAACATTCCGCCGAACCTGAACAAAAAAGAATTCGGATTTGAAAAATGGAAAGATTGGGATGAAGACCTTTTTGAGAAGATAGAAGAATCAGTTTTGAAAAAGGTGCGTGATTTTCATTTTACGATCAAAGGTTATGACAAGGCTCCTTCGGCAATAAGAAAGGCCAAGGATAATATTGACAATGCTAATCTTTCAGAATTCATCACCGTGGAGCAGGCTGATTTCTTTACTACTGAAAAGAAAACCGAACGCCACCTGCACATGATGTTCAATCCTCCATATGGAGAACGACTGGAAATAGACATGCCGGAATTTTATAAATCGATCGGGGACACCTTAAAACAGGGATATCCCGGTACAGAGGCCTGGTTTGTGACTTCTAATATAGAGGCTATTAAGCATGTTGGGTTGAGACCCAGCCGTAAGATCAAGGTCTTTAACGGCTCCCTAGAATCCCGATTATTGAAGTACGAGATCTACGAAGGCAGTAAAAAAGCGAAAAAACAGGATCTCTAAAGGCGATTCCTTTTGTATAGCGGGATAAGGTAAGAGATTGAATACCCGTAGCCAACTCCATAGAAGCTTCCGTCATAGGTGCGGTTGAAACCCGGAATATAAAGGTTGTCAAAATTATTTGGTTTCACCTCTGTGACCCTTCTTTTCAATTCCACGTGGGTACCCAGGTAAAGGTTAGTCAGTACTTCGACTTTCACCCCCAGTTGCAATTCGATCCAGCTGGCTGTAAGATCTTTGAATTCCTGTGGCTCCACACGTAAATCTGGTTCAAAATAACTGTCATTGGTATAAATTGAATACTCCTGAAGTTCGGTGGAGAAGGTGGAAAATCCGTAGCGCAAGCCTGCGTAGATCATGTTTTGCATGCCAATCCAGTTGTTATAGGCATTGTAATCGGCTCCCACTTTGATATAGCTTCCTTTTGCCGAAGCAGTAACATTGGTTTCAGCTATGAGATTTTCTTCAGTACCCAATTCGGCAGCGAGGTAATAGTCGTCATAAATGCGATAGTCCCCTTTGATTTCCAGTCCCTGGTAATCGGCATCGATGAGGCTTCTTACCGGTTTACTGATGTCAACTCCTAACCGGAGGCCATATTTTTCGCGATACACAAGAGTATCGGCAACCTGATCTTCCTGAGCAGTCAATGCAGAAGATGAGAAAACGAAAAGACTAATGAGTAAAAGAAATATGTGCTGCTGTTTCATTTTCTACATTTTCTTGTAAAACAATTTCTCCCTGTATCCAGTTATCGTCATCATTAGTCACTGTTACATCCAGGTTTCTATACGCAATTTTATATCCGCAGGCGCGGTTAAGGTAGACCGGAGTGGGATCGTAGGTGAAAGTGACCACGTCTTCATTCTCATTTGGAGTTCCGCTCGAGGAAATGAACCTGAATTCGGTAAAGGTTTCATTTGTTTTCAGCGGAATTGCCACCTGGTTTGCAGTTGTAGGTCCAAGAAACCTCGACTCCTTATCTGAAGCGATCACTACAAGATTCGAAACCGCTTTCAGACTTGACGGATCTTCAGCATCATAAAATTCGATCACCAGCATTGGAGTGGTCTCGGTATCCTGCGGGCAAAGATCATCTTTTTGACACCCGGCAAACAGCAGGAAAATACCTGCTGAAAAAAGCCATTTTTGGAACCTGATTATTTTCGGAGTTCTAAACATACCACATTTTCTACGTGAAACGTCTGCGGGAACATATCTACTGCCTGCACCCGTGTCACTTTGTAATGCTCATCCAGTAAAGCCAGATCCCTTGCCTGTGTGGCAGAATTACAACTTACATAGACGATACGCTTCGGCAAGATACCAATAATTTGTGCAACTACATCCTTGTGCATTCCGTCCCTTGGGGGATCTGTAATGATCACATCGGGATGGCCATGCTGCTTAATAAAGTCTTCTGTAAACACCTTTTTCATGTCCCCGGCGTAGAATTCAGTATTTTCTATTCCGTTGTTGCGTGCATTTTCCCTGGCATCTTCAATAGCTTCTGGTACTGCTTCAACTCCTACTACTTTTTGTGCTTTTGCAGCTACAAATTGAGCAATAGTACCTGTTCCGGTGTAAAGATCATATACCAGCTCGTTTCCGGTAAGGCCCGCAAAGTCGCGAGTGATCTTGTAAAGTTCATAAGCTTGTGCAGAATTGGTCTGATAGAAGGACTTTGCGTTGATCTTGAATCTGAGTCCTTCCATTTCTTCAAAGATGTGATCTTCTCCTTTGTAACAAATGACTTCCTGATCGTAAATGGTGTCATTTCCTTTAGAGTTGATCACATACTGAAGGGAAGTGATCTCCGGAAACTTTTCTGCGACGAAATCAAGTAATAATTCCCTTTGCTTTCTGTCATCTTCAAAAAACTGAAGCAACACCATGATCTCTCCCGTTGAAGAAGTACGGATCATCAGCGTACGTAACATTCCTTTCTGTTCCCTGGTGTTGAAAAAGGAAATATTATTCTTAATTGCGAATTCTTTGATGCTGTTACGAATCCCGTTGCTGGGTGCCTGTTGCAAATGACATTCCTTAATATCGAGGATCTTGTCCCACATTCCCGGAATGTGAAAACCAAGTGCGTTACGTTGCTCGATCTCTTCACCACTCTGTATCTCCTCCTGAGTTAACCAACGGCTATCGCTAAAGGAGAATTCCATTTTATTCCTGTAAAAATAGATCTCCTTGCTTCCTAGAATTGGGGTGATCTCAGGAAGTTCTATTTTTCCAAGCCTTCTCAGGTTATTTTCAACTTCTTTCTGCTTATAGAACAACTGGTGTTCATATCCCATGAACTGCCATTTACAACCTCCACAAACGCTAAAATGTATACACGGCGGTTCCACCCGCTTATCTGAAAACTTGTGGATCTTTGTGGCTGTGCCTTCGTAATACGCTTTTTTCTTTCTGGTTGTCTGTACATCAATGACATCTCCCGGAACCGCGTTGCCAATAAAAATGACTTTTCCGTCAGGGGCCTTGGCAATACTCTTTCCTTTAGCGCCGGCATCTATGACTTCAAGTTCTTTAAATTCTTTATTTCTGTTCTTTCTTCCCATGCGGCAAAAATAGGATAAAAGCTAAGATTTAAAGGGCTAAGGCTTTAAAAAATCGGGAAACATTTAGTAATTTGCGACTTCTCAATTCAGGATGATTTCTCTCCTCAAATTACCGGTTTTTAGGTACTTCTGGAAAGCAGGAATTTGAAGTAATAACATGTAAAATTGAACAAAATGACAGTTTCAGAAAAAATTTCATCACAAGAAGCCATTCGGCTGGAAGAAAAATACGGGGCCCATAATTACCACCCGCTTCCGGTAGTCCTTGAAAAAGGAGAAGGTGTTCATGTGTGGGATGTGGAAGGAAAGAAATACTATGATTTTCTTTCGGCTTATTCCGCAGTAAACCAGGGGCATTGTCATCCTAAGATAGTAGGGGCAATGACTGCTCAGGCTCAAAAACTGGCGCTTACCTCCCGTGCTTTCCATAATGATGTATTGGGAAAATATGAGAAGTTCGCCACCGAATATTTTGGTTTCGACAAGCTTTTGCCAATGAATACAGGGGCAGAGGCCGTAGAAACCGCTATCAAGATCGCCCGTAAATGGGCTTACGAGGAAAAAGGGGTGAATGAGGCCGAGGCCAAGATCATTGTTTGTGAGAATAACTTCCACGGAAGAACCACTACCATCATCTCTTTTTCTAATGACGAAGATGCACGTAAGAACTTTGGTCCTTACACTCCCGGATTTATAAAGATTCCATACAACGATACCGAAGCTTTGGAAAAAGCTTTAAAAGAGAATGAACATGTTGCAGGATTCCTTGTGGAGCCAATTCAGGGTGAAGCCGGGGTCTATGTGCCTTCTGAAGGTTTCTTGAAAAGAGCGAAAGCTTTATGTGAGCAGCACAATGTTTTGTTCATTGCTGATGAAGTTCAAACGGGAATTGCAAGAACAGGAAAACTTTTAGCGGTTGATCACGAAGAGGTGAAACCGGATGTACTGATACTTGGAAAAGCCATTTCCGGAGGGGTTTATCCCGTCTCAGCTGTACTGGCCAATGATCCTGTAATGAATGTGATCAAACCCGGGCAACACGGTTCCACTTTTGGAGGGAACCCTGTGGCTTGTGCGGTGGCAATGGCAGCCCTTGAAGTGATCAGGGATGAAAATTTAGCTGAAAATGCTGAAAAATTAGGGAATCTCTTCCGCAGATTGATGGATGATTATATCAGGAATTCTAAGATCGTGAACCTGGTTCGCGGAAAAGGACTTTTAAACGCTATTGTTATTAATGATTCTGAAGACAGTTCTACTGCATGGGATATTTGTATGCAGCTGAAGGAGAATGGACTTCTCGCGAAGCCAACTCACGGAAATATCATCCGCTTTGCTCCCCCGCTTGTAATGAATGAGGAGCAGTTGAGGGACTGTGTGGATATTATAACTAAAACTTTAAAAGAATTTGAGTAAGTAGTTGTAAAACAATTATTTAAATAAAATAAAAAAAGCTGCCGGATGGCAGCTTTTTTACTATTGAAGAAATTCTAAAAGTTATACTCCATGTCTCGGGTCATCTCCTGTAATCCATCCCAACCGTAGATCGCTATTGAAACAATGGTGGCGATCAGGTACAGGGAGGAAAGTACTATTCCTATGATCGCTAGAATTCTTCCCGTTTTGACATTGTCATAGCCTTTATAAATATCAGGATCTGCGGCGTAGACCTCTCTGGCTCGTTTAGCGAGTACGAGGGCCACAATTCCGAAAATGAGACCAAGTACGCCATAGCAGCAACAGGTAAGGATTGAGAGGATTCCGAATACAAGAATCAAAGTTGAATTTGGTAAAGTTGGTTTTTCCATAATTTTTGGTTAGTTAATTTATTAGAAAACTCATTTTATGGGTGTAGGCTATTACTATAATGACAGCATTCAAAATAATAAGTCCGGCCTTTACGTGCCAGTCAAATTTGAATTTAAAGAATAGGTTGAATACCAGGAAAAAGAGCAGTAGTAGTATGGTGTATATAGCAGGATACATATGCCAGGCAGCCGAAAATTTTCCCTGGAGAACCATGACCAGTGCCCTTTGTGCGCCACAACCCAGGCAGTCAATTCCAAAGAGCTGTTTGTTTAGGCAGGGGAGCATAAATTCTTCCATGGCTATCTTTTGTAAACCGATATTTTTTTGGTGATGGTTTTACCTTCAGCATCCGTAACCTTTACGAGGTAAACTCCTGTTGCCCAGTGTTGGGTAGCAATACTCACGGTTCTGAGTTTTGGGAAATTGTTTCGGAAATAGAGCTTTTTTCCCTGTAGATCAAATACAGCTACAGATCTCAAAGGCAAAAAATCCTTGTTTACAATCTCCAGTTCCTGCATAAGGTTATTTTGAAAAATGGAGAAACCACTTTCCTCTTCAGAAGTTGTCACCGGTTCCCCGGGAAGCTCTGCAAATTCAGATGCATCAGTAAACGCGACTTTAAACCTGGAGTGATAGTTTCCAGGTTGGAGGGTGATATGAAAAGGAGCTTCTGAAATGTCGTGGTAGCTGTTGGTTTCAGAATCTAAGATAAGAATATTTTTGATCCCTGAATTTTCTTCCAATCCGTTTGAGATGGTTATCTGAGTTTCGCGGTTTTCGACCTTAAGAAAAAGTGGAATTTGGTCAGTAATATTGAAAGGTCGCACATCGATAATGTAATTGGTGTCCTCATGTAACCAACCGGCATCGGTAGGTGCCTGGTTGTAAGCAATAGCATCCATCGCCTTATCTATTTGCGGTGTTGATTGTGACCAGAAGGCAAGCGTAAGACTGCGGGTGTAATATTCATCAAAGCTTATCTCCAGTCTTACTTTTGGGATAGTGGTCAATTTCGTGGAGGCGACTTTATTAGCACTGGAAGGAATAGCTGCGCCAGAATTACCTTCTTTTGCTGGGTAGCGGTGAGCATTTCTGAATTTTACCGGCGAACCATTCACTCCTTGCAGCATGAATCCCTGTGCTATTGGTAAGGACCTGCGTTCATAGTGTTTTCCATAATTACCGAAAGACTTTTCAGAAGCACCGTAAGATTTAAGCAATGGCCGTTCATAGACTCCGGTAGTACAGGGATCAATTGGGCTGAAAGCACCGTATCCGCCCTCATAGTCTGAGAGGTAATGAGAATTCCCCTTTTCTTTGGAATCCCAGAAATATGCGATTCCGGTAGTTGCATTATTTCTGGTGATGGTACCGTAACAAGAGGATTCCAGAGTTCCCTCTCCTGAATTCTCCAGAAGGAAGAGACTGAGATCCAGCAGAGACGGATACGGATTCCCCACCAGAACGATCTCATCTTCGGCTACAGCCACCTCGATGTCTCCAGAATTAGGGAGGCCCCTAAAATCATAGCGCTGTTCATTTCCCGGGTTATTTGCCACTCCTTCCACTTCAGTGGGATCTTTGCCATCAACACCTTTCATGGTGAAACCTAATCCGGCAGGAATAGAGATATTGCTCCCAATATAGTTCCAGCTCGAATATTCCTTGCCGGAGAAAGTATAGATCCAGCGGTTAGAGATCGTGAGCGGAGAAGAAGTTCCATTTAGTCCGGAAGTAATATTGACCGGACTGCTGTTGGTACTAGTTAACGGACTCTGAAGCATAGGGATCCCAAAAAGGGCATTTTGAGCAGCTGTTGTTCCCACCGGGGAAGCCCAATAATTATAATCGTAAGCATTGGTGCTGCCTTTTTGAAAAACAGACAGGCTGCCGGTCCCGGAATTTGACTTCTTCTGAGATTTTCCCTGGATGAGTTGACCTTCCCGTCGCAGATAAATACTCGCTTCTGTTCCTGATGAATTATTTTTTTCGAGGTGGATGTTATCTCCTACAAATAATACGTCAGCCTTGACATATAAGAAATTATCCTTGCCCGGGGCTGAAGGTTTTACTGTAAGTTGGGCGCAACAAATTTGTACTGCAAATAAAAATGCAGTAAAGGGAATTAATCCTCTCATTTTACCGAAATTTGCAGGGGGAAGTTTTTACTCAACCACAATATACTATCGTTTTTTAATAGTAGGTTGTTGATAAACAAATAATTATGAAAAAAAATAATTCTCAACTTATAAATACCTTTCTAATAGTCTTTGGTGGTGCATTGTTGATCTTTCAGCTGTCTACAGAAGAGAAAAACGTCTATATCCTAATAACCGGATTTGTAGCTTTAATGTGGGGGCTATACAGAGCCACTAATCATTGGACCATCACAAAAGATGATCACAAGCTGGAAAATGAAGAGGAACCTGAAGAAGAGAAATTCTAGAAATGTTCAAACCCGGAGATAAAGTAGCAGTACTTGATGAAGATCTGGAAGGGATCGTTATTTCCGTTTCCGGAACTGAGGTGGAGATAGAGACTTCCGAAGGATTTTCGCTGAGCTTTGAGGCCACAGATCTTGTTAAACTGCAGCAATCCTTTCCGGATATTATTCCTGCAGATGTCGAAGATCTTTCCGAAGTGATAAAGCAAAAGGAAAGTTCCAAAAAGCCAAAGTCCAGGAGAATTAAACCCAAGGAACGCAATCAGCCGCCCATGGAGGTTGACCTGCATATTGAAAAACTGGTTCCCAGGACCGGCGGTTTAAGTAATTACGATATCCTGAGCATTCAAACAGATACTGCAAAAAGGCAGCTGGAGTTCGCCATGAAAAAGCGCATTCAAAAAGTGGTTTTTATCCACGGAGTAGGAGAAGGTGTGTTGCGGGCGGAACTTGAAACGCTATTTCACCGTTATGAGAACATCAAGTGGTATGACGCCGATTACCAGAAATATGGATTGGGTGCTACCGAAGTTTATATTTTTCAGAATTACTGATCTTCCGTTCCTGCCGGTTCTATGGTAATTCTCTGGCTCGGCGAATCGTAATATCCAAGCTCATAGTTTTGAAGGCGTATCTGTTCGCCATCGCCACCCTGATTTACCAGCGTAAGATTTTCTACTGTGAAAAGGTATCTGAAGGTTCTGGTAATTGAATTTTCCCTGAAGGTATCCACTACAAAAGAATCGGTGATCACCGGATTTAAATAATGCGGAAGCCCTTCCTCATTTTGATCGTCGGCCGGATTGTTATTTCTGTTCCAGTCCTCGTAGCGGGTGATGACTCCGTCATTATCATCATCTGCATCAAGATAATCGGGGGTGCCGTCGTTATCTGAATCAGGATAGTTTCCAACCGAGTTTGTCGCTTCCACTTCAGTTTCTACACGGGTAAGGATATTGTCGCCATCATCATCGATATCCAGATAATCTGGAATTCCGTCTCCGTCTGTATCTTTTTCAAAACCTTCTGTAGCAGTAGGCACACCATCTCCGTCATGATCTGTAGCATTCTTAAGAGTGGTGGTGATAAGGACCTCCCCTCCGGAAGTACTGCGGAATTCTTCCGTTACGTTGGGCGTTACCGGCGGAATGATACTGCAGAAGTAACTGTTTTCCACCTTTCCATCGAAAACCCGGTAAACTACCTGATTGGTGCTGTTAAGAGGAACGCTTATTTGTCCTTCTTCCGTAGAAAAGAATTGTGGGGTAGGAGTGTCGAGGTTAAATCTAAACGCAATAGCTTCAAAGACCTGATCGTTGTTGATATTGAAAACAACCTGTTGTTCGTCATCTCCACACCACTGAAGTTGTTGATTGTCAAAATTAAAATCGGTCACAATAATGTCCCCGTCATCACACGAAATCAGAAGAATTGCAGCAAAGAAAAGGACAAATATTTTTTTCATTATTCCGGATTTTCAGCAAAATTAAAAGTAATATATAATTTATACCGGGTCTTTCTAATATTTATTTAAATCTGCTATTTTTGTGCACCATGAAAAAAGTCTACTTTGATAATGCCGCTACCACTCAGATCCGTGAGGAAGTAGTGGATAAAATGGCCAAAGTCATGAAGGAAGTTTACGGTAATCCGTCTTCCACTCATTCTTTTGGTCGTTCTGCAAAAACCCTGATCGAACAGGCCCGCAAAACCGTGGCTAATCTGCTGCACGTTTCTCCTTCTGAAATAATTTTTACTTCTGGAGGTACTGAAGCTGATAACCTCGTTTTAAATTCGGCCGTAAGAGACCTTGGTGTAAAGCGGATCATTTCTTCACAGATCGAACACCACGCGGTTCTTCATTGTCTGGATAAGCTGCATGATGTTTTTGGAGTTAAGCTCGAGTATGTGGCTCTTGATGACTGTGGAAGGATCGACCTGGAGGACCTGGAGAAAAGGCTTTCTTCTACTGAAGAGAAGACGCTGGTAAGTTTGATGCATGTAAACAATGAGATTGGAAATCTGCTGGATATTGAAAAAGTGGGAAATATGTGCCGGGCCCATAATGCCCTGTTTCACTCAGATACTGTACAGTCTGTAGGACACTATGAACTGGACTTTTCTAAAATTCAGGTTGATTTCACAGCTGTGAGTGCTCATAAATTTCATGGCCCTAAAGGAGTAGGCTTTGCGTTCATCAGAAAGAACAGTGGCCTGCAACCTCTTATTTTTGGGGGAGAGCAGGAGCGGGGCTTCAGGGCTGGAACCGAATCTGTTCACAATATTGTGGGTCTTGAGGAAGCACTTAAGCTTTCTATGGAACAGCTGGAGGAGGAAAAGGAATACATAACTTCTCTAAAAAGCTATTTTGTAGATCAATTGAAGAAGGAGATACCCGGAGTTAAATTCAATGGAGATTGTGACGATTTTGAACACAGCACCTATACGCTTATTAATGTTTGTTTGCCCGTTTCCAGCGAAAAAGCGCTGATGTTGTTGTTCCAGCTTGACCTGCATGGTATTGCCTGCTCAAAAGGAAGTGCCTGCCAGAGTGGAAGTGACCAGGGATCCCATGTTTTGAGTGCTTTCCTTTCGGCAGAGGATCTTAAAAAACCTTCTTTACGTTTCTCTTTTTCGAGGTATAATACCAAAGAGGAAGTAGATTACGTGGTCAAGGTACTGAAAGAATTTATTGAGCAGTAAGCCTAGAGTTTTATTCCTATTTTAAGGTTGTATACCCGCGGAGTAAGATAATTCGGTACCGCATACTGGGTCTTGGAATACACATCCCTTACAAAGGTGTTGGTAATGGCATTTTGAGTATCAAAAATATTCAGGATCTCCAGGCCTACAGAAACTTCCTCAAAGCTTTTTAACCAGTGATCTTCATTGGAAGATTCCGGACTCTTCAAAAGGTAAAAAAGGCCCAGGTCTGCCCTTTTATAATCGGGTAATCTTCTTTGATACAGGTATGGATCGGCGTAAGCGGGGGAACCACCGGGCAAACCGGTATTATAGACAAGGTTTAGATACATTTTTAGATCGGGAAGGCGCGGCACGTAGTCCTGAAATAACATTCCGAATTTCAAGCGTTGATCTGTTGGGCGGGGGATATATCCGCGGTTCTCAATATTTTCTTCCGTTTTTAAATATCCAAAGCTCAACCAGCTTTCTGTACCTGGGACGAACTCCCCATTGAGCCGTATATCGAGTCCATAAGCATAGGCTTTGGTGTCATTATTGGCAAGGTATCGAATGCGTACATTTTCCAGGGTGTAGGCATTGACATTGTCCAGATCTTTGTAATATAATTCTGAATTTAGTTTGAATGGCCGTTCAAAGAACCTGAAACTATACTCATGACTCAGCACAAGGTGAATGGACCGATGGGCTTCTACGGAAGGATTTAATTCTCCGGAAAGATCCCTGAGCTCCCTATAGAACGGAGGCTGAAAATAGAGTCCGCCCGAGATCCGGAAGACCATATCTTTTTTCCAGGCCGGTTTTATGGCAAATTGACCTCGTGGACTTACAACTGTTTGTAGCGGAGAGGAATTTGGTGTATTCACTTTCCAGGAATGGCTTCTTACTCCCAGGTTGATCCAACTTTCATGTTCACCGATCCTGAACCGGTTGCTCCATTGCAAATAAGCCTGATACCTGTTGATGCTTGTTTTATGAGAAACTCGCACTTCAGTGAATGGTCTTATGGGTGCGGTATATGGTTCATAAGGTTGGTTGTTCACAAAATCAGGCAGGGGAGGCCGTACCGAAAAACCTGCAGAATCAACGATCTCGTATTCCCTTACCCGGTCCTGAATGTCTTCACGGGTAAATTTAAGTCCGTATTCAAAACTGCTTTTTTGGAGCCTGATCACTCCTTTATGTGCAACATTCAATATAAGTGCATCCAGCTTATTCCGGGCGTGAGTGAGTTGAGCACCAATCCCTTCGGAATATTCCACTTTTCCGAAGTTCTCTCCTCCAACTTCAGCATTTAACCTGCCCATCCGGTATTGGGCCACTATGTCAAAATATTCCTGTTCCCGTGTGTTGTAAACCGAAACACTATTATGAGTGGTATAGGATTCGTGCGGTTGATAGTTAAGCATAAAGCCTCCAAAATAGGTGCGATAGATATCCTCTTCCTGTCCATTGTAGTAAACCACCAGTGCCCGTGGATCCTGAAAAGTTCCGAAATTTGTCTGCCTGGTAAGCGGTTGATAATTGTAGACGTTCTCTGAAATATTTCCGAGAAAACTAATTTCGGCTTTCTGTGAAAGTTGGTAACTCAATAAAGTTTGAACATCTGCAAATTTTGGGAAATAGTTAGTTTCTGTCTGCCTCGCTTTAACCAGCAGACTGTTGTCTCTGTACCGCAGACCGGTAAGAGCCCTGAATTTTCTATTTTTTGACACTCCTTCCACCGAAAGGCTTCCTCCAAGAAGGCTGGCTTCCAGTGACGCAGCGAAGTCAACAGGCCGCCTGTAGGTGATGTCCAGTACCGAAGAAAGTTTATCCCCGTATTTTGCCTGGAAACCACCTGCTGAGAATTGAATATTTTGTACCAGATCAGGGTTGATAAAGCTCAGCCCTTCCTGTTGGCCAGATCGCACGAGGAAAGGTCTGTATATTTCCATTCCATTGACGTACACCAGGTTCTCGTCGTAGTTTCCACCTCTAACCGAATACTGGGTGCTAAGTTCATTATTAGAGCTTACGCCCGGCAGGGTCTTTAGTAAATTCTCAATTCCCGCATTGGCACCGGGAAGTCTGCGAATGGTTTGCGGATCAATTACGGTTACTCCTTTTAAATTCTGCAGATCTGAGGAGGTGATCACAACTTCTCCTATCTGTTCGGTGGTCTTTTTTAAGACGGGATTAAATTCCAATATACTTTCAGGACTCAGAATGAAACGCTGAACCAAGTCAGCATAAGTAAGGTGTGTAAAAAATAGTGTGACCTCCCGGTTAGCAGGTATTTCCAATCGGAAAAACCCATTTTTGTTGCTTTCAGTACCGAGATTTTCAGAAACAAAAACAGAGACAGACTCCACAGGTTGTCGCTCTTCATCTAATATGATCCCCTGGATCACCGCTTTTTGAGAGAAGCCATGGTTCCATATCAGCAGACCAAGAAGAAGAACGAAAGAGGAGGTTTTCAACTATTTTCGATAAAAGGTACTTTCAAATATAGTGGTATTTCCTACATTATCAGTAACCTCAATCTTCAGGTGGTTTTCAGTTTCGGTAACTACGCCGTCAGAAAAATCATGAGTGAGCAAATTCTTCTTGTACTCGTATTCCATTAGAATGAATTTTCCGTTGACGGTGGCACGGTACTGCTTTATCCCGGAAAGGTCATCTGAAATTCTCACTTTCAGATCTTTATTGTTCGAGATCCATTGTCCATCCCTGAAATTCACCGGGACAATTTTAGGCGGTGTGTTATCTGAAGCCAGGGTAAAGGTTCCGAAGTTTCTCGTCTTCGTAGTGAAACGTTCCACGTCCTTGTAGGTGGTGGAATAGTTTGGTTTCCCCCATTTATTGATCTCTGCAATGAACAATTGTTCGCGGTCTTCAGGTTTGTATTTACTTACGTCAAAACCAATGGTAACATAGCCCTGCAGTGGAATTACGTCTTCATGTAACTTGACCTTCTCGTCTTCAAAAACCACGTCCAGGTAATGATCTTCATACAAGCAGTTCTTCGGAATGTAAACGTCAATTCCTTTGTCTTTAAATGCACAGCCCTTTCCGGCTTCAGCATAAAAATCTGAAGTAAATTCAGGTTTTTGACTGATATTCTCTTCCTGTTTTCCCTGAACCGGTACACGTACAATACGTTCATTACCCGCAAAATCAGTGACCTTGATGGTATAGGTATAGGATAAACTGTCCTTTACTTCCAGAAGTCCGTCATTGGAAAGGTCAGAATAAATACTTAATGGGTTTGTTGGTTCTACAAAGAGTTTTTGGATGCGAGTGTTATTCTGGGTGTAGTAACCATAGTCGATGAGCTTATTCAGGTGCCGCGTTTCAGCAAAAGAAAATTTCTCAAAGTTGGCCTGAAAGAGTTTTTCCCCATTAGCAGAAGTTTCAATCCGGTAGACGCCATTCTGGTTTGGAGCGCCGTCCTGTTGATCAATAGTCGTGATCCCAAACCCAATGCTGCCACAGGCTTCTATTTTTGGAGCCACGTAGGTGCCGTCGCTTTGCGGAATTAAATTCAGTTTTTGACGTTGAGCAGATCCATTTACATGTGCCTCCTCACCGGCAGGGTATACATAAAGCCCCTGCACGAGTGGAGTTCGAGTATCCTTTATATCAATCCCGAACATTAGCGGATTCATTGGGCGTTGCTGCCCATCTCTTATTTCAAAATGCAGGTGGGGTCCGCCACTGCCACCGGTGTTTCCGCTGATGGCGACCAGCTCACCACGTTCCACACGTAACTCTTCGGCAGAAGGGAAAAGCTCTATTTCGTAGCTTTCCTTTTCGTATTGTTTCTTCTTAATAAAAGCTTCTATTTCCGGAGAAAAACTTTGAAGATGTCCATAAACGGTGGTATAGCCATTTGGATGCTGGATGTACAGTGCTTTACCGTAGCCGTAGTGTGAAATATTTATCCTGCTCACAAAACCTTCGGCTGCTGCGAGCACCGGCAAGCCTTCCCTTTGCTGCGTCTTTATATCCAGTCCACTGTGAAAATGATTGGAACGCAACTCACCAAAAGATCCTGCAAGGACCAGGGGAATGTCCAGGGGAGGATCAAAATACTCTGTAGGGATCTGGTATTGAGCAGTTAAATTAGAGGTTAAAAAGAGGAAACCTACGGCATATATCCATTTCATGATAAGGGATAATTTTTACTTTTTTATAGCGGTTAAATATAGGAAACCCTTCGGGAAAATTAAACTGTTATTTATGAGCAGTTTAAAATAATTTTAACCCTTCGCCGGAAAATAGAGTTCAAAATATTGGGATATTTCGGGAGGTATGTTAACTTTGTAAGGGTTAGCAGCAGGATTAGCTTTTATGAGTGATTTAACAGAAATAGTTGATAATCTTGAATTTAAGATAGCCAGCTTACTTCAGAACTATAACCGACTGGAGCAAAAGCAACAAATCTTACAAGAAGAATTATCAAAATTAAAGGCTGAAAAACAGGAACTGGAAACCAGCCTTGAAGCTTCTGAAAATCGTGTTCAAACTCTGAAGGCTGCCAATGCGCTGCTTGGCAGTAATGATTATAAAAAAGAAACCAAGCTAAAGATCAATGGCTTGATTAGAGAGATTGACCAATGTATTGTTCAACTTTCTGAATAGAAGAATAAAATGTCGAATCAGCTTAAAATTAAGGTTTCTATTGCGGACAGAGTGTATCCCATGACCATACTTCCAGAGCAGGAAGAAGGTTTGCGGAAGGCTGCCAAGAAAATAGAAGCTATGATTAAGCAATTTGAACAGAGTTACGCCGTTAGGGATAAACAGGATGTGCTTGCAATGTGTGCATTACAGTTTGCAGCACAGACTGAACAAAAAGTGATTGACAGCAATAGCGAGGTAATACTCGCCGCAGACAAATTACGTTCTCTTAACGACCTGCTTGATAAGCATTTGGTTTAACTGTTCTTTGAAGTAAAAAAAGTAAAGGTTACTGCCTGTATTAGTTATTTTTTTTGATAAACTCAACACCAATTCTTTAAAGAGGGTGAGTTTAAGTTGTAAAAGCGTGCCGTCTTAGAGCGGATACTTGATCAGCTTGTTAGCCCTAAACGTGATTTAGAGAGTTTATACAAAACCACTACTAATACAGGCTTTTTTTATATATAAATTTAAACAATGGAAACACTGACTATAACAACCATTATTATTTCTGTGGTCGTTGGCCTTGCAATTGGTTTTGGAATCGCAAAGTTCCTGGAAAGGAAAAATGCTTCTAAAGTCATTCAACGTGCTAAAAAATCGGCTGCGGGAATTTTAAAAGAAGCCAAGCAGGAAGCAGAAGGTATTAAGAAAGATAAGATCCTGCAGGCGAAAGAGAAATTCATTGAACTTAAAAGCGAACATGAGAAGGTAATCCTGGCGAGGGATAAGAAGATTGCAGATGCCGAGAAAAGGATAAGAGACAAGGAATCTCAGGTCTCCAGTGAACTTGCGAAGAACAAGAACCTGAATAAGGACCTGGAAGAGAAGATCGCCGATTACAACCATCGCAACGAAGTACTTGAGAAAAAACAGGAAGAAGTAGACAAACTTCACAACAGTAAAGTGCAGCAGCTGGAGGTGATCTCCGGACTTTCTGCGGAGGACGCCAAAGCACAATTGGTAGAGTCACTGAAAGATACCGCTAAGGCAGATGCCATGGCACTTGTACAGGAAACCCTGGAAGAGGCAAAACTTACCGCACAACAAGAAGCCAAAAAGATCATCATCAATACCATCCAGAGAATAGGAACCGAAGAGGCAATAGACAACTGTGTCTCTGTCTTTAACCTGGAAAGCGATGATGTAAAAGGACGCATCATTGGTAGGGAAGGTCGTAACATTCGTGCAATAGAAGCGGCCACCGGAGTAGAGATCATCGTTGATGACACTCCTGAAGCTATTATCCTCTCCTGCTTTGATTCGGTACGAAGAGAGGTTGCAAGATTATCTCTGCATAAACTGGTAACAGACGGAAGGATTCACCCGGCGAGGATCGAAGAAGTGGTTAAAAAGACCACCAAGCAAATTGAAGAAGAAATTATTGAGGTAGGGAAAAGAACGGTGATCGACCTTGGAATCCATGGATTGCACCCGGAACTGATCCGTATTGTGGGAAGAATGAAATATCGTTCTTCATACGGTCAAAACCTGCTGCAACACTCACGTGAAGTAGCAAAATTATGTGGCGTAATGGCTGCTGAATTAGGTCTGAATCCGAAGTTGGCTAAACGCGCAGGATTACTACATGATATCGGAAAAGTACCTGATTCAGAAACTGAAGTACCTCACGCTATCCTTGGAATGCAGTGGGCCGAAAAATATGGAGAGAAACCAGACGTATGTAACGCAATAGGGGCTCACCATGACGAAATAGAGATGAACTCTTTACTTTCTCCAATTGTACAGGTTTGTGACGCAATAAGCGGGGCTAGACCGGGTGCAAGAAGGCAGGTACTGGATTCTTATATTCAAAGATTGAAAGACCTTGAGGATATCGCTTTTGGCTTCAACGGCGTGAAAAAGGCTTATGCTATTCAGGCAGGTAGAGAACTTAGGGTGATCGTGGAAAGTGAAAAAGTGAGCGATGATAAGGCAGCTAACCTGTCTTTTGAGATCTCACAAAAGATCCAGACAGATATGACTTATCCCGGTCAGGTAAAAGTGACCGTGATCAGGGAGACCCGTGCGGTCAATATCGCAAAATAAAGACTGAAAAATATCATTTTTAAAGCACCTGCTTCATTTGAAGCAGGTGCTTTTGTTTTATAGCTGGTCTAATTTTCATACTTTCAAGGGAAATTAAAAGAAATGAAGAAGAAGTACCTGTTAATTCCAGTCTTTCTTGTTTTGTTTTACCCGTTAATTATGTTGTTTCGGGTAGAAGAGGTGTTGGGAACGGGTACTTTAGAGCAGGGGAGAGAGATACTTTTGGATTTCCAGATCAGTATCTGGATCTGTTGGGTGGTGCTGGCCTGTATCGCAGTGTATTACAAGTGGACCCAAAAAAGAGATTTTTTCTTTGTCTTTTGCTACGGATTTTTGCTGGTTGCCTTCGGAATATTCGGTTACCTGAGCCAGGAATTTCTGCTACTATACAGTCTTGACAATCCATTTAAGGACAATTATACTTATGCTGTACTCCAGGCGCTTCAGAATATTGTGATGGCTGGCGTGCTTACCGGATTTCTGCAGGGAGCCGTATGGTGGTTCACCAGAAGGTGGCACCGGAGATGATCATTGATCTTACTACTATAGTTCTTCGGAAGAAATGATCCTTCCACCGATTTTTTTAATATGCTCCTGCACCTGCCCGTAATTCTGAGCATCAAGGGGCATGGCAGCATCTTCGATCAAAGTTGCTTTAAAACCCTCTTTAAGCGCGTCCAGAAGGGTGAAATTCACACAGATGTCAGCAGCCAGTCCACAGAAGTATAGATCCTGCGCATTTTTATCCTTTAGATAACCGGCCAGGCCGGTACTTTTTTTGTGACCATTGTCAAAGAATCCGCTGTAGCTGTCTATTCCTTCCTCCATTCCTTTCCGGAAAATAGCTTCTACAGGATCCATGTTCAAGTCAGGGTGAAATTCTGCGCCCGGTGTGCCTTGAACACAATGCGGAGGCCATAATTTTTGTTCCAGTCCGTTAAGGTCGATCACTTCAAATTCCTTTTTACCCGGATGATTTACAGCAAAACTTTTGTGTGAAGCCGGATGCCAATCCTGTGTGGCCACCACCAGATCAAATTCAGGAATGATTCGGTTTATTACAGGAATTATTTTATCCCCTTCAGGGACTTCCAATGCGCCCCCGGGCATAAAATCTTTTTGAGCATCGACAATTATCAGCGTTCTCATAGACTACTTTATTTTGTGTTCCTGTATCAGCCTGTCCCGCTCTTCCTTTAAACGCAAACTGATGCCCACCTTGTAGAGGTGCGGATTGAAAAATCGCTTGAATTCCTGCGGAAGTTTTGCCAGACGTTCCTTGCTAAAAGTGGCAATTTCTTGCAGGCTTTTTGGTTCTTCCAGAATTTTGCCATTTTCCATGACCTTGTGCAGCAGCGCTTCTTTCTGATCTTCAGCAATGGAAAGAAATTTTAATGGATCAAACGGGTGGAACATCATTTCCGGATCTTTTTCTTCCTGCATACATACCACGTCAGCTCCTAAAAAATTACCTTCTTTGTCCAGCATCCGGAAAACCTGTTTTTTATGAGGCAATGTCACTTTTGAAATTGTTTCCGAAAGTTTTATGCGTGGCTTATTATCGAAAAATGATAATTTATAGACTCCGTCCAAAGCAGAATCGGGATTTCCTGTGACTAAATTTGTTCCCACTCCGAAGATATCTATTGGAGCCTCCTGGTCCAGTAAACTTTTGATCAAATGTTCGTCCAGTTGATTGGAGACGGAGATCTTCACGTAGTTCAGACCTTCTTTATCCAGCATTTCCCTGGTCTTTCTGGCGAGATAAGCGAGGTCGCCACTATCAAGCCTGATCCCTTTTAGTTTATGCCCCTTTTTCTCCATTTCATGAGCCATAGTAATGGCATTGGGAATTCCGCTTTTTAGAGTATCATAAGTATCTACCAGGAGAATGGTATTGTTAGGATGTATCTCTGCAAAATCACGAAAAGCCGTAAGCTCATCATCATAGCTTTGGATGAATGAATGGGCCATGGTTCCGGATACTGGAATACCAAAATCCCTTCCGGCTGCAGTATTGCTGGTGGCATCAAAACCACCTACTACGGCGGCACGGCTGGCGTGGTAACCACCCAGGCCCTGGGCCCGGCGAAGACCAAAATCAATTAGGGTTCGTCCCTTTGCCTGCACGCTCATTCGGCTTGCTTTGGTTGCAATGAGCGTTTGAAAATTCAAAATATTCAGCAGGAGGGTTTCAATGAGCTGGGCTTCAATAATGTTCGCTTCCACCCGTACCACCGGTTCCCCTGGAAAAATAATATCACCTTCTTTGGCGCTGTAGATAGTACCCCGAAATTTGAATTTCTTCAGGTATTCAAGGTATTCCTGATCTAATCCAAGGGTGCCTAAAAATTTAATGTCTTCTTCAGTGAAACTCAGATCTTTCAGAATATTCAGAAGATCCTGCAAACCCGCGAATATGGCATACCCCCCTTCAAAAGGTAATTTCCGGAAGAAATAATCAAAAACTGCTGTATCATGTGTGTGGCCCTTCAGAAAATATACCTGCCCCATAGTGAGCTGATATTGATCTGTATAGGTGCCTGAAAAAGAGATCATTTTGTTGTGGAATTATAGTTCGTCTTCAGCCCTTTCCAGGTACTGGTCCTGTTTGTGCCAGTCAAATCTATAGGAGAGTCCGGCTGCCACCTGCCATCTTGAAGGTGTATCCTTGAAATTTATAAGGCCTGAAACATCAGCCTGAAAATTCTTGTGGAACAAATAAGCCAGTCCGCCGCGGAAGATCTCGTCACTGTAAATGTCACTTATGATCTCCTGAAATTCAATAAAGGCTGCAAACTTTTGATTAAAAGAATGGGTGAGGGTGACGATCCCGGAATAAGTAGGGTAATCCTGGCCTATTTTGTCGGCTATAAGGTTAATGACAAAGACCCAGCCGCCGGCCCAGTTATTCTGGGAGATAACAGCAAATCGTGGTGAAAACTTTCCTTCCCCTTCATACAGGTAAGGATTGTCCCCGAAAGCAAAATTTGCACCTGCATAGAGCGAAACCGCCGGAATTAAGGTGTTCCAGTCGAATTTTTGATTGGCTTTCCAACTATAGAGGTTCACTTTCCGCTTTTTGCCATTCTTATAAGGATCGTACACCAGGTATTTCACCCCAATAGCATTCGAGTCAAAGTTTGCAATATCGTAAGTACGATTCTGGCTGCCTATGAGATAAGTAGTTGATTGGTTAAGGAAGGAGCCCATCAGATTAATTTCCAACTCTTCAAAAAGGAGACCGAAGCGAACCATGTATTCAATTCCCCATAAATCGGTTTCATTTTGAAGGAGGCTGTGTTCATCCTTTCCAAATTTACCTCCTGCCTCGAATTGCAGTACCCCGGGACCTACGGCAAACGCACCCTGAGAATTACCGGGGCGGTTAGAATTTATGGTCTCAGTGTATTGCGCATGCGAAACTGAAAATCCTAGAAAGAACAGGACGACAAAAGACTTGAAAATCTTCATATTTGGGCTGATTGGTTACGATCAAATATAGATATTTTATCATTTTTTTCTGCTCACATGCTGGTTTTCTTTGGGTAGAATAGTAATTTTACCAAAACTTTAATAATGCAAGAAGCGTCATTTTCCGGAGTGATTCGGGTGGTTCTGATCATCCTGTTGATCTATTTCGGATTCAAACTTATAGTCCGCTGGTTTGGGCCTATGATTCTTAGGTATTTCTTACAGAAGATGGGCAAAAAATTCGGGGAACAATTTCAGCAATTTGACCATACAAGGAACACACAGAAGGAAGGGGAAGTGAGTATAGAAAAAGAACCCGAGAACTCCCGGAAATCAAAGAAAGACGTTGGGGAGTATATCGATTATGAAGAAATTGACTAATTTCCACTCCAAAACCCAGCTTTTATGACTGCAGGTCTTAAGAAATTCCTTCCGCACGTACTCGTTTTCTTTGGCTTTATAATAATCTCCCTCGCTTACTTTTACCCGGTACTCCAGGGCAAAGAGATCTTTCAAAGTGATATTGCCCAATATATTGGGATGGCCCGGGAACAAAATGATTTCCGTGAGGCGACCGGAGAAGAACCGTACTGGACCGATGCAGCCTTTGGAGGGATGCCCACCTACCAGTTAGGAGCCAATTATCCGCATGACTACATAAAACAACTGGATCGTACCCTGCGCTTTTTACCACGCCCGGCAGACTACTTATTCCTTTATTTTATTGGCCTTTACATTTTACTACTGGTCTTAAAAATTGATTACAGGCTTGCCTTTTTAGGAGCCCTGGCTTTTGGATTTTCCACCTACCTGATAATTATTCTGGGCGTTGGTCACAACGCTAAAGCTCATGCGATTGCTTACATGCCGTTGGTCCTCGGCGGAATTTTACTCTGTTTCAAAAGAAAGTATATCACCGGTTTTTTACTCCTGGCCTTCGGAATGGCTCTGGAAATAAGTGCCAACCATTTTCAAATGACCTTTTACCTTTTGCTTCTGGTGCTGGTAATGGGACTGGTATATTTGATCGATGCCTTCCGCAAAAAGCAATTACCGGAATTTTTTAAAGCAGTAGGAATAATGGCTATAGCAGTTGTTCTTGCTATTGGAGCTAACGCCACCAATCTAATGGCTACTCAGCAGTATGCCGAATTTAGTACCCGGGGGAAATCTGACCTTACCATAACTCCTGAAGGAGCTCCTGCTACAAATGAAGGTTTAGGGTATGACTATATTACCGAATATAGTTATGGTGTGCTGGAAAGTCTCAACCTTTTCATACCAAGGTTTATGGGAGGATCCAGTGCCGAAGATGTGGGAGTAAAGTCGAACATTTATTCCGCGTTGGTTCGAATGGGCGCCCCTCCTGTACAGGCGAGGCAGTTTGCCGAATCTGCGCCAACCTATTGGGGAGATCAACCATATGTGGGTGCTCCGGCATATATTGGTGCCACGGTACTTTTTCTGTTCGTTTTTGCATTGTTCCTGGTCAGGGGCAGGCTCAAATGGTGGCTTGTGGGAGGTGCGATACTCGCATTACTGCTTTCCTGGGGAAAAAACTTCGCCTTACTCACAGATCTGTTCATTGAGTATTTCCCACTTTACAATAAATTCCGGGCGGTTTCTTCCATCCAGGTGATCCTTGAATTATGTATTCCGGTGTTGGCCATTGTCGGACTTTCAAAATACATATTCTCTGAAGAGAACAGAGAAAGAAAATATCACGCCCTCAAATGGTCCGCGATTATAGTGGGAGGATTGGCAGCGATATTTTGGTTGCTGAAATCTACTTTTAGTTTTACAGGGCCAAGTGACGGTGCCATGCTTCAGCAAATCGGTCCTGATTTTGTCAGGGCTCTAAAAGAGGATCGAAGGGAGATCTTTGCGACAGACGCCCTTCGTAGTTTGATCCTGGTGCTTTTAACTGCCGGTGCTCTATGGCTGTTCATGAAGGAGAAACTGAAAAAGAACGGTCTAATGTTAGTTCTTGGCCTTTTAATAGTTTTTGATCTGGTAGGAGTGGATCGAAGGTATGTGAATGATGAAGATTTTATCCCTTCAAGTAGAATAGACAAACCTTTCCAGGCCACCAGGGCAGATCAGGAGATCATGCAGGATAAGGGACACTATCGCGTTTTTGATCTCTCCGGAAGTCCTTTTAATACCGCCAGAACTTCGTTCTTCCATAATTCGGTTGGAGGTTATCACGCCGCAAAACCTGGTAGAATGCAGGAGCTGTATGATTTTCACCTTTCTCAGAATAATTTGCAGGTGTTAAGTATGCTAAATACTAAATACTTTATTGTTCCCACTCAAGAAGGGGAAGTGGCACAGCAAAATCCTGAAGCCAACGGTAATGCCTGGTTCGTTAAAAATGTGCAGGTTGTGCAAAATGCTGATGAAGCCATTAAAACATTGGGTGAGATAGATACCAAGCGAACTGCAATAGTCACTGAAGATTTTGCGGAAATGCTTCCGGCGCAAGAATTTCCTGCTGATTCTACTGCACAGATCGAACTGGTCTCGTATCAGCCGAATGAATTGGTTTACAAGTATTCTTCCGGAGCTAAACAAATGGCAGTGTTTTCTGAAATATATTATCCGCACGGATGGCAGGCCTATCTTGATGGAAAAGAAGTGCCACATTTCAGAACAAATTACGTACTGCGCGCTATGATCGTTCCTGCAGGAGAACATACAGTAACTTTCCGGTTTGAACCCGAAGTGGTAAAGACCGGGAGCACTATTACTTTGGTGAGTTCTCTTCTCCTGGGATTGCTGTTGATAGGCGGAATTGTATACCAAACACGGGAATCATAAACCACCCAAAAAAGGGAAATTGGCAACCCATGAAAAAAGTTCTTATAGTAACTTATTATTGGCCTCCTGCCGGAGGTCCCGGGGTGCAACGATGGTTGAAGTTCGTTAAATTCCTTCCTGAATTTGGAGTGAAACCCATTGTTTATATTCCGGAGAACCCGCATTATCCTTTACAAGATCCGTCTTTAAATTCTGAGGTTCCTGAAAATTTAACCATCCTCAAAAATGCCATTTTTGAGCCTTATTCAGCAGCCGGACTTTTTTCTAAAAAGAACACCGAAACCATTAGCTCCGGAATCATTCCGGAGGAAAATAAGCAGGGATTTCTTCAAAAGCTGATGCTGTTCGTAAGAGGAAATTTCTTCATTCCCGATGCCAGAAAGTTCTGGGTGAAACCATCTGTCAAATTCCTTTCTGAATATCTCGAAGAAAATCAGATTGACACCGTAATTACTACCGGGCCTCCGCACAGTCTTCATTTAATTGGACTCGGACTGAAGAAAAAAATGAAAATTAAGTGGATAGCCGATTTTCGCGATCCGTGGACACAGATCGGGTATCATAAAAAGCTAAAACTACTGCCTTTTGCCCGCCGCAAACATGAGAGGCTCGAGAAGGAAGTTTTGCAAACCGCTGACCAGATCATTACAACCAGCTTTACCACCAAAAAAGAATTCGAAGAGCTCACCAATCGTCCCATCGAAGTTATCACCAACGGCTATGACCGGGAAAAGATAGAGCAAAAGCCGTTGGATGAGAAATTCAGCCTGGCGCATATAGGATCCTTATTATCTGAAAGAGATCCTGAAAACCTGTGGCAGGCCATCAAAGAATTGGTGTTGGAAAATGAGGATTTCGCCAATAATTTTGAGCTTAAATTAGTGGGAGCAGTAGGGGAGCAGGTTCTGGGGAGTATCCAAAAATGGGGTTTAAGAGCATATGTCGAAAAGATAGGTTATGTCTCGCATTCCGAAGCCCTGCAGCTTCAAAAAAGTGCACAGGTCCTGTTACTTATCGAAATTGACAGGGAGGAAACCCGTGGGATCATTCCGGGGAAGATCTTTGAATATATGGTGAGCGGAAGACCCATACTGGCGGTAGGACCGGAGAAGGCCGATATTGAGATCCTGGTCAAAAAGACGAATTCAGGTGCCTTTTTTCAATACTCTCAAAAAGAGGAGATCAAAGCTTTTCTTCTACAATGTTTTGAGGAATTTAAAAGAGGAGAACTAAAATCTCATCCAATCGGACTTCAGGAATTCAGCCGTAAATCCCTCACCGGAAAATTGGCCTCCTTAATTGAAAAAACTGACTTGAACTAATGGGAATTATAGTCAACCAGTCCGCTAAAAATCTTGTCACTACCTATGTAGGTTTTGGGATAGGTGCTATCAATACCCTTTTTCTCTATACGCATTTTTTGACTCCGGAGTATTACGGTCTGGTGGGATTCTTACTTTCGGCAGCCAACCTTATCTGGCCACTAATGGCCTTCGGGGTTCACAATACCCTGGTGAAATTCTATTCTGCCTATAAGACTAAAGAAGAGCAGGATAAACTTTTGAGCGTGATCCTGCTATTGCCGCTGGGAATCGCTCTTTTATTGGGCACGCTGGGTTATTTTTCCTACGGACTCTTACTGGACTATTTCTCTGACGGGAATACCCTGGTGAAACCGTATATCTGGATGATCTTTGTCATTGCAATGGCCACTGCGTATTTCGAGATCTTCTTTTCCTGGGCCAAGATCCACTATAAAAGTGTTTTCGGGAATTTTATGAAGGAGGTTTTTCACCGGTTGGGAATTTCTCTTCTCCTGCTTATGGTCTTTATGAAATGGCTTACAGTAAAAGAATTTGTGTTTGCTCTAAGCGGATTATTTGTGTTGAGAACTCTGGTCATGTTGCTTTATGCTTTCAAGTTATACCTGCCTAAAATCCATTTCAGTTTTCCTGCGAACCGGTCCTTTATTCTGAAATATTCTTCCTTGATCCTCATTGCAGGATCTGTAGCTATGGTTCTACTCGATCTTGATAAAGTTATGATCGAGCGGTTTTTACCCATCGAAATGGTCGCTGTATATGGGATCGCAGTGTACATCTCATCTGTAATTGCGGTGCCATCAAGGGCTATGCACCAGATCACTTATCCCATGACGGCAACTCTGCTTAACAATAGGGACAAAAAAGGATTGAAAGACCTGTATGAAAAAAGTTCTTTGAACCTGTTACTGGTCAGCGGACTTATTTTTTTACTGATTGTTACTAACGTTCATCAATTGTACCGACTCGTGCCGGAAGAATACCAGATCGACTTTTCAATTGTAGTTTTGATAAGTTGTGTGAAGCTGTATGACAGCCTTTTAGGGAACAATAACAGTATAATGTTCAATTCAGATTATTACCGGTTGGTACTTGCTGTTGGGGTATTCTTAGCGGGACTGGCTTTTGTGTTGAATCTACTTCTGATCCCCAATTTGGGAATTTTTGGAGCGGCATTAGCTACTTTTCTGGCCTTTGCAATATATAACACCGCAAAGATCTGGATCGTGTATCAAAAATTCCATATTCAGCCTTTTACCTTACAGACATTCTATGGTTTGGGAGTGATTATCTTATTCAGTTTTACTTTTTATTTCTGGGATTTTAACCTGCATCCGGTATTCAACATCCTTCTGAAATCCTTTATTATTATTGGTGCGTATATGCTGGTGATTTATTTTCTGAAGTTGTCAAAGGACATTAATGGACTTGTGAAAAAGTTTATCAAACTTCCATAAAAAAAGAAAGTCCCGACGCAAAATGCTGCCGGGAACTTTCCAACTAACCAACCAAAAAAATCAACTATTAATTTCCGCCGCGGGCACTTCTGCTGCTTCTGCGGCCAGTATTTTCTGAATTCTGCACTTCAGGCTGCTTTTGGGTTCTTTCAGCCCTTTTAGCCGATGTACGTTCTTGTCTGCTTTCTTTTACAACAGCTCTTCTTTCCTGCCTGGCAGGTCTCTCTGCACGTTGCCTTGCAGGAGCTTCAGTTCTTCTAACCTGTTGGGTTCTGTTATTAGCTTCGGAAGTAACTGTCCGTTGTTCTCTGGCATTTCCTCGTTGCCTTGCAGGTGCTTCGTTACTCCTAACTTGCTGCGTTCTTCTATTAGCTTCGGAAGTCACTGCCCGTTGTTCCCTGGCATTTCCTCGTTGTCTTGCCGCAGCTTCATTATTCCTTACTTGCTGTGTTCTTCTATTCGCTTCGGAAGCTACTGCTCTCTGTTCTCTTGTATTTCTTTGTTGCCGTGCATTTTCTGTCCGGGTCATTGAGCCGCGATCGTTTTGAACTGAACGAGACTGCCTGTTCCTGTAGACATCTCTTTGAGGGGATCGGGAATCGGAATAACTTCTTTGTCTGTCATTGCGGTCATTTCGAACCACTCTGATCTTTCGCGGGGAATTAGTAACCTCACCACGGTAATAAGAGGTGACCCGTTCTCCAGGCCTGTAATAACTTCTTCTGAAATCCTTTTTGTAATGCTTTTTATAGTACTTCTTATATGAAGAATACTTCATACGATGTGGATAATAATAAGCTCTGTACGGCTCATTATATACTATAGTAAAATGTGCCATTGGCCTGGTATAGTATCGATGCCATGGGCGGTAAATATAATTCCGGTTGTAGACATTGATGTATCCTGTATAATGGGTGTAATGATTGTGGTGATCATAATGCAGGAATAAATGGCCAACTCTTGCCAACCCACCAAAAGGATGGTAGTCAAGGGTAATTCGTCCTGCCTGAACAATTCTTCCGTAGTAATCATAATAGATAGGAACGTTCTCTATCTGGATCACGGCGCCAAAATCATCATACTGAACATAGGGATCGTAATTATAACCTGAATTGTAACTGAAATTTACATTGGGGGTTGAAAGGTTAATATTAAATCCATTTCTCTGTGGGTTGTAGTAGAAGTCGAATTGCCCGTCTGGATAAACGGCGAATTCCACACCATCCTCAACAAAAATGAAGGCCTCTCCATAAGGAGAACCCGGATAGTCTGATATGGTAGCAGCTTTAGCAGCAAAACCAATCACCAGAAACGAAAGAAATAAATAGATCTTTTTCATAAGAAGGGGAATTAAGGTTAAACAAGTGATTGGTGTAGTCTCTATTATAACTCAAAGGTTGTGCCAAAATTGTGTTAATAAGAAAACCCCGAGGTGTTAAAACACCTTCGGGGTTTCCAAACTAACCAACCAAAAAATTATTAATTACAACTTAAATCGTGAAAACTTAATCTTGCAACTTGTCAATTGTTTTTCAAAGGTTGTGCCAATTTTTATTATCGCTTGAAGTTTTCCAACTACAGCTTTTCCTTTAAAAAGGGTGCAGTAAATGAACTTTCAATCTCTGCAACTTCCTCTGGAGTTCCTGTAGCCACAAGGTGTCCGCCGGCTTCGCCTCCCTCGGGTCCAAGGTCTATAACATGATCTGCACATTTGACCAGATCCATATTGTGTTCAATTACAATAATGGAATGGCCTTTTTCTAAAAGCGCATTAAAAGACTTTAAGAGCTTTTGGATATCGTGAAAATGAAGCCCCGTAGTAGGTTCATCAAATATGAAGAGAGCTTTTTCTTTTGTATTTCCTTTGACCAGGAAAGAGGCCAGTTTAATTCGTTGGGCCTCTCCACCGGAAAGAGTAGAGGAGCTTTGACCGAGTTGTACATAGCCCAGACCCACATCCTGCAGCGGTTTAAGTTTTGAGGTGATCTTATCTTCTCCATTTTCTTTGAAGAAGTCCACTGCGTCATCAATAGTCATATTCAATACATCATCGATGTTCTTTCCGGCAAAGCTGACCTCAAGGATCTCCTTTTTAAAGCGTTTCCCGTTACAGGTTTCGCACACCAGGTGAACATCAGCCATGAATTGCATCTCAATAGTTACCTCACCCTCTCCTTTACAGGTCTCACAGCGTCCGCCATCCACATTAAAGGAGAAGTGCTTCGGTTTATAACCTCTTATATCACTGAGCTTCTGATTTGAAAAAAGATTTCGGATATCATCATAAGCCTTGATATAAGTTACCGGGTTTGAACGGGAAGACCTCCCGATCGGGTTCTGATCTACAAATTCAACAGTAGTTACATTTTTGAAATTACCCTCAATTTTAGTGAACTGCCCGGCCTTTTCACCATAACCTCCAATTTCCTTCAGCATGGCAGGATAGAGGATCTTTTTAACGAGTGTACTTTTTCCACTTCCTGAAACTCCAGTAACCGCGGTGAAGACGCCAAGGGGAAATCGGACGTCAATATTTTTAAGATTATTCTCCCGGGCACCAAGAATATCAACATAGTATTTTGAGGTCCTCCTTTTTTCCGGAACCTTTATTTCAAGAGTGTTGTTCAGATACTTTGCCGTGAGGGAATCGGAAACCAAAATATCTGAAAATTTACCGGTAGCCACGACCTCACCACCATTGGTGCCGGCTTCGGGACCTATATCAATTATTTCATCGGCAGCTTTCATGATGTCCTCATCATGTTCTACCACGATTACGGTATTTCCAAGATCTCTGAGGGATTTCAACACTTCAATCAATTTCAAAGTATCCTTTGGATGCAGGCCTATGGAAGGCTCATCTAAAATATACATGGAACCTACAAGGCTACTTCCCAATGAAGTGGCCAGGTTGATACGCTGCGATTCCCCACCGGAAAGAGTATTGGATTTTCGGTTTAGTGTGAGGTAATCCAATCCTACCTGTGAGAGAAAATGCAACCTGTTTCTGATCTCAGTCAGCAATCGCTTTGCGATCGCTGCATCTGAGGCTGATAATTCCAGGTCATCAAAAAAAGCGGAAACTTTATTGATCGGTTTCTCTACCAGTTCGGTTATTGTAGCACCACCTACCTTCACATAGTTAGCTTCAGGTCTTAGCCGTTTTCCTTTGCAGACCTGGCAACGGGTCTTTCCGCGATAACGGGAAAGCATCACCCTGTTTTGGATCTTGTATGCCTTTGATTCCAAAAAGGCAAAGAATTGATTAAGACCTTCAAAATATTTATTGCCATTCCATACAAGGTCCTTTTGTTCCTGGGTAAGCTCATAATAAGGTTTATGAATAGGAAAATCGAATTTATGGCTATTATTGACCAGTTGATCTCTGTACCAGCTCATGCTTTCTCCCCGCCACGGAAAAATTGCATTCTCATAGATAGATAAGCCCGTATTAGGAATCACCAGGTCTTCATCAATCCCTATGACATCTCCGTAACCCTCACATTTGGGACAGGCGCCATAAGGATTGTTGAAACTAAAAAGATGTACATTGGGTTCAAGGAAACTAATTCCATCCAATTCAAATTTATTGCTAAACTGTCTAATTTTATTATCCTTCAGGCTTTCAATAAAGACTTCTCCCTTACCTTCGAAAAAGGCAGTTTGCACGGCATCTGCCAGGCGGTTGTAAAAATCTTCATCCTCTTTGGTTACGATCCGGTCCACAACCAAGTAAAGTCCCTCTTCTTTAACTTCGGAAAGATCGGCCTCATCAATTCTCAGTACCTGATCATTATATTTTATACGGCTGTATCCCTGTTGCAGAAGAACCTTCAGTTTTTCTTCGGGAGTCCTGCTATTCTCTACATGAACAGGTGCTAATAATAGCATTTTTGAGCCTTCAGGAAAATCTTTGATATAATTGACCACATCGGTTACGGTGTCCTTTTTAACTTCATCTCCTGAAATAGGAGAGTAGGTCTTTCCGATTCGGGCAAATAGCAATTTCAGGTAATCATAGATTTCCGTAGAAGTCCCTACTGTAGAGCGAGGATTGGTGGAATTCACCTTTTGTTCAATGGCAATAGCAGGAGCAATCCCTTTGATCGATTCTACCTGCGGTTTGTTTAGTCGGCCAAGGAATTGTCTCGCATATGAGGAAAGACTCTCCACATAACGCCGCTGACCTTCAGCATATAAGGTATCAAATGCCAGGGAAGATTTTCCGGAACCAGAAAGCCCGGTGATCACCACTAATTTATTCCGCGGAATAAGGACATTAATGTCTTTCAGGTTATGGAGTTTGGCTCCTTTTATTATAATATTCTTCCTGGGATCTGCTGCAGAAACATCTACGATCATAGTACAATTTATTGTAAGGATGCAAAGATACTTAAACTCTGAAATAATATTGGTGTGAGTGATGATCGAAGTAACAGTCTGAAAGTTAAATTGTTAAAAACATTAACCTTTTATTTGTATATGTAAAAATTTTACTGTTATATTTGCTGTAACAGAACCTAACCAAATCTTTTGCCTATAGCATAAAGTTACTTTTGAACTAGAAAACTAACCTCCGGGCCAACCCCAACAGCCTGACAAAAGTGACTCTTATGGAAAATATTGAGGCAAATGATGCTTTTCTCGTAAAAAGCTACATCGAAGGAAATGAACATGCTCTTTCGATTCTGATCAACCGACACCAGCACAGAATTTACAGCTTTATCTTCTCAAAAGTCTTTGATAAAGACACTGCAGAGGACATTTTTCAGGATACCTTTATTAAGGTAATTCGTACACTGAAAAGAGGAAAATATAACGAAGAAGGTAAATTTTTGCCATGGGTGATGCGTATTGCCCACAATCTGGTCATTGACCACTTCAGGAAAAATAAGAGAATGCCCAAATTTGAGAACAGCGGCGACTTCAATATTTTTTCTGTACTCAGTGATTCCGGATTAAATGCTGAAAAGCAGATCATAAAAGATCAAATTGAAGCTGATGTAAAAGAGCTCATAAAAGAACTTCCGGAAGATCAATTGGAAGTGCTTATCATGAGGATCTATAAGGATATGAGCTTTAAGGAAATCTCAGAAAGAACCGGAGTAAGCATCAATACTGCCTTGGGAAGGATGCGATATGCACTTATTAATTTGAGAAAAGTTATCGAGAAGCATAAATTAGTTTTGACTAATTAATACAATAATAAAAACATAATGCCGTTATCAAAGGGAATCCTAATTGACAGATAATGGCAAAACTTTACTCTGAGAACTCACCCGAAAAAGTGAAAGAAATGTCCCCGAAAAAGGAAACAATTGATTTCCTTTTGAACTATTCTAAGGCGCTGAGGGTTAGCACCTATAAGAAAATACAATTCGAAAGTTTTATCAACTAAACTTTGATGGACCCGACTAGCCCCGGGTCCTTTTTTTATAGTATTCGTCCAGGACAGATTTTCTTCCAATCGTCCTGGTTATTACGTCTTTTTCCAGATCCCAACCTCTTGCCGGCGAATATTCCCTTCCATACCAGATGATTTGTAGGTGGAGCTCGTTCCATAATTCCTTGGGAAAAAGCCTTTTTGCATCCTTTTCTGTTTGAACAACATTCTTTCCGTTGGACAGGTTCCAACGGTACATGAGCCGGTGAATATGGGTATCCACCGGGAAGGAAGGAACATTGAAGGCCTGTGACATCACTACACTGGCTGTCTTATGACCAACTGCCGGTAATTCTTCCAGCGCATCAATATCTGCAGGGACTTCTCCATTGTGTTTTTCTATCAGGATCTTTGATAAGCCGTAGATTCCCTTGGCTTTCATGGGAGATAAGCCAACGGGTTTAATGATCTCCCTGATCTCTTCTTCCGAAAGTCTGATCATGGCGTGCGGGTTATCAGCTTTTGCAAAGAGCAGGGGAGTGATCTGGTTCACCCGCACATCTGTACTTTGTGCTGAAAGCAGGACGGCTATCAAAAGGGTGTAAGGATCTTTATGGTCTAAGGGAATGGGTACGTTTGGGTATATTTCCTGGAGGGTATCTATTACAAATTGGACTTTTTCCTGCTTGTTCATTTATGCTTAACTTTGGTACAAAAGTAACCAATATGACGACATTACAAGCAGGGGATAAGGCTCCCCAATTTTCAGCGAAAGATCAGGATGGTAAAACTCATAGCCTCGAAGATTACAAAGGCAAAAAACTGGTAGTATTCTTTTACCCGAAAGCAAGCACCCCGGGATGTACTGCCGAAGCCTGTAATCTGAGGGATAACTGGAAACGCTTCCAGGAAAATGGATATGAAATACTAGGAGTAAGTGCAGATTCAGCCAAGAGACAACAGAATTTCAAAGACAAGTACGATCTACCCTTTCCTTTGCTGGCTGATGAAGACAAAGAGGTGATCAATGCCTTTGGAGTTTGGGGTCCGAAGAAATTCATGGGAAAAGAGTACGATGGAATTCACCGAACCACTTTTGTTATTGATGAAAAAGGGAATATTTCTGACGTAATCTCTAAGGTAAAAACCAAGGAGCACGCTGACCAGATCCTATAAATTATTCTGAAATTTCTACTTTTTGGAGAGTAGCAATACTGTCACAATTCTCAAAGAGAAGTTCCAGATCATATTTCTGACTTCGGCCGGTAACCAGATAGATATTACAGGAATCCAAATGTGTCTGACTTCGGCCGAAGTCTACATCTCCTTTTTGCAGAATAGTAGTAATTTCGGAAGTATCGATCTTCAAAGTCCTTAATTTTTCCGCAGCAGCTTCAGAATAAACCCGTTCTTTAATGCGGATATTTTTAAGCACCCGTGCATCGGGTCCATAATCGCAGGAAGTTCTTTTACCACTTAGGAAAAAGGCAAGGATCACCAGTCCTATGGCAAATCCGCCCAGGTAAAAACCCAGTCTGTGAATAAGTTTCATGTATTAGAATATTAGGAGGTTGATATCCCTGTAGGAGAGATCAAACCATTCTGCAATTGATTTGTTGGTCAAAATTCCGTGGTAAAAGTACAAACCATTTCGCAGACCTTTGTCAAAACGAAGCGTATTTTCGAGTCCGCCCTGTTCTGCAATATGTAACAGGTAAGGGGTGAAGATATTACTAATGGTCAAAGAAGAAGAGCGGGCATATCTAGAGGGAATATTGGGTACACAATAATGCACCACGCCATGTTTTACAAAGGTAGGCTTATCATGAGTGGTAATTTCACTGCTTTCAAAGCAACCGCCCATATCGATACTTACATCGATGATCACCGCTCCTTTTTTCATATTCTCCACCATAGTTTCGGTAACAAGAATAGGACTTCGGTCTTTTCCCCGTACAGCTCCAATGACCACATCACATCTCTTTAAAGCTTTAATGAGGTTCTTGGGCTGAATAGTGGAAGTATGTAGAGGTCGGCCGACGTTAGCCTGTACGGCTCTTAAACGGGTAAGGGAATTATCAAAGATCTTGATGTTTGCTCCCAAACCTAAAGCAGAACGGGCTGCAAATTCACCTACTGTACCGGCTCCTAAAATAACCACCTCAATAGGAGGGACTCCGCTGATGTTCCCGAACATTAAACCATTTCCTGCCGGATTGTTGCTCATTATTTCAGAGGCAATCAGGATAGATGCAGTTCCGGCTATTTCACTTAACGCCCGTACTGCCGGATAGGTCCCATCGTCATCTTTGATAAATTCAAAGGCCAGGGCTGTGATCCTTTTGGAAGCAAGCTTTTGAAAATAACTTTTTTGTTGAGTCTTTAACTGAAGTGCAGAAATGACCGTGGTCTGCGGATTAATAAGGTCGAGTTCCTCGAGAGTGGGTGGCTCCACCTTGAGGATCATGGGGCATGAAAATACTTTTTTGGTGTTGTTGGTGATCTCTGCACCGGCTTCGGAATAATCCCGGTCACTGAAGCGAGCTCCCTCTCCCGCCTTCGATTCTATTAGCACCCGGTGACCATGAGCGGTCATGGCCGCCACAGCATCAGGGCTTAGGCAGATCCTTTTTTCCTGGTATGCGTTCTCTTTGGGAATTCCAATAAAAAGTTGGCCTTTGTGCTTATAGACTTCCAGGGTCTCTTCCTGCGGAATCAATTGTTCCTTGGTAAAAGGGGAAACTTGTTCAGTCATAATTTTTAGTAAGAAGAATTAAATTACGACTTTTTTAAAGAGAAAAACAAAATCTAGAGTTTTACGTAATAATCTTCCTGCACATCATTAGTGGAAGTTTCTTCATCTCTAAAATCTTTGATCTCATTATACTCTTTATCTGAAAGAGGCGAAAATGGAGAAATGTTTTCCCGTTCTATTTCAGAAAGATCAATTCCATAGATGCGATCAAAGATCTTTATACGAATTAAATAGACTAAGGATAACACAACTATGAAAAATGGGGCCAAATAAAGTAATTGGTCGCTATCCATATATCTTCCAAAATCAAGATAAACATCTTGGTAAAAGACTATTAATAATTGATAGCTATACATTATGATCGGTACAAGAATAACATGATACCACCAGTGCTTACAAGTGAAAAACCAAATCATTAAGAGAAATAAAGGAGTAATTTTCCCGAGATAGGTCCACATTGCAACATTTACACTTTCATAGTACTGACTTTCATATATAAAAAAAGAATTTTCCCAGACGCGACCTTCTGGGAAAATTTCATAGAGATAAAATAAATATGGTGAAAATGCTATGAGAAGCGCAATAATACTACCCAGCAGCAGGAATTTTGATCTTTGTTTTGTCGACAGCTGTTTTTTGAATTTCATTCTTGTCGTTGTTATCGGTGGTGGAAGTTACAAATAAAGTTGCTCCAAAAATTGATACGGCGAATAAGATAGCTTTGATTTTCATAATATAAGTTTTAAATAGGTTGTGCTTGTTCGATTTGTTAAGACAAACCTATAAAAAACTAATCCGCTAATTATTAGTACATTATTCGTACTTTTGCGCCCTTTTTGAAGGAAAAATCTCTATTTTCTTAAAATATTGTATTAAAACAAAATTAGTTAAAATAATTTTATATTCGTTTAATTGCTGCTCTTCCTTACCTTTTTACCTGCAAATTAAAAAAAACGAAAGAATATTCTTACACGGACTACTTTTTTATCCTAAGAATTTTCTTTCAAAAATTAACATAACTTTAACTTTCTAAGGCCTTTTTCCTGTACTTTTATTTCCAGTTTTTGATGCTTCTCTTCTATAAAATTGGGAATTTTTTCCGGCCACTCAATAAAATTCCAGGCATCTTCCTGTAAATATTCTTCAAAACCCATGTCCCAGGCTTCCGATTCATCTTTTATTCGATAAAAATCGAAGTGATGTACAAGTCCTTTTTCGGTGTCATAAACATTTACCAATGAAAATGTAGGACTGGATCCTGGATCTTCAGCTCCAAGAGCTTTGATCATTTCCTTAATCAGAGTGGTTTTTCCTGCGCCCATTTCGCCGTAGAATAAAATAGTTTTACTACGGGATTTCTTTAAAATCTCACGCGCAACAGATTCTATTTCAGATAGAAGAAAAGTTACTTCCATTTAAAAGTGTAATGATTTGGGATGGTAAAGATATGTAAATTATTGTTAACGAGGTGATAAGACCGTAAATGGAATGATCATTTCCTCCATCGATACTCCTCCGTGCTGGAAGGTATTGCGATAATAACTCACGTAATGATTGTAATTATTGGGATAGGCAAAGAACAAATCTCCCTTTGCAAAAATGAAAGAACTGCTCATATTTATTGTAGGAAGATGAATGGTCTTCGGGTTTGGAGCGGCCAACACATCCTTCTCTTCATAAGTAAGGCTTTTGCCTGTTTTGTATCTAAGGTTTAGACTTGTTTGTTTATCCCCAATAACTTTTGAAGGGTTCTTTACATTGATGGTACCGTGGTCTGTGGTAAGGATCAATTTGAATCCTAGATTCTGTGCCTGCTGAATGATCTCCAGTAACGGAGAATTTCTAAACCAACTATGAGTAAGGGAGCGATAAGACTTATTGGTAGAGGCCAATTCTTTTATAACCTCCATTTCAGTCTTTGAATGTGAAAGCATGTCTACGAAATTGTAAACCACCACCGTAAGGTCATTCTCCTTCTGACTCCGGAAATTCTCCACCAGTTTTTTACCCGACTTAAGGCTGCTTATCTTGTGGTACTCATATTTAATATTAACTCCAAGGCGCTTCAACTGCCTTTGAAGGAATTCGGCTTCGTGTAAATTCTTTCCGCCTTCATCGGTATCATTTTTCCAAAGGTCCGGGTATAACTTTTCCATTTCGCTTGGCATCAATCCTGAAAAGATCGCGTTTCGCGCATATTGTGTAGCCGTAGGCAGAATACTGAAAAATGGTTCTTCTATTTCCTTTTTATAGTAGTTATTGATCACCGGTTCAAAAGCTTTCCATTGATCATACCTCATATTATCGATCACCACCAGTAGAGTAGGTTGGTCATTACTCAGCTGTGGAAGTATCTTTTCCTTGAAAAGAGTGTGCGACATTATAGGAGCATCTGCATCTTTTTCGAACCATGTTGGATAATTCTTGTCAATGAATTTGCAGAACTGTGAATTGGCTTCGGTCTTTTGAGACTCCAGGATCTCAAACATGCCGGTGTCTTCAATGTTTTCTAGTTCGAGTTCCCAATAGATGAGTTTCTGGTACAAATCTGTCCACCCTTCATAACTATTGATCATCGCCATATCCATGGCGATCTTTCTAAATTCCTGCTGATAGCTGGAAGTGGTCTTTTCTGAAATCAACCGGGAGTGATCCAGGTTTTTTTTGATGCTAAGGAGGATCTGGTTCGGGTTTACCGGTTTTATCAGGTAATCGGCGATCTTGGAGCCAATGGCTTCTTCCATTATATATTCCTCCTCACTTTTGGTGATCATCACAACAGGTACATTTGCCTGCTTTTCTTTTATTTCAGAAAGAGTTTCAAGTCCGGTTAGCCCTGGCATATTCTCATCCAGGAAAACAATGTCAAAATTCTCTTTTTCGATCTCCTCTAAAGCTTCGGTTCCGCTCTGGCAGGTATACACCTGGTAATTCTTACTTTCCAGAAAAAGGATATGAGGTTTTAACAGATCAATTTCATCATCCACCCACAGTATTTTGATATTGTTCATATATGTATATTTGTTGACATTAATTATAAAAATTCCGGCTTGCTCTCAAGAAA
Organism: Salinimicrobium soli; assembly: GCF_048323655.1. Classification (NCBI taxonomy): domain Bacteria; kingdom Pseudomonadati; phylum Bacteroidota; class Flavobacteriia; order Flavobacteriales; family Flavobacteriaceae; genus Salinimicrobium; species Salinimicrobium soli. The sequence goes on along the minus strand of NZ_JBLUWW010000003.1, from coordinate 812,394 downwards.
CAAACTAAAGATTTTAAACGATCCAATTTACGGATTTATTACGATACCAAACGAACTCTTGTTCGATATCATTGAGCATAGATACTTTCAAAGGCTCCGTCGTATTTCGCAGATGGGTCTTTCATATCTGGTTTATCCGGGAGCACACCACACAAGGTTTCATCATGCTTTGGGCTGTTTGCATCTTATGCAGAAGGCGGTGAGGGTTTTACGTCTCAAAGGAGTAGAGATTTCTGAAGAAGAGGAGGAAGCCCTGCAAATTGCTATTCTGTTGCATGACATTGGGCACGGACCTTTTTCTCATGCCATGGAACATAGTATAGTTGAGGGAATAAGCCATGAAAACATTTCCCTGATGTTTATGAAGGAGATGAACAGGGAGTTTAAAGGCAGGCTGGACCTGGCGATCGAAATCTTTAGTGGAAAGAACAAAAGGAAATTTCTCTGCCAGTTGATCTCCAGTCAGCTGGATATGGACCGGATGGATTACCTGAAGAGGGATAGTTTCTTTTCCGGAGTGGCCGAGGGAAATATCAACAGCGAGCGACTTATCAGTATGCTCACCGTGGTTAATAATGAATTAATGGTAGAGGAAAAAGGGATCTATTCCGTAGAAAAGTTCCTGCTCGCCCGCCGACTCATGTATTGGCAGGTTTACCTGCATAAGACCGGTGTGGTTGCAGAACAGTTGCTCATCAGGGTTCTTCAGAGAGCTAAGGAATTGGTGGAGGAAGGTAGCGATCTGCACGCCAGCTCGGCCCTTAATTACTTTCTGGAAAATCAGATCACGGCTGATAATTTCACTTCCGAAACACTTGAAGTTTTCTCCAGGCTTGATGATTACGATATACTTTCGGCTATGAAAGAATGGGCGCATCATGACGATTTCGTGCTGAGTAACCTCTGTAAAATGATCATTAACCGTGATCTTTTAAAAATAAAACTTCGGAAGAATCCCATTAAAGAAGAGCGACTTGAATCTCATATTCAAAAACTGAAAGATAAATATGGCATTTCTGAAAGGGAAGCTGAGTTTTTTGTCTTCAGCGGAGATATCTCAAACCTTGCTTATAAACAGGAAGACGAGAAAATACATATACTTTATAAGACCGGAAAAGTGACCGATGTTGTTAAGGCTTCAGACAACTTTAATCTCGAAGCACTCTCAAGGCCGGTGACCAAATATTATATCTGTTATCCTAAACAGAAAGATTAGCGCATTTTTTTTACTTTTGCCAGAATGAAGTTTACAGCAGCCCAAATAGCAGGTATCTTAGAAGGGGATATCAACGGCGACCCAAATGTAGAGGTCGACAAGCTGGCCAAAATTGAGGAGGGCACCAAGGGTGCAATCACTTTTTTGGCCAATCCTAAATACACTTCTCATATATATTCGACTAAAGCATCTGTTACAATAGTAAGTAAGAGCTTTACTCCTGAAGAAGAACTTTCCACTACCTTAATTAAAGTAGAGGATCCTTATAAAGCGTTTTCCAAATTGTTGGAATATTATAATCAGGTAAAACTGAACAAGACCGGAATTGAACAACCAAGTTTCATTTCTGAAAGTGCTGAGTATGGAGAAAACCTATACCTTGGTGCGTTCGCCTATATTGGTGACCAGGTGAAATTAGGAGATAATGTAAAGATCTTTCCAAATGCATTTATTGGAGATAATGTAAAGATTGGCAACAATGTGCTGATATTTCCGGGAGCGAAGATCTATTCTGAAACTGTTATCGGTAACAACTGCGTGATACATGGTGGAGCTATAGTCGGTGCAGATGGTTTCGGATTTACGCCAAATGAAAAAGGAGAATATTCTAAAGTACCGCAAACAGGTAATGTCATTATTGAGGACAATGTGGATGTAGGCGCAGGCACCACTATTGATCGTGCAACTTTAGGATCAACTATAATTCGGAAAGGGGTGAAGCTGGACAACCAGATCCAGATCGCTCACAATGTGGAGATAGGAGAACATACCGCAATTGCCGCTCAAACAGGTATAGCAGGTTCCTCAAAAATAGGAAAGAACTGCCTGATTGGTGGGCAAGTTGGAATTGTAGGTCATATACAAATTGGAGATCGCGTGAAGATCCAGGCCCAGTCAGGGATCGGAAGGAATATTAAGGATGATGAAGTGATACAGGGATCCCCGGCATTCGGATATGGGGATTACAACAAATCCTACGTGCATTTTAAGAATTTACCTAAAATAGAAGATCGCTTAACTCAAGTAGAAAAAAATCTGAAGAAGAATGGCTAAACAACGTACCATAAAGAAAGAGATTTCTTTAAAAGGGGTAGGACTTCATACAGGTGATGAAGTAACTCTGACTTTTAAACCGGCACCTGTCAATCACGGATATACGTTCGTGAGGACAGATCTCGAAGGTCATCCCGTAGTTGAAGCCGATGTGGCTAATGTTGTAAGCACTCAAAGAAGTACCAACCTCGAGAAAGATGGTGTAAGCATCATGACTTCAGAGCATGTGCTGGCGGCTTGTGTAGGTTTGGAAATTGACAACCTGGTCATCGAATTAGACGCTTCTGAACCTCCAATAATGGACGGGTCTTCCAAGTTCTTTGTCGAGGCACTTGAAGAAGCAGGGATCGAAGAGCAGGATGCCGAGAGAGATGAATTTGTGGTGAGTGAAGTGATCTGCTATACCGATGAAAAAACAGGAAGTGAGATCCTTGTGATGCCTGCAGAGGAATACCAGGTTACCACTATGGTGGATTTTGGCACCAAAGTATTGGGTACACAAAACGCCACTTTAAACAATATATCTGACTTCAAGGAAGAAATTGCGGATTCCAGGACCTTCAGTTTCCTTCATGAACTGGAAACTCTTCTGGACCATGGACTAATAAAAGGAGGTGATCTCAATAATGCTATTGTTTATGTGGACAAAGAAATAAGTCCTGAAACTATGGAGAAGTTGAGAGGAGCTTTTAAAAAGGATAATATTGCGGTAAAACCAAACGGTATCTTAGATAACCTTACTTTGCATTATCCCAATGAAGCTGCTCGTCACAAATTGCTTGACGTGATAGGAGATCTTGCCCTGGTTGGAACCCGTATAAAAGGTAAGGTGATCGCTAATAAACCCGGTCACCATGTCAACACCGAGTTTGCCAAGAAGCTTTCCAGGATCATTAAAGCAGAAAAGCGAAATAATGTTCCAAAATACGATCTGGACCAGGAGCCGCTTATGGATGTGAACGAAGTGATGAATATTCTTCCGCACCGTCCACCGTTCGTATTGGTAGATAAGATCATTGAGCTTACAGATACTACTGTGGTAGGTGTCAAAAATGTCACTATGAACGAACCTTTTTTCGTAGGACATTTCCCTGGAAAACCGGTAATGCCCGGAGTTTTACAGGTCGAGGCAATGGCCCAGACCGGCGGAATTCTGGCCTTAAAATCGGTTCCAGATCCTGAAAATTATCTCACCTTCTTTATGAAGATCGACAATGTGAAGTTCAAACGCCAGGTAGTACCGGGTGATACCTTGATCTTCAAACTGGAATTACTTGCACCTATTAGAAGAGGAATTTGCCAGATGCAGGGTTATGCATATGCTAACGGAAAGCTGGTTACCGAAGCCATTTTAATGGCCCAAATCGTAAAACAAAAATAGATACCATGAATCAACCCTTAGCATACGTACATCCCGGAGCCAAGATCGCGAAGAACGTAGTTATTGAGCCTTTTACCACTATTCATAATAATGTGGTAATTGGAGAAGGCACCTGGATAGGATCGAATGTTACTATAATGGAAGGGGCTCGCATCGGGAAGAATTGTAATATTTTTCCGGGAGCAGTCATATCAGCCATTCCGCAGGATAAGAAATTTAATGACGAAGATACCACTACAGAAATTGGAGATAATACTACCATTAGGGAGTGTGTAACCATCAACCGTGGAACTACCGACAGGATGAAGACCAAGATCGGGAAGAACTGTTGGATCATGGCATATTGCCATATCGCACATGATTGTGTGGTGGGTGATAACTGTATCTTTTCGAATAACAGTACTTTAGCCGGACACATCAATGTGGGTGACCACGTGGTACTGGCTGGTATGGCGGCAATTCAGCAATTCTGCAGCATTGGGAGCCATGCCTTCGTAACCGGTGGTTCTTTGGTGCGAAAAGATGTTCCCCCCTTCGTAAAGGCAGGTCGTGAGCCACTTTCTTACGTGGGAGTAAATTCAATAGGACTACGCAGAAGAGGTTTCTCTACGGAAAAGATCCGTGAGATACAGGATATTTACCGTATCCTTTATCAGAAGAATTACAACAACTCACAGGCAGTCGCTATTATTGAAGCTGAAATGGAAGCGACTCCCGAAAGAGATGATATTTTAGAATTTATCAAGAATTCCCAGCGCGGAATTATGAAAGGATACTTTAGTTCAAATTAACAATAAAAGAAATGGCAAGTACAAGTGATATCAGAAATGGTCTATGCATCCGTTATAACCATGACATATACAAGATCATTGAATTTTTACACGTAAAACCGGGTAAAGGACCGGCTTTCGTGCGTACCAAACTGAAAAGTGTAACTACCGGAAAAGTAATTGATAACACCTTTTCTGCAGGACACAAGATCGAAGACGTGAGGGTTGAGACCCACAAATTCCAGTTCCTTTATAATGATGGTGAATTTTACCACTTTATGAACACTGAAGATTATACTCAGATCAGGCTTACAGAAAATGCTTTGGACGCTCCCGGACTTTTAAAAGAAGGTGAAGTGGTGACCATCTTGATCAACACTGAAGATCAAATGCCGCTTTCTGTTGAAATGCCTGCCAGTGTGATCCTGGAGGTGACTCATACAGAACCTGGTGTTAAGGGAAATACCGCAACTAACGCTACAAAACCTGCGACGGTAGAGACTGGAGCCGAAGTGAATGTTCCCCTGTTCATTAACGAAGGCGATAAGATCAAGATCGAAACCGAAAAAGGTACTTACAAAGAAAGAATAAAGGAATAGAGAAAAAGGGCATTGAAAAATGCCTTTTTTCAATATCTATAGTTCCATAAATTCTATGAAATTTCCTCATAAATATACGCTCGGGCAGATTGCCACCATCATTTCTTCGGAATATGTGGGAGATGAAGATTTTCCCGTTCTCGGGATGAATGAGATCCATGTTGTAACACCGGGTGATATTGTTTTTGTCGATCATCCCAAGTATTATGACAAAGCATTGAACAGTGCGGCCACTGTAATTCTTATCAATAAGAAAGTGGAATGTCCCGAGGGAAAAGCGCTTCTTATTTCTGATGATCCGTTTAGGGATTTCAATAAACTGACGAAATACTTTAAACCATTTGAAAGCGCTTCTGCTACCGTGGCTCCTTCCGCAGAAATAGGGGAAGGAACAGTGCTGCAGCCAAACGTGTTTGTTGGTAATAATGTCAAGATCGGGAAGAACTGTCTTATCCATGCCAATGTAAGTCTTTATGACAATACTGTAATTGGTGATAATGTCACCATCCATGCAGGTACTGTATTGGGAGGAGATGCCTTTTACTATAAGAAGCGGCCGGAAGGTTATGATAAACTGATTTCCGGAGGAAGGGTGGTAATTAAGGACAATGTGGATATTGGAGCAAATTGCACCATTGATAAAGGAGTTTCAGGAGATACCACTATTGGAAAAGGCACAAAGCTGGACAATTTGATCCAGGTGGGCCACGATACCATAATCGGTGAAAATTGTCTAATTGCTTCGCAAACCGGTATTGCAGGTTGTGTGGTAATCGAAGATGGAGTGACCATTTGGGGACAGGCAGGTTTCCGTAGTGGTATAGTGGTCAGAACAGGAACTGTTGTGATGGGACAGGCCGGAATTACAAAATCAACTAAAGAAAATACTGTATATTCGGGCAATCCGGCGATGGAATCCCGGGAATGGCTTAAAGAGTTGGCTCTTTTGCGCCGATTGCCTAAATTGATGGAAAAATTAAACAGTTGATATGAGCTTAGAACCGAAAGATTGCGTAGAAAAATTCTATTCTTCTGACTTTTACAAAAATCCCGAATCTGTAGAAAAATACCTGCACCCCGATGTGCAATTGTTCTGGAATAGCAGTGCAGGATTTCATAAGCTCAACTTCCAGGAAATTGCAAAAATGTCTAAAGATCTTTCGGGATCTTTTGATACCCTGCGTGCAGATGTTAGTCACTTGTTAAGTGATAATGATATGGTGACCATCCGGTTCACGTATTATGTACGCACCATTGAAAATCCGGAAGAAGAACTTCCCATGGCCCATTTCATCTCCATCTGGCAAATTAAAGATGGTAAAATGTACAAAGGACATCAAATAAGTCAGCAGGCTGATGACAGCCCTGAAAATCTCAATTCTTTCCTGCCAACTAATTAATAAAACACTTTAGGTTTCTTTAGTAAAAACCTACTTTTGTAACTCAAAAATTCAATAATCAACTATGAGCGTTTTAGTCAATAAAGATTCAAAAATAATTGTTCAAGGATTTACCGGAAGTGAAGGTACTTTTCACGCCGGACAAATGATAGAATACGGAACAAACGTTGTAGGTGGGGTGACTCCCGGAAAAGGTGGTCAAAAGCACCTGGAAAAACCTGTTTTTAATACTGTTGCTGAAGCAGTAAAAGAAACCGGAGCAGACGTCTCCATTATTTTTGTTCCACCGGCATTTGCAGCCGATGCTATTATGGAAGCTGCTGATGCAGGCATCAAAGTTATTATCACTATTACCGAAGGTATTCCTGTAGCCGATATGATCAAAGCTGCAGATTATATAAAAGACAGAGACTGCCGTTTGGTAGGACCTAACTGTCCTGGAGTTATCACTCCCGAAGAAGCTAAGGTTGGTATTATGCCGGGCTTTGTCTTCAAAAAAGGAAATGTTGGGATCGTTTCAAAATCTGGAACCCTTACTTATGAAGCAGCAGATCAGGTTGTAAAAGAAGGTCTAGGTATCACCACCGCTATTGGTATTGGAGGAGATCCAATTATTGGAACCACTACCAAAGAAGCTGTTGAACTATTGATGAACGATGACGAAACTAAATGTATCGTTATGATCGGAGAAATCGGTGGACAACTTGAGGCTGATGCGGCCCGTTGGATCAAAGAGAACGGAAACAAAAAGCCGGTTGTTGGATTCATCGCCGGAGAAACTGCTCCAAAAGGACGTACTATGGGTCACGCCGGTGCGATCGTTGGAGGAAGTGAAGATACTGCCGAGGCTAAAAAAGCCATTATGAGGGAGTGTGGGATCAATGTTGTTGATTCTCCTGCCGAGATCGGTAAAAAAGTAAAAGAAGTTATGGGATAATTTATCCCGTGTTACCATAAGAACCTCCGTGGTTTGCTGATCCACAAATCAGGAACTTCCGGAGGTTTTTTTATGGTAAACAACTCGTTTTACTATATTTGATTCAAATTGAGTACTGACCACGAAAACCGAAAAATAAACATGAAACTTTTAGAAGGAAAAAATGCCATAGTTACCGGTGCCAGTAGAGGTATTGGAAAAGGAATTGCCGAAGTATTTGCTAAGCATGGAGCCAATGTGGCTTTTACGTATAGCTCTTCTGTAGAAGCAGCCAACCAGCTTGAAAAGGAACTTCAAGAAATGGGGATCAAGGCCAAAGGTTACAAATCAAATGCTGCTGACTTCAAGGAAGCCGAAGAACTGGTGAAAAATGTACTGGAAGATTTCGGAAGTATTGATATCCTGGTGAACAATGCCGGAATTACAAAAGATAACCTGTTGATGCGAATGAGCGAAGAAGATTTCGACAAGGTCATTGAAGTAAACCTGAAATCTGTTTTCAACATGACCAAGGCTGTTCAGCGTACCATGTTGAAGCAACGCAAAGGAAGTATCATCAATATGAGCAGTGTGGTGGGAGTAAAAGGAAATGCCGGCCAGGCGAACTATGCTGCTTCAAAAGCTGGGATGATCGGCTTCTCCAAATCAATGGCTCTTGAGTTGGGATCACGTAATATTCGTACCAACGTGATCGCCCCTGGATTTATAGAAACCGAAATGACCGGAAAACTTGATGAAAAAGTTGTGGAAGGCTGGAGAGAAGCAATTCCATTAAAAAGGGGAGGAACTCCCGAAGATATCGCTAACGCATGTGTCTTCCTGGGAAGTGATCTCAGCGCATATATTACCGGGCAGGTCATCAATGTTGATGGCGGAATGCTCACCTAAAAGATCTTGTTCCCGCTTTTAACCAAAAGCGGGAATTTTTTTTCAGGACACCTTTCTGTATATTTAATGAAATTCTGCAAGTCCTGATGCCAACATCTACTGTTCTCCTTATTATACTTGCTCTATTTGTCTCTATTGCCATAGGGACTTTTCAGTATTTCCATGAACCAAAAGGAAAACTATCTCAAAATGCCATTTTTGCTGCCTTACGTAGCCTTACTATCTTTGCTCTTCTATTATTGGCTATCAATCCCAAGGTCAGGAATACAGAATATTTTACTGAAAAACCTGAATTGATCCTGGCCGTAGATAACTCCTCTTCAATTGCCGAACTTTCAGATACCAGCCGGGTTAAGAACTTCGTAAACAAACTTCGGAAGGATAAAGAGATCAACAACAGGTTTGATGTTCAACTTTATACCTTCGGAAGGGAAACCGGTACCGGAAAAGCTCCGGATTTCAGAGAAAACCAGACCAATATTTCTACCATTTTTAAAGACCTGAAAAGTTTGAAGAGGGGGCAAAGAGCACCAACAATTTTGATGACCGACGGTAATCAAACGGTGGGGCAGGAATTCTCCTATGGAATTGCAGGATATGAGCAGCCGGTAATTCCGGTTGTTTTAGGAGATACTGCCAAAATTAAAGATCTGGCGGTCACCCGGATCAATGCCAATAAATATGCTTTTTTGAACAATCGTTTTCCTGTGGAGGTTATTCTCAGGTATTCAGGTAAAGAGCCTGCCGAATCAATTCTGCGGATAAAGTCTGGAAACACCGTTGTTTTCAGTAAAAAGGTAAATTTTAGTCAATCTGAAAATTCTGCCGTCATACAGACTGATCTGCCGGCAACTTCCATTGGCACCCGTGTATATACTGTAGAGATCGAACCTCTTTCAGAAGAAAAGAACGTTCAGAATAACAGCAGGAAATTTGCCCTGGAAGTCATAGATGAACGTACAAAGGTTGCGGTGGTATATGATGTGCTGCATCCTGACCTGGGAGCACTTAAAAAAACTATAGAATCAAACCAGCAAAGGGAAGTACATCTGCAGCAGATCCAGGATGGTAACTTTGATCCCGCCGATTACCAACTCCTCATACTTTACCAACCGAATTCAAAGTTTTTGGATCTTTTTCAGCGACTTCAGGAAAAGTCTCAGAACTACTGGCTTATTTCCGGACCAAATACTGACTGGCGCTTCCTTAATGCTCAGTTGGAGGATGTAGAGCATGAGATCACGGGACAAACTGAAGAAGTCTTTCCTGTCAAAAATGACAATTTTGGAACCTATCAGCTTTCCGAATTTGATATTTCAGCATTTCCGCCACTGGTTTCCAACTTCGGAGATCTAAAAATGGAATCCAATCCGGATGTTCTATTTTATAAAAAAGTGGAAGGAGTGGAAACCGGTTTGCCGCTTTTGGCTTTACTGGAAGAAAAGGAGCAAAAAAGGGCATTTTTGTTCGGTGCGGGGATTTGGAAATGGCGGAGTCAGGTGTATCAGGATGATTCCTCCTTTGAGAGTTTTGATGAATATTTTGGAAAACTTGTACAATTCCTGGCAGCCCAACAAATGAGGCAACGCTTTGCTGTTTCTTATGAACCGCTTTACAATGGCGAGCAGGAACCATTGATCTCGGCAGAATACTTCGATAAGAATTATGTTTTTGATCCAGGCAAAGAACTGGTGCTTCGAATCACAAACAAGGAGACCGGCGAAAAAAGGCAAATTCCTTTCCGGTTGGCAGAACGGCACTATGACGTTGACCTCTCCAGCCTTCCTGCGGGAGAATATGAGTTTAATGCCTATGTAGAAGGTGAAGGACTAGCTAAAACCGGTTCTTTCGAGATCCTTTCATTTGACATGGAAAAGCAATTTACCGGCGCAAACCTGGAAGAGCTGCAAATGATCGCCACTCAAAAAGAGCAGAAACTTTATTTCCTTGAAGATGCAGATCAACTACGGAATGATCTATTGTCATCCAATTCTTACCTTCCTGTGCAGAAAAGCCGACAAAACAACGTATCTTTGATCGACTGGTATTACCTGCTGGGGATAATAATTCTCTTGCTGAGCCTGGAATGGTTCTTAAGGAAATACCGCGGATACATTTAATTTACAAATTCAAACACGTATGGACAGATTACCAAAGGTGGGTTTACCCATTTTATTTTTAGGTATTATTTTAATTATTATCATCGCTAAATCTACAATTACCATAGGATCCGGGGAAGCCGGGGTTCTTTATAAAACCTTTGATGAAGGAGTGGTTACAGATGAACCTCCATTATCTGAAGGTTTCCATTTTGTAGCTCCATGGAACAAGGTTTTCGTTTACGAAGTGCGCCAGCAGTCAATTGATGAGGATATGCAGGTTCTTTCTTCCAACGGATTAGAGATCCAGCTGGATGCTTCAGTCTGGTTCCAACCTGCTTATGAAGAGCTGGGGTTATTGCACAAAACCCGGGGAGAAGCCTATGTACAACGAGTATTGCAGCCTGCTGTAAGATCTGCTGCCCGTGCGGTAGTTGGACGTTACAATCCGGAACAGCTTTATTCTTCTAAAAGGGAAGCCATCCAACAGGAGATCTTTGAGGAGACCAAATTATTGTTGGAAAACCAATATGTGCAGATCAATGAAGTTCTTGTGAGAGATGTTTCTCTTCCCTCGACCATTAAAGATGCGATCGAGCGAAAGCTTCGTCAGGAACAGGAATCTCTGGAATATGAATTCAGGTTGACCAAAGCAGAGCAGGAAGCCGAACGGCAGCGTATTGACGCTGAAGGTAAAGCCCGCGCCAATGAGATCCTAGCAGCTTCCCTGACAGATAAAGTCCTGAAGGAAAAAGGTATTCAGGCCACACTCGAACTGGCCAAATCCCCGAATTCCAAAGTAGTGGTTATAGGTGGCGGTGAAGGTGGTATGCCTATCATTTTAGGCAATCAGTAATTAAATATTCAGAAAAGTCTTTTCATATTGAAATATTTATTTAATTTCGCCTTTATAATGAAAGCAACTCAATTACATCATCATCATTCTCATTCATTCGCTCTTGCGAGGTGAGATTGATATGTGTATAACTCATATTTCTAAAACCCGTTTGAGCAGCTCAAACGGGTTTTTTTATTACCCCGTTTTCTGCTCAGCAAAAAATTACCAACATGCAAAAAATCAGAATAGCAGTACAAAAATCGGGGAGACTTCACGATGATTCTCTCAAGCTCCTAAAGGACGCCGGAATTTCAATTGACAATGGCCGGGAACAGCTTAAAGCCACCTCCGGAAATTTTCCGTTAGAGGTATTCTATCTCCGCAATGGGGATATTCCGCAGTATTTACGCGATGGCGTGGTAGATGCAGCCATTATTGGTGAGAATGTGCTCATTGAAAAAGGGGAGGACATAATAACAGCCGAAAAACTCGGATTTTCTAAGTGTCGTGTGTCATTAGCTGTTCCAAAAACGGCAAAATATACAGGTCTTAAAGATCTTGATGGCACCCGTATCGCGACTTCCTACCCCAATACCGTCAATAATTACCTGGCCAAAAATGGCATTTCTGCAGACCTTCATATTATTAACGGTTCTGTTGAGATCGCGCCTAATATTGGGTTGGCAGATGCGATCTGTGATATCGTTTCAAGCGGGAGCACCCTTTTTAAGAATAACCTGAAAGAAGTGGAGGTGATGCTGCAAAGCGAAGCCGTTCTGGCTGTTTCCCCAAAGATCTCTGCGGAAAGAAAAGAGGTGCTTACAAAGCTTCAGTTCAGGATCAAATCTGTACTGCGAGCCAGGAAATCAAAATACATTCTGATGAATGTTCCAAGCGACCGGCTCGATAAAGTAATTGAATTGTTACCCGGAATGAGAAGTCCTACCGTTCTTCCTTTAGCTGAAAAAGGATGGAGTTCTATCCACACCGTAATTTCTGAAGAACGTTTCTGGGAAGTAATTGATGAGTTAAAACAGAACGGTGCCGAAGGAATTTTGGTCGCACCAATCGAGAAAATGGTACTTTAAAATCTGCTGGAATGAAAAAAGTAATAAATCCGGAAAGGAAACAGTGGGAAGAACTTCTTAAGCGTCCCACGCAAAGTTTTGAAGATATTGAACGTACGGTTGCAGAGATCTTTGGGGAGATCAAAGCCAAAGGGGACGAGGCTGTCAATCGCTACACCGAACTGTTTGATGGTGTAAAACCTGACAACCTGGAAGTTTCTGCAGAAGAAATAAATGAAGCTCAAACCGAGGTTTCAGATGATCTAAAACAAGCTATTCAGTTAGCTAAAAAGAATATTGAAGCTTTTCACGCCGCTCAAAAGCAGGGAAAAGTTGCGGTAGAAACCGTCGCAGGGGTAGAATGTTGGCAGGAAAAACGACCTATTCAAAAAGTTGGACTTTACATTCCCGGCGGGACTGCACCTTTATTTTCTACGATCCTTATGCTGGCTGTACCGGCACAAATAGCAGGCTGCAGGGAAATAGTTCTGTGTTCCCCGCCTAACAAACAGGGTACGATAAATCCGGTGATATTGTATACTGCGGCTCTATGTGGTATAGATCGCATCTTTAAAGTGGGAGGTATCCAGGCCATTGCAGGAATGACCTTTGGAACCGAAACCCTTCCGAAAGTATACAAGATCTTTGGCCCCGGAAACCAGTTTGTAACTGTAGCCAAACAGATGGCCACGAAATATGATGTTGCAATTGATATGCCGGCAGGCCCTTCGGAATTGCTGGTGCTGGCTGATAATACCGCCAATGCTGCCTTTGTTGCTTCAGATCTCTTGTCACAGGCAGAACATGGAAAAGATAGTCAGGTGATATTGGTTTCTCTTTCCGAAGATTTTCTGGAACAAGTTGAAAAAGAGGTAGCGAATCAGCTGGAACAACTTCCGCGAAAGGAGATCGCCAGCGCAGCCATTCAGAATTCCCGCCTGATCTTTATAAAGGAAAAAGAAACTGCTCTCGAACTCATTAATGAATATGCCCCAGAGCACTTTATAGTTTGCTGCAGTGAAAGCGACTATTTTGTAGACGGAATTCAGAATGCGGGCTCTGTCTTTATTGGGAACAATACTCCCGAAAGTGCGGGAGATTATGCTTCAGGAACAAATCATACGCTGCCCACGAACGGATACGCGAAACAGTACAGCGGAGTTAACCTCGACAGTTTTATGAAAACGATCAGTTTTCAAAAGATAACTGAGGAAGGAATTCGCACTATTGGTCCGGCTATTGAATTAATGGCTGAGGCTGAAGGACTGCAGGCTCACAAAAATGCAGTTAGCTTACGATTAAAAGAACTTGAAAATGCAAACTAAGATGAACTCCGATTTTAATATTGACCGACTGGTGCGCAAGAATGTCGCGCAGATGAAACCGTATTCTTCTGCCCGGGACGAGTTCAAAGCAGATGGTCGAAAAATGACATTTTTGGATGCCAATGAAAATCCATTCGATAACGGAGTCAATCGATATCCCGATCCGCAACAGGCAAACCTGAAATCTGAACTTGCCATTCAAAAAGGCCTTCGGGAAGAACATATTTTACTCGGAAACGGCAGCGATGAAGTGTTGGACCTGCTTTTCAGAGCTTTTTGTAGTCCGGGGAGGGACAACATAATTACGTTGCCTCCTACCTATGGAATGTACAAGGTACTGGCTGATCTTAATGAGGTAGAAAACCGTGAAATATTCCTGAAGAAAAACTTTCAGCCTGATGTAGATACAATTCTTGATGAAGTGGATGCGAATACCAAATTGCTCTTTCTCTGCTCTCCCAATAATCCCACAGGAAACACTTTTTCTGAAGAAGCTGTTCTGAAATTATTGAATAACTTCAACGGACTCTTAGTGATCGATGAGGCCTATATTGATTTTTCTTCGCAGGAAAGTTGGCTAAAAAGACTTCAGGAGTTTCCTAATCTTGTGATCACGCAAACCCTCTCAAAGGCTTATGGACAGGCCGGGATCAGGTTGGGGATCTGTTATGCTTCCACAGAAATCATCAGTATCCTGAATAAGATCAAACCACCTTACAATGTAAATGTGCTAACCCAGCAAAAGGCTCTGGAGCGGTTACAGGCAACAGAAGAGGTGGAATTGGAGATCAAAAAAATACTTGGCCAAAAAGGCTTTTTAGAGAAGGAGTTATCCAAAATATCTTTTGTTAGTGAAATTTTTCCTTCCGAAGCAAACTTTCTGCTGGCAAGGGTAGACAACGCCGATCAAAGATATGAGCAACTGCTGAAGAAGGAAATAGTGGTCCGCAACCGCAGTAACCAACCGCTGTGTGAAAATACCATTCGCTTTACGGTCGGGACGATGGCAGAAAATATAAAGCTGGTAAAAGCTTTACAGGAAATAGAAATGAACAACCAAAAAGAAATGGCAAGTAAATGAAAAAAGTACTTTTTATAGACCGTGACGGAACATTGGCGCTTGAGCCCGAGGATTATCAATTGGATAGTTTTGATAAACTGAAATTTTATCCCGGAGTTTTCCAATACCTATCAAAAATCGCAAAAGAGCTGGACTACGAGTTGGTGATGGTCACCAATCAGGATGGCCTTGGCACAGATTCCTTTCCGGAAGATACTTTTTGGCCGGTCCAGAAATTTCTTTTACAGACCTTCGAGAATGAGGGAGTGAAGTTCAACGAGATCATTATTGACCGGACATTTCCGGAAGAAAATGCCAACACCCGAAAACCGCGCACCGGACTTCTAACACACTTCTTCAATGAAGAGCAGTACGATTTGAAGAATTCTTTTGTGATAGGCGACCGGCTGACCGACATGGAACTGGCAAAGAATTTAAATTCAAAAGGGATCTTTATCACCGGGCATGAAGATCTTGGAAAGGAAGAAGTTTCAACAAAAAAGGAGGAATTACAGCAGGTGATCCAACTGGAGACTGAGAGCTGGCAGAAGATCTATGAATTTTTGAAACTCAGTGATCGTTCCGCAGAGATCTCCCGGAAAACGAATGAAACAGATATTTTCATTAGGCTGAATCTCGATGGCACAGGAATAAGTGATATTAACACCGGACTCAAATTCTTTGACCACATGCTGGACCAGATATCGAGGCATGGTCAAATGGATCTGGAGGTGAAGGTTACCGGCGATCTGGAAGTCGACGAGCACCACACGATAGAAGATACCGCCATTGCTTTGGGAGAAGTATTTTCAAAAGCCTTGGGTAACAAACTTGGAATAGAGCGCTATGGCTTTTGCCTGCCGATGGATGATTGCCTGGCGCAGGTTGCCATTGATTTTGGAGGCAGGAACTGGTTAGTATGGGACGCCGAATTCAATCGGGAAATGATAGGCCAAGTGCCCACAGAAATGTTCTACCACTTTTTTAAATCCTTTACCGATGGTGCCAGGGCTAATCTAAATATCAAAGCTGAAGGAAGGAATGAACACCACAAAATAGAAGCCATTTTTAAGGCTTTTGCCAAAGCGATCAAGGTGGCGGTAAAAAGAGATCCTGAGAAAATGATCCTGCCCAGTACCAAAGGCATGCTATAATTTGAACAGAATGAAAATAGTTATAATAGATTACGGAGCAGGAAACATTCAAAGCATCAAATTTGCATTGGAACGACTGGGTTACACCGGGGTATTATCCTCAGACGCAGAAGAGATCAGGAAAGCAGATAAGGTCATTTTTCCCGGTGTTGGGGAAGCAAGCTCGGCTATGACCAAACTACGAAGCACAGGATTGGATGCGCTTATTCCCCAACTGGAGCAGCCTGTTTTGGGTATCTGCCTGGGTATGCAGTTGATGTGTGCCTCTTCGGAAGAAGGAAACACAACCGGACTGGGGATTTTTGACACAGCAGTGGTTCATTTTGAAAAGGACCTGAAAGTGCCTCACATAGGATGGAACAGAATAACGGATCTTAAAACAGAACTTTTTGAAGGAATTTCAGAAGGAGAGTACGTTTATCTTGTGCACAGTTATTATGCTCCTGTCTGCAGTGAAACTATTGCGAAATGTGACTACGGAGTGGAATATTCTTCAGCTCTTAAAAAAGGTAATTTTTACGGAGTTCAGTTTCATCCGGAAAAAAGCAGCGAGGCAGGAGAAAGAATATTGGAGAACTTTCTGAAGTTAGAAATGTAAAAATAGAAGAGACCTTTCGGCTCCGCTCGAGGTGACAATTAAAACAAAAAAGAATGAGAATCATTCCAGCAATAGATATTATCGACGGGAAGTGCGTAAGGCTTTCCCAGGGAGATTACAGCACAAGTAAAATTTACAATGAGAACCCTTTAGAGGTTGCGAAAGAATTTGCAGATCATGGGATAAAATACCTGCACCTGGTCGATCTTGACGGAGCAAAATCAAAGCATATTGTCAATCACAAAGTTCTTGAGAAGATCGCTTCGGGTACTGATCTTAAGATCGATTTTGGGGGTGGATTAAAGTCTGATGAGGATCTTAGAATCGCTTTTGAATCTGGAGCCAGGCAGATCACCGGGGGAAGCATTGCGGTAAAACAACCGGAAGTCTTTTTCTCCTGGCTGGAAAAATTTGGAAATGAAAAGATCATTTTAGGGGCCGATGCCAAAAACAAGAAGATAGCAGTCAGTGGCTGGACTGAAGAATCGGGAGAAGATCTTTTACCTTTTATTCAGCAGTATTCAGCAAAGGGAGTCAAATATGTTATCTGTACTGATATTTCTAAAGATGGAATGCTGACTGGTCCTTCAATTGATCTGTACAGGGAAATCCTGGAAGAGAATCCTGGATTGAAACTAATTGCCTCCGGAGGGGTGGCTACTTTCGATGATCTTCCATACCTCCGTGAAGTTGGTTGTGAAGGAGCGATTATTGGAAAAGCGATCTACGAAGGAAAGATCAGTTTAAAACAGCTGGAGAAATTTATCCTGGAAAATGGAGGATCACAAGAAATAAACATTTAGAAGAAATGCTGACAAAAAGAATTATTCCTTGTCTTGATATCAAGGATGGACGTACCGTAAAAGGGGTAAATTTCATAGCCCTCCGGGATGCAGGAGATCCGGTGGAGCTGGCGCAGATCTACTCGAGATCGGGTGCAGATGAACTGGTGTTCCTGGATATTTCGGCTACAGAGGAAAAAAGAAAGACCCTGGCAGAACTGGTAAGAAAAGTGGCTGCCACGGTGAATATTCCGTTTACTGTAGGCGGGGGGATTTCTTCTGTTGAAGATGTAGATGTGCTGCTTCAGAATGGGGCTGACAAGGTTGCTGTGAATTCTTCCGCAGTGAAGAATCCCGACCTTATCAATCAATTGGCAGCTAAGTTTGGTCGGCAGTGCATTGTCGTGGCCATTGATGCTAAACAGATTAACGGGAAATGGCTCGTGTACCTCGTGGGCGGAAAAGTTCCTACTGAAATTGACCTTTTTGAATGGGCAAAAGAGGTGGAAGAGCGAGGTGCAGGAGAGATCCTTTTTACCTCCATGGATCACGATGGCACTAAAAAAGGCTTTGCTAATGAAGCACTGAAAAGACTTTCTTCAGAACTCAGTATCCCGGTAATTGCCTCGGGAGGTGCTGGTGATATACAGCACTTTTGCGATGCTTTTACTGAAGGAGATGCAGATGCAGCTTTGGCCGCCAGTGTTTTTCATTTCAGGGAAATAGAGATCAAAGATCTGAAGAAAGAAATGAGGAAAAAAGGTATTGAGGTTAGACTTTAGGTAGAACAAAGAATATAGAAAATAGAGAAATGAAAATAGATTTCAATAAAGATAGAGACGGACTTGTGCCCGCAATTGTACAGGATTCGGAAACCAAAAATGTACTAATGTTAGGTTATATGAATGACGATGCACTGGCTAAAACCAAAGAGCTTCAAAAAGTGACATTTTTCAGCCGCAGTAAAAAAAGACTTTGGACCAAAGGGGAGGAGAGTGGTAACTTTTTAAACGTGGTGGATATTAAAGTAGATTGTGACAAGGATACGTTGCTTATTCTCGCAAGACCTGACGGCCCAACCTGCCACAAAGGAACAGATACCTGTTGGGGAGAAGAGAATACACAGCAATTCGGATTTTTATCCGAACTGGAAAAGATCATCACTGATCGCAGAGACAATCCGGAGAATGAGAAAAGTTATGTTGCTTCCCTTTTTCGAAGCGGGATCAATAAGATCGCGCAGAAAGTAGGTGAGGAGGCGGTGGAAACGGTTATCGAAGCCAAAGATGACAACGAAGAGCTGTTCCTGAATGAAAGCGCCGATCTTTTATTTCATTACCTGATCCTGCTGAAAGCAAAAGGATATGAGCTGCAGGATGTAGTTGATGTTTTAAAGGGAAGGCATTAAAAAAAGAAGCCTGTGAAAATTCACAGGCTTCAAAAATTAAAACTCAACTACGTACAACTAAGAGTTGGTTTCTTTTTTAGCTTTTTCCACTTTAATGGTCAGCTCATTTTTCTTTTCGTCAAGGTCCATAAAGATCTTGTCTCCTTCAGAAATGTGTGAAGAAATGATCTCTTCGGCCAGGGCATCTTCAATATACTTCTGAATAGCTCTGTTCAATGGTCTTGCACCGTATTGCTTGTCGAAACCTTTTTCGGCAATGAAATCCTTGGCTTTTTTGGTCAGTTTCAAGTCGTAACCAAGAGCGCCAATTCTTCCGAATAGTTTTTCAAGCTCAATATCAATGATCTTATAAATGTCCTCTTGTTCTAGAGGGTTAAAGATCACCACGTCATCTACCCGGTTAAGGAACTCGGGAGCAAATGCCTTTTTAAGAGCATTTTCAATAACACTACGTGCGTTCTCATCAACCTGAGACTTCTTGGCAGCGGTTCCAAAACCTACTCCCTGTCCAAAATCTTTCAGTTTTCTGGCCCCAATATTCGAGGTCATTATAATGATCGTATTTCTAAAGTCGATCTTTCTACCAAGGCTGTCAGTGAGGTAACCGTCATCCAGTACCTGCAACAGCATGTTGAATACATCAGGGTGGGCTTTCTCTACCTCGTCCAGCAGGATCACTGCGTAAGGTTTACGTCTTACTTTCTCAGTTAATTGACCTCCTTCTTCATAACCTACGTATCCCGGAGGTGCACCAATTAATCGGCTTACCGCGAATTTTTCCATGTATTCACTCATGTCGATACGTATCAACGCATCTTCATTGTCGAACAATTCTCTGGAAAGGATCTTCGCTAACTGAGTTTTACCAACCCCGGTTTGACCAAGGAAGATAAATGAACCAATTGGCTTGTTCGGATCTTTAAGTCCGGCGCGGTTACGCTGAATAGCTTTTACCACTTTTCCAACCGCTTCGTCCTGACCAATTACTTTGCCTTTGATCAATTCCGGCAGAAGAGCCAGTTTGTTGATCTCAGTCTGGGCGATCCTGTTTACAGGAATTCCTGTCATCATGGAAACAACATCTGCTACGTTATCTTCAGAAACTATTTCCCGGTGCATTTTAGATTCTTCTTCCCACTTGGCCTGAGCTTTAGCGAGTTCTTTCTCTATATTCTTTTCGTCATCACGCAGTTTTGCAGCTTCTTCATATTTCTGCTTTTTAACCACGGAATTCTTGTTCTCTCTTACTTCTTCCAGCTTGCGCTCCAATTCCAGGATCTGTTTTGGAACATCAATATTTGTGATGTGCACTCTTGAACCAGCTTCATCTAAAGCATCGATCGCTTTGTCCGGAAGGAAACGGTCTGTCATATACCTGTTAGTGAGTTTTACACAGGCCAGAATAGCTTCGTCTGTATAAGTCACATTGTGGTGCTCTTCATACTTGTCCTTAATATTATTAAGGATCTGAATAGTTTCCTCTACCGTAGTTGGTTCTACGATAACTTTTTGGAAACGTCTTTCCAGAGCTCCATCCTTCTCAATATACTGTCTGTACTCGTCAAGAGTTGTGGCACCGATACATTGTATCTCGCCTCTTGCAAGTGCAGGTTTGAACATGTTGCTGGCATCCAGGCTACCTGTAGCGCCACCGGCACCAACAATAGTATGGATCTCATCAATGAAAAGGATGATATCATCATTCTTTTCAAGTTCGTTCATTACTGCTTTCATTCGTTCCTCGAATTGACCACGGTATTTGGTACCGGCAACAAGGCTGGCAAGGTCAAGAGTGACCACCCGCTTGTCAAAAAGGATACGTGAGACTTTTCTTTTTACAATACGTAAAGCAAGACCTTCAGCAATTGCCGACTTACCAACTCCGGGTTCTCCAATGAGGAGCGGGTTGTTTTTCTTTCTTCGGCTTAAGATCTGGGATACCCTTTCGATCTCTTTCTCCCGACCCACAACAGGGTCCAGTTTATCAAGCTCTGCCAGGGCAGTAAGATCCCTTCCGAAGTTATCCAAAACGGGAGTCTTCGATTTCTTGTTGGTCTTACTCGGACTTCCCGCAAAAGGATTGCTTTTTCCGGAATCGTCTGAAGTAGCATCTTCATCCGAAAAAGACTCGGCCGAAGGAGACTCTATATAGTCGTCATCGTTTGTTATCATATATTTAAACTGGTCTTTAACCCCATCGTAATCCACCTTCAATTTATTGAGAAGTTTCGTAGTAGGGTCGTTTTCATTCCGTAAAATGCACAATAGCAGGTGGGCAGTATTAATCGAAGTGCTCTGGAATAATTTAGCCTCCAAAAAAGTGGTTTTGAGAGCCCTTTCTGCCTGGCGTGTCAAATGAAGATTTCGCTTCTCATTAGATTCAACACTTATCGCAGGGTT
Source organism: Salinimicrobium soli (assembly GCF_048323655.1). Classification (NCBI taxonomy): domain Bacteria; kingdom Pseudomonadati; phylum Bacteroidota; class Flavobacteriia; order Flavobacteriales; family Flavobacteriaceae; genus Salinimicrobium; species Salinimicrobium soli. The sequence continues at coordinate 791,419 of NZ_JBLUWW010000003.1, read as the reverse complement.
AGCAGGGCTTAGGATCTCTACCTTTCTTCTTAAATGGGTAAGGTCAACATCCAGTGCATTTAATATATTAATCGCTTTTCCATCACCATCTCTAAGCAGCCCCAACATGAGGTGCTCTGTACCTATAAAGTCATGGCCCAAACGCAAGGCTTCCTCCTTGCTGTAGGCGATCACATCTTTTACTCGTGGTGAAAAATTATCATCCATGTTTTTTCCTTTCTCTCTGATTATTTGTAACTCAAGTTTCAAAAACCATACCTGATTCTGAGTTATAGCTAATTGACAAATTTGCTTCCTAATATCAAAGAAGAATGTAATGAACTTATTAACGAACGACAACTAAAAATTTGTTAATAAAATACAAGAAAACCTCAATGAATATAGCCTTTGGGTTCCCAAAAATGCGTAAATTGGCACGTTAGTTTTTTGAACCAAAATATGTGAATTTATGGCTGAAGGAGAAAAGTTAATTCCTATCAATATTGAAGATGAAATGAAGTCGGCTTACATTGATTATTCAATGTCGGTCATTGTGTCACGTGCACTGCCAGATGTGCGGGACGGATTGAAACCTGTGCACAGAAGGGTTTTATATGGAATGTACGAGCTTGGTGTTCTTTCTAACAGGGCTCATAAAAAATCAGCGAGAATAGTTGGGGAAGTGTTAGGTAAGTTTCACCCGCACGGTGACTCTTCAGTCTATGACACTATGGTGCGTATGGCCCAGGAATGGAGTTTACGCTATATGTTGGTCGACGGCCAGGGTAACTTTGGATCTATTGACGGTGACAGCCCTGCAGCAATGCGTTATACCGAGGCCAGAATGCGCAAGATCAGTGAGGATATGCTCGCAGATATTGATAAAGAAACAGTTGATACCCAATTAAACTTTGACGATACCCTTCACGAACCGGTAGTTTTACCTACCCGTATCCCGAACCTTTTGGTGAACGGGGCGAGTGGTATTGCTGTTGGTATGGCTACCAATATGCCGCCACACAACCTTGCTGAAGTGGTGGACGGAGTAGTGGCCTATATCGATAATCCCGATGTTGAAATTGATGAACTTATAGAGCATGTAAAAGCTCCTGATTTTCCTACCGGCGGAATTATCTACGGATATGACGGGGTGCGCGAAGCATTCAAAACAGGACGTGGAAGAGTAGTTCTTCGTGCTAAAGCTCATACCGAAGAAGTCAACGGAAGAGAAGCTATTATAGTTACTGAAATACCTTACCAGGTGAACAAAGCTGAAATGATCAAAAAGACGGCTGACCTGGTGAATGACAAGAAGATAGAAGGGATATCTCTCATCCGTGACGAGTCTGACCGTAACGGAATGAGGATCGTTTACATTCTTAAGAGAGATGCGATCCCAAATATTGTCCTTAATACCCTTTACAAGCACACTTCTTTGCAGAACTCTTTCAGCGTTAACAATATCGCCCTTGTAAAAGGCCGACCTCAAATGCTGAACCTGAAGGATATGATCCAATACTTCGTGGAACACAGGCATGAAGTGGTGGTGAGAAGAACTGAATATGAACTTCGAAAAGCTGAAGAAAGAGCACACATTCTTGAAGGGCTTATCATAGCTTCTGATAATATTGATGAAGTAATTGCATTGATCAGGGCGTCCAGCAATGCTGATGAGGCAAGGGAAAAGCTGATCGCGCGTTTTGAACTTTCAGAAGTACAGGCCAAGGCGATCGTAGAGATGCGATTGAGACAACTTACCGGTCTGGAACAGGATAAGTTGAGAGCTGAGTACGAAGAACTAATGAAGACCATTGAAGATCTTAAAGACATCCTCGCGAGAAAAGAACGCAGAATGGAGGTCATTAAAGATGAGATGCTGGAGGTGAAGGAGAAGTATGGTGATGAAAGAAGATCTACTATAGAATATTCCGGAGGTGATCTTAGCATGGAAGATATGATCCCTGATGAGCAGGTAGTGATAACCATTTCTCACGCGGGTTATATTAAAAGGACATCACTTACAGAATATAAGACACAAAACAGAGGTGGAGTTGGACAAAAGGCTTCTATTACAAGGAATGAAGATTTCCTTGAGAACCTGTTCATTGGAACCAACCACCAATACATGCTCTTCTTTACCGAAAAAGGTAAGTGTTTCTGGATGAGGGTCTATGAGATCCCTGAAGGAAGCAGAACTTCAAAAGGAAGAGCGATACAAAACCTGATCAACCTCGAGCCGGATGATAAGCTGAAAGCATTTATCTGTACTCAGGATCTTAAAGATGAAGAATACATCAACAGCCATTATGTGATCATGGCTACTAAGAAAGGACAGGTTAAAAAGACTCCGCTGGAGCAGTATTCACGACCACGTACCAATGGTATCAATGCGATCACCATCAGGGAAGGAGATGAGCTACTTGAAGCAAAATTGACCAACGGTGAAAGCCAGGTTATGCTGGCAGTGAAGAGTGGTAAGGCTATCCGATTTGAGGAGAGCAAGACCAGACCAATGGGAAGAAATGCATCCGGGGTGAGAGGTATTACCCTTGCAGATGACAACGATGAAGTAGTAGGAATGATAGCGATCCAGAATCCGAAGGAGGAAACCGTTCTTGTGGTTTCTGAAAATGGATACGGAAAACGTACCTACATTGACGATCCGGAAGATGGAGAACCAATTTACAGGGTCACCAACCGTGGAGGAAAAGGTGTGAAGACCATTTCCATCACTCCAAAGACTGGTAGCCTTGTGGCTATCAAAAGCGTAACTGATCTTGATGACCTTATGATCATCAATAAATCGGGTATCGCGATCCGAACTTCAGTAGACAGCCTTAGAGTTATGGGCCGTGCTACACAAGGAGTAAAATTGATCAACCTTAAGGGGAATGATTCGATTGCCGCAGTGGCAAAAGTAATGAATGAAGAGGAAGATGTGGAAGAGGTTGCAGACAAGGAAGGCCTTGATATGAGGGACGGAACTGAAGATGGCACAACAATTGCAAATAACAGTGACGAATAACTTTAACACAAAACCCTAAATGATGAAAAATAGATTCTTAACGGCAGTTTTAATGATGCTTACTGTCGTAGCGTTCGCCCAGAAAAAAGAAATTCGACGTGCCGAAAAAGCCGTGGAAAAAGGTGAATTCCAGGAGGCTCGAAAGTACATACAACAAGCAGAAGCTGAAATTGCAGGAGCTGATAAAGAACTGCAAGCAGAATTTTACCTTTACAAAGGATATGCCCTGGTAGGTACCGGTCAAAACGTTGCTCCGGCTGATCTTACAGCTGCTGTAGAAGCATTCAAAAAAGCAAAAGAACTTGGGCATGAAAATGCTGCTGACGGAATTACTGCTGCCAGTAACGCTCTGGTCACTGCTGCTATCGCCGATCAAAATGCTCAAAAGTATGCTGAGGCCGCAGACAAGCTTTACATGGGATATCAACTGAATACTAAGGATACCATGTACCTTTATTATGCTGCTTCAAATTCTGTAAATGCTAAAGATTATAAAACTGCTCTTGATTATTATCAGCAGTTGAAAGACCTTGGTTTTACAGGTATTGAGACACAATACACTGCAGTGAACAAGGCTACAGGGGAAGAAGAGCAAATGGCTTCTAAAGAACAAAGAGATCTTTTCGTGAAGTCCGGAGAGTATATGAATCCGCAGGAAAGGTCGTCTGAGTCTAAAAGAGCAGAGATCGCTAAGAATGTTGCATTGATCTACATTCAACAAGGTGATAACGAAAAGGCTGTAAGTGCAATGGAAGATGCCAAAAAGGAAAATCCAAATGATGCCGGTCTTATGCAGATTGAAGCTGATATGTACTACCGTATGGGCGACATGAAAAAATACCGTGAAATCATGGAGGAGATCGTAGCTCAGAATCCAAATGATGCGGTTCTATATTACAACCTGGGAGTAAGTTCTGCCGAAATGGGAGAAAAGGACCGTGCAATGGAGTACTACAATAAGGCTATTGAATTGGATCCAAATATGAATAATGCCCGTATAAACATGGCATACGTAATTCTTTCAAGAGAGGCTCCAATAGTTGAGGAAATGAACAGTCTTGGTATGAGCAAGGAAGATACTAAGAAGTATAATGCACTAGCCAAGGAACGTCAGGGTCTTTATAGAGAAGCACTTCCACACCTACAAAAAGTATTGGAGATCAATCCAAATAATATAGAAGCTGCCAGAACCATCATGAACATTTACTATCAGATCGAAGAGCCTAAAAAGGCTGAAGAAATGAAAGCTAAAATTGCTGAAATGGAAGCTGCCAGAGCAAACCAAAACTAATTTGCAGGATTACCTGAAATAAAAAAACCCGCTGTGAAGCGGGTTTTTTGTTTATATGATCTTTTTTATCACCCTGAGTTGATGCGTATGTCGTCGCATTTCGGCATTATAAATGCCCGAATGATCTATGCGGTCCAGCCGCACCCTGCCATCAGAATGAATGATGTAATTATCATTCATGATAATGCCTACATGAGTGATCACTCCTTCTTTATTATCAAAAAATGCAAGATCTCCGGGTTCACTTTCTTCAATGAAACTAAGGGACTCTCCTTGCTTCGCCTGATCAGCCGCATTACGGGAAAGTTTATATCCATTGAGTTTATAGACCATCTGGGTGAATCCGCTGGAGTCAATTCCAAAAGGCGTTTTTCCGCCCCACATAAAGGGAGCGTTTAGGTAAAGGAAAGCCGTTTCAATAAGCTTTGGTTTATCTCTTTTTCCCTGCATTCTGTTACCCGAAAAGTTGTGTTGCAACAATTCAAGTCCGTGCAATTCAGAACCCAATGGCACAGGCAGCAATTGATTCCCGGTATCCACAAAATCAACAAGGTCACCAGATAATGGTCCCTCTGAGATTTCCGCTGATTGATAATGTTCTTCAGTAACCTTTTGATACTGCTTATTGTCAATCCAGGCTTCGACCCCATCAAAAGCGGTCCTGATACGGGACCATTTTCCTCTTTCTTCAAGGATCTTGAAGTACTCTCCATAGAGCACCTGGCTCAGCATTTCGCTGGTATCTGAAGGTTCTAACCTTAGTGGAACAATGCCCAGGTTACAGATGGCATATTGCATTAATTCGGGGGTATCAGAATATTAATGACGCTCCAGGATCATGGCAGAAGCACCGCCACCACCATTACAAATTGCAGCTGCTCCAATTTTTCCGTTGTTCTGTTTTAATACGTTCAGTAAGGTTACGATGATACGTGCTCCTGAGCACCCCAGTGGATGACCTAATGAAACAGCTCCACCATTCACATTTACATTATCGCCTTTTAGTCCCAGGATCTTCATATTTACCAATCCTACTACAGAAAAGGCTTCATTAAATTCAAAGTAATCTACGTTGTCCATAGAGATACCTGCTTTATCAATGGCTTTCGGAAGCGCTTTGGAAGGCGCTGTAGTAAACCAAATTGGATCTGTAGCAGCATCTGCGTAACTTTTGATAGTAGCCAGTGGAGTTAATCCCAGTTCATCTGCTTTTTCACGGCTCATAAGTACAAGTGCAGCAGCACCATCGTTAATAGTAGAGGCATTTGCCGCGGTTACCGTTCCTTCTTTTCCAAATGCAGGACGTAGGGAAGGGATCTTGTCCATAAATACGTTCTTGTATTCCTCATCTTCATTAACAACTAAAGGATCTCCCTTACGCTGTGGAACTTCTACAGGAACTACTTCGTCATCAAATTTCCCTGCTTCCCAGGCCTTTTTGGATCGGGTGTAGGACTGAATGGCAAATTTATCCTGCTCCTCGCGGCTGAAATGATGCTCTTTTGCACAATGGTCTGCAGCAACACCCATGGCATTATGATCATATGCATCTACAAGTCCGTCTTTTTGCATTCCGTCTTCCATTTGTGCAGGGCCAAATTTTTGCCCTTTTCGAAGGTAGAGGTAGTGAGGGATCATGCTCATATTTTCCATTCCACCGGCAACAACAATAGAAGCATCTCCCAGAGCAATGGCCTGTGCAGCCTGCATTACAGACTTCATTCCACTGGCACAAACTTTATTTACAGTAGTACAGGGAACTTCTTTAGGTATTCCGGCACCCAGGGCTGCCTGCCTTGCTGGAGCCTGTCCATTCCCGGCCTGCACCACATTTCCCATCAAAACTTCATCTACCAGTTCAGGCTTCAGGTTAATTTTATCAAGTGCTCCTTTAATAGCTATAGAACCCAGTTTGGTGGCGGGTACAGTTGATAAGCTGCCCAGGAAACTACCTATTGGAGTTCTTACGGCGCTTACTATTACTACTTCCTTATTCATTATTTCTAAGTTTTAGTTTAATCCTTGCGAATTTAATCATTTTATCAGGAAGAAACCAACCACGAAGCATCAGCCGCCTTTTTTTACTACATTTGAAAAGAGATTTGTTTTTATGAAATCATTTGTGAATTACCTTTATAAAAATCAGGACCTTTTTTATAAAGTTTTTTTATTTCTGCTCACCACTTTCCTCATCGTTTATCTTTTTCCTAAAGGAGGTAAATTCAAGTATGAGATTCCGAAAGGCAAACCCTGGCAATATGAGAATCTCTATGCTCCTTTTGATTTTGCGATTTTAAAGACTCCGGAAGAAATTTCCGCAGAAAAAAATAAGATCAATAAGACCCATATTCCTTATTACGATTATAATGCTGATGTTGCCGAAGGTGTAAAAGCTGCTTTGGAACAGGAATTCACTGAACTTTTTCCGGATACACTCAGCCGGCAGGAAACAACAAAACTCCGCAATTTTGTAAACAAAACGGCAAACGACATTTATGAGAACGGATTGCTTCAGGAAATTGTTCCACTAAATCCAAACCAGCTCATCTATCTTAGAAAGGGAAACGAGGCCACAGAAGTGGCATACCAGAATGTTCTGAAGCAAACAGGGCTTAGAGATTATCTCAACAAAAGGATCGATCAGGGCGGCCTGCAATTGTTCAGGGAAGAACTCGTAGGTTTATTCTTTGATACCGTTAAGCCTAACGTTTCCTATAATGAAACCCTCACCAAAAATGACCTGGAAAGTAAATACAACCAGATATCTTATACCCGCGGGAGTGTAGAACGGGGCACTATTATAGTGGCCAAAGGAGAAGTAGTGGAAGGGGATAAGCTCCAGATCCTGAACTCCCTGAAAGCCGAATATGAATCCCAGGTATGGAGTAAGGCAAATTATTATTGGGTGGTCCTTGGTTACGGAATGCTTGTATTCCTGGCTTTGCTCATGCTGATGCTGTTTATAAGGAAATATCGATATGATATTTTCCAGAACAATATAAAGGTCACATTCGTTTTCTTTAACGTGCTCCTCATGGTGCTGCTAACCACGCTCATCATTAAATTTAATGTGCAGTACGTCTATGTGGTGCCGCTATGTATCTTACCTCTGACTATTAAGGGCTTTTTTGATTCCCGACTGGGATTATTTACACATGTTATTACGGTGCTATTGCTGGGCTTCATTGTACCGGATAGTTACGAATACATGTTTCTGCAGATCATTGCGGGAATTGTTACCATCCTTACCGTTTCTGAACTTTATAAAAGGGCAAATTTGTTCATCACTGTAGGGCAGATCACCCTGGTGTATATTCTCTCTTACTTTGCTTTTACGATTATTCAGGAAGGGTCTATTTACGAAGTGGAACCCGAAACTTTTCTGATGTTCCTCCTCGGCGGACTTGCTACCTTATTTGTGCAGCCGCTTATCTACGCTTATGAAAAGGTCTTCGGACTTATTTCTGATATGTCACTGCTTGAACTTTCCGATACAAATTCTGCCTTGCTGAAAGAGCTTTCAGATAAAGCGCCGGGAACTTTTCACCACTCCCTCAACGTTGCGAACCTGGCCGAAGCTGCTTCCAACGAGATTGGGGCCAATTCAATGTTGGCGAGGGTAGGAGCGTTATACCATGATATCGGAAAAATGAAGAATCCAACCTTCTTTACAGAGAACCAGACCACTTCGGTCAACTCCCATGACGAACTATCTCCAAGAGAGAGTGCCGATATTATTATCGAACATGTGATCAACGGGATTGAGATCGCTAAAAAGAGGAATCTGCCCGACAGGGTGATCGACTTCATAAGGACGCACCACGGTACTACCACGGTCTATTATTTCCTTCAGAAGGAAAAAGAGGTCAACGAAAATGTAGATCCCGATGATTTCAGGTATCCGGGACCTATGCCTTTCAGTAAAGAAACAGCGATCTTGATGATGTGTGATAGTGTGGAAGCAGCCAGTAAAAGTATTAAGGAACCAAATGCCCGCCTGATTGATGAGTTTGTAGAAAAGATCATCAACAAACAAATGGAGGAGGGGCAATTCCTAAACGCAGATATTACGTTTATGGATATTCAACAGGTCAAAAAGGTGTTGAAGCGAAAATTGAAGAACATCTACCATCTCAGGATCGAATATCCCGAATAAGATTTACCAGACCTTTACGATCTTCACTTTTTGGTCATGGAATGTAAAACTGTCTCCGGCTCGTTTACCTTCTAAATGCTCATAAATAGGTGCATCTGTAGATATTGCATAGACTTTACTTCCGCTTTCCATGTCGATCTCCCCAAGAGGAATTGAGATAAAATAATAGTGGCTATTGGTCTCGACCACGCTACCCCGGCGCACAGTTTCACTTCGATGATGAATGTCAATGTTAGCAAGGGTCTCTTTCATGTTACGCACTCTATCCAGGTACGCAGCATTCTTTTCATATTCCGTGAGCATTTCCCCTTTATTTCCGTATTCATCAAAATCGGGATGAAAATTGTGTTCTTCATCTTCCCCGCTAATACTCTCGAGGGCTTCATTATACTGTTCTATCCGTCTGTTAACGGTATCCAGACATTTATTGAATAATTCTTCTTTATTAATGCTCATATATTGCGTTTTTCATAAAATTAAAGAACGCAATATGGAATCAAGAACAATTAGGAAAAGTTTAATATTGGCTGGTTTCGGGCGAATGGCCTATACCACAGTCAATGGATCCAGCAGTTGAATGTTGCTTTGAATCCTTTCTTTTACCAGGTTCATCATCCGTTTATTCAGTGCAGATGAATTGGTAATATAGAAACGGTATTCCTCAATGGTAAACTGACCAATCACCATTCCTTTGAGGCTATTCCTGAATTTCATATCCTTCTGAATGGCATTTTCAATGTAGTGCAGCCTTTTTTCTACGGAAAGCGTATAGAACACATTCTTGTGTTTATTTACGTAATTCCGAAAGGCTTCCAGCAGCAGATCGTTCTGCAGCTTTATCACCGGCCGAAGGGTCTGGTTTTGAAATTTTTCATCAGGCATCATTCGTTCTGAGATTCGGGCCGCCGGAATCTCCGGCCGCGCTCTAAGCAGGTTGGGATCGCGCTCTTCCATGGGAGGTTTTTCTTAAATATACAGAAAAAGTCATACCATTTAGGACCGGGCCATCCAGATTTATAAACGGCTTATGAACAATGGGCTTCAGTTAAATTCATTTTAATAGTTTCGTTTACTGAAGGCTTCTTTTTACCTTTAAAAAAAGCCAATTTTTATGATACTTTCCAAAAATCCCTATTCAGGTGAAACCCTGGAGGAACACAGGGAATTTACTTCCGAAGATATAGATAAAGCCCTGGAAAAAGCAGATTCCCGTTTTAAGCAATGGTCTAAGACCACCTTTGAGGAACGGGCAAAACTCATGAAAAAAGCTGCGGAAGAATTGAAGAAGAATTCCCGGGATTATGCTGAAACCATTAGTCGCGAAATGGGGAAACCTATAAAACAGGCAATTGCAGAAGTTGAAAAATGCGCGTGGGTTTGTGAATATTATTCGGAAAATGCTGAATCTCAGCTAAAGGATCTGGAGATCGAGACCGATGCAGATCAAAGTTATGTACGCTATGCCCCATTGGGAACAGTCCTGGCAATTATGCCCTGGAATTACCCTTTTTGGCAGGTATTCCGATTTGCCGCTCCGGCTCTTATGGCCGGAAATGTGGGAGTTCTTAAACATGCAAGCAACGTTATGATGTCTGCCAACAACATTCAGAAGGTATTTGAGCGGGCAGGTTTTCCGGAAGGCTGCTTTCAGAACCTGGTTATAGGCAGTAAAAAAGTGGAAGAGGTAATAAACGATGAACACGTAAAAGCAGTTACTCTTACAGGAAGTACAAAAGCCGGAAGTGCAGTTGCAGCAGCTGCGGGTAAAAAGATTAAGAAAACGGTTTTAGAACTGGGCGGCAGTAATGCGTTGGTAGTCCTAAAGGATGCAGATCTGGAGGAATCAGTCAAAGTTTGTGTACAGGCAAGATTCCAGAATACAGGTCAGAGTTGCATAGCTGGAAAGCGGCTGTTACTTCAGGAAAGTATTGCTGACGAATTTATGGAGAAGTTCAAAAAGGCAGTGAAAGATTTGAAGAGCGGTGACCCTATGGAAGAAGATACTTATATAGGAGTGCAGGCCCGGGAAGATCTGGCTGAAGATCTTGAAGACCAGGTTCAGAGGTCGGTAAAACAGGGTGCAAAGATCGAACTCGGAGGCAAACGCGAGGGAGCTTATTACCAACCAACTATCCTGATCGGAGTAACTCGCGAAATGCCCGTATTTCAAGAGGAAACCTTTGGTCCGGCTATAGGGGTTACCACTTTTAAAGATGTCGATGAGGCAGTTGAACTGGTGAATGCTACCAATTTTGGCCTCGGTGTTTCTGTGTTCACGCAAAACATGGAGGAAGCTAAAAAAATAATTCCCCGCTTTGAGGATGGTGCTGTCTTTATCAACGAACTTGTAAAAAGTGATCCCCGACTTCCGTTTGGAGGCACTAAAGGTTCGGGGTACGGAAGGGAACTTTCCCATTTAGGGATCAGGGAATTCGTCAATATTCAAACAGTCTATATCAATAAATTCTAAGTATGCCGAAGCAAAATATTTCAGTTACCACAGATTGTGTGGTATTTCTTAAAAATGGTTCTAAGGAAAAGGTCCTTCTGGTAAAACGGAAAAAAGATCCTTTTAAAGGGCAGTGGGCAATACCGGGAGGATTTCTGGAAGAAGATGAAGCTATGGAAAAAGGTGCGGCAAGGGAACTGAAGGAAGAGACAGGACTGGAAATTTCAGACTTGCACCAATTAAAAGCTTTTGGAAAAGTAGATCGAGATCCCCGGGGAAGGACCATTAGTATTGCCTTTTTTGGGGTAATAACTTCCGAAGAAAAAGTAACAGGAAATGACGATGCTGAAGATGCCCAATGGTTTCCTTTAGATAATTTACCGGCCTTGGCCTTTGATCATGATGAAATTATCCAGGTTGCAATAGACCGCTTCAAACAAACTATCTTTACCGAAAAGAAAAAATAATATGAGATTTCACACCCGAAAATGGATCAAACCACAAGATCTTAATCCCAACGGAACTTTATTTGGTGGTCGGCTATTAGAGTGGATAGACGAAGAGGCTGCTCTTTATGCAATCATACAACTGGAGAATCCTAAAACGGTTACCAAGTACATGAGCGAGATAGATTTTAGAAGCTCCGCCCGCGAGGGAGATATTGTGGAAATTGGAATGGATGTGGTGAAATTCGGTACGGCTTCTCTTACGCTGCGCTGCGAGGTGAGGAACAAAATGACCCGGGAAAGCATTATTGCTATAGAAAAGATTGTAATGGTCTGCCTTGATGAGCATGGAAAACCTAAACCTCATGGCAAAACAAAGATCGAATATGTGAAAGACAGGCTAGGGCATTAATTCCCTTCGGCAGCTTCTTTTTTCTCTTCGGCGTCTTTTTTATTTTCTTTCTCTATTTGCTTTTCAGCATCCTCAAGTTCATCCTTTGAAGGAGGTTCAATTTCCTTATTCCCGTTAGGAAAAGGCTCCAGCATCAGTTTTGCGTAGTAAGGAAAATGATCTGATCCTACATTGCTGCCCACCTGCAGATCCATAAGTTTGAATTCTTCAGAAACAAATAAGTGATCCAGCGGCCACCTAAAAAGGAAAATATTGGAGTTGAAGGTATTGTAGAAACCTCTTCCAATCCGGGGATCCAGTAACTGACTCACATTTTGAAAAAGGGAAGTTGATTCAGACCAGGCTACATCATTGAAATCCCCCGCTACTATCACCGGAAATTTCGAGTTATTAGCCATTTTTGCGACCATCATCATCATCGCATCTCTGTCTGTAGAAGATGCGTCGTGCGGTGGAAGAGGAGGCGTGGGATGAATAATATGAATTTCAATAACCTCTTCTGAAGGTAGCCTCATCAACATGTGCATTGACGGAATACTGTCCTGCAATAAAAATTTTATCTGGGGATCAATTAAACGATATTTGGAATACAGGATCATTCCGTAGGTGTTATCCAAAGGCATTTCGAGCCGGTAATCATAACCAAAATTACTTAGACCTTTCCGAAGTTCTTTTTGCCATATTTGGTCAGTTTCAGTAAAAATGAGTAAGTCGGCATCTTTGGTCAGTACCTCGTCAATGACCTTTTTATATTCTGTGTTCTTTTGCAGCACATTTAATGCTAATATGCTAAGGGTCCTTTGAGGATCTACCAGGTCATTTTCTTTCACCTGTTTTTCCGCTAAAGGGGTATAGGGATAGATCTTGGTGAGCTGCAGAATAAAGCAGACTCCCAATATTCCCATAAAGGCGTAATCTCTCCAACTGCGAATATCAAAACTGATGAAATAAGAAAGCAGGGCGATCAACGTGAGCAGGGTCAATTGTACGTGTGGATAATCAAACATTCGTATCCACCAGTAATCGGAAGCAACAAAAGGAAAAATTGAAAGAATGACTGCTACAATTCCGAAGCCCTGGAGGAATCCTTTAAATGTCATTTTTGGAGGAGTATAGATGTTTAACCTTTAAAGGTAGTACATATTCACTGCAGAAGTAGCTTTATATTACCTAAAAGCTTCTTAAAAAAGAAACCCCTGCATTTTTACAGGGGTCTAATAACTATTCTTTTACGAGGTGTTTCAGAGATTTTATAATGTCATCCCCGGAAGGTGATTCAAATAACTGAAGGTCAAAATAGGGGATAGCCGCTATAAGATGATCAAAGATATCAGCGGTAATGGCTTCAAAATATTCCCACCGTTTGTCTTTACTGAAACAATAGATCTCTAGTGGAATTCCCTGCGTGGTAGGTGGAAGGTGCCGTACCATCATGGTCATATCCTGGTTGATCTGAGGATGGGATTTAAGATAAGATAGCGCGTACCTTCTAAATACTCCCAGGTTGGTCTGATGCCTTCCATTGATCAGGTACTTTTTATTAGCTCCGGTCTTTTGATTGTAATCATTGATCTCCTGCTGCCGCTCTTTAATGTATTGCCCAACAAGATTGTATTCTTCAAAACGGGCGATATCTTTATCATCAATATACCTGATGGAATTCTGTTTTATATAAAGGCTGCGCTTGATCCTTCTCCCGGGTGAGTCCTGCATACCACGCCAGTTTTGAAAAGAATCGGCAGTGAGATAATAAGTTGGAATGGTGGTATAGGTGTTGTCCCAGTTCTGTACCCGCACGGTTGCGAGATTTATTTCGGTCACAAATCCATCAGCTCCATATTTGCTGAAGGTGATCCAGTCTCCAATACGCACGATATCATTCACGGATACCTGTATAGAAGCAACAAAACCGAGAATGGTATCTTTAAAAATAAACAAGATAATTGCTGAAGCGGCTCCCAGGGAAATAAGGAAATTCACTACCGACCTTTCCGTCAATTCAGAAAAAATGAAGATGATTCCTAAGGCCCAGAAAATGATCATTAACACCTGCGTGTAACTCTCAATGGGTTTGTCCCTGTACCTTTCATGAGTCTTCATGTAGCTGTTGGTGGTGCGCAACAGGCTACGACAAATCAGGACGATGAGAATTATAATATAAATGTCTACTGCCTTATTGAAAACCTCGAGGAGTTGAGGGTAATCTTCAAAAATGACCGGTACGGTAAAAATGAGCAGCAGTAACGGAAAAATGTTACTTACATACCGGGGAAAATTACTTTGCACCAGGAAATCGTCAAAAGTATTTTCCGTTTTGTCGGTGAAGGAATGATATGCCTGCAGCAGCACCTTTTTGGTAATGTAATGTATGACATACCAAAGAATGAAAACAATAGCAACATTGATAAGCATGTTGAGAAAATGAGCTATCGCCGGCTCCATGCCTTGTTCAATAAAATAGTTTGCCAGGAAATTACTGAGGTCGCGGGTGGTTTCGCCCATAATCTACAGGTATTTTCTTTCTACATAAAAAGGTCCCAGCGGCAGAACTGAGCTTGCACAAACAATCATAAGGGTGCTTAGTTTCCATTGAAGGGGACGAAAAAGGAGGAAGGCTCCCAGGATATAACCCACGAACAAAATTCCGTGTGCCATTCCTATTACCTGTACCATTTGTGGCAGGTCCCATATATATTTCAATGGCATCGCGATCAGTAAAAGCACTAAAAAGGAAATACCTTCCAGAATGCTCACCCATTTAAAAATTCTCACCTGATTTTCCAGAGTCATAGTTCATCAATTTTGTGTGCTGCAAATATACCGTTTCTTGATAGAACCTCCTGTTTTCCGGATTTTAAAAGATCAGATTTTCCTATACTCTCAATTTCTTATTTAAACGAAATCTTAACCACTCTAAAACCTCGAATAACACAGGGATTTTATTAATTTGCACCTGATAAAATAAAAAACATGAGTAAAAGAATACTGGTTACCGGAGGTTTAGGGTTCATTGGTTCCCATACCGTGGTAGCCCTGCAGGAAAAAGGCTTTGAGGTGGTGATCATAGATAACTTGTCTAACTCTTCACTCGAAGTATTGGGAGGCATTACCAGGATCACCCGTATCTCTCCTGAATTTGAAAATATTGATCTTCGGGAAAAGGCAGCCGTAAAAGCCTTTTTTGAGAAGTATAATGATATAGAGGGTGTGATCCATTTTGCAGCTTCGAAAGCTGTTGGAGAAAGTGTTGAGAATCCGTTGTTGTACTATGAAAATAACCTGAACACTCTTATCTACCTGCTTCAGCAATTAAAAGAAAAAGAAGCTCCAAAGTTTATCTTCAGTTCATCGTGTACTGTCTATGGACAAGCTGATGAATTGCCTATTACAGAATCTGCACAGGTTAAAAAAGCAGAATCACCTTACGGAAATACCAAGCAGATAGGTGAGGAGATCATTAGTGATACCTGTAAGGTCACTCCAAATCTAAAGGCTATTTCCTTACGTTACTTTAATCCCATTGGAGCACATCCCAGTGCCGAAATAGGGGAGTTGCCTATAGGTACTCCTCAAAACCTCGTTCCGTATATCACTCAAACTGCTATAGGAATGAGGGAGAAATTATCCGTTTTTGGTGATGATTATCCTACTCCGGACGGAACCTGCATTAGAGATTACATTCACGTAATGGATCTGGCCCGAGCTCATGTGGTAGCCTTAGAACGCTTATTGGATGACGAGCAGCAGGAAAATTATGAAGTTTTCAACCTGGGCACCGGAAAAGGAAATTCAGTGCTGGAAGCTATTCAGGCTTTTGAAAAGGTTTCCGGAACAAAACTGCCTTACCAGATCGTGGGCAGAAGGGAAGGCGATATCACAGCAGCTTATGCTGATACAACCAGGGCGAATGATGTTTTAAAATGGAAAGCTGAATATTCTATAGAAGATGCTATGGAGAGTGCCTGGAAATGGCAACAACGCTTAAAAGAAAAAGAAGAAGTTTAAAGAAGAGAGAAAATAAAAACTGTCTAAAATATAAGCTTAAAGGCTAATTCAAACTTTGTCACCTTGTCTTTCAAGGCACGTCACCTGCCGGAAACAGGTCGTAGAGGGGATTTATATTTTAGACAGTTTTTTAAATATGCTGGAGAAATAATTAGTTTACTATAAATGCATGGATCACGCCGGGCAACCAGCCGATCAATGTGAGAACAATACTTATTAGCAAAGTGGTTCCTACTCCATGGTTCAAGTAAACTGCAAGTGGTGGTAATAGGATATTCAAAATGATAGTAAGCATAATTTCTTTTTTATTGGTTATATACCCAAATTACTGATAATCTGTCAAAATAATTCTAAATAAATTAGAATTAGCTTCAGTTTAACAAGTTGAAATTCTGAGGATTGCGAATTTTCTTACGCAGCTCAGGTATAGCGGGGGATGATCAATATTTCTTCTGATTCCGACCAGTAATTATTTAATCACCTATCTTCGCAAAAAATTAAGGAATGACATTTAAGGAGCTAGGAGTTTCGGAAGATATAATTAAAGGACTGAATGAAATGGGGATAGTGACGCCTACTAAGATCCAGGAGGCGGCAATCCCGGTGTTGGCAGAAGGTGATGTGGATTTCATTGGTCAGGCCCAAACCGGAACCGGTAAAACTGCAGCATTTGGTTTACCTATACTGGCACAAATAGATCCGGCTAAAGAGGAGGTACAGGCCCTTATCCTGGCACCAACCAGAGAGCTGGGGCAGCAGATCGCCCGACAACTGTTCAAATTCACAAAGTACAGCGATAAGGTATTTACTGAAGCCGTTTATGGGGGAGAAAAGATCGATATCCAGATAGCGAGGCTAAACAGACCAACACAAATTGTGGTGGCTACGCCGGGACGTTTGATCGACCTGATGAAAAGAAAAGCGGTGGATATCCGGAACATTCAAACCCTTGTTCTTGATGAAGCAGATGAAATGCTAAGCATGGGTTTCAAAAAGGACCTCGCTACCATCCTTGAAGCTACGCAATCTTCGGAACGGAAAGTTTGGTTATTCTCGGCAACCATTCCGCAGGACCTAAATGAGATCATCAATACATATGTGCGAAAGAACGCCCGAAGAGTCAAAATTGATAAACAGGACGCCGTTAATACCGGGATCGAACACCAGTTCGTTTCCAGCGATGATAATAATAAACTGGATACCCTTTCATATTTCCTGAAATCAATGGGGAAACAGAACAGGGGCATCATCTTTACCAAGACCAAAACAGCTGCCAGAACGCTTTCCAAACAACTTCTGGCAAAGAACCACGAGGTTGGTTTGCTTGAAGGAGATATGCTTCAAAAAGACAGGGATAAGGTGATGCGGGCATTCAAGAACGAAAATTTACGATTGCTCGTTTCAACAGATGTAGCTGCACGCGGAATTGATGTGGCTAACCTGGCTTTTGTGGTGCATTACCAACTTCCCGATCAAACTGATTACTATACGCACCGCAGCGGTAGAACCGCAAGAGCAGGTAAAAAAGGAATTTCTTTGGCCCTTGTGAATCAATTCGAACTTAAAAAGCTAAGACAGATCGAGCGGGAACTCGGGATAAGGTTCAACCAGATAAGATAAGCTCTACAGCATATCGCAGGTTTCCTCATCCAGTTCAGTTTCTACCGTGTAGTGGTCAAATTTGTATTCCTGCAATACATCTTTTACCTGCCGTTTCACATCCAGTAATTGTTGGAAATGACTGATATTTTTCAGCTTGATGTGCGTGGTAAAGACGTGATCTGTTCCTTCAAGGGACCAGATGTGCACATGATGTAATGAAGCTATATTGGGGATCTGGCTAAGTTTCTCTTTAACCTCCTCCAGGTCTATCTCCTTCGGAACCCCCTGCAGAAAAATAAAAAGCGTGTCCTTAAGTCTTTTCGCCACATTAAAAAGAATGAATATGGTGATCAATAAAGAGAGGGCAGGATCCAGGTAGTGAATATCCTTAAACTGAAGCACGATAGCCACAATTAGAACAGCCACCCATCCCAGCACGTCTTCCATTAGATGCCAGCTCACCACTTTCTCATTCATCGAGGTTCCTTTACTGAGCTTATAAGCAGCAAAACCGTTGACCAGGACTCCAATGATCGCGAAGATCAACATCTCCTGGGCATCAGAATGTTCAGGTTCTAAGAGCCTTCCAACCGCTTCAATGATAACATAGATAGATCCGGCAATAAGAACTACGCTGTTGATCAATGCTCCCAGGAGGGAGAACCTTTTGTAGCCAAAGGAAAACTTTGCATTTCCGGCTTTCCGGGATTTATTTTGAAGATACCATGAGGTGCCGAGGGAAAGGGTGTCACCCAGATCATGTACGGCATCTGAAACAATCGCAATACTGTTAACGTAGAAGCCTCCAATGAGTTCAAAGACAGTAAAGGCAGCATTCAGAAAAAAGGCAAATTTCAGGTTCTTTCCGGCAGAATGATGGTCGTGATCGTGGCCCATTTAATTCTATTTGGTTGAGTTGGTAACCAAAAATACAAGAAATAAAGAGGATTTTAGATCGAATTTCGGATTAAACGATTTTGAAGATCACTATTGCATAACCATAAAAACGAACGAACCTGAGCAATCCAAACAGCAGGTAATGTCTGAACTTGTAATTGATGATACCGGCAGCAATGCTAGTCATGGAGAATGGTATGGGTAGAAGCGCGCCAACCACTATCAGGAAACCTCCCCATTTTTCGGTATTTCTTATATGTTTGGACATTTTGGTCTCCAGGTAAGTGTGTACCGAAGGGATTTTGGTAATTGCTTTTCCTATAAAAAAAGAAAAGATACCTCCCAGATAAGACGCTGTTGCCAATAAGGTGAGATAGAGCAGTGGAAGAGTGGATTTACCGGCCCATGCTATAAAAAGCTCGGGTGGCACCAATCCCAGTATAGTTTCCGAGGCCAGGAAAACAGCAAAAATCCCAATTGGAGAAAAAGTTTCTGTAACGGTGATCAGGACATGATTAATGTCGATCACGAATTCATTGACAACCAACAAAGCTCCTATAAAAAGTACGATCGGTAAGATCGCCTTTTTCAGACTAAGACCAACGAATTTATAAAATCCGGTGTATTGGTAGTATTGGTGAAGTAATTTCCAGCGGGGTTTCTTGTTCAGCACGACATCTTTCTTCTGCATATCATTAAAAAATTTTAAAAGCGGAGTAGTGAACGGAATGATTCAACAATCGGTCCACTTTAGTAAAAGATGATGTTAATTTTCTTCAGCGTAGGCGATCAAATTATTGCTGTATTCCCTGAGTTCCAGAGCATTCACTTTGTTCTTTGATTCGGCCATTAAAGAAAGCAGGTAATCAAGGCTTTCCTGTGGATCCACTTCCGGCTGCTCTTCAGTCTCTGCTTCAGCATCTTCTAAAGGCTCATCTTCGGGAATTGGAATATCAAAGGTCTGGTAGGTCTCAATGTGCTCGTAAGTAAGGCGAATAACCTTTGCAAGCAACGGATTTTTTTCCTCTACGGCATAAGGTCTCAACTCCTTAAGTTCTTCAACAAGTGTATTGGTAATGATACCATTACGCATCAGGTCGCGTTGTATTTTATTCAGAAGTTTTTGTGCCTTAGGATTTTCCAATGTTGCAATTTTTTTAGTGTTTATACCAGATTCTCTTTCCTTTTTCAGGGTTTGCAAAGATAATTGATTCTCTTCGAATTTTTCCCGCCTGCAGTTAAAGATTTTTTCCGGATCTAAAAATGGCATTTTTCGGCAGGCTTTCTGCAAGAATTAACAAAGTCTTAGAATCTGCGGCTTACATTTTCCTGCATCATTCAGTAGCTTTAGTCTCACTAAAAATAATTACGATGAATTCACTTGAAAATAAAGTAGCCTTCGTTACCGGAGGCAGTAAAGGAATTGGCTACGGAGTGGCTGCAGCCCTTTCAGAAATGGGAGTGAAGGTGGCCATTACCAGCAGGCATAAAAATGAAGCTGAAAAGGCCGCCCGGGAACTTTCTGAAAAAGGAAAAGGTGAGGTAATTGGGATCGAGGCAGATGTAAGAGACCTCAAGAGCCAGGAAAAGGCTCTGGAAGAAGTGGCCAACAAATGGGGACAGGTAGATGTTATGGTAGCCAACGCCGGAGTCGGTCATTTTGGTTCTGTAGAAGAATTAACAGCAGAGCAGTGGCAGCAGACCATTGATACCAATCTCACCGGGGTATTTTATTCCATAAAGGCTTCTGTACCTCACCTGAAAAAAACCAAAGGATATATTTTTACCATCTCCAGCCTCGCCGGTACTAACTTCTTCGCGGGAGGTGCAGCATATAATGCCAGTAAGTTTGGAGTTACAGGTTTCACCCAGGCAGTAATGCTCGATCTACGTGACCACGATATTAAGGTCACCACGATTATGCCGGGATCTGTGGCCACTCATTTCAATGATCATACTCCTTCTGAAGCAGATTCCTGGAAGATACAAATAGAAGATATTGGAGAGCTGGTGGTAGACCTTTTAAAAATGAACCACAGGGCATTACCGAGTAAGATCGAAATAAGGCCTACCAAACCGCCTAAGAATTAATATGAAGGAAATAGAAAAAGGAGGCCTTAAGCCTCCTTTTTTATGGGTTTTAAATGAGAACTCTTTGCGAGTTCCACTACCTGGTCTGCAATAGAAAGCCAGGCCTCCTCCTGTAAAAAATGCCTGGAGGGCAGTCTCTGAACCTCTTTTAAACCAGCCACTCTTTTAATTTCTTCTCCATAGGTCTCATAGGGAAGCCCGGGATCT
The DNA here is from genome assembly GCF_048323655.1 of Salinimicrobium soli. Classification (NCBI taxonomy): domain Bacteria; kingdom Pseudomonadati; phylum Bacteroidota; class Flavobacteriia; order Flavobacteriales; family Flavobacteriaceae; genus Salinimicrobium; species Salinimicrobium soli. The sequence continues at coordinate 770,859 of NZ_JBLUWW010000003.1, read as the reverse complement.
TTATCTCCCCAAATTGCCTGCACGGGATAAGGTACATTCTGTACCGCTTTGTAACAGAGGTCGCGAAAGCTTTTGGTGCTGTCAAAACTCCTCATAGTCTTCAAAAAAGCCTTTCCGTGATCGACTCTTTTTAGCAGATCAACATAGGCATTCACTTCTGCCATGGGAATCCGGGAGGAATTCTCTACCGCCATTTTTTTGAACATGACCGGCCAGGTGACGTGGGAGATCATTTTTAGCTCAGTCTCTCCCAGGATCCTTTTTTCAAAAGGCCGCATTACAGCAGGTTTTTTGAAATTCACCACATCTATCCAGGTATTGAGGATTGTAAGAGACATGATGCGGTTCATATGTCTGGCAGCAAAGGCAAAGCCAATTGGTCCTCCAATGTCATGGACCACAAGGTGAAATTTCTTCAGTTTTAATCGTCGGGCAGCGTCGTACAAAAAGTCGGCAAAATTTGAAAAAGTATATTCAAAGTCTTCAGGCCTTTCAGTAAGACCAAATCCTGGCAGATCGATACACACTCCTTTATATCCTTTTTTGGATAGGGAATGTATCACCTTACGGTATAGAAAAGAAGAGGTAGGGACCCCGTGAACGCACAATACCGTCTCCCCACGGCCCTGACTAAGAGCAAAGGTTCTAATGCCGTTGACATCCACGTACCGGCCCAGAGCTTCGTGCTCTTTTATTACCGCTTCGACCGTCCTTTCTGTTCTTGTCATAAACAGCTATTCTTTTCCTAATAAACGCAGGAGTTCACGGGCGGCTTTTTCAGAAGAGGCCGGATTTTGACCGGTGACAAGTTTACCGTCTACCATTACATACGAGCTCCAGTCATCGCCTTTACTGTAGTTGGCGCCCAATTGGTTCATTTTGTCTTCCACCAGGAACGGGACCACATTGGTGAGTCCCACAGCCTCTTCTTCGCTATTAGCAAAGCCGGTAACATTCTTTCCGCGCACCAGCGGTTCTTTATGATCTTCCACATTAGCGAGTACTCCTGGAGCATGACATACAAAAGCCATAGGTTTCATCTGCGCGTTGAATTCCTCAATAAGCGAGATGGATTTAAGGTCATTGGCAAGGTCCCAGAGAGGGCCATGGCCACCGGGATAAAAAACGGCATCGTAATCTTCAGAATCTATGTCTTCCAATTTGATCGTTTTCTTAAGTTTTTCCTGAAGATCGCGGTCAGAATAGAACCTGCGGGTAGCGCCGGTCTGTGCATCTTCAGATTCACTGGAGGGATCTATCGGGGGTTCTTTTCCTTTCGGTGAGGCAATAGTGACATCAGCACCCGCATCGGCAAATACGTAATAAGGTGCTGCGAATTCCTCTATCCAAAAACCTGTTTTTTTTCCGGTTTCTCCCAATTCGCTGTGAGAAGTAAGGACCATTAGAATTTTCATAGAATTGTTTTTTAATTTATATCTCAGAAGAAAGAGGCGTCAAAAGTGACATTTTTCCTCCGTTTTTCTAAAATTACAATCCTCTCATGCCCTAACCAAAGCGGTTTTACTAATTAAAGGTTAAATCTATGTACCTGTCTAAAATGGCCTTTCCGGCTCCTGCATCCACCCAAAACCTGTAGCTTTGCATTATCAAAACTTTCACTATTGAACCTGCGGAAAGAGATCTCTTCATTTTTTAGCCTTTTAAAGGCAGCCGATTATTCCAAAGGTTTCCGGTTCGCCCTGGCCGCTGTTCTACCGCTTCTGGTCACAGGTTATTTCGACCGGCTTTCAATAGGTATACCCATGGCAGTGGGAGTACTTTTATCCTCTCCCAGCGATGTGCCGGGAAGCATCAGGCGCAGGGTAATTGGCGTCTCCTTTTCGGTACTTATTGCCGTAGTTGGGAGCTTGCTGGCCGGTTATGCGGCCGTTAACAGCTTTTTCTTTGTGCCTGTTCTTATCATCCTCATGTTCAGTTTTTCAATGATATCGGTTTATGGGTTCCGGGCGTCGCTGATCTCATTTTCGGGCCTTTTTGCCGTGGTTCTCAGCCTTGCCAATGTCACTGCGGAAAACTCAGTGCTGGAACGGGCTTTACTGATTGGTGCAGGTGGATTGTGGTATCTTGGATTGACTGCCTTATTGCACTATCTCAACCGAAAAAGAGAAACTGACCAATTACTTTCTGAAGCATTTGACCTTACAGCCGATTATCTGGAAGTACGAAACAGGTTTTTTAAAAGTCCGCCTTCCGAAGCTGATGAAATTCAGAAGGAGCTGGTAAGCCTGCAAACGCTGCTCAATGAGAAACATGAAACCCTCAGGGAACTGTTGATCTCCGGAAGGAGAAACTTCGGAAGATCTGGAGTGGTAAGAAGAAAATTGCTCATCTTCATGGACCTTGTGGACATTCTGGAACTCGGAATGGCCAACCCTGTCAAAAATGACAAAATGCAGCAACTTTTCAAGAATCATAAAGAGCGGCTGGAGCTTGTGGTGGAATGGAATTCTTTAATGGCCGAAGAGTTGCGCAAGATCGGCCGGATATGGAAACAGGAGAAGAACGACCTCACCTTAGAGAAACTGGCTGCTCACCGACAAAAAGTGTGGAAAAACTTTTCAGATTTTGAAAAGGAGGCAGATCTTCCAAAAGAAAGGGAAACCCTCTTGGTCTACAGGAATTTGCTGGTTTTTAAAGACCGTCAAAATCAAAAGATAAATTCTATACGGAGGTTGCTTCACGAGTATGTGGATAAGAAAGACTTCAAATTAAATCCGCAGGAAGCAGTAAAATTCCTTAGTACGCAGGACTATGATCTAAAGACCTTTCAGGACAACCTGGATATTAAATCTCCCATTTTTCGGCATTCCCTTCGCCTCACCGTGGTCCTGGTAGTAGGATTTTTCATTGGACGCATTTTTGAATTTCAGAACTCTTACTGGATCCTCCTTACTACGCTGGTGATCATGAGACCGGGTTATGCGCTTACTCGTGATCGTTATAAACAACGACTATACGGTACTCTTATTGGAGGCGCCATTGCTGTGACCATTGTATTGCTGGTGCAGAACAAAACGGTCTATGGGATTTTTGCCATTATTACGTTGGTACTGGCTTTTTCAATGATCCAGAAGAACTACAAGACTGCAGCGGCTTTTATTACTTTAAATGTGGTCTTTGTCTATAGCCTTTTACGGCCAGATGTGCTGGACGTGATAAAGTTCCGGATGCTTGATACCTTAGTGGGGGCGGTTCTGGCCTTTTTGGGTAATAAATTTCTTTGGCCTACCTGGGAATATCACACCATACATAATTACATACAGGATAGTATAAAAGCGAATGTCGCTTTTTTGAAGGAGATCGAATCCTATTATGTTGATAGATCAACCTCTGCATCGGCTTACCGATTGGCCCGAAAAAAGGCATTTTTGGCCATTGGTGATCTCAACGCCGCTTTTCAAAGAATGGCGCAGGAACCAAAATCAGGTGAGGAGCTTTCTGAAACCTTTCGTATGGTGTCCCTCAACCAGGAGTTCCTCAATTCGGCGGCATCCCTGGGCACCTTTATTCGCTCCCAGGCCACTACCAAAGCTTCTTCACATTTCCTGACCTATATGCGGGCCATACAGGAAAATCTGAAGCAAACCCAAAATAGTATTGAAGTTCAGCAGCAGGATCTGGAAGCTGCCGACAATTACTACAGGGAGCTCTACCAGGCTTTGGTGGATCAAAGAATGAATGAAAAAGCGGAAGGAAAAGAAGCAATAAGTGAGGAGCTGCGTTCACAACTACAGGAGGTGCAGCTGGTGAATGAACAGTTGAAGTGGCTACATGAATGGTCACTGAACATCAAAGAGTTACAGAAATCTACGAAAGTATAAAGCCACCCTTGTGAGGTGGCCTAAAAACAAACTCAAATGTAAATTGTATGCCGGAAACTATTTCTTTTCGTGTTTACCGGATTGTTGTTTTCTTGGTTCAGATTTTTGTGCACCTTTTCTAGGTTCAGCTTCCTTTTTTTGCTGTTGCTGTTGTTTTTTTGGATCTTGTTGTGCCATGGCAATTAAGTTTTTTGATTAATAAAATAAATTTACAATACATTGATGTTTAATGATTTAGAGGCCTGTCATTTTAACTCTTCTTTAGTAGTTAAAGTTTGTACAACCAAGACCGAATTCTTTTTCTTTATAGAATAAGCGTACCTTTAAAGCTTAAATTTTTTGCACGATGCAACACGAGAAGATCATTGAACAAATAAATGCTCAGAAACGTCTTCCTCATCTTAAATTGAGGATCAAGGAACGTGCAGAAGCCTTTACAAAAAGCCTTTTTTATACCCTGTTTGATGAAGATACCCCGGTAAAGGAGAATCTCGAGAAACTCGCATTTGATTTTGAGGAGTTGGCTGAACTTGTGTGCTGGAAGCCGGAAAAATCCTGTAAGGAGGTGTGGGAAGCTTATTGCAGTAAATTGCCGGGCATTTTGGAATTACTGAACAAGGACGCTACGGCTATTGCTAATAATGACCCTGCCGCCAACTCTGTAGAAGAAGTATATCTTTCATACCCCGGATTCTTTGCCATAGCCGTTTATCGGTTGAGCCATGAATTCTATAAAATGAACCTGCCTTTATTGCCCAGGCTAATGACAGAGTGGGCCCATAAATTAACGGGTACAGATATCAATCCCGGCGCCCAAATAGGAGAATCGTTTTTTATAGACCATGCGACTGGAGTAGTAATTGGGGAAACTGCAGTGATAAAGAACAACGTGAAACTTTACCAGGGTGTGACCTTAGGTGCATTGTACGTTGAGCGGGATTTAAGGAACCAGAAAAGGCATCCTACCATTGAAGATAATGTGACCATCTATGCAAATGCAACTATTCTTGGAGGACAGACAATTATTGGTGCTGATAGTATCATTGGCGGTAATACCTGGCTTACCACTTCGGTAGCCCCAAATTCTTTCGTCACTCACAGCCCACAGATAAAAATCAAAAACCGACAGCAATGAGCCAAACTGTACTGGATCTTATAGGGAACACTCCGCTGGTAGAGGCCCAAAACCTTGTGAAAAATCCTAACGTTAAATTATTATTTAAACTGGAGGGTCAGAATCCGGGAGGGAGCGTTAAAGATCGTCCGGCCTATAATATGATCAGGAAAGCCTTGGAAAGGGGGGAGATCAGTAAAGAGACAAAGCTTATTGAAGCTACCAGTGGAAATACGGGAATAGCTCTGGCGATGGTAGCCCGGCTGTTAGATCTGGATATCGAGCTTGTCATGCCCGAAAATTCTACTGTAGAGCGGGTAAAGACCATGCGGGCTTATGGTGCTAAAGTGATCCTTACAGGAGCTGACAGGGGAATTGAGGGATCACGGGATTATGCTGAAGAACAGGTAGAGAAGGGGAGATACTTTATGCTGAACCAGTTTGGGAACGATGATAACTGGAAAGCGCATTACCACAGCACGGGACCGGAGATCTGGCGGGATACTGATCAAAAGGTGACGCATTTTGTTTCTTCGATGGGTACAACAGGCACCATCATGGGCACCTCTACTTTCCTCAAGGAAAAAAATAAAAATATTCAGATAGTGGGGGTGCAGCCTAAGGATGGAGCAAGTATACCCGGTATCCGGAAATGGCCGCAGGAGTATTTACCTGCAATCTTTGACAGGAATAAGGTAGATGAAATTATGGAGGTTAGTGAGGCTGAAGCACGCAAAATGACTATACGCCTGGCTGAAGAAGAAGGCATCTTTGCCGGAATGAGCAGCGGGGGTGCCACTGCAGCTGCGGTGCGACTATGTAACGAATTGAAGAGCGGAATTGTAGTGAGCATCATCTGTGACCGTGGAGACCGCTACCTTTCCTCAGATCTCTTTGACCAATAAAAAGGCCGGTTTATTAGACCGGCTTTTGTTGACCCAAGCGTGATTTATAAACCTGCCAGGGTTATACCCTGTGCGTCTCTCTGAATTTTTAGTCTTCTTACTTTGTCACCATCCTGTAATTTTACTTTGTAGACCTCTTTTTCTATATTCCAGGATTTAGAATAAGCAGCATACCTGTTGCTCAAAATTTTTGCATCTCTGTACTTTTCAAGGATAGCTAATTTTGTGTCGTCTGGTATGGGGACGTTTTTAAATCTTTGTCTTGAACCGATCAGTTCTCCCTTATTATCAAATGTTGTGAAAAGTTGTCCGGCTCTGTTTTTAAAGACAATCTCATAGGAATCATATCCTAGTTTTTCGTTATCTCTAATGAACTGTTGAACATTGAAATGGTTCTTCACGAATGCAAGCGGATCTTTCTGAAATTCTCCATATGCCTTTTCTTTAACCTTGACCACCAGTTCATGATTCACAGGGTCCATTTTTAATGAGACAGGTTTATATTCCAACCTGGTCTCATCCAACACGATCTGGGAATGTCCGACGCCAACAAAACACATCAGAAGCAATCCGAATAATAAATTTTTCATAGCACACATTTTAATGGATTTCTAAGAGATAAAATTACTCCGGGTTTCGAAAAAAGAATACTACTTAAGTATCAGATCCTGTTAAATTTTAAAATAGAATAGCAGCTGAAGCCGCACTATTACTGCGATTGCCTCAGCTGCTATTCTTTTATCTCCTGTTTTTGAGGGTCTAATATCCGGCGAGACTTATCCCTCTATTTGTTTTGTTCAAACGTACTCTTTTTACTTTATCGCCATCTTTAATTTTAACTTTGTAGTACTCTTTGTCAATATTCCAACCATCACTTATAACAATATGTCTTACATCCATTACCTGGGCACCCTTGATCTTTTTCATGATCTCTTTTCTGGCGTCGTCTGGCAAAGCTGCATCTTTGAATCGTTGGAAAGTGGATACTAATTCCCCTTCATCATCATAATTGGCAACCATATATCCTTTATCGGTATTGAAAAAAACTTGAAAGTCTGTATAATCAGATCCTTTGTTTTCCTGGATCAGTTGATTTACATTGAACTTTCTTTTTGCAAAGTCAAGAGGATTACTTTGGAACTCACCCACATATTCTTCGGGGATGTCAATTGTAACAGACTGGGTTCCAGGGTCCAGCTTCATGGAAACAGGCCGATAATCAATGGTCGCTTCCTTAAGCTCTTCAATTTGTGCCTGCATCACACCTGTAAAGCATATGAGTAACAGACCTGCCATTAGCTTTTTCATAACTATATAATTTAGAATCTACTCTAAATTACAACCGCTTTGTGAATAGTAAAACTACCTAGGTATCAAAAGACAAAGATTGTGCTACAGGAGAGCCCGTTACGTACGGTGTTTCGCTTTATTGAGCAGTAGCTCCAGGTTCCTGATCTCTACTTTTTCGCGGCCAAGGTTTAGAATACCTTCGGTCTTAAAATCCTGTAGGTGACGGTTCACAACAGCACGGGTGGAACCTATAAGATTGGCCAGTTCCTCATTGGAAAGATCGTTAATAAGCTCCAGTTGATGAGATTCAGCGTTAATATTGTTCAGGATCAGTTTGGCCAACCGGGTCGAAATATCGATCAGGGTGATGTTGGAAGCGTACTCTTCCAGTATCCTCATCTGTTCACTTAGGTAGGGCAGAAGGTTCTCATTGATCAATGGATTTTGCTGAATGTACTGGCGCATTCTATCCATGGGAATAGCCAACATCACTACCCGGTCCAGGGTTTCATAGAATACATCATGCCGGTGCCCGTCGAGCAGACAGAGCACATCGAAGACATCATCTTCCTTTAACAGAAAAAGAGTGAATTCCCTACCGGTGGCAGGATCCACTTTATAGACTTTGAGCCTTCCGGAAACTATAAAGTGAAAATAATTTACAGTAGCCGGTTTATTAATGCTGCAGGTATCGGGGGGCCAGATCTCTTCTTCCACTTCATCTAAAAAATCATCAAGTTTTTCGGGTGATAGATCCTTCAGCAGTTTATTATTCTTAATTGCCCTCTTATATATATCCCATTTATTATTCTTTCTCATCTTCAATTGGCATTATGACTACATTAACGGGGGAAGATTTTAAAAGGGGATTTATAAAGATACTGATTTTTGAAAAGGATAAAAAGAAGTCCTGATGTAAAAGAGGAAGGAAAACTCTTTCAGTTTTTCTGCGGAAAAATTTGAGTATACCTTTAAAATCAGCTATTTTTGCAAAATTGCAATTGAAACAAAACACATGACGCAGGATACATTCGGAATTGAAGAGAAAACAGTTGACAAAGAACTTTATGATTATCAGCAAAAGGACATAGAAAAGATCTTTGAGGTTCTGGAAGCCCATCCGGAACGCTATAACCTACTTTACCAACTGCCTACAGGTGGAGGTAAAACTGTGATCTTCTCCCAGATCGTGCGGGAATATATTCAACGTACCAATAAAAAGGTGCTCATCCTTACACACCGAATCGAGTTGTGCAAACAAACCTCAAGAATGCTTACCGGGTTTGGAGTGCGCAATAAGATCATCAACAGCAAGATCAAGGAACTGCCAGACCAGGACCAGTATATGTGTTTTGTAGCTATGGTTGAAACCCTTAACAACCGGCTGAATGATGATAAGGTAGAGCTGGATAACCTGGGAATGGTCATTATTGATGAGGCCCACTACAACTCTTTCAGGAAACTCTTTAAGTTCTTCAATAAGTGTTTTATTCTTGGTGTGACTGCAACGCCGTTGAGCTCCAACATCAAATTACCGATGAAGGATAATTACCGGGAACTTATTGTTGGAGATTCCATTAGTTCCCTTATCGAAAAAGGCTTTTTAGCCAAGGCGAACACCTACAGCTATGATGTTGGGTTATCAACGCTGAAGGTGGGGATCAATGGGGATTATACCGTGAAATCCTCCGAAGAACTTTATTCCAACTTTTCCATGCAGGAAAAGCTGCTGGATGCATATATGGAGAAATCAATGGGCAAGAAGACCCTCATTTTCAATAACGGGATCAACACCTCGATAGAAGTATATGAGACCTTCAGAAATGCCGGATTTGACATTCGCCACCTAGATAATACCACCAGTAAACAGGACCGGAAGGATATCCTGAAATGGTTCAAAAAGAAGCCGGATGCTATTCTTACATCGGTTAGTATTCTGACCACCGGATTTGATGAACCTACCGTCGAATCCATTATTCTAAACAGAGCTACAAAATCCCTAACTCTCTATTACCAGATGATAGGTCGTGGCTCACGGGTCCTACCGGGAAAAAGCGAATTTACCGTTATTGACCTTGGTAATAATGCTGCTAGGTTCGGGCTTTGGAGTGCGCCCGTAGACTGGAAACAGATCTTCAGATCGCCCGATTACTTCCTGGAAAACCTGGTTAGTGATGAGGAGATCGAACAGAATTTCAGGTATGAGATGCCGAAGGAACTGCGTATGAAGTTTGAGAAGACTGAAGATGTAAGTTTCGATGTGGAAGCCGAATACGATGATATCATCTCTAAAGGACTGCGTTCAAAAACAGTCCTGGAGCGTTCGCTGGAGCAGCATACCAGGATGTGTGTGGAGAACAGTGAAGACGTGTTTGATGCGCGCCTGTTGGCAAAGGAACTTCAGGAAGATATAGCTTACAGAATAAGAAGATATTCCTATTGCATTAGCAACAGTACCAAGAACTACCGTGACTGGCTCAAGGAAGATTATATGCGCAAGCTGCGACTGAGTATCAATCAGGCAGAATTCAAGTAAAAAATACCATTTTTCACTGGTGAGGGTGACGAAGCTTCCTTTACGGAAGCTTTAGTTTAGCCTTACTTTCCGTTTTTGCCAAACAAGCCTTTGATCTTGGAAAAAAGGCCTTTTCGATCTTCCTTTTTCTTTGGTTTATCGGCACGTGTGAACAAGCGTTCAAAGAAGTTGTCTCTTTTCTCCGGCTCACAGTTTAGCATCATTTGCACTTCAGGTGACGGGTTTTCAAAACGTGCCGCTGTAATTCCTTCAAAGGCAGGGTCTGCATTCATCTTTTTCATTAGCAATGCAAAGGCCGGCAAAGCCGAATTGGCACCCTGACCAATAGCGGTGGAAGGAAAACCTATTCGGTGATCATCGGTACCTGCCCAGGTCACGGAAACCAGGTTAGGAGTGATCCCCACAAACCAGCCATCTTTATTATCCTGTGTGGTTCCGGTCTTACCGGCTATGTCATTGGATAATCCGTATTTATGACGTAACCTGGCTGCCGTTCCATCATTAACAGTGGCCTTCATCATTTCGATCATCACCTGGTTAGTCGTTTTCGAAAAAGCAGCTTTTTCAGCTACTTCAGGCTCAAACTCAGCCAGAGTATTTCCGTACTTGTCTTTGATTCGGGTGATGTAAAATGGCTTAACCGCGTGTCCTTTGTTGGCGAAGCTGGCATACGAACCTGCCAGTTCTGCCGCACTCATTTCCGCAGTACCAAGCGCAATGGAAGGGTAGGGCGGCAGCTTTGGGAATCCCATTTCTTCTGCCTGTTCCAGCACATTCTGCAATCCTACCGTAAACAATACTTTTACAGCAATGGTATTGATAGAATGACTAAGCGCTGTCATCATTGGATAGTTCATGTATGGATCTTCTTCTGGCCCTGAATTTTTTGGGGTCCAGCCGCCGTCATAGGTAACTTCGCGCACCGAGAAATAGGTGCAGGGATCAATTCCGGCTTCTACCGCAGCGGTATACACCACAGGTTTAAAGGTAGATCCTATCTGTCTCCGACTTTGAGAAACGTGGTCATATTGAAAATATTCATGATTGATACCTCCAACCCATGACTTCACTTCTCCCGTAGAAGGTTCCAGGTTGATCATTCCAATGTTCAGGAATTTCATATAATGCTGCAGGCTATCGGCTATGCTGGCAGAAGTGATCTTATTTCCCTCCCAGTCGAATAGCTCCATATCTTTTTTCCGGTTTAGGGAATCCAGAATTTCCTCTTTTTTAAGGCCTGCGGCTGCCAGTTTTTTATAAACGTCGCTTTCCTGTAGTACTTTGTTTACAAAGCCCTGCTGTTTCCAGGGAGCCCTGTTTCCATAAGCACGTTCATAATGCTTCTGCAGTTCGCTCATATGTTCTTTTACTGCCTGCTCGGCCAGCAGCTGCATATCATAATCCAGCGTAGTAAAGACCTGCAGACCGTCGCGGTAGATGTTATAAGGTTCTCCTTCGGAATTTTTCAGGGTATCCAACACGGCCATGACATCTTTCTTGACCTGTGAACGGAAATAAGGCGCTACGCCATTGTTGTTTCCGAAGAGCTGATAATCGAGTTCCAGCGGCTGTTTTTTGGCTTTTGCAAAATCTTGTGGAGTGAGGTATCCGTACTTCTTCATTTGTTGCAGAACCACATTCCGTCTTTCCCGGCTACGATCGGGGTATAGTCTGGGATTGTAGTAATGAGAAGCTTTTAAGGTTCCCACCAGCGTTGCCGCCTGTTCCAGGTTAAGTTCTGAAGCAGGGGTATCAAAGAATTTCCTCGCGGCACTCTCTATTCCGTAGGTGTTATCACTAAAAGGAACAGTGTTGAAATACAGTCCCAGGATCTCTTCTTTTGAATAGATATCTTCCAGGCGACGGGCAATAATTGATTCCCGCAGTTTGTTGACTACAATGCTCAGGTGGCCGTAATCATCCCTTCCGTAAAGATTCTTTGCCAGCTGCAGGGTAATGGTACTTCCCCCGCCCGAAGAACGGTCCTGTAAAAGAATGGTCTTAATGAATACGCGAAGCAGGCTTCGGCTGTCAATACCCTCATGATCATGGAATCGAACGTCTTCGGTAGCGATCAAAGCATCGATGAGATGTTGTGGCAGTTCTTCGAAAAGTACCGGCTGCCGGTCAAAAATGTAATATTTTCCAATGAGTTCTCCTTCCGAAGAAAAAACTTCGGTGGCCTCACTTTGTTTTAAATTCTGTAACTCGGCCGACTGTGGAATTTTTCCCCAGAATCCCCAATAGATACTCAGGTAAAAAAGTCCGCAAATTAGTAATAGCCCTAAAAAAGAAGCTGCGCCCCACTTTAATAGGGGGCGGAGCCTCACTTTTTTCATTTTCATAGCAATTATTTCTCTATAGCCTAACGACCACATTTCGCAAATCGTTTGTCAGCCACAAAATCTTATGAAAACATTGTGCCGAAATGTGAAGCAGCAGCAAATGCTTTAAAGAATTACTAATATTTGATAAGGAAAATTTAAAGTGACAGGGAAGGGCAAAGAGTTTTCTTATCTTGGAGCTATGGGGGTAAATAAGACAGTTACTTTGATCACCACCGGCCTTTTGGTCTTCATTGCCATCCTGGTAGGGCTTTATGAGTATGTCAAAAAAGATTACTCTCGGGAACCTTCCGAAGAAGTCGAAATTTTGAGAACCTGGAGATTGCCTGCCCAACTTAAGGAGGTCTCGGGAATTGCATTTTTGGATGACGAGCGCATCGCATGTGTGCAGGACGAAAAGGGTGTGATCTACATTTTTAATCTTCGCAATTCTAAGATCGAAAAGGAAATCAATTTTGAAGGCAAAGGAGATTTTGAAGGTATTGCCCTCAATGGCTCTACGGCCTATGTGGTAGAAAGCAACGGCAGGATTCACGAGATCAGGAATTTTCTTGACGAGGAGCCCCAGTTCGAGGAATACAGTACTGATCTGAGCGGGGAGGAGAACGTGGAAGGTCTCTATTTTGACCGCGGAAAGAATCGGCTGTTACTGGCTTTAAAGTCTGAAGACCTGCATTCAGATAATTACAAAGGTATCTATGCCTTTGACCTTCAGCGGAAGGAACTGGAGGAAGGTCCTGTTGTAAAGCTCACTTTTGAAGGAGAAGGTTTTGAGAATTATGAAGATAAGGATGTAGAGGAGCGTTTTTTCCCTTCAGAACTCAACCGCGACCCGAAAACAGGAAATTTGGTACTGCTTGACGCCGAAGATCCTCGCCTGTTGTTCGTCAATTCTTCCGGAAAAACAATTAAATTATACAACCTTAACACAACTGATTTTCCGCAGCCTGAAGGCATATCCTTCGATAGTCAGGGTGAAATGTTCATCTCCAACGAAGGAAATCCCGGTACGATACACCGGGTGCGGATAAACCAATGATCCTATGCCTGAGCCGTCAGAAGCTACTTCCGTAACCAAAAGCAAAACTCCGTTATATACTTCCCTGGGAATTGTTGCCGCCCTGGTGCTGAGTTATTTTTTCATTCCGCAGGTACAGCATTTCATGGACACTGCCTGGAGTGTGCTCACCAGCGGTAACGAGCAACGGGTTCACGAATGGGTGGGGCAGTTTGGCTGGTTTGGACCCGTGGTGATCGTGCTTACCATGATCCTGCAAATGTTCCTGCTGGTGGTGCCCACGCCGGTACTCATGGTGGTCGCTATTGTAGCCTACGGGCCCATCTGGGGCAGTCTTATTCTCTTCGCAGCCATTTTCATAGGTTCTACTATTGGATACCTGATTGGTCGTTATTTGGCGCCGGTAGTGGTTGAAAAGCTCATTGGTAAGAAAACTGAAAAGAAGATCGCGTCTTTCATTGATGATTATGGATTCTGGACCGTGATCGTGGTGCGGCTAAGTCCGTTTCTCTCCAATGACGCCATCAGCTTTGTTGGCGGTATCCTTAAAATGGGTTATTGGAAGTTCATTGGTGCTACCATGATAGGGATCTCCCCACTCATCATTTTTATCGCCTATCTCGGCGGAAACTACGAGCGCCTCAAAACCGGACTCATCTGGACATCTGTTATTAGCCTGGTATTGTTCATCGCCTTTGTATGGTGGGACAAAAAGGTACGGAAAGACAAACCATAAATCCCATTTTTGAAACCTTTACACCTGAACCTCTGCTGAAGATGCAGTTGTTCAATCATTTGCATTTCAGTCATTTAATAAAAATTAGTTATCTTTAACAGTCCCTTTTAGACGAACCAGGGTAATTCCCGGATGCTCCCTTTATAATAGCATTTTTCCGAAGTAAAATTTTAAGTGATGAAGAACAGGATAAGCGTACCGGCCATTCTCCTGCTCCTTATGGCGTTGTTCGTGCTACAGGCGTGCAATGTGTACCACAAGAGTGCCGTAAGCGTGGAGGAGGCCGTACAGGCACAGGAACGGGTAAAGATCGTGACCACAGACAATGTCTTCTACGAGTTTAAGAGATTACAAAGAAAGGATGACCAGTTATTGGGAGTTACAAAGCCCGGCTCAGACACTGCCGGAAAGCTCAAAGGTTACGAACAGATCTTTGATGGCAAAAACGTGATGATCCCTCTGGACGAGAACAGGATCGAATCTGTCTATCTGCGTAACAAGTCAAAGTCTAATTTGCTCAGTTACGGAATCCCTGCTGTATTGGTGGGAGGAGCATTGGTCATTGTAGCGGCAAGTTCAGTTCCGGTTTCCGGGTATTAATGGTAAAAAGCGGCTGGTTACAACCCGAAAAAGCTCTCGTGAGCAGCTAATTTGTTGTAAATAAATTCCTCCTAAATAGAGAACCAGTCATAATTTGTTTATAACTTAACTATTCGTAAAGCAAAAGGACACGTCTACTCCTTTTTAAAATCTCCTTCGAAGCCTCCTTTTTTTGACCCGGCGGTATGTCCGCCTTTCCCCTGTTTGAGACATTTTATCCTATTGAGTACTAACTTAAAAATAATGTGCTATGAAAAATTTTACCAACACACTCGTAACAGGAATCCTCATTTTATTGATCTCCGGCTGTAACGTCTACCACTCTGGTACAGCAAGTGTAGATGAGGCTGTGGAATCTGATAACCGGGTACGAATTGTGACTTCAGACAATGTATTCTATGAATTCAAAAAACTGCAAAGGGAGAACGGAAAGATAGTAGGAGTGGCCGGCAAGGATTCCGATACTGCCAAAATGCTGCTCAACAGGCCGCATACAGAAGATGGCCGCAACCTGAGATTCCCTTTTGAGGAAGATGAGATCCTTGCGGTATATCTGAAGAACAGGCAAATGTCCAATGTCGTCTCCTTTGGCGTACCACTGGTAGGCGCTGCTGGGCTCATAGGTGTTACTTCTGATGGTTTCCGGCCAGATGTCGGGAACTAGAATATAAAAAAAGGCTCCCTTGCGGAGCCTTTCTCTTTTGTACTCATTTTTCTATCCCTGAAGATCGCGGGCCACCGCCTGCACCTCGTCCAGTACGCGCAACAGGTTCTCACCCCACAGTTTGGCGATCTCGTCTTCGGTATATCCTCTTCGCACCAGTTCCAGCGTCACATTAAAGGCTTCCGAAGCATCATTATAACCTTCCACACCACCGCCGCCATCAAAGTCGGAGCTGATGCCCACATGGTCAATTCCAATTTTTTCTACCAGGTAATCAATATGGTCCACAAAATCTGAAACATCTACCGGCGGTACTTTTTCCTTCAGCTTCTGTAGCTTGGGCTGTGCCAGTTTACGCACCTTCCGGTATTTCTCGGAATAGGCTTCGCGTGCCTCATCGTCCAGCTCTTTCAGCTCTTCCCACTTTCTTTTCTTAAATCCTATTTTTTCACCTACTTCGGCTATCACCTGGTCTGCCGCGGCATTGTAGGCATTGTGCTTTTCAGTGCTAAGGTAAGAACGGAAGGCTACGGTTTGCACCACGCCACCATTCTCTTTTAACCATTGCAGCTGTTCATCATCAAGGTTGCGGCTGTGATTGCACAGGGCGCGGGCAGAGGAGTGGGAGGCGATAAGCGGCGCCTTTGACAGTTCGATCATTTGCCGCATAGACTCTTTGGAAGGATGTGACACATCGATCATCATTCCCAGCCGGTTCATTTCCATGACGACTTTCCGGCCCAGCGGACTCAATCCATTGTGCAGCCATTTGCCGTCAGCTTCTCCCGTATTGGAATCACAAAGCTGGCTGTGCCCGTTGTGGGAAAGCGACATATAGCGGGCGCCAAGATCATAGAACTTTTTGACATTTTTGATGTCGGTACCAATGGGATAGCCGTTTTCCACGCCTATCATGGCTACCATTTTCCCCTCAGCCACCAGGTCACGTACTTCCTGTGAAGTGGTAGCGAGTCCTATCTCCTCCGGAGCAATCTCTCCGGTAAGCCGGTGAATGGCTTCAAACTTGGAAATGGCATTTTCGTAAGCTTTTTTATAACCTGCAGGAGTTAGTTCCTCCTGACCGGTATACACGATAAGCCAGGTGACATCCATACCGCCGGATTCCATTTTTGGTAGGTTCACCTGTGTGTCAAGATCCTGGGTGTAATTCTTTTGGGCGGTGAAATTGTTGACGTTGATATCGTTATGGGTGTCAATGGTGATCACCTTCTCGTGAATACGGCGAGCTTTTTCCCGCAGTTGTTCTTCGGAAGTCTG
This sequence comes from Salinimicrobium soli, assembly GCF_048323655.1. Taxonomy (NCBI): domain Bacteria; kingdom Pseudomonadati; phylum Bacteroidota; class Flavobacteriia; order Flavobacteriales; family Flavobacteriaceae; genus Salinimicrobium; species Salinimicrobium soli. The sequence continues at coordinate 754,531 of NZ_JBLUWW010000003.1, read as the reverse complement.
CGCCCGCGCCGAAAAAGCGGCGAACAGCAGCAGCAAAAAAGAGCTTGAAAATTTCATGATTCGAGGTTTAAAAGCTCAAAGTAGCAATAATTTTTCAAACCCGGGGCAGGGAAGGGGTTATCAACCGGAAGCTGTTGAAAACTAGCGTACGAACTCCCCTACAGCAGCAGCTTCTTTTGGTATCTTGTGGGAGATTAGTGGTATCACCTGATTATTACTAATAAAAGAAAGGTATTCTTGGGGTAAAACGAGTTAGGTGCAAGGCCAGAATTTTCAAATGAAGAACAAACCTATTACAAAAGAAACTAAAAAAGAACTAATCAATTTAACTGATCTCGCATTAGAAGAAGTTTCTAAAGAATTAGATAATACTAGAAAATTTATTAATGAATTTGCGCTAGCTAAAAAAAATATTTTAAACACAAGACCTAGCAGTAAATTGCTTGAAGATTTGGAAAGTCATTTAGAATATAGACTTCTAATAATACTAATATACTTGGATTTAGCTTCGGCCATAAGAGCATTTCTTCATTCTAAACATTCCTACCAAAGAAAAACTCATATACGGCAAATCATTGTTATTCTAAATGAGGGTTTTAAACAGATATTTAATTTCATAATCGTCAATGATAAAGGAGACCAAATTAAAAAATATAGAAATAACTCATTTTGGATAAAGGAAATAGGTTCAATTGTGAAAAATTCAATGCCAGAATTAGAAAAAGATTTTAACCTAATTTCGGATAAGCTTGAGAATTATTCAAGGACTAATATCCCATTAAAAACTCAAAGAGACCTATCAATTCATTACGATAAAAAACCAAGTAAAGTATATGACATGATTGACAGTTTGAACGTAAACAAAACGTTTCTTCAAATGGTACCATTTCTAGACATACTAAACAAGATGAATAATTTCTCTAGGCAATTATTGGAAAGTACGTATGAAAAACAAAAGGTCCAACTTAAACAACTACATAAAGAAGTAGATCAGTTAATTCAAAAACTGGAAAATCTGGCGTTAGAAAATAAGCCAGGAACTAACCATTATGAAATTACTGACTTAAAAAGACAAGCTGTTCAAATTAAAAATCACATTACAAAAAATAAGCCCTGTACCTAACAATGAATAACACAAATTACGGAATACCTCTCAAAAATGACATTTTTGACTACCTTTAAAAAGATAACTTAACGGACAAGTTCCTGTCTCCCTCACCAATCTAATAGTTATTAAAATGAAAACTAAAATTCTCATCCTTATCATCTTCATTTTAAACTGTGGTCTCTCCTTTGGTCAATCCACCCAATTCGACAAAATAAATTTTATAATCGGGCAATGGAGTGGTACGGGAAGCGGATTTGGCAATGACAGCTCAACAATCGAATCCAGTTTTGAGCTCGTTATGGACGGTAAATACATCGAAGTTCAAAATGATTCACGGTTTGAACCAACTGAAAAGAACCCTGAAGGGGAACATCATATTGATAAAGGCTTTATTAGTTATGATAAGAGAAGGCAATTAATTGTATACCGGCAATTCAATAACGAAGGGTACATTAATCAATATGTTTTGAATGACTCTTTATCTAACGGTACAAAGCTGGTCTTTGAATCGGAGATCATAGAAAATTTTGTTCCGGGAGGAAAAGCCCGTTGGACCATTGAGAAAAAGTCGGACACCCAGATAGAGACGACTTTTGACGTCTCTTTCCCGAATAAAGACTATACTTGTCTTGGAGTAAATAAACTGACAAAAAAATGAAACCAGCTCCTTTAAAGCATTAACATTAAGTTACTATGGAAAACCTGATCTTTCTCGGATTATTTTTAGTGGTCATTTACCAGATCTACTCTACTCATAAAAATGTCAATAAGCTGGTGGCTCAAATTGAAGATCTCAAAAACAAGATCGATCAGCTTCAGAAGTAGACGACTTTAGTCATGCTTCTATGTAAATTAAATGCACTATACCTGTTCTTAGTTGTTATTGCCTAACCAGTAAGTATTTAGGGCTGTAGCATTATCGTATCCTTTTGATTTTCGGGCAAATGCCTTTCAGTTATTATACACGCATATAATTACACTAATTGATCAATATGACCAAAAACTTTGTTTTAGTCTTTCTTTTTTGCATGCCGGCCCTTTACTTACAGGCTCAGACTACTGAGACACAAGAGGCCTGGCTCGGAGAATTAAAGGGCGGGATCAGAATACAAAAAGCCCATGAACTTTATTGGGAAAACGGTTTTACCCTGGATCTCACCAGCCCTAAACTTCTGGATAACAGATTTCATTTGGGAATGAGCTATGTGACTTCCCGCCTTGGAAGTGCCATGGGTTCTAATGCTATCAAGCAGGATAATTTCCTGCTAAGCCTTGGTTACCACTTTCGCCCTGAAAAAAAGCTACAGCCTTTTACGCGTCTAAATACAGGATATTTTCATTCTGATTATGAATATGACATTTTTCGGGACCTGGACAATAATGCACTGCTCTTTTCGGTAGACGCAGGATTGTCCTATGAATTCAAATTTCCCATAACCCTTGATCTAAGCGTAGGGTACAACTTTAACACCGGAGACGGCTCTGAAGGACCTGGTACTCTTTTTCCGCTTTTTTACCAGATGAGTATCTATTACACCATATTAAATAAGAAATAAAATGAGATCAAGAAATACGGTTTTCAGACTCCTGGTAATTTCCTTTTTATTCCTTACTTCCTGCTCATCAACTCCGGATATCGACAATGAAACGATGCTGGACGGAGATCAGATCTTTGATCCGTCACTTTATGATCCGGCCAGGTACCTCGTATCAGTTTCGATTGAAAGTCCTGATGAAGTTCAAAAGAATACTCCTGTTGTAATTGCTGTGCATGGATATTCGGCTTCAACCTTTGAATGGGATGAATTCAGGGAATATTCAGATGCGAATGCCGATATACTGGTTTCACAGGTGTTGCTGGGGGGACATGGCCGTACTTATGAAGAATTCAGAAATTCAACCTGGAAAGACTGGCAGGAACCCATCATGGAAGAATACAACGCCCTCCGTGAGAAAGGATACACAAATATTAACTTTGCGGGTTCTTCAACTGCATGCCCTTTAGTGCTTGACCTTATCAAGAAAGGTGACATTGGGGATAGCGGCATGAAAAACATCTTTTTAATTGATCCTATAGTTATACCATCTGATAAAATGCTCAGCCTTATTGGCTTATTGGGCCCTATGATAGGATATATAGAAACTTCCAATTCGGCACTGGAAGATATTCACTGGTACCATTTCAGGCCGCAGGAAACCCTGAATCAGTTAATGGATTTGATAAGTAAAGTGCGCAAAGATCTCGAAAATGGCTATAGGTTGCCTGCAGGCACTCACCTCAAGGTCTATAAATCTATCAAGGATTCCAGTGCGGATCCCGTGAGTGCCGTCCTCATTTACAAAGGATTGAAGAACAGGGATGGATCAGCTATAGATTTAGAAATGCTTGACTCAAAGCTCCATGTGGTTACCAGATTGGAAGCCCGGGAAAATGTTACCCAAAAGGATCGTGAAATTCAGAAGCATGTTTTTGACGATATGCTCATGTTCCTTGGGCAATAGGATAAAAACAGCTGTGTTTAAACTTTTTAAACAACCGGAGTTTTAGTTATCTTTATGGTGCTAATTAACCCGCCATTTCGTATTCCGAAAATATTTGGCCCCAGTCTAAATAGAAAATACGATGAACAATAAACTTATAAGGCTCAGCTTATTTCTAACCCCCGTTGTAGTCCTTCTTCTTTTTTATTCTTTTAAGGACGAGTCAGCCACAGCACCCGGGGAAAGCAGTATGTTTTTAGGAAAAAAAGAACATACCCCGGAGTATAAGTCTGTTGCAGTTAAAAAGGAACCCCACCTCTTGTGGAAATTCAAAACAAACGGACAGGTCATTTCTTCGCCGGTAATTGCCGACAGCCTTGTTTACATTGGAAGCAATGACAAAAACCTTTACGCGCTTGACAGCTCATCCGGAGAACTCATCTGGAAATATGAAACAGGTGGTGCCATTAATTCTACCCCGTTAATAGCAGATGGGAAAGTCATGTTCCTGAGTTATGATGGATTCTTTTATGCTTTAGACGCCGCTAATGGTAAGCTCCTGTGGAAGTTTGAAACCGGTGGAGAATCAAAGTTCAAGGTCAAAGATTACTTCAATGGTTCCTTTAAACCGGACTTTTGGGACTTCTATCTCTCTTCGGCAGTGGTGGAGGGCAATACCGTTTATTTTGGTTCCAGTGATACTAATATCTACGCGCTTGATATTAAGACCGGCGAAAAGATCTGGAATTATACTGCAGGTGGAAGTATTCATTCTTCACCTGCAATAGCTGAAAATTCTCTTGTAGTAGGTTCCTGGGACGGCAATATTTACTGCCTTGATATTACCACAGGTGAGGAAAAATGGAAGTATTCTACCGAAAAAGATCTTAAATCCTATATCTGGTTGGGAGTGCAGGCTTCCCCTTCGATAGACAATGAAGTGGTTTATATAGGTTCCAGGGATGCGAAATTTTACGCACTTGAGCTTGAGACGGGGCAGCCAATATGGGTGCAGGAGGATTTCAACAGGTCCTGGATGCCGAGTTCTGCTGCTATAGGTAAAGAAAATATCTACACAGGCTCTTCCGATTCTTTCAGCTTTTATTCTATTGACAAGCAAACCGGAGCCATTAATTACGCCACAAAAACCAATGCTTATACCTTTTCAAGCCCTGCCATTGACAACGAAATGGCTTATATAGGTTCCTCAAACGGAAGGTTATATGGTATCGAGCTGGAAAGCGGAGATATAAAGTGGCATTTTAAAACTGGCGGAATAAAATCAGACACCATCAGATTGTTTAACGAGCAGGGCTTTATGGACGTGGAGAGATACAGGGAGCTCACGAAAGACATTAAAGATATGCCCAGGCTGTCGGCCTTTATGAACGAAGCTTTTGTTAACACAGGAGCCATTTTATCTTCTCCTGTTATTTCCAACCGGGTCGTCTATTTTGGCAGCTCTGATGGATATGTGTATGCGATCACTGATAAACCCTAAAACATCATTGTAAAATAATCTCATCGAAATATGGAATTTTTCAGGCTTATTAAGACTCCCATTTCAGAAAAGGGTATTCAGGAATTTACAGACTTCAATAATCTGGAAGCCATAAGCAATGAACTTTTTGTGATCGGAGATCAAAACCAGACCGAAGCAGAGATTGGAGGATTATGGGGAGAATTCACCCTGATCAGGAATGAGATAAGGGGAGGAGTGCGTTTTGCTTTAAAGGAATGTCCCAATGCACTGGCGTGGACGATCACCACCGGTTTTTCTCCGGATCCCGAAGCCATAGTGATCCACCTGACCATCAACCGTCAGGAAAAAGAAGCATCCTTTCTGGAAGAAGTAGAGGAATTCCTGGATGACCACTGTAAATGCATTGAAAAATTCCTTGCTCCTCAATTAGCATTGGAACAGAATTGATTCCGGAAACCCCCTCCTAATGAAGAAAATTCCGTTTTTACTTATTTACAGCAGGATCCTAATTGGCTTTATAATAGGAGTAATCGCTTTTCTTGAGATCCAACATCAGGCTATCTGGATCGTGGTTTTGATGTTCCTGGGTTTGCTCACAGATGTATTTGACGGTATAATTGCCCGAAACCTGAACGTTGCGACAGAAAAATTACGAATCTGGGATTCAAATGTCGACCAGTTCTTCTGGCTTATGGTGATCGGTTCCATCTTCTATTTGAATTTTGACTTTATTCAGGAAAACCTCTTGTGGATTGGGCTCGTGGTGTTCCTGGAGATCCTGTGTTACCTGGTGAGCTATCTAAAATTTCGAAGGCCCATTGCTACACATTCCATACTCGCAAAATTATGGACACTTACGCTACTGGCATTTCTTATTGATCTGGCGTTAAACGGGAATAGTTTTGTACCTTTTGTTATCTGTGTTGTATTGGGAATAGTTTCCAGAATAGAAATAATTCTAATTATTCTAAAACTGAAAAAATGGACAACAGATGTGCCTTCGGTTTTTTCAGTTTCTAAACTTAATCGTGGGCTCCCGATAAGGAAAAATAAATTATTTAATAGCTGAAACCGGAAAGGAGGAGAAGTATAATTTTCACCAAACCTGAAATATAGTTTACCATGAAGACCTTTCGCAATGTTTTACGTGTTCTGCTTTCTCTCGCGGCTATCATTTATGTGCTGGTCTTTATTGATGAAGCGTTTCCACCTTATGATCCCGCCACAAGAGAATCAGATATAGGAATAGTAATGGTTTTTGTACTCTTTCTTTGGTTCCTGGCAGCCTATATCTTTCTATGGAAAAATGAGAAGATCTCCGGAATCCTTTTTACCACCTGGTGGCTGGCGCTCCTGTTAACGGCCTGGTTCATTTGGGTCTATGGAAATGTGACCGTCATACTGGGACTCCCGGTTTTTATAATGGGAATTCTTCTTCTCGTATATGACGGCAAAAAAGGTAAATAGCCCTTGGGAAGGCAGGGATCAATTCTTAACCTTTTCTTTCATGTGTTCGATCACGTTAGTATGTTCTTTTTGTGGGCTGAACATAATGATCTCGGCATCTTCTAGCACCTTTACATTATGTCCCGGAGGCCAGTAAAAAAGATCTGAAGCCTTTACCTCTTCTTCTTTTCCGTCAGCATCTGTAGTAACTATGTTTCCACTCAAAACATAACCCCAGTACGGACACTGGCATTGATCTCCTTCCAGCCCTATGAACAGCGGGGTAGTATCTACTCCTGCTGACAGGCTAAAGTATTCGGCACCAATTTTTCCAAATCCGGTAGCATCACCAAAGTCGGTTCTTTGCCGAAGAATTGCTCCGGGAATTTGCATCTTCACGTCCACTTCATTCTTTGAAATTTTCATAGCATTTTGATTTTAGTTACCGGGGGAATATCAGGCTTAATGGAGGGAAATATTCAGTAGCCTTACCTATTAAAGATAAACAATAAAATGCGGTTGCAGTTATTAAAATAAAATAGTTTAAAAATGCCACTTTTGAGGACCTTCAAAAATGGCATTTTTTAGTAACCTTAAAATTCACAATCAACTCTAACTAAAGTCTTTTCAATTGAAGTGGTTTGAACAAAATTCTAGAGCAATAGCTAATCTTTCAAACAGGTGGGTGTGATGTCCACCCTCATAAGTTTCATAAGTGTAATCAATCCCATAGATATCAAGTTTAGCGGTCACCGGTACATGAGCCAAATGAGTGAAAAGCTCATCAGTTGTTCCCACGTCCAGATATAATCCGTCCAGTGAATATAGAGCATCAAGGTGAGAATCTATTAAGTGAAAGACATCATTTTGATGCCATAGTTCTACAACATCGGGAATTGGGTAAATATGACCATCAGCATGGAATTCAATCGGCAGATCTACATAGAAAGGAGGATTGTCAAGATTGGGTGACCAGGCAGCACTCATAGCGTATCCTGCTGTGGTTAGAAATTTATTGGGATCAGGCCCCATAAAGCCTTCCGGATTTTCCTGTTCAAGCAGGTCAAGAAAAACTGGGGAAAAAAGTGCGTCTATAAATAATAATCCACTGTGACTGGCTATAGTTCCGAAGGTTTCAGGATACAACATTCCGAATTTTACGGCAGCATAGCCGCCCTGAGAATGCCCAATTACGGCTCTACCTGAAGGATCTGGAATGGTATTGTAATGGCTGTCCATATAATTCACAAGATCATTCACAATAAAATCCTCAAAATCACCATTGAGTATAGAATTGGAATATAAACTGAAACCAAAAAGCGAAGCCCCTGCATTTGGCATAACAAGGATCATAGGATCTATAGTGCCTTCTGCAATTAGATTATCCATCCATTGCCTAAATCCTTCTTCAGGAAAATCAGGATATCCCTGCCAAAAACCAAGTGAGATAAAAGGATCCCACAGATCCCGATCAACAAACGCCTTTTCAGAAAAAGGAAATCCGTGTAACAGATAAACCACCGGGTATTGTTCAGAACCATTTTCCATGTAGCCCGGTGGAGTATAGACCTGTAATTTCCTGGTAAAACGGTTGTCCATTAAATTGCCTTTTAGAGCCTCACTGTTTAAAACTTTGTTCTGTAACTGGCCTTTGTTGGCATTTTCACTCTTCTCAACTTTCATGAAATTGAGTTCTGCTGACTGTTCATTGGTAAAATCCCCATCAATGGAATCTTTCTCACATGCAGTAAGAAATAACAACGTCAAAACAGCGATCCAAAATGATTTGAATGTTTTCATGTTACTTTATTTTAGTTAATAAATCTGTGCAATGAACTTAATACGGTAAGACTCGATGGCTTATTTAAAATACAGACTAATCTCCTGCTGTACAATGAGATATGTCATATATGAAGGACCGAAAGTTGAAGAAGCAAGTATTATGAACAGAAGCCCTCTGCTTCATAGCTCAGGAAGAGACTCAGGGAATTTTTATAATTTCGGTCTCGATACATTTTTAAACAGGAAACAAATGCATAAACCTTTGAGTCTGCTGATACTATTAATTGTCTTCAGCAGTTTCCAAATTGCGAAAGCCCAACAGGAAAAGTCTTCAGAAAGGTTAATCTACAATGCTGAACTGGCAGCCGAACTTTCAAAAATGGCTGAAATTGATCAGATCGCTGCAAACAAACCAAAGGGGGAATACGCAAAACTGAGTGAGGAAGAATTTGAGGCTTTTCAGGACAGTGTTTACAGAACCCACGAAAAGCGTTTACGGAAGATCATTGAGCAATATGGTTTTCCCGGTTATGACCGGGTAGGAAAGGAGGGATCTGCAGACTTCTGGCGAATGGTACAGCACTCAGATCATGATCCTGCTTTTCAGAAGCTTGTACTAGACAAGATGCTTCCTGAAGTTAAGAATAATAATGCCGAAGCTGAAAAATATGGATACCTGGTAGACCGGGTGAATTTGAATACGGGCAAGCCTCAATTGTATGGAACCCAGTTGGCTTACAGAAGTAATACGGGACAGCCTTATCCACGGAACCTTTCCGACAGCTCAAATGTCAACAAAAGGAGAATGGAGTTGGGAATGGAACCTTTAGAAGATTACCTGAATAAGATTTCAAAGTTTCATTATCAAATGAACCGGCAGCGATACATGCAACAGGGGATCACCGGACCCACTTTATACCCGCAAGGGGCTTTTTCGGGCGCTTCTACTGAAGACAATCATGGTACTTTTATTACCCAAAGTTTAAATGATACCCTTGCAAAGAGGATCAGAAATTATCTCACTTCAGAATACCTTACGGCTAATGATCTGGAAATAATTACACAGGAGCAGCGAAAATTTCAGCTATTCCAGATCGATCTGAATAATGACGGGGAGAAGGAGGTATTTGTGAATTTTATTACTCCTTATTTCTGCGGAAGCGGGGGATGTACCATATTACTTTTGAGCAAAAATCTTGAGCTTCTCACAAAATTTACGGTCATGAAAACTCCTCTCTATGTTGAAAAAGCCATGAAGAATGGCTGGAGGATACTCCTCATTAGATCGCAAGGGGAACTGAAGGAGTTGTTTTATGAAAACGGAAGTTATACAACCAATCCCTCTGTAGTTAATAAGGCAGCTTACGATGCTCCAGGCGAAGGTGCTACCATTCTTTTTAATGAAAATTTCACTGGCGCAAAAACCTACAGTTTCTAAAAATTTTAACGATCTTTATGAGACTAATCAATTGCTACTCTTATGACAGATAAAAAAGAAGACAAAAGCACCTGGGCTATAGGTGGCGGACTTTTAGCCGGGGTGGGTGCAGGTTTCTTTTTCCTTCCGGGATCGCCACTGGCTTTTGTAGGCTCTATTATTCTTGGCTTGGGCCTCGGCCTGATTATCACCTCCCTGCTTTCCCGAAGAGGAAATTGATGTTTTATGATTACTTCTACTATTTACGAGACCGAGCGATTGCTGCTCAGGCCCAGCACTGAAGAGGATGCCGATATGATCCTTGAACTCTTCAACAGTCCTAAATGGAAAAGATATGTGGGAGAGCGCAAGGTGAATACGCTTGAAGATGCGGCAAAATATATTCGGGAGCGAATGATGCCTCAGTTGCATCGATTGGGATTCAGCAATAATACGGTAATAAGAAAGTCAGACGGCGCAAAGCTTGGCTGCTGCGGACTCTATGACCGTGAAGGCCTGGATGGTGTAGACATCGGCTATGGATTTCTTCCGCAATACGAAGGTCATGGCTATGCTTTTGAAGCTGCCTGCCGGGTAAAACAATTGGGTATTGAAGATTTCGGAATAAAAGAAATTCTGGGTATTACCGCCCAGGAAAATTTGGCCTCCCAAAAAATACTCTTAAAGCTGGGTTTACGGGAGGAAGGGCTAATAAGCCTTCCTGGAGAAACTAAAAAATTGTTGTTGTACAGGTGGAAGCTTTCCGGATAAGACCATTTTTACATAAATTTTTCTTAATTTGTCCTTCAATGTGATTGTGATCGATCAAAAATTGATAATGATGAACCACAGAACCTGTCCCCACTGCAACTACAAATTCACTTTCTGGCAGTACCTTAAGAACCCTTTTTTCAAAGGGGTCTACGCGCAATGGAAATGTGTGAACTGCAATACTTGTCTAAGTATCGACATGAAAAGAAGATGGTTGGTTTCTTTCGTGGGAATAGTACCTACAGTATATGCACCCCAACTTGCCGGCCTTTTTGAGTCGGTAGGATTCTCTTCAGGAATTTCCTGGGCTACTGCCATTACAATGGTCCTTGCATGGACCTTGATGGTATTCAGTTTCGATAGGTTTGAACTTCCCGAATTTCAAAACCAGGGTTCTTCCACCTCCCGGTAAACAGTCATTCCGCCTTGAAGTATGAAAAATACTTTTTTAGTATTTCTGCTGCTGCTTTGCTTTTCCCCGGCTTCGGGATTTGCACAAACCGATTGTTCCTGTTGTGAGGAATCCTATCGCCAGTTCGATTTCTGGATAGGCGAGTGGACGGTCTACAATTCTGAAGGTAAAAAAGTGGGCGAAAATACCATTTTACGAAAGGAGGAAGGTTGCCTTCTTACTGAAGATTGGAAAGGAGCAGGAGGTAGTACAGGCAGTAGTATCAACTATTTTGACAAAGGAGATTCCTCCTGGCACCAGGTATGGGTCGACAACCAGGGCAATGTGCTGAATTTAAAAGGAAAGCTGGAGAACGGTAAAATGGTCATGCGAAGTAGGTTAAAAGAAACCGAAGACGGAAACAAGATCTACGACCAGGTCAGCTGGACTCCCATGAAAGATGGCAGTGTACAGCAGCTCTGGGAAGTGTACGACGAGCAGGAAAATCTTCAGAAAACCCTCTTTTTGGGTATCTATAGAAAATAATGGATCCCAATTACCTATTCCGTTCTGAGCGGCTTGGTTTCAGAAATTGGACAGCTGATGATGTGCCGAAGATGACAGCAATAAGTGCAAATCCCGAGGTAATGCAATTCTTTCCGGCGCCCGCCACTCCCCAACAAACCCAGGATTTTGTAATTTCAGGCATCCCAAATTAAAGGAGCATCCGCGGCTGGAACCTTGCGTTTGCTATTCTGCAGTGCCTGCAGAATAATTTTTTGTAACTTTTTTCAAATCTTTTGCTATGAGAACCTACCATCCTTTTAGAAGAGCCATTCTTTTGATGCTGTTTTTCGTCCTGCTTACTTCCTGTCGCCTTGGAAAAATAATGAGCGAGGCAGATCCCGATACTAAAACTGAAGTGGAAACAGAAAAGGACAGTTTAGATTTAGATAAAGGCTGATCCTCAAGTACAAAAATTCCTACCTTCGTAGTTAAATTTTTCTTCATGGAATATCTTACCCTGGCAAGGACCATTCATGTGCTTGCAGTTGTTCTCTGGATAGGTGGAGTCGCTATGGTTACCACCGTTATTATCCCGGCCGTAAAGAAATTAAAATCAAAGGAAGAACAAATAGATACTTTTGAACGCCTGGAGGGGAGGTTTTCCATTCAGGCAAAGATCACTACTCTTTTAACCGCAATTACCGGGTTTTACATGATGTATGTTTTGAACGCCTGGAATCGGCTACTTGATCCGGCCTTCTGGTGGATTCATGCCATGATCCTCATTTGGCTGTTGTTTACGGTGGTGTTGTTCATTCTGGAGCCCTTTCTATTGCATAAGATCTTTCGCAGGTACGCGTACAATGATCCTGAAAAGGCTTTTCGCATCATGCACCGGGCTCACTGGATCCTGTTAAGTTTAAGCCTTATTACCATTTTTGGAGCAGTAGCAGGAAGTCACGGTTGGTATCTCTTCTGAAAATGGGGACTTTGGTGGTAAAAGTGCCGCGAGAGTGGTATATTTATTACCTGAAAATTCTCAACCAACCACATAATGAAAGAATACTTCTTTTCTGACGGCCTTTCCAAACACGGACCTTTTACGCTGGAGGAATTAAAAGAACGCAAACTTAGCCGGAACACCATGGTATGGAAGCATCCCATGGAAAAATGGATTCCGGCCGAAGAGCTGCCTGAACTTCAGGATTATTTTTCAACCCAACCTCCTGAAATGGGAGGAGCGGGGAGACCTGAAAGACCGGTGGTTCAACGAAATTATGAACCGGAAGCAACACGGCCGCGCACCTGGCTGGTAGAATCTATTCTGGTAACAATATTCTGCTGCCTCCCTTTTGGGATCGCAGGAATTGTCAACGCAGCACGGGTAGAATCCCGCTTTAACTGTGGAGATGTTGCGGGAGCCAGAAGAAGTTCGGAGGAGGCCGGAAAATGGACCAAAATAGGATTCTGGATAGGCGTTGCATCAATAGTTCTCTATTTCATCTTTTTGGCTTTCGTAATTGCAATTGACCACTAAAAATATTATCCAATATAGCGGCGCCGGAATACTCTTATTGGGACTGGCCGCAGTCTACTGGACCTTTGATCCTGCAGGCTCGGGATTTTTTCCGCCCTGTCCTTTTCATTCCCTCACCGGACTTTTATGTCCCGGCTGCGGCTCCCAAAGAGCGGTGCATCATTTGCTCCATCTCGAATTAATGCCGGCCTGGAACCAAAATCCGTTGTTGGTTGTTTCTATTCCGTATATCCTGATCGGGTTTGGATTTGACCACATTTGGACTCCCGCAGGAAAAATGCTCAAATGGCGCGAACGTCTTTATGGCAAGAAGGCTATTATGGTGGTACTTGCCATAGTACTGCTGTTCTGGCTCTTGAGAAACCTTATAACCTTTTAAAAATGAAATTTCTAAGCCCCCTTTTCCTTCTGCTAGTTACTTTACCCGTATTGGCTCAAAGTACGGCTTCAAAAAATGTGCAAACCTTTCAAATAGGGGCCCCGCAGTTGGATACGATCCGGAAAATTTGGGTGTATCTTCCGGAAGGCTATAACAGTTCGCAGAAGCGCTATCCCGTACTGTATATGCATGATGCGCAAAATCTTTTCGATGCTGCAACTTCGTATGTAGGAGAGTGGAAAGTGGATGAATACCTGGATTCCCTTGCCATCAGGGAAGTTATCGTTGTGGGAATAGAACACGGGAATGAAAAAAGGATCGCAGAACTTACTCCTTTTCCACATGAAAAATACGGTGGCGGCGAAGCAGATAAATACCTGGATTTCCTGCGAAATACCTTAAAACCTCATATAGATGTGGCCTACAGGACCCTTTCCGGAAAGGAAAATACAGGGATCATGGGATCCTCTCTGGGTGGATTGGTCTCATTCTATGCGATATTGAAATATCCTGAAACCTTCGGGCAGGCCGGAGTGTTCTCTCCATCCTTCTGGTTTAGCCGAAAGATCTATGACTACGCCAGAGAAGCTGAGATAGGACCGGAAACCAGGTTCTACTTTCTTGCGGGAACCAAAGAAGGGGAAGAAACAGTTCCAGATTTACAGGAAATGGCAGAACTTCTCAAAGAAAAAGGTGTTCCTGAGACTAATCTCAGTGTACATGTAATTGAAGGAGGAGAACACAATGAAGCATTTTGGAGCAGGGAATTTCCTGCAGCTTTTGAGTGGTTATACCCAAAACAATAAATTGAAGTCATGACAACCTTCACCCAAACAGATAGGAAATATTACAACCTGGCCCTTGGGCTGGCCATTCTCACGATTGTCTACAATGTTCTGGAGGGGTTGGTGTCTATGTATTTTGGCTACGAAGATGAAAGTCTTGCCCTTTTTGGATTTGGTGCAGACAGTTTTATAGAAGTGATCTCCGGCCTCGGCATTGCGCATATGGTCATTAGGATCAAACAAAATCCGCATAGCAGTCGCGACCCTTTTGAAAAAACAGCCCTTCGGATCACCGGAGTAGCCTTTTATCTCTTAACCGCCGGATTGATCATTTCCAGCATCTACAACATCTGGACAGACCATCAACCGGAAACTACTTTTTGGGGTGTGGTGATCTCAGCTATTTCCATTCTCACTATGGGCCTATTGGTTTGGGCAAAGCGGAAAGCCGGCAGAAAACTGGCCTCTGAACCTATTCTTGCCGATGCGAACTGCACGCTCGTGTGCCTGTATATGTCAGTGGTGCTGCTCATAAGCAGTGGTGTTTACGAACTCTCTGGTATTGGCTTTATTGACAGTCTTGGTGGATTGGGATTAGCCTGGTTCTCCTTTAGCGAAGGCAAAGAGTGTTTTGAAAAGATCAAAAGTGATAAATATTGTTCCTGTTAAAAATGAGAAAATTATCAGTACTGCTGCTAGGCCTGCTGGTTTTAACCTCCTGTAAATGGAAAGAAAATGACCAGCAATCCCAGGCTGTAAAAGTTTCAGCCGGCTCTATTGACCATATAGAGAATTTTAACTCCGATTTTATCTCTCCCAGAAATATTGAGGTTTGGCTTCCGGAAGATTATGATCATGGAAAAAAATACGCCAGTCTCTATATGATGGATGGGCAAATGCTGTTTGACAGTACTACCACCTGGAACCGGCAGGAATGGGGTGTGGATGAAACAATGCATCAGCTGGTGTCAAAAGAAGAGATTAAAAAGACTATTGTAATAGCGATCGGGAATGCAGGAGCAAGTCGGCACGCAGAATATTTTCCGCAGAAACCTTTCGAGGCCCTTCCGCAGCAATTGCAGGATTCCCTTTTAGACCTGAAAGGAGACAACAGATTGTTTGCTGAAAAAGTATATTCCGATGACTTTCTGAAGTTCCTCGTAAAGGAGTTGATCCCTTTTATAGAGAAGAATTATTTCGTTAAGCAGAACGACAGGTATATTGCCGGTTCCAGTATGGGCGGTCTTATTTCCTGGTATGCGGTGTGCGAATATCCTGAGGTCTTTGATGGTGCAGCATGTCTCTCCACCCACTGGCCCGGTAATTTTGATACTGAGAATAATCCCATACCCGAAGCTTTTCTCGCTTACCTGGATTCTAATTTACCTCCTCCCGGCCACCATAAGTTCTATTTTGACTATGGTACCGAAACCCTTGATGCCATGTATGAACCCTACCAGAAAAAGGTAGATTCTTTAATGCAGGCTCATGGTTACACTGGAGCGAACTGGAAGACCGAAAAATTCGAGGGTGCAGACCACTCCGAGAATTCCTGGAAAAAACGTTTGAAGATCCCGCTGCGTTTTCTGCTAAAGGAATAAAGGGTTTTCACCTGCTTTTCTGCTGAAGATTTCTCCTTAACTTGCAGAAAAAAGTTGCCAAGGCCCAAACAATCTATAGCACCCAAAAAGGTCAATTTCAGGGAAAGTTTTGCCGCCCTAAAATTTGTTCCCAGATTCTTTAGAGAGATAAGGAAAGTCAACCCATTGCTTTTCTATACCAATCTCTTTTGCAGGATCCTCAACGCAATACTTCCGGTGCTCATGCTTTGGGTTGGAAAGTTGCTCATAGACGAGGTGGTAGTACAGATAGCTGCTGAAGTCAAATTTATGGACAGGCTATGGCTGCTGGTTGGTGCCGAATTTATCCTGGCCGTAACTTCAGATCTGCTGAGCAGGGCTATCAGCTTAACCGACGGACTCTTAGGCGACCAGTATTCCATAGAAACTTCTGTAAAGATCATTAGGAAGACTTCCGAAGTAGAACTGGGGGAACTGGAAGATTCTGAATTCTATGACAAATTGGAGCGGGCAAGGCAGCAAACCACCGGCCGCGTGGGTCTTATGTCCAACATTTTGACCCAGGGCGAAGATCTGATCGTGATAGGGTCTTTGTTGATTGGGATCGTGGCCTTTGAACCATGGCTCATCCTTCTGTTAATTGTCTCCATTATTCCCACACTTATTAATGAGATAAAATTTAGTGGCACCAGTTATTCTCTTGCCCGAAGCTGGACGCAGGAACGAAGAGAACTGGACTACCTGCGCTATGCCGGTGCCAGTGATGTGACCGCAAAAGAAGTGAAGCTTTTTGGCCTTTCTGAATACCTTGCAAACCGGTTTAAAGGTCTTTCTGATAAGTACTACCTTCAAAGCAAAAGCCTGGCAAAGCAAAGAGCGGGCTGGGGATCCTTTTTCAATGTTATTGGAACTACCGCTTATTACGGAGCTTATGTTTTGATCATCTTCAGGACAGTAGCGGGAATTTTTTCCCTGGGTGATCTTACCTTCCTTTCCGGTTCCTTCAACCGGCTCCGTCAGAAGTTACAGGGCTTTTTTACTCGATTTACTGCCATTACAGAAAGTGCGCTTTATCTTCAGGATTACTTCGAATTTTTGGATCGCACCTATCATAAGACAAATACGGAGGGAAATTTACCCCTTCCTAAGAAGATACAGACCGGTTTTACATTCCGAAATGTGGGTTTTAAGTATCCGAAGTCTGAAAAATGGGTAGTACGGCATATAAATTTCGAACTAAAGGCAGGAGAGAAGCTGGCCTTTGTAGGGGAAAATGGCGCAGGAAAAACCACCCTTATCAAGCTGCTTTTGCAGTTCTACGCACCTACAGAAGGCGAGATCCTGCTCGACGGAATTCCCATTAAACAATACGATCAGGTTGCTTATCAGCAGTTCTTTGGGGTTATCTTCCAGGACTTTGTAAAGTTTGAACTCACGCTGCGAGAGAATATTGCAATGGGTGAGATCTCAGAGATCAGCAACCAGCCAAGAATCGAAAGTGCAGCCCAAAAAAGTCTCGCAGACCAGGTGATAACCGAACTTCCTTTGGGATACGAACAGCAGCTGGGGAAACGCTTCAAACAGGGAAAAGACCTTTCCGGGGGGCAATGGCAAAAAATTGCTATCGCACGCGCTTATATGAAAGATGCGGAAGTCCTGATACTTGATGAACCTACATCAGCCCTTGATGCCAGAGCTGAAACCGAGGCTTTTGACCGGTTCATTAAACTAACCGAAGGCAAGACTGCGGTTATAATTTCCCATCGGTTTAGTACAGTGAGAATTGCGGACCGAATAATGGTGCTGAAGGATGGCGCGGTGCTTGAAATTGGAACTCATGAAGAGCTGATGCAAAATAAAAAGCTATATGCCGAGCTCTTTAATTTACAGGCTGCAGGCTATAAATAACAGTTCCACACGGCCTGTCCTGTGTTTTTAACAAAATTTTTTGTATTTTAAAGGCATAATCAATTCCTGAATCAATGAGCAGGGGTAAAGTCGGGGCCTTCTTTTTCGGACTGTTTGCAGGCGGAATTTCCACCTGGTTCCAACCGTACAACGAGATTGAGATCTTTGGAATTGATTATCGTATAGTCATGGCTATGGCAGCATTGATCCTCGCTTTTCTGTACAAGTTGTGGTTTGATGCGGGAACGGTAAACACCGGACTCTTCCTAAGCTATGGGATCATTACCGCGCTTTTTCTTCGAATAATTGCTGATGTAATTGTGGACCCTACAGATCATAACCTCTGGCCCCTGGAAATAGCAATTTTTGTGGTCATTGCCTTTCCTTCTGCACTTATTGGTGCTTACCTGGGGGAACTTGTTCAATGGGTAAGAAAAAAATAGTACAGGCTTACTCTATTGATCTTTAAGTGTTAAAAATTGTAACAATAATTTTTTTGGCCGTCAAATATTTAAACCTGAATCTACTTTTGAAAATAGATGACAATTGAAGAGGCTATTAGAAAGCTTGAAAATTCGGTAAATTCCGGGGGCACCAAGGCTGAGCAGCAGCTAAAAAGGCGCTTCAGCAATATTCTGAATGAGCTAAAACACAAAGACCTTGATCTTTCTCAGCAGAAGTGCCTGGAGGAGGAACTAGACCTCCTGTTTTCTGAAAAAGCTATTCTCTCCGGAAACAAAAAGGAATTGAAGGCTTCTTTAAATCATTTTTTGAAAGTGCTTAGAAAGGAATGTTCTCTGGTTCCTGAAGGTTATTGTGCGAGCAACGGAATGATCTTCGGGATGCTCTCCGGGACTCTCGTATTGTCCTTCTCTATATTGTATACAGATTCCCCTCTAAAATATTATGCTCCCCTGGCAGGCATGATCATAGGTATGATCTTTGGTTCCCTGTGCGATTATAGAAGAAAGAAAAAGGGAAGGACCTTACTAACCAAAATGTATTGATCCTGGGAAAGAGGATCAAAAAATGACATTTTTGAAGACTCTTTATTTCATAGCGATCATTCCTGATCCTATTCTCTGCGGAAGGATAAGGCAGCTCAAAGAAGAGCTGAGAGATACGTATGGAGTAAGCCATGCTTTAAAACTTCCGGCTCATGTCACTCTCCAGATCCCGTTTCACATGAATCCGATGAAAGAATTAAAATTGGAAGGACTGCTTTCCTCTTTTTCAGAACGTCATAAAGCCTTTCCGGTAAAGATCAACGGATTTGGTGCTTTCAAGCCTCGTGTCATCTACTTAAAAGTAGAAGATCATGCTCCATTTATTGAATTACATAAAGACCTGCAGCCAATGTTGGCAGAAGAACTGGAACTGCTGGAAAGGGAAGTAACGTCAAAGATACATCCGCATTTTACAGTAGCTACCAGAGATCTTAAAAATGCTATTTTTAAAGAGGCCTGGCCACAATTGGAAGCCCGTGAATTCAAAGCTGAATTTACAGCTCAAAAGATATCCCTGCTGAAGCATAATGGAAAGACCTGGGACATTCTTAAAGAATTTCCTTTAAAGCAATAATTTTCCAGGTTGCTGAAAATATGATCGGGGTCACTGTTAATGACCCAAAAAGAAGCTAAGTTTGAATTATTGACCAAATAACCTTTTTATCATGAAAAAGAACATGGGCACCGTTGATACGATCTTACGCGCTTTTATAGCTCTTATGATCGTGTTCCTGTTTCTGGCAAAAGTTATCACCGGTACACTTGCCATAGTACTGCTCATTCTGGCAGGAATCTTCCTTCTCACCAGTATGGTGAATTTTTGCCCGCTATATACTCTCTTCGGATTTAATACCCGTAAGAGTAAAGTGCGCAAAGGAAGAAGATAATTTTACTTCAAAAAGGACTAATGACAGCTGCCGCAAGGCTCGCTGAAAAGGTATTTTTTGACCTGTGATAAACAGAAAAATCTGCGGGAAAAGCCTTATTTTTAAGTGACCTAACAGCCAAACAAACCGTTTATGGATTTTCCTTTACTCAGGGACATAGTTATTCTTCTTGGGTTTTCGGTAGTAGTTGTATTTTTTCTACAACGAATTCGTCTGCCCTCCATCCTGGGCTTCCTTCTCACGGGGATCATCATAGGACCTTTTGGATATAGTCTTATAGAAAATCATGAGCAGGTAGAGATGCTGTCGGAGATCGGCGTGATCCTGCTGCTCTTTGTAATTGGACTTGAACTAACGGTAAATCAGCTTTCTTCGATCAAACGCACCGTCCTGTACGGTGGTTTTTTACAGGTAGGCCTGACGGTTGCTGTAACTGCTGGAATTTATCTACTGTTGGGCTTCAGTTGGCAAATTGCAGTTTTTGGTGGTTTTCTTTTTTCACTTTCCAGTACTGCTATTGTTCTAAAGATCCTTCAGGACCGCAATGAGATCTCGGCACCTCATGGGCGTACTGCCTTAGGTTTATTGATCTTTCAGGACATCATCGTGGTACCAATGATGCTGGTAACTCCTATTCTTGCCGGAAATTCTACCGATATCATGCAAGAGATCATCCTCTTGTTTGTCAAATCTGCATTGATCATCCTTTTCACCTATGTGAGCGCGAAATACCTGGTGCCAAAAGCCATGTATCTTATTGCCAGGACTAAAAGTAAAGAACTGTTCTTGCTGGCTACCATTACCTTATGTTTCGCAGTTGCTTTTTTGACTGCAGCGGCAGGACTTTCCCTCGCCTTCGGTGCCTTTCTTGCCGGTCTCATCATTTCAGAATCTGAATACAGCCACCAGGCTACAAGTACCATCTTGCCTTTTAGGGAGTTGTTCATCAGCTTCTTCTTTATATCTATAGGTATGTTCCTTGACCTCAATTTTTTCATGAAGAACATAGGACTGGTCTCTTCCCTGGTGCTGATCGTTTTTATCGTGAAAGGTTCAATAGTGGGATTGACAGCGGCATTTTTAAAATATTCCTTACGAACCGCGGTGCTTACAGGGCTCGCTCTTTTTCAGGTTGGGGAATTCTCTTTCATCCTTTCCCGTGTGGGGCTGGAAAACGGGCTCCTTACTTTTGAAATGAACCAGTATTTTCTTTCAGTTTCCATTATCACCATGCTGTTGACCCCTTTGGTTATCATATTTTCTGAAAGGATCACAGCTGCAGTTATACATTCAGGATTAAAACGACCCTGGCACAAGTTGATCTCTTCTCCTAAAATTTCAGCAACGGTGCAGAAGAAGGATCTGGAAAATCATTTGCTCATCATAGGCTATGGTATTAATGGTACAAATTTAGCCCGGGCAGCGAAATATGCCAGCATTCCATATTTAATCCTGGAATTGAATGCCGAGATCGTTAGGAAAGAAAGAGCCAAGGGAGAACCTATTTTTTATGGGGACGCGGTACATGAACATATTCTCGAATCGGTAAGGATCAAAAAGGCTAGGGTAGTGGTAGTGGCTATTTCCGATCCCAGGGCCACAAAAACTATAGTTTCTAACATTCGTCACCTTTCCCCTTCAGTCTATCTGGTGGTACGAACCCGGTATGTAAAAGAAATTGAGACACTGCTGGCATTGGGTGCCGATGAAGTAATTCCGGAAGAATTTGAGACTTCTGTTGAAATATTTACACGGGTGCTCACCAACTACCTGGTTCCTATTGATGAACTAGAGAACCTGGTGAATACTATACGAGCTGATAATTACCAGATGTTCCAGTCCCGAAAACAATTACCGCATACTCTGAGTACCACCAAAATCCCTGATTTTAAGATCACATGTGTTAGAGTTATGGCCGATTCCGGAGAAGTAACCGGTAAATCGATCGAAGAGATCGATGTACGAAAAAAGTTCGGGGTCAATGTATTGGCTGTTTCCAGAAAAGACCAGATGATCAACACCGTTACTCCTGACCTGAAGCTACTTAAGAACGACCTCGTTTTTATCAGTGGAGACCAGGAACATATTGACAGTTTTTTCAAAGCAGTCAATTAAAAAGCCGGACGTTTTTTACATCCGGCTGTACCTCCAAAAATGAGCTTTTCTACTTATATTTCTCGAACCACGCCAGGATGTGGGCTACTTTGGTGATCAAATTGCTTGGTCGTGCGGCAATCCCATGGGAAGCTTCAGGAATTTCAACCAGTACTGTTTCCACCTTCCGCAGTTTTAAGGCATGGTATAATTGCTTGGCCTCACTTGGTGGCGTACGCAGATCATCCATTCCAACCATTACCATAGTCGGCGTTTCAACATTTCCTACCAGCGATAAAGGTGAAAACTTCCAGTAACCTTCGAAATTCTCCCAGGGCTGGCCGGGATAACGCGAGTCAGCATATCCATAGTAATTATCAGCCACCAGGGTCTTACTTATCCAGTTCACAACCGGTTTTATCACTGCGGCAGCTCTAAACCTGTTATTCTTTCCAATGATCCAGGCAGTCATTATTCCGCCGGCACTTCCTCCTGTCACATATAAATGCTCAGCATCTGCCTTCCCGTTTGCGATAAGATGATCCACACCGTCCATGACATCATTGTAATCTTCGCCGGGATAATTGTTGAACAGGAGATTCCCGAATTCTTCACCGTAACTGGTACTTCCTCTGGGATTAGGAAAGAAAACAATGTATCCGTCTGCAGCAAACAATTGTATCTCGGCAGAAAAATGAGGTCCGTAGTTTAATATAGGGCCGCCATGATTTTCCACCAGCAAAGGATATTTTTTGGCAGGATCATAATCCGGAGGATAAACTACCCAACCCTGAATATCTCTATCATCTACAGAGGACTTATACCTCACCTCTTCAGTCGTTCCCAGATTACGGTAGGCGAGGAGATCTTCATTTACTGAGGTAATTACCTTCGGCTCCTTTTTCCGGTTTTCCATTACAGCAACATCAGCGGGGCGGTCAGGTTTTGAAAAAGTAAATGCGACAGTGCCTTTGTCAGATACACTGTAGCTACCACTGGCATAAGGGCGACCAAGACTGGTGCCACCTACTTTATCTGTAAGGTCACGCACATTTCCCTTTAGGTCCATATAAGCGATCTTGGTGTCTCCAAGATCATTGTACATAAAGAAGAGTCCCTTACTGTCTTTAGCCCATTCAATATCACTTATACTTCGATCCAGCCCTTCAGAAATTGTTCTTTTGTTAGTGCCATCTAGATCCATTAACTGAAGTTTCTCCACCTGGTAAGCCTGCACCTTGTCTTCGTAACCCAGGTAGGCGATGTGTTTTCCATCGGGAGAGACCTTCGGAGAATGGTCAGGTCCGCTGCGTTCTGTTAGCGCCCGGATCTCCAATGTATTTAGATCAACAGAATAGACTTCGGAATTACGAAATTCATATTCCCAATTTTCATTTCGGTTTGAGGAGAAATAGATCTTTTGGCCATTTGGAGCCCAGGAAAGGCTTCCGGAGTGATCAAAGTCTCCGCTGGTCAATTGTCGGGGTGTTCCACCTTCTGCCGGAATTGTAAAAATATGTGTGAAGCCGGGTTCGATATATCCTGAACCGTCGGATTCATGTTTTAATCGGTCAGTAATTCTGGGAGTTTGAGCCCATTTTGCATCCTTGGGTTTGGAAGGCATTTTAGCGATCACGGGAGCTTCAGAATTGATCTTCAGTGTAAAGGCGATCTTTTTTCCGTCTGGAGACCAGGTGAGGGAAGAAGGGCTGTTTTCAAGCTGGGTAAGCCGCGCAATAGCGCCTGTTTCCATCCAGTAAAGATATATCTCGCTACCTTCATCTGTCGTGCTTACAAATGCAAGACGGTCTCCGGAAGGAGACCAGCTGGGTGAGGATTCATTCACCTCACGTGCAGTAAGTTTATGATGATTGGATCCATCAGCATTGATCACCCAAAGTGCCTTTTTGGAGCGGTCTTTTAGAATGTCAAAACCCGTTCTTTCGTATACGATGGTTTTTCCGGAAGGGGAGATCTGCGGATTGTTCGCATATTCCAGTTCAAATACATCAAGAGGTTTAAAATTCTGTTTTTCCTGGCCAAAACCAGTTAGAAAAACAAACAAACATAATGTTGGCAGTAAGATTCTTTTCATAAATATTGTTTTCAAAGAGCTAAAGATAACATTTTGAAGAAAACCTTCTTTTCTGTTAGCCGGAAAGAATTAAGCTACCGGGATCACCCGGCAGCTTTTAGTAAACTGGTTGGTTAGAAAATATACTATTGGGCCACGATCACCTGTTCAAAAGACCGGTTGTCACTGGTGGTTAGTTTACAGATAAAAGAACCCGATGGCAGATTCTGACGATCAAAAGTTACCACGTATTTTTCATTGGCCATCACAACCCCCGAAAAAGCAGTAACAACTTCTTTGCCCATAAGATCATATACCTTTATAGTAACATCAAGATCTGTAGCAAAGCTGAAACTTAATTGGGTAGTTTGAAGGAATGGGTTAGGAGCCACCGTTAGACCTTCAGTAGCGGTCAAAGTGAGACCAGCGTCTACCATAGCAGTTTGAACTGTGGAGGCTAATTCTGAATATTCCAAAGGAATTTCGCCCACATAAAGCGGCCGCATCATATCATAATCCTCATGAGAAAGTATATGACAGTGCCACACATACATGCCTTCCCTGTCAAATAAAGCTTTTACTCTGGCTACCTCTCCGGGATAGACAATAAAAGTATCTTTCAAACCTGCATTTTCGGGAGCCGGTGGCATTGTACCTCCCTGTAGTTCGATTACCGGTTGATCAACACCAAAAACAGAATTCTTAACATTGAACTTTTGAGTATTGATTACCTGAAAATGTACCAGGTGCAAGTGAATAGGGTGGGCATCGGCAGTGGTATTATAAATTTCCCATTCCTCTACTGCATCCAATTCAGGGTTTTCTGTAATTTTATCCATAAATCCCAGAGGACCTTCCTTGGCTGTACCTAACTGAGGTTTGAGCCTTCCATATTCATCAGTGCCTTCAAAAAGAACCAACTGGCGTGTTTTACTCGCATTTAACACTGGTAAAGGTTTATTTCTCAGGTCCATGGGTATGGTTGTAACAGGCATTGTTGTAGAAGCTTTCACATCGAAGCGCATTATTTGTCCACTTGTTTGAGGATTGGCTGTAGCTCCAAAGGGATAAGGAGAACGAGCAGTATTCTTCATTATAAGCTTTTTGCCTTCCATTCCAGAAAAATCTACGATCACGTCCAATCTTTCTCCCGGGCCTATAATGAGCTTATTCAACTCAACAGGATTAGGAAGGAATCCACCGTCAGAACCTATTTGTTTGAAAGTTACCCCGGGTAGATTTAGTTCATAAAACCTGGAATCGGAACCATTAAGTAATCTTAACCTGTATTTGGTAGGCTCCACTTCAACGTAAGGCCACACCTTACCATTGACCAGGATAAATTCCCCAAAGAATTCAGGAAGTACAGTATAAGCTGAAGGAAGAGGAGCAGTTGGAGGGGTTTCAAGTAAGGCAGGACTAGAAGGATAAAAAAGTTGCCCATTTGCGTCAAAAGAGCGATCCTGGATCACCAGAGGGATCTCATAATTTCCTTTTGGTAAATTGAGATCTAATTCGTGTTGATTCCTTAAAAGGTAAAAACCGGCAAGACCTGCATATACATTTAGCCGGGTAATTCCCATTGTATGGTCGTGGTACCACAAGGTTGTGGCCTCCTGATCATTTGCATAAGTATAGAGGTCCCGGGTCTTTTTTACAAACAGTTTTCCAGTTTCTTTAAATTTAGGAGTATACCAGGCCAGAGGGTTTCCATCGCTCGCTGCCTCAGTATGTCCACCGTGGAGGTGAGTAACTGTAGGTATACCACTAAGGTTTTGATAAGAACCCGCCCAGTGCAAGGTTGGATCAATATCAAACAAATGGTTCTGAAAGACATCTCCTGTAGGTAAGTTGTTCACCCATCTCACCTGTATAGGTGTTCCTTCTGTAGCTTCAATAGTAGGTCCGGGGTAAGATTTGTTGTACCCCCAGACAGTAGTCTTGACGGGTTTTTTATTGATCACCAAACCCAGATCCTGCTGGAATTGAGAAATGATAACTTCATACCTTCCAAATTTGTCAGGTGTTAATACTGCGGGTCGTGGGAGTTCCTTTTGGAATTTAGGTTGTGATAGCGGGTCGAGGAGGGCGGTCTGGGAATAGGTCACTTGCCAGACTAGTAATAAGCTAAGGATCAGGCAAAGCTTTTTGCTGAAGAGTAATAGTTTTTTCATGATAGGAATCATTTAAATTAGACAAAAGGGGAGAACTGAAAAGGGGAGGAATTCGTATTAATTTACTTCCAAATACTTTCTTGTAAACTGATAAAAATCAGTTAATTACAATTTCACTCCTTTAAAGGTAATTTGGATTAAGACTCATTATCAATAAGTTGAATTCCGGGAAGAGTGGGAGAAAACCGAAGTTTTGAAAAGCTTCTAAAGTTTTTTCCATTCCTGATAGAAGTCATACTTTAAGCTTGATTTTCTTCCTTTCTTTGAGGTGTAATAAAAGAAGGAACGAAAACGATTTCTTCAATTGTAAACGAAAGGAATTATCTGCAGTTATGAAAAACACCAAACCGCTGAGCGATATTGAAATTGCCCAGCAAGTGCAACTCCGAAGAATTTCTACCATCGCCGAAAAGATGGGGCTCGACCCGGAAGAAATTGAAATGTACGGGAACTACAAAGCCAAATTACCACTCTCTCTTATAGACAAGGATAAAGTAAAGAACGGGAACCTGATCCTGGTTTCAGCTATTTCCCCGACTCCTGCGGGAGAAGGTAAGACCACTGTTTCTATTGGTCTTTCTGAAGCCCTTAACCGTCTTGGAAAAAAGACAACCGTTGTTTTACGCGAACCTTCTCTGGGGCCTGTCTTCGGAATAAAAGGAGGAGCAACAGGAGGCGGATTCTCGCAGGTGCTTCCAATGGAAGATATAAACCTGCATTTTACAGGAGATTTTTCAGCCATTGAAAAGGCTCACAACCTGCTGGCCGCTCTTATTGATAATAACCTGCAAAGTAAGACCAACAACCTTGGCCTGGACGCACGAACCATTTCGCTAAAGCGTGTAATGGATGTCAATGACCGTGCGCTTAGAAATATCGTAATCGGTCTTGGAGGTACAGGTTCCGGTATCCCAAGGGAATCCGGATTTGACATTACTGCGGCTTCAGAGATCATGGCCATACTTTGCCTTTCTGAAGATCTTGACGACCTTAAAAGAAGACTGGGGAATATATTCGTAGGTTATACTTTCGACAAGCAGCCCGTTTATGCTCGGGATCTGAATGCCGAAGGAGCAATGACAGCACTATTGAAAGATGCTATTAAACCTAACCTTGTACAAACCATTGAAGGGAATCCTGCCATCATACACTTAGGACCATTTGCAAACATTGCCCAGGGAACTAACTCCGTGATCGCAACCCGCATGGGAATGAGCTTTTCTGATTATACCGTCACCGAAGCAGGCTTCGGATTTGACCTGGGAGCAGAGAAATTTTTCAACATAAAATGCCAAAGCGCCGGACTTTCACCGAAAGCCGTAGTCATTACTACTACTATTCGTGCTTTGAAGTACCACGGAGGTGCTGCCTTGAATACTTTAACTGTTCCTAATGTGGAAGCCTTAGTGAACGGTCTTCCTAACCTTGAGAAACATCTCGAGAATGCGAAGCTCTATGGGGTGACTCCGGTGATCGCAATCAATAAATTCCTTACCGACAGTGATGAGGAGATCGCTGTCATTAAAGAACTGGCCGGCAGGTTAGGTGTGAAAGTAGCGATGGCCGAAGGCTGGGCCAAAGGAGGTGAAGGTGCCTTAGAATTGGCTGAAAAAGTAATTGAAGTCGTAGAAAAATCTCAAAGCTCTTTTAAACCGCTGTATCGCTGGAGCTCAGACGTCGTTACTAAAATAGAGACCATCGCTAAGAATATATATGGGGCTGCAAATGTGGAATTCTCTCCTAAAGCAAAACGTGATCTAAAAACTATTTCTGATCTGGGTCTTGAAGGACTTCCGATTTGTATAGCAAAAACACAGAAAAGTCTTTCAGATGATCCAAAACTCCTGGGAAGACCAACAGGTTTCACCCTGAACGTGCGTGAAATAGAGATCGCAGCCGGGGCAGGATTCCTCATTCCTATTACCGGAGACATGATGCGGATGCCCGGATTACCGGCTCATCCGGCTTCAGAAAGAATTGATATTAGTGCAGAAGGAAATATTTCGGGGCTGATCTAAAGGGCAAGATTTATATCCTTCTAACATAGCGGGTCCATAAGGACCCGCTATTATTTTTGACAAAAAAATAAGCAGGAACCAATGGTTCCTGCTTAGCTGAGATCCAGAACCCTTATGTAACCATTTTTGAAGTCAAAGAATGAATCTTACTTCACAGTTAAACTGGTGTTCTTTTTCTCGAAATTTAAGACGATCAACTGCAATTTTTGCCCCCCAGAAAAAATTACACGACCCTCTAAAATCGAAAATTTACGGTAAGAGCCTCTTTCGAGTTTCTTAACCTTTAACATGATAAAAATAGATGTAATTCCTAAAACAAGCTTCACTCAAAAGGGTGATTAACAGAAATTTAAATGTTATTTAAGTTTCGTTGTTAAAGAAGCATTAAAAAGGTAAGCTCTGTAGACACGAACATTCACCACGGTTTCTTATATAAAACCTGCCTGTTACGCCACCATTGTTTGTATGTCTATGGACATCTGATAATTAATTGCATTAGCTTTAGGATGTTTAAATCAATGAACAATAGAGCTTTAATAATTTTTAAATTTAGAATATCTACTCCGCCTTTCTTCCTTTATTTCTGAAAAGGAAAATTAATGGACGTCAATTGATTTTTATCCCGTCAATCGTTTTTTACTATAACTTTGATTCGTATTTTAAATTTATTAATGAACAAGTACTTAGTAGTAAATAAACCTGAACACTGGAATATTTCCCTCGAAAATTTGAAAGTAATTTCTGCCAGGGAGTATCTCACCAATCCGCAGTTTGCAAAACATAAGAATGCGAGGATCTTCAATCTTTGCAAGGATTATTCTTATCAATCCAAAGGCTATTATGTTTCTCTCCTGGCAGAGGCCCGGGGCCATATGGCTATTCCAACGGTTAAAAATCTGGTGGACCTTAGAGAGCCTAAACTGGTAAAAATAGTATCTGACGAGTTTGATGATCTCATCCAAAAAAGCCTGAAGGCCATAAAATCTCCGGAATTCACGCTGAGCATTTATTTTGGACAGAATGTGGCTCAGAAGTATCGGGAACTTAGTGCGATGTTTCATCGACACTTTCAGATCCCTTTTCTTAGGGTGAAATTCCATTACACCAATAAGTGGAATATAAAGTCGATAAAAGCCCTTTCTGAAGCTGAAATTCCGGAGGAACATAAAGCGAGCATGCAGGAGTTTGCCGTGCAATACTTTGCTAAGAAGCGATATGACACTCCGCGCAACACCAATTATGAATACGACCTGGCCATCCTGGTACAACAGGATGATCCTGCACCACCAAGCAATTCGAAAGCCCTGAAGAAGTTCGCTGAAATTGCTGAAAAACTGGATTTTTATGTGGAGTTCGTTACTCCGCACGATCTTTCCCGCCTTTCTTCTTTTGATGCCCTCTTGATCAGGCAGAGTACAGAAGTGAATAATGAAGCTTACGCTTTTGCACGTAAAGCACAGCAGGAAGGTATAGCCATCGTTGATTATCCCGATGCCATCCTGAAGTGCTGTAACAAGGTCTTTATGGCTGAAGCTCTTGAAAATGCCGGGATTCCCACACCGAAGACTATTATTGTCCATAAGGGCAACCGCAATAAGGTGATCGAAAAAACGGGTTTACCGCTGGTCTTAAAATCGCCCGATTCCACTTTTTCCTTTGGAGTGAAAAAAGCGGCTACTGAAGAGGAATATGAAAAACTGGTAGCTTCCATGCTCAAGAATTCAGAATTGGTGATCGCTCAGGAATTCTCTCCTTCCGAATATGACTGGAGAATTGGCGTTTTAGACGATAAACCGCTGTATGCATGCCGCTATTACATGGCCAAAGGTCATTGGCAGATCTACAACTGGGAAGCTCCCAAAGTAGATGACAGGGACGGAAATGCCGATTGTTTGCCTATAGAACAGGTGCCAAAAAAAATATTGAACGCTGCTCTTAAATCTGCACGGCTCATGGGGAAAGGTTTGTACGGCGTGGATGTAAAAGAGGTCAACGGAAAGCCGCTCGTAATTGAGATCAATGATAATCCTAATATTGACCTGGGAGTGGAAGACGCGTATTATGGAGATAAGATCTATACCGAAATATTAATGGCTTTGAAAAACAGGCTGGAGAAAAAAGAAGAATGAGCTATCACCTTTTTGAAGTCTACGGAATAGAGTTGGAGTATATGATCGTTCGTTCGAACGACCTTAAAGTTGCTCCCATTGTGGATAAATTGCTTACGAAAAAGCACGGTTCTTTGACCTCAGATGTTGAGAACGGTGCTATTGAGTGGAGCAATGAACTGGTAGCTCATGTAGTGGAGCTAAAGACCAATGGTCCTACAGCGAATCTTGAAGAGCTCGATGAACTTTTTGCAGAAAACGTACGGGAAATGAACGAGCTGCTTACTGAATTTGGAGCAGAACTCTTACCTACGGCTGCTCATCCTTTGATGCATCCAGAGACTGAAATGCAGCTATGGAAGCACCATTACAGCAAGATCTATGCACTTTATAACCGGATCTTTGATTGCCGTGGGCATGGCTGGAGCAATGTTCAAAGTATGCACATCAATTTGCCCTTTTTCGATGATGAGGAATTTGAAAGATTGCATGCGGCTATAAGACTGTTACTCCCTATCATTCCGGCTCTAAGTGCCAGTTCTCCCATTTTTGAAGGGAAATTCACAGGTTTCAAGGATGCCCGAATGCAGGTCTATAAGACCAATCAAAAAGAGATCCCCGAGATGACCGGAAAGGTTATTCCGGAGCAATTCTTTAACCGGCAGGATTATTTTACGGGGATCTTCGAACCAATTAATAAAGCGATAAAATCGTTTGATACTGAGAACATTCTGGACCACCACTTTTTAAATTCCAGGGGAGCTATTGCTCGTTTTGACAGAAACGCAATTGAGATAAGGGTGATAGATATACAAGAATGTCCAAAAGCCGATCTTGCCATTGCTGTGCTTATCATTGAAGCTTTAAAATTGCTAACCACTCAGGAACTGGTATCTCTGGAGGACCAAAAAAGCTGGAACGAACACGAATTATTTGACATTTTTGATCGGGTGATCAGGCATGCTGAAGAAACTCCAATAGAGAATGCACGTTACCTGGCCATGTTTGATCTATTGGAAGGCACTGCGAAAGATATCTGGCTTAGGCTTTATGCTTTGGTGAAGCATAATATTTCTGAAAAGCAACAGGAGGATATTGAATTTCTGCTGAAGAACGGAAGTCTTTCCACACGGATTCTAAATGCGTTGGGAGAAGATCCTTCTGAAAATGCCATTTCTGAGACCTATCGTGAACTGGGAAAATGCCTGGCCGAAAATCGCTTTTTTAGATCATGATCCTTGTTCTTACTTGCGAACACGCAGGCAACCTGGTGCCTGAGAAATTTCAGGATCTTTTCAAGGGGAATGAAGACGAGCTTCAAACTCACCGCGGATTTGATCCCGGGGCTTTAGATCTTTTTAAGGTACTCAAACCTCATGCTGCTTTAAGTCATTTTCAGATGTTGAGCAGGCTTGTGATCGAAATGAACCGAAGCCTTCACAGTACCTCTTTATTTTCGGAATTTTCAAATCCCCTACCTGCAGAAACCAAACAGGAATTGTTGCGGGAGTATTATTATCCCTATCGGAATTCAGTAGAAGAGGCGATCGAGAATTACCTGGGAAAAGGGGAGGAGGTATTGCATTTATCGGTGCACACTTTTACTCCTCAATGGAAGGGAGAGCAGCGAAATGCTGATGTAGGGCTTTTATACGATCCAAAACGGAAAAAGGAGAAGGAATTTTGTAGTCGCTTCAAAAATGCCATTTTGGAAAGGGATCCTGATCTGAAGATCCGCTTCAACTTTCCCTATGCAGGGGTTGCCGATGGTTTTACGACCTTTCTCCGGAAGCGATTTTCTGAAAATTACCTCGGAATTGAACTGGAAGTAAACCAGAAATTCGTGGATAATAATCATATGGATTCAGGCTTAAAAATGACATTTTCAGAGAGTATTTCAGAATTACTTCAGAAAGGAAACTGAAACTAATACGGGTTCTTCCATATAAAAAAAGCGGAAGAGAACTTCCGCTTTTGAAATATTCAGCAAATGCCGATTTAATTATTTAATGTAGTCTCGATGGTTATTTCAGCATTTAAAAGCTTGGAAATAGGACAGTTTTTCTTCGCGTCTTCCACAAGTTGATCAAATTTTTCCTGAGAAATTCCATTGACCTTGGCCTTCAGAATAAGGTGAGAACGCTTTACAGTTCCATCCTCAAA
The DNA here is from genome assembly GCF_048323655.1 of Salinimicrobium soli. Classification (NCBI taxonomy): domain Bacteria; kingdom Pseudomonadati; phylum Bacteroidota; class Flavobacteriia; order Flavobacteriales; family Flavobacteriaceae; genus Salinimicrobium; species Salinimicrobium soli. The sequence continues at coordinate 722,431 of NZ_JBLUWW010000003.1, read as the reverse complement.
AGTTATTTCACTGGTAGTTTCAAGTTCTGCAGGATCAAAATTCTCTTTTGAAAGGTTCGCAGAAAGTTGCATGGTAAAACAACCCGCGTGAGCAGCTCCTACCAATTCTTCAGGGTTAGTTCCTTTCTCATCTTCAAAACGCATTTTGAAAGAGTAGGGAGTCTTATTTAATACTCCACTTTGAGTAGATAAATTTCCTTTTCCTTCTTTTAAAGTACCGTTCCATACGGCTGTAGCTTTTCTTTTCATTTTTATAATTGGTTTTTATGGTTAATTTTTCAAAGATTTCATGTCTATCACGAAACGGTACCGGACATCTGAATTCAAAGTGCGTTCGTATGCCTCGTTTATCTGGTCAATATTGATCATTTCCACATCTGAAACAATTCCGTGTTCTGCACAGTAATCAAGCATTTCCTGTGTTTCTTTAATTCCTCCAACGAGAGAACCCACCAGGCTTTTACGCTTCATGATCAATTGCCCGGCCTGTACAGGTGAAGGTTCCGGAGGAATTCCCAGTAGTACCATAACCCCATTCGTATTGAGTAGGTTCAGATATTCGTTGTAGTCGTGTTGAGCAGAAACAGTGTCAATAATGAGATCAAAAGTACCGGCCATACGCTTCATATTTTCCTTGCTGGTAGTGAGTTCAAAATGTTTTGCGCCCAACTCCTTTGCATCCTTTTCTTTTTCGGGAGAACGGCTAAGCATAGTGACTTCAGCACCCATGGAAGAAGCTAATTTTACTGCCATGTGTCCGAGGCCTCCCAAACCAACTACTCCTACTTTATCTCCTTTTTTCACCTTCCAGTATCTCAGGGGTGAATAGGTGGTAATGCCGGCACATAATAATGGGGCTACTGCATTTAAAGGTAATTTGTCTGAGATCTTCAGCACAAAATCTTCCTGTACCACAATATGAGTGGAATAACCACCATAAGTTCTTACATCTTTGTCTTCAGGAGATGGTGAATTATAAGTAGCAGTAGGTCCATTAAGGCAATATTGCTCCTGATGATCTTCACAGTTCTTGCAGTGACCACAGGAATCCACAAAACATCCTACTCCAACTGTTTCTCCTTCTTTGTATTTCTTTACATTTTTCCCAACGCGCGTTACTTTACCCACGATCTCGTGACCGGGAACGCAGGGATATTGGGTGCCGCCCCATTCATTTCGCGCAGTATGTATATCTGAATGGCAGATCCCGCAATAAAGGATCTCGATTTCGACATCTTCAGGACCCGGTTCTCTCCGGTCTATCTGGAAAGGTTCCAGATCTTTATCGGCCGACTGGGCAGCATAAGCTTTTACATTTTTCATAAATTTTGCTTCAAATTTTGAGATCCTTAAGTTACTGAAATTATAGCAAGGGCGCGGGATTCTAAGGAAATTTTAAGATAAATCCCTTGTAGATAATTTTTAATCATTGGCGGCAATGAACAGAAAAAAAGCCGCTCCATTTTGGAAGCAGCTCTTTTCCTGGCTAATCACTTAATAAATACTCAAATTTTAATCTTTCTTCATATAAACCACACCCATTGGCGGTATGGTTAGAGACAGAGATTGCTCCCGGTGATGTGCGGCAATGTCTTCTGTATGTACCTTGTCATTATTGCGCACTCCACTGCCTCCAAAGCGACTATCATCACTATTAAAGATCTCTTTCCAGCTTCCTTTTTCATTGGCCCCTATACGATAATTCTCTCTTGGAACAGGAGTGAAGTTGCAAATGACCAGGACATCATCTTTCCGGTCATTTCCCTTTCGAAGGAAACTAATGATGCTATTCTCGTCGTCATTGATGTCTATCCATTCAAATCCTTCATGAGAAAAAGTTTTTTCATAAAAAGCAGGTTCGTCCTTATATATTTTATTTAACTCTTTCAGAGTCTCCTGTATCTGTTTATGCCTATCCTGTTCAGTCAGATGCCATTCGAGACTGGAATCATGGTTCCATTCTGAAAATTGTCCGAATTCTGCTCCCATGAAGAGAAGTTTTGTTCCGGGATGAGCATACATGTAGGCATACAAGGTTCGCAGATTCGCGAATTTATTCCATTCATCTCCGGGCATCTTATTGATGATTGAGTGTTTTCCATATACCACTTCGTCATGAGAAAGCGGTAACATGAAATTCTCGGTGAACGCATAGGTTGTACTGAAGGTGATGGTATTTTGATGGTGTCTTCGGTGCACAGGATCTTTGCTGAAATATTCCAACGTATCATGCATCCATCCCATCATCCATTTCATTCCGAAGCCTAAACCGCCGATATAGGTAGGTTTGGAAACCATAGGCCAGGCCGTGGATTCTTCGGCAATGGTAACAGTATCAGGAAACTCGCGGTATACTACCTCGTTGAATTCCTTCAGAAAACTGATGGCTTCAAGATTCTCTCTTCCGCCGAATTCATTTGGTTCCCATTCTCCCTCTTTTCGGGAATAATCGAGGTATAACATAGAAGCAACGGCATCTACCCGCAAACCATCAGCGTGGAATTTATCGAGCCAGAAAAGAGCATTACTGATAAGGAAAGCTCGTACCTCATTTCTTCCGTAGTTAAAGATATAGCTCTGCCAGTCAGGATGGAATCCCTTTTTAGGATCGGCATGCTCGTATAAAAATGTGCCATCAAAATAATGGAGTCCGTGCATATCATTCGGGAAATGGGAGGGAACCCAATCCAGAATGACACCTATGCCTTCCTGATGCAGCTTGTCGATCAGGTACATGAAATCCTGTGGAGAACCAAACCTGCTGGAGGGAGCAAAATACCCTGTGATCTGATAACCCCATGAGCCAAAGAACGGATGCTCCATTACAGGCATGAACTCAACATGAGTGAATCCCATTTCCTTAATGTATTTTGGCAGGTCTTCAGCCAACTCACGGTAAGTAAGAGAGCGTAGACCATCTTCAGGAACTCTTTTCCAGGAACCTAAATGCAATTCATAGACAGAATAAGGCTGGGCTTTTCCTTCTTTTTTCTTCCGGTCCTCCATCCATAGCTTATCTTTCCAGGTGTTTTCCAGATCCCAGACCATAGAAGCCGTGTGCGGCGGAGTTTCCCAGGAAAATGCGAACGGATCTCCTTTTTCAGCTTCATACCCATTGTTGCTGCGGATAAAATACTTGTACAAACTGCCCTTTTTGGCTTCCGGAATAAAGACTTCCCAGATCCCGGAATTATCCCACCTGGACCTCATTTTATGAGACTCCTTGCTCCAGTTGTTGAAATCTCCCATTACCGAAACCGACTCGGCATTAGGAGCCCAGACTGCGAAATAGACTCCTTTGGTGCCCATATATTCCATAAGGTGGGAACCAAGTTTGTTGTACAGGTGATAGTGTTTTCCTTCTTTAAAAAGATGTATATCAAACTCGGTAAGCAGCGTAGCTTCCACCGGTTTGTCTTCAGAAGACTTTTGTTTCATTTTGGTCTCAGAAGTAGCTTTCCTAACCGCTTTTTTAGCTTTTTTGGCTACTTTTTCCACTTCCTCTTTGTCCGGAAGTATACCTTCTATAAAATCTTTAGCTTTTTCGGCGGCTTCTTTTACCTGTTCTGAATCCGGGATGATATCTTTGGCCATTTTCTCCAGATCATCTTTGGTCTTTTGGCTGGGTTTCACGGTATCGGCAAGATCTTTCCCCAGTTCTGCCGCAGTATCCCGAATTTCTTCGGTGGCAGAGGTATTGGACAATTTCATTTTTTCCTCAGCACTTATTCCCGGTTCAGCCTTTTTACGGGACATCTTTTTGGGTGCCGGTTTGGCCTTTTCTTTGGAGTCTGCAGGTTTTTGTTTCTTTCCTGCCGCAACAGACTTTTCTGAAGCTGTGACCTTTGTTTTGGTTGTTTTCCTCACTTTTCCGGTCAATCCTTCATCGGGACTGGCTGTTTTCTTCGTTGCAGGTGCAGCAACATGCGGCACCTGTTCATCAGTCAGGGGCTCCTTGAATTTGGCAGCTTTGGCAGTCGTGGTTTTCTTTGAGGAGGAACTCTTTTTTGCTGTTCCCTTCGCCGCTTTCTTCAAAGGAGCCTTGGGAGCAGTCTTTTTGTCCACTTTAGGTTTTTTAGTTTCCGAAGCACTTTTAACAACAGGACTTTCTTCGGCTTTTTTAGTACTGCCTTTTTTGGGTGCAGCCTTTTTATCGCCAACTCCTGCCGGTCCCTTTACCTTTCCTGAAGTCTTTGGTCTTCCCGCAGTTTTCCCGGTGCCGGTTTCTTTCTTTATCTCTTTATTATCTTCTTTTTTCTTAGCCATTTCTTTATTTTTTAATACACGATTTGATCCCCCTCAATGGAATTAATACCCAATCGGGACGATTGTTCAGTTCGTAATTCAGTTCATAAATTGCTTTTTCAAGCAGGAAAGTCTGCATCAGTATCTCAGTATCTTCAGCATCTGTAGGCACAAAATTATTGTCGCCCACATTGTCATAATATCCCTTCAAAAAGATACGTGTAGCCAGATAATACCAGTTTTCTGCCCACTCATCCAGATCACCTTCTTTTTTCTGCTGATCGAATTCGGGTTCAATAATGCTGCTATAAGAGGCATAATGAAAGGAACGAACCATTCCCGCCACATCTCTTAGCGGAGAGCGTTTTAGCCTTCTTTCGCTGAAAGATCGCGCAGGTTCTCCTTCGAAGTCAATGATGACGAAGTCTTTACCGGTCCACAACACCTGTCCTAAATGATAGTCACCATGGGTCCTTATTTTCATGATCGGGATCTTGTGGTCGTAAACTTTTTTAAAAGTCTTTAAAACCTCTCCTTTCATGTCCAGAACTTCCTGTGCTTCAGGTTGTATATGCTTCGGAAGTGTCTTCAAACTCTTTTGAAGATTCTGAAAAGCATTCCTGGTAAGCGATTGCAGGGAAGAGAAAAGTGAACGCTGGTAATGCAGGGAAAAAGGCTCATGTTCAAAGTCCTTTTCCGAAGGATTTGCCGCCAGGGCCTTATGCATTTCTGCAGTTCGTTTACCCAGGAGGGAAACCCTTTCCGGAAAAACTACCCCCATCAGTTCTTTCATAGGTTCTGAAAGCTCCTGATAACTCATTGGCTCCAGGGTATGTTCCACTGTTTCTTTTGGAAGATCTTTTGGCCGCGTCATTACGTTTTCAAAAAAGCGGTTTAAAGAATCCTTTGTATAATCCCAGGCGTCACCCTGATTTGGGATCAGGTCCTGCATCATGCCCAAAACAATAATATTACGGGCATCGGGATTGTATTCTATGGCTCCAACAAAACGCGGAGAGTTCTTGTATTCTGTCTTTTCTGTGAGATAGCGGGTGATCTCAAGATCCGGATTGATAGTATTGTCAAGTTTGCGATAAAGCTTCAGAAAATATTTGTTGTCAAAAATGAGCGAGGTATTACTCTGTTCTGCATTCAGGATCTTACTGTGCACCTTATTTTCTTCGGGATCAAATCCATTATCACTGTGATAGAAGACGAGGTTACCACGTCCACTTTTCAGCTCTCGGCCTTTTTTAATGTTCTTAAAGAGTACATTTCTGAAACTTTCACTGTAGACCGCGTCAAAGAGATAACCATCTTCATTATCTACTTTTAACTTGGCAATAATTCCTTTGGAGGGTACTTCCCTGAAATCATCTTCTTTTTTCTGAGTTATAAATCCTAACGGAAGTTGATAAACATCAGGAAGTCCGTCGTTGTAATTCACTTCGATCGTAATGAGGGTAGAGGGCATGTCCCTTACCGGAATATCTACTTTGTTCAGCACATTAATGCTCTGGATCACCCGGGATTTTCCACCAAACCAACGACAGGTATTCAAATAATTTGGAAGAATTTCGTTCTCAAACCTGGCTCGCACCTTTCCGTGCAGTAATTCCTCCCATTGACCTACCTTGATCTCCGGAGTCTCTGATTTCTCTGTATGCCCTTTTTCCTTCTGAAGCTGGAACCAGTAATATCCATGCGGCGCCATTGTAAACAGATATGGATGATCTGTTATACGTGGGAATTTATTGTGACTAAAAACTTCCACCGGGATATAGCCATCGTAAGGCTCAAGATCCAACTCGGCCGCCTGCGGGAAACGGGAAAGATTTCCCAGCACCAGGATGTCCTCATCTTCGTAGGTACGGGTGTAAGCGATGATCTTGGCATTACTTGGAGAAAGGAAGTTGATATCTCCCCGCCCGAAGGCCTTGAATTTTTTGCGCATGCTAATGATCCTTTTCATCCACCACAGCAGGGAGGAGGAATTCATTTGCTCTGTCTCTACATTTACAGATTCATACTTGTAGGATGGATCAATAATTACAGGAAGATATAGTTTATGGGGATTGGCCGTAGAAAATCCGGCATTTCTGTCTGAGGACCACTGCATCGGTGTTCTCACCCCGTCCCGGTCACCCAGATAGAAATTATCTCCCATTCCTATTTCATCACCGTAATAGATCACCGGAGTTCCCGGTAGGGAGAACAACAACACATTCATTAGTTCTATTTTGTTCCGGTTGTTTTCTAGGAGAGGTGCAAGGCGATGCCTGATCCCGACATTGATCTTGGCCTGCGGGTCTTTTGTATAAACTTTATACATATAATCCCGCTCCTCATCTGTAACCATTTCCAGGGTAAGCTCATCATGGTTTCTCAGGAAAATAGCCCATTGGCAGCTCTCGGGGATTTCGGGGGTTTGGTCAATAATATCCATGATTGGATAGCGGTCTTCCATCTTTATAGACATGAACATCCGCGGCATGATTGGGAAATGATAATTCATGTGGCATTCATCCCCGTCTCCGAAATAAGCGGCGGAATCTTCGGGCCACATATTCGCCTCGGCCAGTAAAAGTTTGTTGTCAAAATTCTCATCTACGTGAGCCCGTAGTTTTTTTAGGAAAGCGTGTGTCTCTGGCAGGTTTTCACAGTTGGTTCCTTCCCGCTCAAAAAGGTATGGAACAGCATCCAGTCTAAACCCATCCACTCCCAGGTTGCACCAGAAATCAAGTACATCAAATACCTCTTTTTGAACCTTTGGATTATCGAAGTTCAGATCTGGCTGGTGCGAAAAGAAACGGTGCCAAAAATACTGTTTTGCGACCGGATCCCAGGTCCAGTTGGAAGGTTCTGTGTCGGTAAAAATGATCCGGGTGTCCTTATATTTGTTAGGGTCGTCGCTCCATACATAGTAGTCGCGTTCTTCAGATCCCTGTGGGGCAGTCCGCGCTCTTTGAAACCACGGGTGCTGGTCTGAGGTGTGATTGATCACCAGCTCTGTGATGATCTTTAGCCCGCGCTCATGGGCTTCATCTATTAATTTTTTAAAAGTATCCAGATCACCGTAAGCAGGATTTATGCTGTAGTAATCGGCAATATCGTACCCATCATCCCGCAAAGGAGAAGGGTAGAAGGGAAGAAGCCAGATAGCTGTTACCCCAAGATCTTCCAGGTAGTCAAGCTTTTCCAACAGGCCTTCAAAATCGCCCACGCCATCCCCATTGCTATCAAAAAAGGCTTTTATGTGTAATTCGTAAATAATGGCATCTTTATACCAGTTCTCCTGATCATCTGAAAATATCGGTTTGATCATGTTTAATTCTTTTATCGGATTGATTTTTTGGATTCGACTTTAAAAATGTGCGCCGGTATGGCTTGCGGATGGAGTTCGACATAATTCCACTCATCCTGCCATATATAGCTGGCTCCGGTCAATTGATCGGTCACCGAATAAGATTCCTGATGCTCAAGTCCCAATCTCGCCAGCGGCACTTTTACCCAGCCGGACTGGGTGTGATTAGGATCGAGGTTGACTACCGTAATGATCTTATTTGTCTGGTCCTGGTCCACCTTCGTGTAACAAATGATCTGATCATTATCTGTATCATTGAACTCAATGTTCCATGTATTTTGAAGCGCGGGATTTTCGCGTCTCACCCGGTTCAAAATGGTGATCATCTCCTTTATTTTAGTATTGCGTGGCCAATCCCAGTGTTTGATCTCATACTTCTCGGAGTGGTTGTATTCTTCTTTTCCGGGATAGGCTTCATTGTGCCCAAATTCGAACACGGGTCCGTAGATCCCGTAATTAGAGGAAAGGGTTCCGGCCAGAATCAGTCTAATAATAAAAGAAGCCTCATGTTTGTTCTCCAGAGAGATCGGTAGGATATCCGGAGTGTTAGGCCAGAAATTCGGTCGGTAATATTCCCGTACTTCGGTCTTTGTAAGCTGAGTGAGATATTCAACAAATTCCTCTTTCGTGTTCCTCCAGGTGAAATAGGTATAGGATTGATTGAAACCAATTTTTGCCAGCTCTTCCATTACTCTTGGCCTGGTAAATGCTTCAGCAAGGAAAATGATGCCGTCATGTTTCGCATTGATTTCCTTAATAAGCCACTCCCAAAACAGGAAGGTCTTGGTATGCGGATTATCTACACGAAAGATCCGTACACCTTTATCAATCCAGAATTCAACTATACTTTTTAGTTCTTTCCAGAGATTTTCCCAGTCTTCAGTCTCAAAATTAACCGGCAATACATCCTGGTATTTCTTCGGCGGATTTTCAGCATATTGTACAGTACCATCAGGTCGCCATTTGAACCATTGGGGATGTTCCTTGACATAAGGATGATCTGGCGAACACTGGATGGCAAAATCCAATGCGATCTCAATATCCATATCATTTGCCTTTTTCACCAGGCGTTGAAAATCTTCCATAGAGCCCAGTTCCGGATGAATAGATTTGTGTCCTCCCTCTTTTGCGCCTATGGCCCATGGAGAACCCGGATCTCCTTCTTCAGCTTCAGTAGCATTGTTGCGCCCTTTTCTATGGCTGCGTCCAATTGGATGAATAGGCGGGAAATAGATCACGTCAAATCCCATTTTTGAGACCTCTGGTAGAACATTCTCACAGTCTTTAAATGTTCCGTGCTTTCCTCTTTCAGGAGAAGAGGAGCGGGGAAAGAATTCATACCAGGCACTAAATAGGGTTTTCTTTCGCTCTACCCGCAGATCCAGAATACGATCATAAGGAAAAGACCTGTTAGGATCACGGGATTCGTACATCGCCCTGGAAGCAGAATCACTTAGAGCCTCAGAAATGGCCAGGGCTTCATGTTCTTCATCACGAAGCAATTGAATCCATTCCTTTAATTTCTTTTTGTTTTGAGCAGACGCCCGTGGCAGAGCTTCCTCCATAAGTTCAGCTCCAATAAGTAGTTCGGTTTGCAGGTTTTGGTTGGCGGCAGCTTTCTTTTTCAATCCATCCTGCCAGGTGGTAAAGTGATCGACCCAGGCCTCTATGGTATATTCGTAATCTCCGGTCTCATCAATCTTAAAGGTTGAAGACCAGTGATCATTACCTTCAAAATCCATTGGTTGTTCCTGCCACTTCCGTTCCCGGCCCCGGCCTTTTCTCTTTGGCCGGTAGAGTAGAACGGCATCTACTTTGTCGTGGCCATCACCAAAAATATCGGCGTCTACTTTTACCTCTTCATCTATTACTCTTTTTATCGGATATTTTCCACAATCTATTTCTGGAGATACATTTCGAATACTTACTCTCTTATGACCTTCTAATTCCATACAGTGTTTTTAGTAAAATTTTTTTGATTTCCCCCATTACACAGGGGTTTTTGGCGACCTAAAGCACTTAAATTTAGGCAAGTAATATCACAAGCTTAGTTAAAAAAGTATTAAACATTAAATGATCCGTCTTATCCTTCTTAGCTTTGAAAGTGTTTGATTTTACAGGGAAAAGAAGGAATTCGTCTATGAGTAGGAAAGTTGGTGCCGCGTATACAAAAAATGGAACTTCCAGGTTCAGTGTCTGGTCTCCCTTTGCGGAAAAAGTTGAACTCATCACAAAGCAACCTCCACGTAATCTTCCGCTTGAAAAAGATCCTGAAGGTTATTGGAAAGGGGAGTTTAAAGAACTGACTCCGGGAACCCTTTATAAGTTCAAACTCGATGAAGAGGATGAATTTCCCGATCCTGCCTCGCTCGCACAACCTGAAGGAGTGCATTCCTGGTCAAAACTTGAAGATACTTCCTTTGAATGGGAAGATTTCGATTGGAAAGGACGGGATTTGGACGAAATGGTGATCTACGAACTGCATGTAGGCACTTTTACCCCACAAGGAACTTTTGAAGCCATCATTGAACGTTTAGACCATTTTAAAGAATTGGGTGTAAATACCATAGAACTAATGCCCATTTCTCAATTCCCGGGTTCCCGTAACTGGGGCTATGACGGAGTTTACCCTTTTGCTTCCCAGGATTCTTATGGAGGAATCGAAGGTTTGAAAAAGCTTGTAAATGCCTGCCACCAAAATGATATCGCCATCATTCTTGACGTGGTGTATAATCATTTGGGGCCGGAAGGGAATTACCTCTCACAATACGGGCCATACTTCACCGATAAATATCACACTCCCTGGGGAAGTGCCGTTAACTTTGATGATGAATATTCAGATCAGGTGAGGAGGCACTTCATTGACAGTGCACTCATGTGGCTGGAGGAATTTCATTTTGACGGCCTTCGGTTAGACGCTATTCATGAGATCATAGATCGCGGCGCACGTCATTTTCTGCAGCAATTGAGCGAAGAAACAGATGCCCTGGAGCAGAAGACCGGAAAAAGGTATGTTCTGATAGCTGAAAGTGATCTTAATGACACCAGACTGGTAAAGGACTATCAAATAGGAGGATATGGCCTTGAAGGGCAGTGGGTGGATGATTTTCACCATTCCCTGCATACCGTGCTTACCAGCGAAGATGCGGGCTATTATAAGGACTACGGAAAAATGGAATACCTGGCAAAAGCTTTTAGGCAGGCCTTTGTATATGACGGGAAATATTCCGAATTCAGGAAGCGTACTGTGGGGAATTCTCCGGAAGGGCTGGATCCTCATAAGTTTGTGGTGAGTATCCAAAACCATGATCAGGTGGGAAACAGATTGCTGGGTGAGCGTATCGCTTCCCTGGTTTCTTTCGAAAAAACCAAATTGGCAGCCGGGGTCATGCTGGCTTCTCCTTTCGTGCCCATGCTGTTCATGGGGGAGGAATTTGGAGAGACCAATCCGTTCCGGTATTTTGTAAGCCACGGTGATAAAGAGCTTGTAAAAGCCGTACAGGAAGGAAGGAAGCGGGAATTTGAATATTTTAATCATGCCGAAGGTGATTTCCCCGATCCGCAGGCCGAAAAGACCTTTGAAGAATCCAAATTGAACTGGAACTTTAGAAAGGACCCTTCCAAAAATGCCATTTTTGAGTTCTATAAGGAGATGCTTCGTCTTCGGAAGGATGGTGCGTTTGATCTCTTCAGAACTTCCGAAGTAAAAGTGAAATCTGATGAAGCTAAAAAAGTGCTGGAAGTTTCCGCAGCAGAAGGTAATGAGACCTTATACGGGCATTTTAATTTTAGCGATAAAGAGATCTTCAATCCTGTTTCTGTAGAAGGAGCTGCCATTATAATTGCTTCCTCCGATAAAAAATATGGAGGTAAAGAAACGGCTGAAACGCTTATTCAGGACGGTTCCTTAAAAATTCCTGCAGGATCTTTTGTGATCTACAGGACTTAAATCTTTCGTGAAAACCGAAAATGTCTTTACATTTAAAAAGGGCATTTTTCAAGTTTGTTTGCCTCCCACCACTAATTAGAAAACATTATGAGTAGAAAATATATTTGTATCCACGGACATTTTTATCAACCCCCACGCGAAAACCCCTGGCTGAATAAGGTGGAGATGCAGGAATCTGCATATCCCTATCACGACTGGAACCACCGCATCAACGCGGAGTGCTACCGCAGGAATTCAGCTTCCAGGATCCTTGATGAAAAAGGCCGCATTGAGGCTATCATGAACAATTATTCGTGGATGAGCTTTAATATCGGGCCCACTCTTCTGGCCTGGATGCAAAACGAAACCCCGGAAACCTACGAAGCGATCCTGCAGGCCGATAAAGACAGTATGGAAGCTTTTTCAGGTCATGGCGCCGCCCTGGCCCAGGCCTATAATCACCTTATAATGCCACTGGCCAATGAGCGCGATAAAGAGACGCAGGTGATCTGGGGAATTGAAGATTTTAAAAGCCGCTATAATCGGTTTCCGGAAGGAATGTGGTTGGGAGAGACTGCCGTGAACACCGAAACTCTGGAGATGCTGGCTAAATATGGTATTAAGTTCACGATCCTGTCACCTTATCAGGCTAAAAGAGTGCGTAAAATTGGAAATACCGATTGGAAAGATGCCTCTAATGCAAAAGTAGATACCAAAAAAGCTTATTTGTGTAAGCTTCCTTCCGGAAAAGAGATCAGCCTGTTCTTCTATGATGGTCCGGCTTCACAGGGAGTTGCCTTTGAAGGTCTCCTGAACAATGGGGAGCATTTTGCTCAACGGCTCACCGATCTTTTGTCTGACAATGAAGAACTGGAGCTGGTAAATATAGCGACCGACGGTGAAAGCTACGGGCACCACCACAAACTGGGAGAAATGGCACTTTCCTACTGCCTCAATTCTTTAGAAGAGAATGAGGATGTCATCCTCACTATCTATGGTGAATTCCTGGAAAAATTTCCACCCGAATATGAGGCGGAGATCATTGAAGACACTTCCTGGAGTTGCTACCATGGTGTGGAGCGGTGGCGCAGTGATTGTGGCTGTAATACCGGTGGCCATCCGGACTGGAATCAAAAGTGGCGAGCCCCGTTGAGACAGACCTTTGACAACCTTAGGGAAAAATTGATCGTACTCTACGAGAAGGAGATGAAAAATTTCACTTCAGATCCCTGGGGCGTTAGGAACAAATATATCAAAGTCATTCTTGACCGCAATAATGACAACGTACTTGCCTTTCTAAAAGAGAATTTTGGGGAGGAACTTCCCGAAAAAGATCAGATAAAGCTGTTGAAACTTCTGGAAATGCAATATCACGCTATGTTAATGTACACCAGCTGCGGATGGTTCTTTGACGAGGTAACAGGTATAGAGTCCATGCAGGATATCTTTTACGCCACCAGGGCAGTTCAACTGGCTGAGGAGATCACCGGAAAAAGCTATGAAGCCCAATTCGTGGAAGATCTGAAAAAGATTCCGAGTAATCTTCCGGAATACGAGAGTGCGCTTACCGCTTATGAGGAAAGTGTCAAGCCTATGGAACTTGATATGATAAGGATAGGAGCTCACTATGCGATCTCCTCTCTGTTTGAAGAATTTCCCGAAGAAGTTACGCTCTACAACTTTAGTGCAGCTGTAAAAGCCAGTCATTATTATGAAGCCGGGAAGCAGAAACTTATTGTAGGCCGTACCGAATTCAGGTCTGATATTACCTGGGAAAAAGTGGATATTTCATATGCGGTACTTCACATGGGAGACCATCATTTATTTGGAGGGGTACGACAGTACATTAGCGCCGAAGCTTTGGAAGAACTTCATAACAAGATCTCTATGAGTTTCCAAAAAGGGAATGTCTATGAGATCTTTAACCTGATGGATTCCTATTTTGGAACTCATAACTATTCCTTCTGGCACTTGTTCCGTGACGAGCAGCACCATATCATGGAGCTGGTCATGGAGAACAATTTGACGGGTGCTGAAGGAGCCATGCAGCAGCTTTATGAAAATACCTATCCGTTGCTGAAGACCTTTCAGGAAATAAATATGGTGGTTCCCAACAAGCTGAAACTTCCGGTGCAAATGGCCGTAAACAATCGGCTGGTAAAAGAACTTAAGAAACCTGATTTCAGCCTGCGGAAGGTTGAAAAACAATTGAAATCAGCGCAGGCAATTAATGTAGAGTTGGATTTGGTAACCTTGAATTTTCTTATTGATCAACGCCTGACAGATCTTATGTTTCAGTTTGAAGATGATCCCGAAGACCTGAAGCTCTTGTTGTATATAAATCAGGTACTGCAGTTGATAGAAGATACTTCTCTTAATCCGGAGAAATGGGAATCTCAGAACATCGCTTTCAGGATCAAAGAGGACTATTATGAAGATATGCTGGAACGCAGTGATAATGGAGATGAAGAGGCCGAAGATTGGGTAGATGCATTCCGTCAACTGGAGGAATCCGTAAATCTCGTGATTGAATGAGAAACCCGGTGTGTACATACCGCCTTCAACTCTCTCCGGATTTCACTTTTGCTAACCTCCGGAAGATCCTAGATTATCTCGAGGAACTGGGTATCTCGACGATTTATTCTGCGCCATTTTTCCAGGCCCGCAAGGGCAGCAGTCATGGTTATGACATCATAGACCCTTTTAAGATCAATGAAGAGATTGGATCGCTGGAGGAATTCCGGAAAATAGGGGAGCAGTTGCAGGAAAAAAAGATGGGCTGGCTGCAGGATATCGTTCCCAATCACATGGCTTTTGATGGCAAAAATGTATGGCTGCGGGATATTTTTGAACTGGGTCAGGATTCAGAATACTTCAGGTTCTTTGACGTGAACTGGGACCAAACCGAACAACCACAGATCATGGCTGCCTTTTTGGGAGATCCACTTCCGCAGGTGCTTCAAAAAGGGGAAATTAGCGTGAAACTTTGCGGAGAAGGATTTACGTTCAACTATTTTTCACACCAGTATCTTACGTCCACCCAAACCTATGCCGCTGTTCTTTCTGAAACTGAATACCTGGAATGGCAGAAAAAATTCGGCGGATTCAATGGTTCCGCAGAACAATGGCAATTGCTGAAAAAGGCATTTTTGGATCAGGTAGAGCAGAATGCCTCCTTAAGATCAACTATTGAAGAACGATTGGAAAGCATTAATTCTTCCGAGGAAAAATTAAAGGAGCTGTTGGACCTTCAATACTTTATACCAGTTCACTGGAAAACTACCGAAGGCAAGATCAACTACCGCCGTTTCTTTACCATCAATGACCTTATTTGTTTGAGCATGGAGGACCGTAAGGTCTTTAACCAATATCATCAATTTATTTTTCAGTTAGTCAATGAAGGTTTGATCACCGGACTGCGCATTGATCATATTGACGGCCTTTTTGACCCCAAAGAATACCTGGTGCGACTTCGAAAGAAAGTGGGCGAAGGTTATTATGTGGTCATTGAAAAGATCCTGGAGTGGGATGAAAAACTTCCTGCGCATTGGCCTGTGCAAGGCACCAGTGGGTACGGATTTTTAGCAGCGGTAAACCAGGTGTTGACGCAGGAAAAGAGCGAAGCTGCTTTTTCTGATGCCTATGACAAGATCAACCCACGGCATTCGGAATATGCCGAATTGGTCTATGAGCAGAAACTGTTCATTCTGAAAGAGCGAATGGGAGGCGAATACGCCAATCTTTGGGAGCTGGCATATGAACTGGACCTCATGGAACCGGAATACAGGACGGACGGTTATAAAGAAGCATTGGGTGCTTTTTTGGCCGGATTCCCTGTTTATCGCATCTATCCTGAAGAATATCCCCTTCGGAAAAGGCAAAGAAAGATCATCAATTCGGCCTACGAAATAGCCCTTGAAAATGCTCCACATTTGAAGAAACAGCTGGGTTATTTCAGAAAATTATTTTTGGGGGAAGCGGAAAAAGACAAGACAGACATGCTCTTCTATCTCCAACGTTGTCAGCAGTTCACAGGACCGTTGGCTGCGAAGGGAGTGGAGGATACCAGTTTTTACATTTTCAATAAGTTATTATCTCATAATGAGGTGGGTGATTCTCCGGAAAACTTTGGACTTACCATTAAAGGTTTTCACGAGCGAATGAAAAAGAGAAGGGAAGGTTTCCCGCTTTCCATAAACGCCACTGCGACGCATGATACCAAAAGGGGAGAAGATGCCCGGATGCGGATCAATGTTCTGAGTGAAATTCCCGAAGAGTGGTTCTCAAAAATGACAGAATGGAAGAATCTTTTTTCTTCTCAGCGTGATCAATCCAATATTCCCGATGACAATGAGGAATATTTCATTTTTCAGATGTTGATAGGCCACTGGCCTTTTACCAATGACCCCGGAGAGGAATTCTACGAGAGATCAAAAGCCTATCTGCAAAAAGTGCTTCGGGAGGCCAAAGAGAATTCATCGTGGGCAGAACCGGATGAAGCCTACGAAAATAATGTCTTTGAATACCTTAAAAACCTGCTTTCGCATTCGAAATTTAAGAGTTCCTTCGTGCCTTTCCAACAAAAGGTCGCTGCTTACGGAGCAATAAAATCCCTTTCCCAATGCCTTTTAAAAATGACCGCACCGGGAATTCCGGATATTTACCAGGGAACGGAACTTTGGGACCTTAGCTATGTAGATCCCGACAACCGGCGGCCTGTTGATTACGAACTCCGGAAAAAATACCTGGCAGAAATAAAATCCATTTCTAAAGAAGAGCTTCCGGATCAGCTGAAATCTTTCAAGCAGAATTACCCTGATGCCAGGATCAATATGTACTGCCTCTATAAAGCCCTGGAATTACGGAACAAGAACAGGCTGATTTTTGAGGAGGGAACCTACTTACCTTTAGATCTGGAAGCAGATTTTTCTGAAGATATCGTGGCTTTTGCAAGGGTTTGGAGCAACATTTATGCGATCATCTTCGCCCCTGCAACTGTTAGTAAAATTTTCGATGAACAATTGGAACTCAAGGAAAATGTTCTGAATAAAAAAGTACTTTCGCTCCCCGATAATTTTCCGAAGAAGTGGAAGAATGCCTTCACAAAAAGAAAATTTGAAGAACAAACTGAATTTACTGCAGCCGAGCTTTTTCAGGAGTTCCCGGTCGCTGTATTAATACAATCCTGAGACTATGAAGCTTGAAAGAAGCAGCGGAATATTGATGCATATAACTTCCCTTCCTGGGAAGTTTGGAATAGGGGACCTTGGACCGGAAGCTTATAATTTCCTTGAATTCCTGGAAAGGTCTGCCCACCAATATTGGCAACTACTGCCGGTAAACCCTACAGATCATATTTACAGCCATTCTCCTTACAGCAGCCATTCGGCATTTGCCGGGAATCCGTTGCTGATTAGTCCGGAATTACTGGAGGAAGAAGGATATATCAGTTTAAAGGACGTGGGAATTCCGCAGGGAATAAGTTCCGAAAAGGTCATTTTTGAAGAGGTAGAAAAATTTAAGACAGGGATCTTTGAGGAAGCCTTCCGCAGCTTTAAAAATAATGGAACGGGTGCTTCTGCTTTTGACGAATTCTGTGCCCAACAATCGCATTGGCTGGATAACTACTGCCTTTACCTTGCCTTGCGGGAAAGGTATGAAAGGGTGAACTGGATCGATTGGCCTGCTGAATTCCGGGACCGGGACGCAGTAGCCTTACGAACTGCTGAAAAAGAACTTGCCGAAAAGATAGAAAAGGAAAAATTCATTCAATTCCTTTTTTATTCCCAATGGGGTCGCCTGGTAAAAGCCGCTCATGAAAAGAATATCAAGCTCATTGGCGATGTGCCTTTTTATGTTAATCACGACAGTGCAGATTGCTGGGCCAATCCTTTGTTTTTCAAGTTGGATGCAGAGAAAAAGCCCACGCATGTTTCAGGAGTCCCTCCAGATCTTTTCAGCAGAACAGGACAATTATGGGGCACCCCGGTCTATGACTGGAAAGAATTAAAGAATCATCATTATGAATGGTGGATCGCCCGACTGCGACAAAATCTCTTGCTCTTTGATGTGGTTCGTCTGGATCATTTCCGGGCTTTTTCAGCCTATTGGGAAGTTGGGGCCGGAGAGCGCACAGCTATTCACGGCACCTGGACCAAAACTCCGGGAACTGACTTCTTTAAGACCCTTAAAAATGAGTTTCCTGAAATGCCTTTTATAGCAGAAGACCTTGGCTCTCTGGATCAACCGGTTTTCGACCTGTTGGAGCGTTTTGATTTTCCGGGAATGAAGGTGCTGCAATTCGCTTTTGGAGATGAAAACAGGGAAAATCCTTATTTGCCATACAATCACGTCGCAAATAGTATCGTTTACACCGGTACTCACGATAATAATACCACCCTTGGCTGGTTTAAGAATTCCGGCAGGGAAGTGAAGGAGCACTTGAAAGATTACCTCGGATATTCTGTAACTGAAAAAAATATAGTTCCTGTCTTTCACCGGCTTGCGTTGAAATCGGTTTCTAAACTTGCTGTTGTTCCAATGCAAGATATCGTGGGAATGGGGGAAGAGGCACTCATGAACATTCCGGGGAGTACGGAAGGCAATTGGACGTGGCGTATTCTGCCGGAGCAGATGCCCTGGGACGAGCTAGAGCACCTTCGGCACTTGAACCAACTTTACGGAAGAACATAAAAAAAGCTCCTTTTTGGAGCTTTTTAGTTTTAGGCCCGGAACTTTTTAAGTGCATCTTCCAGTTCGCGGCAAGCCTTAGCACATTTTTTACAGTGGTCTGATGGCCATTTTTCACATTCATCACCACACTCCTTACAAATCTTGAGACAATAGTCTACCAGCCCCTGCACATTTTTGTAATTAGTGGCAAGTATTTCTGCAAGTGAGTTGCAGGTAGTAGCACAGGCTTTATCTACCCGTATACAAGCAACCATGTCTTTAACATTGTCTTCTTCTAAACATGCATCAGCACACCAGTTACAGTGATTCATACAATTAGTCAGACTGTTTAATAATTCCTGATTTTTCATTTTTCACATTTTTTTGGTTAGAATTCTTTGCTAATCAATTTAATAAACAAAGACTGTGTAACCGTGTGAAATTCTGTTAAACAATGAATAACAGGGGTTAAAAATCCTTTTTCCGAATAACATTTTTAATACGCCATAAAGGAAACAGCACCCATAGAACCAACATGCCCATAGAAGTAAACGCTCCCACGGGTGTTCCGAAGAATTGCTTGAAGACTGCCCCGGTATAGCTTAAAAGGGCAGAAATATCCAATTTCAGGAGAATAAGAATCCTGGAAAGATCTATGGGATTAAACATAGTGGCGATAAGTGAAAATTTATCAAGCGGATATTCCTGAAAGTATACAAGAGAAAGGAGAAAGATACCGTCATAGATCACCGCGAGAAATAGCCACAACAAAATGGCATATCCAAATCCCTTTATCTTGTTCTCGTGAGACAGTGCTATATTAAAAGCCAAAGCCGAAAAGATAAGAGTAAGGAACAGGCCCGTGATCAAAAGCATTATAAAATCCCAGATGGCCGGCGACTTAAAGAGTCCGTAAGCAGCAAATGGAATTCCAAGTCCTAGGATCAAGCTCAGGGAGAGGGAAATCGCAACCCCAAAATACTGCCCCAGAAAAATAGAACTCCGCTTAACGGGCTGGGCGAGGAGCAACTCGGTAAATTACCTGGAATTGTAATAATACATCACGCCAAAGATGGTGCCTATGAGAGGCACAATCATGATAATGACATTCATAAGGGTGATAATTGCGGTTGAAAGGTCATTGTTCAAAAACAATAGAACGACTCCCAAAAGAAGATAGAAAAAGAAGTACACATAACTCCAGCTACTTCTTGTAAGGTCAAAAAAACTGTATTTTAAAATCTTAAACATATTCCTCAGTTAAAAGATTGGCTATAGCGTGTTCAAAATCCTCTTGTCCTGTTCTGGATTTCAGTTCTGATACCGTACCGTCAAAATAAATTTTCCCTTCGAGCAAAAAGACGATCCTGTCAGCGACCTCTTCCACGAAATTCATGATATGAGAAGTAATGAGAATAGTTTTTCCCTTCTCTTTTTCCAGCTGAATAAGTTCCCGAAGATGTAAAAGTGAAATGGGATCAAGTCCCGAAGTAGGTTCGTCTAAAATGATCAGCGGACTGTCAAACATAAAGCAGAGAACGAGATTGACTTTTTGTTTCGTTCCACCTGAAAGCTTATTAAGTTTCTTGTCCAGGTAAGGCTGTAGCTTAAAGAATTCGATCAGCTCCTTATCCCTTGCTGACTTTCCTCTTAGGTCTTTGATCATGGTGATAAGTTCCATCACCTTCAAATTTCCGGGAAAATTAGCTATCTGCGGTAAATAGTCAATGTTTTTGCGGTAGTTCCAACGGTTTAGAACACTGTTCCCGTCCAACTCTATCTGGCCTTTATCAGGCACTACCATTCCTAAAATGCTCTTTATAAGAGTTGTTTTTCCGGAGCCATTAGGGCCAAGAACAGCGACAATGCCCTGGTCTTTGACATCCAGGTCCAAACCGTTCAGCACCACCTGAGGGCCGAATTTTTTATGCAGGTCTTTTATTTGTATCATTTTATCTTTCTCATTTGGGGTTCCGGGTCTATCAATTCTGCAGGTGTAAAAATGGGGGACACTTTTTCTGAAAAATCCAGTAGACTAATAAACATGCTCCTTAAAAGGATAATTGCTTCCGGAGTTTGGGTGACTACATAAGAAAAAAGCTTTACGGGACGGTAGGGGACATCTCCGGTTCCATCATGGTTCAAATCATAGCCCGTATAATCACTCCAATAATTTTTACGGAATTCGTTCTCATTAATATTCCCGGTGTAGGCTACATCAAATGAATTTGACAGGAAATTATTCAGGGTGAAATTATTGTTATAACATGCCCCGCGAATTCTTATTGCATATCCATTACCTATAAAGTCGTTATGTGTATAATTGATCCTGTTAGTATTATCTGCACTAATTGCAATGGTATTATCTTCAAAGGTGTTGTTGATCAAATCTGAATCACTGATTTCTTTAAGGAGTAATCCATACGAAGCGCTCCCCCAGTTCTTTCTGAATAGGTTCCGGCGCATTTCAATGAATTTAGAATACATTACTGCCACACCGGCTCCATTGTTCTCAAAAGTATTTTCAAGATAGGTATTATGATCAGAGAACATGAAATGCAGGCCGTATCTTAGATTGTCTTTGCAGATGTTCTCCTCAATAGTACAATTGTTCACGAACTCCAGGTAAATTCCGTCTCTTACTCCAATAATTTCATTACTTTTTACCGTAAGGTCATTAGAATGCCACATGTGAATGCCATTACCGGATTTTGCCTGTATCTCTGATTCACTCTTTATCCTGTTGTTAGAAATAGTTCCGTTGGACGATCTTTCAATAAGGATCCCAAAAAACACGTTTTCAAGCCTGTTATTGTTGATCTTAAAATTTTTAGAACGGGAAACCAGAATAGCGGCAAAATCTGAGGTGTGGCTCGTACCTATATTGACTATCTTAATGCCTTCAATGGAAAAGTTTTCACCTCTTACTGTGATAGCAGTTCCATTCATGCTGGCATCGATAACAGGATAACCCTCACCAATAATCTGGATTGATTTATCGATTATCTGAATCCCATCTTCTTTGTATATCCCGCTTTTTATCCGGATAACATCTCCATCTTCAGCCAAATCCACTGCTGCCTGAACAGTATTTATTTTACAATCAGGACAGACTTCAATTTCTTTAGCGTGAAGGGAGAATCCAGTGAAGATCAGGATAAGTAATAAAACCCTCATTATCTGTTAATTGTATACACTGAATCATTCCGAAGAAAATGAACCTTTAGACCTTCCCAGTCAAAAGTTGATTCGGTGTTGATCAGGCTCTTTCTTTCGTTTTTCTTTACTGCAGCCAGGTTGGCTCCCATAGGGCTTTTTATAGAGTCATTAACAACAAAAACGGCATCCTTGACAGAAATCATAGTTCCGGGATGAGCGTAATCTGCAACTCTAAGAACAGCCATATCTACGTCTATTTGATGAAGATCATTTACCATGCATTCAATTGCATCATATTTAAACTGTTTTCCTTTTGTGCTCACAGCCTGAGCAGAAAAAGCAGAACTCACTATCGTCATTTCACAAAAATCACAGGCATCTGCTCCATAATTTATGGGCTCAGGTTCATTACTGCATGAAACAGAAATTATCAATATCAACAGGTAAATGATCTTTTTCATCTTTTAAATTTTTTCACTCACATTTCTTCTTCCAACAATCCAGGCTATCAAAGTTAAAAACATTCCTATGAACATCATATAAGCTCCTTTTTCTGGATAAGAATGGGCCGTAAAGTTAAGAATATCTTGAGAGCCCAGTAATGGCGGTTTATAGCTCAAAGGATTCCCTTCAGCATCTGTAAGTTTGATTATAGCCTTTGGATCCAGGTCAGTTCCATAATCGATCAACCAATTATTAAAATCATACATACCCAGAATACCCAGAACACCCATTAAGACCAGCCAACCTAAAAACCAGTTTGGACTGATCTTTTTTAAGAATCCAAGGAGGCCCAAAACAATTCCTAATGCAGCCATTCCACCTATAACCAGGGGAAAGACATTGAATTCCCACATTTCTGCAGGCTTTGGAATTTTTTTCATTCCTATATAATGGTTAATTCCATCAATATTCTGAATGTCAAATTCTTCTTCTCCCTCTATTCCTGCGATATAAATATCCATTCCAAGAGGATCGGGGTACTGAGGTGCTTCAAGTCGAATATTCCACAAGGGATATACAAAAAGTCCCAGTAATAAGGCGGAACCAATTATCATTAAGATTCCAGAAGTTTTCATATTTAAAAGTTTTAGAAAAGAAAGCGGGTAGTTACCCAACCCGCTTTCAAAAATTGAAGAGTTAAATTTCAACTAATTAAACCTAACTACTCTCCGTCCAGAGTCCATTTAAGCGGCACATTGGAATTCTTTCCTGATACTCTTACGTATCCCTGCATTTCCTGGTGAAGGGCTGAACAGAAATCTGTACAGTAGAAAGGCCAAACCCCTTCTTTTTTAGGCTCCCAGGTAACTGTTTTGGTTTGCCCCGGCATGATCAACAACTCTGAAGTATTAGCTCCAATCATTGCAAAACCGTGTGGTACATCAAAGTCCTGTTCCAGGTTAGTCACGTGGAAATAAACTTTATCACCCACTTTGATACCTTCAAGGTTGTCTGGAGAGAAGTGGCTTCTTACAGTAGTCATATAGACATGAACTTCATTTCCATTGCGAACCATCTTAGTATCTCCTTCGGTTAGTGCAGCATACTTGTGCTTATTCTCATCAAGGCGATAGATCTTTCTGGAGTTAGCCTTCACTTTATCAGCAGAAATACCTGCAGCGTAGTGAGGTTCCCCGTGAGTTGGGAAATCAAGTAGCAATTCCATTTTGTCTCCTGAGATGTCATACAACTGTGCAGAGTGCTCTAATTCAGGACCTGTAGGCAGGTAACGGTCTTTAGTGATCTTGTTCATAGAAACCAGATACTTACCTTCAGGATTTCTGGAGTTTCCTCCTGGTATCATAAGGTGACCAACAGAGTAATAACTTGGTTGCCTGTCAAGAACTTCCCAGGTTCCGAGCTTCCATTTAACAAC
The DNA here is from genome assembly GCF_048323655.1 of Salinimicrobium soli. NCBI lineage: Bacteria > Pseudomonadati > Bacteroidota > Flavobacteriia > Flavobacteriales > Flavobacteriaceae > Salinimicrobium > Salinimicrobium soli. Next base: position 699,184 of record NZ_JBLUWW010000003.1, on the reverse strand, counting down.
TTCAGAAGAGATAAAGAAAGTTGTGTAGGCATTTCCTTTACCATCAAATTCGGTATGTAGTGGCCCAAGACCTCCTTCTTTTACAGTACCGGCAAGGGTAGACTCGAAGTTAAGGATTGGAATTCCATAAGCTTCCCCATCAAATTCCTTGTTTTCAATAGCTTTTAGCATTTTAGAGAAAGAGTGAACTGTAAGGTCTGTTGAAAGTTTACCGTTTCCTACGATATATTCTCCGGAAGGATCAACATCACAACCGTGCGGAGACTTTGGGGTTGGCATAAAGTAAACAGCTCCTTCAACTTCTCTTGGATCTACTGTCAATACTTTTTTCATCATGGTAGAAGTAGCAGCATGAGTTTCATGATCATAAACGTTATGAGCATACTCTGCATCAATTTCTTCACCACCTCCGTTTGCTACATACTCCTGGATCTTCTTCCAGTTTACAGCTGCGATAAAGTCTTTATCGTTTTGAGAAGCATTTACTTCCTGCAGGGTATGAGCTTCTTCAGTATTATAAGTAGTGAAGAAGAACCAGCCGTGAGAATCTCCGCGACCTGGGTGGGAAAGATCGTAGTTGAATCCTGGCATTTTTAACTGGAAGTCAATTTTCATATGTCCTTCATCGTCAACAGCAATAAAAGTAAGAGGGCCTTTAAAATTTCCTTTCATGTTTTCTATTGCCACATCTTCTTGTGGGTAAGGAACAGAGAAACGGGTTCCTGCCACTACGTATTCTGTATTTTCAGTAACGAAAGAGGAGGAGTGGTTTCCAGCACTGTGAGGAATTTCAATGATCTCTTCAGTCTCAAAAGTCTCAAGGCTAATACGGGCAATTCGTGGCGTGTTGTTTTCATTGATAAAAACCCAACGACCATCAGTCTCTCCGTTAGTCTGAGAAATATCAGGGTGGTGAGAATCTCCCCATGGCACAAATCCGAAGGAAGTATTCAGCATAGGCTTGGTTTCCTCAGAATACCCATAACCAGAAGTTGGGAATTGAGAGAATACAGGAATCTCCTTTAACATCCTTCCTGAAGGAAGTCCGTAAACAGTAAGGTTTCCACTATACCCTCCAGAGATGAAAGCATAGAATTCGTCGTGCTCTCCTGGAGCTACATATACTCTTTCTGCAACATTAGCTGCCATGGCACCACCAGATTTGCTGGTCTTGGTATCATCATCTCCGCAGCTAACCATTAACAACGAAAGAAAGGCAATAGATAAAATAGAACTTAGTTTTTTCATTTTATAATTGTTATTAGTTTTTTGGTAAAATCACGGCATCAACCACATGAACCCAACCATTACTGGCATTTACGGTTCCTAATATCTTTGCGCCGCCCACATAGATATCATCTCCTTCCTGAGTAACTTCAACGTTTTCCCCAGAAGCCATATAAAGCTTTCGTCCCTTTTCTACGTTCTTTTTGAGCATATCAATGGGATAATTGCTTGGAGCCACATGATTCGTAAGTATAAAAGCTAGTTTACTTTTGTTTTCTGGTTTAAGCAGGTCATCCAAGGTTCCATCAGGAAGCTTGTCGAAGGCTGAATTTACAGGAGCAAATACAGTTAGGGGACCTACATTAACAAGGGCGTTTTGCACATCAGCTGCTTCAACCGCAGCAACCAGAGTAGTATGATCTTCAGAATTTATAGCTACCCTTAAAGCATTAGGGGTTTCACTCTCGTCGTCAATGAACGCCTGACCTTTATTAGACCCAGACTGGACGGTTTCTTGCTCCGATCCAGAAACTGACTCCGAAGTTTTCGCGTCTTCTTTACAACCTGTAAAAAGGAAGAGACCACTTAAAAATAGACTCAGGAAATAATGATTTGTTTTCATAAATATTGGTTTTTAGTGATAGGTGGTTATGGCAGAGGGGTATTTAATTATTTTTCATCAAGTTGCCTGAAATACTCCAGTATTGCACGAGCCTGTTCTTCAGACAGGTTTTGGTTGGCCATTGGAGAACCATTGTGCTCCATAAGAAGTTGCTTTGCTAATGGGTCTTTCTGCACCATCTCAGTAGGATTAAGGATCATATTCATGATCCATTCAGGAGTTCTTCTTTCGGTCACCCCGGAAATAGCTGGTCCAATGAATTTTTTGTCTGTTTTATGACAAGCGGTACACATTTGTTTAAAGGTAGCTTCTCCTCTTGCCGCCATCGCTTCGTCGATAGTAGGGGATAGGTCAACTTCTTTAATAGGACCCACACCTTTAGTTTCCATTGGATCGATCTCAGAAGTTTTAGCTTCTGTGGTCTCGGCAGCTTGAGAGGTGGGTTCATTGTCATTTAAACGAATTTGTTCTTTTTCTTCCTTTTTGCCGTCACCACAGGCAACTGCAAAAAGAACTAGTAATAGAGATAGGATCTTAAAAGTTAATTTCATGATAAAGAGTATTTAAATTATTGGACAAATTTACGACATTTGATTTAATAAAAGATAAAAAGGTCTTTTAATATTTAATGTTCCATTCTATAAGTTATTAGCTTAATAGGACACAAATGTCTCTTTTAAATAAGCTTTATAATATGACACAGATCAGGTTTGGGAATTTTTTTGAAGATTCTCCACTGTGGCAGGAATAATAGTACTTTTGCAAACTAAATTTAGCCGTTATGCTTTCAAGTTCCGGAAAATATGCTGTCAATGCTGTCCTGTATCTGGCAGTTAACTCAACCGAAAAGAAGAAGATAAGAGCCCGTGAGATTGCCGAAGCGATCAAACTGCCCTCACCTTTTTTAGCTAAACTATTGCAGACACTTTCCCGGGATAAGATCATTTCTTCCAGCAAGGGGCCCAATGGAGGATTCTATATGACCCCTGAAGCCCAGGAAATGAGTTTGATACAAGTAGTAAAGAGTATTGATGGAATAGAACGCCTTGAAGAGTGCGTACTTGGCCTCAAGAAATGTAGTTCCGAAAAACCCTGTCCTGTACATTTTGCAGTACAACCAATGAAAAAAAGATTTCTACAGGAACTGGAAGAAAATACGATTGCATCTTTCGCCGAAGGGGTAAAAAAAGGGGAGACCTATTTGTTCTTATAGCGCCTCCCCTCAAAGATTATCTTAAAATGCCTTTTTAAGCAAGCATATCAAATGTTTGTTTTGCAATCTCCAGTTCTTCATTTGTCGGAATAACAAAGATCTTAACCGAAGCTCCTTCTTTATTGATCTTCCTGTTTTCTTTTGAGCGTACAGAATTTTTCTGTTCGTCCAGTTTCAATCCAAGGTAATCCATATTTTTACAGACCATTCGTCTTATTACATCACTGTTCTCCCCAATCCCCGCCGTAAAGACAACAGCGTCAAGACCATTCATCGCTGCCGCGTAGCCTCCAATATATTTTTTGATCCTATAGGCATTCATTTCTAAAGCAAGCTGACATTGACGATTACCCATTTCGGCCTGTTCTTCAATATCGCGAAGATCACTGTAACCTGTTAGGCCCAGCATTCCACTCTTATGGTGTAATAAGTCGCTTACTTCTTTAGCAGTATAGCCAAGATGCTCGATCATATAGAAGATAACCGATTGGTCAATATCACCACTTCTGGTTCCCATGATCAACCCATTCACCGGCCCAAAACCAAGACTGTGATCTACGCTTTTGCCATTTTCCACAGCCGTAATACTACAGCCATTCCCTAAGTGAACAGTAACAAGCTTAGTATTATCATCTCCCAGAAGCTCATTTGCCTTTTCTGAAACATACTTATGACTGGTCCCATGAAAACCGTATACCTGAATCTGTTCTTTATCAAAAAGCTCATTTGGAATGGCATACCTGTTTGCTCTTGAAGGAATGCTCTGGTGAAAAGCTGTATCAAAAACGCCTACTTGTTTTGCCTGCGGAAAGATCTCCTCTGCAACTTCAATTCCTTTCAAATTGGGAGGGTTGTGTAACGGTGCAAGAGAAAAGAGTTCCTTGATCTTACCTTTCACCTTTTCATCAATTACTATAGTATCAGAAAAAGTGGCGCCCCCGTGAACCACCCGGTGACCAATGGCCGCGATCTCAGCCGGGTCTTTAATAACCCCTTTTTCGGGATCCATCAAATGTTTGGTCACTTCTTTTAGTGCCACGGAATGGTCTTTAACCGGCATTTCTTCGGAAGTTGAAAAGCTACCCGATTTGTAATGCACTTTTCCAGTGTCCAGGCCAATGCGTTCCACTAATCCTGAAGCCAGGACTTCTTCTGAAGGCATACTGATCAGCTGAAATTTTAAAGACGAACTTCCGGAGTTTATTACTAATATGTTTTTCATTTCTATTTCTTCTTGTTCCAAAAGAGGCTTCAAAAATAGCTTTTTTGGAACCTATTTATTTTCAAATTAATTATTTGATCGATCTTATCTTGAATCCTGAATTTTAAATTTTAAATTAAATCCCCTGTGCCTGGATCGCGGTTAAAATTACGGTGTTGAAAACATCGTCCACTGTACAGCCACGGCTAAGGTCATTAACCGGTTTGTTAAGTCCCTGCAGCATTGGGCCTATGGCCAAAGCTCCGGTTTCCCTTTGCACGGCTTTATAGGTGTTGTTTCCGGTGTTAAGATCCGGGAAGATCAATACGCTGGCCTGACCTGCCACTTCAGATCCCGGAAGTTTGCTCTTTCCAACATTAAGATCAACTGCCGCGTCATATTGTATAGGTCCTTCGATCTTAAGATCGGGACGTTTTTTCTTCACAATTTCGGTTGCCTCGCGAACACGGTCCACGTCTTCTCCTTTTCCTGAACTTCCGGAAGAGTAGGAGAGCATGGCTACTTTTGGTTCGATTCCGAAGGCTCTACTACTTTCAGCAGAAGAGATACATATTTCCGCGAGTTCTTCCGCAGAAGGATTCGGATTGATCGCGCAATCACCAAAGACAGATACGCGGTCTTCCAGACACATAAAGAACACCGAAGAGACCACAGAAACACCTGGTTTGGTCTTAATGAACTGCAGCGCCGGACGAATAGTGTGCTGTGTGGTATGTGCGGCACCTGAAACCATTCCGTCAGCATGGCCTTTATAGATCATCATGGTTCCATAGTAAGACACATCGCTCATGAGATCGCGTGCAATGTCCATATTCACATTTTTGTGCTTACGCAGCTCATAGAACGTCTTGACGTAATCCTCAAAATATTCTGAAGTAACAGGATCAACAATATGAAGTTTTTCCAGGTCAATAGGCAACGCCAGTTTCATGATCATCTTTTTGATCTCCTCTTCGTTCCCAAGAATAGTAAGATCTACAATATCCATCGCAATGAGGCGGGAAGCAGCGGTAAGGATGCGCTCATCAGTCCCTTCAGGAAGCACAATATGTTTTCTTTGTTGCTGTGCACGCTTCACGAGACCATATTGGAACATACGCGGAGTCATACCGGCAGGTTTGAAGTTCACAAAGCGCTCGATCAATGGATCTATGGTAATATACTTTTCAAAAGTGCTTACAGAAGCCTCAATTTTTTGAGTACTGTCTGCATAAATATTCGATTTGATCGCGCCAACTCTGTTGGTCACATTGAAAGTTCCGTCATTTACCGAAATGATAGGAACCACCTGCGACAAACCTTCAATAAGCTTGATGATGGAGTCTTCCGGAATTAATCCACCGGTCAGGATGATCCCTGAAATTCTTGGATAATTACTCGAAATATTGGCTTGCAAAGCTCCAAGAATAATATCGGCACGGTCACCCGGAGTGATCACCAGGCTTTCATTTTTAAGGTGGTTAAGATAGTTGCGTAATTGCATCGCTCCTACGTTGAAACTACCCGATTGATTGTCCAGATATTCCTCTCCAAAAAGGATCTTTCCGTCAAGAACTTCTACGATCTCTTTGAGAGTAGGGTTGGCCAGAGTATCAATTAACGGAATAGCAAAAACCGCCACATCGTCCGGCAGGAATTCCCTCATCCCATTGGTGGCAATGTTAAGGTTAGCGAGTTCAATTTTATTGCTCACCATAGCCAATACTCGTACATCTTTATTGACAAAACTCTGGTAAGCCATTTGCAGGCTACCCATCAATCCTTCTTTGGTCTTGCCTCTACCGCTGGCAACGATGATCACCGGTAGCCCAAGGTTCTTGGCAATGGTGACATTCTCATCGAATTCAAAAACACTTCCTTCTCCAGAAAAGTCACTTCCTTCAACGAGTACAAAGTCGAAGGAATCCTCCAACTTTTTGTATTTCCTAATAATGGTGTCGATGATCTCTCCAGACCGGCCTTCGTTACGCTTTTGCGTCACCTCACTTCGGGTAAAGGCATAAGAATCCTCGTATGCCAGGGGAAGATCGAAATATTTTAAAACGGTTTCTATATGGTTATCTCTGGCTCCCGGTTTTTCATCATTAATAATGGGCCTGAAATAGCCCACTTTTACTGTTTTTCCGAGAAGCGCCCGCATCAAACCGAGCGATATAAGTGATTTACCGCTATGCGGCTCCATTGTAGCAATGTATAATCCTTTGTTCATAGTCTTAGAATTGTGATGCAAAAGTAAGCTTAATTGGAAACCTGCAGGGAATACCCGAGGTTAAAAAGTCGTGAAAAGTGACTAAAATCAGACAGTTTAAAGAAAATGGCTACACCTGAAAATCGAGAATCTTTTTTCATGACCTTGGTCAGTTTTGGATTCTGTTTTACCTTACCTTATTATTGACTTGTGCCATGAAAGACTATTTTTCTACGGGTTCATCAGATTATGCGAAGTATCGCCCGCATTACCCTGCGGAATTATTCTCTTTTCTGAAAAAGCTTACTCCGGAAAGAAAAAGAGCCTGGGATTGCGGAACTGGGAGCGGACAGGTGGCAGGAGAATTAGCAGAATTCTTTGAGCAGGTAGAAGCCACTGACATAAGCCGGTCTCAATTAGATTCAGCTGTAAAGAGATCCAACATCAATTACTCTTTACAACCTGCTGAAAAAACCAGTTTTCCTGAACATTTTTTTGATCTGGTTACAGTAGCCCAGGCAGTACATTGGTTTGATTTGGAATCCTTCTTCCAGGAGGTGCAAAGAGTTTTAAAACCGAATGGTTACATAGCCGTAATTGGGTATAGTCTTTTCAGAAGCAATTCGGGCACTAATGCTGTGATCGATCATTTATATAATGATATCGTAGGACCATTCTGGTATCCGGAAAGACGTTACCTCGATGAAAAATATGAGACCATTCCTTTTCGTTTCCGCGAGATAAAAACACCTCATTTTGAGATCAGTCAAAAATGGTCTTTTGAACACCTCTTAGGCTACCTGAGAACCTGGTCTTCAGTAAAAAATTATCTTAAACAAAAGGGAGAAGATCCGGTTTCATTAATAGAGGCAGAGCTATACAACAGCTTTGGAGAAACGGGAGAAGTGGTGTTTCCCGTTTTGCTTCGGGTGGGAAGAAAGGAAATTTGAAGGGTTTAATTTCCGCAGAAAGAACAGGGAGTATTTTCTCATTACTTATACCTATATTTGCAGCCGCAAAAACAGGAACAAATAGTATTATATGAAAGCCGGAATCGTAGGACTGCCAAACGTAGGAAAATCAACTCTTTTTAATTGCTTGTCAAATGCCAAGGCACAGAGCGCGAATTTTCCTTTTTGTACCATTGAACCTAACATTGGAGTGGTCAACGTACCAGACCGGCGCCTGGAAAAACTGGAAAGCCTGGTGCACCCTGAGCGCGTTCTTCCTGCAACAGTGGAGATAGTTGATATCGCCGGACTTGTGAAAGGGGCCAGCAAGGGTGAAGGATTGGGGAACCAGTTCCTTGGGAATATCAGGGAGACTGATGCAATTCTTCACGTGCTGAGATGCTTTGAAAATGACAATATTGTTCACGTTGATGGAGCCATTAATCCTGTTAGGGATAAAGAAACCATTGATATGGAACTGCAGCTTAAAGATCTCGAGACAGTTGAAAAGAAGCTGGAGAAGGTCAAAAGAGCAGCAAAAACAGGAAATAAAGAAGCACAAAAAGAAGAAGCTGCTTTACTAAAAGTGAAAGCAGGTCTTGAAGCCGGAAATTCTGTTCGCGCCATCGACCTTACCGATTCTGAACGGGAAGAATTCATTGCACCTTTACAGTTCATCACAGATAAACCGGTAATGTATGTTTGTAATGTGAATGAAAGTGATGCCGTAACAGGTAATGAATATGTTGAAAAGGTAAAAGAGTCTGTAAAAGGGGAAGGGGCAGAGGTGCTAGTGCTTGCCGTGGGAACCGAAGCTGATATTACCGAGCTTGAAGATTACGAGGAGCGCAAAATGTTCCTTCAGGACATTGGTCTTGATGAACCGGGCTCTGCAAAGTTAATTAGAGGAGCCTATAGATTACTCAACCTGCAAACCTATTTCACTGCCGGGGTCAAGGAAGTACGTGCATGGACCATTCCTGTTGGAGCCACTGCACCACAGGCGGCAGGAGTGATTCACACAGACTTTGAAAAAGGCTTTATTCGCGCTGAAGTGATCGCTTATGATGATTATGTAGCTTATGGAAGTGAGGCAAAAGTAAAAGAGGCCGGAAAAATGCGAGTGGAAGGGAAAGATTATGTGGTTAAAGATGGGGACGTGATGCATTTCAGGTTCAACGTATAAGCAATTTTCTCTTAGATACAATTCTTAAAGAAGGCTAAAAACCTCTTTTTCAAGGGGTATGGTTTTTGAGCTGTAACTTATCCAGTTTCCAAAGCCCGGAGCTTCATTGAGCTATATTTTTTTCTACGGCCGCTCCGCAATTTTTTTTGTGAAACATTTGTTAATTAAATTGCCGCCATCAAGTTTCAACTTTTTGGTGGAAACCTTATATTAGCGACAAATCCGGATGAAGAAGCTATGAGCGAAGAAACTAAATATACCGAGGACAATATACGGTCGCTGGACTGGAAGGAGCACATCAGGATGCGTCCCGGGATGTATATTGGAAAGCTCGGAGACGGCTCCAGTGCAGATGACGGGATCTATATCCTTCTAAAGGAGGTCATCGACAACTGTATTGACGAATTCGTGATGGGAGCCGGAAAGACCATCGACATTTCTGTGCAGAACCAAAAGGTGATCGTGCGCGATTACGGTCGTGGTATTCCTTTGGGAAAAGTTGTGGATGTGGTATCCAAGATGAACACCGGTGGAAAGTATGATACCCGTGCCTTCAAGAAATCTGTAGGTTTGAACGGGGTAGGTACCAAGGCAGTGAATGCGCTTTCCTCGAGTTTTAGAGTAGAATCCACCCGTGACGGGAAATCAAAGTCAGCAGAATTTGAACAGGGGAACCTGGTCAATGAAGAAGAACTTGAAGAAACTTCCAGAAGGCGCGGTACCAAAGTGACCTTCACTCCAGATGAACTGATCTTTAAACATTATAAGTTCCGTTCAGAATACATTGAGAAAATGCTAAAGAACTATGTGTACCTCAATCCGGGGCTTACCATAGTTTTCAACGGCGAAAAATTCTATTCAGAGAACGGATTAAAGGATCTGCTGTCTGACAGTATTCATCCTGATGACCGGTTATACCCGATCATTCATCTTAGGGGCAATGATATTGAAGTAGCCCTTACTCACAGCAAATCCCAATACAGTGAGGAATATCATTCCTTTGTTAATGGTCAACATACTTCCCAGGGAGGAACGCACCAGTCAGCTTTTAGAGAAGCTCTGGTAAAAACTATCCGCGAGTTCTACGGAAAGAATTTCGAAGCCAGTGATGTTCGCAAATCGGTGGTATCAGCTATCAGTATTAAAGTAATGGAGCCGGTCTTTGAAAGTCAGACCAAGACCAAATTAGGTTCTACAGATATGGGAGGAGACCTTCCGACGGTAAGGACTTACATTAATGATTTTGTAAAGACCCAACTCGATAACTATCTTCATAAAAATCAGGAAACGGCCGAATTATTACTGCGCAAGATCATGCAGGCCGAACGCGAACGAAAGGAGCTTTCCGGAATTAGAAAACTGGCAAAGGACCGTGCAAAAAAAGCCAGTCTGCACAATAAAAAACTTCGAGACTGCCGGATCCATCTTGGAGACAGCAAAAAAGAACGCTACCTGGAGAGTACCTTATTTATTACCGAGGGTGATTCTGCAAGTGGATCCATTACCAAATCACGGGACGTAAATACACAGGCCGTATTCAGTTTAAGGGGAAAACCCCTGAACTCTTACGGAATGTCTAAGAAGATCGTTTATGAAAATGAAGAATTCAACCTGCTTCAGGCCGCGTTGAATATTGAAGAGTCGATGGAAGATCTTCGATATAACAATATTGTGATCGCTACAGATGCCGATGTGGACGGAATGCACATCCGGTTATTACTTATCACATTCTTTTTACAGTTCTTTCCGGAGTTGATCAAGGAAAATCACTTGTATATACTTCAAACCCCGCTTTTCAGGGTTAGAAATAAAAAAGAGACTATCTACTGTTATTCCGAATACGAAAAGCAACAGGCGATCGAAAAACTTTCAGGAAAAGTTGAAATCACGCGCTTTAAAGGACTTGGGGAGATCTCTCCTGATGAGTTCAAGCATTTTATTGGAGATGACATTCGGCTAGACCCGGTAATGCTGGACAAGGACATGTCTATTGAAGAGCTGCTCAACTTCTATATGGGCAAAAATACTCCTGACAGGCAGGAATTTATTATTGACAACCTAAAAGTAGAATTAGATCTTATAGAGGAATAGATGCGCTTTAATAATAAAAAGGAAACGAGTATAGTGCCCTCAATATATATTATTGTGGTGGCTGTCTTTATCACCAATGCATTTGCATCGGTGGAGATTAAATACGATGATGTTCCTTTTAATTACAGTAGCCTGATTCCAAATGTTATCGCACTAGCCATTGCGGTCTATATCTTCACCGTTGGTAAATCCTTTGAATTTGATAGCGATGGGGAGACCATCAACTTCAAAAGCAATGGACTTCTGATCTCGAAATTTATGCGCTACCGCGAGCAGCGCACAGAAGTTCCGAAGGCAAAGTTACAGAACTTCAAAATTGAAAATTACATCCTGTACAAACGATTACATGTGTTCATTCATTCCCGAAACAAAAGGGGATACAGACATTATAAATACAATATCACCTTTTTATCCAGGAAAAAGACCAAGGCACTCAGGATCTCTCTGGCTAAGGTGATGGAGAAAAATAAAGCGAAGGCTTAAATGGAGAACGACAATTTAAACGATCACAGGGACGACGAACAGTTTGAGCAAAACAATCCGCAACAACCAGAGGAACAGGAAGTTCTTAAGAGGGTTACCGGAATGTACAAAGACTGGTTTCTGGATTATGCATCCTATGTAATCCTGGAAAGGGCAGTTCCTGCCCTGGAAGATGGTTTTAAACCGGTGCAGCGGCGTATCATGCATTCCATGAAGGACCTCGACGACGGTCGCTACAACAAGGTTGCAAATATTGTAGGACATACTATGCAGTATCACCCGCACGGTGATGCGAGTATTGGTGACGCCATGGTGCAGGTAGGTCAAAAAGATCTTTTGATCGACACTCAGGGGAACTGGGGTAACATCCTTACCGGGGACGGGGCGGCAGCTTCCAGGTATATTGAAGCACGCTTGTCTAAATTCGCTTTGGATGTTGTTTATAATCCTAAGATCACCGAATGGCAGCTGTCCTATGACGGTCGTAAGAAGGAACCGGTAAATCTTCCGGTTATGTTCCCTCTTTTACTTGCACAGGGTGCAGAGGGTATCGCCGTTGGTCTAAGTACAAAAATCCTCCCCCATAACTTCAATGAACTCATTGATGCGAGTATTAAACACTTAAAAGGAAAGAAATTTCAGCTTTACCCAGATTTCGTCACCGGAGGTATTGCCGATATTACCAACTATAATGACGGTATGAGAGGAGGCCGCGTAAGAGTTAGGGCTAAAATTTCTCAACTTGACAAAAACACACTGGTAATAAAGGAGATCCCTTTTGGCACCAATACTTCTACGTTGATTGATTCAGTGCTGAAAGCTAACGAAAAAGGTAAGATCAAGATAAAGAAGATCGAAGACAACACGTCCAGTGAAGTAGAGATCCTGATCCATCTTCCCGGCAATATTTCTCCGGACAAAACTATTGATGCGTTATATGCCTTCACCAACTGTGAGATCTCGATATCTCCGTTGAGTTGTGTGATCATAGATAACAAACCGGCTTTCCTGGGAGTTTCAGAAATTCTGAGGAGATCTACAGACCACACTTTACAACTGCTGAAAAGCGACCTGGAGGTAAAGCTGGACGAATTTCAGGAACAATGGCACTTCGCTTCCTTAGAAAGAATTTTTATCGAGAATAGGATCTATCGCGATATTGAGGAAGAAGAAACATGGGAAGGGGTTATCAAGGCAATTGACGAAGGTTTAAAGCCACACATACAGCACCTTAAAAGAGCGGTTACCGAAGAGGATATCGTCCGTCTTACAGAGATCAGGATCAAGAGGATCTCAAAATTCGACCTTGACAAAGCCCAACAAAAGATCGAAGCTCTGGAAGGAGAGATCGCACAGATCAAGCACCATCTTGATCATCTGACCGATTACGCCATCGCTTACTTCACCCGTTTGAAAAAGGATTATGGTTCTGATAAGGAAAGAAAGACAGAATTAAGGCTTTTTGAAGATATCGAAGCTACTAAGGTGGTTATCAGGAATACCAAGCTGTACGTCAACCGCAAAGAAGGATTTGTGGGTACTGCTTTGAAGCGGGATGAGTACGTTACCGATTGTTCAGATATTGATGATATCATTTGTTTTACCAGGGATGGTAAAATGATGGTCACCAAGGTGGACTCAAAAACCTTTATTGGCAAGGATATTATCCACGTGGGTATCTTTAAAAAGAAAGATAAGCGTACCATTTATAATCTTATTTATAAAGATGGAAAGGGCGGATCGGCCTACATAAAACGATTTGCTGTAACCTCTGTTACCCGTGATCGGGAGTATGACCTGACGCAGGGTAAGAAAGGTTCAGAGATCCTTTATTTCTCTGCTAATCCAAACGGGGAAGCCGAAGTAGTAATGGTGTACCTGAGACAGGTAGGCAGTATCAAAAAACTCAAATTTGACGTTGATTTTGCTGATATGGCTATTAAAGGAAGGGCTGTAAAAGGGAATATCGTCACCAAATATCCTGTTAAGAAGATCGAATTAAAAGAAGAAGGAGTATCTACCCTAAAGCCGCGTCGCATCTGGTTTGATGACACGGTAAAACGTCTCAATGTGGACGAAAGAGGGGAGCTTCTTGGAGAATTCAAGGGAGAAGACCGGCTTTTGATCATTACCCAGAACGGAGTGGCTAAGACCATTAAACCGGAGCTCACCACCAGATTTGATGGGGATATTGTGGTACTCGAGAAATGGGTTCCAAAAAAGCCAATTTCAGCTATTTATTGGGAGGCCGACAAAGAACGATTCTATGTCAAACGTTTCCTTATTGAAAATGAGGAAAAAGAGGAGAATTTCATCGGAGATAATCCGAAATCCTATCTGGAGATAGTTTCCACTGATTATCTTCCTATCGCTGAAGTCGTATATTCTAAAGTGAGAGGAAAAGATCAGAAACCCAATGACACCGTTGAACTTGAACCATTTATTGCAGTCAAAGGGATTAAGGCACTTGGAAATCAATTGACTACAGAAAAAGTAAAACAGATAAATTTACTGGAGCCTAAGCCCTTTGTAGCTCCCGAAGAAACTCCTGCCGAAGAATTGGAAGTAGTTGATGAACAGGCGGTGGAAGGGACATCTTCTGCAGATGAAAAACAGGAATCCCCTGATTTTTCAGAAGCAAAGATCAAAAAGAAGAATTCCGCACAGGACGAGGCCCAGATCAAGCTTTTTGAAGAATAATGGGGCTAATCAAAGAATTTAAGGAGTTTGCCATAAAGGGCAACATGATCGACATGGCGATAGGTATTATTATAGGTACCGCTTTCAACAAGGTTGTAGATGTTCTGGTGAAGCAAGTAATAATGCCGCCTTTGGCGATGATTACTAACGGAGTTAACTTTTCTGAGAAGCAGATCATTCTCAGGGAAACCGTTTTGGACGCCTCCGGAGCTGTTGAGACTGAAGCTGTTGTCCTCGGCTACGGATTATTTATCGAAGTAATGATCGACTTCCTCATCATTGGTTTCACTGTTTTCCTGGTGGTGAAATTCATGAACCGTTTTCGGCGTAAGGCTGAAGATCCCAATAATAAAACTGTTGCTCCGGCTAAAAATGTGGAACTGCTGGAAAACATTAATAAATTAATGGAAGAGCAAAACGAACTCCTCAGGAGTAGAAAATAATCTAACCTTTTCTGTTAATTCTTCATCTTTTTATATATTGCCGCAACTAAAACAAAAAAACGAATGGAACGAAGTCTATTACTTGTATTTATTACTATTTTCTTAAGCTCAACAGTATTTTCCCAGGTTGAAACCAGGAATTCAGAACAGAATGAAATTTTGAGTCAATATCTAAGGGGAGTGTACACTGATGATCTTTCAAATGTAGACGGTAGTCCTTTTTTAAATGATACTTTCCTTCCCGGCACAATTTATTTCGATAATCAAAATCTTTATGCAAATGTGCGATATGATGTAGTCAAAGAAAATATGCAGGTGCAACTAAAAAATGAGGAATACATCCTGAAGTACGGAATAAAGGTGGATATCCTTGGTAAAAAATACCGGCAGTTCAATTACAGGCGAAATGATAAAATGATGGTAGGTTACTTCGAGGTCTTAACCGAGGGAGATTCTCCTGCTTTAAGCCTTTTGAAAAAACCACTTAAAAAGTTGAAAGAAGGTCAGGCAGCAGGGGCTATGCGTCCCGCTAAAGATCCACGTTATGTTGATAAAACAGACTTCTATTTAAGCTTTGAAAGTTCGACTTATGCAGTTCCTGTAGAAAGAAGAACAAAAAAGTTCATCAAAATTTTTCCTAAAGAACATCAAGATCAAATAAAGGAATTTATGAATGAAAAAGGTTTAAAACCTAAAAAGGAGGAAGATATGCAAGAGGTAGTAACGTATTATAATTCTATTGTCAGCAAACAGTAATAAAGATCTATATTAAAAGAAAAGGGACAATCCTGAGGTTGTCCCTTTTTTTGTTGTTTATCCAACCTAAAGAAATATCTCTCAGAAATTCCCAACTTAAATTAACGACAAAAAAAAAGGAGCCTAAAAAAAGGAGGGAGAAAATTTTTAAAATGACCAAACCGATTCCTCCTCTTTTGTTAAAATTCATGATATTTAATTATATTTAAAGACTTCAAAATATATAGTTATGCAAAGAATCGGTCTTTTTCTGGTTATTTTTCTATTATCGTTTCCTGTTTATTCCCAAATAGGCAAGGTTCAACCGGCAAATGTTATGGTTGTAAAACAACAAGAACACCTGTTGGAGGATAATGAAATTTTTAGCAGGTATTTGAGGGGTACTTATACCCCAAAGCCTACTAATATAGATGGTAGCCCGTATCTCACAGATGAATATTCGACCTCTCTTCTTTATTTTCAGGATAAAGAACCCTTCCATGCATTAGCGCGATACAATGTGGTTAAGGAGATAATGGAGGTACTTGTGGAACATCAGAATTACATCTTGCAAGATGCTATTGACATTAAAATGGATGGGCATTTTTACAGGAAATTCTCCTACCGCAATGGCGACAAGGAATTGCGACAGGGGTATTTTAAGGTAATTTCTGATGATTCTGAATTTGGAGCAGTGACTCTACTTGAAAAACCATTGAAAAAAGTTAAGCCTGGAGAGGCAGCGGGACCCATGCGGCCTGCAACAAATCCGTACTATGTGGATAATTCTGAACTGTACATTAGATTTGAAAATTCCAACTACGCCCACCAGGTGGAAAAAAGTACAAGAAATTTCATTAAACTTTTCCCGAAAGAACACAGAGCTAAGGTGAAATCTTTTATGAAAGAAAAAAGGCTTAAGTCTAAAACAGCTGAAGATGTACTGGAGGTGGTAACTTTCTATAATTCTTTAGAGGCTAACAAGTAAATTGGATTTACAGAGAAAAAAAGGCAGCCATCGTGGTTGTCTTTTTTTTTGCTACCACTTCATCAGAAAAAATATTCCTTAACCCCGTTTTCTATTTGATCACAAAAATTAAGCTCATTTCTCGGTAGAGGGCCTTTCTGTATTGGTAATTAAGAGAAGTAAAGCAAGCTGTTAACAATATAATATATTCATTACAAGCATGTTAAGTAAACCGATAATTCACTACATTTAATATTTAAAACTACACTATCATGAAAAAAATGAGTTTTACACTGATCATTCTACTCTTGACATTTTCGGTTTTTCCTCAAATTGGTGAATTGCCACCACAGAATGCAATGGTAGTAAGAACCCAGGACGAAGTACTGGAGGAAAATGAAATTATGAGTAGATATCTTAGGGGTGTCTATGAACCGAAACCTACTGCTATTGAGGGCAGTCAATTCTTAATAGATGAGTATACACCATCTCTTCTGTATTTCAAAGGAAAAGAACCCTTACATGCTTTAGTCAGATACAATGTTGCCAATGAAGTGATGGAAGTGTTGATTGAAAACCAAAATTACATCCTGGAGGATGCCGTAGACGTCCAAATGGGGGACAGACTGTATAAGAAACTTTCTTATCGGGATAATGCAGGAAATTTAAAACTGGGATACTTCAGGATTATTCCGGGTGAAGCTGAGACTAATGAACTGACCCTATTGGAAAAACCTTTGAAGAAGGTTCGGCCGGGAGAGGTGGCAGGAGCTATGAGACCTGTAGTAAATCCTCTATATGTTGATCGAACTGATCTTTTCATTAGGGTTGGAGAGTCAAATTATGCCCAACCCGTTGATAGATCAACCAAAAAATTTCTCCAACTTTTCCCGAAAGAACACAGAAGCAAGGTGAAATCTTTTATGAAAGAAAAAGGATTGAATTCCAGGACAACAGAAGATGTTCAACAGGTTATAACATTCTATAACACTATCAAATCCGGTTCATAAGTAGGTTAACAAAAAGAGAAGTACAAGAGACAACCAGGCGTTGTCTCTTTTCTTTTGCAGTTATTTCACCTTTACAGCAGTTCCTTTCTGCTTTTTAGATTCTCCCACCAGCCCATATTCAAAGGTATAGGTGTTATTCTTAGTGGTAAGAATCTTAATATGAATAGGTTTTTCTTCGGACCGGCTCTTCGGATTCAAATTTTTGATCACATATTCGCAATTGTTAATCCACCTGATGGAAGAAGTGTCTGTTTTCCCCCTGAAAAAATCAATTTCCATAGTGTCATTCCGAATAAAAGTGCTCTTTACAAGTTCCCCGTCCAGGTATGACTGAAACTCAAAGGTTCCGGTCTTAAATTCGTCGCAGTTCCTTTCAGGTTGATAACAGGATACCAGGAATAAAATGAATAATAGAAAGAAGAATTTTTGCATGACGCAAATTAACAGCTTTTTGTGATCAGAATCAATTTTCAAATGCCTCAAAACTGCCGTCATTATAGAAAAACACGATCTTTTTGATCTCTCTGCGCCCTTTAGAAGAGTTTTTTTCTGGTGAAGCAGGGATAG
Source organism: Salinimicrobium soli (assembly GCF_048323655.1). Lineage (NCBI taxonomy): Bacteria > Pseudomonadati > Bacteroidota > Flavobacteriia > Flavobacteriales > Flavobacteriaceae > Salinimicrobium > Salinimicrobium soli. Next base: position 681,580 of record NZ_JBLUWW010000003.1, on the reverse strand, counting down.
AAAGTTCCTCTGTAAAAAGGTCCGGTGTAATCGCAGGATTGACTTTTGGCAAAGAAGCAGGGGAGACATCTTTTTTTGGAAAATTACCTTTCCCGTTCAGCAACCAATAGATATCTACTTCAGGAAAGGTCTTTACGATCTTCATTACAAAATCGAGACTGGGTTTATTCCTACCCGAAAGGAGGTGAGAGATAGAAGACCTTCCCACGTCAATTTTATCAGCGAAGGATGCCGCTGAGAGATCATAATATTCCATGACCTTATTGATTCTATTTGTAAACTCTTCGATGTTCACCATTGTAAACAAATGTATTTGAAATGTTAGTTTACAAATGTAAAACAAGTTCCTGAAGCGTGCAAATTACAGCTGTAAATAGTTAATTAAAGTACAACCTTTACTTTATGTAAACCAATTTAAGGTGCTAATAACTAGCTTTTTAATCCTAATTATTGAGTACCTAGGAATATCTCCATTAACATTGCTTATTATCATGAACCAGCTGTTTACATTACTCAACACTTCTTTCGTTTCGTCTTGTTTACAATTGTAAAAAAGGGTTTATTTACTTTTGTAAACATGAATAAAGAAGTTAATTCCCGAAATTTTCTGAATGTCTATCCCGGTTTCAAAGAGAACAGCATTAAGGGTAGATATATCACACAGCCGAAAATTGAGGAGGTACTGAATAAGGCTAAATCACAATTTGAAGTTGCGCAGGTAGGAAGTTCTTTTTTAAATGTTCCTATCCACAGCATCAGAATTGGTTCGGGTTCAAAGAAAATACTTGCTTGGTCCCAGATGCATGGAAATGAAGGGACCACTACAAAAGCCATTTGTGATCTTCTCAATCTTTTCGCAGAACATAAAGATGATCGCGAAGTACGGAGGATCCTGGAGGAATGTACTTTTTTAGTTATCCCAATTCTCAATCCTGACGGTGCTGCCCGTTACACCAGAGAAAATGTGAACAAGGTTGATCTCAACCGGGATGCCAACAACCTTAGTGAACAGGAGAGTAATGTCCTGAGAGAGACATACGAGAATTTTTTTCCCGATTTCTGTTTTAACCTGCACGACCAGAGAACTATTTTTAGCGCCGGCAACACTTCCAAAGTGGCCACGGTTTCCTTTCTATCACCTGCTATGAACGAAGAAAGGACTGTCACAGCAGTGAGAACAAAGGCAATGCAGGTAATTTCTTATATGAACAAGCAACTTCAGGAATATATTCCGGGCCAGGTAGGACGCTATGATGATGCTTTTAATATTAATTGCACCGGAGATACTTTTCAAAGCCTTGAAACTCCTACCATTCTTTTTGAAGCGGGACATTTCCCGGAAGATTATCAACGGGAAGAAACCAGGAAGTACATTGCGTTTTCCATCTTCGCCGGCTTAAATTCCATAGCTACAGGAAAATATGAAGAGTATTCTTCCGAAAATTACATGGAAATTCCAGAGAACCACAAGAATTTTTACGATATCATTTTACGAAATGCGCTTATAAAAGATCAAAACCTTGATGTTGCATTACAATTCGAGGAAAAATTAAAAGGGGGAGATGTCCACTTTTTGCCACGTGTTCAAACTATGGCCCCATCTTTAACTTATTTTGGTCATCGGGAATTTGATTGCCGTGGTCAAAGACTAAAAACAGGGGAGGGAAAGTGGCCTATCGAAAACGATATAGTACACACATTTTTGTTAAATGACGAGAAGTTATCAATAATATCTCAGGATAATCAATGAATTTTGTTTATAATCCAATTTTTTTGTAGTAATTTTGTACTTCATTTAAAATAACGGAGAATCTTAGAAAATAATTAGATATGGCAAAATTTAGATTAGATGAGACAGATCACCAGATCCTGAACATGTTGATTGATAATACCAGGACCCCTTTTACCGATATAGCTAAGAAATTAATGATATCGGCCGGGACGGTGCACGTGAGAGTAAAGAAAATGGAAGAGGCAGGGATAATTCTTGGATCATCCCTTACTCTCAATTATGAGAAACTTGGATATGCCTTTATAGCATACGTGGGAATTTTTCTACAGAATACTTCTCAGACAAAATTCGTTCTTGAAAGAATTAATGAAATTCCTTTTGTGACTGTGGCCCATGTGACCACGGGTAAATTCAATGTATTCTGTAAGATCAGAGCTCGTGATACACAACACGCTAAGGAGATCATTTTCAAATTGGATGATATTGAAGGTGTTTACAGAACTGAGACAATGATCTCACTGGAAGAAAGTATCAACGATAAAAAACGTCTGATGCATTCCATTTTTGAGAATCTCTAGTTTTTCCTAAAATCTTATTAAAAGCCCTTTAAACTTACTGGTTTAAAGGGTTTTTTTATACATTACTCTAAATGCTTATGTACTGGGTATGTCATACATCAAACACAAGCTTACCTCTTTCTGGAGCCTTATCAAAAAAGCATACTTCAGCTGGAATAGAAATGATCCCTGGGCACGAAGTGCTACAATAGCCTATTACGCTCTTTTTTCATTACCATCTCTTTTGATCATCGTAGTGACCGTAGCCGGATATTTCTTCGGTCAAAGTGCGGTTCAGGGAAGGATCACCGAACAGATAAACAATTTCATTGGGGAAGAACCAGCGAGAGCCATTGAAGGAATGATTGCCAGCGCCGCACTTAATGACAGATCGACCTTTGCGGTAATTTTCGGTCTGGCTTTCCTGATCTTTGGGGCAACCGGTGTTTTTTTTCAGTTGAAGGCGGCCATGAACAACATCTGGAACGTTACGGCAAAAAAAAATACAGTAAAGCGCATTATAATCAATCGTATCATTTCCCTTGGTATGGTATTCGTTTTAGGCCTTTTAATGCTAGTCTCTCTGGTCATTTCCGCGGTTCTTGCTGCTTTAAGTGATTACCTGGCTTCAATTGCTCCGGTAATTACCACATTTATGCTGGATCTGCTCAATTTCCTGCTTTCATTCCTCATCGTTACTTCACTTTTTGCGGCGATCTTTAAATGGCTTCCCGATGTAAAACTTCGCTGGAAAACGACTTATCTGGGTGCCATGCTCACCACCTGTATGTTTCTTGTAGCCGAATATATTATCGGATTTTATTTTGGGCAAAGTAAGCCGGGTTCGGTTTATGGTGGTGCCTCTTCAGTAGTTCTAATCCTGCTATGGGTATACTATACCTGCCTGATCGTATTTTTTGGAGCTGAATTTACCGTTCAGTACGCACTTCATAAAAAGGAAAAAGTGGAACCCAACGAATATGCCGAGCCGGCTATTTACCAGGAGCTGGAACGCCTCGAACAGAAACGCGGACAGTTAATTGATGAAAAACGGATCCTGGACACTCTTCAATCCCATACCGACAAGGATCTGGAAATGGAAAAAAGCGATAAGAAAAAGTAATTTTTAAAGGTTTAACGGTTTCTCTCCAAAATTTACGAGCTCCTTAATAGAGAAGTTATTATTGAGTTAGTACATTCTGGAGGAAAATGAAGTTTAACCTAAAAAAAGACAAATGAAGAAGAGAATAGCCATTTTGGCGACCAACGGTTTTGAAGAAAGTGAATTGAGTTCTCCAAAGGAAGCCATGGAGAAAGAAGGATTCGAGGTACATATTGTAAGTCCGGAGAGCGGAAAGATCAAAGCCTGGAATAAAGGCAACTGGTCTAAAGAATATCAGGTAGACAAAAAGTTGAGTGAAGTTTCAGCTAAAGATTATAACGCACTTGTGCTTCCAGGCGGGGTGATAAATCCCGATAATTTAAGGACCAACAAAGAAGCGCTGACGTTCGTGAAGAATTTCTTTGAACAGAAAAAACCTGTAGCTGCAATTTGCCACGGCCCCTGGACGCTAATTAGTGCCGGAGTAGTGAAGGGGCGTACAATGACCTCCTATAATTCAATAAAAGATGACCTTATTAATGCCGGCGCAAATTGGGTAGACAAAGAAGTGGTAGTGGACGAAGGATTTGTTACCAGCAGGAATCCCGATGATCTTCCGGCTTTTAATTCAAAATTGATCGAGGAGATCAAAGAAGGCAAGCACGAAGAGCAACATGCTTAAACCAGAGAATATTATAAAAAAGAAAAAGGAACCATTTGGTTCCTTTTTTTATGGTAATACCTGATCTACAGGTCTTCCTCGTCATCAATTTCCTCTTCAGGATCTTCAGTCTTTTCCGGAATCTCTACTATAGGCTCGTTGTAATCTGCATCATCATAATCATCCTCATCATAATTCGCCATGGTATTTTCCAAACGGGTAGAAACTTTTACAAGATAAATACTGTCCTCTGTACGTACCTCTACTGCATCTACAGTTTCATTTTTGGCATTTTTGAAAGAAATGATCTGGTCATCGTCATACCCGTCAGGGTATTTCTCAACAAGTAAACCTAAAATTTCCGGGGTGAGCTTTTTGTAATCAACAATGATTCTTTTCATAAGGGCTTTCTTTGGGTCATGCTTCTCAGCGAAAATAATAATTCATTCTTCCGCCGGCGTTAAAATAAATAAAAATTTTAATCTGTAATATCTTAATTAAGATTCTATTCTATTGTGGTTCAAGGTAATACCTGAAGGCCTCATAAATCAGCTCATTTGATACCTGCCGGTCAATGACCGGTTCCCCAATTTTCCGCAAAAGAACAAAATTTATTTTTCCTCCCTCATTTTTTTTATCAAATTTCAAGAGCTCAATAATTTTTTTCTGGTCTTCCTCTAAAAAATCTACTTTTCCATACATAGCAAGAATTGCTTTCCTGATCTCCTGCATTTTAGCTTCCGGAAAAGATTCCGTTTTGTTCGATAAATAGGTGGCCAAAACCATTCCCGCAGCTACCGCCTCACCATGTAATAATTTTGTCTTTTCAGGAGTTTCCAGAAAATATGTTTCGATGGCATGTCCAAGTGTATGCCCATAATTCAGACTCTTTCTAAGGTGTTTCTCTTCAGGATCTTGCCTAACAATCTCCTCCTTGATCTCAACTGATCTTCTGATAAGAGCTTCAAGATGACTCAAATTCAAGTCTTGCAGATTTTGTAAAGAATTCCAGTAAGCCTCGTCTCTAATGAGCCCGTGTTTCAACATTTCTGCAAGTCCGCTGCGCATTTCTGCGGAAGGCAAGGTAGTGAGGAAAGAAATATCTGCCACCACCATTTCGGGAGGGCGAATGGTTCCTATCTGATTTTTAAGCCCGTCCAGGTTTATGCCGTTCTTTCCTCCAACTGCAGCATCAACCATAGCAAGTAGAGTAGTGGGAAAATGAACGAAAGAAATACCTCTTTTGAAAGTAGCTGCAACAAATCCGCCGAGGTCGGTAACCACGCCACCGCCAAGATTGATCAATAGGCTTTTCCTGTCACCTCCCAATTCAGAAAGTGTTTTCCATATTCCATTACAGGTCTCCAGGTTCTTATGTTCTTCCCCTGCTTCCATTTCAATCACCTCTAAGGTAACTTCCGTTTCCAGCCTTTGCAGGAAAGGGGAGAGGCAGTGGGTATGGGTATTGGTGTCAACTAAAATGAAGATTTTGGAAAAACTGTTGTTCTTCAAAAAAAGGTTGAGTTGTTTATAGCCATTTTCATTGAAGAAAACCTGTTGATCCTGTGAAACTTCTGTCATGAATATGAATTAAAAAAATCTGCAATAAAGCACCGAAAATAAAGAGAATTTTGCAAACAATATATACGCAATAATTACCTTTGTACAACTTAAGTTTCACAAATGATCACAGAAAAAATATTCAACGATACTGAGACCGCTTTTAAATTAAAATCGGACGCAGAATTAAACCGGGCTATTTTTCTTTTTGAAATGATAGACCGCCCCATGCTTGTTAAAGCGGGGACTACCCTTACAAATCTGGCATTAAAGGTCCACCTACCGGTAGAATCTCTTATTAAAAAGACCATTTTTAATCAGTTTTGTGGAGGAGTGACAGAGAAGGATTGCCTTCCAACTATTGAAAAAATGTACACCAAGAATCTGCATAGCATTCTTGATTATTCAGTAGAAGGAAAGGAAAAGGAAAGCGAATTTGAAAAAGCAATTCAGCGGAAGACCAACATTGTAAAATTCATTTCTGACAGGGAGGAAATCCCGTTTGCAGTTTTTAAACCTACCGGAATTGGAAGGTTCGAGCTTTGGCAAAAAGTTTCTGCCAATGCCAGTCTCACCCTGGAAGAGGAAGAGGAATGGCAACGCGTAAAGAACAGGGTGAATGATATTTGCGAAGAAGCCTACAAACAAGGGGTAAGGTTACTTGCAGATGCTGAAGAAAGCTGGATGCAGGACGCTGCTGATGCCTTAATGGAAGACATGATGTTCAAATACAACAGGGAACGTGCAGTGATCTTCAATACCCTGCAGTGCTACCGCTGGGACAGGATGCAGTATTTAAAAGATCTTCACAGCCGCGCTAAAGAGCAGGGCTTTATAGTCGGAGCAAAAATAGTAAGGGGAGCTTACCTTGAAAAAGAAAACGAACGGGCTGAAAAAATGGGTTATTTGTCACCTATTTGCGAAAATAAAGAAGCAACAGACGTCAACTTCAACGGGGTACTGACCTATTGCCTGGCTCATATTGACGACATTTCTGTTTTTATAGGTACTCATAACGAAATGAGTAACTATCTTGCGCTGCAGGTGATGGAAGACAAGGGTATTGAAAAAGATGATGATCGCGTATGGTTCTCACAACTCTTCGGAATGAGTGAGCATATTAGCTATAATCTTGCAGAAGCAGGTTTCAATGTTGCTAAACTGGTTCCTTTCGGACCGGTGAGGGAGGTTGTTCCTTATTTGATTAGAAGAGCAGAAGAAAATACCTCTGTAAAAGGGCAAACCGGAAGGGAACTTGCCTTGCTCTACGAAGAAAGAAAACGAAGAAGCGGAGAAATAACGAAGAGCAACAGAGAGAGTGAATTGGTTAGCTAGATTTATTTATTTCAAACTCATGGGCTGGAAAATGATAGGTTCCTGGCCCACAGGAGTAAAAAAAGCGGTTGTAATAGTTGTTCCTCATACCAGTTGGCATGACTTCTATATAGGCTTGCTGGTACGCAGAATCCTGGGAGTAGATATAAAATTCGTTGCTAAAAAAGAGCTTTTTAAGCCCCCTTTCGGTTGGTACTTTAAATGGGTCGGGGGCATCCCTTTAGACCGTACTCAAGGACAGAACAAGGTGGAGGCTATAGCCGGTAAGTTTGCAGAACACGAGGAGTTGCGATTAGGAATATCACCTGAGGGAACCCGTAAAAAAGTAAAGGACTGGAAAACAGGTTTCTATTATATCGCTAAACAAGCTGATGTTCCTATAGTGATGATCGCTTTCGACTTTGGTCGCAAACAGGTGAAAATTTCTGAACCTCTGTTAGTCTCAGAAGACAAGGAAGCAGATTTCAAGCAGATCAAGGCTTTTTACAAAGAAGTAATTGGAAAGGTCGCTCACTATACATAAAAAAAACCTCTGCCGAAAGGCAGAGGTTTTCACTTTATATCAATTCCAGAATTAATATCTGAACACAGCATTCATTTTAGAACTGTTATCCGGCATAAACTCGTTTTCTATGAGATACACATTGCCACCCTGCTCAATTACCTTTACTGCTGCAAGATTCATTAAGGAAGTGTTTGCCGAAGATGGCCCGTCCTGAACATCAACCGAGGCCATATTTTCATTGTAATTCCCCCAGATATCTTCCCTGTTCTGAAGGAATAAGGTATCGACCTTTCCCTGGTAAATAGCCGGAATGATCTCTGAAACCATTACTGAAGTACGGCCCGGATTCATTTCTTTAAACTGTTTCATTTTTTCCTCCTTCTCCTTGTCGAAATGTGGTTTCAGCACTTCCAAAGCTGCGGAATGCAGTGCCAACATATTTTCATAGTCGGAAGGATTTCCGGGTACAGGTTCGGGAAAAAGTCTTTTGTAGGTACTCGCCTCCTGGTAAATTGGAAAAAGGTAATCCTGGCAGGCTACTACCAATGGTACTTTTTCATCTTTCAATACCTCGTGCAATCCTTTATCGACTGCTCTAAAGAAACGAAGAAATTCATTTTTCCGGTCTCTTTCGGCAGCACCGTAACCGTGAGTTACGGTAGTACCCGTGGTTTCATTCTGTGTTTTACTTTTCAGGTTTTTTTCTTCGTAATCAAAGCCAACCCTTTCTTCTAACTGAGAAGGAGTGAGGTCTTCGACATCAACTTCTCCCACACTATACCTGTTTCCTTCATACAGTTGGACGCGATCCATCTGCAGGGCAAGCAGGTAAAATCTTCCGTCACCCGAGAACATTGGGACCAGAGGTTTTAAGTAAAAGTGATCGCTAACGTAAGTATACTCTTCGAAATAGACCGGCAAAGTATATTTTCTGAAGAAACCATCTGCAAGGAACAGCGCTAATCCATCGGACTGATGTCTCCAGAAATCACTATCGGCTAAAAGATCTTCTACCGGTTTTCCTATTTTGCTGATCTTATCCTGATCCAGCCCCATCTCCTTTAGCTTTTCCGCTGCTTTTTTCCACTGTGATTTCAAGTGGATTCGTCCTTTCCCTTCCAAAACATCCTTTCCGGCGCGTTCTGTGGGAATAAAGATCGAAATACAGGGATTATTGTCAAATTTCGCTAAATCTTCAAATTGTTCTTTCGTCAAAATCGGCATAGTTTATCTTTTTTGATGGTGATCGCGAGGATGGGTAGAAAGTACCCTGATCACCGGTGATTATTTGATTAGTTAAGTTACTTTAAATGAGCCGATTTACAAAAGTAGAAGGGAGCTGCCAGTCATAATTTTTCCTTAAGGATCGCGAAGTTTGCCGTTAATTTTCTCTTAACCGGAAATAGATTCACCACCAAACCACAAAAAACCGAAAATGTTCATTTTCTGGAGTTTTCATCCACAGCAAAGGAGACTGTTGCTTTTTATGCATTTTTTCTACCTGCATCTTTATTTCTTCAAAAGAATACCAGGTATTATTTTTTTCCGGAGAAACTGGCCAGTCAGGTTTCCTGGGAGAGAAGAAATCAGCCCCGGGAAACATTTTTTCCGTAAAATCATTCAGACCCAGGTAAAAGCCTTTCACCGCGTCTTCGGAAATTCCGGAGGGAATATTATTCCTTTCCAAAAAAGGCAAAAACAAGCTTGCTTTAAAACAAATTTTTTGAGAGATCTCTTCCGCAGTAATTCCCAGGGAGTCCAGCAGGGGCCTGGTGGCCGGATGAAACAGGAGTGGGAATTGCCGGGTTTTAAGGCGGGTGAGTTTTTTTACCAGGCTATCGCGCCTGTTAGGACCAATCCACCGGTCCTCCTCCCGGGACCCAAGTGATGGATCATACAGGTAAAATTTATAGACCAGTTCCACATGAGAAACAAGAGAGGAACTCTCATTTTTTAGAAGAAAGTCTATTTCTCCAACCGTGAGCTTGTCGTCGATGATCTGTTCATTATGTGCAATGACCATTTCATTCGTGAAGTTCTGGACGTAATACTGAAAAAACGTTTCCATGCGTTTTCCCAATACCATAGTTGGAGGCGAAGGTATATCTGCGGAATCAAGTTCCGGGTTTTTTGTCAAGCGGAAAAAATCATACGAAAAATTGAAGTTTTCGAGGGGTAAGCGGGGAGTGTTCAGAAAACCGGAGAACTGCTCTTTTAAAAGATCCTGCATACTTATTCTTCCTTGTCTTCCTTACTTAATAGATATCCAAAAGGTCTCAGCGGTTCAATATTGAGAAGCACCACATTTACGATCGCGATCACCGGAATTGCAAGCAGCATTCCTAAAATTCCCCACAGAAGGTTACCAATGATCACAACCAGAATTACCAAAAATGGATGCAGATCTACCTTGTCACCTACCACATAAGGGGTGAGTATATAGCTTTCAATAAATTGCCCAATGAAGAAGGTGAGGGAAATACCTATTAGCATATATGGATCTCCTGAAGTGAGATAACCAAAGATCATTGCGAGGCTAAATCCAATAATGTTTCCCAGGTATGGTATCAAGCTGAGAATTGCTGAAATAACACTAACCAGAATAAAATTATTAACCCCCGAAAGGCCTAACCCAATCGAATAGAAGATAGTCAAAAACCCTATTAAAATAAGTCTTCCGAATAAGTACTGTTGTGTCACGGTTGCCGATTTTGTGATCACGTTTTGAACGGAATCCTGTTTTTCATCAGGAAACAGGCGCAAAAGAAATTTCTTAAAATGACTCCGGTAGTTCACCAGAAAAAAGATATAAATAAATGTAAGCAGATAATTTCCGAAGAAACTCATTACCGAATTGAAAAAGGACATCGCTTTTTTCCCCGGGTTAGAGCCCATACTTAAGAACGGGACCGGGCCGTCTGAAGAGGTCTTGTCAATGTCTTCCTGGGTAAGAGGAGTATGTTCGAAGACAAATTCCTTGAGCTTTACCACCTTCGGCGTCATTGTCTCTTTGATGGTAGGCCAGTCGTCTACCAGGTTCTTTACCTGCATTGAAATAAGTGCAAAAAAGCCTAGTGACAGTAGAAATATTAAAAAGGTACTACTGAGAGAGGCCGCGGTTCTACCCAATTTCCAGCTCTCCATTTTTCGGTTCAACGGAAGTACAAGCAGCGAAAGTATGACAGCAACCGTAAGAGGTGCGAGAAAAGGTTGGGCTTTAATGAGGCCGGCAATAAGAAAATAAACAAAGATGACAGAAAGGGTAGAATACAGTAAGATCTTTTTTGCGCTGGCCATTAATGCGGGTTTTGGGTAATGGAATATACAAAAGAAGACGCCAATTTTTTCTAACTAAAAGTTAAAGCAAGCAGTAAAGATTCTCCGGATACCCATATAAACCTCGTGGCTGTCGATTTTTTTCGAAGTTTACCGGTGAATTTCAAAAAGCGTAAATTTGATAGAAAATCCAATTCCTTGCAAAAACAACGATATTATTACTTGCTGGAGATCCAGTTCCTGGGCTATCGGCTTCACGGCTGGCAACGGCAACCCGGCTTTAAGACGGTTGAGGGTCTTGTAAAGAAAACCCTGAGATTTGTTCTGGGCGAGAAGCGTTTCAAGATTCTTGGTGCCAGTAGGACAGATGCCATGGTTTCAGCACATCGGGCTGCTTTTGAACTTTTTATAGATCATGAGCCCCTGGAAAATATGGCTGATTTTCTGTTGGAATTCAACCAGAACCTTCCTCCAGATATTCGCGCTTTGAGCATTAAAGAAGTAGATGCTAAATTCAATATCATTCAGCATCCAAAGCAGAAGGAGTATATCTACCTGTTTGCCTTCGGAAAGAAAAGCCATCCTTTTGCAGCTCCTTTAATGGCTACTTTTTTGGATGATCTCGATGTGGACCTGATGATGGAAGGAGCAAAACTCTTTGAAGGAGAACATTCCTTTCATAACTATTGTACAAAACCAACAGAAAGCACTGTACTTATCAGAGAACTCTCTCATTGTGAGATACAGCTGAATACCGAGATCACTGCCAGCTTTTTTCCTGAAAAATCTTTTGTCCTTCGTGTGCAGGGAGCGGGTTTTCTTCGGAACCAGATTAGGCTGATCATGGGCGCACTGGTTATGCTCGGTAGAGGAGAACTTAGCCTGGAAGATATCCGAAAAAGCCTGGATCCCGAGGTGAAAGAGCCCATTACTTATATAGCCCCGGGCAGCGGACTCATTCTGAACAAAGTTGACTTCTTCTAAAGTTCTTTATTCATCGCGGTTTAAAATGGTAAGTGAAAGCCTTATACTGCCGTAGTCCACAGCTTCTCCAAGATGTTCAAAGTAAGGCCTTAGTGCCGTTGGGCTCCCCAGTTCTTCCTTCGCTTTTTCAACCGCTTTAAGATCTGAAGCTGCTACAAACTGCATCAGGTCAATATCTTCACCTGCTTCGTAGAGTTTTGCAAAATGTGAAAAAACAGTGGGTGCGGCGATCTTTCTTTTTTGAGAGATCTCTTCCACAGAAAGACCTTGCTTGTATAGCTCCAGTGTTTCTTTGTAGGTACTGCCTTTCTTTCTGCTTTTTTTCTCCCTTTTGTCCTTACTAAAGCCAATGATCTCTTTTATGAAACGGTAACCATAGGCTTCCATTTTTCGTCGGCCTACTCCGTTGATCTGCATGAAATCCTCATCAGTTATCGGTCTTTCTTTCTCCATTTCCTTCAGCGTGGCATCATTAAAAATCAAATAGGCCGGGATCCCTTCCTCTGTAGCAATACTAAGTCGCAGCTTTCTAAGCCTCTCAAAAAGGTTATCCGGGGCCTTTTCTTTAGTTACTGATTTTTCTTTCTCTTTTACAATATGCACTACATCTGCCAGCCGAACTTTTTCGTTTTCAAAAAGCACCTTTTTGGCCAGGCTCGTAAGTTTGAGCTTATTCTGATCGTGAAAGGCGATCTCAACATATCCCTGATTCATTAACTGAATAAGGTATTGCTGCCAGTCCCGCCAGGCCACATCTGATGCAATCCCATATGTAGACAATTCCTGATATCCCTTTTCAAAGACATGGCTGTTCTGTGAACCGCGCAACACATCGATCACCATGGAAATAGGTTCTTCTTCCTTAAGTCTGAAGATGGTTGAAAGGGCTTTTTGGGCAAGAATAGTACCATCAAAGAATTCGGGAGGGTTCTTACAAACATCGCAATTCCCACAGTCCTGTTCCACCAGCTCCCCAAAGTAGCTCAGCAGAATTCTTCGGCGGCAGCTCAAAGCTTCGGAATATTGTTTCATTCGCTCCAGCTTTGCCAGTTGCACTTCAGAATTTCCGGAGTTCTCAGCAAATTTCTGTAACTGAAGCACGTCAGCATAGCTATGAAAAAGAAGGGTGGAAGAGGGGAGGCCATCCCGGCCTGCGCGGCCTATTTCCTGGTAATATCCTTCCAAATTCTTCGGAAGGTTGTAATGTATCACCCAACGTACATTTGATTTATCGATTCCCATTCCGAAGGCGATGGTGGCGCAGATAATTTCTGTTTGATCATTGATGAATTCCTCCTGCACCTGCACCCGTTCCGCATGAGAAAGTCCGGCGTGATACGCCTTGGCGTTAAATCCTTTGGCCTGCAATTTTGCAGAAAGTTCTTCGGTGTTCTTTCTACTGAGACAATAGATTATCCCACTTTCCCGGCGCCTGTTCTTTAAAAATGAATAGATCTGTTCGAATTTTTTGTTCCCGGGCCTCACTTCCAGGCTCAGGTTTTCACGGTCAAAAGAGGCGATGTGTTGGGTGGCACTCGGAATATTGAGCTGCCGACAAATATCCTCTCTTGTAGCTTTATCTGCAGTGGCCGTAAGGGCTATAACGGGAGTACTGGGATACCGATTCTTCAAATAGCCAAGCTGAGTGTAGGCTGGCCTGAAGTCATGGCCCCAGCTGGAAATACAATGAGCCTCATCAATAGCGATCAGGTCAATATTACCGTTTTGGAATACCGGATCAACATATTGAAGACTTTCAGGAGCCACATATAACAATTTGATCTCCTTTTTATCGAGCCTGGAGAACAATTCCTGCTGTTCTTTTTCTGTCTGACTACTATTCAGAAAAGCTGCAGGAATTCCGTTAGCTTTCAACCCGTCTACCTGGTCTTTCATTAAAGCGATAAGTGGTGAGATCACCAGCGTGACTCCGGGCAACAAAAGGGCGGGTAATTGAAAACAGATAGATTTACCGCCGCCGGTGGGCATTATCACCAGGTTGTCATTACCTTTAAAAACGGAGTCGATAATTTGGCGCTGTAGCGGCCGAAATGAATCGTATCCAAAATATTCTTTCAGGGTTTCTTTTAACCGGATTTCCTCTATCATGCTGCAAAGAAAACCAAACCACAGTTGATGTACAATCTTAGTAACAACATTAACAGGAGATCCAAAAAGGCCTTTTTTACATTGAAATTTATCGGAAGTCACTGTATTTTCATGGAAACCGTTATTTTTAGAGAAAATATCCCCCATGGCAAAAAGAAAATCTTACTTCCTAAAAAGGCCAAAATCTACAAAAGCTCTCCACCAGGCTCCGGGAACGGTTACCTACGTAGGTCGAAAGGAACAGGCAGAAACCCTTCTGGAAGTCATTGATTATAACAATGAAAGTTTTGAGAGTTTCACTTCCAAATCGCCCGAAGATGCCTTTAAATTTGAGGAGGAAAGTAAAACAACCTGGATCAATATTGACGGCCTTAGCAATACTGCTGAAATTGAGAAAGTGGGGAAATACTATGAACTGCACCCATTGATCATTGAGGATATCGTTAATACTAATCAGCGACCCAAGATTGATGAATATAAAGATTACTATTTCATAGTTGCCAAAATGCTTTATTACAAGGAAGACGGTCGCCTGGAAAATGAGCACATTAGTATTGTCCTTGGAAAGAATTATGTTTTGACCTTTCAGGAAGCCGGAGGAGACGTTTTTGACGGCGTGCGCGACCGCCTCAAGAATGCTAAGGGCCGCATAAGGAGCAGGGGAGCAGATTACCTGGTGTTTGCCCTTTTAGACGCCATAGTGGATAATTACTTTGTGGTGGTTGAAGAAATGAGTGATAAGATAGAAGCCCTGGAAGAGCAGCTATTCAATTCCCAACCGAATGACGATACCACCTACGAAATTCAGGAACTAAAAAGGACCATGCTTCGCATAAGGCGCGCAGTATTCCCGTTGCGGGAGGTGGTGAGCAGAATGGAAAAACTCAACAGCGGACTTATCCAGGAACAAACTATCAATTACATTCGGGACCTCTATGATCACATGATACAGGTTTCTGAAAACATCGAGATATACCGGGAAATGACCTGGGGATTGATGGATATGTACATGACTACCATCAGCAATAAAATGAATGAGGTCATGAAAGTATTGACCATCATGGCGTCGATCTTCATTCCACTGACGTTTCTGGCCGGGATCTACGGAATGAACTTCGAATATATGCCAGAATTGAAATGGAAGTACAGTTATCCCATTCTATTAGGAGCCATGTTCCTAATTCTTTTAGGGATGTTGTATTATTTCAAAAGGAAACGCTGGCTCTGATCAATTTTGTTTTAGCCAGAATTTATCTTCCCAGGCATCAGGATCAGGGGTTTCTACTTCCTCTTCCTTATTCTTCAGGTTTTCGAGTTGATCAAGACTGGCCTCCTGTTGTAGTTCGTTGAAAAGAACTCTTTCTTCGAACCTGATGTGGTCTTCCAGTTCTTTTTCGATCTCTGAAAGAGCCCTTTCAATATTATCTGATTCTCCAAATAGGTGATGCAACCTGCTATGTTCGGTCATTGCCCTTTTTACTAAAGGATGATCTTCTCCAAGCAGCACAAATATCTCTTCCTCCTCAAATTTAAAATGAGGAATAAGCTGAGATCTGTAAAAAAAGTCGGTATAAGATTTAATTCTCTCCGGTGCCACCTCTTTTTTCTTTCCCTCGCGGATCTTCCAGCAAAGCAGTAGACCGTGGTGATGGTCTTTGCTCAATGGCTTCAGTGCTTCATGTCTTTTGAGAGGATGGTTCATAAGCTAAGTTTTAAGATTGTTTTCAAAAATAAAGTTTCTGGGCGCGTCTTTTTATGATTCGTATCATGTTTGTTTACAGGTTGTTAATGTCCGGAGAGATTTTATCGTTTTTTTAATATCCGGATTTAAGAATATCCTCCAAAGCTTTCTAATTTAGAGAGGAATAGCTCAAAAAGCTGCGAAAAATGCAATTTTTGAGCAGGTAAAAGCACTTTATGAACAGGAAGGATACGTACTTGTGGTGGCAAAAAGAGATCATCTATCAAATTTACCCGCGCTCGTTCTATGACAGCAGTGGCAACGGTACGGGCGATCTTAATGGAATTCTTCAAAAACTGGATTATTTGGAGGAACTGGGTGTGAAAGGGATCTGGATCTCTCCATTCTTTCCTTCTCCCATGGCCGATTTTGGTTACGATGTGAGTG
This sequence comes from Salinimicrobium soli, assembly GCF_048323655.1. Lineage (NCBI taxonomy): Bacteria > Pseudomonadati > Bacteroidota > Flavobacteriia > Flavobacteriales > Flavobacteriaceae > Salinimicrobium > Salinimicrobium soli. The sequence continues at coordinate 665,631 of NZ_JBLUWW010000003.1, read as the reverse complement.
ATTATACCGGCATTCATCCGCTCATCGGAAATATGGATGACTTTGACAGGTTGCTGGAGGGTATTCATAAACGTGGAATGAAGATGATCCTGGATTTTGTGCCAAATCATTCATCTGATGAACACCCGTGGTTCCAGGAATCTAAAAGTTCCAGGGATAATCCAAAAAGAGACTGGTATGTGTGGAAAGATCCAAAACCGGATGGTTCTGAGCCTAACAACTGGCTGAGTGAATTTGGAGGGTCCGCCTGGACGTTGGACGAAAATACGGGTCAGTATTACCTGCATACATATCTGGATAAACAGCCCGATCTAAACTGGAGAAATCCCGAAGTGCACGAGGCAATGCTGAATTGCATGCGATTCTGGCTGGACAAAGGGGTAGATGGATTCAGAGTTGATGTGATGTGGCAAATGATCAAGGATAAACAGTTCAGGGATAATCCGCCAAATCCCGACTATACGGAAGATATGTCGCCCTACGATAAACTTTTACCGGTCTATTCATCAGATCAACCGGAAGTCCATGATGTGGTCCGGGAAATGCGCAAACTGACCGATCAATATCCTGAGACAGTACTTATTGGGGAGATATACCTTCCTATTCAGGATCTCGTGACCTACTACGGTCATGATCTTCAGGGAGCCCAGTTGCCCTTTAATTTCCAATTGGTTGAACTTCCGTGGGAAGCCCGCAGGATCGAAGCTGCGATCAATGAATATGAGGCCTCTTTGCCTTCCGAAGGCTGGCCCAACTGGGTGTTGGGTAATCATGACAAGTCACGCATTGCCAGCAGGGTAGGTCCACAACAGGCGAGAATTGCGGCCATGTTATTACTTACTCTCAAGGGAACTCCCACCATGTACTATGGAGACGAGATAGGAATGACAGACGTGCATATTCCTGTGGAAATGGCCAATGACCCCAGAGAGACCAAAGTTCCCGGAAAAGGCCTGGGAAGAGATCCCGAAAGAACTCCAATGCAATGGGATAGTTCAGAAAACGCCGGCTTCACAAATGGGAAGCCCTGGCTACCACTAATGGAGAATTATAAAAAGTTCAATGTTGCTTCAGAATCAAAAGATCAGGATAGTATGCTGAATTTTTACCGGCGCCTGATAAAGTTGAGAGCTTCAGAAAAAGCATTGAGTGTGGGCGATTTTTATCCCGTTCCTGCAGAAGGAAATGTCCTTGCTTACAGAAGAGAGGGTCCAAAAAAGGCATTTTTGATCATCCTTAATCTGGGGGATCAAAAGGAACAGGTAGATCCTGAACTTCCGCAGTGGAAAGGTACTGTGAGATTCTCCACACATTCTGAAAAAGAAGGCAAGGAAATTAAAGGATCCCTCATTTTACAACCGGATGAAGGACTACTAATAGAACTGAAACAATAAACATTCTTATCAATCATGAAAGCATACGGAAAAAAAGTCTGGGTAATAGCAGAAGGTTATATCCCTGAATACGGAACCGGACCCGAACCTGAATTCACAAGCCATGAAACAGCTTGTATCCTTAACACTTCCGAAGAGAAAGCAGAGGTGGAGATCACCATTTTCTTCTCTGATCGTGATCCCGCGGGTCCTTATAAAGTAACCGTTGAACCTAAAAGGACAAAGCACCTTCGGTTCAACGAGTTAAAAGACCCTGAGCCTGTCCCGAAAGGAACGGATTATTCCTCTGTTTTAGAATCTTCTGTACCCATAATTGTACAGCATACCCGTTTGGATTCAAGGCAAGCCGAAAATGCCCTTTTAAGCACTATAGCATATTCAGAATAATCATTTTTTTCACCTTAAAAGAAACAAAATTTCCATGCAAAAGTTAAAACATTGAAGCACTAATAAATTTCAATTTGTTTCTTTACTATTTTAGCTTTCTAAAACCAGCAATATGAAAATTCTCAAATTTCTAGCCGGCGGACTTTTTTGTCTGCTATTGCTCGCCTGCGGAAGTTCTCACACTTCTTTTAAAGAATCCGATGTTTTAAGACAGGCCCAGGATGTACCCACTCAATTTGAAGCGCCAACAGGAATGTCCTTTAATGATGATTCCTGCCTAAGCCCGTTGATGGATCCAAGAACCGGAAACAAGATAAGTATTGTTCGATCTACCAAATCTTTGGGAGATTATGAAGTACCACAAGGCTTGTATGGCGTAAACAGAGGGGAATTACTCAGAGTGAATTGTTCTACCGGGGAAGTAGTCGGGATCGTAAAGAAATAGATCCACTTCCTAAAAAATAGAACTTCCGGAGACCATCCAAAAAGGGGATCTCCGGAAGATTTTTTTTCATTAAACTTCTTTAATTATAAAGAAGCCGTCATTCCCCTGAGATTGATATAGCGGCATGAAAATATAGGCATCCCACTCGCTTTTGATCTCCTCACCATTGCTCCTGGCCAATAATTCTCCTTTTTCGATCTTCTGAAAATTCTTGTAACCGGGTTCCATTTTAAAAACATCATTTTTCCCGATCTCATGCCGGTAGATGATCTCGAAGGTCTTTTGCTCCGGTGCATTTTTGTCCGTGAATCTCTCCACACATTCGGGATAACAGGAGATCTTTTCAAGATCAAGGTCACAAGCCTCTTTTAAAGCCAGCCAGATAACTCCTTCATGATTTTCAACTGATTCTTTGCTGGTATGCTGTCCCGCTTCAAAAACAAAGCCGGTCAACCCGGTACGACTCATATAATGGTCAATGGCTCCATAAACAATATCGCTGAATCCGCGGACAATGTAAGTGGGAAAACGATGTGCCCAGGGATCATTGTCGTGCACTTCCTGCACAGAGATGTAAGGTAAACTGTCAGATGAAGTGGTGTGACAATCTAAAAAATAGCGTTTGGTATAATCCTCTTCAGAAAATTGATGGAGCACATCAATGATCTCGTGCATTTCCCGTTGTTCCTGCGTTTCGGGATCACTGTTTTTTACATTCTCCTCGGTCCAGGTACGATTGAGATCTTCATCAATAAAACGTTGGCCTTTTTTGAGGGCTGCAATGTTTCCTTTGACTCCAACAATTCTTCCGTTGATCTGGGGCCGTGTCTTTTCCAACTCCTGAAAAACTTTTTCCAAAGCCTTTACTCCGCTGGGTTCATTACCGTGCACCCCGCCGGTCACAAACAGAAGAGGGCCTTCATTATTAGAACTGTAGTTTCCAATTATTCTTTCACTCATAAATTTCGTCTTCATATTTTAAATTAGGTCATGGTCGCAAGGACCTTGTTAGCAATATGACCGTGGTACATCTTCTTGTACTTTACTTTTTTCTCAATGGCATCAATAACAACATCAGAAAAATCGGGAAGACCAATATCTCCAAAGTGATCCAAACCACCGGGGCTCAATACATTAATCTCGATCAATTTATCCTCTACCACATCAAGTCCCACGAAGAATAATCCGTCCTTGATCAGTTTTGGACCTACAACATCCACCACCTTTTGAATACCTTCAGTCAGCGGACTTTTATCTGCGGAACCGCCCTGGGCAAAATTGCTTCTAAATTCCCCTTCGCCACTCACACGTCTTATGATCCCGTAATGACCATCCTTTTCCATAATGCGGCCGTTCAGCAATAGCACCCGTACATCTTCCTTGGCGGCAGGAAGGAATTTCTGAGCAATCACATAACCCTGTTGCGTAATATTTTCAATGATCTGGTTCAGGTTCTTCTCATTTTTGTCGATCAGGTAAACGTCTCTACCACCCGAACCTTCAAGAGGTTTTAAAACCATCTTTTTCTTATGAGCTTCGAAAAATTCCAGGATTTCCTCCTTTTTCCGAGTGATAAGCGAAGCAGGTTTTATCTCACTGGGCAGTTCTTCAAAATAAAGCTTGTCAATAAAGGCATTTGAGAGGGCATAGGCATCATTAAGAACTAAAACTCCTTCCTGTTGCATCATTCTTCCGAAGGCAACCCCTGCCTGCTCGGCCCATTGGCGGCTGCTTCCTTCTTCTGTAGGATTGTTTCGAATGAAAAGCACATCGAGATCGCTCGCTTTAATACGATCGGTTTTTGCTTTTTCTCCCTGTAAGGCCTTCAGATATTCCTGAGGGCTACCCACCTTAGAATTTTTGGAAACATAGGTGCTGTTGATACTGAGATGCTCAGTATTTGTAAAGGAAAAATCGCCCACACCCATCACGTATACATCGTGTTTTCGTTTCCAGGCTTCGTACACCAGGTAAATGGTTGTACCACATTTTTCGGTTTCAATACTATTTACTACAAAACATATTTTCATGCGCAGATCATTTGTGAAAGGGAAATTCCCTCGCGGATTTGTGTTATTTTTTTTGTTGTTTCTTCTGTATTTAAATATCGGGGTCTTATGCTCACCGGTTTCAACACCCTTCGTTCACTGAGCTCGTTGATGATTGGTAACTGTTCCAGCGCGAATTTGCCCGTTAATAATGGTTCGATCTCTCCACCGTTTTCCAGATGTTCCTTCAATTGGTGCAGACCTTTGAGATAAGAGATATCTTTGGTAAAGCCGCCACCCTGCATTATTCTGGAGGTTATATTAAAGGAGCGCTGCGGTGAAAATCCATAATCGTGGTGCAGAAGCCTGAAAATATCCTGAAATTCTGCTCCGTGCATCCTGGCTCCGGCCGCTACTACACGTCCTGCCAGGGTTCGCATCCGATTAGCGGTAAGCCCTCCCACCAAATATTCTGAAAGCACAGCAAGGCCCTCCTGAAGGGTATCGTAATCTGTAAGTCCTACGGAAAGCAGTTTTAAAGGCTGCTGTTTTCCATTGAAGTAGGTGAGAACATGAGTTCCTATCTCGTGCTGGATAAGGGCCTGTGTCTCATTTCCGTTTGATTTATAATCACCAGGAATATACAGTTCTCCCTGAGACACCATTAAAATATTGACATCATCGCGAACATGTATCTTACTGCTAAAGTCAGGATCCTGCTCCTTAAAAAACTCAAATTCCGAAAGGGCCAAAAACCTGAAATCATCAGCCTTCATGATACTTTCAAACTTCTTGTCTCCTTCTTCAGGAACTTCCCGCAGCAGATCTTCGGCTTCTCGTTGCAGATCACGGCTGATCCCTCCGTAAAGCATCATACTATTATAAAAGAAGTTCTGGGTGCCTCTTTCAGATAACATACTTATCTGCAGGTCCAGTTCCTCCCTTTTCTGCCGGAAAATAAATGAAAGAGCGGGGTCATCGATCTCTTCCATCTTTAAGTTATAAAGTTCCCGTTTCAGTACATCGGGATCTACGGGTAAGAGTCGGTAGTGATAATTGAGGACTGTTTCGTAATCAGATTCAAAAAAGGCATCTTTGATGTGTCTTATGTTGGCCGGAGAGACCAGCCAGAGGAATTGATAGGAAGTCTCAATGGCAGCCAGTTTCCGGTCGATCTCCAGAACCTTTTCCTGTAAATTCTTCTGCCCCAGCGCCCGGTAACTTTTTACCCCGCTGGAGGTCTGGATGCGTATAAATTCAAAAATGGCTTTATGAAGCGCAATTATAAGATCGTCTTTAAAGCTTCGGAAAAAGACGGGATATTCTTCCCCTTTTTTATTCCGGTAGACCGGCGGCACCTCGAGCCCCAGCAACAAACATCCGGCATCTTTCAGTTGAGAGAGACTTAGTAAAGGTGGTTTTCCTGCTGGCTGCCGTTGGATGGTATTCTCGATCTCCGTAGGTTCCAGGTCCAGAACCTGGTAATTGCGGTTCAGCGTGTCAAGTTCTTTTTTAAAGATCTCGAGAGTAGCAGGTAGTTTATCCTCAGGTCCTTTAATTTTAAATTTCCGGCTGTCCTCATCTCCTGAAAAGATTTCGACCATGAGAAAAGACTTAAATTTAGTGGACATGGCTTCGGCCAGGCAGAACATCAATCGTTGGTAGCCTTCAAAATCTTTTGTGCCGACAAGTAAAAAGGAGGCCTCACTCAAAACGAAGCGCATAGTGGCCCGGTCCTCTTTTTCATTTTTTCCCTGTTGACGGTAAATAACGAGGTACGGGAGTTCATTGCTCATATGCAAATACCCGCCGCCGGGAAGATGTTTTTCTATTTCGCAATCTTCCTGTAACTTTTCAATCATTTGGGAAATAGAGATATCCCCCAAAGGTTGTAGTTCATTCGAAGTGCTTACATCCATAAAGTACGCAGTTTAAAAGGATCTTTCTGTGTAGAAAAGGCAGAAAACCCTGTAAAATGGCTTTATTGTAAATGTAACAGATAATTCGTTTTTTGCAGAATCAGCTCCCCCGCCTTATGCTAATATTAGCAAAGATTTAATAGTACTTTTGGATTCTCAATTAGACGGAAGAACCTTCTAAAATGTGAGTAGTGCCCTACAGAAATAGAGGGGAAATTAAAATTTCTCCTCAACTACATCTCATAAAAACCTGAGATCACAGGAGTTAAGACAGGAGCGGGAATAAAATGTTTATTTTGCTTGTCTTTTTTGAAAACCTACTTATATTTGCACCGCTAAAATGGTCGCGTAGCTCAGCTGGATAGAGCATCTGCCTTCTAAGCAGACGGTCACAGGTTCGAATCCTGTCGCGATCACGGAATTAAGGGTAACTAATTGATTTTCAAATAGTTACCCTTTTTTTATTTCCTTTCTTGGTACGACCAATGGTACAACGCCTAGTATAACAGAAATTTCCTACATTAAAGTTCATTGTTAAGATTTCTTCTTTCTATATTAACCGTATAAAATTGGTTCAGCATGGAATATTGTGAAATTGGGTCTCGAATTAGAGAGTTAGTTAAGGAATTCGGGATCACAAATTACGTTTTAGCAAATGAGACAGGGATAAGTCAATCTAGCATATCAAGAATAACTCGAGGGACGCAGAAGCCCTCTTCAAAAACTGTAAAATTGATTTCAAATTATTTTGAAATTAATGAGAGATGGCTCCTGACTGGAAATGGTGAGAAAACGAGAGAAATTGATACCTCTAGCTCTGGAGGAGTAGATGATTTAATCGCAGAGAAAGTTTTTAAAAGACTTATTCCTTTTATTAAGCGATATCATAAGGAGCAACAAGAGAAAATGGAAGAAATCAAGGAACAAATTCAAAATCTTCAAAAAGAGATAGAAGCTCTAGAAAAGGTTTAATCAATAGATTATAAAAATCAGATCAAATGCATTATTATCATATTCAAAAGATTAAAGGAGAAAATGAGTGGTCTGTTGATCAGATTTTGGATACCAATTTCAATAAGAATAATCCTTTTATAGATGAACTTTTGAGTGGTTTAAATTATAATTACCTAAAGAAAATTGGCGATGAAGACATTTCAAGCTATACGGAGAAAAGGCTTCGAGAAAACAATTGCTATCAAGACTTTGAGAATTTTGAAGATCAAAATAAACAAAAACATTTCCAGTTACTTGAAAATTGTAGTGAATTCGAGGACTTAGCTTATAAACTTGTAAAACTAAATCGTCAATATTTGAAATGGATAAGAGAAGAAGTTTTTGAAAAAGTTAGACTGCAAATCGACTCAAATCTACCATCTAGGAAAAGGGGACTTTGGATTTGTAGAAAAGAAGAACTTCCTAAATGGTGGGATATTTTAGAATCTCCTAAAAAGAAGATTTTTGAAGTTAAGTTGTTGAATGGAAAAAAAATGGAAACTGATGAACATTATTGTGAACTCAAAAATTTATCAATTGAAGAATTTGAAGAAAATGCCCGCCTATATTGGAAAGGAAAGTTTACTGATGAACCAATAAAAGAAATCCTTTTTGAGGGGAAATTTCAGGTTGTAGGGGTTTATGAGAGCTTAGAGGAATTAAAAATTCAAGGTGTTAGAAAATCTTAACCCAAGAAAGGAATTCAATTATGCTTTTTATAATTGAATTTTGCTTTTTCCAAAGTAGTGAAATGTATTTGTCGAAATTTGGAATACCATTCTTTAAAATTTATTTCTTGACCAGGTATTCTTTTAATTACCATTTGATTATATACCATCAGTAAATTAGAAATTGTAATTGAGTATACTTCCGTGCAGTGTTCGAAATCCCTTATTTGAATAATTTGTCCTTTACCATCACCAGCTCTAGCAATTCCTTTGGCAACATCAGTAGTATGTACATTTGCAGAATATTTCCTATAATAGAATTCGTATTCTAAGGACTTTTTCAAATAGTTTGATAATTGTTGAAAATCGGTCGGACCATTAAATAATGAATACCAATTTGGATTTTTGTTCTTTCCTCCTAAATTCTTTGTTCTTAAATATTCTTGGTAAATCTCTTTAAATTCAGATGAACCTAACATTCTTGATTTGGTTTCAATCAATTTTCTAGTTTCTTCCTTGTCAAAAAATTTTGTACTATCAAAGTCCGGATTAAATGCTTGAATTTTTGACTTTAACTCTTTTGAGCTTGCGTTGTCGGAAATAAAACGCTTATTCAATTTAATATCATTTATAGCTTTCCAAACCATATACGATAGAGCTCTTTGTTTCTCATTCTTCTCCAACATATAAAATAATCCGTAGGAATTCTCAATTAGTGTTCGAAGAAGAATTTTACTTGGATCAATAGAAGAATTTTTTACCAATAAAGCTATAGAGTCTCCCAATTCAATAACATTCCTGAAAAAGAGGGCTGGTATATGATTATCTTTTCCTTGTCTTTTGGTTTCCACATCCCATTTAAGAATGTGTGTTCCATAACTCACAACTTCATTTAAATTTTGAGAAAGAGAATCTAAAATCGACTGTAAATTTTCATCCACTTGTGAAGGTAAGATCTCTTCAATCTGTTTAGTATTCATTTTACTAATTTAGGTTTTTCTTTTCTTCAAAGAGTTTTTTGATCTAATTTTTGGTACGACCTCTGTCCAACGGAACGCTTGCGTAAATTGTATTAATTATACTAAACAGATAAGTTTTATTTACAAAAAGGTTTTTTTATAACAATTAAGTATAAAAAACAGATACTCAGGTTGATATTCATGATATAAACCGCCTTCCTGTCGCGATCACTTCACTCACAAAACCACGTCCCAAAGGGCGTGGTTTTTTTGTTTTCCGCAGCACCCGGATTGAAGATTCGAAGGGGCGGAAGGAAGCAAAAAAACAAGGGCGTTAGCCCGTGGTTTTGTAATTGCAACAGTGCATCAAAAAAGGAAGATACATCCTGTCGCGATCACTTCACTCACAAAACCACGTCTCAAAGGGCGTGGTTTTTTTGTTTTCTAGAGTTCCAAAAATGCCATTTTTAAGGCATCTTGTGAGGAAACAAAATAATTTTAACCCGAATACTCCTGATAATTTACTATCAATTTACAGTCGGGACGTTGCTGCAGGAAATAATTGAGTTTTTCTTCCTCTATTTCCTTAGGACTCACCAAGAGGGTTTTTAAATTCTTTAAACCTGAAAGATTTTTAACTCCTTCGCAGGAAACCCCGGTGCTTCCCAAATGTAGCAGTTCCAAACTTTGCAATTGCTTTATATACTTTACAGCTTCATCTGTAATATCAACAGATTTCAAGCGTAACTCTTTAATGCTCTCCAACCGGGTGAGACATTCCATTCCCTCATCATCCAGTGGATTGCTGTCAAGGTCAAGTCTATCAATAATTCTGATCCTGGAAGTAATAAAACAAAGCTCCTCATTACCAAAATCTTCATCCCTGAGATTGAGATGCTCCATCTCTTCCGGAATACTTTTGATATCCTTAAAACTAAATTTCGTTTTCCAGAACCGTCTTTCTTTCTTGCTTAATCTCATTACGGGGTTTTTAGTAGACTTGAAATATTTCCTCTAAAATATAAAAACTGGAAAAAGGAAACCTTCAAGGTTATTTCATGAATTAAAACAGAAAATATTCAATTCCGTACAATTTAACACCTTCAATTCCCGCATTCCGTTTGGCTTAGCTTAAATTCGTAGTCCAAAAAAATATTATGAACTTCTCCAAAATAAAACTGATCGTTAGCGACATGGACGGTACTTTGCTCAACAGTAAGCACGAGGTAAGTCCGGAATTCTTTGAACTGTTTCCACAACTTCAGGAAAGAGAAATTCTTTTTGCCGTGGCCAGCGGCAGACAGTATTACAGCCTTCGCGAACGAATGGAGCCTATTAAGGACGAAATTATTTTCATCGCCGAAAATGGAGCTATCGTCATGGAAAAGGGAGAGCAGAAGCATATTCAGCCCATGCAGCAGGAACAGGTTCAAAAGATCATTAAAGAAGTCAAGAATCTGGGAGGCAAAAAATATCTGGTGCTCTGCGGAAGGAAGCAAGCTTATATCGAGAACACGGATAAGGAGTTTATGGATCCCTTTTTAGAGCATTATGAAAAATACAAGGTTGTGGATACTTTAGAAAAGGTCGAAGATGATCTGATATTAAAGGTAACAATCTGTGACCTCGAAGGGGCTGAAGAAAATTCACTCCCACACGTGGAGCATTTTAAAAAGGATCTCCAGGTAAAACTCGCAGGAAAGATCTGGATAGATTTTAACCATAAGGAAGCACAAAAAGGAAATGCCCTGTCAGCCATACAGAAGATCCACCAAATTTCCAAAGAGGAAACTATGGCTTTCGGCGATTACCTGAACGATATTGAATTGTACGATCATGCCGGAATTGGCTATGCAGTCGAAAATGCCCATCCTGAGGTTAAAAAAGCTGCTGAATTCACTACCAAAAGCAATGATGAAAATGGAGTGGAGGTGATCCTCCGGGAAGTGCTGTCGCAAAGAAAGGTGGAAGCTTTCCAGGCAAAAGATCAATAATATAATGGCAATTCTGAGGAGTTAAGTTCTCCCTGCATTTAACACATATTCACCTCATTTTCAGTAGTATATACTTGCTTTTCATAAAAGGTTGGCGTAACTTTTTATTGCCCTACCAGTTAAGCAAGATATTGCAATGGAACGATCTTTACCTCACAGCAAAGACAGAAGACCTACGTTTCAACTTCCTGTAGAACCTGAATTTCTTGAACTACAGAAGAAGGTAAATGCACTTGTTGATGATCTTGCTGATGAAAAAGATAACTTGATCAGGCTTAAGATCATTCTGTTTCCATTGCTATACACAGGCACTTATGCCATTCTTCTTTGGAAGGGAAGTCTTCCGTTAGTTTTCTACCTGTCTTACATGTTCCTCGGACTTTTCCTGCTACTCAATTTTCTAAATCTTATACATGATGCCGTACACGGTGTAACTTTTAAGCGACACCGGCGCTGGAATCGTATTTTTCTCTACTTTTTTGATCTTTTAGGCGCCAATAGTTATATCTGGAAGGTCAGACACCTAAGGTTGCATCATGCTTTTCCAAACGTGATGGGATGGGACAGTGACCTTGAGCAGAGTCCGCTGGTTCGTATTTTTCCGCAGAGTGAACAAAAGAAGATCCAAAAATATCAGCACCTGTATTTGCCGTTTTTGTATCCGCTTTACCTGTTCAACTGGTTACTGGTACGAGACTTTAAAGATTATTTCAACAAGAACAGGGTGGTGCATGAAGTCGCCAAAATACCTACAGTAGAATATTTTAAACTCTTCCTATTCAAATTTCTTTTCTTGGGGTATTTAATTGTTGTTCCAAAGTTGGTGTTGGGAGTTTCGTGGCTTGCCGTCATTACAGGCTTTATTCTTTTAACCTTGACCGCCAGTATTACTTCTTTACTGGTTTTACTTTCTCCTCATGCCAGTATAGAAAGCGAATTTCCACAGAGGGATGAAAAAGGAAAGCTTCCCCATACATGGTTTATGCACCAATTATTATGTACCAATGATGTGAGCAATGACAATTTTTTTATCCGGTTTTTTATGGCGAGTTTCAATTATCATGTGGCTCACCATTTGTTCCCATACATACATCATAGCTACTATCCGGAAGTAACAAAGGTTCTGGAAGATTTTACTCATCAACATGGATTTCCTTATCGTAAACACAGTCTCAAAACCTCACTTTTGAACCATTATATTTTGCTGAAGAAGAACGCATGGCAAGAAAATATTTTTGAAGAGACCATGTAAAAAAGCCCCGAAAATGTCATTTCCGGGGCTGTATTTTAAGCAAGTATATTTTAATACATAGCAGGTTCTCCCGGCTTAGGTAAGGTCTTCAGAATAAATTCCCTCAGATCATTATTGGCCTTTTTCAGATCTTCATTGCGCAGGTACATCATATGACCGCTCCTGTAGCCTTTGAAATTTAACCTGTCCTTCATTTTTCCGCTGGGATCAAGTTGCCACATTGTGTACTTCGCATTGAAATAAGTGGTTGCCCCATCAAAATAGCCGCTCTGGATCATTACATCCAGGTTAGGATTCTGCGCCATCGCCTGCCGCAGATTTTCTCCCGTATTGTTTCTGGTGCGGTCCCATGGATGAACCGGTCCAAACATGAAATAGGGGAGATCTGTCTCAAAATTCAATTCGTTGTCCAGGTAATAATTAATGGCAGGAGTAAAGGCATGCAACCAGGAAGTAAGTTCGGCATTGTAATCTGGAGAATCTCCGGCCTCTTTTCGATCCAGACCCATGTAACGGGAGTCAAGCCTCCCTACCGTCATTCCTTTTTCATCACGCAACAATTCTTTCCAGAAATATCTAAAAGGCACCTCCAGGTCGTGCTGTAAGATCACTTTTTCCGAAAGTCCGGAATATCGTGACATTCCTGCCGCCAGTTCTTCCTTTTTTTCAGGGTTGAGAAATCCTCCATGAACAAGGGCAGGTAAGAGTTGATTAACGGCATATTGTTCCACTTCAGGTAAAAGCTCCTCCAGATCCCTTTTTTGAAGATCCTGCGGAAGCATTTTATGATACCAGGCTGCCGCGGTAAAATAGGGAAGACGGTTGGCGACCTCTACAGGTCCGTCGCGTTCAATTCCAAGTTCTGTTGGAGAAACCAGAATAACTCCATTTAGATACATCCATTGTGAATTCTGAAGCTCCAATGCAAGTCCCGAAACTCTGGTAGTTCCATAACTTTCCCCGATGAGATACTTCGGAGAAAGCCAGCGATCATTTCGGGAAATGAAAGTGTTAATCCATTTCGCGAGGTAACTCACATCTGCATTCACTCCGAAAAACTGTTCCCGGTCCCTTTTCTTATCGGCATCTTCAGGCTCAATAATTCTGGAATAACCTGTATTTACCGGATTTACGTATACTATATCGGCAACATCAAGAATGGAATAAGGATTTTCCTTTATCCCATAAGGCTGCACCGGGAAACCTTCGGAATCGATTTCAAGAATTCGAGGTCCTGTGTAAGCGATGTGCATCCAAACCGAAGCAGATCCGGGGCCACCGTTAAAAGAGATCACTAGTGGGCGGTTCTTAAGATCTTTTACTCCACTTTTTCGATAGTACGTATAGAACAAACTGGCGGTAGGCTCGCCGTCCTCATTCCACACCGGCTGCATTCCTGTGGTGGCTGTATAGGATATCTTTTCTCCTAAGATTTCTACGGAATGTGTGGTCACTACCTTTGTGTCGACAGGAATTTCGATTTTTTGTGCATTGGCCTTAACGGAGAGCAGGGCCAGCAATAAAAACAACAAATAATTTTTTCTCATAAGTGGTTTAGGCTTGAGCCTAAAAATAGAAAAATCGAATTAAACCGAATGTTCGATTGTGAGAACTAAAAGCGGTATAAAAGACTCACCCCTTTATATTCCTTACCATAACTGGGATAAAAACTAAAATCAGGATCTTCTTTTTTATGCAATTCCGGAATTAATATTCCAGAGAGCGCTCCAATTCCGTAGCCCAGAATATTGTCTGTAAGAAAGTGTTTCCCTGCCTTTGAGCGCAGATATCCTACCCACGCCGGAATGAGAGCGGCAGCAGTCCACACATAAGGACGGGCAGCAGAATCTGGATTAAAATCATTGAAGATCTTGGCAGCGAAAAAAGTAGCCGAGGCAGTCGCCGCTGTATGGCCTGCGAAAAATGACCTTCTGGAGCTGCCTTCACTTCGTTGATCGAATGGCAGGTCTTCATTATAGGTAAGCGGCCGGCTACGATGAATGCTTCCGGCAGTAATGGTGAAGAGGGCACCGGTAGTTGCCATAGATTCCACAAAGAGCAGTGACAATTGCCCGGCATGTCCGCGGTAATCATCTGTAAGCATCATGATAAAGGGAACGGCAAAAGAGCCATAGAAAGGGTAGTAACTCAGATCATCAGCTTCCTTGGAATAACGGCCGGCCAGCCAACGGTCAATTTTTGGCACATCGTCTTTATCAAGCGCCTGCACCTGTGCCTCCGTGAGGGGTTCAATGTTCTGGACCAAAACAAATCCCACGGCATTTAGACCCAAACTGGTACCTAACCAGATTCCATCTTTTTTCCAGCTGGTCTTGTAAGGGGAATCCTGAGTAGAATCAAATTGGGCTATAGTTGAAAAAGAAAGGAACAAACACAATAATAGGGGAGCGAATTTCTTCAGTTTCATAGTTGGTTTTTTCCAAATCTCGCCGAAGTTCCCCGGAATTCCTGAAGGTTTAACCATTTTATAAGACATTTCTGACCGAATTTTAGTGATTCTCTAAGATTTAACTTGATGTATTCCCAAGGCAGGAATAAGAATTAACTTATTTTTGTTTAAATATTTATTTAATAATTTAAACAGTATTTGTATTTTTGAAGTATGAAGATTTATACATTGAAAACCAAACAGCGGTTACCTATCTCCCGGGAGGAGGCGTGGAAATTTTTGTCAGATCCGGCTAATTTGAAAACCATCACTCCAGATTATATGGGTTTTGACATCATTAGCGGAGCCGACCGGGAAATGTTCCCCGGTCAGATCATTCAGTATACTGTTTCTCCGGTTGCCGGAATTAAAACGACTTGGATAACCGAGATCACCCATGTGAAGGAACTGGAATACTTTGTCGATGAACAACGCTTTGGTCCCTATGCTTTATGGCATCACAAGCATTTTATAAAACCTATACCCGGCGGAGTGGAGATGGAAGATATTGTAGATTATAAACTTCCCTTCGGAATCCTTGGTAGAATGGCACATCCTATCCTTGTTGGGCCAAAGCTCAAAGAGATCTTTGAATACCGGAAGAAAAAGCTAGAAGAATTGTTTGGAGAATTTCCGGTGAAAGAAATGCATCAGAAAAACACAGGAACATGAAAAAGAAAATTGTCATAATTGGAGGATCTCACGGCATTGGGCTGGAATCGGTTAAACTACTGGCTAAAGACCATGAGGTGATAGTCCTTGCCCGTACTTCGGAAAATCTGGATTCATTGGATTGCCAGTACCTGGAATTTGATGTGCTGAAAAATGATATTTCAGAACTTGATCTCCCGGAAGAGATCCACGGACTGGTCTACTGCCCGGGAAGCATTAACCTGAAACCTTTCAAGATGCTCCGTCCCGAAGCTTTTAAAGATGAAATGGAGATCAACTTCTTTTCACTGGTAAAAGTGGTGCAGGGGCTGCTTCCGAAGTTGAGTAAAGCAGAACAGGCCAGTCTGGTCTTTTTCAGCACGGTGGCGGTACGGGTTGGAATGCCCTACCATACCAGCGTGGCCGCTGCAAAAGGAGCCATAGAAGGTTTTGCCAAAGCCCTGGCGGCAGAATATGCCCCTGCATTTAGAGTGAATGTGATCGCTCCCTCACTTACCGATACCCGTCTTGCCGAAAAATTATTGTCTAATGAAGGGAAGCGAAAAAGGGCAGAAGAACGCCATCCTTTGCAGAGAGTAGGAGAGGCGGCAGATATCGCTAATCTTGTCACATTTCTGCTTTCGGAAAAAAGCAGTTGGATGACCGGACAGGTCCTGGGAATGGACGGCGGACTTTCAGCAATTAATCCGAACTAAAGGAGGAGCCAAAAATGTCATTTTTGGCCCCTCTTCAATTATATTCCTATTAATATTAAGCTTTTTGAGCTTCTTTCTGTTTTTGATGACTGAAAAGATTGTGCTCTTTGATCATGGAAGTAGTCTTTTCAGGAAGCATTTCTTCCCAACCACTTTGACCTTCAGCGATCATTTGCAGTACTTCTCTTGAGTAAATATCCAGAATTTCTGGATCATAATTGGTGATATCAACCACTTTTCCGTTGTATTTAAAGAACTTGTACAGCTCTTTCATACGTGGATGTACCTTCAGGTTTTCGCTGGTAGTGATCTCTCCTGTTTCCCTGTCTTTCAGCGGATACAGATAAACTTTCAGATCTTTAAAGAAGAGTTTACCAAAGGCTTCCAGAATACCACCACTTAGGTGACGGTAGTATTTTTCATCGAAGATATCCACCAGGTTGTTCACACCCATGGCAAGACCCATACGTTCCTTAGTATAACGGGAGAAGTATTCAACAACCCTGTAATACTCCTGGAAATTGGAGATCATTACCGTCTGGCCAAGTGAACACAGAAGTTCTGCCCGGTCCATAAAGTCCCTTTCGTCGATCTCTCCTTCAGCCCGAAGGTTTGACAGGGTGATCTCAAAAATAACTTCGGTATTATCTTCAGAAACACGGTTTTCTTTCAGGAATAACTCCATGGACCTTTTATACATGTCCATATTTACTTTGGTAACCGGTCTAAAACTTCCCCTTAAAGCAAGGATATTCTTCTTGTAAAGGATCTTCGCCGGCAGTACGTTATTTCCGTCAGGAGCGAACATCACGGCTTCGGTCATTCCGTTCTTGACCAGTTGCAGACTCATCAATCGGTTGTCAACTTTTTCGAACCGTGGTCCTGAAAAGTTGATCGTATCGATCTCGATCTGGTCTTTATCCATATGATCGTACAGATATCTCAGTAATTTCTTCGGATTGTCATACTTGTAGTAAGCTCCGTAGATCAGGTTTACCCCCAGAATTCCGAGGGTATTCTGCTGCAGGCGGGCATCATTTTCATGAAAACGCACATGCAGGATTATATCATTATAATCTTCTTCAGGATGTACCTGGTAGCGGATTCCTACCCAGCCATGACCTTTGTACTTCTTGGCGAAGTCAATAGTTGCAACGGTGTTGGCGTATGTGAAGAATAATTTATTGGGATGTTTTTCGCGGGAAATACGCTGTTCTATAAGATTGGTCTCATGGTTCAGCATTTTCTTAAGCCGCTCTTCAGTGACATAACGCCTGTCATCTTCAATCCCGTAAATAGCGTCACTAAAGTCTTTGTCATAGGCACTCATTGCCTTTGCGATCGTTCCGGAAGCACCACCAGCCCTAAAGAAATTACGTACAGTCTCCTGACCGGCCCCAATCTCGGAGAAAGTTCCGTAGATATTTTCATTGAGGTTTATCCGTAAAGCTTTGCTCTTTATTGAAGGGACATTTTCAAATTCCCGATCGCCCATAATGGTTATTGGCATATCTCTTTTCTTTTATGTAGAAAGTACATTGTAAGTCGTCTTCAAAGGTACTAAAATGCTGGGCAGAACAAAAAAATAATACTTAGTTTTGTGGTAAAATTAAGAGCCGTGAAAGTCACATTTTTAGGTACCGGAACCTCTCAGGGAATTCCCGTCATTGGAAGTGATCACCCCGTTTGCCTCAGTGATGACCCTAAAGACAAACGTTTGCGGGTCTCCGTTCTCATAGAAGTGGAGGGTCATAACATCGTCATTGACTGCGGACCGGACTTCAGGCAGCAAATGCTCTCTAATAAGGTGACACACCTGGATGCGATCCTTTTCACCCACGAACATAGTGACCATACCGTAGGCCTGGATGATATTCGACCTTACTTTTTCAAGCAGGGGGATATTCCGGTTTATGCACATCCGCGGGTTATGAAATCATTGCATCAGCGTTTTGATTACATCTTTGCTTCTGAAAATAAATACCCCGGAGCTCCCAGTGTGCAGGAACACCTTATTCAGAATGAAGTTTTCAAATTCAAGAATATAAACATTACACCTATAAACGTAATGCATAACCGGGTGCAGGTTTTTGGCTTCCGGATTGGAGATTTCGCCTATATCACTGATGCCAAGACCATCGAAGAGGAGGAAGCTGAAAAACTGAGAGGAGTGGATGTGCTTGTTGTGAATGCTCTTAGGAAAGAACCGCATCATTCCCATTTCAATCTGGAAGAAGCGCTGGAATTTATCAAAAAAATTAAACCGAAACGTGCCTATCTCACCCATATCAGTCACCGTCTCGGTTTTCACGCAGAGGTGCAGGCCGAACTTCCTGAAAACGTGTTTTTGGCCTATGACAACCTTCAAATAGAGATCTAATGAGAAAAAGCCTGATTTTATATTTATTCGTTTTTACAGCCTTACTGGCAATTTTCATGTACGTTTCCGGAAGCCGGATGCTGGATGCCAAAGAAGACAAAGTAGCTGCTCTCGAAGAAGAGTTGCTGCAGGCGAATAAGAATACTGATTCAATTTATTCGGAATATAGAAATGCTGCCTCATTTTCATTGGCGTCAAATGAAGAAGCTCTCAGCTACCTTGAGAACAGGGGATTTGATCCCGCTGAAGTTAACGCGAAGGTTGAAGACGCGATCATTAGCCGCAACCGACCTGATGCCGATAATGAGCTGGTGCCTTACGAAGGAATGGAAGGCTTTTTCAGGATCAATAAAGTAAAACTACTCAACCACAAGTGGGCGATCGCCAGTTTTACCGATGGAGCTTATTGGGGAGACCTGTTTATTTCCTACGAGATATTGGATAACGGTACGCTGGAGCTTAATACTGAAAAAGCGGTGTTATATCCGCGGAATTAGAGATGTTCCTGCAACCACTTCAGTAATTCCCTGAAGTTTTGCGGTGCCACGCCATGGCCAACCGGAAATTCCGAATAGACATTAGCAATACCCAGAGAATCGAGGAAAGGAGCAGTCTTTCTTGCCCAGACTACCGGGATAACCTGGTCTGAAGATCCGTGTGAGGAGTAAACAGAAAGGTTCGAAAAATCCCTTTTTTGCCATCCCTTTTTAATGATCCCCGGATTGATATAACCGCTCATTCCGATCACGTTCTTCACCTTTTCAGGATAAGACAGGGCTACGGCAAAACTCAGAATACAACCCTGGCTGAAACCTACCAATGTCACATTATTGGCATCTACCGGATAAGCTTCTATAGCTTCGTCTATAAATGCTGATATTTTTTCGCGGGACTCGATCGCCTGCTCGTCATCGCTGAATTTTCCGCTGGTATTGTCCCAATGGATTGCATACCATGCATGCCCATAAGGTGGCAGGGGATAAGGCGCCCGCAGAGAAAGGATCAGCAATTCATCGGGTAACTCTTCCGCAAAGGAAAATAGATCGGCTTCATTGCTGCCATAACCGTGAAGCATGATGAGCAATGGAGCTTTTTCAACGGCAACTTTAGGTTCGCGAACCAGGTGGTATAGAGATAAGGTCTTTGCTTGCATTAATTGACTGTACTAAACCATTGCTGAAACTTGGGGCCTAGGACAGGAACTTCGGTTCTGTTGCCTTGAATAGCCATTACCAGGCCGCAGCCCCAGAGAACGGCGATAAAGACATAGAATGCGCTGGAGACCCACCAACTGTCAAACCAGGAAACAAGGATACCAAGCAAAAAATAGGTGATATGAATGCCCAATGCCTGCCGAATATGGAAAGAGGCAAACGGATTCTTGGTATCGTTGTTCATAAAATATGCGATGATAGTACCTATAATCGTAAGATATGCAACTATAGCAGCTGCTTTCCCTTTTTCTTCTATTGTTTCCATGACAGTGGTCTTTAGACTACAAAATTACTTTATTCTTTTAACTTTCTGAAGTCAGCAACCTTTCTCCCGAAAGAATTCCGTAGACTTTTCCTTTCAATTGTTGCCCTTCAAAAAGGCTGTTTTTAGAGGTGCTTAAAATATTCGCTTTTTCAAAAGTGTATTCTGCATCAGGATCAAAAAAGCTGAAATCGGCAGGATATCCTTCATCAATAACAGATTCAGGTACATTGAAGCGGCTTTTTCCCGCTGTGAGCAATTTTATGGCAGTTTTTAAGGTCACCAATTGTAATAATGCCCCCAGAGCAGATTCGAGCCCGGTGGTTCCAAAAAGGGCATTATCGAACTCCACTTTTTTATGCTCTACATCCATTGGGGTGTGATCGCTGGTCACCATATCAATTGTGCCATCACGCAAACCGGCCAGTAAAGCTTTTACATCAGCTTTTGTGCGCAGGGGCGGCAATACTTTTGCATTTGTGTCGAATTCCTTCAGCGCATCATCAGTAAAAAAGAGATTATGAATGGCAACGCTACAGGTAACATCCAGCCCTTTTTCTTTCGCATCGCGAATGATATCTACAGATTTTGCAGTTGAAATAGTCGGAATATGCAATTTCCCGCCGGTGTATTCCAGAATATAAAGGTCACGGATGATCTGCAGTTCTTCTGCCAGGGCAGGAATTCCTTTTAATCCGAGTAGGGTGCTGTTTTCCTGCTCATTCACCTGGCCAATTCCAGCAATTTTATCTTCCTGCGGAAAAGACATGACAAGCCCGTCGAAGTTCTGCGAATACTGAAGGGCCAGCTTCAGCATATTGGGGTTGGAAACCGAATGTTTATGGTCCACAAAGGCTATCGCTCCGGCCTGTTGCATATCAAAAAGTTCGGCCATATCCTTGCCTTCGCTTTTACGGGTGAGGGCACCAATAGGATAGAGCGAAACAGCGCTTTTTTCTGCCTTGTTCTTCAGAAAAGCAACGGCGCCTTTGTTATCAGTCACGGGATCATTCCCCGGGTTCAGGGCGATACCTGTAAAACCACTTTTTCCCGCGGTAAGCAAACCATTCTCCAGGGTTTCCCTGTCTTCATAGCCGGGTTCCCCAAAACTCACACTACTGTCAAACCATCCCTGCGATACATGTAAATTTCCGAAACTGATCTCCCGGTCAACTTTTTTAGCCTTTATAGAAGGTGCGATTTCTTTAATGATGCCGTCTTCAACAAGTATATCCATCACCTTGTTGTTGTACGGACTTTCGTTATCAACGATTTTTGCAGATCTGACCAGTATTTTCATTTAAGGAATTTTAGAATAAGCATTTCAGTGAGTAAGAAAATCAAAGCAAAAATAACAAACCATTTCCAAAGCATGTCAACTTCATTGGCACTTTGAATACGGTCAAAAACATCAGGTATATTTTGTACCACCTCCACATTTTCTGAAGGTTTAATTTTTCCGTAGGTAAGATCACTTTCCCGCCTGTCAAGGTTGAAACTCAGCGTATTTACTGCGGAAGTATCCTGCTTCAGAACAAAATGCCCGGCAGTTTCAGGATCTTCTTGAAGAAAAAGCTCCACCTTGTTCTGATATCTTTGTTGCCTCGGAATAAAAGTTCCACGCCTTCCGGAAAGCGTCAGGATCTCATCTGGACCTAATTCAGCGCCTACGTTAATATTTTGTGGCTGACCAACATTATAATAGAGGCGGGGTGGGCTTACAGAAAGATTTCCAATGTTGAAAAAAGTAGGAACAATTAGCGGGGAATTCCTGAAGTTTGAATTCTTTTCATTCAGCGCTGCCGTGAACACAAAAATGTTTTCGCGTTCCAGTAGAAAAGCTTCGCCGCTGTCATATCTCAAAACTGCATTTCCGCCACCGGTAGTGCGATAATAAGATTGGACCTTTGGGTACTGAAAATTCTTCACCCGCTCATCAAAGACCTGCTCATACAACGGGTGTGAAAAAGCGATCTCTGTCACCAGTTTTTCCTGAAGTATTTTTTCTGAAAAAGAAGGGAACCCAGTGTTTCTAAAAAGGTAATTATAGCTTTGTATATCGGCATTTTCAGAAGGGATGACGATCAGGTACACCTGTTCCTCGAGAAGTTGCTTCAGGGAATTGGCGATCGAAGAAGAAATGGAATTCAATTCATTAAGAACCACCACATCTGTCTGGGAAAGCCTGGTATAATCAATGCTTTCCTGTGCAAAACTGCTCACCTCGAATTCCGGTTCGGTGTAGATGCGTTTTAAAAAAGTATCATCGCCTTTCCCAATGATCACCACCTGTACCGGGTCTACTTCATTGATACTGAAATACAGCACGTCGTCAAAACTCAGCCCGTTGTCTTCTATTCGTAAAATGCCATTTTTAATAGGTTCTGCAGGAAGGGTAAAACTGGTCTTTATTTCAGGGGTTTCCTCGAACTTCAGAGTCTTCTTGGCCAGAAGCTTTTTCCCGTCATACAAGGCCACAGGTAATTCATCGGAAAGATTTTCTTCGGAAGCTTTAAGACTTACGGCCAGAGTGTATTCTTCCAATCCGGAGTGTTCTAAAAAGGCGGTATCCAGCGACACATTCCTTAGCTGGTTGGGTTTCATATTCACCAAATAGGTATTGATCCCGGTGAGCGGTTCTGTATTTGGGTCCCGTTGCTGAAAATCGGAAATAGCGATAAAATTCTTCTGATTTCCGGAAGCAGACGAAAAGCTGTTCCGGGCCTTCAGCAAGACCTGGTTAAGATCGAGTTGTCCCGCTGAATAATCTAGTTGCTGAAGCGTTTTCCGAAGCTCTGCTCCGCTTACATTCTTCACTTCGCTGTCATTCGTAAAAAGAGTTACTGTTTCTTCTTCAGGTATATTTTCAAGCAGGTCCTGAATTCCCCTTTTTAAAAGGACACCATTTTTACCTTTCGCCTGCATGCTATAGGAATTATCGAGATAGATAACTGTTTCTTTCTTTTCAAAAGCGGGTGCTGCTGAAGGAAAATATGGCTGCGCAAAAGCCAGGATCGCACTGGCCAATAGCAGAAGCCGGGTAAAAAGTATGAGATATTTCTTGAGTTGAGAGCTTTTACGGGTCTGTAAAACAGCTTTTTTGAGGAATTTTACGTTGGTAAACTCCTGGGGCCGGAATCTGCGTAACTGAAAAAGATGGACGAGGATGGGGATGATCAGTAAGAACAGTGCATAAAGAAGTTCTGGATTTTTAAACTGCATTCCCCGGGTTACTTTTAATCAAATGTAAGAAAAGAGCTTAGGACCACCTTTTAATTTTGAATTTAAAATTACTTCCTTCCCCGGGTTGGGATTCAACTTCTATATCGCCGCCCATATGTTGCACCATTTTCTTCACCGTGGCAAGCCCAATTCCACTGCCGGGATTACCGTCGCGGTCGTTCCCATCAAGGGTTGCAAAGAGATCAAAAATGTGATCTAAACTTTCCTTTGGGATCCCGTCTCCGTTATCCCTTACTTCAAAAAAGTAGAATTTCTCTTCAGGTCTAAAAATGACATCTACTTTTCGGTGTTCCTTGTGATTGTACTTCAGGGCATTGCTGATCAAATTCAGGAAGATCTGAGAAAGAGCGGCTTTATTTACCTTTTCCAGATGCCCGTAGGTAGGGTAGGTGATCTCTACGTTGGGAATTACGGAATACAGTTTTACTATATTTTCAAAAAAGCTATTAAGATCAACATCTTCCTCTTCTTTTTCCAGGATCTTTTCACTGCGGTAGAATATCAGCAATCCGTCAACATAGTTCCTTAGGCTATGGGAAGCCTGAGAAAGGAAGTCAAGATACTGACGGGTCTCTTCATCAAAGTTTCCTTTATTTTCTTCCTTCAGGAGGTCTGTAAGGGAAATAATATTCGCCAGGGGTGATTTAATATCGTGAGAAACCACGCTGGCAAACTTTTCCAGATCGGAATATTTCTGTTCCAGGTTATTCTGTACGCGTTGGAGTTCATTGTTCTGCTTCCGGAAAGCTACCAGATTCAAAACCTGCTCGGCCAGGATCTTTAGAGCCATCTTCTGATTGTTGTCCAGCACCTTTTCCTGATGATCAAAAACCAGTAAAGCGCCCAGTTTCTCTCCCTGCGGAGTAAACAGAGGCACTGCTGCGAAAAAGGTGAGATTGTCAAAAGGTTTGCTGCTAAACCGAATATCTGTGGAAAGATCGGGGACAATCAAAAGATCGCCCTCGTCCAAAACAACCTGCCAAAAATTAGTGTCTGAGGGAACATCTTCTGCCTCAATACCCACGGCAGCCTTGACATAACTGCTGTCACCTTCCACTACTTTAAGGATCGCAATAGGAGATTCACAGATCTGGGTAGCTAAAAAAAGTATATCGGTATAATCCTTTTTAGGAGCTGTTTTAAGAATATGGAATTCCTCAGACAATGGTGGATTGAGATCTTCATACTCCTGGAAACGGGAACTTGGCATAATTAATTATCTACCTGTTATAGGCTAAAGATATTAAATATGCATTAAAGTAATAGATTACCTTAATGATTTTATGGGTTTTTAGTAAATATTGCTTAATATTTCTCAAATACCCCTAAGCCGAAGAGGGCATAGTCATATTTCACAGGATCATTGGGGTCCAATTTCCGCAGACTGGTATCCAACTCCAAAAGTGCCTTCGCATCATTTTGCTTTCGCTTCAAAAGTCCGAGTTTTCTGGCAACATTTCCGGAGTGAACATCTAATGGGCAGGACAGTTGTGAGGGGGAGATCCTTTTCCATATGCCAAAATCCACATTTCCGGCATCTTCCCGTACCATCCACCGCAGGTACATATTGATCCTTTTTGCCGCTGAATTCTTAAGCGGGTCGCTCACATGTTTCTCGGTACGTTGCTCGTGCGGAAGCTCAAAAAATATTTTCTTAAACTCGTGAATGGCAGGCTGTAAAGAACCATTATCTGAATAATTACTGAAGATGCTTTCCAGGCCGCCATGTCTGCTATAAATATTCCGAAGGGCGGTTACAAAATAAATCAAATCGGTTCCGTTGAATGTGCGGTGAACAAAATTCTGAAGCCCTTCTAGATCTTCTTCGGAATGATTCATTACAAAATCAAAAGGAGCATTCCCCAGCAGCTCCATCATAGAATTCGTGTTCTTCAGAATGCTTTTTCTATTTCCCCAGGAAATAACGGCGGTTAGAAAACCGGAGATCTCAATATCCTCTTTTTTAGTGAACTGGTGCGGGATCTGCACCGGGTCAGTCTCAATAAATTCAGGTGTATTATACTGTTCGACCTTAAAATCAAGGAATTCTTTTAATTCTGAAGGTTTCAAAAAAAGGGAAATTTTTGTTCGGTTATAAAATCTTACCGTCTACCATAGTCAGTTTTCGGTCTGCCATGTTAGCCAGTTCTTCGTTGTGTGTAACGATTACAAAAGTCTGGCCAAATTCCTTCCGCAGATCAAAGAAGAGCTTGTGTAGATTCTCTGCCGATTCACTATCGAGGTTTCCGGAAGGTTCATCGGCAAAGATCACCCCGGGATTATTGATCAATGATCGTGCTACCGCCACACGCTGCTGCTCGCCACCACTCATTTCTGACGGTTTATGATGCGCCCTATTCGACAAGCCCAAAAATCCCAGAAGTTCGTTTGCTCTTTGTTCTGCTTTTTCTTTAGGAGTATTATGTATGAACGCCGGAATACAAATATTCTCTAATGCCGTGAACTCAGGTAGTAATTGGTGGAATTGAAAAATGAAGCCGATGTTCTCATTCCGGAAGCGGGCGATCTCCTTTGAAGAGAGGGAATTCACATTAATACCGTTGACTTCAAGCCCGCTGCCATTCCAGCGATCGGGCTTCTCAAGTGTACCCAGGATCTGCAGTAAAGTAGTCTTTCCGGCTCCCGAAGCGCCCACAATAGAAACTATTTCGCCTTTGCCAATGTGCAGGTCAACTCCCTTAAGTACGTGGAGGTCGTTATAAGTTTTGTGGATACTACGTGCTTCGATCATTTACTAAAGTTCTACTGCAATATTAGCTTTTAATTACATTTTTCATGGTATTATAGTCCAAATAATAGACTACCCGCAGGGAAAGATTATGTCTCGCCGGCTCCTGAAAAAGGTTTTCAAGACTGTTTAAATAATTCAACTCACTTTGTTTATCAAGATTGAAAATGGAATTTCGATAGAGCAGGATCATCTCACTACCAGGGGCAAAGCGCCATTGGTAGCTAAGGTCAAGATTCCAGATATTAAAATTAGCATCAGGATCATTGTCTTCAGTAACCACATAGTTGAACGGAGACAAATTCCCTTCTTCTCCCAGGCTTGTAAATTCATCATCTGCAAAGGTAGCAGCTGACCAGAAGTTACGGAAACTCAGGTTGAGAGCCGATCTCGTATTGAAATTATAGGTTCCCTGCAGTGAATTTTCTACACTTTCGATGTCCCTGCTTCCAAAAATGATATTCCGCGGAAGAAGTTCAACAAAACTGTCCCGATTGTTCTCCTTTTTGTAATTGAACGAATAGATGAGCAGAAAATGATTGCTGAACCTAAATCTTGGCTTCACCCGCAACCTGATCTCGTCGTTATTATTTTCAAAGAACTGGCCATAATTAAGACGTATGTCATACGCGAATTTCTTCCGGTAATCTGAAGAAACCCAGGCTCCCACGTCGGCACTTTCGGGATATTGAATATACCTGCCTTCTTTTCGGGGTTCAAAAAAGTCCTTAAACTTCGTATTTGCCTCCAGAGAACCTCCAAAAGCAAAGCGTTCGCGTGTCACACCAAAGAAACTGGACCCAATTCCGGAGCCCACAGTGACATCCGGTTGGTACCTGCGTCGATGATTTCCGTAGACCTGAACACGGTATTGATTAAAAATTCCCTGCGGCTTGAAAGTTCGATACGAAGTTTCCCAGAAAAAGTTGTTATAGTTATTGGTAAAATTGACACCTAGATCATTAATATCAAAGGTCTCATTGGCAAACCGGTGTCTGACACCATACCTGAAATTTCCCTTTGTGCGTTCAAAAGCCAGAGTGGAAGAAAATCCGGTCTTATTCCTGTCCGGGAGATTCACCCGACTCATCTTTGCTTCTCCGGAAAAATTAAAGGAGCTGGAGTTGTTATATACGTCAAAAAGGAATGCTGAGACATTCCCATCCCTGAAATTCCCTTCTCGAATAACATTGGTATTGATCACAGAAACCGAAGATTTTTGGTCGAATTGCTGATCAAGCACAAAGATATTATAGTTGGTAAATGGCTCGGTCACCACCTTCCGTGTTTCTCCGGTTTCAGTATTCCTTAATTCAGCCTTCGTTTCTTCAGTAATGGCATTGAAGAAACCTATTCCCAAACCGGTTTCGGTCCTTCCGGAGATTTTAAGGGCATTCAGCAGGTTTGTTTTTTCAGGATTAGAAATGATCTCTTCATTCTCCAGTTGCTGATCCTGTACCTCATTGAACCCGGTGGGGGTATCACCAATGCGGCGGGAATAGAAGAGATTTCCTTTCGTGAACAGTTCGGTTCCTTCCGTAAAGAAGGCGCGGTTTTCCCCAAAAGTCTGCTCAAAAGGTCCCAGGTTTAGCTCTACCTCATCATAAGCAGTTTGACCGAAGTCGGGCACAAGAGTTGCATCCAGAGTAAAAGCATCACTAAGGCCGTATTTAAGGTCCATTCCTGCGTTAAAAGCAGTACTGGTAGTCCCATCGTATTGATCTACTTCTCCCGACAGGTAAGGATATAAACTAAGTCGCACCGGCGGATTTACATTGCTGATACCTTTTAAAAGTCCATTATAATGTGTTCCTTTTCCAACAGATTTATCTATATAATTCCAAACATAGGATTCATTGCGGGAACGTATCTCTCTTCCCATCTGCAGTCCCCACAGTTGCTGGTCTTTTTCAGGAAACCGGAGGGCAGAGTAAGGAATTCTTAATTCGGCAAACCATCCATCCTCATCAATACTTACCTGTCCTTCCCACACCACGTTATAGGCAACATCTTCACTGTTTCCCTGTATCTTTGCATCAGCCAGGGTGCCGGCAGCGGTAATTATAAAGCGGGTCTGGTTCTCTCCGTCATTATAGGTGTTAATATCAACGATAAAAGCATCGGCTACGGGAATGTTGTCACGTTGTGCAAACTGCCTCCTGATAGTTGAAGGATCATCATCGAACATGTAAGCCCCTATATAAATAGCTTCATTTGTATACCCAATTTTCACCTTCGTTTGATGCGAAGCAGGTGCAGCCTCCCCGTCTCCGGGTTCGAGCATTACAAAATTAGAAGTTTCGGGAATGGTTCGCCATATGTCTTCATCCAGAATTCCGTCAATTTCAGGAGTTTCTGTGATCCTTGTCGCTGTATAACTTCTTTTCTCCGGAAGTGCTTCCTCCTGCGAATAGGAGCAAAGACTTATGAGCAGGAAAAGGGCTAAAAAAGACTTTTTGAAGGGCATTTATTATACTATTATTTGTTGTGATAAGGGGGATTGCAATGTTACACAAGAAATACAACTTCTGAAAGTAGGACGTGCTGTAAATTGTAGAATCCTCAAATTTTCGCTACTTTAAAACAAAAAACTATGGAAAACAAAAAAGTAGAGGTTGCCACCTTTGCCGGTGGTTGTTTCTGGTGCACCGAAGCAGTCTTTCAACGGGTAGCCGGAGTAGAAAAGGTAGTTTCCGGTTTTACCGGAGGAAATATTAAGAATCCGGCATACCGGGAGGTAATTAGCGGAAGGACCGGCCATGCAGAAGCCATACAGTTGCATTTTAATCCGGAGATCGTCTCTTACGAAGAGTTATTGAATATCTTTTTTAGCACCCATGATCCAACCACTCTTAACAGGCAGCAGAACGATGTTGGAACGCAGTATCGAAGTGCGGTCTTTTATCATTCCGAAGAGCAGAAAAACACCGTGCAAAAGGTGATAAGGCAGCTGGAGGAAGAAGAAGTGTTTTCAGATCCAATTGTAACCCAAGTGGGGGAAGCAAAGGAGTTCTATGAGGCAGAAGAGGAACATCATAATTACTATAATAGCCACCCCGAACAACCCTATTGCAGAGTGATCATTGATCCTAAAGTGCAAAAACTGCGCAATAAGTTTGCAGACAAGCTAAAGACAGCCTGACGAAAAGTGGCACTTTTCTTGCTTTATCTAAGAAAAAAGAAAAAAATGATCACATCAAAAAAGAGATTACTGACCAAGGGTTTATTTTATGATGCTATTGGTATGGCGACAATTTCGATTCCTCTTGTAGGTCCTTTTTTAGACCTGTTCTGGGCGCCCTATGCTGCCAAAAAGATGAGTCAAATGTATCCCGGCCGCAATGGTAAAATAGCATCTGTTCTGGTATTCTTAGAAGAGATCCTCCCATTTACTGATGTCATTCCCACTTTTACCTTAATGTGGATCTATACTTTTGTATGGAAAAAGGCTCCTGTTATGCAGGGGCAGGTAATAGAGGTGGAAGCCAGATAATTGATGATCCAATAAAATAAAAGATCCTGAACCCGTTCGTTCAGGATCTTTTTTGTTTTATAACACTAAAGAGATATTCTGGCGCTCAACATTATATTCCTTCCCATATTTGGAATTCCGTCCTGCTTTAGGCGGGAAAGGTGAGAGATATAGGTTCTGTTCAAAAGGTTGGTGCCACTTACCTGAAGCTCCAGGGCACTTCCACCTAAGAGAAGAGTTGTCCCCATTCCGGCATTTAGCAGAGAGTAACCTCCTGTAGGAGTTTCAAATTCTCCGGTTCTATTCTGATCAAAAACGGTTTTAAGGCTCAGAAAGGCAAAACTATCCGCAAAGGAACTCCTCAATTTCGGAAACTCCACTCTGAATGTATTGAGAATAGAAGCTCCCGGAATTAAAGGTAGCGCCTGACCGTTATCCCGTTCCCCCAATACCACGTCAAAACTGCTCTCAAAATGCAACCAGTCTACCGGATGTGGATGTAAGTGAAACCCTGCTTCGCCTCCATATAATTTTGCATCATTTTGAATGTATTGAAAAACAAGATTTTCCTCTCTAATTTCTCCTGTAGGCTCAAGATATATGTAGTTGTTCAACCGGTTAAAAAAGGCATTGGTGAATACCTCAAGGTGCTGGTTTCTATATTCCAGAGACACATCTATCTGGTAATTCTGTTCATTATCCAGTTCCGGATTACCGATTTCAAACCTGTTTGCCCCACTGTGTGTACCATTGGAAGTTAATTCGGCAAGGTTTGGAGCTCTAAACCCACTGGAAAGGTTTAGCCTTGCTGTAATTTGCTCATCAATATCGTATTTAATACCCAAAGCCCCATTGTAGCTGTCGAATCGCCGGTCTATGGGAGCAATGAACTCTTCGCTTCCCTCCAGCCCGGCAGCCTTACTGTCGATCTGTCTGTGGTCATATCGCAAACCAGCCTGAAAATCGGCCCGTTCTAAATGATAATGGGCAGTTCCCAGAATTCCGAAGTCATTTACAGAAGCATCGGGGATCAGAATCTCTTCTCCCAGGTTTGTATTTGTTTGAAACATACCCTGGATCCCAACAATAGTCTCAAAATTTCCCTTTTTTGGGAAGTTATATTTCAGATCGTAACTCAGAGTTTCCAGGTGCATTTGAAGAGCCGGGGAATCTGCTTCGCCTTCTTCGGAATGTTCTTCCTCATGCTCATGTTCATGTTCCTCTTCAAACTCCTTCCGGTTATTAAAAAGATAGCCAAGCTTCAGATTAAAACTTGAATTTTTGAAATAATAAGAATTATCAAGACTGAGTATATGGTTTTGAACCGACTGATAAGGCAGTTGTGGATCTCTAGACGTCGTTTGCTCCCCAATCTCCTCCGGGATTCCAAGCTCACTGCTGTTAAGATTATACCGCAGATCAGCTTTATAGGAATCATTCCTAAAGCCTATTCCGGTCTTTACGTCAGTTTCATTGTAACGGCTGTTGGTCACCCGTTGACCGGCACCGGTCTCGTAATCACTATGAGCCGCGTAATTTCCTCTCACCAAAAACTTCCACTGGTTTCCGGAAGTTTTAAAACCGACATTAGCTTCGGCTCCAAGAGTATTAGAATAGAAAATAGCCTTACCATCTACAGAAGTGCTATCTGCCAAAGCATATTTTTCGGGATTCAGATATAACACTCCACCAAGGGCATCACTTCCGTAGAGCAGGGATGCAGGTCCTTTAATCACTTCCACGCTCTCCATACCCGAACTACTCAGACCGAGACCGTGTTCATCTCCAAATTGCTGATTTTCCAGGCGGACACCCTGGCTATAAACCAGTACCCGGTTTGAGCTGAGACCCCGAATAACAGGTTTTCCAATTCCGGCTCCGGTCGTAATGGTCTCTACCCCAGCAATGCTGGAAATACCTTCTGCAAGGTTCAGCGCTCCACTGCGGGTAAGTTCTGTGACCGTGGTGCGTTCCACCTTCATCACATTATCGCTCTGCAATTGGTGAAAAGGAGTGGAAATAATGACTTCCTCAATTTCAATTGCAGTAGGAGAGAGGCGCACCACCAGGTTTTCTAATAAAGGCAATTCAATTTCGACATTTTTGGTACCGTAACCAAGGGAAGAAATTAGCAGATTATGTTTGCCCTCCGGAATATTTTCCAAAATAAATTCTCCGGAAATATCCGAAATACTTCCTTTTTCAAGCTTTGATATATATACTGAAGGCCCAATAATTGGTTCTCCGGTGGTGGCATCAAGAACAGTCCCTTTAAGGTTTTGTTGTCCATAGGCCAGTGCTGCTGAAAGGCTCAACAGCAAAAAAATGATCTTTTGCATAATTTTATTTTAAGTACGTAAAACAGTATTTTCTGAAAGGATTCAAGAAAGAAAAACTGACGGAGGCCCGCGCAGAAGAAAATCATGCGTGCGAGAGGTACTTAAAAATTGATAGGTCCTTAAAATTTCACTGTTGGAAATTTCTGCGGTAAAAGGAGTGAAGCTGAGAAATTCAACTCCCGAAAAAGAAGTCTTCTGAAAGTGAAAAAGACTACAAACATCACTCTTCTGATGAAAATGTGAGTCGGAATAATGGTTACAAAAATGGTGTTGGTGGCCTGAAAAAACGTGAGCCAATTCAACAGCTGAAGGAAAGGTGAGAAGCCCTACAAGAAATATTACGCTAAACTTATAGAATATCTTCATAATTCTACAATTTAAGAAGCCTGGCAAGACCTATGCGGCTCAGCATATTCTTCTCAAAGTTCCAGAAAAATCTAGCCTGCCCAAAGATCCATCCGTAAGTAACGAGCAGGAGCTGGTAAGTTGGAAATATTATGAGTATCCTTATCGCATAGTAACTAATCCCTCCCCAAAAGAATTCCGGAGTGAAATTAACGCGGGTAATCCCAAGGAATTCCAATATCGGCCTTGCCACATAAACTGAAGAAGAACCTGTAATAGCAAAAACAAAGATGATCAAGATCACCTGCCAGTTTGAGGAAATATCCCAACGTGCTTTTAGTTTTTCCATGGCGCAAATATAAAAAGAAAAGACAGAACCGGATGGTTTTGTCCTTATCAAAACTAATTTACCGCTAAAGTATTCGGATCAAAGACGCGTAGGCACCGAAAAACGTTCGCCATACTTCCGGGAGAGGTAAACAAAGTAATTGTATAGCTTATAATTCACATCATATCCATAATCGATCTGAGAGTCGTAATTTATCTCTTCGGTATAGATCTCCGGATTGTACTGAAAAGGTTGTCGCACCCGGTAATTATAATCCTGAACAAGGATACGGTTCTTATTTTCCAAATAAGATTGCGTATAGTATCCTTCCGGCCGGGCAATAGCAGCCAGGAAATAAGAGAAGCCGGGATCAATAATTATGATCTCGTACTCGAGGGTATCATTGGCAATTCTCACAGTGTCACTCACCAGTGAATCATTCATCGCATCACCGGAACTCATCTTTCTTTGCTTTGTTGAGGAGCAACTATAGATGAACAATCCCAAGAGCAATGTGTACAGCAGATTTTTCATAATGTATCTTATCCTTTAAAAAAGCCTCCCAGGCCTTTTGATTTATCCTTCCCTCCAAAGATCTTTCCTGCTACATCATCGGCAATGGAACCGTCTTTATCAGAATCCAAAAAGGTCTCCAGTAATGATTGATCATGAGAGGAATTACTACCAAGAGCAGAACCTACGAGGTCTTGTATTCCGCCTTTGCCAACATTGTCTTTGCGTTTTTGTTTTCCCAGAATTCCCATGACAACAGGAGCTGCCATTTTTAGGAGCTTGGCTACCTTGGAAGGATCCATTCCAATAGCAGAACCTACGGCATTTGCCACTTTGGACTGGCTGCCGCCAAGGATATGCTCCAGAATTCCGGAACCTTCTCCCAATAAACCGCTGATGGCACTGCCTCCCAAATTATCTAGAACAGAACCGTTGTGTTTATCCTTTTCCAGCTCTTTATTGAGTTTTTCTGCACCTTCAGCGTCGTTCGTATTCTTCTTAATAGCACCCATCAACATTGGTAAGGCCATACCAAGTGCAGACTTCACCTTATCGGGAGACTCATTTACTTCATCGCTGGATTTCTGAATGAATTCCTTTCCTTTCGTTGTATCTAAAAAATCTAAAATGGACGCCATAACTTCCTTTTTGTTTATAATTTACGAAATATTGATTGCATCAGGATAGGAGCAACGGGCATTTCACAAAAAAAAATGCTTCCTTTAACAGAAGCATTTCCTTTTCTTAAGAGAATTAGGTCTCTATTTTTTGAGGATCTCAATGATCTGGTCAGCGAGTTCCAGGCCAATTCTTTCCTGGGCCTCATTCGTAGCCGCGCCAATGTGCGGACTTAAAGAAACACGGCCATTCATCAAGACTTTAATGGCAGGGGAGGGTTCGCTTTGGAAAGTGTCCAATCCTGCAAAAGAAACTTTTCCGCTTTCAAGCGCATCGATCAAAGCAACTTCGTCAATTACTCCGCCTCTCGCAGCATTAATAATTCCAACGCCATCTTTCATTTTTTGGATCTCTTCCCTTCCAATTACCGGTTCCTTTTGAGCCGGGACATGAAGAGTAATAAAATCTGAATGTTTGATGAGCTTATCTACAGGTTCGGTTTTGATCGGGATCTTGATCTCCTGGTGATTATAGAATTCCAGAGTGATCTCTGCCTCACCTTCAGTGCGGTCACTGGCGATCACCTTCATTCCAATTCCCAGGGCGATCTTTGCCACTTCACGACCAATTCTTCCGAAGCCAATGATTCCAAGTGTCTTTCCGCGGAGTTCACGGCCACCCGCATAGTTCTTTTTTAGCTCCTTGAATCTGGAATCACCTTCCAGAGGCATGTTCCTGTTGGCATCGTGTAAATAACGAACGCCGCCAAAAAGGTGCGCAAAGACCAATTCTGCCACAGAACTGGAAGAGGCGGCAGGTGTATTGATCACCTTAATACCTTTTTTTCGGGCGTATTCCACATCGATATTGTCCATTCCCACACCGGCACGACCAATGATCTTGAGGTCCGGGCAGTGGTCAATAATGTCCTTTCTTACTTTAGTCCCGCTTCTCACGAGCAGGACGTCGATCTTATTTTCTTTGAGATAGTTTTCCAGTTGTTCCTGGGCCACTTTAGTTGTAGTTACTTCAAAACCGGCTTCCTCAAGGGCTTTTTGGCCACCCGGGGAAATTCCGTCGTTTGCTAAGACTTTCATCTGTTATGTTGAGAGTTTTAAAAATTAGGTGTCAAAAATGACATTTTAGGCTTTTCTTTCCAGCTCACTCATCACGTCCACCAGCACCTGTACACTTTCCAGAGGTAAGGCATTGTACATCGAGGCGCGATAACCGCCGACGCTGCGATGTCCGTTAAGGCCATTTATTCCGGCCTCTTTCCACATGGTGTCAAAAGTTTCTTTCAGGTCATCATTTACCAAATTAAAAGTTGCGTTCATTTGAGAACGGTCTTCCTTTTTGGCGTAGCCTTCAAACAATGGGTTAATATCTATTTCAGAATAAAGCAGGTTCGCCTTTTTCTCATTCTGTTCTTCAATTCCGGCGATGCCACCGTTTTTCTTCAACCAACGCAACGTCAGCATAGATACATACACGGCATAAACAGCAGGCGTATTGAACATACTGGCTTTATTTAAGTGCACCTTGTAGTCCATCATGGAAGGAACAGAGCGATCTACTTTTCCCAGGATATCCTCTTTAATTACCACGAGGGTAGTCCCTGCAGGACCCATATTCTTTTGTGCACCCGCATAGATAAGATCGAACTTTGAAAAATCCATCTGGCGGGAAAAAATATCACTACTCATATCGCAAACCATTGGTCTGGGTGTATTTGGAAATTCCTTCATCTGAGTACCGTAGATAGTATTGTTACTAGTGCAGTGGAAATAGTCAACATCTGACGGAATGAAAAAACCTTTCGGAATATATTTGAAGTCCTGGTCTGCAGAAGAGGCTACTTCTTTGACTTCGCCGAAGAATTTAGCTTCTTTTATGGCCTTTGTGCTCCAGGTACCTGTATTGAGGTAAGCGGCCTTATTCTTAAGAAGGTTATAAGCTACCATAAGGAATTGCGTACTCGCTCCTCCCTGCAGAAAAAGTGCTTTATAGCCTTTTCCTTCAAGACCAAGCAACTCCAGTGATAGGCTGCGGGCTTCTTCCATCACATCTACAAAATCTTTGCTGCGATGCGATATTTCTAATATGGATAAGCCTGAATTGTTGAAATCTACTATGGCCTGAGAAGCTTCCTGAAATACTTCCTGCGGAAGGATACAAGGTCCCGCACTAAAATTGTGTTTTTTCATATTGGTTTTTTTGACAGTTACAAATATGAGAAAATCATAACGGAATACTTGTTATTGAAATAATAATTTGGGATTAAATATGGCTGAAAAATGGGTTTTTTATATCTTTTTCGTTAGAAATGCAAGAGTGTCTACATTATCTGCATAATCCCATAATTCCGGATGCTGTGTTTGCCCAAATTCTACTTCTGTATCCAAAATGCCCTTACCAACCACACACTGAATATTCTCTTTTTGAATATTTAGTTCTACTTTCACCGCGTTCAGACTGGAATATCGCTCGTAGAATAGTGTCGCAATTGGAGACCCAAAGCCTTTATCTTCTTTGAGGATCAAAAATCCGTTCTCCAGAAGTTTGAACAGGCTCATAAGGTAGACGGCCTTATTATAATCGTAGTTATTTGAATACTTCGCCTGATTCATTATTGGATTCCAATCATAAATAGCTTTAAAAAAGGCATCAAAATCATAATCTTCAGGCACATAAAGCTTCGAAACATTGCGACATCCCAGACCGTAATATCTAAAGATATCCTCACCCAAAGCAGTAAGTTGTTCGGTAGATTCCTCTCCGGTAAGTACCGCAGCCGAATTTCGGTTCTTTCTGATTATGGAGGGCTTGTCTTTAAAGTAATACTCGAAATAACGGGCTGTATTGTTGCTTCCGGTAGCAATAACAGCATCATAATTTTCCATTTTTGAGGCACCACCTTCAGAGTCAGAAATAAATTCTACTGAATCTTTCCATTCCGGGGCAATAGCTCCAAGGTAATCCACAATTACAGGCAGAAGCTGTGTATCATTAGAAGATTGTTTGACGAGAGCTGTGTGTCCGCTTACCAGGACAGATATTAGATCATGAAATCCAACCAGTGGAATGTTTCCGGCCAGAACCAACCCGACCCTCTTCGGAGTAACCTCTTTAAAATCATACCCGGAAAGCCATTTTTGAAGATTTTCAGAAGTAAGGGCCTTGCTCCAGTTCTCCAGTGAAAAAAGGACATTTTCGAGGGTGAACCAGCCGTTGTGGTGTACGGCAGCTTCCGCTTTTTGCTTTAAAAGTTCAAAATAAGGATCATTGTGCGGGATATCATTTGCTTTTTCGATCCCGGTCATTTTGAACTGTCCCAGAAATTTTCCGAGGATCTCTAACTTTTCCCTGCGTGCTTCGATTGTCATTCCCTTATTTGTTTTAGAACTGTTTTGGCTTTAAATTTGTGCAAAAATATAGCATACATACTTTATGCCCCGTAAATTCTGCATTCTTTGACTTATTTAAGTTATATGCTTAAACAATAGTTAAACATACTTACACATTTTGCCTCAGCAATTTTCTCATGTAAGGTGCAAAGATAGTATTTTATATTACCTCAAATAATTGTTCTTCGACAGTAGCATGTATTATATCCAGAACTGGTAACGATAAAGTTTTTAGCAATGGAATTTGTACGTCCTAAAGGCAGATGCAGTTCATTGAGTGACCTACTTTTTTCTGTGATTTCGGGTTAATACAACCAACTTTTGCATTAACGGGCTCCACGTTTACTTGTTGTAACTTACAGATATAGTGAGGGTAATGGTGAAATTTTAGGGTCCAAAAATTCCAAAAATTTTTTTAAGGCATAGTCGCCTTACAATTTTAGTTAATGTATAGCCCCCCCTGTAACAGCGGAATTGCAGGACGTCCTGGTGTAGGGCAGGGGTGGTGGTTCTTAATTTCCAGGCAGAATGTAAAAACCCCAACGTTGGGTCGGGGTTATTTTATAGAGACTTCAGATACTATTTTACTCGTGAGTGTATATTAAATTCTCTTACCACAGAATTCATGACTTCTTTAACCACTTCTTGTTCTTCAGCCGTGGAATAAAGTGCATCATACACATATATCACATCTATACCCATTGCTGATAACCTGGATACTATAGTTTCCATCAGTCGAGTCTCTATCTCAAAGACTCTCCAGCACGTCTTTTCATGACCATGCTGACACTTCTCTTGAAGAATGTTCTCCAACATTTTTGGTTCCTTCACTTCATAGTAATTCCAGAGTGGTGAAGCCTTCATCTGACAAATCCTTTTATTAAAGAAGGAAAGATGTTCCTTTTTTGCATCGTCTTTACTTATGCCAAGGTATTCTGAAACACTCTGGTGTGATATTGGCTCCAGGTTAGACCCACCATAAATTTTTTGAATAATGTTAGGGTGCATGGCAGAAAAGTCATTTTCCACGATAGAGTGGTTTCCAATTTTGATTAGGTTCCGAATCAATTTGGGCATAAGGTTAAAACAGGTGGCGATACGGAACTTGAGATTACCATCGTCATCCATCCATTCCTTTTTCACGACTGGCACCTTCATATGGTCCCGTAAAAAACGAAAGCTTTTCATATAATCTTCACCATGTACGAATTGGGAATGTGGATATTCTTTCTTTGAATGTTTCCCCAGCCATACCATTCTTTTATGGTCCCTATTACACCATCTGGACTTAACTGCTTCATCAATACAAGCCCTGACCTCATCATCTGTTGGCCATGTTACCTTTGTTAACAACCTTAAATGGTTTCTACCAATAGCTGTCTGAAGCACTCGCTCAAAGTTTTCATTGAACTCTATATTTCTCATGCGCCTAACTTCTGGGGTCTTCAAGAAGTATCGCTCACAGCCTTTACCGAAATATTTTAGAGTGAGTCTGAACTCTCTGGCTTTACCCTTTCCGTTGGGTATGTACACTGCATCCTCACCGATTTCAATATAATCGTGCTTGAGTAGAAGTTTGAGAATTTTTTTGTACGGTGATGAACGGTTTCCACAAACTTTAACTTGAGATTCAAGGATTCTGGAATACAATCTTTTGTAGCC
Organism: Salinimicrobium soli; assembly: GCF_048323655.1. Lineage (NCBI taxonomy): Bacteria > Pseudomonadati > Bacteroidota > Flavobacteriia > Flavobacteriales > Flavobacteriaceae > Salinimicrobium > Salinimicrobium soli. Next base: position 627,284 of record NZ_JBLUWW010000003.1, on the reverse strand, counting down.
CAGAATTATTCGCTCATCATCAGAATGTTGTGACCTGAGCCAGGTATTGGACAGGTTGCTTAAGGTAAGAAGTGTTAACTCTTTAGCGACTTCAAGATTTGGATGTACCAACTTAAAGTCTTTGTTTGGGATATACCTAAAATTATGGATAGCCTTTTTAGGAACTGTTATCGATTCATTCTGGTTCGTTATGATATTAAACAATTCTAAAGAACCAGAAAGACCAGCTTTGGCTAATTCTTCTTTTACATAGTGTAGGGACATTTGAGGTTAAACATTAGGCTCTCAGTTATCCCCGATGGGGTCATTACTAATTTATTCATATTCATCATGTATATATTTATTTAATGAATCTATTATTACTTCAAACATGATACATTTCTACATCAACACCAATACCTATTGTTAAGAATTTCATTTAATTACAACTGAACTATAATCAATGTGTACCTCAATGATAATAACATTAATCAGTAGTAATTATAATATCTTATCTATAAACAATAGTAAATAGTAATACATTCCCCTCATTATATTCATCATTATGAATAGAGAGTAACATGCATATAATCAGATAAGTATAACGTTATTTCTCTGGGCACAATAAAGATTTACCCCAGTTAAAATGGAATAGAATTATTTAATTAAAGCTTCATTCCCGACATCTGCTCATCTAAGTGCTTCCAGTTGGGTATATATTTGGAAAGTTCTGCCCAGAATGCTTTAGAGTGATTCTTGTGGATGGTATGTACAAGTTCATGAACCACGAGATAGTCTATTAATGAATACGGAAGCCTAACAGCATCTATGTTAATATGAATTGCGTTACCAACCGTACAACTTCCCCATCGCTTATTCATTTTCATAAACTTGACATTGGTGTAGGTGAAACCAGTTTGCCTGGACCATCTCTCAAGCCGTGGTTGAATTTTCTCTATAGCTTTGACCCGAAAGAATTTCTCAAGGGCCTGTTGGATATCTTTCTGATTGCAACCTTCAGGAACGGATATCTGGAACTTGGATTCATTGAAGTCAACTTGGACCTTCGCCAACTCTGGCACTTTACTCAACTGTGTATAGTACTTTCGACCCAGGTATTGAATACGGGAACCAGTGACTATGTCACCCTCATTAATGGCTTCGACTAACTTCAACTTATCCAGAATCCATTGAGCCCTTTTAAGGACCAACCGCTGTGATTGTTCCTCAGTCACAGGTTTACCTTTCAGTACAACACCGTTACCACGTTCGACAGTAATATAATGCGATTTAAGCTCATCTTTCTCTTGGATGGAGTATTCTATCACCTTATTACCGTAAGCTACTTTAGGCATGTTCTATGAATTAAATAAATAGTGTTGAGAGTTTTTTAACTCCGATTCCAAGGTCTTTAATTTCGAGGTGTTCTTTAAGGCTACTGTGCGATATTTAATATTAATCAAGTTATCCAGCACATAATCACGTTTACGGGTGTTTTTTCGGGTGCCTTGGCCAAAGGGAATAGGCAATAAGGAAGTCATTCTATATGCCAGATTCTTTCCTTTACCAAAGACAACATATTCACCAGTCTTAGCGTTCCTCAACTGATACAGTCCAGGACCAAATGGAGCCCTTAAGATTCCATGGTCGCTGGGGTCAGGAAACGGCAGCCATTGAGACCAATCCCAATCTTCTACAGAATCACCCATTCTTGTTCTTCTTTAAAACATCAATCAGTTCCTTTGCTTTAAGTTTGGCCTCGTTGTGTTCCAGCTTAGTCTTCAGGAATCGCTTTATCTTATTTTCGATATCCTTCTGGACCCGACTCTTTTCTTTCCATCCAACGATGTTTAATTCACCAGAGATAAGGTCATAGAGCGTATGTGTGGCATCTTCTGCTTCGCCATTAAAGATTGTCTTCATGGAGTTGAATACGGCTCTCTGTTGCTCTGTAACAAAGCCTTTGGATTCACCTTCTTCTTGTTCTTCCACAATTTCATTCTGGATACCAGCATAGGCCAATAACAATTGGGTCTCAGTTATTCGTTGTTCCTTGCGTTGCTTCAGTAATTCATCCAGGCGTTGAGCCAAGGGTTTAAAAAAATCAGGGTTTTTGTCGATACCAACTCTTATTGTATGCTTCAGGTTGTTCCGCATCTTCAGCTCTTTGGTGGCTGGTGATGCATTCATCATTTCTTCCTTGAACTTGTCTTTATCAATGATGGATATTGGCTTTTCCAGTAAATTTTCAACACCTTCAGAACGCAGGTGGGTGTCAATCATATCTTGTAGCATCTTACTTTCATCCCTGGTCACCTTCAGGTCTTCGTCATCGGGATATGTATTGCGGGCCCGCAACTTGAGCTCATTAAACAACTTAAAATCATCCTGATATTTCATAGCCTTCTGACTCGGCAGGACAAGGTTAATGGATTTATTGAAATCCTTCAGAAGTGACTTGAACTCATCACGCTTATCTTGTGGTTCAATGTATCTAAGTGCGGAATCAATAAAGTGGTCACGTTCGTATTTGCGGTTGATACGCATGGGGTTAAAGAAGGCAATTAATTTTGTGTGATTAAGCTCCAGCCTGGGAAGTTCCTCATTAATATTCTTAAGAATGTCCTCTGGTCTTAAATCACCAGAAAAGATTTCCATAGCCTGGATGAGATATGCCGATATCCCATTGTAATCCACAATGAACCCAGCGTGCTTACCCTTACGGGAACGATTCACCCGTGCGATGGCCTGAAGTAAGTTGTGCTCCTTCAACGGCTTGTCAAGGTAAAGAACACTCGCTATTGGTGCATCGTACCCAGTGAGCAGCATATCCGAGACAATTACAAAGGCTGTGTTATCATACTTCTTCTTACCAGATTTCTCTTTGTCATTCTCATCACCAAAAGGTAGTTTAAAATCTTCCGTAACAGTTTTAATATTTTCAGGTGACGTCACCCAAATGGGTCTTGGTTCCTCTGGGTGTTCACGGTTCCATTCCAGGGTGCCGTAGTATTCCTTGGCTATTTCATCAGATTTTGGTGAACCGATACTGATTACTACCTTGGAATCGAAATCATGAAGCCCCTGTTCCCTAAGTTCCGTAAGTACTTTCTGGTACTTAATGGCAGCGTCACGACCACTGGTTACTATTAAAGCCTTGTGACCATCTGGATATATCTTACTTTGGTAGTGGTTTACGATATGTTTTCCTATATCGGTAATTCTACTGGAGGATAACTGATACTTTTGAAGCGCAACACGCTTCAGTTTATCCTTCTTTTCCTCAGAAGCATCTTTAAATTTCTCATCAAACTCCGCATCGAGCTCTTCTTTGCGGACATCCATTTGAGCTATACCTTCATCATAAAGTAGTTCCACAGTTGCACCATCGGCAACGGATTCTTTGATAGTGTATACGTCAATGTAATTACCACCGTAGAACTCACCCAAAGTACTCTTGTCTTCTTTACTTATTGGGGTGCCTGTAAATGCCACAAACTTACCATTGGGGAGTACAGACCTCATGAATGCTGCAAGGAATCCATAATGGCTTCTATGAGCTTCATCAACCAGGATGTAGAGATTTTCCTTTGTGGATAACTGCTTTAGGTCAATTTCTTCAACCTCAATTTCCACCCATTTTCCCTGTTGAAGTTCTTTGGTGCGTTTAATTAGTTTATTGTTATCGGCATCAATGGATTTTTCAATGATAAGATTTCCACGTTCTTCGATTTCGGTCTGGTCAGTATCGGTTTCAGAATCCCTATCCGTTTCCTGAAATTTTTGAAGGGTAGTGGTAATGATTCCACCGTAATCATTGCGTAATAGTTTATCCAGGTGCGCCACCGAAGAAGCTTGCTTCACGTTACCGAATCCAACGTTTTGAAATGTTGTGGTGATTTGTCGGTCAAGGTCCTTTCGGTCCGTCATGACCATCACAGTAGGATTATCGAATCCATATTCTGGAGCCATCAATTTGCGGGTAACATAGGCCATGGTAATAGATTTACCACTTCCTTGAGTATGCCATACCACACCACCTTCACCAGATTTTAACCTGGCAATAGTTTTGTTTGTCGCACGTATCTGCTGATATCGTGGAAGCTTTTTTATTACTGAACCTTCATCCAATTCAAAAATCACAAAATGGCGAATTATATCCAGGATACGTTCTTTTCTAAAGATGGAGTACAGCAGTATATCCTGGGCAGTTGGGTTGGGTCCCAAAAAAGTGAGGTCGTCTTCCTTGTGAGGTCGGTAGACAGAATAGAACTGCTGAGGGGAACCAATGGCACCATATCGACCACCGTCTTTCCAGAGACCAACACATATTTGGTTAAAGTGAAAAAGCTTTTCAGAATTTTCCTGATAGTACTTTAGGTCGTAGAAAGCCTTATCCCATGCATTTTGAGCCGTGGGTGATTTACATTCAATTACCGCAATTGGCATTCCATTCAAATACACCATAATATCTGGAACAGAATGTTGGTGCTTGCCGTGATATTTAATCTGGTTGATAACCAGGAATTCGTTTTTACTTGGGTTTTGGTAATCAACAAAATGAATGGGATGAAACTCTTCTGTATCACCTATCCGTTGCTTTACTGTTATGGTTCCACCACGAATAATCTCCCAAATCTCCTGGTTGATTTCCATGACTGAGGTTCCTGTAATTGAAGTGACACGATTGAAAACCTTCTCCAGATTACTTTCATTAATCCATGGATTCAAACGTTTAATGGCTAACCTTAATCGGGACTTGAGAACAGTATCAGTAATATCATCCCGCTCATCCTGAACAGCGGCATTGTAGTATTCATACCCCATCTTCTGGAAAAGGTCCAGTGCGGGTAACTCGCTTTGAAGGTATTCAGGAGAATTGTTCATGGTTAAACTTCTATTGGATTGTTAACTCTAATTTTACCCGTCAAAAGTGTCTGCATAAGCCCATTTTTAAGTTTATGGTATTCCATCTTTTTACCATCCAAAACATTAATTTTTTCATCAAAGGTCTTTAAAATTTGTGCTAATTTTTTTTGCTCACTTATATCTGGTGGAACTATAAGTACAGTTTTCTTTAGGTCATTTAATCCAATCCTTGCTCTTGTTGTTCCTGTACTTTTAGATTCAGCTTGGTTCCTGAAATAAGGACAATTGAGAGCCTGAAAGATAAAATCGTTATCAAATCTCTCCCTATCCACGGATAACCTGATTCCATCTGAACACATTACATACCTCTCGTCTAATGAGGGCACTATGCAACAGCGTGCAACTGGTGCCATTTTCGCAAGAATTATATCATTAGGATAGATATTGCAAGACTTTAATTCATCTGCCTTTTCTTCTGAAGTATAGATTATTCCCTTTTCTATAAACTTACCTTCTCCAATATTCTGTAGTTGTATCACTTTAACCCCATCCAGAGTGTAATGTTCGGATTTTAAGTCTGAACCAAATGGTCCTCCCGTAAATCCATATTTATCCTTTTTGTTTCGCAAATCATACAAACTAATTAATTGCCAGCTTTTTGGAATCTTACCAAGAGGGGAATCTTTAAATTCGGTGTGCCCAATGCCTTCAGTAAGTAACCTTTGCATCACCCCTTTTTTCAGCTTCTCTGTCTTTAAAATTTGTTCGTCAATGACCTGAATCTTCTTATCTACGGTACCAAGAATATCCGCTATTTTTTGCTGTTCAGGATATGGTGGTAACGGTATTTGAAAATTGGTTAATTGGGCTTTTGTGATAGTTTTAATAGTACTACCATGTGCTCTCTGTTTCTCCAGTTCAAACAGCCTGAAGACTGTGAACATAAAAAAATTCTTATCTATTGGTACTTTAAAAGAATTAAATAAAAGTAAAGTCCTATCCACATAAGTATCATAATGCGCAATTGCCATCCTACCAATGGAACCTTGAATGGTAAGTAGTAATGTTCCTTTCTTGGCTAATACACTCTTTTCCGCAGCCTCTTCACTAATCTTTCTTTTGGTTGTGGCTTTTAGAGTTAGATTATCCCCAACATCGTAAACCTGAACAAAAGGATAGCCATTGTTGTCATCATACCATTTATCCAGACCATAGGGTTGAGGAAAGCTTCCTCTTCTGAAAGTGGCGACCTCACCCAGTTTATATAAATTCCAATCTTGAGGAATTAGTCCGATATCAGTTTTAACGTAACCTTCCATTTATATTCCGAGTTCTTGTAGATAGCTTTTGAGTCTGCTATCAATTTCCTTTTCCCTTTCCTCCAACTCCTGTAATTTTACCTTCACCTGTTTCAGGTCAACTTCAACTTCTGGCTCCGTTGTGTCAATGTATCGGGATATATTCAAGTTGTAATCATTTTCTTTAATATCTTCAATCGGGACCACTCGCATAAATTTTTTCACATCGGTGTATGCATAATAGGCTTCAACTATCTTAGCGACGTTTGTTTCGAGTAGTTCATTCTGGTTCTTACCTTCCTTGAAACCATTACTGGCATCAATTATAGCCATCTTACCTTTTCGGTCTGCGGGTTTGTTCTTGTTGATTATCCAGATTGCCGCTGGTATGCCTGTATTGTAAAACAATTTAGCGGGTAGGCCGATAATACCTTCAATAATGTCGGCTTTTATCAAAGCCTTACGAATCTTGCCTTCACTGGACCCACGGAATAAGGTTCCGTGAGGCAGTACGACCCCAGCCTTACCGTCTTGTTTCAGTACTGCAACCATGTGTTGAAGGAATGCAAAGTCAGCATATCCACGTGGTGGAATACCATACTGGAACCGACCATAGCGGTCGGTAACCTTAGTTTTGTAATCTGGAGTTACCTTTTTTTCTTTGCCATTCTTGTCCAGTTTTGTTTCCTGTGCCACTTCTGCTGGCGTCCACCATTCCCCCAGGGAAAAAGGTGGATTGGCTACCACACGGTCAAACAGCATCAATTGATTGTCTTCTGTATGTCTGGGGTTCACCAGAGTGTCACCTTTACGAAGGTCGGCATCCACAAAATTGTGTAGCAACATATTTAGTTTACCTATAGCCCATGTCCCCAGGTTCTTTTCCTGTCCGTACAGTGATACATTTACATTTTTACCCACTTTTCCATCAGGTTGCTCGGCAACATAATTGGCGGCCTCAATGAGCATTCCCCCGCTACCCATTGTTGGGTCATACACCTTTTGGCGAGGCTGGGGTTTTATCAGCTGTACTATTAGCTGGACTACACCACGAGGTGTATAAAATTCCCCACCTTTTTTTCCTGCGTCATCAGCAAATTGCTTGATTAGATACTCGTATGCATCACCCAGAATGTGTGGGGATTCGAGGTCCTGATTCCGCAGTGAATGGGTATTAAAATGGCGCAACAATCGTTGAAGGACATCATCTGACAACTTCTCCTTATCACCAAACTTGGTAGTGGTAAGAACACCTTCCAGAGAAGTGTTATCACGTTCAATTGCAGCAAAAGCCTTATCCAAAGCAACACCAATATTCTCGGTTTTTTTCTTCAAGTTATCCCATCTTGCTTCTTGTGGGAAGTTGAAGTATGCATCTTCCTCGGCATCTTCACGAGACATACCATCCTCAGCCATAAGGTTCTCAACTTCTTCTTCAAAAGTGTCGTTGGTGCGCTTCAAGAACAGTAATCCAAAAATGTAATTTTTAAAGTCTGATGAGTCGATAGACCCACGGAGTATGTTAGCTGATTCCCATAACCAGGATTCCAGCGTATCTAATTTTAAAGTCATAAATGATTTTAATGTTATTGAACTTGTGTAGGGTGAGGTAAATGTAAGAAAATGTTAGTGATTAGTTAAAATTATTTAAATTCGTAGAAGAACCCTTTATATGGAGAAAATCGATAAAAAATTTTTCACACGTCACCAGAAACGTGGCAATTTTAAATTGGTCTATTCAGTCGATTGGACTTGCCCACACTGCGGTAGGAGTGTGAATTTTGCTTTACCCTGGTCAATACCCCAGACACATCTTTCACTCACAACTGAATCGAGATGTTCGGGCTGTAGCCAAACAAGCAAGTTTGTGTACATTGGATATGATTCGGCTGAAGATGGCGAGTTTGGTGAACTTTTTATTTATCCTCATACCAATAGAAGAAGCTCTATTATTGATTTCGGTAAAACCGATTCAAACTTGAACCTTGGTTTAAAAAAAGCTTATGAATCTACTCTTGATGTATATAACCATGGTCAGTGGACTGCTACATCCGTTCTGGTACGGAGACTTTTAGAAGGGATAACTCAAGATTTATTACCAGATGATAAAAAGAAACATTCGCTGAGCAAAAGGTTAACTGAATTACCAAGTCATTTGGAGCTGAAGCAACCTATTTTAACTTTGGCTGATGCCCTAAGAAAAGGAGGTAACCTTGGAGCGCATTTTGATTTGGAAAATACTCCAGATAAAGAAATTGCCACTCAGATGATGGACTTAATTGACTATCTAATTGAATACATCTACATTTTACCCAAACAAATTGAGAATCTTCATCGGGATATCCAATCAAAAAGTGAGGTGTCCAAAGTGCCGTAAAAGCGAGTTAGATATAGTAAACATGAGGGTCTCGCTTAAAAGATTAAAACCCTGATGTGGTATAATAGCTCAAGATGCGAGCATACAACAACTAATTGTAATGATAATAAAAATCAGCAATTTGGAGGTTAAAATCTCCTTGGTTGAAGTAGCGGTAGTGTATTTGCTGTTATTCTAAAAAAAAGCCAGCCAAGCGCTGGCTTTTCTCTTCTTATTTGGTAATTATATTTGATATTCAGCTTCCAATTGCGAACAAAATTTGTTCATAGTAACCTTAAAAAATTCCTCTGTTTGGTTATCCCAGAGCTGAATTGGGTGGTAGTCCTTATATAAGGATATAAACAGGTTTAATTCATAAATGAATTCTTCATCCTCACTATAGTCTTGGTTCTGAAGGGTGTAAAGCAATGTTTTGTATCTGTTCTGAATAATATTTATCAGCCATTGTGCATACTCCTTTTCCTCAAGTGGAGTAAAGAAGAAAGCCAGGTATGTGTTAAGTCTCTTTCCTATTGTCTCCGAATACCTACTATAGGGTGGAAGAGGTTTAACTAATTTGGTCGCCCAACTATATTCCATTTGTACATGGGTCTTGTAACGGTTATTAAGGTCCACAAGGTTAAAATGTAAGACTGTCAAAAACTTATGATGGTGAAAGTTAATTTTAGGGTCATTTAATAATCCTCTATCGAAGACAAGTTTATCGGTATAGTTCATAAAAAGAAATTTATTGGGAAAGATATGGAATTTGAATGGCAGGTGAGAATTAATTGTGGTCTAACAACAAATAGGTGTCATAGCCTTCTTAATCTTCTGAACTGTTCTGGTTGATACTGAAGCCAGAGTGGCGGTTTCCCTTATTGAACGCCCTTTTCTTAAGAATTTAACCACCTCTTTGTGTTTCTCTAATAGCTGTGAATTTGTCATCCTAATACCTTTTTTACGCCCCACGGTACCACCGTTTCTAAGATGTTTTCGGTAACCACTTTCCAGACGTTGTTGGATAAGTGCACGTTCGGTCCTGGAGAATTCAGCCAACATGGTTACCATCAGTTGAGACATTGGGTTCAAAGAACCATCAGCATTGAGGGTTTCAATGTTATAGTTCTGAATGTATAGAGAAACCTTATGCTCGTGAAGAGCATCCAGGGTTTTGAGGACCTCAAGAGTATTTCTCCCAAGTCTTGATAACTCCCACACCAATACCTTATCCAATTGCTTTGTGATAACCAAGTCCATTAGCTCATTCCATGCTTGTCGGTCGTGGTTCTTTGCTGCACCAGTTATTTTTTCATTGAACTCGCCCAGGATGGTGTAGTTTTTTCTGTTGGCGTGACTTCGCAAGTCTGTGATTTGTCGGTCAAAGGATTGGGACTCTTTTGATACTCTGGTGAGGATAGCTACATTCATCTGGAGTTGATTTATTGGTATATAGCAATATAGCGATAAATGCAGAAAAATCCAAAGGAAAAACGTACTACAATAATCAACACCAGTAGTACCTCAAACCAAGATAAAAGTACCACAGTTTTTTTGTACCACACTTCCCAGAGTGTTTGAAGTATTTATCACCCGACCAGGTCCAAACACAATCTTGCCAGAGCTAAAACATCATCAAGGATTAATTCGGCTTCATCATCAGTAACATTCTGGTATCCTTCAAATCTTCTTAAATCTTCTGGAGTTAACCTGTAGTTATGCATAGTTTTTAATTGTTTTACAATCAGGTGAAGGTACAGTCCAGAGTTGACCTAACTCTGCTTCATCTTCCTTTCACTTTTACCAAAGATTGTAATTTTTTATGGTGTAAGGTTTACTTATTCATTTCTGGGCTTATAATAGTTATAAATAAAATCTATTATGACCGAATCACATATAATCAAAGAACATAACCATGGAGCATTTTGCATATGGAAAAATAAAGTTGTAAAAGCAGATAAACTGGAGGTGTGGAAACCGATTAGAGGTTTTGAACATCGTTACTGGATAAGTAATATGGGAAGGATTCTTTCTGCAGGGAGACAGATGATTGCCAGAGATGGGTACAAGAGAAACTATCCCGACAAACTACTAAAACTTACCCCGAAGCCATTGGGTTATACTTGTGCCCGACTTTATAAAGATGGAGGCACAGAATACGAGGAACATTTGGTTCATCGTTTAGTCGCCACCCATTTCATTCCTAATCCAGAACAATTACCAGTCGTTAATCACATTAACGAGATAAGACATGATAACCAATTTTTTAACTTGGAGTGGGTTACAGTGCAGGCTAATGTGACACACAATGACTGCCATCTTAGGGCCGCAGAAAACAGAAGAAAAGCTGTTTATCAACTTACCGAAAAAGGTCACTTGGTTAAGGAATGGAAATCTGTTGATGAAGCACATGCAGCTGGATACTATAATAAGTCTATTCGCAAAGTCTGCTATGGAACCTTACGAAAGCACAGGGGATACATCTGGACATATAACAAACCAGAAATTGGGGAGTCTGGTCAATCGGGTTTTTAACTTCAGTTTATCCGAGCCTCGATAAGAGAAGTAATTAAGATGTATAGGAATAGTGATATAATATGAACCTATGCCGACAGAATAAAAAATGTAAGACTGAATTAATCAAGTATCTTAAAAAGGCTCATTAGATATCACAAAACAGGGTAACTGTTAAGACTAACCCACTGGGGGTATTCCGATTTAACCTTAAAGCTTATCAGTATACCGATTTACCGCTGAATGGTTAGGTGGGCGAGGGGTAATTTCTCAAATATTTATCCAGTTTCTCACAAGGTTTGAAGCTCAGTAAATTTAACACCCTATTTTGAGCGACAGCATACTTTAGTTCCACGTAAAAATTACATAAAGAGTAGAGAACGTACTTACTTTCTCCAACGGTAACGACTTCAAGAAAGGTCCCGTCCCTGTGTAGAACCTCATGTTGTTTTTCTAACGGTAGTAACTTGTACTCATATAAAGTCATAATCATAGAAGGTTACTTAATTTACCCAGAGCCGAATTTGTTCAACTTCACCAGTCACGCTGGAGGGTCTATAGATATCAATAATTTCGATTTTTTCTTGTACTGGGATAATAACAGTCACAAGCTTTTCCCCCGTTCTGGTAACACAAAGAAATTTAAGAAGACCTCCTTCATCTTTAATTTCAATAACATCAAAAACGTCTATTATTTTACCGTCTTCAGTGTCAGTGGTCAGAGTGATAGTTTCGGGTTCAATAAAAAGGTTTCTATTGATATCTTTAAAATCCGTTGTGAAAATGGTCGGATATTCCTGGGTGATTGGTGAGGTAAATATAGCTTGAGCTCCACCATCAACAGATAGCATCATTAGAAAACCTAAAACAGAGCCCTTGAAAATCATTGGATTAAGTTAAACAATTAACTCTATTGTCAACGATATTTAAGGGGAAATTATTTTCTGTTATGGTACCTCTCCCAGGGAATGAAGTTCGATTCGGTTACTTCAAACTCCCGCAAAAGGGACATGACCATCATTCGACCAACGCTAAGGTCATTAAGATGGTCTATAATGTGGTTTTTAATACACCCTTTCCAATCATTTTTGGAACCCAAATACCAGCTTTTTCTGATGTAAGTTAAAGTCTTCCAGTCTCTAATTGTGCTGGTTACATGAAGTTCAATTTGGCTTCCGCCCATACGTTTTCCTGTATAACTGTAATCAAATTCTAAACCTCGAATACTTTCTTCAACTTCTGGTTGGGGATGGTTGTCTGTTCTTCCTTGTTCTTTTAAAGGATTTTTCATTGCATGGAATATTTCCAACTAAATTAATAATTTGGATTTATTCCATAGCAACTCATCTGGATTTTATTCTGTTTGAAGTATCGTAAAGATAAACCTCCCGAAATGGTCTTAATTACCCCAGATACTGAGGTCTTTAAAAGTCTCACTAAAATCGTCAGTAACATCATGAAGTCTATCATCGATAAGCTTCTGCCTATATTTATCTGTAGTGGCAATATTACTATGGCCCAGAGCCAGAGAAATGTAATGCATATTTACACCTTTTAGAAAAAGCTTCATTGCAAAGACGTGCCTGGCCTGGTGGTTAGATATTTTTTTCTTTATCCCCACCTTCTTAGCAATTCGTTTAAGGGCTTGATTATTTTTGGTCTTAAAATTATTGCATATGGCTTCAACTTCTGGGCTCAAACGGTCCTCACCTTTGTATAGACCTCTCATGTGAGGTAATATTGTATCACCTGGGTGTTCCTTCTTAATTACCATGATGGTGTCGGCAATATTGTTCATCATTTTTCTTTTGTGTTCCTCCATTTTTTCCTCACAATGGATTATCTCAATCCTCAAATGTTCTTTTTTCCGCTCAGCCTTTGCTTCTCGCTCCAGCAACCACATGTAATCTTTGTCTGGCTCTTCGGTCATTGTTCGGTAGATGGAGTCCAGAGTAGAGGGAATGATTGATTCGTATTCTCGTTTGGCCTGTTTTAATCGTGCACGCAACCTGGTATATTCCAAATTATGGGTTATAAAAGTACTGGTCTGTTTTTTCACATCATATGGGTGAAGGAACTTGATAATTTCCAATGCCGCTTCTATGTTTACCCTGGTAGTGACAACCTTTGAAGACTTTTGAGTTTTGTATCTTACCATAAGCCGTCCCTCATTATCCACAAAGAAATTGCTAAAGGTAAGGGTGAGGATATCTGATATGCGTATTCCAGATAAATGCATCATCATGAAGAAAACGGATTTAGCCTGTTTTTGCTTTACAGTTCTGGGTCTGTATTCAATTAACTTCTTCAAATCGGTATCATCCAATACTTCCAGTATATTATCTGTTTTTTTTCTTCTATGACCTAAAAATGGATGGCTATTAAAGTGGTGTTTACCAGACAAGATGGTCTTGTCCACCAGCTGGTCCAATATCTGCATGTATTCATTGGCAGTTGATACTGCCAAGCCACCACCATCAGGCATCATTAGCCACGAGTAATAGCCTTCAATGAAGATATTATCCAACTTAGTGAATGGGAGGTCTTCTAAGCCTCTGTAATCGAGATAGGTTTCCAATTTTTTAATGGCCCTGTACCTATTCTGTCGAGTTCCATGAGTATGTGTTCCACCAATAATATACTTTGCGTAATCCAGAAAGCTGTTCTCTCTTTTACCCACGTGAGTGTTTTCTTCAGTTTGAGCCTTAAGAAGAATCTTGTGAATCTTATCATTGATAAGGTCGGCATTAGGCTCACCTCTCAGTCCACCCTTTACTCTCTGATTTTTTTGGTCCCAATTTTTTGCCTTGACATTTATCTTAAGGGACTTGTACTTTGGTTTCCTATTTGTAGTAACCCGAAGGTTTATTACTTTTGTATCTTTGATGGAACCGTGATTCAGTGCAGCAAGGGCATAAGTGGTTTTAGACATACTGATTAAACTTTGACAATCGACTTGAGCAAAGATATAAATAAGAGTATATACTTAAACAAAAGCACAAAATTATGCTTAAATGCTTAAACACAATGAATGTTAATACACTGATTTACATATACATAAGATTAAGTAAAAAATTTGTGCAAATTTAGAACAAAAAAAAGCTATGGCAATTATTATAACTGACGAATGCATCAACTGTGGAGCCTGTGAACCGGAGTGTCCTAACACTGCCATTTACGAAGGGGCAGATGACTGGCGCTATGCTGACGGTACAGATCTAAATGGTGATGTGATCCTTCCCAATGGTAAAAAGGCCAACGCTTCAGAGGCACAGGAGCCTCTTAGCGACGAAATATATTATATAGTTCCAGACAAGTGTACGGAGTGTAAAGGATTCCATGACGAGCCTCAATGCGCGGCCGTTTGTCCTGTCGACTGTTGTGTGCCTGACCCTGCCAATGAGGAGACAGATGAGGAACTACTGGCAAAGCAGCGCTTTATGCACCAGGAAGACTAATTCGTTTATTTTAAAAATTAAAAAACCCTGCAGAATTTATGCAGGGTTTTTCTTTATATACCTTCAGGTATTATTTGATCTCAACCACTTCAAGGTCAAAAACAAGATCTTTTCCTGCCAATGGGTGATTCCCATCAACTACGATAGTTTCTTCTTTCACCTCTTTTACTACCAGGTTCATTTCTCTTCCGTCAGGACTTTTAGAAACAAGTCCCATTCCTACTTCAGGCTTGATCTCTTCGGGAAGCTGACTTTTTTCTACTTCCTGGATCAGTTCCTGTCTTGGCTCACCATAAGCTTCTTCAGCAGGGATCGTAATAGTTTTCTTTTCGTTTTCCTTCATATTCAGTAAACCTTTCTCAAAACCCGGGATCAATTGACCCTGACCCATGGTGAATTCGATCGGTTCCCTTTCAAGAGAACTGTCAAAGACCTGTCCGTCTGTCAATTTACCGGTGTAATGTACTTTTACTGTGTCATTTTCTTTAACCTGACTCATAATAACTTTGTTTATCAATTAAAATAGATTGCGTGAAATGGAAATAAAACAGAAAATAGAAAGGAAGGACCTTAACAGCGCTGAATAGAAATTCCGCATTTCGGTTGGCAAAGGTACACTTTTATTAAGGAAGGACAAAAGATCTGGGGTTTTGTATAAGAGTATCAAGCCAATAGCTTTTTTTTGCCACGGTTCTAAAATATTTGTTTAAAAAAACAGTTCTTTAGCACAATTTCCGGAAAGCCTTCTTAAAAGAGGGTTAAGACCGGGTAAAGCTGTGGTGAAAACATAAAATTTTAGTAAGTTGGTATTAATGATCTCTGAAAAGTTACTTTTAAAATTCATTCTGATCCCCCTGCTTTTCATGGGAGGAATGTGGAGTTGTAAAGACGCAGACCCTGAAGAAATTGACATTTCTGACTGGAATAGCATTACAGTTACAGCTTCAGCTTATAATTCCATCCTGACTCAGACAGAAGGAAATCCAAAAATAACGGCCTGGGGAGATACTTTAAAGCCGGGAATCCAGTCAATAGCAGTTTCCAGGGACCTTATCAAAAAAGGACTTACGTATCAGACTCCCGTTAAAATAGAAGGTTTTGAAGGGATCTTTATAGTCAATGACAAAATGCACCCCAGGTGGCGAAATAAAATTGACATCTACATGGGTGTTGATAAAGAAAAGGCTCTTAACTGGGGGCGAAGAAAAGTGCAGATCTTCTATCCGGCAGAGGAAGGAGCTGTAACAACTGAAAATTAACCAACTTTACCAGCTATGCGGAATGATATGAAAGATATGGTCAGGAAACTGATCGATTACATCAGAACTTTTCTCTCCGGAAAAAATCCCAATCTTCCTTATTATCTGCTAATATTCTTTGCTTTTATAGCTTTTATTTTTGGAGTAAACCTCTTTATTGAACTCACCGATGAACTCCCAGGAAGTGGACTAAAAGTCTATGATGATAAGATCACAGATTATATTATCTCTTTTCGCACGCCCGAACTCAATCACTTCTTCCAGTTTGTAACTGATCTTGGGGACGTTTATGCGTACATTGTAGTGACCACTATTGCCGTATTATTCTTCTTTTTCAAACTGAAGAACAAGAAGTTTATTTTTCAGCTGTTGGGAGTTTTACTGCTTTCAGCATTATCAAATATCGCACTAAAACAAGCAATTAACCGGGCACGGCCTACTATTGAACACATGGTAGTGGTAAAAACCCTGAGTTATCCCAGTGGACATTCCATGAGTGCCATGGCTTTCTACGGATTTTTGATCTACTTGCTATTCAGGATCAAAATGGCAAAATGGTTGCGATTCTTATTAGCTTTCATCTTTACTTTTCTGATCCTTTCAATAGGACTCAGTAGGATCTATCTGGGAGTACACTTCCCTTCAGACGTTGCCGGAGGATTTATAGCAGGACTTATCTGGGTTGCCTTTTGTATTGTACTGTTCAATATCATTGATCTATTAAGGGAAAGAAAAAGGGCCAGAACCGGAGAAGGTGAGGAGGAGAACCTGGAACCTTAAGGTTCCGGAAGTTTTATTCTTCTTGAACCAGCCAGATCAATAATATTTATCTTTCGTCACACGTCGCTATGAGCCTCAGAAATATTTATAATTCCAAACCTTACCTGGTGCTGGAATTTGTGATCTTTTATGTTTTTCTCCCCTTCATAACCAATAACTTTTTGAATGGGTGGTATAAGATCATTCCCCTCGTTTGCATAGCCATGTTCTTTTTCATCCTGCTCGTGATGGATAAAAGCTTTGATAAAAGAGTTTTTACCCGTTTCAGAAAGGCTTATGTAGGTAAGAGTATAGTTAGGATGCTCATAATAACTATTCTCCTTATCTGGTTTACCTGGTGGATCTATCCCGGCCTGTTCTTTAAGTACCCGGTAGAGAACTTCAATGGATATCTGCTAACCTTCTTTTTGTATCCCATAGCTTCCGTTTTTCCGCAGGAACTAATATACCGGGTATACTATTTCCACAGGTATGAAGCCCTTATTCCTGAAAAATACCTGCTAATGTTCAGTAACGCCCTGATTTTTGGGTTGACACACTTCATTTATGCGAACTGGGTAGCGCCAATAGCAACCTTTTTGGCAGGCTGGATCTTCATTTACAATTACTACCAGACAAAAAGTTTACTCAATGTAAGCCTGGAACATTACTTCTACGGATTGATCATGTTCACCATAGGTTTTGGTTACTTTTTCCAGTAGATCAAATTCCCACTTGGGAAAGCAACCACCAAAGAATAATAAATACGATCACTATCCCAAAACAGCCACAGCCGCCGCCAATCTTTTTGGCCCCGTAACCTGCCAGCAATGCTCTTACTAACTTTCTCATAGCTTTTGTTTTCTATTAAAAGTACCGGAAAAGCCCAATTTTTCCAGAAGCTTTGGCAAAATTTTAAAAGGTATTAAAGGCAAACACTAAAGGAAATTACTATTTTTAGGAAAACACTGATTATGAAGCGCATAACATTCCTTTTGATCTTCCTTTTGACCTTTACAGCCAATGCCCAGAAAAATACCGCTTTTCGACAGGTGGAGGGGTTTAGTCATCCCGAATCTGTGGTATTGGATCACCAGAAAGAGCTGCTATATGTTTCCAATATGGCCGATAAAGAAAAAGGGGATGGGTTCATTTCTAAAGTGAGTCCGGAGGGCGAAATTCTGAAGAAAAAGTGGATCACCGGACTTGATGATCCCAAGGGTTTACACGTGCATGGAGATACACTTTATGTGAGCGATGTTACAGTGCTCGTGATCATGGACAATAAAAAAGGTACTGTGATCAAAAAATTACCTGTACCCGGTGCGAATTCCCTGAATGACATTACTGCTGATGAAATGGGAAACCTTTATATTTCCGATCTCTCAGGTAATAAAATATTCAAGTATGACCGCTCCGGAAAGATCTCAGAATGGTCGAATGATCCGGCGCTAAAACAACCCAACGGATTATTAAAACTGAAGGATGGGATGCTTGTGGCTTCCTGGGGAAAAGACGAACCGGGGAAATTATTAAGAATAGATACCTCCGGAAAATGTTCTGAACTGACTCCCGGAATAGGAAATCTCGATGGGATCCAAAAAAGGCATTCCGAAAGCTTCTTATTTTCAGATTGGGCAACAGGGGATATTTACGAAGTAAACGCTGTGGGCAACCTTCAAAAGCTGATAAGTTCAGCAAAAAGTTCCGGGGATTTCCTCTTTTTAGAAGATACTGAAATGGTTATTCTCCCAATGAACTTCCAAAATTCTCTTTGGTGGTACTCTCTCGAAGATTAGCTTTTGCTCTTGATCTCATTCATCAACATAAAAGCCTGGTTCACATATTCCTGTTCCAGAAACAAGGTGAAATAGTTTGAGGTAGAGATCACTTCATAGACCGGAATTCCTTCGTAAGCCAGCAGCTTAAAAATGTAAAAATACAGCCCTACTGTTTTAGTGTTCTTTTCAGGAAGCGCAATAGTTATGGATGAGAGTTCATCTGAAATGCTAACCAGTTTCTCATCTGCAAAGATCTCCTTTATGGTGTCTTCGAGGCTGGTAGAGACCAAAAAGATACTTTCCTGGTAATTACTGGAATAATTCAAATACACTCCGGTCCGGTCTTTAACTGAATCCAATAATCTCGCTTTTTTGGCTACTGTATCCTTGGAGTTAAGATAGGTATATTCAGTAATTCCCGATCGCACAATAATATCTCCCAGATCCCGGAAATTCTTGCTGGTGAACTTGTTTCTCTTTGGGTGATACCTTCTAAGGGCCATAATAATGGAACCCTGCTTAACCGGTTTCCGCATTTCTTTTTCAACTTGAGGCTGAATATCGGCGGCAAGCGAACTGAAATTTATAATATTTCGGGCCAGTGCGTCGTCCAAAAAAGGTTGGTGGCGTAATATATCATGTACACAGGTACTTATCGTCTTCATTGTTAAATATTATACATTTTGTGCAAAGGTATGAAAAACAAGCGGTTTTTTTTCCCCCTTCAATCTCCATGAGTAATTATGCACTTTGGAAATGAAAAATATGAAAGTATTAAAATTCGGTGGTACTTCTGTAGGTTCTGCAGCAACCATACGCAATGTGCGCAAGATCATTACTTCCCAAAAAGGGAGAAAAATGGTAGTGGTTTCAGCAATGTCGGGCGTGACAAATCAATTAGTAGAACTTGTCGCCCAATTTAAACAAAATGAAACTTCAGCGGTTGCTGCCATTTTGGAGCAGATCAGGATGAAGCACCTCGGGTTGATAGAGGAGTTATTTGCAAATCCTGAGACTGCAAAAAGTACTGCAAATCTTTTTGAGATCCTTTTTGAGCAATTGGAAGAGGTCACAGCCCAGGACTTTGAAAGTTCTCTGGAGCCGGTAATTGTAACCTTTGGCGAGACATTTCTGAGCTTTATCTTTTCACAATACCTGGAGGCAGAAGGTGTTTCTAATACCTTGTTGGATGCTAAAGACTTCATGCATGTAGCGAATGTTGAGAATCCCGATGTGGAAGTAGTTTCTCAACTTCTTTCAGGCGTTTTAAGGAGAGAAGTAAGTTCAGAAGTATATGTTACACAAGGATTTGTACGTGTTGACCGTAATAAAAATATTAACACCCTGAACAGAGGTGGTAGTGACTACACAGCCACTATTATTGGTGCAGCATTAAAGGCTTCAGAAGTGCAGATCTGGACTGATATTGACGGGTTCCATAACAATGATCCGCGTTTTGTGGAGAATACAAAAGCGCTTTCTCACCTTACTTTTGAGGAAGCTGCGGAATTGGCTTACTTTGGAGCAAAGATCCTGCATCCGCAAACCGTTTCCCCGGTTAAAGAGAGAAATATTCCCATTTTCCTGAAGAATACCTTTACACCAGATGCCTCCGGAACCATGATCTCTTCGGAAGTACACGGAACAGGTTTAAAGGCCATTTCAGCAAAAGGCGATATCACAGCCATTAAGATCAAGTCCAACCGAATGCTCATGGCACACGGATTCTTGAAAAAGATCTTTGAAGTTTTTGATAAACATCAGACTGCGATCGACATGATCACGACTTCTGAGATCGCCATTTCCCTGACGATCGACAACACCACCAATCTGCACAAGATCCTGGATGACCTGGAGGAGTACGGAGAGATCACGGTTGATACCAATCACAGTATCATTTGTATTGTGGGAGAAGGATTGATCAATGACCAAAGTACGTTCAGGATCTTTGAAATCTTGAATGATATTCCGGTGCGTATGATCTCTTATGGCGGAAGTAATAACAACGTTTCCCTTCTGGTGGACACCCGAAATAAAGTACAGGCCCTGCAGGCGCTAAACGTAAAGCTTTTTAACCAGACACCAATGCTGGAACACAGTTAACTCTAACTGCGCAAGTTGTTAGTTTTATTTGTTTGGATCGAAACGCCCTTAATGGGCGTTTCCTCATTTTAGCCTGTTCTTGGCTTCGATGTATTTGGAGAGATACCGGGTGCTTCCAAGACTGTGATGCAGGAGCATAGCACCGGTGAAATTTGACAAACGATGAGATTCCCGGTTCTTTTGCAGTTCTAAAAGGCTGTTTCTGAACTGTTCCAAAAATGCCTTTTTTGGATACCTTATTTTTAGCAGTTCAAAGCCATTCTTTTGAGCAGTTTTCCAGACATCTATTTCAGAGTATAATTCCACAGCGGCATCAGCAAAGGCTTCCGGATCCTGTTCGATTTTTCCATTCCAGATACCATTATACTGCATTCCTTCAGCTCCCACGGGAGTAGTGACCGAGGGGGTTCCTGCCTGCATGGCATCAATAAATTTCCCTTTTTGACCGGCTCCAAACCTCAAAGGGGCCAGCAAAACTCTTGCATGCTTCAGCATTTCTATTGCTTCGGGAGCACGACCTTTTACAATAAAACCTTCTTTTTGATTATGAAGATTCTTCACTTTTTCAACGGAATAAGCTCCGTAAATATGAAGTTCTGCAGCAGGTAATTCTCGTTTGATCAGCGGCCAGATTTCCTGCTTCAGGTAAAGAACAGCATCCCAGTTGGGCTCGTGAAGAAAATTTCCAATACTCACGAAGTTCCTGCGTACGTCAAAATCGGGAAGATGTGTAATCTCCTCGGAAGACACTTCTTCTGGCAAAAAAGGTATATAGAACAATATTTCAGGGGGATGGCGGAATTCTTTTGTCAAAAGATCCATTTCAGCTTCCGAAATGATCAGTGACAGATCACAGCGGTAAATACTGGCAATCTCCCTTTTGGCTGTCTCAGATTGGAGCATTTCCATTGAAACAGAAACTCCCTGTTTGAATGCCTGCTGCCGGGCCTTCCGGAGAAAATGAAGATCTTCTGTATCCAGTATCCTTATTGCTTCCGGACAAACTTCTGCGACCCTCCAACCGAATTGTTCTTCCATCATGAACCGGTCGAAAAGCACGATGTTCGGCTGCAGTTCCTTCAGCAAAAGATCAAAACTGTTATTGTTAAGCTCAATGACTTCCGTAGAAATTCCCAGTTTCTCAAGATCTTCGGAATGTTCAGTCCTTGTGGCTGTGGTTCCAAAAATGACAGAATAACCCTCCTTTCTGAAAAATTCCAGAAGCTGCATCATACGTGCTCCCGCTGCCGAAGATTTTGGCTCCGGCCACACATAACCAATCACTAAAAGCTTGCTCATGCAGCAAAAATAACCGAATTAAAACGAAAGCGGTGGAATTTTTATTTCTGCCGCTATTTTTCGACCTTTAGAAAAAGACCTGACCATGAGCCGAGGATTCGTAAAAGAAGAAGACCAGGAGGAAGCTCCATTCATTCCGCCGAGAGCTGCATTGCCAGCCGGAGTGAACAATTATGTAACTCCCGTAGGCTTTCAGAAGTTGAAGCAAGAAAAAGAAGAGCTGGAAAAAGAATGGGCCGGCAGGGAAAAAAGCAGCGACAAAGACCGAAGAATAGCGCGCGCTGTGGTTGACGGAAAACTAAGCCTGCTCAACGAGCGTATAAATTCCGCCAGGATCCTTGACCCTTCAGAACAACCGCCGGGAGAAGTGCGGTTTGGAGCACATGTGAAGATACGGGACCAAAAAAGCAAAAAACTGCAGGAATTCCAGATCGTGGGCGTAGATGAAGCCAATATTAAGGATCAAAAAATAGCCTTTGTGGCCCCTATTGCGAAAGCTATTACCGGTAAAAAAGTTGGAGAGGTAGCCGAATTTAAATTGGGAGCAGAGATCCGCCACCTGGACATCTTGGAAATCTCCTATAAATAAAATCATTTTGAAGCAGGTATACATCGTAATGGGCGTATCGGGAGTAGGGAAGACCACGATCGGTAAACTGCTTGCCGAGCGGCTGCAGCTACCTTTTTACGATGCAGACGATTTTCATTCTGCGGATAATGTTTTTAAGATGCGGGAGGGTATTCCCCTTCGGGATGAGGAGAGGGAAGATTGGCTGGAATTGCTAGCTGAAAATATCCAAAAATGGCATAAAAAAGAGGGTGCTGTTTTAGCCTGTTCTGCACTAAAAGAGCAGTACCGGCAGCGATTGAGCAGCATTCCGGAGAAATACATCACCTGGATCTTTCTTCATTCCGGTTACGACGTGATCTACAAACGCATTGCCGACAGGAAAGGTCACTATTTTAAACCGGACCTGTTACAATCACAATATGACATCCTGGAAGAACCCGGAACAGCGGTACATGTTGATGTACAGGCTACAGAAGAGGAAATAATTGAAGAGATTATGGAGAAGGTCAGTTCACACAAGCACAATTCAGAAATCGGACTTATTGGTTTGGGGGTAATGGGTAAAAGCCTTGCTCTAAATTTCGCTTCCAAAGGAGTAGCGATCTCAGTGTTTAACCGACAGGTGGAAGGAGTGGAAGTGGATATTGCCAGGAATTTCGCACTTGAGCATAAGGAGATCTATGATTTCCCGTGGTTTGATGATCTTGAAGCTTTTGTAAGATCCCTGCATCGCCCTCGGAACCTTTTTCTGATGGTGAATGCCGGAAAAGCAGTAGACATGGTCATTGATAGTCTGCTACCGTTCCTGGAAGAAGGCGATCTGATCATTGACGGCGGTAATTCACATTATAAAGATACCGAACTCCGGGAAAAATATTTAGCGGAAAAAGGATTGCACTTCATGGGAGCAGGGATCTCAGGAGGAGAAGAGGGTGCTTTAAAAGGTCCGTCAATTATGCCCGGAGGCCCAGCCGAAGCCTATGAACGGGTAGGGGAGCTTCTTGAAAAGATCGCTGCAAAAGATAAGCAGGGAAAAGCCTGCTGTACCTATATTGGGCCGGGAGGAGCCGGGCATTTTGTAAAAATGCTCCACAACGGAATTGAATATGGGGAAATGCAGCTCATTGCGGAAACCTATCATTTTTTAAAATTTTCCAAAAACCTTCAGCCCAATGAGATCGCTTCTCTTTTTGAGGAATGGAATAAGGAGATGCAAAGTTTTCTGCTTGAAATATCTGTAGACATTCTACGGAAAAAGGAGGATGACGAGTTTTTGATCGATAAAGTTCTGGATGCTGCCAAGCAAAAGGGAACCGGAGGATGGTCCACAAATGCGGCCTTGGAGTTGGGAGTAGCTTTTGACACCATCACAGCCGCTGTAATGGCCAGAAACATTTCGGGTAAAAAAGAGGAAAGGGTAGAAGCTTCAGTGCTCTACGGAAAATTTGAAAAAAAAGGAGCTTCAGAAAAATTAGATCAGGACGGCCTTTTTAAAGCCTATCAGGCAGCCAGCATCATAAACCATGCGATCGGATTTGAGCTGCTCTCCGAAGCTTCTAAAACTTATGACTGGCAGCTAAATCTATCGGAAATTGCCCGTATCTGGACCAATGGCTGCATCATTCGCTCGGCGTTCATGGAACGACTGGCCGGTATTTTTAAGGAACATTCCGAAAATCTTTTAATGAATGAGGAGATAAGCAGAGAACTAAAGGAAAACAGGAAGCATCTGGTAAATGTTGTTTCTTCCGCCTTGCAATCCAATTGTTCCATGCCGGTAATGTCGGCAGCTGCAAACTACTTTTTGAGTTTTGTATCTGCACAATCTTCAGCAAATATGATCCAGGCGCAACGGGATTCATTTGGCGCCCATACCTACGAGCGCACGGATAAACCAAGAGGGGAGTATTTTCACTCTCACTGGAGTTCTGAAGATGAGACTATCTAAAAAAGCTATTTTTGGTCCTCTTTCAGGATGAACTCAAGAGTATCAACAATATCACCGTACTGATCAACTTTGATCTCAAAAGAAATTTCAGAAGGAGCGGAAGTATAGTCGAGATTTGTTAATTGTTCCCGATCTATACGAGCGGTATAGGAACCGGGTTTGAGTCCGAGGAATGTGAAATAACCGTCCGATTCACTTAGAATACGGGCAGCTCGTTGCCCATTTGAATCGAAAATATTGATGATAATTCGGCCCTGTCCCTGGAGCGCTTCATTCTTTTCAAGATAAACCATCCCGCCAACTTCTCCCAGAACTTCCACGGGTACATAAATGTCCTGGAATTTATTCGGAACCGTTTCAACCATGATCTTCGGATTACTGATCTTCCAGGCGATGTTATCGAGACTCACCGGATCAACCTCTAAAATGAGATCAATGTATGGTTGTAATTCGGTAATGCGAAGGATCGTGCGGTCCTCATTATAGCTGACTTTCCCCATCCTGGTCTTAAGTTCGAGTCCTTCCACACCGGGTTCCATTGGATCTTTTTTGCCATTTGCATTATAATCCAGAAAAGGAATAAGATTGAGAGCTGCTTTTGACATGGCTGTACGGTCACTGGCCAAAACATAACCCGTGTTATCGTCCAGCATTAAACTTCCACGGGCAGATTGTACAAGAGAAGTATTCTGATTTCCGAAGCGGGAAGTAAAAGAGGTTTGAGCAAAATTCAGGTTGTACCGGAATCCAATTTCGAAGATATGGGCCTTCCGAAGAAAATTGTGTTCATAGGCCAGGTTAAGAAAACCGCGATCCAGCACCGGCCGTTCCAGTTCAGCAATTATATTGTTGAATCGAGAATTACTGAAATCGTACTGCAGCTGTGGTGAAAAAAGTAATTTATAGGGCAGGCGATAGGTTTGAGAAAGAGAACTATAGATGGTCGGATCCTTCAAACGGTCGTTGTAGATCCCATACGTGGTAAGGTTCGTACTTACTCCCAATACAGCTCCGGACAGCAGCAACTGTGCGGTAGTGAATTCGGTAGCAGGCATGATGATCTGGTTCAAACTGAAGCGGGTATACAGCGAAAAGTTTTTGGTGCGAATGGGAGAGGAAAGACTGATCTTTCGCTCCTCCAGATAGTTGTAATTTATAGACGTCTGATCTTTATCGTAGTTCACGTAATTCAATTCCACCTGCAGATTTTTCGGCGTACGGTAATTCAAAATGGCTTCTCCTTTCACGCCGTACATGTATTCTCCGCTAAAAAGTAGATTTGAAGCAACCCGAACCGATGTATTTACAAATGGCATAACTTCTTCAGATTCCAGGCCAGAAAGATACTCGGCTCCAGCACCAACAGTGATGGCATTGCTGATCCCATAATTTACATTGGCCCTGGAAAATCTGTCGAGATCGTCATTTTCAACTATCCCCGCACTAATGGTATACTCCAGCTCATTCTTCGGAACGAAATTGTACGGAATATTGATCATTCGCTCCTCAACCCGTTCTTCTCCGTAGGGACCATAGAATTTGAGTCTCACACCGGTGTTTCCGTACATAAGAGGCACGTCAAAGGAATAAAATCCAGAAGCATCTGCTTCTGTAAAGTCGACCAGCACGTTATTAACATAAAGCTCGACTGTCCACCGGGGATCTGTATAGTCCGTCATCACATAGGTCCCAAAAGAACGCCTGTTCTGAAAAGGACTGTTACTTATCTGCACTCCCGAGACCGGTGCAAAAAGGGAGGATGTCGCACCGCTGAAGATCCTTCCGGCAGTAATTTGTTTTAAGAAGCGGCTGTCATTATTGATATAACGCCACTGGTAGAACTGGTTTCTGGATTCGAAAGGAACCCTGGAAGAATAATTCAGAATCAAATTTGTCTCCCCTCCCAGGAACATAGTTCCCAGTCCTAAGGTAAACCGATTGTCATTTTGAAGTTGCGAATTTTGAGTAGTAATGACTCCCCAGTCCAGGCTACCGGCTTCAAAAAAGTAAAATTCCCGGGAGATCGTGGTATCAGGTTGAACTATTCCTCTCACCTGATTCATATTTTCCCGCAGCTTTTTTAAACGCATCTCTTTAATTACGGGTAACTCTTTATCTGTAACCAGCTTTACGGAAAGGCTTCGGAAAGAAAACTGTGTGTCCAACCCAAAAGCTTTTCCGAAGAGATCAGAACGCAGGTACAACGCCTCGGGAGTTTGAATGTAATCTGAATTATTTATCGAAAAACTCTCATTTTTGAAGCTGATCCTGTTCGCCTGAAGGTCTATTTGATAAGTGGAGTCCGGATGGATGATGAATCCCTCCAGTCCGGAACCTGTCCTCGTATTCTTGATTTTTAACCGGTTAAAAAGTGTCTCAACAGGAATAAAGGCATCTTCTCCTTTGATGGCAATTGGTATTTCCATCATTCCCAGATCAGGAATAGTCATTTCCACATTCAGTTCATCATATTCAGGAAGATCATCTTGCGCTATCACGACGAAACAGGAAAAGAATAATAGAAATGCAGGAAGAAAATGGGTTTTTAAATACCGATCCAGGATGCGCAAAAGAGAATTCTCCATTAATCTTCTATTGATGGATAAAGGTTAATGTGAAGTTTCCGTTGTACTGTCCGGGAAGGTTATTGGTATTGGCCGGGATAGTGAGCGTTCCTCCCACATAAACCGAATTCACGTTAGGCGGGGTAGCGGTACTGATAAACAACTGGCCCGTACTAAAACTATTAATATCCAAATAGATCACTCCTCCGTTTGACCCTGTAAGCGGAATATTAGTAGGTGCACTGATCTGTATTATAGTTCCCGGATTCGCGGTAACATCAAAAAGCGCTGCAGAAGGGCTTGCTCCCATATTTAACTCAAAAACATCACCGGTAGAGGTCCTGGTACTGTTATAATCTACACTCACTGTGCCACCCGTAACTCCAACCGTAAAGGATCCAAAATTGAGGTTTTGAGAGGTATTTACTTCCACTGTTATAGGAATAGGTGGTTTCTCCTGGGCAATAGCTGTTTGAACCAACATAAAAAGCAGGAAAGCGATCAAAAACGAAGGAAATCGGAAATTTGGTTTCATCTTTTCTGCTACTTTTTAATTATTACTTTTTTGGTATACCGTCTGCCGGAAATATCCAGGATCACGAAATACATACCTTCACTTCCGGTATTATCAAACCTGATCTCTTCGTAACCGGAACCTGTTTTGCTTTCCAAAATTTGTCCTGAAATATTCGCTTTTTGGATATGTGCCAGTTGCCCTTTTTCAAGGAAAAGTTGCACCCCAATTCCTGAAGCATCTATCTTTACTCTAAAAGGTTCATCAAAAACAATCGCTGGATCCGCTACAGTTTGTGAGGAGATCATTAGCTGGAAACGTTGATTGTGAATACCTTTTTCAATAGTAAAAGAATAGACAGGATCTTTAGAGAGATCAAGGCTTTTCTTCTTTTGAAGATCTATCAAATAATAGTGCATTTCCCTTGCAAGATCCGGAAGGTTAGCCATTTTAAAATACATTCGGCCAGCTCTTTCGGCTTGTACTCCAAGCGGGATCTTTACAACTGTTTCTGTCTCCAGGGAAAGGGCATTAATAGAAAGCTCTTTATTGTCCTTACTAATACTGTAAATGCTTGGAACGGCATTATCAGTATTCATCATTTTATGTGCATCCAGTTTGGTTTCGAATTCCGGTTTGGCAAAAGCCGGAAAATAGATCACCAGCGCATCCTCCCGGGCTTCACCATCAAAACCGCCGTAGAGGCGTAGCAGTTTCTGTTCTTTTGATCTGTTACTGCTCTTAAGAAAAGCCTGTGTAGCGTCAAGAGACCTTACAGCATTGGTCATTCCTAAAGTTCCCGAAGTATATCCATCACTCACTTTTACAAAGAAGCCCTGCATGGACGGAATAATGCTTGTAGCCTTGCCATCACTGCTTGAAATTCCGTTCACAAAAGATGTATAAATGCCGGTGTATTGTTCACTTCCTGCCGTAAAAAAATAAATTGCGTCGTCAATATTTTGCTTGGTCCAGCCTGCGGAATTCCAGTCGATAGGAGAAGGGTAGGGGTTTCCAACCAGGTTAAATCCTTTTGTATAGAACCCGTTATGGTTCTCGAGAAGAAGACTTACGTCCCCATTATTGACAGTGCCGGATAATTCCACTGTTTTTGCTGCGGAAGAATTTCCGAAGTTAAAAGCATAGCCTTTCCCCACTTCCAGAGGGGCAGCCGAAGAAGTGTAGACTTCCCAGCCTGTCGCATCATTTCCCTGGGAATCTTCCCTGTTCTCATTATATTTAAATACCTGCGGAAAAGCTGCGGAAAGATCAACATAGGAAGAAAAATCTCCCACCACAGAATTTGAGAAAGGAGAGCTGAAATATTTATATCCAAAGGCAGGATCCAGAAAACGCTGCATCTTTAAAGTGCCTGTGATCTGCCCCTTGCCGCTGCCATCGATCAAAGCAGTTCCTGAAGCATCTGAAATTAGGGTTACAAGATCGCCGGTCGAAAAGATTCCGGAAGCAACTTTTAAAATACCTGTGATTTCAAGCTCTGCCTGATTATTTACTCCAGCGGAATTATTTACCTGTAAATTCTTTATCCTGTTATTTTCAAAAGCTCCGGATGGAATATTTTGTACACTGCTTCCTGTAAAAGAAAGACTTCCGTTTTCGGCATTAATGAGACCGGCAGCAATAAGATCACCACTGATCTGCAGATCCTGGAGAACAGTAAGTATAACTCCACTTTCTATTTGAAGGTCATTTGACAAAGCATTTGTGCCGGTATAGATCACAGGATTATTCGGGGTTCCGGCAGGTATAAGAACATTGGTAGTATTATCAGGAATGAGATTGCAACTCCAATTGCTGGCGATATTCCAATCAGAATCCAGTAAACCGGTCCATACTCCGGGAATCTCCACATTTATATCAAGACTAACTATGTTACTGACTCCACAGAGGTTGGTTGCGGTAACTGATATACTTTTATCTCCGGAAGCGGCATCAGGAATTACCGTAATGATATTAGAATTTGATCCGGAAGATATTGTCCAACCTGTAGGTATTGTCCATTGGTACGTGTCCACATCAGTTACTTCAGGAATACTATAGGTATAAGGAGTGCCTTCTGAATAACAAATTGAAGGTTCCCCGTCAATAGGTTCAATGGTAAAGTCAGGAATCATCACTTTTACACCCAGGCTGGCAGTATTGCTGACTCCACAGAGATTTGTTGCTGTAACGGATAAACTTTTATCTCCGGAAGCGGCATCAGGAATTACCGTAATAGTATTAGAATTTGACCCGGAAGATATTGTCCAACCCGTAGGTATAGTCCATTGGTACGTATCCACATCAGTTACTTCAGGAATACTATAGGTATAAGTAGTGCCTTCTGAATAACAAATAGAAGTTTCCCCGGTAATGGGACCTGTTATGAAGTCATTAATATAGACGTCAAGACTTGCTATTTTGCTTTCACCACAAAGAGGAGTGGCAGTAACTTCTATAGTCTTTACCCCGGGAGTGGAATCTGGAGCCAGGGTTATGGTACTTGTACCGGCTCCAGAGGTGATTGTCCAGCCTGCAGGAATGTTCCAACTGTAACTTTTAATTCCTGGAACTTCCGGAATACTATAGGTGTACTCTGATCCTGAAGTATAACATATAGAATTGTCTCCAGTAATAGCCCCCATTTTAAAATCATTGGGATATACTGTAAGTGTAGCCGCATTGGAGACACCTACTTTACAGTTGATAGAAGTATCTGTAGAACGCAAGACTACTCTGTACTTCCTTCCAGAGAAAGCCGTCGTGACCGAACTTAGAGTAAGGGTATTAGAATCTGCACCGGGAATAGTGGACCATGAAGCGTCCACATTTTTTCCTTGCCATTCATAACTTACGTTTGCAATGGGATCAATAGTCCATGTAACATTTGAAGCTTCACAGGCATTGACATCTTCAAGTTTTGTAATACTAAAACAGGTGATCAACTCCTGAAGTTCCGGAGGAATGGTTTCCTGGTTATTCAGGTAATCTTCTTCAGTACCATAATCACAGGGTTCACCGGTTGTAGTAGTTGTACCATCATAGCTCCCTCCACAAGTTTGTAATTCGGTCCAGTTTGGGTCAACCTCCCCAAAAATGTAAATATTCCCATTGTCTACGGAAAGATCTCCCTGGTTACTGGCTCCATCTTTTGTAAAGTTTCCGTGAATTATAAGGTAACTTGAAACAGAGATGTCTATTTTGTTAGAGGCATTGAAATTTCCGTAAACTACCACAACAGCTGAAGAGAACATGGAAAACTCGGGAGAATTATTAGCCATGGTAACATTTCCGTTAATGATCAGATTTCCATAAACCTGTAGCTTTCCCTTTGAACCAACGTGGAGATTATTTACTTCTACTGTCTCCCCATTGGGCACAATAATAGTATGGTCCACTTCCACGTCATCCACTACTGTAGGTGCCGTATCCCAAACGGCATCGTACCAGTTTCCAGCTGCATTCGTGGAACGCACGGTCTGGGCAGTGGCACCACTGATACCAGCAAGCAGGAATAAGGTAGTTGAAAAAAGGAGGAATATGGAAAGCTTTTTTTGCATACTATTCCCTCAGCAGGTTTTTTTCGGCAATAGCTAAAACTTCCCCTTTGTCAGATGTGTAGGTCACCCTCAACTTTCCTCCTGAAAGATCAACCTCTTCAGGAAAACTTAGTCCAAAAGAGAAGTTCCTTTTAGAGTTCGGGGTATACACTGATATACCTTTTACAAGACCCACTTCTATTTCCTTTCCTTCCGGAGAAATATATTCTGCTTTAAGATCTCCATAGACTGACATATTTCCACTGCGATTGATGGCCAATGAAAGTATGGGTTGTGAACCCGATGAATCAAGCTGTATATCTGTTAGCTCTATTTTTGTTGTAGATTTTCCATGCCTGATAATAACAGGGATACTTATTCCAAAAACAGTTTTAATATTAATAGAAATTCCTTCGCTATCCGCTTCTTCCTCTGTTCCTAAAGCAGTTTGTTCTTCGACTGCTCTGAAATACATATGAGAACGATATTCGCCATCTTCCAGGTTTCCGGTACGGGTAAGTTGCACCCTTATCACCTGGGCTTCATTTGGGGCAAGCGTCACCCTTCTGGGAAAATACCGCAAAAAATCAGTAGCAAAACGCTGCCCTTCTTGTGGATCTCTGATTTCTTTAAAACTGCCATCTTCGGTCATTTCATAATTAACAAAGGAGATAGCATACACGGCCGTATCCCTACCTGTATTCGCCAGATTTATTTCCTGGGAACGTTGTGAGCCGTCAAACACCAGTCGTTTCGGCATGATCATCAGATCACCTTGCGCAAATGAGAAACTTGAAAATAAGATAAATAGGAAAAAGGGGAGGGAAAGTAATTTTTTGGTCATTTCCTGGGGGCTGATTTTGGTGATTTCTTAACTGATTTCAAATTTACTAAATAAGGATCAGTATGTTAAAGAAATATTAAATTTTTAATTATAGGAAACCGTCACATTAAATCCCGATGAATTGGTATAATAACCCGATAGCTGATTCGCATGAAGATTTAAAGTAGCTCCAATCCTTAGAACGTCCTGAAGTTCTCCTTTTAGAGGATCAACTTGAAAATCATCTATGATCAATACCTGATTTGGATCGCTCTCATTGTATAAAACAAAACTTTCCGGAAGAGTGATAGAATAATTATTGTTCCCATGGGTCACTACTGCTTCAGCCGGATTAACAGTACCGGGAAGAGAATTGGAAAGTTGAACTCCGTAAGCCACTCTGGACCCATCAGGGGAGAGGACAACCTGTCCTGCGTTGTATGCGCTTATCACGTTTCCAAAATCCAGATCCACGGTCTTCTCGATCTCAATTGGATCAACTACGGTAGCGCGGGTATTCACCACTGCCGTTGCAGAAGCCTGCCCAAAGATCTGGGAGGATAAGAACAGAAGCAATATTAAAATCAGTTTATCCATGGCTGGAACAGTAAGTTAATGGAAACGGGCGAAACTAAAAAACGCCGCCACAGCGGGCGGCGTTTTAGACATATCATCAAAGATATTTTATTCGTAATCAACTGAAACTGTAAACTGACCTCTGTAAGTTCCGGTAGCTTGACTACTACCAACATTTAAAGTTGCACCAACATTAACAGTTTGAACAGCACCTGTACCTTTAGGAGTCCCACCTGCATCATGCTTGAAAGTATCAACTGTCATTGTTTCATTATTGTCAGAAACATTTGTAAGAGTTACCGCCGCCGTAGGCAAAGTAATTGTATACGCATAGTCCTTTGCAGCAGTGACTGAAAAACTAGCAGCTGTAGGAGAAGTCGTTCCAATCTGTGAAAGAGATGAAGTTCCTACCGAATTATCTGTGGCAACCACAACAGTACCAGCAGTATTATTCGCCACTTTACCAAATGTTAGGTCCACTTCCTTATTAATACTTATTGGGCTCACAATATCAGCTGTAGCATTAGCAATTGCAGAATCAGATTCCTGTGCAAAAGCGGTTCCTGCGACAAGAGCAAAAAGTATAAATGTAATTTTTTTCATGGTTTGGGGGTTAGGGATTTTATTATTCAGGTGCGAATATGCACATAGAAGAAGTTTCCCACAAAAATAATCGACAATCGCTCTATTTACTCGATAAACGACACAAGGGTTCATAAAAAATTCTTAAAAGGGATAGAAATTTCAGGCAAAAACCTGAATCTCAGTTGTAGTTGACGGTGACCGCCATGGGGGCCTGACTAGTGTAATTCCCAGGAAGCTGCCTTCCTTTGACCTCCAAAGTAGCACCCACTTTTAC
This sequence comes from Salinimicrobium soli, assembly GCF_048323655.1. Taxonomy (NCBI): domain Bacteria; kingdom Pseudomonadati; phylum Bacteroidota; class Flavobacteriia; order Flavobacteriales; family Flavobacteriaceae; genus Salinimicrobium; species Salinimicrobium soli. Next base: position 594,215 of record NZ_JBLUWW010000003.1, on the reverse strand, counting down.
TTGTGCTACTCCACCCGGGAGAAATCCTTTTTCCTGAAGATTGGAGGTGAAATTCTTCAGGATCAATTGATCGCTTCCGTTGCTCAAAATAAAGTCCTGTTCCGGTAAACTGATACTAAAGGAAAATCCCTGCTGTCCCGTAACTTCAAAGGCTGCCGCTGAAACTTCACCTCCTGCAGCCAGATGAACGTCTCCTGTTGTGAAGCGTTGATCTTCCGGAGAAAGAATTACCGACCCCCCGGAGCCGGCCTCGAGATGAGCAAAACTCATATTGGAAGTGGTAGAGATCCCGATGGGTTCAATAATGGTTGCCGAAGCCGTAAAAGTTGCTGTAGCCTGAGATCTGGCCACTAAACAACCAAAGAATAAAAAAAGAAGTAGAATAATGTTTTTCATCTGGCTCGTAACTAAAGTTGAAGATAAAAAAATTCTTCAATTCATCGATAAAGTACTATAAAAATCGATGAAATACACATTGCTCCCTTCGAAAACGTTGTAGTTTAAGGAGGTTACCAATCACAGTAAACCGAATTTGGTAAGAATTTATATGTATATTTAATTACAAAATTTCAATTATGAACAAAAATTACGCTACCAACTTCGAACTCCGCAACATTGATGCAGCTCTTTTAGTGCTCCGGTTAGGTGTAGGGATGCTGATGCTTACCCACGGATTTCCCAAACTGATCAAACTCTTCGGTGACGAACCCATCCAATTCGCTGATCCTTTCGGCTTTGGGCCTGCCCTTACGCTAACCTTGGCTGTTCTTGCTGAATTCATTTGCTCCATCCTGGTAATGCTCGGCCTCGGTACCCGGTTAGCTGTACTGCCTCTTATGGCTACCATGGCAACAGCATTTTTTTTGATCCATGCTGCCGACAGTTTCAATGCCAAGGAATTACCGGCTATCTACTTTCTTATTTACCTGGTCATTTTAATAACCGGTGCCGGAAAATATGCGCTGGATTTTTACTGGTTGAAAAGAAAGAAAAATGCATAAAAAAAGGCTACCTCACAGGTAGCCTTTTCTTTTCATCTATTATTCCTATTGATCATCTGCTTCTAACAGCGCCAGGAATTTATCCAGATTTGGAATGATTACAATTCTGGTCCTTCTGTTCTTAGCACGATTTTCTGCAGTATCATTATCCACTAATGGTTTAAAACTACTGCGTCCTGCGGCAATAAGTTTTTCAGGAGCAACATCGAATCGGTCCTGAAGAAGTCGTACGATAGCAGTTGCACGTCTTACACTAAGATCCCAGTTATCTACCAGGTACGAGTTCTCAACCATTGTTTGAGAATCGGTATGTCCTTCGACCATTACCTCCATACTCGGTTCCGAATTGATCACCTCAGCAAGTTTTTCCAATAGGGGATAAGCATCTCTGCTAACACGGTGGCTACCACTGCGGAATAAAAGTTTATCTGAAACATTGATCATTACCACTGTTTTATCAATAGTGATATCAACATCGTCTGAAGCTCCGCTGCTTATCTTATTTTCAAGGTTGTAAGAAACTGCAAGATTAATAGAATCCTCCAGAGTTTTGGCTTCGGCCAATGCGGCAGGATCAACTCTTCGAAGAGTTTCTCGCATTTTCTCCTTATTCTGGTTTGACATAGCTGTTAGCTCATTCAACTCCAGTTTTTGATCATTCTCATCTTTTAGAGAATTGATCTTAGCATTGTAATCTGCCACCCTGGATTCTATAGCGTTCAGCTTTTCTTCCAGTTCTTCCTTTTCTACCTGTGTCTTCTGTAGGCTACTGCGGGTGTCATTGTAATTTTCTTCCAGCTCCACATATTTCTTTTTGGATACACAAGAAGTCAATACGCCTGCAGTAAGCACTGTGACGGTAAGAAATCGTTTCATAGGTCTCATTTTAAAATTTAGATTCATTATTAAATTTGGGTTACGGGCATTAAAACGCATTAATGTGGCACAAATTATATAGTTGCTTTTTAGATGCTCTTTCATTTAACTAAAGATTACCACTCAAACCCTGCAAGTGCTAAATTATTCCTAATTGAATGGCTGCTTCTGGGAATATTTCTATCTTTTTTGGAAAAGTGGGGCAGTAATCTTCAGGAATCCAAAAAGCGAATTTTAACAATTTTTTCTCAATTCTTCCTTGTTCTGCTTCATATAAAGTAAATTTAAAGATCAAAGAATCGCCCTATACCATTGAAAGAAGAAAAGAAGAAAAAGGAAAAGAAAAAGAAAAGCTCCGGGTTAAAACTTTTTGGAAAGATCCTACTCGGTATTTTCATCTTTATTCTCTTGCTGTTGCTCTTTATCCGCAGTCCCTGGGGCCAGGGAATTATTACCGATCAATTAATATCTTATATATCTGACAAGACCAATACTGAAGTTCAGATCGATAAGCTATTTATTACTTTTTCGGGAGATATCAGCTTACAGGGTGTCTACCTGGAAGATAAAAAAGGAGACACTTTGGTTTACTCAAAAGATTTGGAAGCTGATATCCCATTACTTCCCATCCTTCGGGGAGAAGGAATTTCAATTGATAATCTTGAATGGAGTGGAGTAGTGGCCAATATTAGCAGGCAGGATTCTCTTCAAGGTTACAACTACCAATTCCTGATGGATATTTTCGCTCCTGCAGATACCACGGCTACAACCGCTACAGATACCACAGCTTCGGCCATGGCCTTTACTCTTGGTGATCTAGATCTTAAAGATTTCAGGGTCAATTATGATGATAAGGTCTCAGGGATCGATGCCAAATTCAAATTAGGTACTCTGCAAGTTGAGATGCAGGAATTCGACATGGACAGTATGGTCTTTAAAATAGGTGATGCCACCCTGGAAAACACCAGGTTCAGCTATTTGCAAACCAAAGCATTTCCGGAACAACCTCCTTCCGAAGAAACACCTGCTCCTTTCCTTTCTGTAGAGAACCTTAGAATAGATGACGTGGTCGCTAATTACCATTCTGTTCCTGACGGATTACTCACTGATCTCTATCTGGATGATTTTCTCCTCCAACTTCCGCAAGCCGATCTGGCCAACCAGGAGATCCACGTTGCCATGTTGGGATTAAGAAGTTCGGAAATCCTGGTGAAGACTTCTGAAACATCATCCAATGACAACAAAGACTCCACAGCAGTGGCGTCCACCGGTTTTGAGTGGCCTGAATGGAAGATGAAAGTGGATGAGATCTCACTTATTAATAACCGTATAAACTTCTTCACCGGAGAGAAAGTTCCCCAAGAAGGCATTTTTGAACCTACCGCACTTGCCTTTAATGATCTCACACTTAAGGCTCATGACATTTTCTATCAGCCAAAGAACGCCGAACTTCATGTGGAGGAATTTAACTTCAGGGAGAAATCGGGTCTTGAGTTGGCAGAAACAACTTTTGATCTTAGTCTTACCAATCAACAGTTGAAAGTCACTGATCTTGGAATTCAACTGAACGAAAACAGGTTGGCTGGAAAGCTGCAACTGGATTATTCCTCTTTTTCTCAATTTTTAGAAACTCCGGAAAATGCTGTTGTTGAGGTAGATCTTCCTGATTTTAGTCTGGACGTGGGAGATGCATTTCTTTTCCAACCTCAACTCAGGGAAAATCAATATATAGTTGCACTCAGCAAAAAGAAACTGGCAGGACAGTTACATGCTGAAGGAAAACTTTCGGCTGTTAAGATCTCTAACACCCAAATAAACTGGGGTGCAGAAACAAGTCTGGCTGCTCAGGGCACCATTCTCAACGCAATGGAACCGGATGATCTTCAGTTTGACTTCCCCGCTTTCAGAATGAGTTCAACTAAGAAAGACCTTCAGCAGTTTATAAAAGAAGAAGACCTGGGAATCAAACTTCCGCAGGAACTGACCCTGGCGGGAAGCTTCAAGGGTTCTCCTGAAGACATAACTATTGATGCTACTTTAAATTCTTCCGCAGGAGCTTTGGCCATTGACGGTCGTTTTGTTACCGCTCCGGGAATGGCTTTCAATGCAGACATCACCGCTACTAAACTTGAACTGGGTCAACTTTTGGACAATCCGCAATTGGGAGCGGTAAGCCTAAATATGTCCGCTTCGGGAAAAGGAGACGACATTAACACTTTAGATGCAGTAGTGGACGGCACCATCACCAGCTTGTCCTATAATAATTACCAGTTCGAGGACATCGCCTTGTATGGGGAAATTGAAAACGGAGAAGGATTTGCCAATGTCGACTACAAGGATGAGAATTTAAATATGAAACTGGAGAGTTTTGTTGAATTGGATTCTGTTTCTCCAAAAGCTGCTGTTCGACTTAACCTTATTGGAGCTGATCTCAAGGCATTGGGACTTTCTCCCAGACCTATAAACACTGCGCTCGATTTACGTGCTAATTTTGAAGGAAATGCTGAAAGTTATGATGTTACTGCCAATATTACTGATGGAGTGGCTGTTTACCTCAATGAATCATATTTGCTGGGAGAGGTAGAATTGAAAGCTCATGTGCGCCCAGACACTACTTCATTGGGAATAGATAACCGGATGGTGCACCTGCGGCTCAATTCTAATTCTGATCCTAACGAATTCACGGCTGCTTTGACAAGACACTTTGACCGCTATTTTTCAGATCCGGTAGCAAGAGACACTATCATAGATCCGGTAAACCTTCAATTGACCGCGCAAATAAGTCCGGCTCCCATTATGGAACAGGTACTCTTACCGCAGCTGGAGGAGATGGATACTATTCATGTTGCCGTTGATTTCAATGAGAATAAACGCAGCCTTACCGGAAATATCAACCTGCCTTACATTCAGTATATGGGAATTGAAGTTGACAGTTTGCGTTTCAACGTGGACAGTGACCGGGACCAACTAAGTTTCCATTTTGGATTGGAAAAGCTGGACGCGGGACCTTTGGCCATTAGAGAGACCATCCTAAAAGGGGATCTCAAAAATGAAATTCTGAGACTTGATTTTACCTCCAACTATGAAGATGATCAGCTGGTACATACTCTTTCTGAAATAACCCGCAAAAATGACATTTTAAGGTATCATATATTTCCGGAAGATTTTGTTCTGAATTCTAATGACTGGACAATTGATCCCGAAAATGAAATTCTAATTGCCGATGATTCCTGGACGTTCAATAATTTCAGGCTCAGCCGTAATGAGCAATTACTCCGAATAGGCAACGATATTGACGGGGTTCAAAAAGAACATATCGGGATGCATTTTGAGAATTTCACCCTGGCTGCCCTGCTTTCTTATTTTAATCCGGAAAATGTGCTGGCCTCAGGGCAAATGAATGGAAATTTTATTGTCGAGGAGCCTTTTGGAAGTACCGGTTTGTTGGCAGATCTCAATGTGCGCAATTTTGCCGTCATGGATGTACCGCTGGGATACCTTACCATAGATGCCGAAGCCATTGGCCGTGACCGGTATAATTTAGATCTTGCCATAAAGGACGGCAATGCAGATTTGGATCTTACCGGGTCATACATCGCGGATACCGAGGCGGCCAACCTGGATCTCGAGCTCGACCTCAATAGGATCTCAATGGAAGTGTTGCAGGGTTTTTCTCAGGAAGCAATCAGGAATGTCGACGGGTATTTTACCGGCAATATTGACGTGACCGGGACCACTGCCGAACCTGTATACGAAGGTCAACTGCAATTCAAGCAGGCTCAATTCACCGTCGCTACTCTCAACGCTCCGTTCACACTGCCCGATGAAACTCTCAGGCTAGATAATAAAGGTTTTTATCTTGATGATTTTGAGATAAAAGATATGAATGGAAATTCCCTTTTTATAGACGGCTCCCTTCTTACAGAGAATATCACAAATCCTGAATTCGATCTTAGTTTTAGAACCGAGAATTTCACAGCCCTTAATTCAACAGAAGAAGATAATGACCTTTTCTACGGAACTGCAGTATTTGATGCGACCGGATCTCTTACCGGTAATCTAGACCTGCCCCAGGTAGAACTGGATCTTAATGTGGATGAAAGGACCAGCATGACCTATGTTATTCCTGAAGCAACATTGGGAATTGAAGAACGGGAGGGGGTTGTCATCTTTGTGAACCGGGAAAACCCAGATCGTATTTTGACCAGAAATCAGCAACAGGGAGAAACAGTCTCTTTTTCAGGGTTTCAACTGAACTCTTATATAGACATTGAAAAGAATTCCACATTCAAAGTTATCCTGGACAAAGAGACCGGCGACAATTTTCAGGCAACCGGAAGCGGAGAAATCCTTTATAACATTTACCCAAACGGACGCACCACCATGTCTGGCCGATACGAGATCAGTGACGGGCATTATGAAATGACCCTGTACAACCTGGTTACCCGGAAATTTAACTTGATGAAAGGTAGTAGCATCGTATGGGCAGGAGACCCTTTGGATGCCGATCTTAACATCACAGCTGTATATGAAGTGGAAGCTTCTGCTTCGGCATTAATGGCTCCGCAGCTTACGGGTGCAGATATGGATGTTCGAAACCGCTTCAGACAGGAATTGCCCTTCCTGGTCTATTTGAAAATAGGAGGGGAGATAGCACAGCCTAAATTGTCCTTTGGATTGGATATGCCCGAAGATGAACAGGGTGCAATCGGCGGACAGGTCTACGGAAGGGTTCAACAAATAAATCTACAGGAAAATGAACTGAACAAACAGGTGTTTTCACTTCTAGTTCTAAACAGGTTTTTCCCCGATTCCGGAAGTGACGGTGCTTCGGGAGGAACTTTGGCTTTTGCAAGGGACAATCTCAATGCAGCACTATCTGATCAGCTGAACATCTTTTCTGACAAACTGATGGGAGAAACGGGAATTGACCTCAACTTTGGTCTGGATTCCTATACAGATTATCAAGGTACCAGTCCGCAGCAAAGAACACAATTAGATATTACTGCACAAAAATCCTTGCTGGATGACCGGTTAATTGTAAGTGTAGGAAGCGAAGTAGACCTTCTGGGCAGCAGTCAGGTAGACGAAAACAGTCCTGTGATAGGAAATGTCAGTCTGGAGTATTTACTAACGGAAAACGGTCGTTTCCGACTAAAAGCTTTCCGAAGAAAAACCTTCGAAAATGTAATAGACGGACAGATCATAATAAGTGGTCTCGCCCTGATCTTCACCCAGGACTTTAATAAATTCCATGAGTTGTGGGACCAGATCGTTCAGGACGAGAAAAAGAAGAAAACAGAAGAAAAAAACTAAACAGCCTTTATGCTGAAAAAGCCAACCATACAAATCTTTTTAATCACGTTGCTGCTCATAGCGTTTCAGGCCTGCAGTGTGCAAAAGTTCATTCCTGAGGATAAATTTCTCTATACCGGTGCTGACCTGGAGTTGAGTTCAAAAGATGAAATAGCTAACAAAAAGGACCTTAAGGCGCAACTGGAAAGCCTCATTGGTCCTGAACCGAACAAAAAATTCCTGGGCTCCCGTTTTGGTCTTTATTTCCATTATAAGGCTCAAAAGGAGAATCCGGGGTTCCTGAACAAATTCCTGAATAAGAAGATTGGCGAAGAACCGGTTTACCTTTCAGATGCTGATCCTTTCCAAACGGAGGATATTTTAAAGAACAGGTTAGAGAACCGCGGGTATTTCTATAGTCGGGTGGATCATTCTGTTCAACGGAATGAAAAGAAGAAGACTGCGAGTATTTCTTATACAGCCCAGCTTCCCGAAGAACCATATTTACTGGAAACCTACCAGTTGGACAATGATTCCCTGCATATATACAAAGAGATCAAAGAAACGCTGCCGGAGACTTTTCTGGAAAAAGGTATGACATTCAATCTTGCGGCGATGAAAGCCGAAAGGGAGCGAATTGATAATGCTTTGAAGGCTAAAGGTTATTATAACTTCAGCTCAAATTTCCTCATTTTTGAGGCTGATACGAATCAATATGACCGTAAAAAATTTGATCTTTTCCTGCGTCTGAAGAACGAAGTTCCCGAAGCCGGTATCAAACCCTATATTATCAAAAATGTAAATGTCTATCCTAATTATGTGGTAGGAACTGATACCCTGAAAAGAGATACTATTCGATATGAAGGAAAGAATTACATTCAGAATGAGATTTTCTTTAAACCGAATAAACTTGATCCTTTTATTCTAATAGATGAAGGGAAGTTCTACGACCCGTTAGAATCAGGAAAAACCAGCCGAAGATTGACCTCTTTGGGTGCTTATAAATTTGTCAATATCCGCTATGATGAACTGGATTCCCTGGCCACAGACAGTTTGGGATATTTAGAGGGCAATATTTTTCTTTCTCCTTTGAACAAACGCTCTATTCGTGCTGAACTGCAGGCGGTGACAAAATCGAACAATTTCGCCGGTCCACACCTGGCATTGACCTACACCAACCGCAATTTGTTCCATGGAGGTGAAATTTTGAACATAACGGGGAGGGTAGGATATGAAAAACAACTTTCCGGAGGCAACCAGTCCGGATCGAGCAGTACTCAACTAGGTTTGGATACTGATCTTATCTTTCCGCGAATGTTATCCCTTATCCCTATTAACGAAGATTGGTTCAAATACTCAATTCCCAAGACCAAGATCAGCCTCGGCTTTGAATATCTGAATAGAAGCCGACTTTTTAGCTTGTTCTCTGTTTCCGGAAGCTTTGGTTACATCTGGAAAGCGAACAGGTTTATTACCCATGAGTTTAGTCCTTTTTCAGCGAACTATGTCAAGCTGAGCAATACCACCCAACAATTTGAAGATGTTCTGGAAGAAAATCCTTTCTTAAAAAGCAGTTTTCGACAACAATTTATTGCCGGCCTTACTTATTCCTTTACCTATAACGGAATGATCGATGAAAGCAGGCGGCACCAGTTTTTCCTAAACTCTAATCTCGATCTGGCAGGAAACCTTCTCAACCTGCTTAGCAGCGGTGAGCGTCCCAGGACGTTCCTCGGACTCGAGTACGCACAGTATGCTAAGATCGACGCCGATTTCAGGTATCATTATAAACTCACACCTCAGCAAAAAATAGCCACCCGTCTTTTCGCAGGAATTGGAATTCCTTACGGCAATTCAGAGGTAATGCCCTTTAGCCGGCAGTATTTTTCCGGTGGCCCTTATAGTGTTCGCGCCTTCCGGATAAGATCCCTTGGTCCCGGGACCTATCATCCCGAAGGAGACACCTTTTCCTACTATGACCAGATGGGGAACATTCGGCTGGAGGCCAATGTGGAATACCGGTTCCCGATCTTCCAGTTTTTAAAAGGGGCCGTTTTTGCCGATGCGGGTAACGTTTGGAACACCGAAGAGAACAGCAGCCTTCCCGGCGGAAAATTCGGGTCTGATTTCCTTAAAGAATTTGGAATAGGAGTGGGGACAGGATTGAGGATCGATATTCAGAGCTTTGTGATCAGGTTTGATCTCGCTGCACCGGTGAGGATCCCATGGCTTCCGGAAGGAGACCGATGGGACTTCCGCTACAAAGATCCCGTTCTTAATTTCGCGATCGGTTATCCGTTCTAGTGTTGCATCTTGGTTCCGAAGCAAAGATCACCGGCATCTCCAAGGCCCGGGACAATATAACCCCGGTCATTGAGTTTCTCATCAATGGTGGCGATCCATAAATGGGAATTTTCAGGAAAAGATTCTTTGACGTATTCAATGCCTTCACGGGCGCCTATTATTGCTACAAGATGAATTTCACGAGGTGTTCCCATGGTCTCCAGGGCTTTCATAACATTCACAAAAGACCTTCCGGTAGCAAGCATGGGATCTGCCAGTAAGAGAGTTTTTCCTTCTAAAGAAGGAGAAGCCAAATATTCGACCAGGATCTCAAAGTTCTCATCGTTGTTCGGGTGATGACGATATGCTGAAATAAAGGAGTTCTCGGCAGCATCAAAAAAATTGAGGAGCCCGGTATGCAAAGGCAGACCGGCTCGTAATATAGAACAGATCACCACATCTTCTTTTGGCAGTTCCAGCGAAGCCGTGCCTAAAGGAGTTACAACGTCTTTCTTCTCATACATCAGATGCTGGCTCATTTCATAGGCCAGGATCTCTCCAAGTCTTTCAATATTCTTACGAAACCGCATGCGATCTTTCTGTATCTCGAGATCACGCAATTGAGCGACAAAAGTATTGGCTATAGATCTCTTTTCTAAAAGGTGGTGAATTTGCATAGTTAGAATTTTTCCGGGCCCTTAAAGAACTTTCGGGGCAGGATGAATATCGGAAATCAAAGTTAATTAAATAATCTTTCCGCAGTTTCAATAAACCACTTCCAATCTTGAGAATTGAGTAATTTTATTCAGGCTGCGTTTATTTTACTTCTTAAAAATGTCATTATCATGACACATTTTTAATTCAAAAACCTTATTTTTATATACCTTAAATCATCTAAATCAACTAGATATGTAAAAAACTTCTACTTTCCAAAATATCCCGAACATGAATCCCAGAGAAGAATTTCTTCGGAAAGTGAATAAAGCTTTTGCAGACGGGGACAGTGATTTTCTTTTAAATCATGTCTCTGAAGATTTCTGTTGGGTGATCGTAGGGGAGAAGACAGTAGGAGGGAAGATAGAATTTTCCGAGGCCCTGGACCAAATGAAAGATATGCCCCCAATGAAGATCGATATTCAAAATGTTATCGCTGATAAAAATTCGGCTATCATTGAAGGGATCGTGGTAGGTAAGAACAGGCTGGGACAGAAAAAATATTTTGGCTTTTGTGACATTTTTCAACTGGAAGGGGCAGAGACCTTTATGATCAAAAAAATGACTTCCTATGTGGTAGATGTCAGTAAACACAAACAGTACAGGGAGACCTGCTAAAAAAAACCGGAACTTTAATTCCGGTTTCTTATTAATTACTTCTCTTTATTCCCCTTTTTAGAAGGGTCTTTATATTTCTCTGCCTCCTCACCCTTATACACTGTATCAGACTGTGCTTCAATATTATCGTTAGAATTGGCCGATTCCTTAGGCTTCCTGTTCTTTTCAGATTCATCAGCCTTATTCCTCGTCTCGTTGAATTGTTTATCATCCATCTTAGGAATATCCAGGTCTGACCCTGTATAGTCTATGGGTTGATTGCGGTCTTTGAAATATTCGCCCTTTTTCTCGTCCTTACTCTGGTTATTGAGTACCTCCTTGTCTTCAGAAGTTATATCGGGATTGTAAGGCATACCTTCAGGCTTTCTCTCTCTTTTGTCCTTATTCTTCTTGGGCATTTCTTCTTTCTTTGTCATGACAATTGGTTTTCTTTTTAAATTACTGATTAAGCCCAGTTAAACCAATAATTTCGGGGTTAAAATCCCGTTAAATATCCGTTTGATATTTTATCGTAGTCTTTCTTTTTTTGTTTTTCAGTAAATTAGGTCACATTTTTGATAGACTAGTTGTAGTTAACAACCATAGGATAATGAGACTACTTATATTTTTCTTTTTCATGCTGGTATTTTCTGCGGAAGGTTTTTCGCAAATAGATAAATCGTCTACTCCTGTCAAAGCTCCGGGGGAATTATTAAGTTCAAAAAATGAGAGTAATAATTCTTCAGTAAAATCTACCGGCAACCACAGCTTATCTACCAAAAATGGGATTTTCAGCAATACTCCCGAAACACGGAAATTAGGAGAAAAAGAAGAGAAGTCCTTTAGTATGAGGACAGATAATGGCTTGTTGACCTATAAAGAAAAAGACTTTACTCCTAAAGCCTTTAAAGAGGATAAAGAGATAAGGCCTGAATTTAAAGGTGATCAATACCTAGGAGATTTTATTACAGATGGATCCTATGTGGAACTTTACTGCCGCGACCACGAGTATGTGGATGGTGACAAGGTGAGAATTTATCTTAACGGGGAGGTGGTACAAAACAGCGTATCGCTTGGAGCGGGATATACACCAATTTTCGTGAAACTCAACAGCGGATTGAACAATGTGGAATTCGAGGCGCTTAACCAGGGAGCCTCGGGACCAAATACAGCCGAATTAAGGGTTTTTGACGCTAAAGGAATTGAGGTCACCAGGAAAGAGTGGAATCTTCTCACAGGTGGAAAAGCCAGCTTAATTGTGGTGAAACAATAAGCCGGCTCCTTAAATATTTTTTTAATATTCTTTATTCAACATCGGTCAGGCTATGAAGTTGTGAACAGGCAGCTTTCATTTCTTTTAACTGGCTGCGGAGTACATCTTCAATATGACCGGGGAAATGGTTCTTTTTAAGTTTCTCTTCATACTCTTTGATACAGTTTCTTTCACCTTCAAGACATTCTTTTAAAAGGTTTTCATCTTTACGACCTGTAATACTGTTTTTTAAATTGATCCAGGTTCTGTGCAATTTGTTCAGTCCGGAACTTTTCTCTACCGGATGTTCGTTAAGCACATGTATTTCCCTGTCAAGTTCAGTGGCAAAATGATTGTGCATAAGGCCCTGCTTTTTGAAATATTCTTTTAGCTGTGCCTTATCTGCACGTTCAATAGCCTTCTTATAATCTTTTTCGGCATCATAATTTTTCTCGAGAAGCTCCTGAAGGCTCTTTACCACATGCCGGTGAGCTTCCTCCCTTGCCGATTCCCGTGTAGTTTTCATAAGGCAAAAATTTTTCTCTTTTAAATATACGCGGAATGGAAGATTTTTAAAATGACATTTGTCAGTTATTTCAATTCAAACGATTAATTATCAGTATTTTATGATCATCTTTTAGCTACTACCGAGTTACGTTGTCATTTTTTGTAAATTAGATTGTAAATCCTGCAAATATGAAAAAAGTCCTCATCGCAATTGACTATAACCCGGTTTCAGAAAAAGTAGTGAAAGAGGGTTATGAACTGGCAAAAACCCTGGGGGCAGAGATATGCCTCGTGCATGTTCTGGATGATCTGGGGTACTACACAACCAATTATCCCACTTTTTTGGGGTATGAAGGTTACCCCGGAATTGGACCCGACTACAATGTAGCAATTGAAATGCGCACCATCGCTGAAGATTTTATAAAAAAGGCGGCAGATCACCTGGACGATCCACAGGTGAAAACCGAAATTATCGAAGGGGACACAGCAAAAGCTTTACTTAATTTTTCTGAAGAATGGAAGGCAGATGTTCTTGTTATGGGAACCCATAGTCACTCTGTTCTTGAGAAACTTTTAATGGGTACCGTAGCAGAAAAGGTTCTTGAAAAAACCAGGATCCCTGTCTATGTAGTGCCGGTAAAACAATAAAAGCGGCTTAAAAGCCTTGAAAAATGGCATTTTTCGTAGGTTATTCAGGAAGTTTTTCATTAATTGAAATAACAAAAAAGAAATAGTAACTTTGTAGGCACTGCATCACTGAATAAATTTTCGGCAATCTTCCGCAGATTTTTCCAATCTTCGTTTAGTAATCAGCTACCTTAATAAACTTTAAAACCCCGTAATAAGCTAATGGCTAAATCACAACAGACGTACAACAAAACAGAAAAGGAAAAAAAACGCCTTAAAAAGCGCGAAGAAAAGCGAAAGAAAAAGGAAGAAAGAAAAGCCAGTGGCACCAATGCTTCTGAATTTGTGTACGTCGATGAATTCGGTAACCTTACCGACACTCCACCAGATCCATCTCAAAAAGTCGAAGTAGATGCCGAAAGCATTGAAATTGGAATTCCTAAAAAGGAAGATTCCGATGAAGAGGTGGATTTCAGCAAAGAAGGAAAAGTTTCCTTTTTTGACCACTCAAAAGGATTTGGCTTTATTCTGGACAGTCAGACACAGGAAAAATACTTTGTTCACGTGAGCGGACTTATCGACGAGATAGCCGAAAATGACCGGGTAAGTTTTGAACTGGAAAAAGGTCCCCGCGGAATGAACGCCGTTAGGGTCAAGAAGATCTGATCTCTATAAGATAAATGATATAAAAAAGGCGATGTAATTACATCGCCTTTTTCTTTGTCCTTTTTTTGGATCAGGATTTTAGCCAGGCTTCCCGTAAAGCTGCTTGTTCTTTAGTGGCATTTGGATTCTCTACTAATTTCATTCCCTTTGCCATAGGCTCAATCACCTCGGCTTCAATTACTTTTTCTTCACCATCGCGTGCAATTGTTAAACGAATATTTTCACCCTCTTTCCATTCCAGGGAAGTCATGACCAGATCATAGATGTTGGAGGCTGTATATTTTGTGCCATTAATAGATTTGATCATATCACCGCCCTGCAAGCCGGCTGCAACTAAAAAGCTGTTGAGTTCTATGTCATTCCGAAGCATAATGGCCCCCATTTCATTGAGAGTAATGTAAGGAGTAGCCTGATCTTTTAGAAGGTAACTTACAGGAATTTGACCTTCCTGCATCTCCAGACCTACTTTGTTGAAAAACTCGTGGTAAGGAATGGGAGTAGTTCCACTCACATACCTGTCAAAGAATTCCTGAATCTCTGGATAAGTGATCTCCACTATGTCTGAAATAAGATCCTCATCATTGAAAGGTTTGTCTTTTCCATACTTATCAGTCAGGGCTTTCATTAAATCCAAAACTCCGAATTCCCCGTTGCTCAGCTCACGAAGTCTAATGTCTAATGCCATCCCTATTAGCGCCCCTTTTTGATAAACGTTTGCGTAACTACCGGCATACTCATCATCCAGAATGTTTTCGCTCATTACTGTAAAAGACATGGTATCATCAAAGTTTCTGGAGTTCATGATCTTTTCGTTCATTCTATCGTAGAAATCCTGGTTATCGATCAATCCCTGGTTCACCTGGAATAGATTAGCGAAATATTCGGTGACCCCTTCATACATCCACAGATGTTTTGACATTTTTGGATCATTGTAATCAAAATAATGGATCTCATTGGAGTGAACCCCAAGCGGGGTAATGATGTGAAAGAATTCGTGTGAAACAATATCCGTAAGGCTATTGTCCAGTGCTTCTTCTTCCATGGTCTCAGGCATCACCACCACAGTCGAGCTATGATGCTCTAACGCTCCAAAATTTCCTGCATCTTTGTTTCCCGGAGTGGCAGAGAGATACAACAGGATTGCGTATTTATCGGTATTATTTACATCGCCCAAAAAGTTCTTTTGTGCTCTTATGGTCCTTTCCAGGTTTGGCTTAATACTTTCTGCTGAAAAGCGCTTATTGGGAGAGTAAACATCAAGCAGAACTGTCATTCCGGGTACCTTAAAGCTGGTAGTATCAGGAGTGGAATACATGATAGGGTTATCCATTACTTCAAAATAACGGTTCAGTTCAAAAACATCGACCTTCGAAGCTGCACCTTCTTTATTCTCCGTCCTTTGGACAGTCAGTGCAGTTCCGGGAATAAGATCTGAAGGGCGGGTGACCATAAGACGATACGGTTCCTCTTTCATTTCCTGGAAATAACCTATAAAGCCGAAAAGGTTCAGTAAGAAATTCTTTCCTTTCGCGATGTTAGTTCCTGCCATTGAATAAATTCCGCCTTCTCCGGATATATCAAAAGTGTCATTCACCCAATAACCCACTTTATCCAAATTACGGGCATTAGGAATCCTCCAGCTATTGGCGTCAAGTTGTTGTACCTTCAATTCTTTTCCGTTGTAATCATAGGCTTTAAAATCCTCAGAATATTTTCCGTAGTCTGCCGTAGAATAGGTTCCGGGAACGGTCTTGGGAATATAAAATACAGTTTCTTCAGTTTTAAATTCGGCAGGATCTATTGTTACCCTCACTCGGTCATCTATCACATTTACGAGATCAATAGAGGTTACTACCGGTTGAACTTCAGGAGTTGTGCCTTGTGAAGTCTTACATCCAACGAGGGCTAAAGACATTCCGAAGGCTAAAAAAATTTTCTTCATGCTATAAATTGTTTTTTATATGACTTCAATAGAACTCAAAAGTTACAGGCTTCATTATTATTATGTTCAGGCAATTTTTATCCGAATTCCCTTCATATTTGTTTTGATTTTCACAAACAGCTCTTAAAGTACTTATAAAACATGGCGTAAACTGTGCTAATTAATAAGGTTTTAACGGCCCGGGCCTTGGATTCTTGCTATACTGCCCCCAAATTCTAAAAAACTAAATATGAAGATGAAAAGAAACTTTTTATTTGCTGTTCTTATTCTTGCTGTAGTAAGTTTTACTGCATGTAGCGATGATGACGACAGTGGAAAAGGGCCAGATCTGGCACCAACAGGAAGCCTGGTAGTATCTGACCAACTGCTGGAAAACAACACCCTTACGGTAAGCAATGTGATGATGAGTGATGGGGGATGGGTAGTGGTCCATCGGGATAACGGAAGCGGACAACCTGTTGTTCCCGCTATTATTTCAGTTCCGGAATATGTTAGTGCCGGGGAAACTGCTGATGTTGAAATAACCCTTGCTGATGGTGTAGAAGTACAAAATGAAGAAACACTTTGGATCATGCTTCACACCGACGATGGAGATCAGGTATATGAGTTCGATGGTACAAGTGGTGTGGACGCGCCAATTATGGACGGAAACAACATCGTAATGCAATCAATTGTGGTGGAAACACCCCCTACAGGCTCCCTGACCGTAAGTGATCAGGTGCTTGTCAATAACACTGTTATGGTAGAATCTGTATCACTTGACCGCTCAGGTTATGTGGTAATTCATGCCGATGATAACGGTGCTCCAATGGTACCTGATATTATTTCTGAACCTGTATACCTTGAGGCAGGTGATTACACGAATGTAGAAGTTCCTTTAGTGGCATCGGCTACTGTTTCAGCCAATGAAACGTTGTGGGTGATGTTACATACCGATACAGGTATTGAAGAAGAATATGAATTTGACGGAGCTGGCACTCCAGATCAACCTATTGTGGTGGATGGAAATGTAGTTGTTGAACCTCTTACAGTAACCAGTGTTTCTGTAGTGGATGTTTCCGGAAGCTTTACAGTGGTAAACCAGGCCGTAGTTGATAATACAATTACAGTTGATGAAATTACTGTAGATGACGCTGCATGGGTGGTAGTCCATGCTGATAACAACGGAGCTCCGGTTGTTCCCGACATTATTTCTAATCCTGTTTATCTTACTGCCGGAACTAATACTGACGTGGTTATCACCTTCAGTGAAGATGCTAACGTGAGTGCAGGAGATACTGTGTGGATTATGCTGCACGATGACAGCGGAGCCCAGGGAGTGTATGAATTCAATGGCCTGAATGGTCTTGACCTTCCGCTCTTAAGTGCCGGTGCCGTTGTTGTTCAGTCAATTACCCTGCAATAGAGAAGAATTATTTTTTTTAAAGTTTGGAAAATCCGGTATACGTACCGGATTTTTTTGTTAACGGTGTTTATCCTCTCATTTTTTAAATTTTCAGCGATAATTGAGATAAGTATGATTTTGCTCACATTTATCTAAAAAAAATCTTTTTTCAGAAGGAAGAGCGGGAAGAAATTGATATTTTTATTAGAGTAATTTCTTAGAATTCCAGATCGTAAATACACCTTCGTAAAATGATAAAAACAATTCATTTTATAGAATTACTTCCTCCAGGGTTTTTACAGATCATTCGTAAGCTTGTTCCATTTAAACAGAAAAAAGATGAAAATTTACGATGACAAACACATTAAGAATGTAGTCTTTGTAGGGGCGCATAACAGCGGCAAAACTACTTTGGCTGAAACCATGCTCTTTGAAGCCGGGTTGATCAACCGGCGCGGCAGCATTGAAGCGAAAAATACGGTTTCAGATTACCATGAGATTGAACATGAAAAGGGAAATTCCGTTTTTGCCACACCGCTTCACACCGAATGGCGCAATTATAAGATCAACATTATCGACACTCCGGGATTAGATGACTATATAGGGGAGATCATTTCTTCAATCAGGGTGGCAGATACCGTGGTGACAGTTCTGAATGCCCAGCAGGGAGTGGAAGTTGGTACAGAGATCATCTGGAATTATATAGATAAATACCATAAACCCACTCTTTTCGTGGTCAATCAAATTGATCACCCTTCTGCCAACTTTGAAAACAGTTTTAAGACCGTGAAGTCGTTAGTAGGTAATAACGCGGTAAAGATCCAGTATCCAATTATTGTTGACGGGGCCCAATGTATTATTGATGTCCTTAAAATGAAGATGTACAAATTCTCTCCGGAAGGTGGAAAACCACAGAAACTTGAAATTCCGGAGGATCAGAAAGAAACAGCTGCCGAGCTCCACAATGAACTGGTGGAAAAAGCAGCTGAAAATGATGAAGGACTAATGGAACTCTTCTTTGATAAAGGGACTTTGAACGAAGATGAAATGAGAAAAGGAATTAAAGCAGGAATGCTTAACTATGACCTTTTCCCTGTATTCTGCATGTCGGCAATTAATGATATGGGTAGCGGCCGGCTAATGGGCTTTATTGACAATGTTGCCCCTGCAGCCTCCGAACTTAATCCGGAACAGAGTGTAGAAGGCAAAGAGATAGCACCTAAAAAAGATGCTCCAGCGGCTCTATTCGTCTTTAAGACCGTACACCAGCCAAACCTGGGCCAAATCACCTTTTTCAATGTGAAAAGGGGAGAGGTTAAGGCAAATGACAAACTGGTGAACAGTCGAAATGGAGAGACTGAAGTTCTGAACCAACTATTCATCATGGATGGAAAAGAACGGCAGCCGGTTTCCAAACTTACAGTAGGGGATATTGGTGCGACACTAAAATTGAAATTCACCGACACCAATGATACCTTAGCTTCACCCGATAGCCAGATAAATATTAAACCTATCCAATATCCACCGGCACGAATAAGAAGGGCTGTTTCTGCCGTAAACACGAAAGATGAGGAAAAACTCAGTGATGCCCTTAAAAAGATCCATGGCCAGGATCCAACAGCGGTGATCTCTTATTCCAAAGAATCCCGGCAATTGATACTTGAATGTCAGGGTGAGCTGCATTTGTCAACTATTGATTGGATCCTTAATAACATCTACGGAGTAGAGGCAAAATTTGAAAATCCGAAGATCTCCTTCCGGGAAACTATTCAACGTTCTTCAGCATCGAACTACCGCCACAAAAAACAATCGGGTGGTTCAGGTCAGTTTGGAGAGGTGCACATGAAAATAGAACCCTGGTATGAAGGAATGCAAGAACCGGAAGGTTTTAACATTCGTGGAAAAGAAGAAATAGATCTGCCCTGGGGAGGTAAACTGGTTTTCTATAACTGCATCGTAGGCGGGGTGATAGATCAGCGTTACCTGCCATCCATTATGAAAGGAATCTTGGAGGTAATGGAAGAAGGTCCATTAACAGGTTCTTATATACGCGATGTTAGAGTAATGGTCTATGACGGTAAAATGCACTCTGTGGACTCCAATGATATTTCTTTTAAAATTGCAGGAGCTCATGCCTTTAAAGAAGCATTTTTAAATGCCAATCCTAAGTTACTCGAACCTACCTTGGAACTCACTGTTAAGGTTCCGGAAGATGTGGTGGGGAACGTAATGACCGAACTGCAAACTCGACGGGCGATCATCCAGGGAATTGACAGTGCCAATAACTATCAGATCTTAAAATGTATAGCCCCTGAAGCTGAACTCTTCGGATTTTCAACAGATCTGCGCTCCCTGACCAAAGGGCGAGCCACTTTTAAAACTTCATTTTCTTCCTATCAACCTGTTCCGAATAATGTGCAAAACGAACTGGTGAACAAAAAGGAACTTGTGAAGTAAATTTTGTTTTAGATTTAGGTTGTTTTATAAGATCCTTCCACATGTGGAAGGATCTTTTTTCTTCTTTCTATGAGGATAGGGGAATTGTTTTTATCCGTAACTTGCTCCTCAATAATAAATCTATGGCTTTAAAAACAGGTGCGCTGCAGGCGCAATTACAAGAATTAAAAGAATATCTTCCTAAAAAGGAACTTACCAACCCCAAGGTATCAAGTGCAGCGGTAGGGTGGCATATTTCACACATCCTTCAGGTAATAAATAACATTTTTGACTCCCTCAAAAATTCGGATCCTGAGGATTTTAAAAGAGATTTCAGTTTTTGGAAGACTGCTGTTTTCATGTTCCGGAAAATTCCGCGGGGAAAAGCAAGGTCACCAAAAGTTGTGTTACCACCTGATGATATTGAAATGGAATTCCTTCAGCAGCAAATGGAAGAAGCCCAGGCAAATATTTTGCTGATCAATAATTTTCCAAAAAAGGCACATTTTGCACACCCTTTCTTTAATCATCTCAACCGGAATGAAACAAAAAAATTCCTCGAGATCCATACCGAACATCATTTAAAGATCATTCGGGATATACTAAAATAGACTAAGACTGGCTTGTTTAGTGAACAGCTCCCAGTGCCACAGCTAAAAAGCCAAAAGCACCAAATACGGCGTGTACAAGAATACCAACGCTGGTGTTTCCGGTTCTTTGCACTACTGCTGGTAAAACAAAGAAGATAGGAAGGGAAGCTATAACAAGCCCAAGGCCCATTGGCAAATGCCACAAGGCCCAAAAAAGTCCCTGAACAATATATGTTAGTTTACCATATAATACTTCCTGACGTGGTTGCAGGTATCCTCTCCAAAAGAATTCCTCTCCAAAAATGTTGAAGAAAAAGAAAATGGGCCACAGGTAAAGAATGAAGAGTGTCTGATGATTGAGTGGAAGGTTCCGGAAGAAAAAAGGGGTAGCGTCTAGCCCTACAAGCGGCATTAGAACCTTAGCTATAAGAAAAGAGGCTAGACAAAGAAAAATAAAGGAACCAGTCGCCCATTTTAGGTCTCGGGAATTCAATTTCTTAACCCTCATTCTTGTCAATATACCGGCCAAATCACCTGTTCTAGCTTCCCTTTTACTCAAAATCAACGACAACAAAAACATGGGTAACAAAACCAATCCTCCCACACAGAGAAAATATATGACTTCGATCAATAGATCCGTATGCTCTTCTAAATACGGAATAGCTATTCTACACGCGAAATAATTGGCAAAAATTGCCAGTCCTATGATCCAGTATTGTTTTTTAAAGGAAAAAGGTATTTGAGTTTCAGAATTTATTTCTTTCTGCACCTGTATTTAATATTTAACCGGACGAATATATAATTAATTCCAGTATACGATCATCGATTTTCAAAAGTTAGGTGCCTTGACTAAAAGAAATTGAAATTCTGAGGAGTTTTATTTCTAATATTGCAGGACCTTTTGAAACGGCCTTTTGCTATGAGTCAAGCACCTAAAACAGCCCTGGTCATTCTGGCCTTTTTTGCGATCTATGTGATCTGGGGTTCAACCTATTTGCTCAACAAAATAGCGGTGACCGAGCTTCCTCCATTCATGCTGGCATCTATACGCTTTACCACAGCCGGAGTTCTCATATTCATTATTTGTAAAGTACTGGGAAAGAAGATCAGCATCACCCGAAGGCAATTCTTAAACACCGTAATTGCCGGATTTCTTTTCCTGGCTTTCGGAAATGGGGTTGCTGTTTGGGCCTTAAAGTATGTTGACAGTGGATTTGCCGCCCTTGAACTTTCAGCTCAACCTCTGGTGGTTTTGATTCTCATGAGAATACTGGATGGCAAAAAGATCAAACCCATGTCAATGGTAGGAGTGGGACTGGGAATCATTGGAATCTACCTCTTGGTAAGTCAGAAAACCATTACCTCACAGGATAATTCAGTGATAGGTATGATCATGTTGTTCGCTTGCCTGCTTAGCTGGGCCTATGGAAGCCTTTTTGTTTCAAAAGCTAACCTCCCTGCCAATTATTTTGTAAATACCGGGTACCAGATGCTTACCTCGGGATTCCTTCTCTTTATTGGGAGTTTCCTCTTTGGAGAAGAATGGAGTTCACCCTTATCCTGGACTGCACCCACTCAATACTCCTTAATTTTACTGATTCTCTTCGGAAGTATTGTAGCTTTTACAGCCTTCAATTACCTTCTACAAGTTGTATCTCCGGAAAAAGTCGCTACCTCGAGTTATGTAAACCCAATTATTGCTCTAATTCTGGGATGGTATTTTCTGGATGAGCAGATCACTTTTCAGTCGGGAATAGCCGCACTGGTATTACTTACTGGCGTCTATTTTATCAACACCAGTAAAAGCCTTGCCATTCCTTCCCGTTTCAGGAGGAATAAGAAGATCATTCCAAGGCCGCGGATCTAAAAATCAAGTATTTTTCGTTCTTGTAGATCTTTCCATCTTTCATCACGAACTGCACCTGCTTCATAGTTGAAATATCTTCGGAAGGATCTCCGTCTACCGCGATAAGATCGGCCAAAAAATTACTTTTTACCAACATTTATATTCCCCGTCAAAAACGCGGTCAGGTTTCAGTAAAATCTATACCTGAAGTGTGAAAACGGAAAGTAAAAGAAGCGTGAAGCTTATAATTTTCATAGATCGATATATTTTTAAAGTGCATGAGATTAACAAAGCGGGTAGGGGAGGCAGGTTCACCGTTTATAGAAAATATAATCAGTGACAGGCGGTTCTATCTCCTGTTGCCTGAGATCAGAAATTAACTGCCCTTTATGATGTGTGGAGTGATTGGCAATATGGAACAGGATCTCCTGAACTGAATTTTCAAATTTGTCCCCCTTCGAATTTCGATACTGAATTCGATTCATCAGATCGAATTCATCGAGGATCTTCAAGGTGAGTTCAAAATTTTCATCATCGAGCAATTTGCAGTCATCCAGGCTGTGTACTTCCTGAACTTGGAGAGTTTTCGTATTCAGTATTCTGGAATTCCATATCTGGTGGGCGTTCAACACGTGAGAAAAAAGAGGGATCGTACGGGTGCTGAGCCTGTCCTGATTTCTTTGGAATATTTTCAATAATTCCTGATTGAAATGATGATGGTAAGTGAATATATCTATAAAAAAATCTTTCATATTTACTTCTTGACTATAAATATAAAGGATTTTCTAATCAAGATGAAAGGAAGTGGATTTCAGAAATAGCCTCAAAAAACGTAACTTTTGGAGTACTTAACCAAAGACATGAAAATAGCTACCTATAACGTCAACGGAATCAATGCGCGCTTACCTGTTTTGTTGCGCTGGTTGGAAACCTCAAGACCTGATATTGTTTGTTTGCAGGAGTTGAAATCTCCCCACGAAAAGATCCCGGAAAATGCCATTTCTGAAGCAGGATACAATGCCATCTGGCATGGTCAAAAGAGATGGAACGGTGTGGCGATCCTCACCCGCGGACTTGAGATAGAGGAAGTGAGCAGGGGACTGCCGGGAGATCCGGAAGACGAGCAAAGTCGCTATATTGAAGCTAAAGTTAGTGGAATTCGAATAGGATGTCTTTATCTACCGAATGGTAATCCGGCTCCGGGACCAAAATTCGATTATAAACTGGAGTGGTTCCGTCGCCTCCAACAGCACGCTCAGGATCTTCTGAAAAGGGAAGAACCGGTAGTTCTTACCGGCGATTACAACGTCATGCCCACAGAAAAAGACGTGTACAAACCGGAAAGGTGGGTCGATGATGCCCTTTTTAGACCCGAAGTAAGAACCGCCTTTAAAGAACTGCTCGACCAGGGTTGGACAGATGCGATCAGAAAATTATATCCTGACGAAACTATTTATACGTTTTGGGATTATTTCAGGAATGCATTTGACCGGAATGCGGGCTTAAGAATTGATCACTTCTTACTGAATCCAAAGCTTGAAAACCGGCTGAAAGCAGCAGGAGTGGACCGGGAGGTAAGAGGCTGGGAAAAGACCAGCGATCATGCACCGGTATGGATCGAACTAAAGGATTAATTCTCCGGGACAAATCGTTTTAATTCCTGCTGCCAGACTTCAGAGCGAAGGATCTTCAGCAGGGAACTATTGATCTTTTCCCGGAATTGGTTGTTTGAAGGAAATCCGAAGGCGTAGAGCTTTTCAGGAGCTTGAACAGATCTGGCCTGCAGCGAATTGCCTGACCCGTTGCTCAGTTCAAACCGAAGGGAGGGTAAACTGTGAAATACCAGGTCCTGTTTTTTGCTTTTTACAGCCTCAATGGCAGATGCCGCATCGGGAAATTCGTCGGCTGAGATTCGTTCCATTTTAAGATATTCCGCAGCATCAGAATTTTTTACCACAGCAACTTTTTTATTCCGAAGATCATCGGGAAAATGAATGGTTTGATCAGAAGACTGTCCAACTACTGAAACAAGGGAGGCAGTCAATACAGCAGTTACAGCCATTGCTACCAGCATCCACAAGAGGGCAATGGCCCGACCAAAAAAAGTAATAGGTGCTTTATCCCCATAACCAATGGTGGTCATGGTCACGCCTGCCCACCAGAATCCGGCGCCAATTCCGTGCGCGATCGAACGTTCTCCACCAAAATTATCCTCATTTTTCCGTCGTTCAACAAAATAAATAATGGTACCCACAATAAGAAGAAGAATAGAAAGTATACCCACTATGTACCAGAAACGCTTGGTAAAAAATCCCTTCGCAATAGCAGAGAGACTCAGGTCACCCGAAGAGGCTATACCGGGCCTCGATGTATAGTAGACATGGCTAAAATCTACGATTTCTTCGGCTTCTGCTGTAACTTCACCTAAAAGAACAACATCAGCTTTACCGTTTTCCAGAGCAGAAATGTTAGCGTCTTCCGGAAGTTCTACAAATTTATAATTAAGGTTCAGATCCTCGGCAACGGTACGCCAAAGACGAATACTTAAGCCATCCAAAACTCCTTTTTCTCCCTTATAAATGAAAGGTGGTTGTAGATTTACTCCAACACGCAGTTCTTTTTGAGAAAGTGGGGAAAGAGTATCGGACTGTGCTTGCAGAGGTCGAGAAAGAACTCCACTTAGCAATAGAATAAAGAATATTAGTCCTTTAATTAATCGCATATTTTAAAATGTTTAATCTTCTGATTCAGAGAGGTTAAATTCGTAGATCACGTGAAGGCTGCCCATCCAATCTGAACTAAGCATCAGCAGAAATAATTGGAATTTTTTCATATTACAATTTTTGTTGGAAGTTTCTTTTCATAAATGATAGATTCTAAATTAATGTTTTTGAGACTTTAGAGATAGGTCTTTCAGTTTCCTTTAACGTGAAAGGGCTGTAAAGCTGCAATTTTTTGGTATTCTCTTAAGAGAGAAACTGAAATTGGTACTCCCCTTGAAATTATCAGCATAACATCATTTGCACTATAATTTATATTATGTAAAATAGAATATTTAGAAATACATGAAGTTTCTATAAATGATTCTACCTATATCTTCCTTAAGGCTTCCCTCCCAAAATTCCTTCAGGAATTACTATTTTTAAGAAACAGCAACTCCTCACTTATGAAGGTTTTACAAATTGGTGTACCTAAGTCCGGAAATTTTTGGCTTTACCAGATCCTTGAAGAAATTTTCAAGAGATCGGGAAACTTGCAGCCCAGCTTCATTCAGCAGCATCCCATCCACGAACTGGCCAGGAATTGGGAATTAAATTATCCCACGCAGGCCGACATCGATATGGTCAACATTACAGATCTCCAGGTCATTTATAGAATAAGCAGCATATTCCAAATGCCCATTGAAGATTTTTCTAAATACATCCAAAAGACCAATCATGTGTGGACACATTCTCCCATCTGTTCCAAAAGTGAGGAAATTTTTCGCTTTTTTGACAGGAAAGTCTATATCATTCGCGATCCGCGGGATGTGGTTATTTCAGCTTCAAAGTACTATTGTTCAGATTACATGCTGAAATATTTTCCGCAGCAAGAAAGTGATCCGAAGAAATTCCTTCAACAGAATTTGGACCAACTCCTCTACAAATGGGTTTGGCACGTATGGGACCACTTAAGACTTCGGAAAAAATTTAATATACATATCAGCTTTTTTGAAGGCTTCAAAATGGAATTTCAGAAGGAGTTATCACTCCTCCTCCAATACCTTGATATTGAGCTTTCTTCCGAAGAAAAAAATGAACTGGAACAGGCAGTTAGTTTTAAAGAACTTAAAAAAGAAAATCCGAAGCATCTCAAAAAAGGTGAATCCGGTTACTGGATGGAGCAACTTACTGAATATCAGGTTAAAAAAACTAATCTAATTACAGGGCCACTTCTGAAATATCTAGGGTATCCTGAAAGGGAGGAAAAAATGCAATTTTCCAGAGAGCTTCCCTCCTGCGACTTTGAAAAACTAAAAAATGAAATTATTGCTTCTCAAGAACAACTACGACATTTTTGATCACCACACCCCTAACTGCCTGCCAATCGTCTTCAATTGACCAATATGATATCCCGTGTGGTGTAAAAGCGTGAGTGCGGCCCAGGAGATCGTCTTTCCATTCTTACATATCTTAAAAAGCGGCTTTTTTGGGTCTTTTACCAGGTCTATTACCTTGTTAAGGTCCTTTTCATAGGATTCTATTGCAGTTTCCCATTCCTGACGTGACTTCGGTTCATAATTTTCGGGCCAATGCCCTTCCGGCCACACCTCAGGATAACCATCAGGATTTCTCATAAAATTGTAAAGTACCTGCTGTCGCGCATGAATATGCCCCAGAAGGATCCATGCTGAAAAATGTAACCCATCCAAAATAATTCCTGCTTTCTTGTGGTCAAACTCCCGTAAGAGGATCACATTTGGGGCAAAACCACCTTCCAGCAGCTCTACCAGTTGCTGCCTTAATAAAAGTTCCTTGTCGATATTCTGCATTTTGATTTAAAAGTATTCTACGGAAGCCCTCTACTCTACTGCTATTCAGATTTCGATGCAGTAATCTCACCCCGGTACGAAATGGTGGACCTTTGAGATGAGTTGACTGAGGTGGTGGTCTTTCCGTTAGGAAAAAGGGTCATTATAAAATTATAATTTTCTGATCCCTGTTGTCCCTCAAATTCCAGGATCATACTATTCGCCTTTTCACTTACCTGAAAATTCCTGGCAGGTCCCTCATAACGTATACCGCCTTCGGTATTATAACCGCCGGAATAGCGTTCTCCAAAATATGGTAATGCGATCTTTACGCTATCCCCTTTAAAACGAATATAATTGGGATTTCCAATAAGGTTCACGTTACTGCCAGAAAGTGGAACTGCCCAATCGTTTTGCACCTCAAAATCCCTGTTCGCAACCAGGTTTTGAAGATCATTCATGTCTCCTTTCCCAGCTGTATCTCTGCTACTGCCACAACTTATTAAGAACAGCATGAAAAAATTGAGTAGAAAAAAACTTTCCAGAATTCGTTTAATTACAGGTTTCATGACTATGGCGTTTGAATGGTTAATCAAATAATTTACGAATTTTTACAGAGCCTCCGGAACAGGAAAAATTAATTATTTCTGAAAATTTCCCGGAACACTTCAGGATTATTAAAAAATTCTAAAACTATCTCCTTTGCTCCTCCTGTTCCTTCTAAAAATTGTAATTTTCATTAAAACCCGTATTTATGGCTGCAGGAGGCTCAAATATTGCCATTTATAGTGCCATTGGCGCTAATCTTTTAATTGCGGTTAGCAAGTTCATCGCTGCATCATTTACAGGAAGTTCTGCTATGATCTCTGAAGGGATACATTCCATGGTAGATACCGGAAATGGTCTTTTGTTACTATTGGGCATCAAACGTTCCAAACAACGACCCGATTCCCTTCATCCTTTTGGGTATGGAAAAGAGGTTTACTTCTGGAGTTTTGTGGTAAGCGTTCTTATATTTTCACTTGGAGGTGGCTTTGCTATTTACGAAGGAATTCATGCTTTGCAGGACCCTCACGTTATTGGAGATGCAACCTGGAATTATGCAGTTCTCTTTGCTGCAATAATATTTGAAAGCATTGCACTTTACCTGTCACTCAAGACCTTTAATAAATCCCGAAAAAATTCCCGCAATCTGATTTCGAACATTATTAAAAGTAAAGATGCTGCAACCTTTGCGGTAATAATAGAAGATACTGCTGCATTAGTAGGTTTAACTATTGCTTTATTCGGGGTATTTCTGTCACAACAATTACAAAACCCGTATATAGACGGAGGAGCTTCTGTACTCATCGGACTGTTACTTCTGGTAGTAGCCACTTTCCTCGCAAGGGAAAGTAAGCACCTGCTTCTTGGAGAAAGCGCAACGCCCGAAACTTTAGCGAACATTGAAAAAATACTTTCTGAAAATAATAAAGTAAAAGAATGGTGTGTGCCACAAACCATGCATTTTGGCCCCGACAATATTTTATTAGTAGTAGAACTGGACCTGATCGATAACCTGGAACTGGAAGAGGCCGAAGAAACAATGGACCAGCTGCGGAAGGATATCAAAGAAAAACAACCCAAGATATCACAGGTTTATATTCAAACCCGAAATTTGACTGAATCAAAAAAGGCCGCTGCTAAATAAGCCCCGGCCTTTTTTCAGACTTTCTGGAGTCTTCTATTTTATCTGTTGCCTTTCATTATCTGTAATGGTGTTTTTATCTACGGCATGCACATCCTGATTTCTCAATCGTTCCTTGAATTCATTGATGATCCCACCCTTCAGTAATATTTGGATCTGCCGGTCACTAAGACTGTGTTTAGTCTCAAACTCTATTGGCTTCGCTCCTTTTTCCGCTTTTTCGACCATCACCCGAATGTTATTTCGGTTTTGCACATCTTCCCTTAGATTTTTAAAGCAAACAAGATCGCCTTGTTCAATTTTGTCGTAATCGGCAATATCAATGAATTCCAACGGAAGTATTCCGAAATTGACCAAATTCTGCCATGCAATTCGGGCATACGAATTGGCAATCACAGCCACTTGTCCCAAGTATTTAGGAGCAAGTGCCGCGTGTTCCCTGCTCGACCCCTGTGCGTAATTGTCTCGGGCTACCACGATATGTCCGCCAGAATCTGTTTTGGCTTGCTGCGCCCTATCGTAGAAGGTATCATCAATAACTGAAAAAGAAAATTTACTGATCTCTGGAAGGTTACTACGGAAAGGCAGTACCTCTGCTCCTGCTCTTAAAATTTCATCGGTCGAAATATTATCTCCCATTTTTAGGAGAACCGGAACATTATAGCTCTCCCTTAAAGGCTCGATGTACGGAAGAGACTTAATATTCGGACCTTTTTTGAGTTCCACCTTGGTACCGTCTTCGGGAGGTTTTACCAGCATCATGGTGTTGATGATCTCTATTTCGGGATACTCATATCTCGGATATTTCATATCGTACAACTTCTCCAGGTCCCGCGGATCTGTGATCTTTCCTGTGAGTGCCGAAGCAGCAGCCGTTTCAGGACTGCATAAATGTACCCGGTCATCCTCGGTTCCCGAACGACTGGGGAAGTTACGGGGCATCGTCCTAAGGCTTATAGTATCTGATGCCGGGGCCTGTCCCATTCCTATACAACCCATACATCCGGACTGATGAAATCGTGCTCCTGCGGCTATAAGGTTTTCAAAACCTTTATTATCTATCAGGTTTTGTATGAGCTGCCGGCTAGTTGGATTTATGTCAAAAGAAACTTCCTCCCGGGTGGCTTTTCCCGCTACTATAGCTCCAGCGGTCCAGAAATCCCTGATCCCCGGGTTTGCAGATGAACCTATTACCACCTGCCCAATTTCCTGCCCTTCGACTTCCCTTACCGGCACCACATTCCCCGGACTCGTAGGTAAAGCTATTAGAGGAATGAGGTCGTCAAGAATGATCTCATCTTCAAGGTCATATGTGCAGCCTTCATCGGCAATCAACTCGGTCCAGTCCTCTTCCCTCCCCTGACTTCTCAGGAATCTTTTGGTTTCCTGGTCACTGGGAAATACTGTAGTGGTAGCCCCAAGTTCGGCGCCCATATTGGCAATCACATGTCGGTCCATGGCGCTCAACTCTTTGAGACCGTCTCCATAATACTCAATTACCTTACCCACCCCGCCTTTTACATCATAGCGCCTAAGCATTTCAAGGATGACATCTTTAGCACTCACCCAGTCCGGTAACTTTCCGGTAAGTTTTACTCCCATTACCTGGGGCATTTTTACGAAATAAGGTTGTCCGGCAATGGCTGCTGCCACGTCCAGACCACCGGTTCCAATAGCGAGCATTCCCAATGATCCCGCTGCAGGAGTATGACTGTCAGATCCAACCATTGTTTTCCCCGGCTTTCCGAAGCGTTCCATATGGACAGGGTGACTTACTCCATTTCCCGGGCGGCTGTACCAGATCCCAAAGCGTTGGGAAGCTGACAACAGGAATGCATGGTCATCTGCGTTCTTGAAATCTGTTTGAAGAAGGTTGTGATCCACGTATTGAACGGCTACTTCTGTTTTGGCCTTATCCAGGCCCATGGCCTCCAGTTCGAGTTGTACCAAAGTTCCTGTAGCATCTTGTAGAAGAGCCTGGTCTATTTTAATTCCTATTTCCTTTCCGGGAGTCATTTCTCCCTTTAGTAAATGGCTTTTAATCAGTTTTTGGGTAACATTGAGTTTGGACATGATCTTTAGCTTTTCTTTCCTTCAAATTATCAAAATTCGGATAGACCTTTGGGCGGTTTAACAATATCTTATAGTAATTTAATAGAGAAAGATTTAACTTCAGAATTACCAAAAATTCGAGTCAATGAATCTTATCGTTAAACGGGCAATTGCTGGTGGAGCTGTATCTACAGTAATTTTGGGAACCGCTACCTATATACTTGGGGAAGTTTCCGGTTACCACGCAAAAGAATTGCTCACCTCTTCCCTTTCCGGAATAAACATTTTATGTAATACGGTGATTTTAGGAGGATCAACTATTCTTGCCTTAATGCTTACTCTTATAAGCCTTAGCCGATCGGCAAAAACACGGCTTTCCAATGCTCATTATTCACACGTACTTACTGTAGCGAAGTCAGATACCATCCTGATTGTTGCCGCCGTTCTTACCTTTCTGGTCCTAAACCTGCCCATTACCGAATCTGAAGAGGTACCGCAGTCCTGGTTCTCCATTATTTATTATGTGAGCCTTACCATGTCGGCTATTTTGGGAGGTGGTTTTATTGCTGTCATCACAATGCTCTACGGAACTATAGCAAATGTGATAGAGATTGTAGGCTTCAAGAAGACCGATCATCCTTTAGTAGATAGTGATTCTCAAAATGAAGATCCAAATGAAAGCCAATCTAAAAATAAAGACAGAGAACAGGAAGAAAGGGTAAAAAAAGCCGAAGAGGAAGTGAAAAGCGATCAATAAACAGAAGAGAGGCTATCCGAAAAGCAAATTCTAATCGTTACCCGGAATTTTCTTTCCTAAAAGGAATCAACTATCAAAAATTGGGAATAACGTAAACTTACTTCAGGAATAGCCCTTTTCAAGATCCTCAAAAATTAGATTTCCGGGATATAGTATTCCTATAAATTTGGATTGCTACCACCGATGCTTTCTGTACTTCCCAGCTTCACAATCAGGTCTTTTTGTTGCCCTTCAGAAAGGTTGAATTTTGGCTTTCCCCTGTAGGGAAATAAATATCTAAACTCTCTCATATAGGTTCTCCAACTTTCGGAAAGGCTATAGTTCTTATTTTCACTTTTCAGGTCAGGCTTTTTGATCTCATTCCCTTCCTGGTCGTACGGAGTAGCTTCAACACTGTTTCCGGCAAAGATCATTCCCTCATTGATCTCAGAATACACAACGGCAGTTTCTCCTGAAACCGAAGGAAAATCGGTGAGCGAAACAGAAAAGTGCTCAAAAATGTCATTTTTGGCATTGATGTCCCGCACGTTAAAACTGGAGTCTACATTATTTACCGGATGGCTAAAAATAGGTGCTCCCCCGGCATCTTCAGAAATAGTCTTCAAAGGAGCGTAGGTCTTTTGAAGCGCCTCCTTATTCGTGACCAGTATTCCTTTGATCTTATAACCTTCTTCCACCAGGTGCTTAATACCTTTGTCAGCTCCTTTTTTAGTGGTATCAATAAGAAGCATATCCTGCCTGTTCAGGTGCCGAATTGCATAGCCCTGAGTGCCATCTTCCATCTTAATAATAAAAGTATCGGGGATCATCTTCAGGAACTTACCTTCTTCCCCTTGTTGAATAAATTCAGCCGACTGGCTGCTTATCACTTGCTTCTTATCTACTTCCTTCATTGATTTTCGTTTTTGGGTTCATTTTAAATATACAACCACACCTAAATCCAGCCAAAGCATTTAGGAGTGTTTAACTGGGCTTTAGCAGTTCATTAACGCCCGGCTAAAAGCAGCATATTTCCCGTGGCTACTCAGTGAAAAAGCAGTAAAAAAAGGATGATTTTTGTAGTATATTGTTGGAATCCCTTCGGAATTTTTCTGCAGGCACAGAAGCTCTAATTCAACAGAAAAATCTTTGCTGATATCCTGGAGGAATTTTTGTTTCATTACTTCTGAAGAGGCTTCAAAAATGAGCTTTTTAGAACCTCTTTCTGAAGGATCAATAGCAGTGGTATGGATGTAGTGTTGCGTGACCTCTGAAAATGTGTAATAAACTTTTCCCAGGTGCTCCACTTTTCCTGTAACCTCTCCCCTTTCGTTCTTTTCTACGAAACAGATCAGATCCCGCCAGGACAGCCTTCTGGGAAGATCAAACTTTCGCTGGTGGGCCTTGTAGACAGCTTCTTTCATGCTCCACAGCAGCCACACCATTTTGTGAGGATCTTCAGAATTTCTGATCAATGCCTTCTCTTCCGAAGAAAAGACCTTTTCCAGAAATCCTTTCCGGCTCCAGTTACTTTGTTCGGCGGCCACGGCCAGATCTACCACATCGTTGCCTATCACTGCTCTTTTTGCTTCTGTTTGATAATATGAACAGCATCCTGCACGGTGAGCATACTATCCATGGATTCATTATCTATGGCGATATCAAATTCATCTTCCACATCCAGAACAATATCTACCAAATTGGCAGAATTGATCTCGAGGTCTCTCACAAAATCTGTATCCTTTCCAAATTCCTGAAAAGCCAGGTCATTCTGAACATATGGTTTCACGATCTTTTTGAGGCAGTAAATAATTTCTTTTGTTTCCATATCATAATTATTTATTTGGGGTTCATCCATGTTTAAAGGCTTCTAAAAACCACGACTCCGTTGACGTCACCAAAGCCGAAACTGGCTTTAATGACTGTATTGACTCTTCTAAAATGTGTTTTTGTCGGCACATTTCTGCGCCCGGTAATTGCTTTAATGTCGGGATGCAGGTCCTCACAGTTCGCATTCCCAAAGACAAAATCATTTTTGATCTGCAATACTGCAGCCACGCATTCCATACTTCCGGAAGCACTTAACCCATGGCCGGTCCAGCCTTTAAGGCTATTTATTAGTGGAAAATCATTTCCTTTTCTCTGCAGCGCCTCGCTCCAGTTCCTGATCTCGGTAGTATCTTTTCCAGTGGCCGTAAGATGCCCGTTGATACTGTCTATTTCTCCAGGAGAAACTCCTGCTTCTTCCATAGCTTTTTGAATACAACGCACCACCGCTTCTGAATTTGGGGCCGTCATGCTTCCACCATTCCGCTGGCCTCCGGAATTTAAATGGCCGCCCAGAACCTCAGCATAGATCTTTGCTCCCCGCTTCCTAGCGGATTCATATTCTTCCAATACCAATGCCCCTGCTCCACTTCCCGGAACAAAACCTGCAGCTGAAGCACTCATTGGTCTAGAGCTCTCCTGCGGCCGTTCATTGTACTGGTAAGGAAGAATGCGCATGGCATCAAAACCGCCCCAGATGTATGGGCCACTTTCGCCACAACTTCCGGCTAAGATCCTTTTCGCTTTTCCGCATTTTATCCGTTCATACGCCTGTATCACTGCTTCTGTTCCTGTAGTACAGGCCGAAGAATTGGTGGTGACCATATTTCCGCAGCCGGTCTTACTGTTCAAATAAGCGCTTATTCCGCTGGCCATGGTTTGCACCACACTGGTACTACCCAGGCGACGGGTATTCTTATCATCAATTAGATGAATGGCTTCCCTGAATTTATCCACACCTAAAATGCCCGTACCGAAGATGATCCCTGAGTCGTAATCTGTTTCATCACTATCTCCTTCCAGGCCTGCATCCCTCCAGGCTTCCATACCTGCCAGAACTCCATATACTATTCCGCTGCTGTTTAGATCTTTGAGTTCCAGTGAGGTGAAATTGTTTTGCAGCATCTCTTCAGTCACTTGCGGTCTTCCGGCAACCTGGCATCTGAATTTAAGTTTTTCCAGTTCAGGCTCTTTTCTAATTCCGCTAATCCCTTCCTTTAAAGCTATTTCAAAGGCCGGTAAACCTATTCCATTCGGGGCGGTGATCCCCATTCCGGTAATAACCACTCTTCTATTCATAGTTTCTGATCATTCCTGAGATCTCTCCGCGTCCAACCAATTTTCCGGCTGCGTTCTTCATTTCAACTTTACACTTCAATTTTTGAAACCGGAAATATTTCTTTTCCGAAGTCACCCAAACCTTCTCCCCGGGAAATACCGGCAGGTAAAAATGTACATCAGTATGAGACAAAGCGACCTGTCTTTCTTCAGATTCTTCAGCTCTGAGTAAATAAATACCCAGAGAAACCAGTCCGATCTGGGCCATACATTCGGTCAAAATCACCCCGGGAGTTACCGGTTTATCCCGAAAATGTCCTTTGTAAAAGAATTGATCAGGGGAAAAAGTGAAAGTACCGGTCACTCCATTATCATGCACCTCTTCCAGTTCATCTACAAACAAAAAAGGAGATTCATACGGGAGCTGATCGATTATTTCCTGGTGCATTCTGGGAAGTTCTGTCGCCATAGAGTTGATCCTATTTGAGATGTTCTCCACCATTCACGGGTATCACGGTTCCGGTGATCCAACTTGCCTCATCCTTGCTAAGCAAATACACGGCATTACCAACGTCGGCAGGAGTTGTAAGCCTACGGAATGGATTTCTCTTCAGCGCATGCACCCTGAGAGTCTCATAACCCGGAATCATTTGGAAGGAACGGGTGACAGTAACCCCGGCTTGAATACAGTTGGCCCTGATACCTTCAGGAGCAAATTCCAGGGCAATGCTCCTGGTTATTGCTTCCAGGGCGACCTTGGCAGCTGAAACCGCAGCGTAATCTTTCCAGGCCTTTGTATTGCCTTCACTCGTAAAGGAAAGAATTCTACCGTCTTTGGCAAAAAGACCGTGATCAAATACAAGTTTGGTCCAATCATAGAGACTGATGGCCATGGCATCTATGGTTTGCTGAAAGTCGTCATTCTTTAAAGTAGGCTCGTCTCCCAACATGGACTTCAAATTACCCTTTGAGATGCTGTGCAAAAGTGTCCTTATTTTCCCTTTTTCACCCAGGATCTCTTTCATTTCATCAACGATCTCCTCTCTACGTTCCCGGCGTGTGGCATCCACGTTAAAAGAATGAACCAGTACACCCAGATTCCTAATCTCTTCAAAAGATTCCTTGATCTCGGGGAGATCATCTTTCCTGTCGCGGTGAACGATTATGATGTTCATTCCGTGTTGCGCGAGTTTTTTGGCTGAGGCGAAACCAAGGCCACTACTGCCTCCGAGGACAAGGCCCCAGTAATCTTTTCCTTCAAATTCTTTTACCATTGCAAGAGTATTTTTTGGGCAGAAAATCCCGGGCCAAAGCTCAGCATAAAGCCCTGTTCCCCTTTCGGGATTGGTTTTTCCATGAAACGTTCCAGAACATAGAGTACAGTAGCGCTGCTCATATTGCCAAATAACCGCAGTACCTCTTTCGTGTCATCTATATTCTTTCCTAAGTTACCAAAAAGATCTTCAACCGTTTGCACGATCTTCTTTCCACCGGGATGAAAAATTAGATGATCTACTTTTTCAATACTGCTGCCATACTTTTCCAGGAACGGGTGGATGATCTCCGGAAAATGTTCGGCGATGGTTTCTGGCACTGCAGGATCCAGGATCATTTTGAGACCGTTGTTGGTGAGGTCAAATCCCATAAGATGTGTAGCATCAAAAAAGTGATACATGTCGTGACCAATTATTTCGGGCCCTTCAGCGTTTTCTTCCGAAGATAACAAAGTACACGCGGCACCATCTCCAAAAATGGCGGCGCTCACCATATTGGCCATAGAAAAATCATCGAGTTGTAAAGTGGCGGTGGGACTTTCTACAGCCACCACGGCTGCTCTTTTCCCTTTGTGAGCTTTTAAAAAATTACTGGCATAAATAATTCCGGAAATTCCGGCTGCACAACCCATTTCGGTCACCGGTAAACGAACAATATCCCGTCGCAATCCCAGTTCGTTGATAAGATAGGCATCCAGTGAAGGGATCATGATCCCGGTACAACTAACCGTAATAATATAATCCAATGAATCTGCTTCCCAATTGGCTTTTTTAAGTGCCTTCCGTAGAACATCAGTTCCCAATTTCTTTGCTTCCCTACAGTAAATGGCATTCTTTTCTTCAAAAGAGGTCGCAGTAAATACTTCTTCGGGAGCCATAATGGAATATCTTTTGTCTACTGCAGCCCCTTCAAAAATTTTAATCACTTTTCTTCGGAACCTTTCCTCCTGCCCTTCCAACCAGGTTTTCACAAAGGGAATAACTTCGGGAGTCTCACGGGAATATTCCGGAACCTGTTTTGTCACTTTGGTAATTCGTACACTCATAAACCGGGGGATTATTTACTTCCACAATATCCATTGATAGCGAAAAGCCCATTTCCAGGAGATTTTCTGTTTTCTTACCTGCAGCCCACGCCCAAATTCCTTAAGCTCCCCTCTGCGGAAGGCTTTTTGGATAGAAGTGAGACCGTCTTCACGTGCTATTTCATTCCTGATGAACACTGCACAAAACAACTGAAACAATAGGTAGGCGAGCCTGCTTCGCTGCAGGTCATTTACAACGATTCCCATTATACACATATCCGAAAATCGCTGCATTAAAACTTTGATCTCGTTATCTTCAAAATGGTGCAGCGTTAAGGTACATAAAATTATATCAGGTCTTTGATTGGCAAAGGTTTCGGTGAAAATATTTTGTGTCTCAAATGTGATTTCCGGAAACTCTGTGCAATTTTCCTTCGCTATTTCAACGGCATGAGGATTGGCATCAATTCCTTTCAATTGCATCGCAATTCCTTTCCTTCTTCCCATTTGGGCAACTTCCTTCAGAATACTACCATTTCCGCAGCCCACGTCCAGAATGTTTACAGGTTGTGCAAAACAGGCACTGCTGAAGATCCTGTCAATTCCGTCAAGAGTGATCTTATTTCCACCCAGCCATTTATTGACCCGGTCAAGATCATCCAGTGTTTTCTTTAACTCCGGCCCCTGCAGGTCAAAGTCATCCATGATCTCGGTCTGTCTGCTTCGGTCAGCTCTCATACCACCAATTTTCCGTGGGTTTGTTTAATAATAGCAGGTAGCAAAAAAGGCATTTTTGAGATCAATTTTTGGGACATCTCTGCCAGGGAATCATTCAGAAGAACCTTCTGCAGCCATTTTCCGGCTGTCAACCTTCGGTGGAATTCCCTGTTCCATTTTTTGGTGTACTGCTGTTCTAAAACTTCCCGGTCCAAAGTACCAGATCCAAAAGCATTAATAATACTTTCCGAAGCCAGTTTAGCGGAATGTATTGCCATAGCCATTCCGTTGCCACATAAGGGATGTATGAGGCCTGCAGCGTCTCCCAACATCAGCACATGGTCCTGTACCGCATTTTTCCTACTAAAGGATATCTGCGCAATGGTCAGCGGTTTTTTAAAAAGCTGTTCTGATTCCTCAAAAAACTGCTTCAAAAAAGGATTTTTTTGAAGCACCTCTTTTTGATGAGTATCGAGGTCTTTAGCAGCCTTGAAACTTTTGTAGGTGGAAAGGTAACAGCAATTTACAGCACCAGATTCCGTTTTTGAGAGGCCACAGTAACCACCTTCAAAATTGTGAAGCGCAACCAGATCATTGGGAAAAGTGTCATTTTTAAAATGGCTTTTCACGGCCACCCAGGGTGCCGGTTCCTTAAAGAACGGCCGCTCCAGTTCGCGATCCAATCCGGATCTTTTGCCATAAGCTCCCAGAACTATATATGCAGAATAATTACCTGCAGTGGTGTTTATTTTGAAACCATTCTCCTCATAAGACACCTGCAGTACTTTTTCCTGCAACACCTCTACTCCATTTTCTAAAGCAGTCTGGAAGAAAAGATTGTCGAGGGCATACCTGCTAACACCCAAGCCTCCCATGGGAAGTTCAGTATCCAGGGAGCTCCCGTTCACGGTGCTAAACTGCAGCCGATTAATGCGCACCGGGTTCAAAGCCTCCAAAGGAATTTTCAGATATTCCAGGTATGGCAGTACTTCAGCAGACAAATATTCCCCGCACACTTTGTGGTGAGGATAACTTTCCTTTTCAAAAACAGTTATTTTGTGGCCAGTTTTGGACAAATGGATGGCAGCAGTTAAACCTGCCAATCCACCACCCACTATAACTATTTTTGGTGTTTTCAATTTAAATTGGATATAAAAAAACCCGGCAAGCCGGGCCTTTTTCAGTGGTTATTTCTCTTAGTTTCCGGCTTTTTGTTTTGCCTCCTCGATTAATTCTTCATTAGCTACAATAGCTAATTCCACTCTTCTGTTCTTGGCTCTTCCTTCAACAGTAGAGTTGTCATATTTTGGCTGACTTTCACCGTACCATTTTGTGGTGACACGGCTTCCGGAAATTCCCTGTGCAACAAGGAAATTGGTAACTGCCTGTGCACGATTCTTAGAAAGCGTAAAGTTATATGCATCGCTACCTGTGCTGTCTGTATGACCTTCCACAAGGATATTGGTCTTTGGATATTCTTTAAAAATATTTGCCAAAGACATTAAAGCCTCACGGGACTGTCCTTCAATAGCATATTTATCTGTAGCGAAATAAACACCACTCTTTTCATCAAAGGTGACGTTGATACCTTCCCCTACACGTTCTACTTCAGCTCCGGGGATCTCTTCCTCTATACGTTGGGCTTGTTTGTCCATTCGGTCTCCAATATAGGCTCCGGCAGCACCACCTACAACACCACCAATAATGGCGCCTAAAGCAGTATTTCCTTCTCCTACCTGGTTTCCAACAACACCGCCAATAACGGCACCACCAGTGGCACCAATAACGGCTCCTTTGTCTTTATTACTTGCGTTTTTGGCCGCATCACAGCTAAATAAGAGGGCTGCAGCAAAAAAGATTGCAAAAATTCTGTTTATTCTCGTTTTCATAGTTTAAAGTTTATTAAAGTTCATTCGAATTGTAAAGGGCTGTCCTTCAAAAGTGATGGTTTGTTCCCAAACCATTTGGGTTGCCGTAAGGTTAACAAGATTGATCCTGTATCCTTTATTGTTCATCGTAGAATCATAATCGGCATCAGTAGGTTTTAGCATAAGGTCATAATTCCCTGCAGCGGCATCCATTTCTGTAATGGACCATATAAAGAAGTTTGGTCCACTGGTACAGGACATACCTGCAGGTTCGTAGGAACCTGTATTATTACTGGTTCTAAAGAACCATTTACTGTTTTCCAGACATTCCGAAGGAACGTCATTAAATAAAGTAACATCAAGGTTTTCTTCATTGCCCGGATAATTAATACTTGTAAGGCGCCAATCACCTTTCATTGTTTGGGTGGCTTCCTTTACAACTGCACTGGTTCCACAGGATACCAGGAGCAGACTTATAAGGGCTACAACAATTCTTTTCATATTTATTTTTTTTAATATTTAAAAAATCCAATGTCAATACGGATCAATAACCCTCATATCAACATTGGATGTGATGTTCAATTATCTTCTAAAAAGTCGGCTAATCAAAGCGATGACAAGCAGAACAAGGAAGATGTAGAAAATGATCTGGGCAATATCCGCAGCACCTTCTGCAATTCCTCCAAATCCGAAGATGGCAGCAATAATTGCAATGATTAAGAAAATTACGATCAGTCGTATCATAATGTAAGTTTTAGTGATTAGTTGGTCTAATTTACATTCCGACTGTCCGCTAAACAAAAGATTATTACTTATTTAACAATAAATTTGTAAAGAAATACTAACAAGCTGCTCCTGAAGCTAATTCTTTCTTAATAATGCAATAAAGAAAGGAGTTCTTTCTCAAAACGGGCCTTTGGAAGGTATCCTTCTTCTAAAGCTGCTGAAAAAGGTACCGGCGTCTCCAGACTTCCTACCCGCTTCACAGGCGCATCAAGGGATTCAAAGCATTCATCAGCGATCAAGGCAGCAATATCTGATGCCAGACCTCCAAAAACTGAATCTTCCTGCAGAATGATGACTTTTCCCGTCTTTCTAACCGATTCAAAAATGGCTTCAGTATCCAGCGGCTGCAGAGTGCGAAGATCCAAAAGGTCGGCGTTTATATCGGGATGGTTTTCTAAAGTTTTCAACGCCCAATGCACTCCGGCGCCAAAAGTGACAATTGTGATATCGCTTCCCTCCCTTAGCTTTGCGGCTTTTCCGAAAGGAAGTGTATAATAGTTCTTCGGAACTTCCTGCCGTATACTCCTGTACAGGGCTTTGTGCTCAAAGAAAAGCACCGGGTTGGGATCATTAAAGGCTGTATTTAAAAGGCCTTTGGCATCATATGGAAAAGCAGGATAAACAACTTTAAGGCCAGGAGTCTTGGTAAACCAGGCTTCATTGGTCTGACTATGGAAGGGACCTGCCCCCACTCCTGCCCCACAAGGCATCCTGATGACCACATCTGCACGTTGTGCCCAACGATAATACGATTTGGCGAGGTAATTCACTACCGGATTAAAGCCCGAACTGATGAAATCTGCAAACTGCATCTCCACCATAGACTTCATTCCCTTAATAGAAAGGCCCATGGCCGTTTCCACTATTCCCGATTCACAAATAGGCGTATTACGAACACGATCTTTCCCGAATTCTTCCAAAAAACCTTCGGTTATTTTAAATACTCCTCCATATTCCGCAATGTCCTGCCCCATCAGTACCAGGTCCTGGTGACGCTGCATAGACTGTCTCAACCCCTGCGAAATAGCATCTATCAAACGTAATTCTTCAGTTTCAGATTCAGGCGCAAACTCCTGATATTCAAAACCTTCAAAAACATCATTTAACTCATTCCTTTCATCGAATTCTATAATAGCTTCGGAATTTACCATTTTTAAGGCCTCTTCGATCTCCTCTTTAATTTCCTTCCTGTATTCCTTGTCAAGCTCTTCGGAAAGTACACCTTCCGAAAAAAGGAAATTCTGATAGTTATCTATTGGATCCTTTTTAGCCCATTCTTCCATTAATTCCGCAGGAACATATTTAGTACCACTCGCCTCTTCGTGACCACGCATTCTGAATGTCTGAAACTCCAGAAGCACAGGTCTCGGATTTTCCCTCATGCTTTCTGCCAATTCGCTCACCGTTTTGTATACCTCTAAAATGTTATTTCCGTCTATAATATGTGCTTCCATTCCATAACCCTTTGCACGGTGAGCCAGGTATTCGCAGCGATATTGTTCAGAAGTGGGTGTTGAAAGTCCGTAGCCATTGTTCTCTATACAGAATAATACAGGAAGATCCCATACCGAAGCTATGTTCAGGGCTTCATGAAAATCTCCCTCGCTGGTTCCTCCTTCTCCTGTAAAGACAGCAGTTACCTGCTTTTCCTTTTTCAGTTTAGAAGCCAGCGCGATACCATCGGCAACTCCTAATTGGGGACCCAAATGGGAGATCATTCCAATGATCTTGTATTCCTGGGTTCCGAAGTGAAAACTACGATCCCGTCCTTTGGTAAAACCCGAAGCCTTTCCCTGCCACTGGCTAAAAAGTCGGTGTAATGGAATATTCCGGTTGGTGAACACTCCCAGGTTGCGGTGCATTGGTAAAATATACTCATCATACTTCATTGCCAGGGTCACACCGGCTGCAATGGCTTCCTGTCCAATTCCGCTAAACCATTTAGAGATCCTGCCCTGTCTCAGGAGCACCAACATCTTTTCTTCAATAAGCCGGGGCTTGAGCATAGCCTTGTAAAGTTCGAGCAAACGGTCGTTCGAAAAATGCTGTTTTTGATATGCGATCATTTCTGAAGGTTGGGGGGAATGTGTGTTCATATTTAAAATTTACCACCTCAAATGTACTTAAAATAGCCTTCCTCTTTATTAAGAAATGCATAAACCGAAGCTAACTCCTAGGAATTTCTTTAACTTTGTTGTTTAAATTAATTGAACCGTATGGAGATGCAAAATATTCCAAGCGTAGATCTGGCTGATTTTCTGTCAGATGATCCGCAACGCAAACAGAAATTCGTAAACGAGATTGGGAAGGCTTATGAGGAGATAGGGTTTGTTGCCCTTAAGAACCACTTTTTAAGTGATGATCTTGTGGACGAATTGTATAAAGAAGTAAAATCATTCTTCGCTCTGCCCCTGGAGACCAAGAAGAAATATGAAATCGAAGGTCTGGCCGGGCAGCGTGGATACATTTCCTTCGGAAAAGAGCACGCTAAAGGAAAAAAAGAAGGCGATCTCAAGGAATTCTGGCATTTTGGACAGGAACCTACCAAAGACGCTAATTTAACCGAAGAGTACCCTCCAAATGTGCAGGTTGAAGAACTGAAAGATTTCAACCATACCGGGATGGAAGCCTACAGAATGCTGGAAAAGACCGGTATCTATGTGCTTCGCGCTCTTGCTCTTTACATAGGACTGGATGAACATTATTTTGATCATTGGGCCAGCAATGGAAACAGTATATTAAGACCTATACATTATCCTCCAATTACTGAAGAACCTAAAGGAGCCGTACGTGCAGGTGCACACGGAGATATAAACCTTATCACCCTTTTGATGGGAGCTTCTACAGGTGGTTTACAGGTACTGCGTAAAGATGGAGAATGGATTGATGCCATTCCAAAAGAAGACGAACTGGTGATCAACGTGGGAGATATGCTCGAAAGACATACCAATAACAAACTGCGTTCAACCATTCACCGCGTGGTAAACCCACCAAAAGAAGAATGGGACACTCCACGATATTCAATTCCGTTCTTTATGCACCCTCGCAGCGAGATGCCGTTGAACTGTCTTGAAGAATGTATAGACGAAGATCATCCAAAGGCCTATCCTGATATTACTGCAGGAGAATTCCTTCACCAGCGCCTTGTAGAAATCGGTCTGAAAAAATAATCAGCCATGGCAAAGAAAAAACTCGGACTGGAAGACCTGGGAGGATTTGTTTTTTCTACAAATGATGGTTTTGATCCCGATCAATATAATGAGGCCGATCAGGATGAAACCCTAAAACCTTCTGAACAGCTTCTCGAGGCCCACTACAGTTCCAAAGGACGTGGTGGAAAGACCGTGACTGTGGTCAAAGGTTTTATTGGCTCTCAGGAAGACCTTAATGCACTTGGCAAAGAGCTCAAAAAAAAGTGCGGAGTTGGGGGCTCGGTTAAAGATGGTGAGATCATTATTCAGGGTGATGTAAGGGATAAGGTGATGGCCCATTTGAAAGAAAAAGGTTTCCGCGTAAAACGAATTGGCGGTTAAATAACACTCCATGGAAGAAGTAAAATATTTGCATATCACCAACGGCGACGATCTTACAGATAAGATCCAGGGCCTTGATATCAACGGTGATCTAATCACCTGGCGAGAAATGTTATGCGAAGGACCTGCTTCTATGGATGTGGGAGATGAAGAATTCATTAAACTGCGGAAGACTTTCCTCAAAGAAGCTTACAACATTCCGAAAAAGGAGTATGACGAAAAGTTTGTGGCGCAGCTCAAAAAACTGGCGGCCTTAAACAATTATGAAGAGATTGTTCTATGGTTTGAATTTGACCTCTTTTCTCATATGAATATGCTGGCATTGATCAGTTTTCTTCAGCAGAACAAAAAATTGCAGCCATTATCGCTCGTTTGCAGCAGGAAACTTAAGGGAGAAGATGAAATGTCACCGCTCTCAGAACTTTCCGGAAAGCACCTTATGCAACATTACGAACACCGTATCCCTCTGAGCGAAGATGATGTAAGCACCGCGCAGTTGATCTGGGAATTGTATTGCAGTAAA
The DNA here is from genome assembly GCF_048323655.1 of Salinimicrobium soli. Taxonomy (NCBI): domain Bacteria; kingdom Pseudomonadati; phylum Bacteroidota; class Flavobacteriia; order Flavobacteriales; family Flavobacteriaceae; genus Salinimicrobium; species Salinimicrobium soli. Next base: position 550,383 of record NZ_JBLUWW010000003.1, on the reverse strand, counting down.
AATCCGAAACGACTGGCATCTGAGATCAAAAGGACCACCAATTTTGAATACCTCTCCAGTAGCATCCGTGCTCATATTGAAAGATTCCCCAATGCGAATACCGGATTGAATTCCCTCGAGGTGAATGTGCTGAAACTTATCCAAATACACGAAATCACTTCTGTGCACCACTTGCTTGGTTATGCTCTGAAATACCAGGGCTACTACGGCTATGTAGATGTGCAGATGCAGCGGGTGATCCATAAATTGAGACCTTTCTACACTACATCGGCCAACGGAGTGAGTATTAATAAGGATGGGATCAAAGCACTGGAAGGCACCCAAAACTTCTACCAAATTTTAAAAGACAATGAATATTATGGGGGCGTACGGAAATATGACTTCCTGTATGACTCCGAAAATCACGACCTACTAAAGTTATAAAATGAATCATTTAGCAGCTTCAGAATTAATTCTGAATAAAGATGGAAGTATCTATCATCTTGCCCTACGACCCGAACAAATTGCAGATACAATAATAGTTGTTGGAGACCCTGACAGGGTTGATAAACTCACCCAATATTTTGACAATGTAGAACACGTTGTAAAAAAGCGTGAATTCCATACCCAGACAGGAACCTACAAAGGGAAGCGCCTTACAGTACTCTCCACAGGAATTGGAACCGATAATATTGATATCGTTCTCAATGAACTGGATGCACTGGTGAATATTGATTTTGAAACCAGGCAGATAAAGGAGAAAAAAACCAGCCTCAATATTGTTAGAGTGGGAACCTCGGGATCCATTCAAAAAGATATACCCGTAGATGCAATCGTATCCAGTAAACTTGCAGTGGGATTTGATACGGTTCTGCATTTTTACCAAAGTGACGATGTGCAGCTTCATGATTTCAATAAAGCCCTGGAAGAACACCTTGATCTAAATCCTGCAAACAGTAAACCTTATGTGGTGGAAAGCGATCAGGAATTTGCCTCCATTTTCAATTCTCCAGAAGTCTTTGAAGGATTCACCGGATCCAATGTTGGGTTTTATGCTCCACAGGGACGGGTTCTAAGACTTCCTTTACGCGACCAGAATATGAAAGAGCGGCTTTCAAGCTTTGAGTTCAAAGGAAAAAGGATCACGAATTTAGAGATGGAAACTTCTGCCATTTTTGGACTCTCAAAATTATTAGGACATAAGGCTGCTTCTCTTAACGCGATCATAGCTAACAGGGCTACCGGTAATTTTTCAAAGGATGCTGCAAAAGCCATTGACAACCTTATTCGGTATACACTGGATAAGCTGGCCGCCTCGTAAATTCATTTAACAGAATATTAAAACCGGAAGTACCTCATATTTGTATTTTTGGGTAAATCCCCATATATGCTAAAGCCTGAAGAAATACATTTAAGGCACCGTGATCTAAATTGGTTAAGTTTTAATGACAGAGTACTTCAGGAAGCAGAAGATCCCACTACCCCACTTTACGAAAGGCTGAAGTTCCTGGCGATCTTCTCCATGAACCTCGATGAATATTTTCAGGTAAGGGTTTCCCAGTTAAGGCAAATTAAAAGGGTTAAGAAAAGTATCCGGAAGAAACTGGCTCTAAAACCCAGTAAGACCGTCAAGGAAATACTTCATGAGGTGAAGCTGCAGCAGGACAAGTTTGGGAAAGTCTATAACAGATCTATCCTTCCTGAACTCGAAAAAAACGGGATCTTTCTAATTCACAGGGAGCAGTTTTATGAACACCAGGAAAAGTTTGCTGAAAGATATTTCCGGAAGATCTCTAACTGCATAAAACCAATCACCGTAAAATACGAGGAGGGCGGCGACCTTTTTTTGGAAAATAACCGCCTTTATTTCCTGGTTACCTTCCGAAATGAAGACAATTTTGGTGTAGTAAATATTCCAGTGGAGGAATGTGGCCGGTTTGTTTCTTTTTCTTCAAATACAGAAGAGCATAAAATCACTTTTTTGGATGATCTTATCAAAGCCCGGGTTCCGGAAATATTTCCTGAACATGAGGTGGAAGGGATATTTGAGATCAAGATGTCCCGCGATGCCGAGCTATATATAGATGATGAGGTAGACGGGGTTTTGGCAGAGAAGATCTATGAATCTTTAAAACAGCGCACCGATGGACAACCTACCCGGTTGTTGTACGACGCCGAAATGCCTGAGAAGGATCAAAAGATCCTGCGAAAAACCCTCGGACTTGGTAAAATTGATATGATGCCGGGAGGGAAATACCACAATTTCAGTGATTTTTTCTCCTTTCCCGATCCTACCGATAATCCTAAATTGCATTTTGAACCCTTGCCTCCAATCAAACACAAGGTTCTCGAGCATGCTGATGATTATTTTGATGCCATTTCTAAACAGGATCTTTCCCTGCACTTCCCATATATGTCATTTGATTATGTGGAACACTTCCTGGAAAAGGCTGCTGAAGATAAGCTGGTAAAGGAGATCAAGATCTCCATCTACCGTATAGCTGAGGAATCCAAAGTAACCTCTGCCCTACTCAAAGCATTGAAAAATGGTAAAAGTGTAACCGTTTTTATTGAAGCCAAAGCACGCTTTGATGAAAAGAACAATATTGACTGGGGTAGGAAATTCGAAGAAGAAGGCGCAAAAGTTATTTACAGTTATCCTCGAATTAAAGTTCATTCAAAGATACTTCTGGTAACCCGTGAGGAAGCAGACGGGCCAAAAGGTTATGCCTACATCGGGACCGGGAATTTTAACAGTAAGACCGCTGCTATCTACTGCGACCATGCACTTTTTACAGCTCATGAGAAGATCACTTCAGAACTGGGCAGGATCTTTCAGGTGCTGGAAGGAGAACTGATCATCCCTCGCGGAAAACATCTCTTAATTTCACCTTTTTCGACCCGAAAGGTATTTTCAGATATGATCAACAGGGAAATCGAAAATGCCCGACTGGGTAAAAAGTCCGGAATTACGGCTAAGATGAATAGCCTGGAGGATCCGGAAATTATCGAGCTTCTATATAGAGCAAGTAATGAAGGCGTAAAAGTGAGACTTTTGGTACGCGGATTTACCTGTTTGATCCCCGGAATAGAAAAGATGAGCGAAAACATCTATATTACCAGCATCGTAGATAGATTTTTGGAACATGGGAGAATGTATCTTTTTGAGAATGACGGGGAAGAAGAACTTTATTTTGGAAGTGCTGACTGGATGACCCGTAACCTGGACAGAAGGATTGAAGTGATCGCTCCGGTATATGACCCGGAGATCGCTGAAGAATTTAAACACATACTCCAACTGCAGCTCGATGATAATGTCAAAGCGAGGATACAGGATGCTGAGGAAAAAAATGAATTCGTCCATAGAAAACCAAATGAAAAAGCCATTAGGTCACAATACGAGATCTATATGTATCTAAAACAAAAACATTCTGCATGAAAACTATAAGAGTGGCCGGCGTTCCCGAGCATTTCAATTTGCCCTGGCATTTGTGTATCGAAGAAGGTAAGTTCAAGGACAACGGATTGGACGTGAAATGGAGGGATTATCCCGATGGCACCGGGGCTATGTGTAAAGCTCTTCGAAATGGCGATGTTGACGTAGCGGTTATTCTTACAGAAGGTATTGTCAAGGATATTCATAACGGGAATGATGCCAGGATCGTTCAGGAATATATTACTTCCCCGCTAATATGGGGAATTCATGTAGATGCTCATTCTAAATTCCGCAGTCTCGAAGACCTTAAAAACACCAAAGTGGCAATAAGCCGGTATGGTTCAGGTTCTCATTTAATGGCTTACGTAAATGCGAAAAACCTGGGTTGGGATCCAAACCAATTGCAATTTGAAGAGGTAGGTACTATAGAAGGCGCTATAGAAGCCTTGAAGGCCGGAAAAGCGGGCTACTTCTTGTGGGAACATTTCACCACCAAACCTTTTGTAGATAAAGGTGTGTTTAGAAGGTTGGCCGATTGCCCAACTCCATGGCCCTGTTTTGTCATTGCAGTGAGAAAGGAATTCCTGGAAAATTATTCTACCGTTCTTCTGATGCTAAAAATCCTGAATTCTGTAACTCAGAATTTCAAAGAAATTCCGGGTATTGCAACGGCTTTATCCAAAAAATATGATCAAAAAAAGACTGATATCCTTCAGTGGTTAAAAATCACTGAATGGAGTCAGAAACAGATATCAATAATGGAAATCGACAAAGTACAGGAGCAACTTCTGGAACTGGACCTCATTCCAAAAAAACTTGAAAACTCACATTTTCTCTTGAACAATTAAAACCCTCCCATGAAAAAACTATTATTCGTTTGCCTCCTTGCCAGTCTTCTTCCATTTTCAAACCTTAATGCCCAGGAAACCGAAACTGAAACTGAAACTGAACAGACTCTTTATCCAAGACGCACCTCCTACAATGAATTAAGTCTGAACGTTTTGAACGTACTCGTTTTTGGTGCTCTTGACGCTTCATATGAGCGGGTATTGAACGAGAACAGCACTGTAGGTGTGGAAATATTTTCGAAGGTTTTTAATAAAAATGAAGGGGAAGATGTAGATCTTTCTAAGGTTTATGCAAAGGACCTTTCCATAACCGGAAAGTTCAAATTCTTTTTTGAAGAAGGGAACAATGCCTGGGGCTTTTATGCCGAAGGTTTTGGAATGCTCTCTGACGGCACCAATGACAAAGATGTCACCAGGGAAGATCCTTTAACGGGCAATAAAATAACTACGGAAGAAGAATTGGATTATACCGATTTTGCTTTAGGTTTTGGTGTCGGCGGAAAATTTGTCGCGAAACAGGGCTTTTTGATCGATGTCTCTTTTGGCCTCGGAAGGAACCTGTTCAACAAAAATTCCCCAGACCTGGTCATTCTTCCGGCAGTGAATGTTGGTTACCGTTTCTAGAATTACCAGTCTATAGGCTTTTTTCCGACGGAAACCAGGTAATCATTGGTCTTGCTAAAATGCCTGTTCCCGAACCAGTAGCCCCGGTTAGCCGATAGCGGAGAAGGATGACCGCTGGTAAGCACAAGATGCTTGGAATGATCTATTTTGCGTCCTTTTTTTTGTGCAGGACCACCCCATAGTAAAAACACAAGCTGTTCGCGCTCTTCAGAAAGCTTTTTGATAATAGTATCTGTGAATTTTTCCCATCCCTTCCCGTGGTGAGAGCCGGCCTCTCCTTTTCGCACTGTTAAGGTGGTATTGAGCATCAATACTCCCTGTTTTGCCCAATGTTCAAGGTTTCCGTGGATTGGAATTGGTTTTTGAAGATCGCTTTCCAGTTCCTTGAAAATATTCACGAGCGACGGCGGAACCTTCGTTTCCGGTTGTACCGAAAAACACAATCCGTGAGCCTGCCCGTAACCGTGGTAAGGATCCTGCCCTAATATGACTACTTTGGTGTCTTCAAAGGGAGAAAGTTCCAGAGCTTTAAAGATATTTTCGGGTTCGGGAAAACATTCTTTTTCAGTGTATTCTTTCTCGACAAATTCTAAAAGTTCAATAAAATATGGCTTTTCCAGCTCATCATTTAACTTTTTTTTCCAATTAGGCGCTATGAAGTCGGTCATAATATTGAGTAAATTGCGACACCTCAAATGTAGGTTTTTTATATATGATCAAAATAACAGCAAAAACCCTTACTGATCTCGAATTTACGGCTGTCTGTGAGCAGGTGAGTCAGTTGACGGTTACAGCTCCGGGAAAAGAAAAAGCCCTCAAACTGGTTCCTTATTCTTCCTACGATAAAACTCTTGTTGCCCTTAATCAAACCGACGAATATGTTTCTTCCCATCAACAGGAAAGCCGTATTCCCAATCATGGATTTGACCCAATAGACCAGGAAATAAGATTCCTCGGAATTGAGGATACCATGCTCGAAGCCACTGCTTTGAGAAAAATAAGTTCAGTTTCAGAAACCTCCAATACCCTTATCAAATTCTTTGATAAGCACAGAGAATTATATCCTAATCTAAATCAAAGAACTTCAGAAGTAGAATTTACCAGTGTTATCATCGATAACATCAACAAAGTTATTGACCGTTATGGCGAGGTAAAAGACGAAGCTTCCCCCCTGCTTCAGGAGACCCGAAGAAAGATAAATCATGTAAAAGGGCAGATCAACGCCAGTTTTGGCAGTGCTTTGACCCATTACAACAATTTGGGATACCTGGATGATATCCGGGAGACCGTAGTAGAGAATATCCGGGTGCTGGCGGTAAAAGCCATGTACCGCAGAAAGGTCAAAGGCGGAATTCTGGGGAATTCCAAAACAGGAAGTATCGTATATATTCAGCCGGAAGCAACTTACATGCACACCCGGGAGCTGAATAACCTGGAATATGAGGAAAAAGAGGAAATAAAAAGGATCCTGAAGGCTCTAACGAATCTCATCCGCCCGTATCGTCTGTTGTTGAAGGAATACCAAGAGCTGTTAAGTGATATAGACGTGATCGCCGCGAAGGCAAAATACGCCATGAGTATTAATGCGCTGCTTCCGAAGATCTCCAAAGAACGGGAGCTCGAGCTTAAAGATGCCTATCACCCCTTACTGCTGGTGAGCAATCGCAAAAAGAAAGAAAAGACCTATCCGCAGACGATTAACCTTGATAAAGCACAACGCATTATTGTCATTTCCGGCCCTAACGCGGGTGGAAAAAGTATTACTCTAAAAACCGTAGGTCTGCTACAGGTGATGCTGCAAAGCGGGATGCTTATTCCGGTGCATGAATACAGCAGAGTGTGTCTTTTCAATAAGATCCTTACCGATATTGGTGACAACCAAAGTATTGAAAATCATCTGAGCACTTATAGTTACAGGCTGAAGAATATGAATTATTTTCTTCGGAAATGTGATGAAAAAACCCTCTTTTTGATAGATGAGTTTGGGACCGGAAGTGATCCTGAACTGGGAGGGGCTCTGGCCGAAACCTTTCTGGAAGTTTTTTACGAAAAAGAATCCTTCGGAATTCTCACTACTCACTACGCCAACCTTAAAATGCTGGCCAATGAGCTGCCGCATGTCACCAATGCCAACATGCTATTTGATTCCAAGACTTTGGAACCTCTCTATAAACTACACATGGGAGAAGCCGGGAGTTCCTTCACTTTTGAAGTAGCTCAAAAAAATGGCATTCCGTACAGCCTTATCAACCGGTCAAAAAAGAAAGTAGAACGCGGCAAGATCAGGTTTGACAAGAGTATTGCAGACCTTCAGAAGGAACGCTCCAAACTTCAGAAAACTACCACTTCCTTAAAGACCAAGGAGCAAAAAACGGAAACTGAAAAGAAAAAGCTGGAAGAGACCAATGCAAGGATCCAGCAGAAGTTGGAGAATTTTCAGGAGTTATATGACAGTAATCAACGCCTCATCTATCTTGGCAATAAGATCAATGACATCAGTGAAAAGTACTTCACCAACAAGCGCAAAAAGGAATTGATCGCCGAATTCATGAAAATTGTTGAGGTAGAAAATTCAAAACGGAAAAAACAAACTGCCAAAGAAAAGAAAGCAGAAAAGGCAAAGGAAAAGAAAGTAGAAGCCGAGGCTATAAAACAGGTTGAGGAGATCAGAAAGAAGAAAAAGGAAAAGCAGGAAAAAGAAAAGAAAGAAGATGTTGCGAAGCCAAAGCCTGTTCTCAAAGTAGGCGATAAAGTACGGATGCAGGACGGGAAAGCAGTGGGCAGTATTGACAGTATTGAAAAAGGGACCGCAAAGGTCAACTACGGAATTTTTACGACTTCGGTATCTGTAGACCAACTTGAGCTGGTGCAACGAAAAAAATAGAAAAAGAAAAATTATGGTTAATTTTCCAGAGAATAAAAAGATCATCCTCTTTGACGGGGTTTGCAATTTGTGCAATTGGGCCGTACAGCTGGTGATCAAAAATGATAAGAACGACACCTTTCGCTTTGCACCTTTGCAAAGTGACATCGGGCTTCAGATCATAAACGAACGTGGTATTGACACTGCTAACCTGGATTCGGTGATTTTGATTGAGCCCGGAGTAGCTTATTATCACAAGTCCACAGCTGCTATTGAGATCGCGAAACACCTGAAAGGATATTCCTGGTTACGTATCTTCAAACCACTTCCGGAAGGGCTTAGAGACAGTATCTATCAATTCATTGCACGCAACCGCTACAAATGGTTCGGCAAAAAGGACAGCTGTATGATCCCCACTCCCGAGCTGAGATCCCTGTTTCTGAAATAATTATTTAAGGTTGCTCAACAGGAACAGCAATTTCTCATTTGTGTTCCTGTTCTCGTGGAAAGAATGCGTGTGAAATTTATTCTTTTCGGCAAGACCCATTTCCTGTAAACGCTTAATTAGATCAGCATCTTCAATGGCTACTTTACCGGTGAGCAAGATTCCCATATCCTTTCCTTCGGAATAATAGTCATAGACTTTCTTGAGCCCTGACAGATACTGGTAATCTTTTGTAAAACCTCCACCACGATGTGCCCGCAAAGTAATTGACCAGGCAGTTTCCTTATCGAGCTTATACTGGCTGTACAACAGGTCAAAAGTGTCGCTGAAGGAATAACCTTTTATTAGACTGTCTGCCGCCAGCACGCGATAGGCCAATTCTTTTATGCGCTTTAGGGTCAAACTGTCACTCATATACTCACTGAAGACAGCTAATCCTGCCTGAGTAAGGTAATTGTTGGAGAATCCGTGGGAGAAAATTCGCAACGGCTGATTTAATCCGTTGAAGGTGGTGAGCATGTTCACCCCGATCTCGTGGTTCGAAAGGATCTTTAGATCATTGTCACTGAATTTTCTGTTCTTTTTGACAACCAGTGTTTTGGTGGTTTTCAATGCCATGGCAGCTGCAGTTATACTGTTGCTTTGCCTGATCTTGAACTTAAAAGGATATTTCTCCCCAAAAGCCTGAAAATAAGCCTGTGCCTGATCTGCATTATACCTGGGCACCATTTCTTCAGCATCTTCCTCTTTGTGAAAATGCAGGATGAATTTGGCATTTTTGACATCCTTTTCTTTGGGTGTTCCAAAAACTCTAAGAGAATTATAAAAGAATTTTTTCTCCTGCCCTACGGAAGCCACACATTGCACCAATCCTGAATACTCATAAATGGCATCGTGATACAACTTCTGAATGTCGTCATCGGGAATGTCTTCCAACCGCTGACTGAAGAATTGCCGCTGTAACCAGAAAGGATCAAATTTCACCTTACGGTACTTAAATACCGGATCTTCCGTAAATTTTGAAGAAAAGAAACGTTTCTTTTCCTGCTCAATGTTCAACGGATTCAGGTAATTCAGGACATCAATTTCTCTGACCAGCCGGTCGAGATTTTTGTCAATTTCAAAAAGTGCACTGTAGGGGTTTTGCTCTTTTTCACTCATCACGTTCTGCTCTCTTATTTTTCCTCAGACTTCGGTGGCAAAGACAGGAAAATAATTTAATCTGTCCAAGCTTCTTTTGCTAAAATTAGCTGCCGGTCTTTTTCAAATTGTCATCCCACTCCTTGGCGTGTGGCTCGCCAAGCCTGTCAACAGATTTAGCTACTATCATTGAGACAGCTGCATCTCCTGTGACATTCACACTGGTGCGGCACATATCAAGTGGTCGATCAACTGCAAAAATAAGGGCAAGTCCGGCTTCCGGAATTCCTGCCTGTGCCAACACTATTACCAACATTACCATTCCTGCACCGGGAACGGCAGCAGAACCAATAGATGCAAGAGTAGCCGTGGCAATAATACCAAGTTGTGCTCCAAATGTGAGGTCCATTCCAAAAGCCTGGGCAATAAATACGGCAGCCACAGCCTGGTAAAGACTGGTTCCATCCATATTGATTGTTGCTCCAATAGGAAGAACAAAACTTGCCACCTCCTCTTCTACCCCAAGATGTTCCTCCACCCTTTCCATAGTTACTGGAAGAGTAGCGGCGCTGGAACTGGTGGAAAAAGCAAGTAATTGCGCAGGAGCTATACCGTTCTCAAAAAATGCCGGATTCCTTCCGGTAAAGATCCAGACTATAAGAAGATAAACCCCAATCATTAAGATTAACCCCGCCAGTACAGTTACTGCGTAGAGGGCAAGAGCCTGAAAAAGATCGGCACTGGGTGATTCCACTACCAAAGCTGCCAGCAAAGCAAATACGCCATAAGGAGCTGCCAGCATGATTATATCTATCAATTTTAAAATAACCTCGTTAAAGCCATCGAAAAAGGCCTTTACGGGCTTTGCAGTTTCTTCCGGAATAAGAATTAAACCAATCCCGAAGAAGATCGCGAAAAAGATCACCTGTAACATATTCGCGTTGTCTCCAGCCGCAGCAAAAATGTTACTTGGAACAATATCTTCAAGCGCCTGTAATGGACCGGCTTCCTTCTGCTTTGCAGCATCGGCGATACGCACCGAGGCATCACCCTCATAGCTGGTGATGAGCTCATTTCGTGTATCTTCAGAAATAGCATTTCCCGGTTTAATTAAATTCACCATCCCAAGGCCTATGGAAACCGCAATTACAGTAGTAACAATATAGATCGCTATTGTTCGCGTTCCCATTTTACTAAGCTTGGAAATATCTTTAAGATCTGAGATCCCTTTGATAAGAGAGGCCAGGATCAAAGGCACTGCGATTAACTTGAGGGCATTGATAAAAATATTTCCAAAAGGTTTTATCCAGTCTCCGATAAATTCAGCTCCCCAGGAAAAATTGGTCATGAGGAGTGCAAAGACCACCCCGGCAGCCATTCCTATCAAAATTTGCCAATGCAGTGCGAGTTTTTTCATAATTGGTTTATCTGTGAAATTTAAATTTTTGAAGTTTTGTCCAGTAAATAAAAGTCCGCTAATACAAGCGCCGCCATTGCTTCTACAATAGGAATCGCGCGTGGCACCACGCAGGGATCATGTCTTCCTTTGCCCTGCATTTCCACCTTGTTCCCTTCAGAATCAATAGTCTCTTGCTTTTGCATCAGCGTTGCCACAGGCTTAAAAGCTACTCTAAAATAAATATCCATACCGTTGGAAATTCCTCCCTGTACTCCGCCGCTAAAATTAGTGCGGGTACTTCCATCCTCGTTAAAAAGGTCATTATGCTCACTCCCTTTCATGCGACTCCCGTCAAAACCACTTCCGTATTCAAAGCCTTTTACAGCATTAATAGAAAGCATTGCCTGGCCCAGCCTGGCGTGCAGTTTATCAAAAACCGGTTCTCCCAGTCCCGGCGGTACATTCGTGATCACACATTCTACTACGCCACCAACCGTATCACCTTCTGAACGGATCTTCTTAATGTAAGTCTCCATTTCCTCTGCTTTTGCGGGATCTGGACACCTCACCGGATTTTTTTCTATTTCTGAAAAATCCAGCTCCTTCAGCGATTTCTGAAGTTCGATCTCACCCACAGCAGCTGTGTAGGCAGTGATCTTAATATCTTTAAGCAGTTGTTTGGCTACTGCTCCGGCAGCAACCCGGCAAGCAGTTTCTCTCGCCGAAGAGCGCCCTCCTCCCCTGTAATCACGGTTACCATACTTTTGATCGTATGTGTAATCAGCATGGCTGGGACGGTAAACATCTTTGATATGAGAATAGTCCTTTGACTTTTGATTGGCATTTTCTATGAGGAAGCCTATTGGGGTGCCGGTGGTTTTGCCTTCAAATATTCCGGAAAGGAATTTTACTGTATCCGGCTCCTTGCGTTGAGTAACGATGGCCGACTGGCCCGGTTTGCGCCGGTCCATTTCCAGCTGTATCATTTCAGCATCTATTTCCAGCCCGGCAGGACACCCGTCAATAATTCCTCCTATAGCTTCTCCGTGAGATTCTCCAAAAGTGGTCAATTTAAAAAGGGTTCCGAAGGAATTACCGGCCATAGGATCGATTTTGAGCAAATGTAATTTTTTAAGCCAAGATTTGAAAATGTTATTTCCTACCCAATAAGGGCGTCAGCCATAATTTGTACGGGATGCAGGGCCTTTTTTCCGGTTCCGTCATATATCTGGTGGCGGCAGCTGGTTCCCGGCGCGGCAATCACTGTTTCTGCGGAAGCTTTTCGTACCGTCGGAAAAAGCGTTTGTTCCCCGATCTGCATACTCACCTCAAAATGCTCTTTTTCATAACCGAAAGAACCAGCCATTCCACAGCATCCCGAAGGAATGACGGTTACCTCATAATTCTTCGGAAGGTTGAGCATAGCAAAAGTGTTTTCTACATTCGAAAGAGCTTTTTGATGACAATGCCCGTGCAGTTTTATCTTCTTCTTTTCAGAAGTAAAGGAAGTCGCCGAGATATTCCCCGCCAGGATCTCCTTCTTGAAAAATTCATCGAGCAAAAACACATTTTTGGATAGCTTTTCAGCCGCTTCTTTGTCGTCTGCCAGTCGAAGGTATTCATCCCGGAAACTCAACACGGCCGAAGGTTCCAACCCCAGCAAAGGATGATCTTCAGAAATAATTTCTTTAAATATTTCGATATTTTCATTGGCCACTCTCCTGGCCTGCTCCAAAAATCCTTTGGAGATGAAACTCCTTCCGCTTTCCGGATGTCTTACGATCTCGACCTCGTAATTCAGTCCGCGCAATAATTTTAAGGCTGCAACCCCTACTTCTGAATCGAGGAAATTGGTGAATTCATCATTGAAAAGATAGACTTTCCGCAGAGGCTTTGCCGGTCTTTCCTGGTTTTTTGAATAATAAGCAGCCACAGTTTGTGTTGAAACCAAAGGCATTTTACGCTGCGGCGCTATTTGGAGCAGATTTTTAATGATTCCCGAACTCCATCCACTACTAAAAATCGCATTCGAAACATGCGGAAAATGTGCCGCCAATTGATTCAACTTAGTGTTGTAAGCAAAAGCACGACTCCTAAGGGAGCTGCCATTGGTTTTCTGGTACTGGTATTCAAATTCTGCCTTGTAGGCAGCCATGTCCACATTTGAGGGACATTCACTTTTACAACCTTTGCAACTAATGCAAAGCTCCAGCACTTCCTTTAATTCCTTATGATCAAATTTGTTCTCCTTCTCTGACCCGGTGAGAAATTCCCGCAGGGCATTTGCCCTGGCGCGGGTAGTATCTTTTTCATTTCGGGTAGCCCTGTAACTGGGACACATAGTACCCCCTGCGGCTGCCGGCTTTCGGCAATCGCCGCTGCCGTTACAGTTTTCGGCGCCGCGCAAAATTCCCAGTGAATCTGAAAAATCCATTAAAGTGGAAATCTCCGGCTCCTGTCTTCCCGGATTGTAGCGAAGGTCCTCATCCATAGGAGGAGCATCGGTGATCTTTCCCGGATTGAAAATATGCTGCGGATCGAATATGGTTTTAATTCTTTTTAGTAGCTCGTAATTTTTAGTACCTATCATGAATTCGATGAACTCCGCCCGCACGCGGCCGTCGCCATGTTCCCCGCTCATGGATCCCCCGTATTTCTTGACGAGTCCGGCGACATCGGCAGTGATCTTTCGAAAAAGAGCAACATCTTCTTTCTTCTTCAGGTTCAGGATAGGCCGTAAATGAATTTCCCCAGCCCCGGCATGAGCGTAATAAACAGCCTCCTGCCCGTAACCGGCCATTACAGCAGAGAACTCTTCAATATATTCGGCCAGATCATCAACAGCTACTGCGGTATCTTCAATACAGGCTACGGCTTTTTTATCTCCTTTAATATTTCCGAGTAGACCGAGTCCGGCTTTTCTGAGTTCCAAAGCAAGATCTATGGTATCGTTTTGAAGTACCGGTAAGGCATAAGCAAGTTCGGAATCAGAAAGGGTTTTGATCAAGGCAGCAGTTTGATCTGCCAGATCAAGTTCTTCATCGGCACGTAACTCCAGCATCAGAATAGCAGCCGGATCTCCTTCTATAAAGAAACGATTCTCACGGTACTTGAGGCTGTTTTTTGTGCAGTCCAGGATCACCCGGTCCATCATTTCACAGGTGAACAGTGAATGTTGCATTGCCGGCACCACCGCTTTCATGCATTTGTCAACGCTGTCAAAATGAGCGGCCACCATAACTGCATTTTTGGGTGGTAAAGGATCCAGCTTTAAGGTTATTTCGGTTGTAAAAGCCAGGGTTCCTTCACTTCCACAGAGCAGTTTGCAGAAATTGAACTTATCTACCGAATCCGAGAATATTTCCGAAGTTATCAAGGAATCTACAGCGTATCCTGTATTTCGGCGGTGAATTTCTTCTTTCGGAAACTTCTCCAGGATCTCCTTCTGAACCTCTTCAGGTTTTAGTTCTTCCAGAACCGATCTATAAACAGTCCCTTCAAAGGAATCCAGTTTTAGTTTTTCCTCAAATTCTTCCGCAGTAAGCTCTCCAAAAACAACTTCAGACCCATCAGCCATCAGAACTTTTAACTCCGTCACTTTATCGCGGGTAACCCCATACTTGATGGAAGTAGTACCACTGGAGTTATTACCCACCATTCCGCCAATCATACACCTGTTGGAGGTAGAGGTATTGGGACCAAAGAACAATCCGAAGGGCTGCAGAAAGCGATTAAGATCATCGCGGATCACTCCCGGTTGCACCTTTACGGTACGTGCTGTTTCATTGAACTCAAGGATATTGGTAAAATACTTGGAAACATCCACCACTATTCCCTCACCTACACATTGTCCGGCCAGGGAAGTACCAGCCGTACGCGGAATAAGGGAAGTATTATTTTCTCTCGCAAACGCAATCAGTTCCCGGATATCTTCTGAAGTTTTAGGGTAGGCCACCGCAAGGGGCAAAGACCGGTAAACCGAGGCATCTGTAGCATAGATATGGCGCCAGAGCTCGTCGTAATATAATTCACCCTGAAGCCGGGAAGAAAGAACTCTTAAATTCTTCATTATTTAGTTGATAGAGAGGTGATTCGCTGTAAAATCAGGGCTTTTCACCCAATATTAACAATATATTAGCAAGAGCAGTGTCCGGTGCTACCTCAGAAACTCTAATTTTGCTTAGAACAAATAAAAAGAAAAAGATATGAAAAAATTGATTTTATTGACCTTTTGTGTATTTGGATTTGCTTTGACCTCCCAAGCCCAGAGCATTGCTGATAATGCTCTAGGACTAAGGTTAGGAGATAATGATGGTTTTGGAACTGAGATTTCTTACCAGCGAGGATTATCTGACAACAACCGTTTAGAGTTTGACCTTGGATGGAGAAGCAGAAACAATACAGATGCATTCAGACTTACTGGACTTTACCAATGGGTTTGGAATATCGAAGGTGGATTTAATTGGTATGCCGGTGCAGGTGCCGGAATTGGATCTGTTGACAATGATGATGACAGCGATTTCTTTGCACTTGTTGCAGGAGATGTGGGTATCGAATATGACTTCGATTTCCCGTTATTGATCTCTCTTGACTTTAGACCAGAAATTGGATTCAACGATTATAATGATGACCTGGGATTTGATATTGCACTTGGTGTGCGCTACCAGTTCTAATCATCCTTTTCTATTAAAAAAATAGCCGCAAAGAAATTTGCGGCTATTTTATGCGTTGATCTCTTCAAATGCCTTTTTATAAAGGTCTTCGTAAAGAGGTACTACGGAGTAAATGTCAAAATTATAGCTCTGGTTTCGCGCGTTCTCTTTGAACTTCTTAAGAGTTGCTTCATCCTCCAGGATAGAAATGGCTTTTTCTGCCATTTCAGCAACTTCACCCACTCCGCTAAGGTAACCTGAATATCCTTCTTTATTTACTTCCGGCAGACCTCCTGTATTAGTGGAGATCACGGGAACTCCGTTGACCATTGCTTCCAGGGCAGCCAATCCAAAACTTTCACTTTCCGAAGGCAATAAGAACAGATCTGAAAAACTCAACACTTTATCGATCTCATTGGATTCACCCAGGAAAAGCACCTTGTCCTCTATTCCCAGTTCGGCAACAAGTTCTTCGGCCATTTCCCGCTCAGGGCCCTGCCCTACCATCACCAGTTTGGATTTCACCTTTTTCTGAATATTATAAAAGATCATTATCACATCATCAATGCGCTTCACTTTTCTAAAGTTACTCACATGAGTAATGATCTTTTCAGAACCGGGAGCCAGCATACTTCTATGACAATCACTTACCGAATTCGAATACTTGGAAGTATCTATGAAATTAGGAACTACTTCGATCTCCTTTTTCACCTTGAACAGCCTAAGAGTGTCAGATTTCAGACTTTGAGATACTGATGTCACCACATCACTATTATTGATACTGAAGGTCACTGCCGGTTTATAAAAAGGATGATTTCCGACCAGGGTAATATCAGTTCCGTGGAGAGTCGTCACCATGGGAAGTTTTATTCCTTCTTCCTCCAACATTTTCTTGGCCATGTAACCCGCATACGCGTGCGGTATTGCATAATGCACATGAAGGATCTCAATTTCGTGTAGCTTCACCATATCAACCAACTTACTGCTTAAAGCAAGTTCATACGGTTGATAGTGAAAAAGGGGATATTCGGGGACGTTTACTTCGTGGAAATGGATATTTTCTGAAAGTTGTTCCAGCCGTACCGGCTGTTTATAGGTGATAAAATGAACTTCATGTCCTCTTTTTGAAAGAGCCATACCAAGCTCTGTGGCAACTACTCCACTACCACCAAAGGTGGGGTAACAAACAATACCAATTTTCATTTTTTAGCGATCTATAGCTTCGTAAATTAATTCCTGAATTTTCGTACGAACTCCTTCCTGTAGAAGTTTCTTATTCTCTGCGGAAGGATTCACACGATTGGATAAAAATACGTAAACTATTTCTTCGGAAGGGTCTGCCCAGGTTAAAGTTCCTGTAAACCCACTGTGGCCAAAGCTTGTCATGGAAACACAACCACAGGTAGGACCCACTTCTTCCAGCTGCGGCTTGTCAAATCCTACACCTCGGCGCACGTCTTCAGAACAGTAATAGCAACGGTTGAACTTGTCCAGGGTTTCCTGATCCAGATATTTTTTTCCGCCATATTCTCCTCCGTTGAGATACATCTGCATGATCTTGGCAACGTCGTTAGCATTCGCAAATAAACCGGCTTGCCCTCCAATTCCGCCGAGCATTGCGGCTCCCTGGTCATGCACATACCCCTGTAGCAATTGTTTTCTCCAAACCTTATCATCTTCAGTGGGGATGATCCTCTCCTTCGGAAATTTATTCAAAGGCAAATACGTAGTGTTGTTGGCACCTAGGGGCTTGTACAAATGGTCCTGAGTGAGATACTGAAGGGAAGTTCCGTAGATGTCTTCGAGATAAACTTTAAGTAAATAGTAAGGAAGATCACTGTACCTGTACTCCTTCTTCCGAAGCAATTCACTGTTCTTGATCACTTTTACTATAGTGTCTCTAATGTCATTTCGAACATACATTCCTTCGGCAATAATAGTATTGAATCCGGGACCTTCCTGTTCACGGACATATCTCCTGTCCAATCTTTTAGTTTCCTCATCAATGGTGAGGCTGTGAAAGGGAATCCACGGAGTGAAGCGTGCATAATGCGACATCATTTCCAGAATGGTAATTCCCGCTTTATCTGTTCCGCGGAATTGAGGCAGGATCTGCCCCAGAGTGGAATTCAGATCCAACTCATTTTCCTCTACCAGTTCCATTACGAGGGGCAAAGTAGCCAGGATCTTGGTTAGCGAAGCTACATCGTAAACATCTGAAGCTTTTACCGGCAATTTTTTATCGTAAGTATGGTATCCGGCATTGTTCTCATAGATCACCTTGCCTTTTCGCGCCACCAGAACCTGCATTCCAGGAGCCATTTTTTGATCGATGCCAGCCTGAACCACAGAATCTATTTTACGGAGCTTATAGGAATTCATACCCACACTTTCCGGAAGTCCATAAGATAATCTTCCAAGATCTCGGGTTCGGTAGCCGGTTCCTTCGGGAAAATCTTCTCCGGCAGAGACGGGTAATTTACCCTTTGCTTCCAACGCACCAAAGATCACCTGTGCAGCCTTTTGCTGTGCCAGTTCGCTGTTTTGATACGCTACCTGAATTCCTTCAAAGTTTGCGGTAGTCGTAAGATCCAATAAGCTGTAAGGGCTCGAAAAAAGGTTAAAGATAACTCTGTTCTTCCGGGCGATCTCATAAAGCCAAACCTGCTCTCTATCTGTAAGGTGGTAATTTGTCCAGGGCGACCTGTTTGACTGATGAAATCCTATGATGACCAGGTTATAATTCTTTAGCGTATCCAGAACTGCGTCCAGAGTTTCTCCCGAAACTGAATCCACTTGCGCATAGCGATTAAGCTGCTCAAAAAAGGCATTTCCGTCGCCCTCTCCGAAATTCAGGTATGCGATCTTACTCGTTTCAAGATTCCGAACAGGGATCATTCCCCGGTCATTTTTAACAACAGTTAAAGCATTTTCATACAACTGGTGATCCAGCACAGCATTTCTAATACTGTTGAGATCTTCAATTAAATAATCGGTATCTACCGGTGTATAATCATTTAATCCGGCCTTATATTTTGCGTAGAGTATTTTCCTGACGGAATTCTTCAGGCGAACTTCAGTAATAATTCCGGCGTTATAGGCCTCAATGATCTTGTCTACTGCTTTTGGTACATCTTCTGAAAAAAGCAGAATATCATTTCCAGCTATGAAAGCCGCGAGATCAATTTCGCCGGGTTCATCAAAATTGGCCACGCCTTTCATGTTGAGGGCATCGGTAATAACGAGTCCGTTGAAATCCAGGTCTTCTTTCAGGATTCCTGTTACGATCTTATGCGAGAGTGAGGAGGGAAAGTTTTTCCTCATTTCCAATGCCGGCACGTTCAAATGTCCCACCATGACACTGGCAAGCCCACTATTTATCAATGTTTTGTAAGGATACAATTCTTCCCTGTAGATCCTTTCCGCAGAAAAATCGATGGTTGGGAGTGTTTTATGTGAATCCTGTTCAGTATCTCCGTGCCCCGGAAAATGTTTGGCGCTGCTAAATACGTTCTCCCGCTGCATTCCGCGGATAAAAGCTGCAGATTTACGAGTGACATTATCTTTGTTCTCGCCAAAGGAACGATTGCCAATAATAGGGTTTTTGGGGTTGGTATTGATGTCTACTACCGGAGCAAAATTGAGATGCACTCCCAATCTTTTAGCCTGCTTCGCAACTGCAGCTCCTACTTCCTCCACCAGTTTATCATCCTGAATAGCTCCCAGTGTCATATTCCATGGGAAGGCATAGGTGGAATCGAGCCGCATGGCCAGTCCCCATTCGGCATCCATTCCTATTAAAAGCGGAACTTTAGCAATATTCTGAAATTCATTATTCAGCCGTGCCTGCCTTACAGGACCACCGGTTGAGAAAATTATTCCTCCAATGTGATACTGCTCAATTAGTTTTTTAATAGAATCGGCTTTGGCAGGTGGATCAGACGAAAAAGCATCGACCATGAACAACTGCCCTACTTTCTCTTCCAGAGACATTTGATCATAAATGCTGTCCACCCATTTTCGCTGCAGCTCATGATCTTCGGCAATGAGAGGCCTGCTTTGAGAGAACGCATTCTGAAGAAAGAATAGGGATACCAGTAAAAGACTTAAAAAGGGGCTTTTTATCAACTTCATTAATTCAGGAAACGCTTGTGCCAGCTTTCAGATGCAGGAACCTCCCAATCTGAAAGGTATTCGGCTTTTGTATTTACCAGGTTATTAAAAACTATTGTTTTTGGAGAAACGGCCTTCTCTTTTGCCATTTTTCGGAATGCAGTAAGCTCTTTATAAGCAATATGTTCACCTTGCTTGTAAGAAACATTCATCTTGTCCAGCAGGTCAACGTTGTATTCCTTTTCCAGTTGCTGAATAAAGTGGACAGAGGCATCAATAGAGCAACCTGTAGCCACGTTCATCTTTTGATCAAGACCAAGGATGATGAATCTTTTATACTTAAGCTCGAAGGAAGCTTTGAGGTCTGCACCGTGTGCCGTCCAGCTTTCAATAAATTCCTGAAGTTTTTTTTCTATTTCCTGTTGCTCTTGTTCTGTGAAAGAGCGGTTAGCCTGATAGATCCATACGCGGGATGAATCCGGCAAATTCTCAAAAGGGACAAACATGTAGTGGGATTTTTACTTTGCACAAAACTAACTGATTTCAACCATAGCTTCAAATAAGGAAGAGTTAAAGTTCGCTTTATATACTCCTTAAAAAAGCTATTTAAAGCTGACATTTGTCATAGCACCAAAATAGCTGACTGTTAACTTTGTAGTATGGAGAAGGAATTGATTAAAGCAGCTGCATCTTTGGGCTATAAAGGTTCAGAAAAAGACCTTTACGAGCTGCGCGACTGGCTAAGGGAAAAACACCAGATTCATGTAGAAGTTGGTAGCATCTGGGACGAAAAGACGAATGTCGTCGAATCCTATTTTTATACGGTAACCGCACCCATTCAAATTTATTATACTGAACCTGAATACCAGGGAGGTGGCACTACTCATTCGCGAATGCTGGTGGCAGGAGTTGCAAAAGGCTTGTCCTGGTTAGAAACCTATAAAAATCAGAATCATTCTCCGGTAACTGATGATGAACTTATCATTGCTTATTTACGCGGGTACGGGGAGAAAAAGAAACAAACTCATACGCTGGAACAGTATTCCGCCAATATTCTGAAATATGCTTATAAACTTGGCCGGCAAGGAGATTATATAGAAGAAGGCCTTACCGATGATGATATAGTCGCGCTGGTGAGAAATGAAATTCCGGAAGAAGAAAAACTCAGGTTGGAAAACTGAAATCACTCTAAACTAAAACAGGCTGCCAATTGGCAGCCTGTTTTTATATAGTTATAAAAGATATTACAGATCTTCTGCATTGGCGATCATTTCAGCAATGTCCATGACCGCAACTTTATCTTCTTTGTTCTTACTTTTCACTCCGTCGGTAAGCATAGTATTGCAGAAAGGGCAACCTGCAGCGATTACCTCAGGCTTCACCTCCATAGCCTGTTCTGTACGGGCTACATTCACATCTTCTTTTCCAGGTTCGGGTTCCTTAAACATTTGAGCCCCACCGGCACCACAGCACATGGCATTTTGCTTACAACGTTTCATCTCTACCAGCTCCACTTCCAGTTTCCTCAACAGGTCGCGCGGTGCTTCATAAATTCCATTCCCTCTTCCCAGGTAACATGGATCGTGAAAAGTGATCTTTTTGCCTTTGAATTTCCCGCCTTCTACTGTTAACCTGCCTTCTTCAAGTAAGGATTTCAAGAAGGTTGTATGGTGCATGACCTCATAATTTCCACCCAGGCCCGGATATTCATTTTTAATGATATTAAAACAATGAGGACAAGTGGTCACGATCTTTTTGATCTCATACCCATTCAGAACTTCTATGTTTCCGGCAGCCTGCATCTGGTAAAGAAATTCATTGCCGGCTCGTTTTGCAGGATCACCTGTACAACTTTCTTCGGTTCCTAAAACTGCAAAATCTACGTTCGCCTTATGCAACAACTTCACAAAAGCTTTGGTGATCTTTTTCGCCCGGTCGTCAAAACTTCCGGAACAACCAACCCAAAAAAGGACTTCAGGCTTTTTGCCTTCTGCCATATATTCTGCCATTGTAGGCACTTTGATAGAATCTGCCATTGTATATTCTTTAAAAGCCAGCGGCTTTTTATTAATTTTTAGTTTTCAGTGGCCCAGTTAAGCCTGTCCATTTGGTTATATGGCCATGGAGCACCGTTGTTCTCGATATTAGAAAGAGCATTGTTAAGATCTGAGGGTCCGGCACTTTGCTCCATCATCAGGTATCTTCTCATCTCAACAATGATAGACATGGGGTCGATTCCCACAGGACATGCTTCAACGCACATATTACAGGTAGTACAGGCCCAGATCTCTTCTCTCAGGATGTAATCGTCTAATAGTTGCTTCCCATCAGGTTGGAAAGACCCATTCTTGGTGATGTTCTCCCCTACTTCTTCCAGCCGGTCGCGGGTATCCATCATGATCTTTCTCGGCGATAGTAATTTTCCTGTATTGTTTGCGGGACATTCCGAGGTACACCTACCACATTCGGTACAGGTATACGCGTTCAGCAACTGCACCCTGTTGAGATCAAAAACGTCTGAAGCCCCGAATTTTTCAGGTTCTCCTTCTTCTTCTCCTTCCGGTTCGGCGGGTGCCGCAAAAGGATCTGCATCGGGATCCATCATTAACTGAACTTCTTTTGTTACAGCATCAATGTTATCAAACTCACCTTTAGGTCTGATCTTGGAAAACCAAACATTCGGGAAGGCCAAAAGTATATGAAGGTGTTTTGAATAATAGAGGTAGTTAAGGAAGAAAAGTATTCCTAAAATGTGCAACCACCAGGCTGTTCTTTCGATAATGATCAAAGTAGAATTACTTACCCCTTCAAAAATGGGCAAAAACCAGCTACTTACAGGAAAATACCCTGCACTCACATAATGAGCTACACTTTCACTTACCGGAATTCCTGCCTCGAACATTTCCTGGGCATTCAACTGTAACTGGTGATCTGCTGCGTTCATGGTAAGGAAAAGCAGCATAAGCACCATTTCAAAATAAAGGATGTAATTAGCGTCATTTTTCGGCCAACTGGTCATTTCCCTGGCCATGAATCGGTACACGTGCAGAACATTCCTCCTGATCCAAAAAATAATTACTCCCACAAATACAAGGAGAGCGAGAATTTCAAAAGAAGCAATAAGGAAGTCGTAGGCTCCGCCTGCACCAGCGAATAAACGGTGCGTACCAAACACTCCATCCAGGATGATCTCCAGGACTTCAATATTTATAATAATAAATCCGAGATATACAATGATGTGAACGATTCCGGATACCGGTCTTCTAACCATTTTATATTGCCCCAGTGCCAGCTTGGCCATTTTTCCCCAGCGCTCCCCGGGATTATCTGACCGGTCAATTTTTCGGCCTAACTTGATATTGCGCGTCAAACGGCGCACATTACGTACAAAAAAGCCAATTCCCGCTATGAGAGCGAGAACGAAAGCTACTTGGGCAACGATTTGCATGGTTGGTGGTTATTTTAATGAATCTTTTGGCTTGGAATACGGACCCGGATTTTTTCCGAAAATAGAGAAATGTACGTATCGCTTCGGATTAAGCTTGACATCCTGGATGAGTTCATCCAACTGTCTTGTGGCTCTCTCGAGATTGTTATAAACTGAAGGGTCATTGATCAATCTTCCGGCTGTACCTTCTCCGGAATTTAGTTTATTGGTCATTTCCTCAAAACTCGCTACTGCATTTTCAAGATCATTCGTCATTTTCCTTAGATCTACACTTGCCAGAGTATCTGAAAAACTATTGAGATTTACCGCCATTTCATCCAAATTGGTAAAGGTACGGTCTATGCGGGGTGCGTTTTTAGAAAAAATTCCGTCTGCTGTTCTGGCTGTATTCTTAAGTGAAGCAACTGTTTTACTTAGATCTTCAATACTTCTCTTCAGGTTCTCCCGTGTCTGGGGATTCATTACTTCGTTGAAGGAATTAATAAGGGAGTCTGTACTTTCGATAGCTCCCTCCACTTTTTGTTGCAAAGGAGTCAGTCTTTCATTCACCAACTCAAGCAGCCCTTCTTCGATCTGGCCGGGAAGAGTATCTCCTGACTGTGCCAGATTACCTTTTTCATAATCCGGTATAATGGCAAGGGATTTTCCACCAATAAGTCCGCCTCCATAGACCTGTGCTATACTGTTCTTAGAAAACGGAAACTCATTATCAACAGTAAAGGTAACCACCAACCTCCCCGAAGTATCCAAAAAGCCGATTTTGGAAACATTTCCAACTTTCAATCCATTAATGGTAACAGGAGAAGAAGGAGAAAGTCCTTCAACATCATTATAAACAGCATAAAAAGTACGGCTGGAATCGAACCAGTTTTTACCTTTTAAGAAGCTGTACCCAAAAATAAACAGAAGAATAGCAACAAGTGCCAATAGGGCGGTTTTTACCTCTCTAGTATATTTCACAAAGAATTTTTATTGGTGAAGGACAAATTTAAAAATAAATATAGAAAAGAAGCTCTAATTCATTTTTGTTTTTAACGCGTCATTAACGCTGATCTTATCGTTATTCCTGAATGCGACGATAAAACACGAATTATATCCTTTTTTCCTGGCGATCTCCTGAAGCTCTTTGATCTGTACATAACTGGAAGTAGCTCCGTAATAGTACTTGTATAATTTCCCCTCCTTATTCCTGAAAATTCCATCCAGTCCTTTAAAGTTTCGCGGACTGGGATCTATCTTTTTGCCTGTGGCGGCCAATTGCACCGGGAAGGTCACATCCCTGTATTCATCTGAAGCAACTTCAGCAGACTTTGTATTCACCTGTACCGGCGGATCTTCTGCAAGGCCTTCCAGGATCTCGAGGTTGATACGATTCTTATAATCTTTAACTGCGTCTACAATAGCTTCAGACATTTTTCCCTGCCCATTGCGGCTGTTTAGGAAAGATCCTTCACTGTTATTGGTGAGAAATCCGGTTTCTATCAACACGCTCGGCATATACGTCTGCCTTAGTACCAGGAATCCGGCTTGTTTTACTCCCCTGTCAACACGATTCAATTTATGGGTAAAGTTTTTCTGAATCAGATCTGCCAGAAGAATACTTTGATCCAGGTATTCTTCCTGCATAAGGGTAAGCCCAATATAGGATTCAGGAGAATTCGGATTAAATCCGTCGTAAGTGACCTCATAATCTTCCTCCAGGAAGATCACCGAGTTCTCGTTCATTGCCACTTTTAAGTTATCTTCATTGCGGTGCAGTCCCAGTACAAAAGTTTCTGTTCCCGCAGCCTGTGAGCGGTGAGCATTACAGTGTACAGAGATAAAAAGATCGGCTCCCGCGTCATTAGCAATTTCGGCACGACCGGCAAGGGTCACGAATACATCGGTTTTTCGGGTGTAGATCACCTTCACATCGGGCAATTTTTCAAGTTCTGCGCCAATACTCAAAACGATATTGAGTGCAATATCCTTTTCAAAAAAACCATTCCCCCTGTTGCCCGGATCCTGACCACCGTGACCGGCATCAAGTACAACCACGAACTTCTCCCGTGGCGGCTCACAATCTGAAGCTACGGCATTAAAAAAAACTGCGGAAAGCAGAAATACAAAAAAAGTAAGTAGGTTCGTTCTCATATGGGAATAACGATTCATAAAGGTGGTTATTTTATTTTTTGGTAAACCGAAAAGGTAGCTTAAAAAATATATGTAATTTTGAGACTTCAAAAATACTGCCACACGTTACAAAAATAGCATATCTAGCATTGCGAACAAACATACTTTACATACTTTCCTGCTGTCTTTTTTTGGTCGTATGTGCCTCAAAGACATCAGCTCAGGAAATAAAGACTAAAGAAGGTGTTCGCATTCCTGCAGAACGGGAACCTGCTGTACCTATGCAGGACTCTATAGTTATTTCGGCGCCGGTTCCCGATATCAGGATAACCCAACAGGATTCTGTAAAACCTCGAAATCAATTTCTCACAGATCAGGTGGTTTATTCTGCGGAAGATTATATGCGCCTTAGTCCAAAAGAAAACCGGATTTATCTCTACAACAACGCAGTTGTCACCTACGGTGATATCAATATTACTGCCGGAAGAATTATTCTGGACAATGCGAAAAATGAAGTTTACGCCTTTGGAATAGTAGATTCAACTGGAAATTATACTCAAAAACCCATTTTTATCCAGGCTCAGAATGAAGTTAGACCCGACTCAATCCGGTTCAACTTCAAGACCGAAAAAGCCCTGGTATTTAATTCCCGAACAGAACAGGGAGAATTTAAGGTTTTTGGAGCGGTAACAAAAAGAGAGAACGATTCGGTCTTCTACATGAAGAATGTTCGGTTCACCACCTCAAATGATGAAGAGAATCCCGACTATTTCTTCTACGCCCGAAAAATAAAGTTCGTTCCGGACAAAAAGATCGTATCAGGTTTGGTGAACATGTACATTGCTGATGTCCCTACTCCGCTGGGATTACCTTTCGGATATTTTCCAATGACCGATGAGCAAACCTCCGGATTCATTATTCCCACTTTTGGAGAAGACAATAACCGCGGTTACTATCTGCAGAACGGAGGTTATTATTTTGCCATTAGTGACTATGTAGATCTCACGGTCCTGGGAGATTACTACACCAATGGAAGCTATGGATTGCGAACGGAATCGTCCTACGCTTTACGTTATCGTTTCCGGGGAAATCTGAGTTTCCGGTATGAAAAGATCCTCAATAGCGAACGGGGATTTCCTGATTTTTCGGAATCTTCTATTTATAACTTGAGATGGTATCACACGCAGGACCAGAAAGCCAATCCAAGCTCCCGATTTTCGGCCTCTGTGAACCTTGGTAGTAGTGATTATTACCAGGCGTCCACTAACAATATGAATACAGGGAACAGACTTACCAATACCCTGAGCTCTTCGATCTCTTACCAAAAGACCTTTAATTTTGAACCTCAGGTAAACCTAAGTATCACTGCCACACACAGCCAAAACACCAATACTCAGCAGATCAACATGACGCTGCCAACTGTGCAGGCAAGCGTCGACAGGATCTATCCTTTTGAACCAAAAATAGGTGCCAAAAAAGGCATTATTGAGAACATTAATTTCCAGTATTCTGTGAGAGGTGAAAACCGTTTCACAACAACCGATTCGCTTTTTTTTACCCCTGAAATGTTCAGGAATGCGACTACGGGAATCCAGCATTCTGTACCTCTTACCACCAACTTCAAGTTATTTAATTACCTCAGTGTTTCTGCCGGAGGTAATTATACCGAAAACTGGGTTTTCAAAACTTTCGAACGCTCTTTTGATGAAGAGCTGCAACAAGAAGTTGTAGATACCATTAGCGGTTTTGATTCATTCCGAACTTATAATTTCAATACAAGTATTGGAACCACGATCTACGGAACCAAGAATTTCAGCGGAAATGGCAAGATTCAGGCTATACGGCACGTGATGCGGCCATCCATCAGTTACAACATTAATCCGGGCTTTGATTATTACTATGACAGTTATTTAGTTCCGGAAACTTCAGATGGGAGACCGGAAAGAGAGGTAGAATATTCCCGTTTTCAGGGAACTTTGTTTGGACCTCCGGGGAAATTGTTTTCAAGTTCTATAGGAATGTCCTTAAGCAACACTTTTGAAGCCAAGGTCAAAGATTCGGCAGATGCAGAACCACGAAAGGTTAAATTACTCAACAACCTCAACATTTCCACTTCGTACAATCTGGCAGCAGATTCTCTCAACCTCTCTCCTATCAGTATACGGGGAACCTTACCAGTTATTCAGAATAAACTGGACGTGAACTTTGGGACGAACCTGGATATCTATGCCCTGAACAACGACAATCGTCGCATTGACAAGCTGAACATCAATAACGGCGGAAGCCTTTTCAGAATAACCAATGCCAACGTGAGTTTTGGTTATTCCTTCTCGAGCTCAGATTTTACCGGTGGAAAGGAAAATGTGAACCGATTAGAGAACCAGACCTTCAGAAATGGAGGAAGACCCGATGATCTCTTCGGAAAGGACATGGACCTCGACGGAACTTTTTACGACGAAAAAGAAGAAGATGTTGCAGATGAAGATCAGAAGGAAAATGAATGGTATAACTTCAATATTCCCTGGGATCTGCGTTTGGCCTATACCATGAATTACACGAACACGGCAAGGCAAAATCAGATCTCCTCTCATTCCTTAATGTTCTCGGGTGATGTAGAACTTTCTCCCCGCTGGACAGTGGGAGCCTCTTCGGGTTATGATTTCGTGAACCAGGGCTTCACTCACACCCAACTTCGATTTGCACGGGATCTGGGTAGCTGGCGTATGACCTTCAACTGGACTCCATTTGGGGTTTACAAGCAATGGAATTTCTTTATTGGGATCAAATCTTCCATGTTAAGCGATATCAAGTACGAAAAACGCAGACAGAGGGACCGACAACTTTAAAAACCAGAACTCATGAAAAAGATCATTAAAACAGACGACGCACCTGCACCGATTGGCCCATACAATCAGGCAGTTCTGACCGGAGACACTTTGTACATTTCAGGACAAATAGCCATTAATCCTGTGAGTAATGAATTGATGACTTCGAACATTCAGGAGGAAACAGAACAAGTCATGAGAAACTTGAAGGCTATCCTCACGGCTGCGGATATGGATTTTTCGAATGTCGTAAAGAGCTCGATCTTTATTAGCGACATGAACAACTTCGCACAGATCAATTCAGTCTACTCCAAATATTTTGATGAGGAAACAGCTCCTGCACGGGAAACTGTGGAAGTAGCGAACCTTCCGAAGTTTGTAAATGTGGAGATCAGCATGATCGCCCTGAAATAGAAAATTCAGGGGTTAATTTTCGTCACCAGGGAACCTGATATAATCAGGTGCCAAACTTTTTTGTTTCTCCTCTTCGGCAACTTCCTGCTTGGTAGAGGTGGATGCTACTTCCTTGTTGACGATCTTCCGCAGTAATTCTTTAAACGTATCAAAATCCACCTGGTAAGAAAGCCCCACTCCCTGGGTAAAGCCTAACTCCTCACCTATATATTGGATATTATTTTCACGGTTGAAGATCTTGGCCCGCAGGTTTCCTTCTTCGTTCAACAGGAATTCGATCTCCAGATTTCCTACGATCACAGTTTCGGTAACACCACCAACCGGCACCCCAACCTGACCATTTATCAACACCCTTTCGCTGATCTGCGTAGAAAGAGTGACTCCAAAGCGATCTGCAGTGGTTTGTTCCGGCGTACGTGCTCCCTGCTCATAATTTAGACCCACCTGGAATTTTCCGCTGTCATCTGACAACAGATTGTTGAAGAATCCGGAAGCGCTTTCAAATAAGTTCCCCGCCCAAAGGTTTGAATTATTTCCTGCAAGGACATTTTCCGTATAGAACTGTCCGAGGGTAATTAATGAAAATGCCTGTATCTCAGTATTTGTCGAGGTTTCGATCTTATATTCCAGCTCTGAACGCACGGCTGAAGTCACGTTAGGATATTCCAGATTAAAGGAGATGTCAGGCTGTAATAGCTCCCCTTGCAGGTTGATCACCACATCTACCGGTATCCTTCGGCTTATCCCCGGATTTTCGAGAATAACAGCCGGATTTGCATGCGCCTCATAGACCGCACTGATATTCAGATCGGCCAGGGCAGGGTTTCCACTCCAGTTGATACTTCCACCGGGCCTTACTTCAAAACGTTTCTGAAGGGCACCATAATTAAATATATACTCACCGCTGTTCGCAATAAAGTCACCCCACATATTGAATTTTCCAAGAGTATTGATCTCGATAAGCAAGGTACCTGCTCCCCTTCCGCGTAGAATACTTCCGTCGATGTCGATCTCCACGAGAGCATCACTCGTAACATCAAGGTCAAAATTGAGCTCGAGACCTTTGACTTCTTGCAACTCGATCTCTTTTCCCGCCAGGCGAGCCTCTTTCTCCTCGGGACTCAAAAAGTGAATAAATGAGTTGTCTCCTATGCTTTCAGTGTCGCTAATAGGAATTTTAAAGACCGTTCCGCTTCGGGTAGTTCCAAGTACATCTATAACAAGCTCGGAAGTTGGTCCATAAATAGAGGCATTTCCCCCCATGAATCCGGTTCCGTAGTACAGAGCATCTTCATTTGCTTCAGTATCTAAAACCAGTAACCGGTCTGTGGAAATATTCAATCCGAGTATCCATTTGGAGAAATTCTGGTGCGAAATAGTTCCGTCAAGAATTCCGGTGGTTCCATACTTCGTATCCCGGATCCGGATATTATCAAAACTGAATTGCTGTTCCGAAAGGTTCACAGCGGCACCATCCTGAAAAGCATAGTCAACCGCCAAATAAGGAATGCTGAGGCCGGCTTTATTTAACTGAAGCTTTCCGGAAATATCGGGATTCTTGTAATTACCGGTAACATCGGCATCTCCTGATACCAATCCCCGGATATTGGTTATGACATCTCCCCCAATTGGGCTAAATGCGGCCATATTAAAATTCCGCAGACTAACCTCGAGGTCAATCTCGGGCGTTTCACTATCAACTTCAATCTCACCTATGGCTGAAAGAGATTCGAGACCCTTGTTCCTCAAAGTGGCATTTACATTATAAAACCTAAGATCCTTATCCCCCATTACATCCAGGTTCAGGTTTCCTAAAAATTGGTCATTTATTTCCAGATTTTGCACCGTAAGCGAAGAACTTGGATAATATGCTCCATCCCGTTGCACCAGATTAAGGGAACCATCTACGGTACCCCTCATCAAAAGCTTATCTACATCGGGTGTTATTTTGTACAGGTCTACATTATCAAATTCCATTTCGAAATTCTTATAAGTAGAATCCCTCATCTGCCCGGCCAGACGTATCTCCTCGTTCTCATGACTTAGAACCAGAGAATCTATCCTCACATTCTGAAATCCTTTGTCAAAGATCACCCGGTTGCTCTTATTGTTCTGCTCATTCATGTGCCAGATGCTTTCTTTGAACTTAATGTCTGACTTCTGAAGGCCTACCACCGAATTGTTATTTTCGTTGATGGTGTGGTACATGTTCAGGTTGAAAACATCATCGTTTTTAGGCCCTCCCGTAAATTCTGAACGAATGAACAAGGTGTCATTCAAGGTTACGTTAATCAGATTAAAATCGGAAACGTTGTAAAAACTGGTGGCTACACTGTCTATTTCTACGTAAGTATTGAAAAGCGGGTTGGAGTTATCAACCTGGATATTCACCTGCTCAAAAAGGTTATTAAAGGCATCTATCTTTGGTGACTTGAAAGCCAAACGGAATTCAGATTCATCACTTTCAACACTTCCTCTTATGAAAGTATTTGGAGCAAGGGTGATCTCAGGGTAAAACACCTCCACTATCTTATTATAGATATCAAAATCAAAATTGAGATATTGATCTGTAGTGATCTTATTGGGTTTATAGTTGGTATAGAGGCTCCCCAGGGCATTCTCCACGAGGGCAGGAACTTCAGTAATATCAAAAACCCCTTCCACTGTTCCATTGATGACATCGGGAGAAATAACTTCAATAGTCCGCACCGGCCCATCAAAACTGGAGGTGATCTTCAGATCGTTAAAGACGTATGAATCATTTTCATTTCTGTAGGATGTATTCAGTAACAGGATCTCTCCGGCGAAATTATTCACATTGGTCCCCTTCATATTCATGATCACATCTCCCTGAAAAATGGCAATACTGTCTCTTTTTACAAAATTGAGAGCCTGGAGGTTAGCATACTGCACTGAGGCTTCAAAATCATACACACTGGTTTTTGAAGAAAGATCTGCGAGACCATTGAACTCCATTTGGAGGTTAGGATCCTGAGAAATGAGATTTCCGTTGAACACAGGTGCTTTTAAGGTACCTCTTACTTTCAGATTATTGTAAGCATAGCCATTATAGGTCAGTTTTGAAACTGCTCCCCTTACTTCGGTATTTAAAGTTTCTGAAGAAAGTCCTCTTCCGTTGAAAATGATGTCAAAAGTGGTCTTTCCGAAGGCTTTGGAGTTTATAAGTTTACCAAGGTTGAAATCCTTTGCTTTCAAATTTCCACGGTAGGTAGCGAGACCGGTATCATTAAAATTCTCCATCAGGATCTCAAGATCTGCGGCTCCCAACTGAGAGAAAAGCAAGGCATCTGAGGAAAGGGAGTTTTCCGAAACAAATATTTCTCCCCGCAATTGCACATTTCCCAGTTCCCGAAGCTCTACCGGAAGTTTATCGCGCAACAAGCCGGGTAACAAGTTTACCAGGTCGTAGTAGTTGGTGGCAATCTCATCAACATTTCCTTTTAAGGAAAATAC
Source organism: Salinimicrobium soli (assembly GCF_048323655.1). Taxonomy (NCBI): domain Bacteria; kingdom Pseudomonadati; phylum Bacteroidota; class Flavobacteriia; order Flavobacteriales; family Flavobacteriaceae; genus Salinimicrobium; species Salinimicrobium soli. The sequence continues at coordinate 518,611 of NZ_JBLUWW010000003.1, read as the reverse complement.
CTGCCCCTCTTTGGCCAAAACATTCTTTAAATGAAGATCTCCCCGTAACCTGGTTCGATCAAGGCCGTCCATATCAAGATCGTGAAGAACAAAATCATTAAGGGTCCCCTCTAGTCTGGTTGAAAAATTGATCTTTTGCCCCTTCCCAAACTTATCATAGAACAACTCAAGATCTGTAGTTGAAATAGTAGAATTTTTGAAATTCGCTTTAATCGGCACCACGTTCTCGAATTCACCGAACCCGTTTCTGATATCAAAGACGATATCAGCGTTTATATCAGAGTGCGAATTTTTAAGCTCGAGTTCATCCAGCCTCATCTCTTCCTTCGTATAGGAAAATTCGGTGCTCAAAAAATTAATATTCAGGCCTCTTCCTTCTTTCGCCGAAAGTTTTTCAATTCGTGCATATATTTCAGACCCCTTCACCAGAAAGTCCTGCACGTTCATATTTAGATCCTCCAGAACAAGGATCTCCGGATTTTGCAAATTTTCATTCACATAACTGAACTTTCCGGCAAGAACTTCCAGTTCACTCGCCCTCAAAATAAATGGTGAGGAAGATTGCTTTTTTTGAGACTCCAGCTTCTGAAGAAAAATATTCAGATTATCCTGAGTTTCACCTTCATAGATCTTAAGGTCCAGCTGAAGCTGATTAGCTGTAGTGTTTCCTAAGGTGGGCGAATTATTGAAAATGCTCGAAAGACTGGTAACAGAAGTTTTTACCCTATCCGAAAAGATAAGCGTATCCTCATGATGGTCACGGATCAACACATCTCCCAGCCGAATTTTCCCGCCGTAGGTCAATCCAACACTTCCAATGGAAATATTTACGTTTTTATTCTTGTTAACAGAATCTGTTACTTTTTTAGCAACATAGGTTTGAACAGAAGGAATAGAAAATACTATCAAAAGTATGATAAAAAGCAGCAGCAGAGCCAGCAGCGTTTTTCCAAGTATTTTCCAGAATTTTTTGATAGTATTTTATGTAATATCTTTGCGAACAATATTAACAATTTTCAGGCCTAAATCATAAGGATGGCAGCACAAAATATATATATTCTCGGCATTGAATCTTCCTGCGATGACACGGCCGCAGCCGTTCTTCACAACGGCAGGATTCTTTCTAATGTCGTAGCTACTCAGGAGATCCATAAAAAATACGGCGGAGTGGTACCAGAACTGGCTTCCCGGGCGCATCAACAAAACATTGTTCCGGTCATCCATGAAGCTTTAAATCAGGCAGGTATAAAAAAGGAGCAATTATCGGCCATTGCCTTTACGCGGGGTCCGGGTCTTATGGGCTCTTTGTTAGTAGGAACTTCTTTCGCTAAATCTATGGCTTTAGGGCTTAATATTCCGCTGCTGGACATCAATCACATGCAGGCTCATATTCTGGCCCACTTTATTGATGAAGAAGGTTTTGAAAAACCAAAATTCCCTTTTTTGGCCTTAACAATAAGCGGTGGCCATACCCAAATCGTGAAGGTTTCCGATTATTTTGAAATGGAAGTAATTGGTCAAACCCTGGATGATGCCGTGGGTGAAGCATTTGACAAAAGCGCAAAAATTCTGGGTCTGCCATACCCGGGTGGACCGCTGATCGATAAAAATGCTCAAAAAGGAGATCCTAAAGCTTTTGACTTTCCCAAGCCCAAAGTAGGTGATCTGGATTTCAGTTTTAGCGGACTTAAAACATCCATTCTTTACTTTGTCCAGAAAAAGCTGAAAGAGGATCCGCAATTCATTGAAGAGAATCTGGAAGACATTTGTGCCTCAATTCAACACACCATCATTAAGATCCTGATGGATAAGCTGAAAAAAGCGGTGAAACAGACCGGGATAACACAGATCGCCATTGCAGGAGGGGTTTCGGCTAATAGCGGGATCAGGAAAACACTTAAAGAGGCTGAGCAAAAATACCAGTGGCAAACCTATGTTCCCAAATTCGAATACACCACTGATAATGCCGCAATGATAGCTATTGCCGGACATTTTAAACTGTTGACAGGGGAATATGCAAGTATGAGCACAACCGCCAAAGCCCGCATAAAAATGTAATTCTATGCAATTATTTTTTCACAGTGAGATCAGGGAAGGTGACCGCGAAGTAGTTTTTTCCCGCGATGAAAGCCGGCACATTGTAAAGGTCCTGCGGAAGATGGAAGGAGATAAGCTTCATTTGACCAACGGAAAGGGCTGGTTATTCGAGACTGAGATCATTGCTGCCGATGTAAATAAATGCACCGCCCGAATTATACATGCTGAAAAAGAACCGGCTCCGCCTTACCGTGTCCACCTCGCTGTGGCACCCACCAAAATGAACGATCGATACGAATGGTTCCTGGAAAAGGCTACTGAAATAGGTATTCAGGAAATAACCCCGGTCATTTGTGATAACAGTGAAAGAAAAATTGTAAAGATCAATAGATTTGAAAGGGTGATTCAAAGTGCCTTGAAGCAGTCTCTGCACACTCATTTTCCGATCCTCAACGAACCTGTAGCACTCAATGACTTCCTCAAAGCCGAGTTCGAAGGGCAAAAGTTTATCGCCCATTGTGAGGAAGATCAGCCAAGGATGCTGCTGTCTAAAAGCGTTCATATAAATTCAGATGTTACTATTCTTATTGGTCCCGAAGGAGATTTTTCTCCCCAGGAGATCAAAACTGCTTTAGAAAATGGCTGGAAACCGGTTAGCCTTGGCAACAGCAGGCTGCGTACAGAGACAGCCGCAATAGTTGCTTGCCACACGGTGGCTCTAATTAATGAGGAGGAATAATTTCGCCGGCAGCTCCTTTTTTTCCTATTTTTAAGAACATGAAAAAAGTGATTTTCTTGTTGTCATTTCTAGGAGGGCTGGTATTTGCAGAGGCCCAGGAGATCGCCGTACTAAAGTATAAAGGCGGCGGTGACTGGTATGGGAATCCCACCTCGGTTCCTAACCTTATAAAGTTTTGCAACGAGAATATTCACACCTCCCTGGAACCGAAACCGGCGACTGTAGAACCTTCAAGCACAGATATTTTCCAATATCCCTTCGTTCATATGACCGGCCACGGAAATGTCTTTTTTGACGAAGAAGATGTCGAAAACCTGCGTACTTATCTTCTCAGTGGCGGCTTTCTGCATATTGACGACAACTACGGAATGAATGAATATATTCGTCGGGAATTGAAAAAGGTCTTTCCTGATAAGGAATTAACAGAATTACCATCCTCCCATCCTATTTTTTCCAGTGCTTTTCCTTTTCCGAATGGGCTTCCAAAAATCCACGAGCACGATGCACTAAAACCTCAGGCCTATGGTTTATTTGAAAAAGACCGCCTTATCTGCCTTTTTACATATGAAAGTGATCTTGGCGATGGTTGGGAAAATGAACAGGTACATAACGATCCACCTGAAGTAAGATTGAAAGCGCTGCGGATGGGTGCGAATATCATCAAATACGTATTTGAAAACTAATGCAGCTGACTCATTCCGACACTGAATTTTCTGAAAAGAAATTTCCTATCATTATTCTTCTGGACGGTATAGCAAGTCCGGCAAACCTTGGCAGCCTCTTTAGACTTGCCGACGCCTTCAACGTGGAAAAGATAATTTCATGCGGAAGTGTAGGAATTGACCTTGGTAGTAACCGATTGAGAAGAACTGCGAGAGCGACCATAGAAAAAGTTGCACTTGAGGAAAGAGAAGAGATCCTGGAAGTTCTTACAGATCTTCAAAAAAGGAATTATTTCACTCTGGCATTGGAGATCACTTCTGACAGCATTCCCGTGGAATCGCTGGATTATAGCCAGTTCAAAAAAGTAGCTCTGGTGCTTGGGAATGAACGTTCGGGGATAAATGAAGAGGTGCTGAAAAAGGTTCAGCAGAAGATCCACATTACTATGTTTGGCCGCAATAGCAGCATGAATGTGGCACAAGCTGCAGGGATCAGCCTTTTTGAAATTACTAAAACTCTGCCTCCAGTTCTGTAAGAAATAATATATTTACTCCGTGAACGCAAAAGAACTATCCTACGGAATACTAAGGGCTATTGCCATTTTGGTTGGCGTTGCCTTTCTCCTCTACTTTTTATACGAGATCCAATCTGTTCTGATTTACATCGCAATTGCCGGAGTTATTTCCCTGGTGGGAAGGCCGGTTGTGATCTTTCTAAGGAATCGGATGAAGATCCCCAACAAGATCGCCGTGGTGATCGTGTTGCTGTTAGTGCTCTGCAGTTTCATTGGGCTCATAACGATATTTATTCCTATTGTCGTAGAACAAAGCAAAAACCTGGGTCAGATCGACATGGATGCCTTTACGCGTGATCTGAACGAGCTGAACGCACAGATAAACAATTACCTGGGGGTTGAAGAAATAGACATCATAGAAGGAATCAAACAGACCGAATTTGTTCGCAACTTCGATATTACCACTATTCCGCGCTATCTCAATAGCTTTTTCGGAATTTTAGGAGCCATTGCAATTGCCATTTTTTCAATCATCTTCATTTCCTTCTTCTTTTTGAAAGACAGCAAACTGATGCTAAACAGTTTCCTGGTATTTGCAAACCAGGGACATGAGGAAAAATTCCAGCGAGTTTTTAATAAGATCAAGATCTTGCTTTCCCGTTATTTCGTGGGACTAACCCTTCAGATCACTGTTCTCTTTGTTCTCTACAGTATTCTGCTTTCCATATTTGAAATCAACAACCCTATTGCAATAGCCTTTATTTGTGCATTCCTGAATATCATTCCTTACCTTGGACCAATCATTGCGGGAATTTTAGTCGCTCTTTTCGTGATCTCCAGTAACTTGGGAGCGGATTTCCAAACCATCATCCTTCCGCAGTTGGCATACGTGATGGCCGGCTACGGAATTTGTCAATTGATCGACAACTTTATCAATCAACCACTTATTTTTGGCGCCAGTGTACGTTCTCACCCGCTTGAGATCTTTCTGGTAATCCTGGTAGCAGGCCTCACGATGGGAATTATAGGGATGGTTGTGGCAGTACCTTTTTATACTGCTATTAAAGTGGTGGCAAAAGAATCCCTCAGCGAGTACAAGATCGTAAAAAGACTCACCAGAGACCTCTGATCTTGAACAAAGCACTTTTAAATAAAGAGGTTCAGGAATTTCTGGAAAAGAATTACAAAAAAGACATTTCAGGAATTATTCTGAAGGGAAGCCCTTTTTCGGAGGTTAGTCCGCAGGAATTGGCTATTCAGCTCACCGGTAAAAGAAAGGCTGAAAAAAAGTTGCCAACCTGGTTTAAAACTCAGGGCATCATCTACCCTCCCACTCTCAATCTGGAACAGACCTCTTCTGAAATAACTGCGGAATACAAAGCTTCTCTTGTGGAAGGAAAAACGTTGGTGGATGTCACCGGCGGTTTTGGAATCGATTCTTTTTTCTTCAGTAAAAGATTTGAGCAGGTTGTCCATTGCGAATTGAATGAGGAACTTTCTGAACTCGTTGGTCATAATTCCGAAGTGTTAGGCGCCGATAATCTGCAAACGTTCCATGGTGATGGAATAGAGTTTATTAAAAGCAGTCAAAAGAACTTTGACTGGATCTTTATTGATCCTTCCCGGAGGGATGAAGGCGGAGGAAGAGTATTTCACCTTTCTGATTGTCTTCCGGATGTTCCGGCTGCGCTTCCTTTGCTTTGGCAAAAAACGGATAGTATACTGCTCAAAACCTCTCCCCTTCTGGATTTACAGGCGGGCATTCAATCTCTGGAACATGTAAAGGAAATCCATGTAGTTGCTGTTGATAATGATGTAAAAGAGCTGGTGTGGGTTCTAAAAAAGGGATTTTCAGGAGAAATTAAACTTCACTCCATTAACTTCAAAAAAGCTGAAAAAGAAGTCTATTCCGGTTATTTCGGGGAGCAGCCGGAATCAAAATATAGCGAACCACTCGATTATTTATACGAACCTAATGCAGCTATCATGAAGAGTGGCCTTTTTGATACAGTTGGTCGTGATCATAAGGTTCTGAAATTACATCCCAATACCCACTTATACACTTCCAAAGAACCAAGAGATTTTCCGGGAAGAAAATTCCGGATCCTACAGTCTCTTCTCTATAAGAAAAAAGTGATCAAGAAAGAACTTGATCTCCAAAAAGCTAATATTTCAACCCGCAACTTTCCGGAAACAGTTGAAGCCCTTAAAAAGCAATTTAAACTCAAAGATGGCGGCGAGTATTACCTGTTTTTTACCACCCAAAAAGACAATCAAAAGATCCTTCTTGTTTGTCAAAAACTCTAATTAATCCATCGGATAATTAGTATCCGAAAATGGCTTTTTTGGAACCCCTTCCAAATCCTTTTCTTTAAGTAATTTCCTCAGAAGATTCCGGGGGTAAATGTAGAAGAAGGCGGCAAAGACGAACCAGATATTGAGAAGGGTAATTCGAACTACATCTTGAAAAGGCCTGAAATGAGTAACCCTTTCTTCAGGATCATAAAGAACTTTTACCGGAAGATTTTTTACATCAACTCCCTCCCACGCAGCCTTTACGATCACTTCAATTTCAAGTTCAAAGCGTGAAGTAGTGAGGTTTAGATGATTTACGGTGTTTAAGGGATATAAGCGGTAGCCGCATTGCGTATCCTGAAGATCCACACCCGTTTCTACCTGGAACCAAAAACTGGAACAACGGTTCCCGAAGCTACTTTTGTCCGGCACACTGGGATGATCCATTTTTCGGGAACCTATTACAAGAAGATCCGGGTCAGTTGGTTGTCTTTCTTCCAAGGCATCTAAAAACACAGGGAGATCATCAGGAAAATGTTGACCATCAGAATCCATTGAAATAGCATAATTATAGCCCATCAGCTCAGCTGCCTTGAATCCGAGGCGCAGGGCATTTCCTTTTCCTTTATTTACAGGGATCTCCAATTTTTCCACACCCGAAAAATCCTCGAGAATTTTAGAGGTGTTATCTGTTGAACCATCGTTGATCACCAGCACATTTTCTGTATACCCCAGTACTTCGCCAACCACTCTCTTCAAGGTCCCTGCATTGTTATACGTGGGAATAAGAATACAGCACTTGAGCTTATCAAATCTGTCCTGGTATTTTGGAAAATCTTTCAAGAATTGAGTTTCAGTAAAGTTAATTAAAATGGAAGGGACTGCCTTGTAAACCAGGTATTGATTATTACCTGTAGCAGCTGATCCTTGGGTGTCAAAAATGTCATTTTGGAGAACTTTTTTTGGAAGGAATCTTTGTTCGTACTTCCCACTTCGTCCTTCTAACTTCAGGATTACCTCCCTGCGGTCGGTGATCCTTGAGGGTGGAACTAAAATAAAGCCTGCAGGCTGGCGCCTGCACGGTCTTTTTTGTTGGCCCTGCGGCCTCAAAAATGTCATTTGGGAGAACTTTTTTTGGAAGGAACCTTTGTTCGTACTTCCCACTTCGTCCTTCTAACTTCAGGATTACCTCCCTGCGGTCGGTGATCCTCTGAGGGTGGATCTAAAATAAAGCCTGCAGGCTGTCGCCTGCACGGTCTTTTTGGTTGGACCTGCGGTGTCAAAAATGTCATTTTGGAGAACATTTTTTTGGAAGGAACCTTTGTTCGTACTTCCCACTTCGTCCTTCTAACTTCAGGATTACCTCCCTGCGGTCGGTGATCCTCTGAGGATGGAACTAAAACAAAGCCTGCAGGCTGACGCCTGCCCGGTCTTTTTTGTTGGTCCTAAGGTGTCAAAAATGTCATTTTGGAGAACTTTTTTTGGAAGGAACCTTTGTTCGTACTTCCCACTTCGTCCTTCTAACTTCAGGATTACCTCCCTGCGGTCGGTGATCCTCTGAGGATGGAACTAAAACAAAGCCTACAGGCTGACGCCTGCCCGGTCTTTTTTGTTTCACCCTTCGACCTCGAACAAGTTCGGGTCTCGGTTAAAACAAAAAAGCCCTGCACTTTCGTACAAGGCTTTATTTTGTCGGGGTGGCAGGATTCGAACCTGCGGCCTCCTGCTCCCAAAGCAGGCGCGATAACCGGGCTACGCTACACCCCGAAGCAATTCAAAATTCAAAATAATCTTGAATTCAGAACTCTGAATCTTGAATTCACTTAGCGGAGAGTGTGAGATTCGAACTCACGCGACAATTGCTCGTCGACAGTTTAGCAAACTGCTCCATTAACCACTCTGGCAACTCTCCTCAGCAAAACAATGAACTTGTAAATATTTTGCGGTTGCAAATGTATGTTTAAAGATACTTTCTTCCAAACCTTTTTTCTGTTTTTTAGGTCCCTCCTTCCAAAGGAGTTTAGCCTCAATACCTTATGTCTAGATAATTCTTTCTTATTCTGTGTTTCCTTTCTGCAGCTGCTGAAGGTTTTAAATATTCCTTAATAAAACACCCATTTCAATTCGATTCAAAATGAATTATATATCTTAGAATAGAATATTATTTCTTTTCCTTCAAACAGAAAAATATGTCCTTTCTCCCCGAAAATCTCGTACGTTACCAAAAATTTCTCAGTTTCATGCTAAAATACTGGAACAGTGACCTTTTACATGAAACTGCTCTCAATGCCATTGAACAGGAAAAGTCTGAAAAAATTTCTCAATTTGATCAGACTCCTGAAGAATTAGTAGAAGACCTGAAGAAAATGGGACCTACCTATGTGAAACTGGGGCAGCTTTTATCTACTCGTCCAGATCTCTTGCCGGATGACTATTTACAAGCCCTTTCCAGTCTACAGGATGATCTACCCACTATTCCTTTTGACGAAGTAAGGGAAGTCGTGGAATATGAAATAGGCAACAGGATCTCTAAAGCTTTTAATTACTTTGAAGAAGAACCTGTCGCCAGTGCTTCTATCGGGCAGGTTCATATCGCTGAACTTCGATCTGGTAAAAAAGTCGCAGTAAAAGTCCAACGGCCCGGAATCAGAAAAAAATTCCTTGAAGATCTGAACACCCTGGAGGAGGTTACCGCACTAGCGGTTAAGCATACAGAGGTTGGTAAGAAATATGCTTTAAATGATGTCATGACTGAGCTTCGGCGTATCATGCTTCAGGAATTAGATTATTTGAGAGAAGCCAACAACCTTGTCACCTTAGGCACAAATTTGAAATCTTACCGCAGGCTCATCGTCCCTCAACCAATACCCGACTATACTACTTCCAAGGTTCTCACCATGGAGTATGTAAAAGGGAAAAAAGTCACAAGTGTTTCTCCTTTGAAAAAAACAGAAGAAGATTATAAGGCATTGGTGGACGAATTTATCGAGGCTTATTTGCAACAAATTGTTTCAGATGGATTTGTACATGCAGATCCCCACCCGGGAAATATTCATCTCCTGGAAAACGGGAAAATAGCCCTGATAGACCTGGGTATGGTCGCTCAGTTTTCTAAGAAGATGCGGGAGAATCTTTTAAGACTTTTATTGGGCCTCAGCAAAAATAATGGAGAAGAGATCGCTGATACGCTGCTTCAAATGAGTGAAAGAACAGAAAAAGCAACTGTAGAAGCCTTCCGAAGAAAAGTTGCGGTAATGGTAGACGAAAACCGGAACAGTACTGCAAAGGACATGCAAACAGGCAAATTACTGATTCAGATGAACCGTAGTGCAGCAATGAATGGAATTCACTTACCGGTAGATGTAAATATTCTTGGAAAGATATTATTGAATATGGATCAAATAATAGCCTTTCTCGCTCCTGAACTGGATTTAAGAGAATCGGTCACCAAATATCTCAATAAGCACATGCAGACCGAAATGCTCAAAGATTTTGCGCCAGAGGAAATATTTTCTGTTCTGCTGGAATCAAAGAACCTGTTGGAACATCTCCCTTCCCGTATCAATAAGGTGACTGAAAATTTAGCAAATAATAAATTCAAGATGCAGATCGATGCCATAGACGAAAAAAGCCTCACAGACGGTTTTCAAAAAGTGGCGAACCGGATCACACTCGGATTGGTCATAGCAGCGATGATCATTGGTGCGGCCATGTTGATGAGTGTTCCTTCTGCCTTCACCATTTTCGGCTACCCCGGACTGGCAATTATATTCTTCCTCCTGGCCGCGGTGGGCGGAATTTACCTCAGCTATGTTATTCTATTCAAAAATGAATAAAACCTCTTAAAATAGCTGCTTGCTCAGTTTTAACCCTGCTCCAAAGATATTAGTGCTTGAAGAGTGAAAATCTGCTCCTAATTGCAGGTTTACATCCATAAATTCCTGCCATAGTTTTACATCAAGCATTCCGGAAAAAATTTCATCATTCGGCGTGGAAGTACCACCTTTAGCTCCGTAATTCATACGGTAACTCGCAAGAAGCTTATATGGAAATCGTGAAAACCCATTTCCTGCGATCCCCAGATGATGAGCCACAATATTATTATCTCCGATTCGCTCCCTGTCAGCATCCATCAAAATAAATGGTAACCCAAGGACCCGGTGTTCATAGGTCCAACCAGACCTGTAAAGGTTATTATTAAAGTAATTATCCTTTCCATCAGTAGTTGGAAAGTTTTTACTTTGATTCCGGGTATAGTAATATTCATACATAAAAGCTGAGATCCATTTATTCGATTCCCGATCCTCTATGTATACTCCGTACCGCCCATCAGGGGTATTTCGAAGCATCAATCCCGATTTGTCTTCAAAAATTGTGTTGTAAAGGAACTGTACATCATAGTGAGAGATCGAGGTATTCAAGTAAATCTCATAACTTCCCAATTGATTTCCAAGTGCATTAGCTTCTTCACCTGAAACGTCATTTTGCCCTTCACGGCCAAGGATTACCTTTAAATAATCATTAAATCCTGAAGGTAATTTTCCATAGTCCGGAGAATTCCCTCCCCACTGGACAAAGTGCTGTACTCCTACAATAAGTTCTATATTCTTAATTCCGGAAAAGACAAGATGGAAACTTTTGTGATGCACCCGCAGATCTTCAACATAGCGCTCATCATCGGTCAGAAACTCTTCCCATTCTGCTTTAAAACCGAGTCCGGCTTCTTTCCAGAAATAAACAGGACGAATTGTTCTTATACCAGCTCCCGGAAGAGGCCGTGCATTGAGGGACCAAAGAATGTTTTCATTTGTTGCACTTAATCCTTTGTACAGCTCCTCCCTATGCTTTCTTCCAACATAAGTTTCTAACCAGGAATTTCTGAACTTAATATAATAGTCGTCTAACTGTACTTCATCGCTATACCCGTTTTGGTAAAGAACTCCAGCACCTGCTTCCAAAAAAGACTCAGAAGTTAGATAATATTTTCCGGAAACATTTCCCCAACCCGCAAGATCCGTCATTTCATCAATTCTTCCCCGTTGGTTGGTGTATAACCAAAAAGGATTACTTTCTTCAGAAGAAATAATGCCTTCTAAGGTAACAGATGCAGAATAATCTATGGTTTGAGAATTGGCGTTAAGGAGGACAAAAAAAAGTAGAAAAGGTAGTTTTTTGATCATGCCTGAAATAATTGGTCAGGTAAATGTAATATATTATTTACACCGCCGGATATAGCAGAATAAAATATGTAATTTTATAATCCAAAATACAGCTTAAATGTTCTCCATTTTTAAGAAAAAATCTTTCCTCAAAGATGAGCTTGAGGGATTTTTAGATATTCATAATCATATACTTCCGGGAATTGATGATGGTGCAGCTACCTTAGAAGATTCTTTGAACCTTCTGAATAAATATGAAGAATTGGGGGTGACAGAGTTCATTGCAACTCCGCACATAATGAATGATTATTACCCCAATAATCCACAGACCATTGGTGAAGCATTAAAAAAGGTAAGAACAGCTCTTGACGAAAGTAATAAGCCCTACATAAAAATCAAAGCTGCCGCAGAATATATGATGGATCAGTTTTTTTTGGAACTAATGGAAAAAGAAAAATTACTTTGCCTGCATGAAAATTATGTACTTGTTGAAATGTCGTATTTCCAAGCACCCATAAACCTAAATGAAATATTGTTCAAGCTACAAACCCAGCAGTATCGCCCTATTTTGGCTCATCCCGAACGATATGTTTATATGCACAGGAAGACAACTCAAAAATATGAAGAGTTAAAAGAAAGAGGGTGTTATTTCCAGTTAAACCTGTTAAGTATTCTTGGCCATTATGGAAAAAACATTCAACAGGCAGCTTTTCATTTGCTGGACAACGAGTTGATAGATTTTATAGGAAGTGATACGCATCAGTTAAGGCATTTGGAAAAGCTTGAATTATCCAAAGTGTCTCATAAGCGAATCGATCAAATAAAACCTCTTCTAAAAAGAAACAAAGAAGTTCTTAAACCTTTTTCTTAAAAGGCTTTTTTAGACGATTAATAATAGAGCCTTTTTCTTCATCTGCTCCATACCCATATCCATACCCGTAAGCATACCCATACTTTGCACCGTAGGAGAACTTTGAATAGTCCACATCGTTCAATACGATAGCAAGGCCTTTAAGTTTTCCCTGTTGTTTGAGTTCTTTTGGAAAATCAAGCAATTTTTTTTCAGTATAGTTTGCACGGGTCACATAAATTGTGGTGTCTGCCAACTGACTTATAAGCAAAGTGTCTGTCACTATCATAGTAGGTGCAGTATCTACTATAACAAAATCATAATTCATTTCCACACCTTTTAGAAGAGCTTCCATACGATCGTTCATTAGCAATTCGGCCGGATTTGGAGGAATAGCTCCTGAAAAAATGACATCGACTTGAATATTGTCCTGATTAGTGGAATTAATAATATCTTGGGGAAGTACATCATGATCATATAAATAATCTGAAAGGCCTTTGGTATCTACAGTTTCTTCAGAATATTTATGAAGCTTGGGATTCCTGACATCTGCTCCAACCAGTAAGATTTTTTTCCCGGTACTGGCAAGTGTCCTTGCAAGGTTAAAGGACACGAATGTTTTTCCTTCACCTTTTATCGTAGAGGTAACAAAGATCACTTCCGCCTTTTCCTTGTTTCTCGACTGCACGAGATATGCCAGGTTCGTTCGCAATATCCGAAATGATTCGGCCAATGGTGATCTGTCGTTGATCTGTATTACCTCATTTTCTTCGGAGGTCACTCTTGGAATTTCCCCAAGAAAAGGAATATCTTTTATAAGTGGCTGAAGATCTCCTTTATGATGGACCTTGGTATCCAGAAAATTGATTGTAAAAATTACTATTAACGGGATGAGAAAACCTATAATACCTCCTCCTGTTAAAATAAGCCAGGGTTTTGGATCAACAGGTTGATTGTAGGTATACGCCGGATCGATTATCTTCGCCACAGGAGAAGTTGCTGCAAAAGATATTGCTGCTTCTTCCCTTCTTTGCAATAAAAAAAGATAAAGCTGCTCCTTAATTTGCTGCTGTCGTTCTATACTTCTTATACCTTTTTCAAGCCCGGGGAAAGTACTGAATTGGCCCTCAGCCTGCCTTTCAAGTTGGCTTAATTCCCTGATACGTATCCTGATAGTGCTTTTAGTTTGCTCAATATTCTTAAGAAGGCTATTCCTTAAAGAATCCAGTTGCTCAGTGATTGTTTCAACCACCGGATTTTTACTGGTCCCAGTCTTTAAATAGGCATTCCTTTGAAGAATAAGATCATTATACTGGGTTATAGACCCTCCTATACCACCTTCTTCCATACCTAAACCTTCAGGTAATAACTGGTATGGTTCAGCTGAAGAAAGCGTCTCCTCTATACCATTGATGACCAGGAGTTGAGTTTCAAGTGTAAAGATTTCCTGTTCTGCCATAGAGGATTTCGCCAAATACTGGCCTGCGCTACTCCCCACATCCATGATCTGGTTCTCCTTTTTGAAATCTGCAATTCCTCCTTCTACAGAATCTAATTCCTGAGAGATCAGCTCAAGACGATCCTGGATAAATTTTGCAGTACTTTCTGCCACTTGTCTCTTATCTGCTACCCCATCAGCATTAAAGTGAAGCATTAAGGTATTTAAAAAATCCTGGGTCTTTTCAGGAACCTCTCCGGTCAAAGACAAGGATAAAATGTCTTTTGCCTGTCCTTTTGGAGAAATATTCATCCTCCAGATAAAATCAGCAGCCACATCCCGTAACGGCCAAAGTCGAATATTTATAGTATTCTGAGCCTCAATTTGAGAAACAGTAGGGGTGATTTTGAATTTTATACCTCTCACACCAACCGGTTCTCCAAATTCATGAACTTCAGAGTATTCCTCTGACTTTCCTTCTAAAACATAAGTATTCGATGTTTTTGGTGTTACATAAAAATCCAGAAGGGAATTATTTATAACTTCCGGAGAGGATAAGAATTCAATCCTGACAGGAGATCTTTTATAGGCCTCAACAGCAATGATATTGCCCTCCATGAAGTAAAAAACATTAAGATCCAGAGAATCCACTACTCCTTCAACAAGCCGTTTTGATTTTAATTTTACTATCTGGTTGTCTAATGAATTCTGGCCTATAGCCAATATTGAGCCCCCGCCGGAGGGCAAAGCACCAACAATACTATTATCCTCATCACCGAGGATCATCATAGATGCCTCTGTATTAAACTTAGGGATGGTGTACCTGTTATAAAGAAACGCAACCATTAATCCTAAGAATGCCCCCAACACCAACCATTTCCAATGTGTCAGATACTTATAGATCTCTGCCTTCAGGTCAAAATTCGATTCTTCTTTTTCAGAAAAGTCCTGTAATTCTTCCATGGATTATCGGCTAAATAGTATAAACAAACTGAATGCAGTGGTCAAAATGGATACCAGCCCCTGCCAGCTGGTAATAAACCCTGCAGATTTTACTTTGCGATAGGTGGGTTCCACATATACAATATCGTTCTGTTTTAAATAGTAGTAGGGATTTTGAAATATAGATGATTGAGTAAGATCCACCCGCTCATAATTTAATTTACCTTCATGATTCCTTATAACCAGAATATTATGTCGTTTTCCATCATAGGTAATATCCCCCGCCATGGCAATAGCTTGCGGAACAGAGATCCTTTCATCGGGAACCTGAATTACCTGACTCCCTGTTTCACCCAGAATGGTTATTTTGAAATTTACAATCCGTACTCTTACAACCGCATCGGTAACATATTCTTTCAATTTCGAAGTAAGTAAGTCTTCCACTTCTCCTCTTGTCCGCCCTCTTACCTCAATTTCACCCAATACCGGAAAATTTATAAAACCTTCCTTGTTAACCAGGTAACCGTTAAGAGCAGCATTGTTCCCTCCACTACTACCTCCGCCGCTCTGGGAATTAATATCCATCTTAAACGGTTCCACAAGTTCATCATTAAGTGAGGAGACATCTATTCTTAGAACATCATTCACCTCAATCTCAGGAACAAAATCTTCGGGAGCATCCATTCCCTGGATCCTTTCAATATTTTGAAAATATAAAATCTCTTTTTTAGTAGAACAGCCGCTCAATAGGAGTAACAAAACTGTACAGAAAAGAACCGGTTTAAATAGAAATCCTAATGACAAAAAATAGGGGGGATAAATTGGTTTTAACATCTAACTGATTTTCTTCTTTTGATCATGCACCGGAGAAGCCTTATCCAGCTTTTCAAATGCTGAATTATTACTTTTAAATTCCGGCACGAGTTGTTTTAGCTCTCCAACAACCCTATGCCCTTTTAACTTCGTTGCAGATCTGATTATCTTTTCAATAGCAGCATTGATCTCTTCATAATTTCCCGGAAGATCCTCTGCTATCATAATTTTTTTATGATGTGTAGGCAAGGTTTTACTTTTGTCACTTAACAATTCCTCGTATAACTTTTCACCCGGACGCAGACCAGTAATCTTGATCTTTACCTGCTTGTTCGGAATGTATCCGGCAAGTTTAATCATTTTAATGGCAAGATCCATAATTTTTACCGGTTCTCCCATATCAAAAATAAAAATCTCCCCTCCATTTCCCATGGCTCCTGCTTCCAACACCAACTGACATGCTTCAGGAATGGTCATGAAATAACGAATGATATCAGGATGAGTTATGGTAACGGGACCGCCCTTCTCTATTTGCTTTCTAAAAAGAGGAACTACAGACCCATTGGAACCCAAAACATTTCCAAATCTGGTGGTGATGAATTTCGTTATTGCACCATCCTTTTCACAGGAATGGTAAAGGGATTGAACATACATTTCTGCAGCCCTTTTTGAAGCTCCCATAACATTGCTTGGATTCACCGCCTTATCGGTTGAAACCATTACGAAATGTCCCACATCATATTTGACAGCAAGGTCAGAGAGGTTCTTAGTTCCCAGAATGTTTACAAAAACTGCCTCATGTGGGTTTTCTTCCATTAATGGCACATGTTTATAAGCTGCCGCATGATATACCACATCAATTTCCCTTCTTTTAAAAAGCAATTCCAAACGCTTCTTATTGCCTACATCACAAATAATACATTTGAAATTAAGAGACGGAAATTTAGTCTGTATCTCCAATTGTAGATTATGTAATGGAGTTTCAGCCTGATCCAGGATTAGTAATAATTCAGGTTTGTATTCTGCCACCTGCCGAACGATCTCACTACCAATAGAGCCTGCACCTCCTGTAACCAGGATAGTCTTACCCGTTAGTTGTTGCTTTTTATTCTCCTTATTAAGCAAAATAGGCTCCCTGTCGAGAAGGTCTTCTATTTGAAGGGATTTCACTTTATGGGATACTGATTGTTCATCCTCATAACTGGAAACAATAGGAGCATTAAAGACCTTAATATCATGCTCAAGACAATCTTCAACTACTGCAAATTTTTCTTCCGCGGTGAGGGTGTTTTCAGATAGAATCAGGGCGGTTGCACCTAATGCAATAGCTTCCTGGCTTATTTTTAAACCATTATAAATAACAGGATGACCTAAAATCCGAATGTTCCGACGGGAATTGTCGTTCGTAATAAACCCTTTGATCTCAAATCTTTTAGGATGTTCAATTTCCAGGGCTCCTGCAATTGAAATCGCATTTTCATCAGCTCCAAAAATTACAGCTTTTTGAAGGTTCTGGTTTTTTTGAGTGTTTTTGAAGTATTCATAGACCTGCTTGACTGTAAGCCGGAACAAAAATAAAAGGGCAAAAGAAACTAGAAAGTAAAATATGAGACCTGCAACCAGGTATATTTTCTCTCCAATCAAAGCATAAGTCCCATAATTGATTGCCAGAAGGGTACAAAAGGTACTAAAACAGGCCAGCATGATCTTTAAAGCATCAACATAAGAGGAATGCCTAATAAGACCAGCATAGGTTCTAAATACAATAAAATAGACAATATTTACACCTAACGCGAGCCCCATACGTTGTGGTGCAGACAAGAAATCATAAAAATTATCGGTAAGGTCCTGCAGTGCTAATATGGTGAGAACATCAGCAACCATGATAATGAAAATATCAATGGCCAAAATCGCCCAACGCGGCAAATATTTAATATTCCGAATATCCAATCTGCTTTCCGAAGAAAGGATCTGCTTTAGGGCGTAATTTAACCTCTTACCCATAAATTCGTATTTGGAACATTAAATTTTAAGTTAACTCAAAAAAATCTTTGATAGCTGTCCTTATCCTGCTTTTCTCTTTTTCTCCAAGGTTAGAACCTGAAGGCAGGCACAACCCTGTTTTAAAGGCCTTTTCTGCTACACCATTCCCGTAGAACAATTCTTTTTCAAAAACGGGCTGCAGGTGCATAGGTTTCCATAGCGGCCTGCATTCGATATTTTCACTTTCCAGATACAATCTCAATTCCTCAAAATCGACCGTTCCGTCTGAGAGAACAATTGTTAACCAATGATTACAAAAATACTCTTTTTCGGGTTCTCTTTGTACTCTCACCCCGGGAACATTATCAAATAGGTCCAGGTAAAAGTTATGCATTTCCCTTCTCAGGATTACGTGTTGATCCAGTACCTCCATTTGACCTCTTCCTATTCCTGCAGATATATTACTCAACCGGTAGTTGTAACCTATTTCGCTATGTTGATAATGTGGAGCCTCATCTCTGGCCTGGGTTGCAAGAAAGACAGCCTTTTCCTTGAGTTTCCTATTTCTGGTTATAAGAGCACCTCCCCCGGAGGTTGTAATGATCTTATTTCCATTGAAAGAAAGTATCGACATATCTCCTAAAGTGCCACATTTTTGACCATTATAGGAGCTTCCCAGAGCCTCAGCACTATCTTCAATAACAGGGATATCGTAAGTTTTCGCTACCCTGTTTACTTCATCTACTTTATATGGCATTCCATATAGGTGAACTGCTATAATAGCTTTCGGTTTTTTACCATTAGCTATCCTGTCTTTTATTGCTTCCTCCAGAAAAATTGGGGAAATATTCAAAGTCTCCTCTTCACTATCTATAAAAACAGGGGTTGCTCCCAAATAGGTAATGGGATTAGCTGAAGCGGCAAAGGTTAGACTTTGACAAATGACCTCATCTCCTCTCTTCACTCCTGCCAATATCAGTGCCAGGTGTAGAGCTGCAGTCCCGGAGCTTAATGCGGCCACCTCGCCATGGGAAAATGAGTCTGAAAAAAGATAGTTCTTTATATCCTCTTCAAATCCATTGACATTAGGACCTAATGGAGCAATCCAATTGTCCGTAAACGCCTGCTCCACATATTTTTTTTCAGTTCCGCCCATATGCGGTGAAGAAAGCCAGATCTTATCTTGTTTCATACTGGTCTTTAAATTTAATGATCTTTCCGGGATTTCCAACTACTGTAGCATAATCAGGAATATCTTCTATCACCACAGCACCTGCACCAATGGTACACCATTTCCCAATTTTGACACCCGGAATGATTACAGCTCCTGTTCCAACCTGAGTGCCTTCCCCAACCTGTATTCCTCCGGCAAGAGTAGCATTAGGAGAAATATGAACAAAATCTGCGAGTAAGCAGTCGTGCTCTATCACCGAACCCGTATTAACGATGCAATGTTTTCCAATAATTGTATCGGCATTAATGGTGGCATTGGCCATGACCACTGTGCCCTGACCGAGTTCCACGGTAACGTCTACTACAGAGGAAGCATGGCTTATGGCCTTACTTATTGAGGAATTAAGTTTTTCAGAAACTTTTTTCCGGATCTCATTATTACCTATCGCTATAATAGTCTTTCTTCTCAAAACATCCGGTGTAAGATTATGTGTAACCGGATAATTATAAATACCTGTTATCGCTTTATTATCGTCAATAACATAATCTATACTCTCCATACGTGAATGGATAATACCTATAATGACTTTTGCGTGTCCGCTTGCCCCATAAATGTTCATATCAATTCTTTCCGTTAAAAGGTTCGGTAGTTGCCATATTGGAAGTATTTATACCTTCAGATAATATTACTTTTTTAAAGGTTTGGAATAAAATTTTTAGATCCAGCAGAAAAGAGACATTCTCTACATACCATACATCAAGCTTTAATTTCTCTGTCCAACTAATAGCATTCCTACCATTAACCTGTGCCCAGCCAGTAATTCCTGGCTTAACTTCATGCCGCCTGCTTTGATCTTTTGTATACAAAATCAGGTATTCTGGTAACAAGGGCCGGGGACCCACAAGGCTCATATCTCCTTTCATAACATTGATCAATTGCGGAATCTCATCAACAGAAGTTTGCCTTACCAATTTTCCGACAGGTGTTAACCTTTCAGAATCCGGTAAAAGATTCCCCTGCATATCTTTTTCATCTGTCATCGTCCGGAATTTAATGATTTTGAAGATCTCCCCTCCCTTTCCAGGCCTGTTCTGGAAAAAGAATGGTTTTCCTTTATTGGCTATTGACAGTAGGAAAATAAATATTACCAATACAGGACTCAAAACTGTAATTCCAATGAAAGCAATAACAAAATCTATAAAGGGTTTAAAATATCTTCTATACATGCTTGCTTCAGCGGAATTTTCCTTCAATTATTGTTGGCGAAGTTAGGATTTCAGTTTTTGAGATTCTAATTTTTTATATTCTCTTAACAGTTCCCTCCAGAATTCTTTTCTTTCATACTTTCTTACAATTTCCTTTCGGGAATTAAGAGCCAATCTTCTCCTCAACTCCGGGTCACGGGCCAAAGTGTTCATTGCCCTTAGTAAAGCCTCTTCATTTTTAACCGGAATAATAATTCCGTTCTTCTCGTCCCCGACCAATTCATTACACCCTATTATATCTGTGACAATAGCCGGTAGCCCCATTGAGGCCGCTTGCATTACCACGTTTGGAAACCCTTCGCGATAACTTGGAAAAGCTAATACATCAGCTACTGCAAGAA
Organism: Salinimicrobium soli; assembly: GCF_048323655.1. Taxonomy (NCBI): domain Bacteria; kingdom Pseudomonadati; phylum Bacteroidota; class Flavobacteriia; order Flavobacteriales; family Flavobacteriaceae; genus Salinimicrobium; species Salinimicrobium soli. The sequence continues at coordinate 498,398 of NZ_JBLUWW010000003.1, read as the reverse complement.
AAGGCCTCACATCTTCCTGATAGCCGGTCGTTCTAATTTTGGGATGCTCCTCAATAGCCTGAATATTCTTATTATCAAGGGGATCAAGTTCATGTTCAAAGGAGCCCACCAGTAATAGAGTTAAATTCTCCTGTACTTTTTGGGCCTTTATAAATGCCTGAACCAGTTCGTTTATTCCTTTATCGGATACCAATCTACCAATAAAGATAAACACAATGTCATTTAAAGGTATTTTTAGCTCTTGTCTTATTGACATTCTCTTGTCCCTTGAGAACTTCTGAGGGTCAAAAAAATCGGTATCTATCCCATTGGAACTCCCTTCACCAAGGACCTGAATTTTTCCCGGGTTGACCAGCTTTTCCCTGGTCAAGAAACTTTTCAGGCCTTGAGAATTAGGAAACACTTTTGTTGCACAGGAATATGTCAATTTTTCAACCTGTAATAGGATCTTTCGTTTTATACCTTTGGTTTCCATGAGAGGCATTCCGGCCACAGTATGAAGTCGGATGGGGACATTCGCCATTCGCGCAGCCAGCATTCCAATTATTCCTGCCTTTGGAGTATGTGAGTGTACTATTAAAGGCTGTTCTTTTTTCAGAAAACTGTAAAACCTCCAGAGGGCCTTGATATCTCTAACCGGTGTAATTTCCCGGGTCATCTCAACATGAAAGGTTCTCACCCCGTTGTTCAGACCATATTTCTCCAGCCTATCCTTTTCAGCAGAAACTGCAATCACATCATAATGATCACTCATATAGGTAAGTTGACCTTCCAAAAGTTTTTCAAGAGACAGAGGGATTGTTGTGACGCGAATGAGTTTTAAAGGCATAATGATAATTTAGGTAAAAGTACTTTTTTTCCATATCATGTAAAACTTTACCATGGGCCAGTCCTACTATATTCGGAGAGAAGAGCAGATTTTATTAAAAAAAAAGTGAATACTCATTTTCAAATTTTATATTTGGTGTTATTATACTTTATAAGGCCATTCCAATAAATGAATTTCCAAGAATTTAAAAGGGTTTTTGAAAAAAAAAAAGTTATAGAATTTCCGAATAAAACCCCTGAATTTCCGCTACTTAGCGTATGCATCCCAACATTCAATCAAGTAGAATTTATTACCGACTGTTTAAATGGAGTTCTAAAACAAGAAACTGACTTTCCTTTTGAAATTCTTCTAGGAGACGATGGCTCCTCAGATGGAACAAGAGAGGTCTGTATCTCTTATGCAGAAAGGTATCCAGAAAAAATAAGACTATTTTTACATTATAGAGAAAATAACATAAAAATAGAATCAAAAGCCACCTCTATTTTTAACGCCCTATATAATATCTATTCAGCAAAGGGAAGATTTATAGCCTACTGTGATGGAGACGATATTTGGGCAGATCTCAGCAAAGTTCAAAAGCAAGTGGATTACCTTAGCTCCCATTCTGAAACAGTCCTCTGCTATCATAAAGTAGCTATAATCGATGAGGGGAAAAAAAACTTACCCACTCCTCCATACATGGACAGATGGAAAAAAAACTTTTCTAGCGAAGAATTACAATGCGCGAGGGAACAACCTCCTATTTCCACCTGGTGTTTTCGAAATGTAATAAAGGAGTTTCCTATAGAATTTTTCAGTGTTTTTAATGGAGATAATTTTATTGTTAGCCTACTAGGAAATTACGGTAATGGAAAATTTCTGGAAAATATAAAACCTACACTATACCGTAAACATTCAGGCGCTATGTGGAGTTCTGAAAATAAAATTTTTCAGTTACGATCCAAATTCAATACCTACAGAACCCTTAGTGAATATTATGAAAGAACTTACCGTAATGAACTTTCGGGTCACTTTCATAAAAGAGCCCAAAACTACGCAAAAATGATTCTGAAACTCCTTTTTAGTCAAAGGCAAATTTTCTATTTTTCAAGATTTTTTGCATCAAATCTTAAATTTTTTCTGAGCTACAGTAACCATATTCAGAGATGAGAAATTATACCTACATTTAAGTTTGATATAAAACTTAAGCAAATTTTCAAGCTCCTCCAGACCCTTTTCAGGGTAAGTACCAAAATTGTGAGGATGCCACCACAAATGATAGATCTCCTTCTTGAAAGCCGCTGAACTCATCTCTGATTTTACTCTTTTCAAACGTGCTTTATCCAGTAAAATTTTCCCGCTATGAGGTCTCAGTAATCTGCTTGCCTTCTGCCCGAAAATCTCTGGATGGATATCTTGAAATTTTTGGTAAGATCGATTATTGAAGCCAAGGTAGGCATCCGCTGTTCTAAATATTTTTTGTTGCAGGCTTTCCTGCTGCGTATTTTTCCAATACCAAACATCCGGGTTAGTTCTAACTGCACGTAAACCCATATATTTACATTCATCCAGATAATCCTCATTGTACTGATTCCTGGGAAAAACCAGAGACTTAAATTCTATACTAAATTTATTGGCTAATTCTCTGGCTTTTACAAGATCAGCCTTAAAACTAATTAGGGTCTGACCCGGTTCCAGGCAGTAGTAGTGGGAATAAGTATGTGTACCTATTTCCTGCCCCGGGGTTTGCCTGATCCTTTTTATAAGATCAGGAGCAAAACATAATCCCTCAGTTTCTTTACTCTGAATGGTTTTACCATAGCTATAAGCAGAAAGTTTCTCATTATTGTAATCTGGTAGTACTTTTGGTATATTGTAGTTCCACTCATCCCAGTTTTCATTAAACAACATGCCTACGGTTGCCCAGGTACATGATATCTCATATTTCTCAAACAGGTGCAGGATCTCCGGAATAATTTTTCTTGTATTTTGAAAATAACCCTTCTTCTCTCTCCAGTTCACCTTATCAAATACACCCCAAAGAAGTTCAAAATCAAGTGAAATTACTAAAGCTCCATTATTATTCATGTTTGAATTTCGCGATTCGTTAATTCGTTAATATGGAAATCGAGAAGTTCCAATATCTGATCACTGAACACTTTTTCCCCAGTCCTCTTGTCTCCACGTCTCCAAAGTTAATTCTCTTATCACTAATTTCCACAATCTCCTTGTCCCCTATCTCACAGTCTTCCAGTCACCTTGCCACCTCGTCTCCCAGTCCTAATGCTAAACATCCACTTCCATCTCCCTAATTCTCCGCTCCCTCAATTTCCGCTGTCTAATAAATCTATCATATTTGTTTTGCGCCAGAAAATAATATATTACAAAAAACAAAAAGTACATGACCATCGATTTTTGACGCATAATAATACCCAGGTTGGACATCACAAATGCCATTGCCAGGGAAGCCAGGAAAAATGTGGTTAAACTCATCTTTACACTAATTGGTGCTATTTTCAGAAAACGAATAAATTTCCCATTTAATATTTTAAAAAATAGAAGCAAATAAATAAGATTTTCTACAGAGACTATAAGACCTAAAACTCCGGGAGCATCAAGAAATAATGGTCTGAACCAAAAAGTAAACAGTTTCAAGGGAAGAGGATAATTGGCCATACTTACTCCTGACCCCGATGAACTTAATTTTCCAGCTTGTTTTTCAGAAAATTCAGAAAACCCTTCCACTAAATCTTCAGATTGGTCTAAACCAGCTACTCCTAAAATTGTGTCCTGAACCATTATTAATCCTCCAATCAATATTGTATATATTAATATTTTTCTTCCAAAGGAAACTTTTTCTTTCCCGGTCATGTAGCCCAATACTGTTCCTAAAGCTATAAATAGAAAAACATGAGGTCTTATATAATAAATTATTAAAGAAGAAACCAATAAGATACCCCACCTCGATTTGGGTTTGCCTATACCATACGCAAACATCATTAAGCCCATGAAAATAGGAGCTCCTTTTCCTAGCGAAGCAGTCCAAAAATGCATATTCGGAAGAAAAAGGACCAGAATTAAAAAATCAACATTAAAAACGTTGATTTTTATTGGTATATTCTCCCTAAAGAATAGATATGCATACACAAATCCCAGAAATCCCATCCAGGTGAAAAGCACCATCATCATCTCATAATTAAAATTTAAAAGATTAATGAATGGCCATGACATAAAATCTATAAAGGTAGTACTGGTACCAAAAAAGGACCACCAGGTATCACCGGACTGAGGTCTACTGAAATAGAGTTTTGAATCAGAATTATTGAATAAGGCGTAAGTATAGTATACGGCGCCAAAGAAAAAATGGTACAAAAATAAAGAATTCATCAACTTCTTGGAAAACCATTTATGCTTCTTCCAAAAATGATTAAATAACCCCTGACTGAGGAGAAAAAGAAATAGTATTAAAACAAGCGCACCAACCATTTAAAAAAGTTCTAGATCACCCAAACTATAAGCCCATGAATCTAAATTCAGGAAGTCGGACTGAGAGAGAGTAACAGATTTATAAGTTAAAGCAGGCCCAAAATTTCCTGTAATTCCAGATTTAAAATGTATGCCTGTATCGGGAGATATACTTAATATCATTGCTCCTGAGGATTTTGCCAAATTAAGAATAGCCGATTTAGCTGTTTTTTTCGCACCTCGTGCAATTATAGCTTCCGATATCCGGAATTCTTTAAATTTATTCCGTGGCTTAACGTAACCGGCAATAAAATAATTTTTATCTATTAGTACCTCATATTTTTGCAATGGATTATTTAGATAACGCCAACCTAAATACAGCTTATCTTTAGGAGTGAAAAGTTGATCTGAAGTTTTCCGTTCCTCATAATATGATTTTAGCAGCTCTTCGCAATCATCCAGTCTGCCTGAAACTCCATAATCTATCTGCTTATCTTTTAACGAAAATATTTTAGTAAAACGTAAACTAACTTTAATCTCACCAACTTCTTTCCATCCCATTTTAAGGTATCCCGGTTTACTTTGAGCATTCGGGGTGTTAAACACAAAATGATCTCCCCGTTCCTTCCCAATTTCAAGAGCTTTCAAAGTTAATTTTTTAAAAATCCCCTTTCCCTGGTGATTGGGATGCGTGGCTGTGTCTACTGCTCTGAAAGCGGAAAAGGTTTGCTCTCCCTTTTGCCATTTCCATCTCATAAATGCCCTCACTCCTACTACTTCTTCAGCTTCTTCAGCGACAAGCACAAGAGATTCCCCAAAGGGATTATTCACATGTTTATATCGCCAGACCTCTCCTGTCTTTTTGGAAGAAGTCTCTCCCAGACTCGCCTTTAAGACCCTTAGAATTTGAGGAATATCATGATGACTGGCTTCTCTAATGGTCATTTGTTATGAGAGTTAATTTGTTAATCTGTATATTTTTAATTCCAACTCAGCATTTCATCACTTCGTCACAAAATCGCTATAGATTATTTCCAATTCATCCACCATTTTAGTGAGACTAAATTCCTTTAAAACTCTTTCTCTGGCTGCTCTTTTAAAGGTTTTTAATTTTTCGGGGTCATCTATTAGGATTTGACAAAGGTCAGAAAGTTTTTGCCAATCTTCAACTTTGCAGGTCAAGCCGTCCTCTTCATTCCTGATCACCTCCTTTATTCCCCCGGCACTAGTAGAAACAACAGCGCACTCCATGCTCATAGCTTCCAGCAAAGCTATTGGCAAGCCCTCAAAAGAAGAGGTCATCATAAAGATATCCAAGGCTTCAAAATAGGATTTTACATCTATCTTCAGTCCGGGTAAAAAAACTATGTTTTGCAATCCGCTATCCTTCCACTCCATTTTGATCTCCTTTTCCAATGGTCCTGCTCCGACTATTATACCGTATACATTGGAATTCTTCTCCCGTATACGCTTTATCACCTGCAGCCATTCCACAAGTCGCTTTTGAAACCTGAATACAGCCACGTTTCCAATGACAATAGCATCTTTAGGAATACCCAGTTCTCTTCTAATATGAGAGTTACATGATCTTTGAAAGGACTCCGTGTTAACCCCGTTTAATAGGGTGCGGACCGGAATGTTCGGTTTAATATTTTCCTTAATCGAATCGGTCACATCCTGAGACACCCCAAGTGCAAGACTCTGTGAATTAAAACTTATTTTATTAATACTCTTTGTTGCAGGATGATAACGCTCCTGCATATTGTGCTCAGTGTAGAGCATCGGAATTCCGGTTTTTTTATGGACCCATCTTCCTAAGAATCCTGCCCAGGGAAGATGACAGTGGATCAAATCTATTTTGTGATCCTTACAATACTCAATAGTTTTTTTATACTGAAGTAATAAGCGAATGTTATCTTTCGCTTCCAAGCATGCTACCCTTCCTCCAGCTTCTTCAAGGGAACCAACCATTTGGTCTTTCCAAGGAAGAAAATAGATGTAATGAAATTCAAATTTATCTTTATCGTGAAGCTTCAGGGTTTCGGGAAGTAACATTTCTGCACCACCTCTTCCTAAAGATTTAATAATATGCAGAACTTTAATTTTAGTCATCTCCGGTAATTTTCGGAACAAATAATTTGGCTAATTTCAAACTTTGAAAAATATTAATTCTTCAATTCATTATAAATGGATAAAAACCGTTTAGATATAATAGAATTTAGGAAACGATCATGGATCATTTTATTCGCATTTTGTATTTTTTTAGCAGATTGACTATCACTATTTAAGACCTCTCTCAAACTATTAATAAAAGTTTCTTCATTATTCTTTTCCACTAGCCAGCCAGTATCATGTTTTACAACTTCTTTAATTCCTCCTACATTATATGCGATGACAGGAGTATTGCAGTACATAGCCTCTAAAATCACACCAGGAAGCCCTTCAATCAAACTAGGAAGAACAAAAGCATCTGAATGTGAAAGTATTTCCAACACATCATTCCTGTAGCCTAAAAAATGAATTTTATTTTCCAGATTTAAACGCATTACTTCCTGCCTGACTGTTTCTTCCAACTTTCCCTTCCCAATTAATAACAGTTGGGCATTTGGATATTCATCAATTATTTGCTTAAATATATTAACAAGCCTTTGATGATTTTTCTCAGGAACATATCCTCCAATATGCGTGATGATCTTATTATTATCATGCAGAAAATCCAAATCGTGAATGTCTCCACTAATATCCTGGTCCTCAACTCCAATTTCCACGGTGTCAATCTTTTCATCGGGAAAATTAAATATTTTCTGAAAATCATTTTGACATTCCCTACTAACGGAAATAACAAAATCTAGCTGGCTTACGTAAGCCTTATTCAAAAAGTATTTAATTTTGCTATCGACAAAATCTCCCATTTTATTAGCATTCCTAAAAATTATCTTCGCATCAAAAGGATAAAATATTTTAGAACTTACCATAAACTTTAAAGTATCTCCTGCATTTGCCTGGACTATATCTGCCTCAAAATCCTTAACCAGTTTACTGAATTTTTTCCATCCATACGGATCAAAAAATCTTTTATTCGGAGGACGATCTAGTTTTACTACTTCACCTTGGAAGGGGAGTTCTGCATCTCCGGGAAAGATACTTACAACCAATAACTCATGGCCTTGTTCCTGCAAATGGTTGGATAGCTGACAGGCAAAGATTTCTGCCCCCCTTAATTGAGGTTTCTGTATAATTTGTAAGATTTTCAATTAAATTTCAATTTTGATAATAATGCTATTTTATTTCATTTAACTAATCTGGCGAAAGGAAGTATTTAAATTACTTAATAGACTCGTTTAACCTTCAGTTTTTAATACCGAAATAGTCTTCTATCATTAGAATTTGCTTGGAGATACCCATTTCTTCTATTGAGTAGCTTCTTGCCTTTGAACCTGCTTCATTTATTGATGCTCGATCTCCCTGGATTTTTTTGATCATTTCGACTATCGATTCTTTAGAGCCTGGAGGCACTAACCAGCCACCATTGCTCTCCTTGATCACCGTTTCAACATCGCCTACAGCTGATGCGATCACAGGTACGCCAGCAGCAAAAAATTCACGAAGTTTTAAGGGTGAATAATGAAATCCTTCTTTGGATTGAGAAGGTAAGACGGCCAGGTCAAAACTACTTATATATGAATGAATTTCGCTGTGAGGAACGTTTCCGGAGAATATCACTCGATTGTTTAAGCCGTAGCTTTCTACCTTTTCTTGCAAACGAATACGTTCAGGACCATCCCCAACTAACAATAATTTCGCTTCTGACATAGTAGAGGAAACATCCAAAAAGGCTTCAACTAATAAATCTAAGCTATGGAATTTACGAAAACTACCAACCCATCCTATTACAAAATTATTGTTTAATTCAAAGGTTTCGCGTACTTCACTACCTTTAGCCCCATCAAACATTTTTTGTGATACCGTACATGGTGTGATAAGAATACGACTTTCAGGTATCCCAAGATCCATAACCGCGCGCTTTACATCTTCACTTACAACCAGAATAAGGTCAGCTTTTTGGCAAGGAAATGCGTCTCCCCGACTTTTCGCAAACCACTCCCACCCAAACCGTTGTACTCCCCACTTTTTGGACTCCCAAACATATGGAGCGTCTACAAAAAGAACTGAGGGTACTCCTAATCTTTTTGCGAGCTTTAACCCTTTTGTTTGAAAAAGATCATGGTGCTGCCATACAAATGGTGCATTCTTGAATCTCTCTAAGTTAATGGATAATGCTTTTTGTTCCTCATGATACCAGCGTAAATCCTTAGCAAACATTTCAAAGAGCTTAGCTAAATAGGTATGGCGAAACCAATTCGGTTCCTTTTTTTTAGTTTTTCCAGTGTCAGAAGGAAAACATCTTGCCCTGATCTCCTCCGCAGAATACGATGATTCGCCTGCTATCACCTCTGCATTTCCATAATGATCTTCAAAGCCATCTGCCCAGTTAGCAATAGTTACCCATACAGCATCTGCGCGTAATCGATTAAAACGTGGAGCTACAAGTGGTACTGATACCATTTTAGTCATTCTTATTATTTTTTTCTATGATATCAAGTGCTTTAGATACTTTAGCCCCGATATTGGACTTATCATTACCAACATAAAAGATAGCTTCTTGTTCTGACTCAAAGCAGTCTATATAATTCCCAACCTTCCTGTAATGATTATCAAGAAGAACTTGGGGTTTTCCTATAAGTGTAGAAACAATGTGGCCGTGAAGTCTATCAGTTAAAACAACTTTCCCTCTACATAAAATTCGAGTCCCTCGATTAAACCTTCTCTTGGCAAGTAAATCAAAAGAAGCCGCATTTATGCTCCAGAAATGGTCCCTAATTAATTCGGAATTCCGGAAAACACTTTGAACAATGCGTCGGATTCGTACTGTAAACTTAGGACTGAATTTAGAATAGAATCTGCCAGGCTCACCTGTAAGCCAATCTAATTTTTCGGTTTTGAAACTGAAAGATTCGCTTTTCTCACCCGTAGATTCATGATCGGTTCTTGATAGCCATACAACATCCACTACCGGTCTTTCGCTTTGAGCTACTGGTCCCATAGCTAATGCCATATCTGGACAAAGTTCCACATTCAAATTCAGCTCCTTTAAAGTACGTAGGCTGGCATGGTCGCGCATGAGAATATGAAGATCTTTATGTGCTCTCCCTATTTGTCCAAACCTTGCTTTTTGAGTATCATCATCAAAATGAACACTCTGCGGCAGTTGTATAATTTTCTTGTCCGGGAATAATTGAATTATTCTTTCTCGAAACATTTGATGTTCCGGCCAAACTGAGCCCAAATTACCACCGCCATGAAGCAAAACAACACCTTCTTTTCCTAAACGCTTCCGAAGCGCTTTTTCAGAAAAACCATATATATCACATTGATATACAACATTTACTCCCATTTTTTTTAAAGCGGCTTTTTCCCCTAACCATATAGCATTATCACCAACATTATTATGGTTCGGAAAATCAAGTAAGGCTACTTTTGTTCCCTTAATCAACAACCGATCGAGGCAGCCGTAAAGTAATTTTTGCTGATTTTTTATATTATTTATAAAAATATTCTTCTCACTCATATAACTACATCATTAATATTGAAAAAGTAGTGGCTGCTTCTTACAACTCATACTTTCAAATTTGAAAATCTTGACTTTTATATTTGGAATTTTAGAATTGACCAATTAGCAAAGATTTCGTTCGATTAAATTTAAATTTTCCTTACTTTTTGGATTAAATCTGGTGAATCATACTTTAAAATGTTATAAAGTTTTTCATCGACGGTTATTCTTTTAACGGGAGACTTCTTTATTAGCTTAAGAAAATGTTCATATTCCAAATCAGGATTATGAAAACCCTGATTTTGTATATGCTTGTAATTGTCCTTAAGGTCCCTCACATTATCTCTATATCCTTTGGCATAAGGTGTTTTAAAAAAGGTAAAACCGGTAATAAATACTTCCTTGCAGTGGGAAGTAAGCGCTGAGTAAAGCACAAAAAAACCCCTCGTAGGAAAATAGCCATCAAACATGTTCGAAATCTTTTGGTTGTCGCTGTAGGGTAGCGTATAGATTGTCTGTTTCGTATTCAAATACTTTTTGAAATAATTGAACATCCAATGCCAGCCCTCTTTATCAAACCGGGGCTGTATAAGGTACTTAACACCGAACTTCTTAAAAAGATTCCAATCCAATGGCCCTCCTCCTCCGGAATGCATATTTTCATGAAAATTGTGAATTAAAATATCTGTTCTGGCACCCAAATACTTTTCATTAGCCGGATTCCAGGTAATCAATGCTTTGTTCATCCGAATAACAAGATCATAACTGTCTATGATGCGTCCATTCTCCTGTTCATAAGCTGAATCTGCCGGTCCTACAACCGCTAGCCGTTTATTATAAAATACCTTATTCGGCCTAAAAACCCGGACTCTTAACGGCATGATCAATAATCCAAGGATTGCTTTAATTATTTTCATAATTTACTGAAAGAGGTAATATAGAATCTTCCCTTATTTCGGAGAGCAAGCTGATTATAGCCCATAAAATCAATTTTATTACTACTTGCCGCTTCATAATCATTAATAGAATCTCCTATTAACACACATTTATCCTTTTCATAATCGTGCTTTAATAAAAGCCGATTCACCAGTTCTGTTTTAGCAGTGGGAGAACCATGAACAGAGGAAAAATATCGAGCAATCCCTATTTTACCACATAAAAACCTTAGCTCATCCTGGTCAGAGCCGGAAACAATATGCATTTTATAATTAAGGTGGTTTTTTTGGATAAAATCTAGGCTATCGCTAATCAATAAAGAATCATCTACCAATAATTTTTTCATGATAATAGAGAATTCAGAGGCCAATTCCTTAATCTTTTCTTCCGACACAATTTCTTTTCTGATCTCCTCAAAGAAATATCGAAATTTTACATACCTCGATAATCCACCATTTTCCAGATGAAACTTAATCAAATCATCCACCTGTGCCTTAGGGAAATCCTTTAAGACTACTTCAAAACCTTTATTTCTAACAGGCATGGAATCCATAATTACCCCATCAAAATCCCAAAATATCACTTTATAGCTTTCCAAATTTCTCATATAATGCTTCTGCAATTTTAAAATCTTCTTCCCAATCTACATCTACTGAAATAAGCTTATCCATTTCAAACAAATTAGGATTCTTTCCTACCCTGTCGTTATTATTTTTATAAATCTCTCTTGGACATATAAAGATTGCACTATTGATCTCATACAACACGTCCAGATCCTGGGTTTTCGGCCATCGCTCCTGTCCCTTTCGATTAATAATGTCGTTCAACTCTTTTTTCCATAAAAAATTTTGAAAAGCAGTCACAGACATTAAAGAATCAAAACCATTTTCCAGGCCTTTATAAAAATCTTTTATGCTATCTTCATAAACTTTCGTACTAACCATTGGAGAAGTGACGTGGGTCCAGAGGATATTTTCAGCACTGGTTACTTTAGGAACATAATCAATTAAATCGCTTAAACTGGTTTTGCTTTGTGCTAAATAGTCAGGACGGATATCAATAGTTAATTTCGGAAAGTAACTTTGAAAACTTTTACCTACCGCTATTGATTCCTCATCATTTGTGGAAAGAATAACTTCATCAACATTTAATTGAGCCAATTGTCTCAACTTTAGCTCCAATAAACCTCCTTCAAATTCAGCAAATTTTCGTGTATTTTTATTTTTAATTCGTTCACTCCCCTTACGGGTGGGTAAGAATACCGATATAGACATAATTTTAAATTAAAGCAAAAACAGATTGAGGTTCAAGGTTATCATATAATGTTGGAGTAATAGAAACAGGTGTAACCTTACCATTCTTCTTTAAGCTTTTAAAAATGTATTCGTTTTCATTGAATAATTCCAGTTCCTGAGTTTTAATTTCTCCCAAATAACCATCGTAACCGGCAAAATATAATTTTTCAACTCCCAACGTTAGGGCAGTTTCAATTGCCAGAGAGGTAACTGATTCATGGAATTTATCTGTAAAATTTATTGCCTCTAGCTGAAAAGCTACCTTTTCAAGTTTTTCCGGGATATAGGTTCCCATAGATCGCGGGTAAGGAGGTAATATTGCAAGCTTGTCTTTTATGCTCATATCAATGTAACTATCCTCAAGGCGATGACCTTCATTCCCTGCCAGACAATGAATCTGTAAAGTACTCACATCTTTAAATTCCTGGGAATTTTTTGAACTGGAATGAATAATACAAATACTCTCTTGCTTTTCAATAAATTCATTGATCGCTTTGGAATGTTTTTTCCCACTGGGACCACCTCCAATAATTATCGCCGATTTAAATTTCTTTTCCTCATCTAAATTCTTTAGATCAACATTATCTTCAAGCCCCCTGGACTGGTTAGAAAGGGCGCGAATAATACTATTTAGAGAATAGTAACGTTTGGTGACCCATGACATCACCTCCTTTTGCGGAAGGGAATTAGCTCCTGAAACCATATAAGGTAAATTCGTTCCCCAGCCGTATTCTTTCTGCATGGCTTCAAAGGGAGCTACTACCTGACTCAAAGCATTAAAATCAAGGTCAATTTCTCCTTTCCCATTTAGGGCTGTTAATAATAGTTCGGTTTGCAAATTCCCGGCACCACGTCCCATTCCGGTTACTGTAGCATCGACGATGGACACTCCGCAATCAATAGCTGTTAATGTATTTACTAATGCCAATTGTAAATTGTTATGACCGTGGAAACCAATTTTTGTATCAGTTTGATTTCTAACTATGTCAAAGGTCTTCTTAACATCTTCGGGATATACTCCGCCAAACGAATCAACCATATAAAAGTAATCGGCGACTCCATTCACCTCTTTAATTTGCCCTAAAAACTCTTTTTCATTTTCCCAGTTTGACATATACATTACATTAAACCCTACCTCAAAACCAAGTTTCTTCACAGCAGCAGCCAAACCTAATGCTCTTTTAAAATTCTTAGGATCTATAGCTATTCTCACCATAGAAATATAACCAATACACGGCTCTAGTAAGTTAGGAACATGGTCTTCCCTTACATCTTTCTCATTTAAAATAATAACTAGTTTCTTAGTACTTTTACTCTTAGCTTCTTCAAGAACATAAGTGGGACAGTAAAAATACTCTCCGAGGTAAGATTTCATCGGGTTTGAACGATACCCAATTTCCAGGTAATCAACCGGTAAATTATTAAATGATTTGAAGTAAGTCTCTACTATATCCTTATCAAAATCCCAATTGGTGTAGTATCCTCCATCGCGAAGGGTGCAGTCTAGTAATTTAAAATTCATAGTTTTTAAATTTGAATTTTTGTTATCGTTAACAATTTCTTCTAATGAAGAGTCAAAAAGGGATGATTAAAAGTTCTGAAGCGAACTTTTAATCCAGGAAAGGTCCAATTATGAAGCTAAAAATCCGATTAAACATTGTCATTTATTCTATTATTGGTAGTCATTTTATTTTTTATCACCGCCATTTCTATACTTTTTCTGTGGACATACCTTGTAATTGTATCATGTCTTGAAAAACACGTGAAGTTTGGGCTAACTCCTTAAAACTACCTGCACTCTCGATTGTGCCCTCTTTCAGTACTATTATTCTGTCCGCATTCTTTACTGTAGCTAATCTGTGCGCTATCATTACAATAGTATATTGCCCTTTCAATTTGTCAATGTTCGACTGTATTGCAGCTTCAGTTTCTCCATCCAAAGCAGAAGTTGCCTCGTCCATAAAGAGAAAATCAACATCTTTATATAACTCTCTGGCAATCGATAAACGTTGTTTTTGTCCACCGCTAATGTTGATACCATTATTACCCAATATTTCATTTTCCTTGTCCTTCAAAGAATAAATAAAATCATAAAGAGCAGCCTTTTTAATAGCCTGGTTAAATTTCTCAATATTCTCTGGATTCTTTTCTGCCCAAAAGGTTATATTATTGAAGACGCTATCATTAAAAACAGGAGCCTCCTGAGCAATATAGCCAATCTTTCTTCTATATGTAACAAGATCTAATTGATTTATAGGTACACCATCTATTAATACTTCCCCTTTATCAGGTAATAAAAGACCCGACAGAATATTCATTAGGGTAGATTTACCGGAACCACTCTCACCAACTATTGCAATGGTTTCATTCTTATTTATTTCCAAATTTAAGCCTGATAAAACCGGGGTATTATTAAATTTGAAATGAAGGTCATCAATTTTAATCTTTTCTTGAAACCCTTTGAAATTTAAACGACCATTTCTATCCTTATTTCTTTTTAATTCCTGAGTAAATTCTGTCATATTCTCTAGGGAGCCGGAGACACCCAGGAATTTGTTCCAATGCTCCTGTAGTGCTAATAAAAAAGTCAAGGCCCTGTAGAGAAATAATAAACTGAGAATTATGAGGCCAATGTCTGAATCAAAATATTTCACCTGAATTAAGATTGCTATTACCACTACTAAGATGGTTAATGGTTCTCTAAGTGCTCGAAGTAAAGAGTCTACAATGCCCAAGTCCTTTTGAACTTCTTCTAATTCTGTGATATTGTCATTTAATTTATTCCCATATCTAAAATTTAAACCCGAAGCCTTTAAATATTTAAAATTAGCTACGTGCTGAATCAATAAACCTTGAAAACCATGAGCACTCCTAGTATATTTTGCCGATAACTTTTTTGTCTTTTTAAATAGCCACTTAAATAAAGAATTCGTTAGAATTCCACCTAGTGCAACCAGAATTGCAAAGCGTGTATTTGCAGCAAAGGCAAAGGAAACATATACCAAAACCAGAACACCATATTCTATAGCTTTAAAATAACTTTTATAGGCAATATTTACTCGGCCTACTTCCGCACTAAAGGTATTTTGAATTTTACCTACATCGGATTTAACAAATTCACTAAACTTAAAGGTGTTGAGCAACCTGATATTACTTAACCTTATTTCACGCATGAATAATTGCTGGTAAGTCACCCGGGTATATCCTTCTAAAAAAGCTACAATACCCTTAAAACAGAAAAATGTAAGAATGATAAGTAATATATTCCTGATATTAAGGCTAATCCCAATACTGTTTAAAAACTCAGGTAAGAAACTTAAATTACCAAGACCATCATCCTCCATGTCTTCTGAACCGGCGGAGGACATTTTTAAGAGAGGTATAAACATCGCCAGCCCAAAACCATCTAATACTCCCCTTGAGAAACTTAAACTAAAGGCGATAAATAGCCGGTACTTAAGATAACTGTAGAAATAGAAAAAGTATTGAAAATTGTTCCGCATTAATTTCTTCAAAGCAATCATAAAATTGTATTATTTAACAAATATTCTTATTCCAAAAAGCCTATTTGCCTTCTCAATAATTTTGGAAATAATTATTTGTTTTGCACTATAAAAGTAAAGTCGTCTGCCTTTGAAATATGTTAGACCTTTATTATCTCTATTATAAAAATTAGCCTCTGCTCCTCCTTTAATTAAATAAAAACCGAATTTCAATGATCCGGTTTTAGGTTTTGGAGCTAAATTATTTTTTAAAAGCCCTTCCAAATCGTCAATTTTGGAGGGCTCATAAGCAACATTCATACCGGAAAAGAATGATTTCCCTAACATTATTACAGGCTTCTGCCAAAAAGTTGCTTCAGTAGTAATACTCGAACCGAAGGTGATCACTTTATCAGCCACATCTAACAAAGCATAAGAATCTACTTTACTATCAGGCTCTACTAAATGGACATTCTGATACTTTCCTTTTAGGGCATATATTTTTTTAGCATAATCAAAATCTACTCCTGCAAAATTTGGATGTATTCTAATTATCAAATTTTGATCGGGAAATTTTTCATGAAATAATTTCGCAACATAAAACAACCCATCATTCTGATCTTTGAAATAAGGATTAGAGAATTCTTCGCCAATTGCTGCAAATTCATCATCTGAACTTGTATATAATACAACTGTATTCTTTCCATAATCCACATCTTTTGGTAAAGTATTTTTGTGTTGATCTTCGGTGAAACTTCTAGCATTTACTTTGGTTCCTGACCTCCGTTTGATAAAATATTCAGAAGCTATATTAATTTTTTCTTCTTCAGCTAACTTTGAATTCGCCCAGGTCTCATTAAATAACTTCTGTTTATACAATATTGTGTGAGGTAATACATTTTCAAAATGTTCAACTGCCCCCCCGACTCGAGGTAATTCGACATTAAATATGGGAATTCCTGTAGCTAGTCCAACATCCATAACTGCTCTATTATAGATATGTCTACCATTGAAATTATATATTACATTAATATCCTTACTCTCACAAAATCTTTTGAGCGCAATGTAAAGACTTACACCGTTATAAATTAATTGTTTAACGAAACTATCTTCAACCAACTCAAGATCTCGATCCCTAGTTGTGGAAATATAAGTAGAAAGTGCCGATTCACCGACCTTAAAATTTTCATACCTGAGATCAAATTTTACTTGGGTAATATTGTTAACAAAGTATTTCGATTCTCTCTTGTCTTCATTTCTTAGTAAATCTTCGATTTTTATATGCTGAAAATTCCCCTCAATTAAGCTTAAACTATTTATTTTACCTTCTTTGCATAAATAACAGATTTCAGGTTTTGAATAGGGATTGAAATAGCAGGCATTAAATGTATTGGAACAGGTCAAATAGTAAATTTCCGCTCCAGGTTTTTCATTAATAAGGTTTTGAAGTTCTTCCAACATTAGTCCTTTTCCGTAGGAACCATATCCGATTATTTGAGCCACTAAGATTTTCATTCTTTCCAATACCTTTAAATTTTATTACCACACTTTATATTTTCCTTCATCAGAGTTTCGGCAATTTTCCAATCATATAAATTGTCGATATCATGGGAACAAAATTGGTCCATCACATATTTTTTAACCTTAGTAAAATCAGAGATGTTTTTAGCTTTCATTGACTTCACATTTATTATATATATTGCTCCGTTCAATTCCCAAACCTTTGGACAATCTTGTCTCCTGATAAAATTTCCTTTTTTAGAATTCTCTAAAAATCCCTGACTATTTTCCTCCTTTAATATATAATATGGATTTGATTTAGCTTCTTTAACAGAAACTACCATATCTAAATCATTATTATACAGTTTCAAAGCTTCGTTAATATGAGTTGCATTTCTAAAAGGTGAAGTTGGCTGAAGTAAAATCAATATCTGTGGAAAGATTCCTTTGCTTTCTACAAAATTCAAGGCATGCTGTAAAACTTCTTGAGTGCCAGATTTATCTCGGGCAAGTTCTGCCGGGCGTATGAAAGGAACCTCGAGACCTAAACTTTCAACAATTTTTTTAATTTTTTCACTATCAGTACTTACAATAATATTCCTATCTTCAAAAACCTCTTTAGCTGCATCAATAGTATATTGAATTAAAGGTTTTCCTTCTAATTCTTTGATATTTTTTTCGGGAACTCCTTTAGATCCTCCCCTAGCTGGTATTATCGCTATCATTTTATTATATGTTTTACAAATTCCTGAGCTTGTTGATAATCTAAAGGTTTACCAATATCAATCCAGTATCCCAAAATGGGATTATGAACTAGCTTACCTCCTTCAATAGAAAGCTTCTCCATTAAATCAGTAATGTCATAGAACTCATTCCTCGGGATTTTTTTTATCAAGCTCCTTTTTAAAATATAAATTCCGGCATTTGAATGATAGACATAAGTTGGTTTTTCCTTGAAATTTGTAACCATATTATTATGAGTTTCAAAAACGGCATACGGGACGGCAATCTTATATTCGGTAGAGGCCACTGCCATGTCAGCATTGTTTTTGATAAATTCCAGATACAGATCTTCAAAATCTACGTCAGTAAAAAGATCACTATTCATAAGAAGTATTTGGTCTGTTTGAAAGTTATCCACTAACGCTAATGCACCGGCAGTGCCTAAAGGTTTTTCTTCCCATATATATTCAATCTCAATTCCTTTACTTTTGCCATCAGCAAAATACTCCTGAATTTGTTCCCCAAGGTATTTTACGGAAATGTAAATTTTCTTTACTCCAAAAGAAATAAGCCTATCAATATTATGTTCAATAATTGGTTTTTCGCCTAAAGGAAGCATGGGCTTTGGTACTGTATCCGTAAGAGGACTGAGCCTTTTTCCGCGGCCACCGGCCATGATCATACATTCCATGGGAAGGACAGATTTGGTCCTATCCAGATCAATAATCCTCACCAATTTTTTTTCTTTATCCAGAATTGGTAAAATTTGTATATCCTTTTTCCGGAACGATTTCAAATCAAGAAAACCCTCAGTTTCATATTCAAAGATGAAATTTTTATTGCAAATCTCCCCGACTTTCTTATTTAGATCAGCATGAGAAACCAAGGATCTTCTTACATCACCATCAGTAAGAGACCCAATTATACTATCATTAGAATCTTTTACAAATAATATTAATCTGCTTACATCCCGAATATTATTAAGTTTTTTAAGACCTTCTATTACTGACTTATCCTCCTTAATAATAATATTGTCTAGGTTGAAGTTCATTACTTATCGATGTATTTTATGAGTTGAAATGCTTCAGCATATTCTGCTCCAATATTAGCTCCTCTATAAGTAGCAAGCGCTTCTATATTTCTTTCAGACCTCGGGAAAGGATGTTTCCCAAGTTCAGATTCATAAATTCTCATAGCTTCTATTTTTTTCTCCATATAGGCCGAAATATCTACAAAATAATTAGGAATAAATACTTTTTCGGGTAAAGCAGGTGCAAATTCTGTCTCAGAAATACATTCATACATCAATACCTGTTTGATAAACGGATATCGGAAAGATTTGGTGCAGGCCAGAACTGCATCAAAAGTAATTCTATGGTCAGAATGGGCATCTGATCTATTCATGCAGTACACTACTTCAGGTTCTATTTCAAAAAATATTTCTGAGATTCTAGGAACCATAACAACGAGATCCCGTGAAGAAAGTGACATAGTAGGGAAATTCAGGAAAAACGTCTTTGAAATTCCTACTAACTTTTCAATTTTTTGAATTTCCTCTTGCCTGGACTTCACTCTTTCTTTTGTAAAACCTTGTTTTTCAGCAATATTAGTAGTAATCAACCAATATACTTGATCTCCCTGGTTAATATGCTTAAATAAAGTCCCGCCAGCACCCAAGATTTCATCATCTGGATGAGCAGATACAACTAAAACTTTTTTCATAAATATTCTCCTTTTAATGGCATTTTCTGGAATTCATGACAGAGGATTTTTATGGCACCGTCATAGGTCTTTACAAGTATTTCTCCTTCCTCTACATTTAATATCTTCCCCGGTTCAATATTATTGCCTGAATAATCTTCTTCCTTAACTTTCCAGATCTTCACTTCTTTATTATTATAGTATAAATGTGCACCGAAATACGGTTTAGTTAATGCCCTTACAAGATTGTAAATTGCGCGGGAAGACATTCTAAAATCTATTTCCCCGTCTTCAATGTCCCTTTTACGCCAAATATTCCCCTTTGTATGATCTTGTTTAATCCTTTGATAACTTCCTTTCTTTAGTTTCGGGATAAATTCTTCTATTTGTTCCAGGGCACTATGCTCCATCTTTGAATAGACGGAAGCAGCATCATCTTTATAATTTATGGAAAAAGTTTTTTGTGACAAAATATCTCCATCATCTGCACCTTCCTCCATAAAGAAAAAGGTAGTAGCCCCTTTCTCAAGACCAAGAAAAATGCTCCAGATAAGAGGATGTCTTCCTCGGTTCGCAGGCAAGGCAGTAGGGTGAAAACCAACAATGCCCAGGTTTGTTAGTTCTAGCAATTCCTTCTTTATAAGACTTGACCAACCAAAGCAAAAAATAACATCAGGTTTTAAACTTTCTATCCACTCCAAAACATGTGGAGCATTTATATCTTTTATATATTTAACCGGAATACTATTTTTTTCGCATATCGGAGTCAAGTCTACATGATCCGCATTAAATGCTGATTTTGATTTTGTTGCTACGCCAACTATTTCAGCGTGGAGAGATAATAATTTCTCAAGGCTCTTTTTTGAAAATGAAACAGTACCTATAAAAAAGATTTTCATTCTTTTATTTTATAATTAATATCGTAGAATTTTTTTTTCAAAATATCAGAATAATCAAATTCCTTCAATATTTTAATGATCTTTTCTGATGCTCCACCTTCTCCATAAGGATTCTTGACGGAATGTAGCTTTTCTTTAAAATCTTTAGAAAAA
Source organism: Salinimicrobium soli (assembly GCF_048323655.1). Taxonomy (NCBI): domain Bacteria; kingdom Pseudomonadati; phylum Bacteroidota; class Flavobacteriia; order Flavobacteriales; family Flavobacteriaceae; genus Salinimicrobium; species Salinimicrobium soli. The sequence continues at coordinate 477,825 of NZ_JBLUWW010000003.1, read as the reverse complement.
GCAGTTTCTATAGCTTGCCGAATTGACCTCTCCTCTGGTTCACAAGAAATTACACTCATAGCCTTCAGTCTTCCCTTTTGCCTGTCTCCTATATCTATAGTCGCAATTTTGAAACTAGGTGCTTCTGTGAGCCCACTCGAAGAATTCCCCAGTACTGCGTCAACATGCTTTAGTGCTGATAAATACCTCAACTGCCCTAAAGAAGTAAAGGCACATGCTTTTTCTGGATTTTTTGCGACGTAACTGTCAATTAAGTTAATAATAATTCTTCCGTTAGTGTCGGAGTTAGGTTTAGTAAAGATCAGATTAGTCTCCTCCAACCCGTCAACAGCTATCAGTAATTCTTTAAATTGTCCTTCTGCAGTATTACTCTCCAGAGTAACCGGGTGGAAAGTAATCAAAAGATTTCTCCTGTTAAGCTTAAAGCCAATAGACTTTTCTAAAGACGCTCTATCCAGCAAATCCAGCTTATAAATATTATCTAAACCAGGAGTACCTACATTAAAAACCCTAGAAGGATGCTCTCCCATTTGGATCACTCTTTTTCTATATACTTCAGTGGCAGTAAAATGAAGGTGAGACATCTTAGTTACAGAATGTCTGATTGGTTCATCTATTAACCCTTCAGTAGCTTCTCCTCCATGTAAATGAGCAACCGGTACCTTACCAATCATTGCGGCCGCAGCTGCAGAAAAAATCTCGAATCTATCTCCCAGAAGTACTACGATATCCGGACTTAAATCCTGAAAGGCTTCAGAAAAGCTTATCAGAGCAAGACCCATCGATTTGCAAATACCCACCTCAGTATCTGATGACAGAAGTATTTCAATCTTCCTTGAAATCTTGAATCCCTCTTTTTCAATATCTTTATATGTCAATCCGAATTCAGGAGAAAGATGCATTCCTGTCACAATAATTTGCAGCTCTAAATCCGGATCTTCATCAAGGTATTTTATTAACCAATACATGAGACCGAACTCTGCTCTCGTTCCGGTCACTACACAAACTTTCTTCATATTATATCATCTATAACATAATCTTTTTTGGCTTCTGTACCAATAATCCTATCCCACATCATAGGACTTAAACCTGTACCAGGACGTTTTACGGCCAAATTTTCTTCTGAAAGAACTTCTCCTTTTTGAATAGCTTTTCCAGCAACTATGCTTTTGCGCACAATAGGTTTGTTTTTCTTTTCCGAAAAAGAGGGCTCTTTAATACCTGATCCCGAAATGGCCTTTTCAATGTTACGAATAGCAAAGACCATATTTCTTAATTCCTTAGGCTCCAAAGATGCTCGATGATCAGGTCCCGGAAGATTTCTATCTAGAGTAAAATGCTTTTCTATTACTTTGGCTCCCAATGAAACAGCAGCTATAGGAACTTCTATTCCAAGGGTATGGTCCGAATATCCGATATTTACTCCAAGTTCCTCAGCTATGAAATTCATCGCTCTTAAATTCACATCCTCCATTGGGGTTGGGTATTCTGTGTTACAGTGGACAATAGTAATATCCTCTTTCTTTAGTCCTCCCGAAATCAACACCTCAAAAGCGTCCTTTACCTCTATCATATCCGCCATTCCAGTTGACATCACGACAGGTTTTTTAAATTCGGCTATTTTTCTAAGGTAGGGAAGGTTGGTGATTTCACCTGAAGGTATTTTAAATAGCGTTATCCCCAGCTCATTAAGGAATTGAAGACTTTCCAAATCAAACCCCGTAGAAAGAAATTTTATTCCCTTGGATTCACAATAAACAATTAATTCTCTATGCGCCTCTTCAGACAATTCTAATTTTTTGAGCATGTCATATTGTGAGTCTTTATTTTGAGTGTTAATATCCTGATAGTTGGCTCTTATAGCCTTTTTGGTAACAATCTTGTCCGCATTAAAGGTCTGAAATTTTACATAGTCAACACCGGCATCAGCGGCAACATCTATTAATTGTTTAGCCAATTCAACACTTCCATTATGGTTGACTCCTGCTTCAGCAATTATTATTACTTTATTTCTCATATTTCTCTTCCTGGATTTCCTACTATTTTCACATTATCTGCAACGTCATCAATTATAACCGACCCTGCTCCTATAACAACATTTTTACCGATTCTCACCCCTTCTTTTATTACAGAATTTGCTCCAATAAATGTATTATCACCTACTATGACTGCTCCAGCAAGCACGGCTCCGGGTGCTATGTGAACGGCATCTCCTAATCTACACTCATGGTCCACAATAGATCCTGTATTGATTATACAATAATTACCTACCGTTACCTTAGCATTTACAGCGGCATTATTGTTCACAAAAACACCTATACCTAAATTCACCCATTTTGACATAAAGGAATGCGGATGAATAATATTGACCAGTTCTTTACCTCTTTTCAGGATTGTTTCTGCAGTTTTTCGCCTAATTCCATTGTTCCCAATAGCCAGTGCATATCTATATTCCTGGTTCCAAAACTTAAATTCAGGATCGGCTTCGAATCCCAAATATTTAAGATTAAAGGGGTTTTCCTCCACAGGTTGCTTATCTGTATAAAACATGACTTCAAGTCCCTGCTCCAGAGCAGCATCGGCAACTACGATTCCATGTCCGGAAAATCCAACTAAAACAACTTTTTTATTTGACACTACTAGGTATATTTACAATCCTTTCTTCCAGGTACTGCGCATTAATTTGTTCATCCCTGTAACAGGATTCAAACATTGGCAGCTTAAACATCAACTGCCAGATTGGACGTGTCATTACCCCGGCTTCATTAGTTTCGGCTAGAAAACGATCCCTGTCTTTCCTGTTTTGAAGTTCTAAACACATTAACCAATAATTGGCGCTGGTTTCGGGAAGCTCTTCCCTAAACCGCAGCCCTGTATTTTCAAAAAATAGACGATACTTTCCTGCAAGCTTCTTTTTTTTCTTCAGGAAAATATCAAGATTTTCCAACTGGGCACAGGCCAAAGCGGCATTAATATTAGGCATTCTATAGTTGTAACCAATCTCGTCATGTATGTACTCATAGGAATGAGGCTGTTTGGCTGTAGTGGTTAAATGTTTCCCTCTCCTCCCAAGGACCTCATCATTCGTGACTATTGCACCCCCACCCCCACTGGTCACAATTTTATTGCCATTGAAAGAAAAAACCCCAAGTTTGCCAAAGCTCCCTGTGGGCTTTCCTTTAAACTCACTTCCAAGAGATTCAGCAGCATCTTCCACCACCGGAATATTCCAGGACTTGCAGACATTAATAAGTTTATTGATGCGCACCGGAAAGCCAAAGGTATGCATGGGTAGACAAGCAGATATTTTATTTCCTGTCTGCTTATTAAAACATCCATCCTCCCTGAGTTCTCCATGTTCTTCTAAAAAAGCTTCAACGGCATCGGGAGATAATCCCATCGTGTCCCGATCGACATCAAGAAATATCGGGTCTGCTCCATTATAGACTATAGCATTTGCGGTGGCTATAAACGTAAGGGCCTGGGTAAGCACTTCATCCCCTCTTTCCACTCCCGCCAGTCGTAGGGCAACTTGTAAGCCAGAAGTACCATTAACAACCGCAATAGCCCTGGCGGTTTGGGTTCGTACCTGCATAAATTCTTCGAAACGATCCACATAGGTCCCTACTGAAGAGACAAAGGTGCTGTTGATCGTATCAAGCACATACTCCTTTTCCCTCCCAGAGAAATTGGGCTCATGAAGGGGTATAAAGTCTTTTGATCCAAAGATTTCCCGAACAAATGATATGGTTTCGTTTATATAACTCATTACATTTTGGAATCTAAGTATTTCCCTGTCTCTTTATGTCCAAAATCAGGGATAATCTTGAAGAAAAGATCTACAATCCTGTCTTTTTCCCATACTGATGACTTCCTCATTTCCTGAATCTCCCTTTCAAAAAGATAGAGTTTTTCTTCCTCAAATTTTAATTCATTCTTAATCACACCCAGATTCCGGAACCGTTCCATATCCAGCAGCTCCTGTTCAGTGAAAAATTCTTCAAAATCCTTTTCACCGGTGGTATCACTACTTGTAAAAAGGCATGGCCATTTCTTTTGATTTGGTAAAGTCTTTACAAGCTCCCTGGCTTCCTCTTCAGTTTCGCACAAATAAGGTTCGTATTCTAACTGCTGGAGGTATTTGATGGCAACATCAGCAAAAGAGATGAGATGAAGATTTTCACTGAGCTTAGGAAAGAAAATATCCCTGTTCTCTCCGAATATGCAGGACATAAGGCAGAGTTCACCGCTTTCCTGCGGTGTGACAAAATATCTTTTCACATCATTGGGAGCCACGATAGGATGTTTTTTCTGAAGTCGTTGATTAAAACTATGCAACAGGGAACCGTCTGAAAATGCAACATTTGCAAAACGTGCAGTAGAAATAGAAATCTCCCGGCTTCGTCTCATAAGGAACATTTCCATGATCCTTTTTGATGCACCCATCATATTTACCGGATTTGCTGCCTTATCCGTAGAAACGCAAAAGTATTTTTTGGTTCCGTTTTCTATACTTTGACCTAATGTCTTATCTGTATTAAAAATGTTCACATCAATCATCCGCATCAGTGTATAGGGATCCTTCTCACTGCGCACGTGCTTTAAAGCAGAAAGATTTAACACGTAATCATACTTTCCATCATCTTTTATAAATGCATCATATTCTAAAGAACCAATATCTAGAGCATAAGTTTTAAAGTCTCCATCAATATAACCAAATGAACTGCGTATATCCCTCACCAGTTCTACTAAATTATTTTCACTAATATCTACAACATGAAGTTTTTTGGGATTCCTTTTAAAAATTTCCTTAGTCACTGCCTGTCCTATGGAACCGGCACCGCCTATAATTAAAAAGGAAGAGGAGGATACATTTTTTAAAAGCTCCTTTTCATAATAAAGAACGTCCTCTTCGAAAAGAGGTTTTGTTCTGCCTATTAAGTTTAATATATTTCCCAGTTCCATCGGCTAAAAATTCTTTTTTTATTGTTAATTCGAAGATATTACTTCATACTTCTTTCTAAAATCATCATCAGGATGAAAAGAGTAATCGTATCCCACCTGCTTCAGCACAGGGTTCTTATAATTGTTCAAAATGTAAAGGTATCTTATAGGTCCAGACAAAAACACTGTAGACCCTACCGGATATTCAACTCGAAATTTGACTGCCTCGTCCATCTGCTCTTCGTAAACATTTTTATACCTCAAAATCCTTAAAAACAACATGAGGCAAATTACAGTCAATGATATATTTGAAACATATAAGAAATTCTTACTAATATCCTGACCGTTTCGTACCATTAACATAAAAATATAGGGGAAGGTAAGAATGAAATAATGAGGAAATACCTGAACAAGAACAGGAATAAGATTCACAATTATCCCTAAAATTAAAATACCAGTGACTTTATCTTTAAAGGGTTTTATTTTAAGAAAAAGTAAAGGAATAAGCAATAAAATGAAGACTTTAGAACCTATTATCCAAGTAAACAGTGATCGCGAGCGCGAAATATTTCTCTGCCCATAACCCCTGCCACTTAATTGATCTACCAGTGCCGATATAGTAACATCATTTAAAACAACATAATATATCAAAAATAGAATAACTGGTACAGAAGCACCAAAAAAGAATTTGATAAGATTTCTTTTGCTGTATCCGGGTTGAAAAAAGATTAAAAGAAAAAAAGGAATGAAATTAAAAACCCCATATTGTTTAGCAAAAACACTCAGAGACACAAAAGTACCAACTAAAAAAAACTGTTTTTTTTCAAGAAACCAAAAGGACAACATGACGCAAAGTAGCACATAGACTTCAAGATTAATATTAATTCCATCAGAACTTAAAATGGCTAATGAGAAAAACAGACTTAACAAGATCGATTTCTGGTTATTCAGATTGAATCTTCTGGCTAAATGGTACAATAAACCCGCAGAAGAGAATATTACAATGTACTGAAAAACTAAAAAGTAATGATATCCAGGATCCTCAAAAAGTAAGTATAAAAGCGAGTTGAGATACATCATTAAAGGAGCATATAGGCTAGTGATATCCTTATACGGAACAAAACCGCTTGAAATATCTCTGGCAATAGCCAAATAATATGGGGCGTCATAGCTTATATACGCAAAATATAAAGCCAGGCCTGTTAGTAAACAAAGAATAGAACCCCATAAACCAACAGAAATATTCAATAACCTCATTACCAATTTTTTTAACGAATTCGCTACTTCTTCTTAATTATAAAACCCGGCCGATCTTTTACCTCCTCATATATTCTCCATATATATTCAGCTATTACTCCCAGAGAGAATAGGATTAATCCGCTAAAAAAGGAGACAATGACAATTGTAGAAGTCCAACCCGGCATAGTCGATCCCCAAAATTCCGGATTTCCAAAAAGTTTTATATAGGAGTAAAAAATTATGACGCCTAAGGCAAAAAGAGAAAAAATTAATCCAAGGTTAGTAATTATCCGAATTGGCCAGGTGGAGGAAGAAAAGAATGTATCTTTAAACATTTTAAACTTTTTCCTGAAGGTCCATCTGCTTTTTTCGTTTATCCCCTTTACTCTCTCGTATGGATAATATTCCGGTGAGAAACCCAGACGGAGTACCTCTATAATACTGGTAGTGTTTCTGGGATGGATACGGTTATTTATTATGTCAACAACTTCTCTATCTATAAAAAAAAGGTCTGCACCTCCGGGAGGAAATTTCACATCTGAAAAACTATTGATGATCTTATAATAGGTGTTGGAAAACAAATCATTCAGAAATCCATCATTCCTTTTCATACGATTCGGAATAATGACTTTTGCCCCTTTTTCCCAAAGACGATACATTCCCACAATGCTGGAATACGGTTGCTGTTCATCATCTGGTATTGGCATGGCACAATCACCCTCGCAAAGGCTCAATCCAGCGAAAATGGCATAGTTAGAAGTGTAGTTCCTACTTAGCTGGAATGCTCTTACGTTAGAATACTTTAGTTCAAGTTGTTGAGCAATTTCAAAAGAATGATCAGTTGAACCGTCATCAATGACAATAAATTCGAACTCTATATTTTCTTTCCTTAAGAGCTCGGAAACTTTATCATAAGCTATTGTAATCCTTTCTCCACTGTAATAGGAAAGTAAAATTAGACTTAACATGAATGCTTGTTATTAAAAAGTTTATACACTAAAATAAAATTCCAAATCATAGTTATAGGAAGAACTAAATAAGCCAGAACAAAATCATCAAAAGGTAAGGTAAATTCAAAAATCCGTAAGACAATTACGCCTAATATCATCCCGCTTAAATATATTACAAAGTACCTGACAGCCTTCCTTTTACCAAGTGAGGACTTGAAAACAAAACAGGAATTCAGAAAATAGGATAATAAAATTGTCGAAAAATAAATTGCGGCATAAGTTGAAATCAGGGGAGTTTTTAAAACTTCTATAAAGAAATAAATCGCTCCCAAAGATAAAAGTGTTGTAAATACTCCAACTCCCGAAAAACCTGCAAATAAAGAAATTAGTTTTCGACTATATAGAAAATTCATTAAGACAGTTTATGATTTTGGAAACTTCAGAGCTCTTAAGAGTAGGTCCTATGGGCAAACTTAAATTAGTTCGATGCATGTTTTCAGTAATTGGAAAATTCAAATGACTCCATTCCATATAAGCCAATTGTTTGTGGGGTGGTATGGGATAATGAACTAGAGTTTGAATTCCATTTTTTTCCAGATAATTCTTCAACTTATCTCTTTCTTCTGTTTGAACAACAAATAAATGCCATACATGTTCCTTATCGTCATCAGGCGATGAAGGCAAAAGGATATGGGGATTTTTTATTTGCTGAATATATTTCTTGGCCACTCCCTTTCTATACTCATTTTCTAAATCGAGGTATTTTAACTTGACAGACAAAAAGGCTGCTTGAATTTCATCTAGCCGGCTATTGATTCCTTTGTAGATATTTTCATATTTCCGATGAGATCCATAATTTGCCATAGCCCTTACAGTATCCGCAAGGGTCTTATCATTAGTTGCAACTGCCCCTGCGTCCCCAAGGGCGCCCAGGTTTTTTCCAGGATAGAAACTAAACCCTGCTGCATCACCCAATGCCCCAGTTTTATTTGCTTTCCAGCTCGCACCGACTGCCTGAGCATTGTCCTCGATAATTTTTAAATTGTTCTTCTGAGCAATTTTTTCTATTTCTTCTGACCAACAAACACGACCATATAAATGAACAACCATTATTCCTTTAGTACGGGGTCCAATAACCTCCTCAATCTTAGTCAAATCGAGGTTGTTTGAGTTCTGTTCTGGCTCAACAAGAACAGGAACTAGTTTATTCTCAGTTATTGAAAGTATAGAAGCTATGTACGTATTAGCAGGAACAATTATTTCGTCCCCCTCTTTCATTACTCCCATTTCGATGTAACCTCTAAATATCAAACGCAAAGCATCTAATCCATTTGCAACACCTATAACATGATCTACTTTGATATAGGAAGCCAAACTATTTTCGAACTTCTGTACATTATTACCCAATATGTACCATCCCGAATCAATGACTTCTGAAGCTACCTTTTTTAGATCAGCAGAGTACTGGTGATTGATTTCCTGAATATCTAGAAATTTAATCATATTTTAATTGGTTCATTATCTTGTCCAAGTCTATAAATATGGCCATACGTATCTTGTAGCCCTTCGGTTAATATTGTTCCATCTTTTGTTATGTAGCCTTTCTTGACAGCGGGGTTACCATACCAAACAGTAAAAGGGGGAATGTTTTTAGTGACTACACTGCCGGCTCCTATTAAAGCATACTTCCCTATTGTTTTACCCGCAACCACAGTGGTATTAGCACCAATCGACACTCCTTCTTCAATTATTGTTTTTTCTGGTTTAGATTTGTACCTCTTTGACCTGGGCACCAAATCGTTCGTAAAGGTGGCATTGGGACCAATAAAGACCTTATCAGATATCCTTAATCCATCCCATAATTGTACGCCAGATTTCACCGTTACGTCATCTCCTACAACGACATCATTTTCAATAAAAACATTGCAATTAATATTACAATTCCTTCCAATCCTGGCACCCTCTAGAATTACACAAAACTGCCAGACATAGGTGCCATCTCCAATATTCTTCGTTAGAACTTCCGCTTTAGGATGTATCATTTCATTAATTGTTGAAAATCACTATATTCTCTTATATAATCTTTCTCATCGTACTTTAAGGAAGCCATTACCATACAAACTGCTCCAGATGTAAAGTCCATAAGCTCTCTCCAAATTCCAGGAACAATCATTAATCCAAAATCAGGACGATTCAGCCTTACAACTTTTTTATTCCTGCCGTCATCTAGAAGAATATCGAACCCACCTCCTACAGCTACGATGATTTGATATAATTCTTTATGAGCATGACCTCCTCTACTTTCACCTCCGGGAATATCGTATAAATAGTAAACCCTTTGGATATCAAATGGGATACCAGTATGCACCTCAGCTATAGTAATATTCCCCGCCCGGCTATGAATTTTATTCAAGGGAATAACAGGGCAATCATAAACAGAATTCTTCCCTATCATCTTCTTTAAAATTTAGAAACTTAGAATAATCCCTGATATAATCCTCTTCAGAAAATTTGGTGGAACTTAATACCATTGCAACCGAATTTGTAGAAAAATTTTCCATCTGTCGCCAAATACCATTACCTATATAAAGTCCATAAAAGGAGCGGTTTAAAGAAAAAGTTTTTTTTGTTTTTCCATTGTCTACTATTACATCAAAGCTTCCTGACAGAGCGACGATAAATTCCTTCTGTTCCTTAAATGCATGTCCACCCCTAATCTGCCCCCCTGGAACATCGTAAATCCAGTAAATTCTTTCCATCTTAAAGGGAATATGATTTCCTTCTTCAATAAAGGAAAGGTTTCCTCTTGGATCTTCAAATTTTGGAAGGTCTATTATTCGAACGTTCATGGGGCTAATAAGGATTGAAGATACTCTCCATATTTACTTTTTCCGTATTTCTGTACAGCTATTTCAATCTCACTTTTATTAATAAATTTATGGAGATACGCTACTTCTTCCACACAACCAATCATTTCACTTTGTCTGTTTTGTAAAACCCTTATAAATTCCGTGGCGTCATCTAAAGACTCAACAGTACCAGTATCGAACCAGCTCATTCCACGAGTCATCACTCCTACTTCCAACTTCCCCTTATCAAGATACATTTGATTGAGGGTAGATATTTCTTTTTCACCACGAGCGGAAGGTTTAACTTTCTTAGCTAATTCCACAACTTGATTATCATAAAAGTATAGACCTGGTACTGCATATTTTGATTTTGGTTTTTGAGGCTTTTCTTCAATAGTTATTGCTTTATTCTCCTCATTAAATTCAACAACACCATAGCGCTGAGGATCTTTAACAGGATAAGCAAAAATTGAAGCTCCATCTATATTGATCTTACCTCTTAAGAGAGTCCCAAGGCCGTTCCCATGAAAAATATTATCTCCAAGGGCCAGGGCAACTCTATCATCCCCGATGAATTCTTCTCCTATAATAAAAGCTTCGGCGAGACCATTGGGCTCTTCTTGTACTGCATATTCAAACTTGCAACCAAGATGAGAACCATCTCCAAGAAGTTTCTCAAAAGATTTTTGATCATGAGGGGTCGTAATAAACAATATTTCCCTTATTCCAGCCAGCATTAAAACAGATAAAGGATAGTAGATCATGGGTTTGTCGTAAACAGGTAGTAACTGTTTACTTACTGCAATTGTAATTGGAAAAAGCCGCGTTCCGGTTCCTCCTGCTAATATTATGCCTTTCACTTTTATATAAATTTAAATTTTATTGGTACATAATAGAGGAAACATCTTGTTGAAATTACTTACAAAGTTAAAATTGCACTACTGGAAAGGTATTAAAGAAAGGTTAAAGAAAAGGAAGAAAGCCTTTTTCCTATGATTCCCAAAACACACTGCACTGAAAACATGATTCTTACAAGTAAAATAATGACTCCACTTATTTTTTAGAATTGAGTTTTCACAATTTCAGTTATATGTTGTATTTCATTTTTGCTCAAAGTGTAATAAAACGGTAGGCGAAGTAAGTTTTCGGAGTATCTATCAGCTTCAGGCAGAATACGACCGTCGTGTTTAGAATTAAAAAAAGGACTCTTATGGAGACTTAAATAATGAAAAACAGCTAGAATGTTTTTCTCCTTCAATCGATCAATTATTTTTTGCCGTTGGTTTTCTGACTTTAAAACCAGATAGAACATGTGTCCATTTCTGGTAGTATATTGAAGTTGTATAGGTAGATTTATTTTTTTTTCAAAAGCCCAATTTTCAAATTTTTCATAGTAAGTGTTCCAGTGATTTAGGCGCACCTTCTGAATATCCTGAAGATTTTCTAATTGTGCCCACAGAAAGGCAGCTAGAATTTCCGAAGGCGCGTATGAGCTCCCTAAATCCAACCACTCATATTTTTTCACTTCCTGCCTAAATAAGGAAGAACGATTAGTCCCCTTTTCCCATATTATTTCTGCACGGTTCAGGTATTGTGAATCATTAATGACCAACATTCCTCCTTCCCCAGAAGTAATGTTTTTTGTCTCATGAAAAGAAAAAGTAGCAAAATGACCTATTGATCCCAATGCTTTTTTAACTCCGTCTTTACCAATATAGAAACTGTCTATAGCATGCGCAGCATCTTCTACAACGATTAACTGATATTTTGCTGCCAGAGCCATTATTTTATCCATGTCACAGGCAACTCCGCCATAATGAACCGGAACAATGACTTTAGTTTTGTTAGTGATAAGATCTTCTATTTTATCTTCATCAATTCCTGGGTGGTCTTTTCGACTGTCTACAAAAATAAGTTTAGCCCCACGTAAGGCAAAAGCATTTGCAGTACTTACAAAGGTGTAGGAAGGAAGAATCACCTCATCCCCCGGTTTAATAGAGATCAGAAGGGTTGCCATTTCTAACGCGTCTGTACAGGATGTAGTCAGGAAACATTTTCCAAACTTGTATCTTTTCTGAAAAAAATTCTGACATAATTGGGTATACTTCCCATTAGATGAAATTTTTCCCTCACGAACAGCGTCTTGAACGTAAGATAATTCGTTTCCTGTGAGATATGGCTTATTAAAAGGAATCCAATCCATTAATACATTATTTTTAGTTCATCTTTTTTCCAGAGATAATTAATATAGTGTGAATTTAGATCAGTACATCTGAAGCCATTTCTTTTGTGACCGACTTCTCGAGCCAAATATTATACATCTCATAAACTTTTGATTTCTGAATTTTTTCATCAAAATAGAACCTACTACTTTCTGCTACCCTTTGAGAAAGCTCATATAATTTTTCTGACGTCTTCATTGCACATGAAATCAACCTATTACCATTCCTGCCGCAACAGTTTCATTCGTACTTTCATCTATAAGGATGATACCTCCTGTGCTTCGGTTTTCTCTGTAGGAATCCAGCATGATGGGTCGGTTACATCTTAACCTGACTCTTGAAATATCATTCATTTTCAAGATTTTGTCATCACTCAACCTTTCATAGGTATTGATGTCAACCTTATAAAGAACTTCCTTGATCAATGCCCGCTGCTCATTGGAGGTGTGCATAATGATATATTTCGCCCTGGGTTTAGCAGGTAGATCATTCAACCAGCAAAGCATTACGTCAAATTCCTGAGTGGGCTCCGGCTGATTATTTATCCGCACTATCATATCACCACGGCTTATATCTATTTCATCTTCAAGGGTCATTGCCACCGACATTGGAGCATATGCCTCTTGCAGTTCAGTCTCCCCTGCATTAATAGATTTTATCCTCGAACTAAAACCCGAAGGTAACACAGCGACTTCATCTCCCACCCGATAGATCCCACTGGACACTCTTCCCGCATATCCCCTATAATCACGGTGTTGCTCGCTTTGTGGACGAATGACCGTCTGAACAGCAAATCGCGCATCAATTTTATTGATATCACTACTAATATGAAGGGTTTCCAAAATATTCAGCAAAGTCCCACCCTGATACCATTCCATGTTCTCCGATCTATTGACGACGTTATCTCCTTCTAAAGCGCTGATAGGAATGAAACGTACATCCTTCATTAGTAGTTTTGATGAAAACTCCTCAAACTGCCCAATAATTTCACTAAATTTTTCTTCGGAATAATTCACCAGGTCCATTTTGTTTATACATACTATGAGATGTGGGATATTCAGCAAAGAAGCGATAAAAGAATGCCTTTTTGTTTGTTCGATAACTCCGTGGCGGGCGTCAATCAAAATTACGGCAGCATTTGCTGTAGATGCCCCGGTTACCATGTTCCTGGTATACTGAATATGTCCCGGGGTATCTGCTATGATAAATTTTCTTTTGGGAGTAGTAAAATAACGGTAGGCTACATCAATAGTTATCCCCTGCTCTCTTTCATCCCTTAGACCATCTGTAAACAAAGCCAGATCAACACCATTGTGCCCTTTTTTGGCGCTTGTAGCACTAACTGATTCAAGCTGATCTTCAAATATTGATTTCGAATCGTAGAGAAGCCTACCAATCAACGTACTCTTACCATCGTCGACACTTCCCGCTGTCGTAAATCTTAATAATTGGTTGTTGTATATTTCCATGTTAAAAATATCCTTGCTTTTTTCGATCTTCCATTGCCGTTTCACTCCTTTTGTCATCAGAACGATCACCTCTTTCTGTCTTTCTCATAGCCGAAACTTCCTCAACTATTTTCTCCAAAGTATCTGCATCAGATTCTATTCCGCCGGTGATGGTGATGTCTCCAAGGGTTCGAAAACGTATTTTCTTCTTATAGGTTTTTTCCCCCTGTTCAAGTCTCAAAAATTCGGAAACAGGTATCCAGGAATTGTTCCTCCATACTACTTCCCTTTCATGAGCGACATAGAGAGAAGGAATTTTGATATTCTCACGTTTGATATAATTCCAAACATCCATCTCAGTCCAGTTACTAATAGGAAAAGCCCTGAAATGCTCTCCTTCAAAATGTTTTCCGTTAAGCAGGTTCCATAGCTCGGGGCGCTGATTCTTGGGATCCCACTCTCCAAAATCGTTTCTATGTGAAAAAAAACGCTCTTTTGCCCTTGCTTTTTCTTCATCCCTTCTTCCTCCACCAATGGCGCAATCAATTTTATGCTCTTCAATCGTATCAAGGAGGGTGGTGATCTGCAAGGAATTCCTAGTAGCATTTTTTCCTTTTTCCTCTGCTACCCTTCCATTATTTATAGACTCCTGAACGAAACCCACTATTAAATTAACCCCCAATTCATTCACCAGATCATCTCTGAACTTAATAGTTTCAGGAAAATTATGGCCGGTATCAACATGAAGAAGGGAAAACGGTATTTTTGCCGGATAAAAGGCTTTTTTAGCAAGGTGAGTAACCAGAATAGAATCCTTTCCACCTGAAAAAAGGATTACGGGATTTTCAAATTGAGCCCAGACCTCTCTTAGTATAAAAATAGCTTCAGATTCCAGTTCATCCAGATAATTCAGAAAATATTTACTCATTAAATTTTATCTTTTGCTGCAGCAAATCAAAAAGCCGTTCTACTGCTTCCTCTGCAGATTCTTCTATTGTTTTAATCTCAAAATCAGGATTCTCAGGAGCTTCATAAGGAGAACTTATTCCCGTAAAATTATCAATTTCACCTGCCCTGGCTTTTTTATAGAACCCTTTTGTATCCCTTTTTTCACAAACAGAAAGAGGGGTATTAACAAACACTTCCAGGAAATTTTCTTTCCCTAAAATTTCTCTGGCCTGGTCGCGATCCTCTTTTAGAGGTGAGATAAAGGCTGTTATAGTTACCATTCCGGCGTCTAAGAATAGTTTTGCGACTTCTGCTATTCGCCTGTTATTTTCAAAACGATCTTCACGGCTAAAACCTAAACCTTTGTTTAAACCGCTGCGAATATTGTCTCCATCTAAAGAATAAGTGTTTATATCTTCCTCAAAAAGACGCTTTTCGAGTTTGTTTGCAATTGTAGATTTTCCTGATCCGGAAAGACCTGTAAACCAAATCACTAAAGATCTATGCCTATTTTTTTTATTGCGATCCTCTTTAGATATAGTGTAATCGTGTTTTACAATGTTCGCCATTTTATCTTTTTTTATCAAAGGATACTGATATTCGAGCTTCGGCCATTCCTTTTATCTGCAATCCCATAATCGATCCTGTACCACATTCTTTCATGAAGATAGTATAACACCATTTTGGTTATGACCTCAGCCAAACCTATTTTTAGACCGGTGGTCGGATTTCCAGTTATAATCCATGCAAGGATCATAGTATCAAGTGTCCCTACTATTCTCCAGGAAATTGCTTTTATGCCATGACGTTTTCTACTGTTCCATTTACCCGATGGAATTGACAATTCTCCTTTGAACCATAGCCTTTCGTGTAAATAATATAAGATCATCTTGGTAATCACTTCTGCCAGACCAATTTTAAACCCGGTAAAGGCATTTCCTGAAATAAGCCATGCGAGAAGTATGGTATCGACAGTACCTACAACCCTCCAAGTAATCGCCTTGGCAATATGTCTTTTATGAGACTTATCCTTCATAAGAAACACAAAAATTACCATTCCGTAAATTTTCCCGGTTATAGGTTATTCGGGCTCCGGTATCGGAATACTTACAAGATACCCCTACGGCCTGACAAATAGCCTGACCTGCCGCGGTATCCCATTCCATTGTTGGTGCAAAGCGGGGGTAATAGTGAGCCTCACCTTCTGCCAACAGACAAAATTTTAATGAACTCCCTTTGGAAACTATTGTTATATTATTCCCATGAACTTTTTTTAGATCTTCTATGAATCCCAGGGTGTCATCATTCATATGTGAACGACTACCAACGACCTTTACTCCCTTACCGGGTTTTGTCGGTCTTATCTCCAGGGCATGTTCTAAGGTGTGGTCCACATCCCAGTCTTCCGGATCAATTTTGTATTTATAAGCTTTTTCTTCTGAAACTAATGAAAAATACAAATCTCTGAGAGCAGGAGCATAAATCACCCCGAGTACAGGCAAACCTTCTTCCACCAACGCAATGTTGACCGTAAATTCGTCATTTCTTTTAATAAACTCCTTGGTACCGTCTAAGGGATCAACAATCCAGCACTTAGCCCATTGTTTTCTTTCGCTGAAACTAATTTGTTGATTTTCTTCACTAATAATAGGAATATCGTGAGGAATCAGCAGGTTGTTGATAATTTCATTTGCCCTTTTATCTGCTATAGTCAATGGAGAATTGTCCTCCTTATTTTCAATCTCAAAATCATCTTCTCCGTAGATTTTCATTATAGCCTTTCCGGCAATAACAGATGCTTCTATTGCTGTGGACAAATATTTTTTCACAAGTTAAAGATATTGAAAGTATCAGAAAAGCAGGAACCTTTTCCTGAGTTTTGAATCCAATAAAAGAGAAATTCGTTTAATTTCCTATCGCATAAAAATCAAAACCAATTTTTTTCTTCGTTTTTGGCTCGAGCAACCTTCTGCCATCAAACAAGAAAGCCGGTTTCAACATATCGTCATAGATCTTTTGCCAATCCAGTTCCTTGAATTCATCCCACTCGGTTACCACTGCAATGGCATGAGCTTTATGGCAGGCTTCCATGGGATCATTCACGACTGTTACGGCCTGCCGGTTAGCGTCTCCGCTCCTGCTACCTAAGTAGTCCAGATCTGAATATATTTGCTCTTCCGTAACCTTTGGATCATATACCACTATCTCGGCCTGTTCGTTCAGCAGGTAATCTGCCACATGAATCGCAGCCGATTCCCGGGTGTCGTTAGTATCTTTTTTAAATGCCCATCCCAGTAACGCGATCTTCTTTCCTGCAACAGTATTGTACATCCTCCTCACCATGTTGGCTGCAAAGCGCTTTTTCTGATGGTCATTCATTAGGATCACCTGCTCCCAGTAATCTGCCACCTCCTGCAGATTAAAGCTGCGGGCAATGTATACCAGGTTCAAAATATCCTTTTGAAAACATGATCCACCGAAGCCTACTGAGGCCTTTAAAAATTTTGGGCCTATCCTGCTATCCATTCCCACTGCCTTGGCCACTTCATTGACGTCGGCGCCGGTCTGTTCACAAAGCTCAGAAATGGCATTAATGGAAGAAACCCGCTGCGCAAGAAAAGCATTGGCAGTAAGCTTCGAAAGTTCAGAGGACCAAACATTTGTGGTAAGTATCCGTTCCCGGGGAACCCAGGAAGCGTAAATATTTACTAATGCATCTATTGCCTCTCTTCCTTCTTCAGAATCTATATCTCCACCTATCAGTACTCGATCCGGATTTCGAAGATCTTCTACAGCAGTTCCTTCAGCAAGGAATTCCGGATTTGAAAGTATTTGATATTTAACTCCGTTTCCGGTACTGTCAAGGATCTCTTTTAAAGCCGCCGCTGTACGCACAGGTAAAGTGGACTTCTCTATAACGATCTTATCTGATTTAGAAACTTCGGCAATCTGACGGGCACAGAGTTCGATCCACTTAAGATCTGCCGCCATTCCTTTTCCAACTCCGTAAGTCTTGGTTGGGGTATTGACTGAGATAAATATCATATCTGCCTCATCGATGGCCTTATCAACATCAGTAGAAAAAAAGAGGTTTCTACCCCTTGCTTCTTTTACAATTTCAGAGAGCCCCGGCTCGTAAATAGGAATTTTCTCTACATCCGGATCATTCCACTGTTTTATTCTTTTTTCATTGATATCTACAACTGTTACTTTTACTCCGGGACATTTTTGGGCTATTACAGCCATAGTAGGACCTCCCACGTAGCCGGCTCCGATGCAGCAAATATTTTTTATTCTCATGTTTCGTTAGTTCGTGAATTCGTTCGTTAGTGAATTCGTTTGTTTTCGGAATTGATGAACCTAGTTCAATATATTATTCATTTGATTTTCTTAAATATCTTATATAGCCGTTAATCACCTGCAAACAGCGGGTGGTCTCGTTCCGGATTTCTTTCAAGGTCTCTTCAGAAATGTAGTCCCAAGATCTGGCGTCAATAGCGTGATCCAAAATTTCCGCTACAGAACCACGAGCATTAACTAAAAATTTTATGTTATCCTTATAATGGAATCTGCCCCAACCTTCGGCAATGTTGGCTGTGGTTGATCGGGAAGCTCTCAATATCTGAGTGTATAAATCGTATCGTTCTGAGGCGGGTAGTTTAGGAAGAACATTTTCTTTTAAGAATATTTTCAATTCCTTACATCTTTGCCAACATTCCAGACTCTCAAAATTATCAGCCATTACTCTTCTTTACAATTTCAAGTCACGAATTAACGAATCCCGAATCACAGATTAACGATATTACAGCTTTTTATCACACCTATCCCCCAACACTCCTTTGACATCATAGATCACCGTTTTTCCATTTTTCAAAACTTCCAGATCCATGTCAAGAAATTCTTTATGGGCAACAGCCAGGACAACTGAATCGAATTTTTCGGTTGGTAATTCTTTTACTGTGGTTAAACCATATTCATGTAGTACTTCATCTGGATCAGCAAGTGGATCATAGATCGTGACCTCGGTTCCGTACTCTTTCAAATGTTTGACTACATCAACAACCTTAGTGTTTCGAACATCCGGACAGTTTTCTTTAAAAGTAATTCCAAGCACCAGAACTTTGGAGCCTTTTACCTTCATGTCATTTTTGAGCATTAACTTTACAACCTCACTGCTCACATACTGGCCCATACTGTCATTCATGCGTCTTCCGGCAAGAATGATCTCCGGATGATAACCAATCTCCTGAGCTTTTTGTGCAAGGTAGTAAGGATCTACTCCAATACAATGCCCACCAACAAGTCCGGGTTTAAAAGGAAGAAAATTCCATTTGGTTCCGGCTGCTTCCAAGACATCCTGGGTGTCAATATCCATCATATTAAAGATCTTCGCCAGTTCATTGACGAAGGCGATATTGATATCTCTTTGAGAATTCTCAATCACCTTTGCTGCCTCAGCAACTTTAATAGTGGGAGCAAGATGTGTACCGGCGGTTATAACAGAAGCATAGAGGTCATTAACTTTTTCACCAATCTCAGGAGTTGAGCCCGCAGTTACCTTCAGGATCTTCTCCACGGTATGTTCCTTGTCTCCCGGATTAATCCGCTCCGGAGAATATCCGACAAAAAAGTCCTCATTAAATTTAAGTCCGCTAGTCTTTTCCAGTACAGGAACGCACTCATCTTCTGTTACTCCCGGGTATACTGTAGACTCATATATGACAATATCACCTTTTTTTAGAACCTTTCCAACAGACTCGCTACTCTTAAAAAGTGGTGTAAGGTCTGGCCTGTTATTTTTATCTACCGGGGTCGGGACTGTAATCACATAATAATTACAATCCTTAATATCCTGCAGATCTGAACTGCAAAACAACCCATTCTCTTCGGAAGGAGCTTCTTTTAAAACAGACCGAAGGACTTCATTTTCCACCTCAAGGGTAGTATCTTTTCCTTGTCGCAGTTCCTCTATCCTTCGTTGGTTAATATCAAATCCCACAACGGTATATTTGGTAGCAAATAACCTTGCTAATGGAAGGCCCACATACCCCAAGCCTATTACTGCTATTTTGTTTTTTTCCATTCTAGTTTATGAGGTTGTTTAACAACCTTTTTTAATATTGTTTGAATTAATTTGACCTATTTCTTAACGAATAACTATTTTTCCCAAAGGTGATATACATATTCAACGGGCTTAATTTGAAATCCATGTCTTCTAAAAATAGTAAGAGCAGCTCTATTTTCAGCCTGAGTAGCACTTATGTAAGAAGAACAACCATTTTTGTATAACACTGCATCAGCTGCCTTCATAAGAGCAAAAGATACTCCTTTGCCTTCAGCCTCACGCTTAACGGCAAACAAAGGAGTCTTCCCCAGGGGTGGATTGATTACAAGTGTCACCATTCCTAAAATCTTATCTTCGTTTTTATATACCAATATTTCCGATGCCATCTCTTTTTGAACTGATTTAATCATCCAGCTTTTGTAGAGCTCTCGAACTTTTTCTTTGGGAATATTAGGATCGAAACTGAATCTGGACCACTCTCCTGCACGATATGCCAGATTCAGGAGCTCCTCATTTGGAAGTGAACCTCTATAAAAGCTTATGTTATCAGGCAAAATTGTTTCATGAAGAAGATCTTTTTGAATAGGTGTTTTTTTAAGAATTAAATTAAAATTATAAAACTCGCTTTTCGTTTCTTGTAGTAGCTCATTCGAATAATAATAAACAAGCTTTACTTTATTTTCAGCTAATTCCTTCAGCAGATTTTCTGGATTATTGAACGTGAAGAAATTTTTTTGTATTTCCCCAATCCTGATACCGAAAAAGCTTGAATCCCACTCTAATTTTCTAAAAGGCTTGTCAAAATTATTCACTGAATAATAATCAAATTTTTAAATTCCATTTACAAATAAATCAGATCTATTCACCGTCATACCCAACCCAAGTTTTGCCAGTACCACTTTACAGCCTCTTCCAGGCCGTCTTCTATTTTATATTCAGGTTCGTATCCCATTAGCTCTTTCGCTTTATCTACTGAGGCCAGGGAATGAGGAATATCTCCTGCCCTGTTTGGCCCGTGCTTCACTTCTACTTCAGCAATTTCAGGATCATACTGAGAGAGGTACTTCTTAAGAAGTTGGGTAAGTTCCTTAAGATTTGTCCTGTCACCTACTGCAGTATTATATACTTGATTTAGTGCATGGTCATTTTGGGTCGTGAGAGCCAACAGGTTCATCTGTATCACATTGTCGATATAAGTGAAATCCCTGGAATAAGTCCCATCTCCATTAATTACCGGACTCTCATGCTTCATAAATTGCATCACAAACTTTGGGATTACCGCCGCATAGGCTCCATTAGGATCCTGTTTTCTTCCGAAGACATTAAAATACCGCAGTCCTATAGTATCAAGGCCGTATGTTTTATGAAAAATATCTGCGTATAATTCATTTACATATTTTGTTATAGCATATGGGGAAAGAGGTTTTCCTATTTTATCTTCTACTTTTGGTAAGGCTTCGGAATCTCCATAAGTGGAGGAACTGGCTGCATACACAAAACGTTTTACTCCGGCATCTCTTGCTGCCACCAGCATGTTCAAAAATCCTGAAATATTTACGTCATTACTGGTAATTGGATCATTAATAGATCGGGGAACAGATCCCAATGCCGCCTGGTGAAGAATAAAATCCACTCCCGAAGCAGCCTTTTGACAATCTTCAAGACTTCTTATATCGCCTTCGATCAGAGTGAATTTTGGATGATCCAAAAAGGCTGAAAGATTTTCTCTTTTTCCGGTTGCAAAATTATCGAGACAAATGACTGTTGCTCCAAGGTGGAGAAGAGTTTCGCAGAGGTTGGAGCCTATGAAACCCGCACCACCTGTAACCAGTACTTTTGAAGAACTGAGCAATTCAAAATTCTTGCTGTTCATTTAAATTTATTTGGGGATTTTACTAATTGTTGCCAAAGATAAAATTTCCGCATAGGGCAATTCCTAAATTCCTCTTAAAGGTGTTTATACTGTATTGGTTGATTCCAAATGCACCAGCTCTGTGGATACAACTTCTTCCACACCTTTTCCTTCTTTCTTCCCCTTTATCCTCATTAGCAGCTGTTCCATCGCCTTTTCACCGATCTTTTCAGGATTTTGATTTACATAAGTAATTGAGGGAGTCAGGTATTCTGCAACCTCTTTATTAATAAACCCGATCAATTTCAAATCTTTTGGAATTGAGATCCCGTTCTCATAGGCGACCCGGTAAGCCATCATGGTACTTTCAAAATCACTGCACAACAAGGCTTCCACCCTATCCTTCACAAGGATCTTTTCTGTCTTTTCCCGAAGGCTTTCTGTCTTAGCCGAATTCGCTATAAAGAAATCCTCTTCAGAATGTAAGGCCGATTTATATCCTTCAATCCTGCGCTTACCTACACCCATATGATGTATGGAAGTAGCCAATCCAATTCTTTTGACCCCGGAGGTTTGCAATAACCTGGTAGCGTCAAAAAAGATCTTTTTATCATCAATTCCTACCTTATCTACAGGAACGTCAATGTCTGTGCGATCGTACAACACAACAGGAATATTGAAATGCACGATATTCTGAATATGTTCAAAATCCTTCTTTCGCTGGGTCTCTTCGGCAACCGCAATAAGAACCCCATCCACATACCCGGATGTCAGCAATTCGGATATTTGCTTTTCCCTTTCATAAGATTCATTGGAGATATAAGTAATAACCTGCAAACCTTCTTTCTGAGCCTGAGCTTCAATTCCTGAAAGTACACTGGCAAAAAAGGAATTGGAGATATTCGGAATTATTACACCAATGGTCCCACTCTTACTGCTTTTGAGATTCACTGCTGTTGGGTTGGGCCGGTACTTGTGCAGGGCTGCCAGCTCCTTTACCCGCTGAATGGTCTTCGGACTAATCTCCGGACTATCGTTTAAAGCTTTAGAAACAGTGGAAACAGACACGTTCAATAACTTGGCTAGTTCCTTTAAAGTAATTCTGCTTTTCATGGAGTATATTTCAGGATTCACACAAATGTAAATAAAGCCAACGAAACTATTTTCGTAAAACTCCGGAAAACTTCTCCCTTTTTTATAAATTATTACGGAAAAGTTGTTGAAATGAATTTTCTAAACTCCTACTGGTTTTATGTCATAGCAGCCATTATTACCATAATTGGCTTAATCACAGGATGGTATCTATTTATTTTTATTATCCTACCCCTTAGTTTCTTCAGTTTTGGAAAGAAAGACAAGAATAAATGACAAGTTAAATTTTTACTAAATGAGCGGCTATTCTTGGAAAGGCCGCGCCTCAGACGTATTTTAAACTGAGTTTAAATAAAAACATCATGAAACAAAAAGGTACGCTATCAGAAACACTAAATATGTTGCGTTTGGAGGAAGGTTATGAAGAGGATTTCAATCTGATCGACCACCAGCTAAAAACGGGTAAAGAAAAGGAAGAATTTCTTTCACAGGATTTCATTGTAGATGAAGTCTACCGTTTCGAAGGACCCTCTAATCCGGGAGATGAAGCCATTATTTATGCCATTAGTACTTCAACAGGACGAAAAGGGGTTTTAGTGGATGGATATGACATCTCAGGAGGTCAGATCTCCGATGAACTATTGAAAAAGCTGGACCTTAGAAAGAATAGACCCATAAAATAATTTTATGGGTATTTTTTTGGCAAGCCTTACATGTTATATTAAATTTGAATACAAATCAAACAACCAATAAATAAAAACTATGAGTTACTTAGGATTGGACGAAAACAAAACCTCCAAAACAGTAGAGGAACTAAATGTTCTATTAGCAGACTACCATCTTTATTATCAAAAGCTTCGGAATTTTCACTGGAATGTGAACGGGATCAATTTTTTTGATCTGCATGAGAAGTTTGAGGAACTATACGACGATGCAAAGATTAAAATAGATGAAATCGCCGAAAGGGTACTTACCCTTCGCATGAAACCCACCAGCAATCTTAGTGAATATCTTCAAAAAGCTAATATTAAAGAAACCGGTACCGGCATTTCTGATTCTGAAATGATCAAGATCCTTCTTGAAGACCATGGATTGTTGTTAAAACAAATGCGAAAAGTGGCTGAAGTTGCCGGTGACGGCGGAGACGAGGGAACAATTGATCTCATTGGCGCTTACATACGGGAACTGGAGAAAACCAGTTGGATGTTAGAAGCCTGGAAAATGAAAACTTCTGAACAAAATCAGCCGGCCTAATCCGGAGTAAATGGAAGACAACTTTAATATAAACGATTCCATATCCGGAATCTGGGAAAAATTAGGCGAATGGCTGGATTCATTGATCCTGGGTTTGCCTAATTTTATTTTGGCCGTACTGGTATTCACCTTGTTTGTTATAGCTGCCAAATATCTTGGTAAACTACTCGATAGGCTGCTCAGGTTTAAGGTAAGACAGGATTCTATCCGCGAGATCACCATCAAGATCATGAAGGTGGTGGTTATTGCCATTGGTTTCTTTGTAGCCCTTGGCCTGCTTAACCTGAATACGGTATTAACCTCTGTTCTGGCAGGTGCGGGAGTGGTTGGTTTGGCTATTGGTCTTGCACTGCAGGGTACTCTAAATAATACCTTCTCCGGAATTCTTTTAAGCTTTCTGCCGGAACTACAGATTGGCGATTGGATAGAAAATAACGGGTATGCCGGAAGGGTGGTAGAAATTAATCTCAGGAGTATTGTCATTAAGGAAGCTGACAATAATTACGTGGTGATCCCCAACTCCCAGGTAATAGATGCTCCCTTTAAGAACTTCTCCCGTACTTCCAGGTCAAGAGTTATGGTAGATTGTGGAGTGGCCTATAATTCAGACCTTGAAATGGTTAGAGATCTTACTCTTAAAACTATTTCAGAATTATTCCCTCCAAAAAATAATGAGGAAGTTGAATTCATGTACAAAGAATTTGGAGACAGCTCCATTAACTTTGTCGCGCGATTCTGGACCAATGCCACTACTAACCGCGAGATTTTGATTGCGCGTAGTAAGGCGATCATTGAGATCAAGAAAGCGTTTGATGCTCATGATATCAATATCCCGTTCCCTATCAGAACGTTGGAGTTCAACAACAAATTAAATATCGACGGGAAAACTTCGGAATAAGGTTTCTCCTTAAATAATAAAGGGTTCCAAAAATGCCATTTTTGGAACCCTTTATTTTATAGCTATTCAGAGCCTAGAAGTTGAATCCAAAGCCGAAACTAAACCGAAGTCCTTCTTTCCCTGTGAAGAAATTAAACCTTCCGCTCAATGCCTCGGCGCTGTTGACCCAGAATCCACCACCGTAGCTTTCATGCCAGTCGTTACTGTTTTCACCATCTAACCACACCCGACCAATATCATAACCTGCAAAGACTCCTATTTGAATAGGTAGAATTGGGGTTTTGAATTGCTCAAAACTGTAACGAAGATCTGCTCCCGTTGCAAGAGCACTTTCACCGGCAAACCTGTTCAATCTGAAACTACGTAGTCCCGTATCGCCTCCCAAGGTCGCTGCCTGGTAGAACTGAAAATCGTCTCCAAAGTTTACTTCTGCCTGTATCCGCGGATTAAGGACGAGCTTATCATTACGTGTCAGTGCTCTAAAGAACCCAAGGTAAGGTTCCAGGTAGCCAAAAAATTTATCGGTATCATTAGTGTTCAATTTTCCACCGGCCTTTAATTCAAACCGCATTCCGTTAGAAGGGTTCAGCACATCATCGTAACTTTCATATTTATACAAACCTTCCAACCCAAGAAAATATTTTCGTTCAAATAGATCCGGATCTGCGGCAAATTCTTCCGTAATAAACCGCCCATCACTTTCTGCAATTTTCACTCCTTCAAAAGAAGCGGTGTATTTAAAGAAGCTTCCGAAGGGGCTTTGACGCACAAAACCTGCCTCTCCTCCTATCGTACTTACTCTTATCCTGTTATAATCTTTGCCCAGTTCGTCTTCAGGATTTTCAGTCTCATTTCCATAACCAAAGAAATTCCGCGTAAAACTAGGGCTCGTAAAATAAGCTCCTACAAAGAGATTGTAATTTCCCCACATGTTGGCAAATTCGCCATCGTAGTGCACGTTAAAACTTTCAGTAGCGAAATAATAGCCTGCCTCGAGAGAATGTTGGGTAGTATAAGGGTTCCGCTGAAAACCAAATATGCTTTGCTTTGCCTTTAGACCCACTCTGATGCCATCATCAGGATTATACCCAACAGCCGGGATCACAGAAGTTTTCTTATAGATCTTCCGGTCTTTGTCAAACACGTTCACTTCATAATCATCTGTAAGATGCACTCTAGCTCCGTGCGTTTCTTCAATGGTGTTGGGTTTGGAAATGTAATCATAGATCTTCACTTTTTTACCATTTTTGACACGGTAAATATCATTGTTCTGGCCACCAATAACCCTTGTAAGTATTGGATCATCCCCTTCTCCATAAACCTCAAAAACATCGTCATCATCCAGTCCATACAACCAGATCTCCTTCGTGTATTCGGGATAATAGATTCTCGAATTAACAATATCTGCCTTTTTACCATCCTTAATCCGGTAGATCGTAATTCTGGTCTGACCCTTTGGAAGTCTTTCCACTTCTATATAGTCATCTTTATCGGTTCCGGTAACTATTGAAGTTTCTGCTACTACCTCGTAATATCTTTTTGCAATATCCACCAGATTTTCCCTTCTGGCCTTCAGGTGTTTTTTGATCTCTTCGGAAGATTGGCCCTTGGTTTCTTCCGGTAGCTTTGAAAATGCTTCTTCAATAGCTTCATCAGTCACATGCTCCTGCAGATACTTTGCCTGTTCGATCCATTCTTCCCTGCCCATGTTCTGAATAAGACTTCGGTCCAGCCCCAGGGCAGCTGTATTAAAATACTTCACATCGTTAATATCATCATCATAGGTTGCCAACTGTTTGGCTAATCCTAATACTCCTCTTAAGGTCGCTAAAAATGCTCCGTCAAAATTCGAAAACACCTGATCTCTGTCTCTGGGCACCGGCCTAAAAAGATGATTTCCCTCCTTATCTTCGAATTCGGACCATCGCCATTGGTCCTGGTGGCGGTCCCAATCGCCTATCAACATATCAAAGAGCCGTGCTCTAATATAAGCAGACTCATCCAGGGAATATTTTTCGTCTCTTCGCAGACGTTCAAAAACCCCTGAAGTACTTTCGATATCATGATTGGGCGCTCCAAAAGATTCGTAACCTGTATAATGTTCTTCAGGCCTCTCCACGATCATGTAAAGCTCATCTCCATATTCCTGATTATAGATTCCCAATGCCTTTTGCTTGGGCACGTAATATAACTTCGGATTTGTATGGTACACCCCGGCAGCTTGAGAAAGGGTAGGAATTACCATAAAACCATAAGGATGGGCCGAAGTGTAGAAGTCTTCAATAATATCTTCTGCCAAGGTGTTTTCAAAATCAGATTCTACCGAGGCATCTTTAAAAGCTACTGTTTGAAGAAACTGTACCGCACTCTTTTTAAGTGCCCGCATATTATAATCCCTGCCATTTTTATCTTTCAACCGTAAAGACCGTGTTTGATGACCTCCACCGGCCCTAATGACTTCCATTCCTCCATAAAGGGTGTCGAGGTCGACTACTTCAGCTTTGATCTTGGTACCATAGATCTCGCGATAACGGTCTCCCCAAATACTCTCATAAGCTTCAGATTTTTCAGTCTCTTCAGGCTTATATACTGAAGCTTCCACAATCTGTGGAAAGGTATCAGGCAGCGTATCAAGGTTAACCGGCTCAGGAGCTTCAAAAACCTGTTTTTGGTATACTAATTTTGGGTTCTTATTTTCACTTCCGTAGAAGCTCACCCAGGAGGAACCGTCTTCAAATATATCCAGGACCGCAAACCCCTGACCATTATAAGCAAAGAGTCCGTCGCTGCCGAGTCCAACACTGGTAGATTTAGAGCCGGAGCCGGAGACTATCTGTTTTAACCCATCTTTTTCAATGTATTGTAAACTGTGTTCATGTCCTGAAACGAACACCACATTACCCCATCTTTTAGCAATCGTTTCCAGTCTTTTTACCATGTTCTTGTATAACAGGTTTTGAGCATCCTGAATAGATACACCGCCACTGGTACGTATCAACATCGCCAGTGAGCCCAGAATTGGAACAGGTATCTTCTTTTGAGACGGGTATAAATGCTGGTTGAAATCGTAATGTCCACCATGCACCCCATTGGTGTACAAAGGATGATGGATGGCAAAAACCACAGTTTTTGTTTGATTCTGCTTTAACTCACTTTCAACTTCAAGAAAAAGTGCGTCACGGGTTTTTATCTCGCAGTTATCATTAATAGTAGGATGGTTATCCCAGTTGGTAAGAAACCATTGAGAATCAAGTATTATTAACTGGATCTCATCTGAGAGATCAATACTTTCAATTCCACAACCCGCCTTTGGGTGAAAGACATCTTTATCATCCAATTGATCTTCAATATATTCCTCTTCCCTTTCCAGGCCATCTACACCTTCATTGTACCAGTCGTGATTCCCCGGAATAAAAATTACGTTTCCATCGTAATTTTCAACTGCGTCCAGTTGAGCGTCAATCCGGTACTCTGCTCTTTCCCTTAATGGATGGCCTTCTTCTTCCATTCCATCGGGATAGATATTGTCACCTAGGAAAATAGTGTAGTTTCCTACTTGTTTAACAGAATCCAGGTAGGTCTTAAAAGCTAACAATCCTTCTGAAGTACCACCCGGCTTGGAATAACCTCCGTCTCCAAGTAGATAAAAGGAACGGGCTATCTTCTTGTCCTGGGGATAATCAAAGTTAGAAGTTGGTTCGCCTTGCTTGTATTTAGCTTTCTGAGTAGTGGAACAAGCCGCAAGTACTATAAAAACTATCAGTGTTAGAAATTTGTTATTTTTCTTCATACAATTTTATCGGGGGATTTTTTTTGTAATTTGGTGATGAACCTAACAAAAACTGAATGACACCTCTTGTTGAGAAAGCTGAAGATTTCGTAAAGGAATTATTCAGAGAAAAACTCCCAAACACCTTCATTTATCACAACTTCAAGCACACTCAAAGGGTAGTTAAAAGTAGTAAAGAATTAATTGAAAACTCTCAAATAAGTGTTAAACAAAGGGAAGCCGTGCTCCTCGCAGCTTGGCTTCACGACACCGGTTACACCGAAACTTATGTGGGTCACGAGGAAAAAAGTGTTGCAATAGCAAAAGACTGGCTGGAGAAGCAAAATGCCGATAAAGATCTTGTAGCAGATGTTTTGAGGTGCATTGAAGCTACTCAAATGGTTGTGGACCCGCAGGACGAAATGGAAAGGATCATCAAGGACGCCGATACCTCTCATCTTTCCAAAGATTACTTTGATGAAACCAGTGAATTTCTGAGACAGGAATTGCGCTTACAGCACATTAAAAACTTCTCGACCCAGGAATGGATCCAACAATCCATCGAATTATTCACAAAAAAACACCAGTATTATACTACCTACGCCTTAAATAACTGGAGCGAAGAGAAAGATAAGAACTTGCTTTCTTTGCTTAAAAAGGAGAAAAAAGCAAAGAAAAAGCTCGCTAAAGAAGAGGTCAAAGCCCGCCTGAAGGTCAAGTACAAAGATCAAAGCCCTGATCGTGGTATTCAAACCCTTTTTAGAGTCACTATGCGCAACCATTTAAAATTAAGTGACATTGCAGATACAAAAGCAAACATTCTGTTATCTGTAAATGCCATTATTATTTCTCTTGCCATATCGAACCTCATTCCGGAAATAGGAGCTCCCGAAAACAAAAGTCTTACCATTCCTACCCTAATTCTTGTCGTTTTTAGTGTGGCTTCAATTGTGGGTTCTATTCTTTCCACCAGACCGAATGTCACAAGTGGAGAATTCACAAGGGAACAGATAAAGAATCGGGAGGTAAACCTGCTCTTCTTCGGAAATTTTCACAGAATGCCTTATGAACAGTTTGAGGGAGCTATGAACGAAATAATGGAAGATCATGATTTTGTTTATGAATCTTTGATGAAGGACCTCTATAACCTGGGGACGGTACTTGACCGCAAATACAGGTTACTTCGAATTACGTACACTATCTTTATGGTAGGTATCATCCTCTCGGTTCTCAGTTTCATCCTTACTTTTTACCTGTTTTAACTTCTCTATAAGGTCGTCATAGGTGAAAACCTGCTCCGGAGCGTTCTCCTCCTCCACGTGGTATAGAACCTCCACTCTTATGGCGCGTAAGCCTATTACTCCCTGCACATCTTCCAGTTCTAAGAGTTCCACAGACTGGCCGAGATAATTCTTGTATTGGAGGTATTTTATATATCGAAGATATTCTTTTTCGTCATCGCGACTGGAATAGATAATGGCAATTTTCCCTTTTTGAGTGATCCTTTCTTCGGTCCCTTTTATATTAGCCTTATCGATCCTTTTTTTGATGATCTCATAACGGGCATTATAAGTCCCATCCACATCAAATTGTTTTTCATCCATACGGTACCTTATAGAAAGGGTGCTATTATAAACCAGGATAAGGGAAGCTGCTTCCAGTTTAAGAGGATTATTCTCCTGGATCTGGTAAAACCGGTTTTCCATTTCACACATGGTGCTCAACTGCCACAGCCTCAGATTATACAGGTATACCTCATCAAAAGGATTCGAGCGGTTGTTAGTGAGGGCTGCTCCAATGTAAATATTGTGCTCTACCCCGTCTGTTTTATAACGTTCGAAATAATGCGGATAGATCTTCTGTGCAGCCACCTGCTTTTGATCAATATAACGCGCCATGGTGCGATTGATCTGTTGCACGGCTTCATCATAATTCTTCCGGTGATTGTAGATAATACCGTTTTCAGAATTTACCTTTTTTCGATAGGCTTCTACCCTGTCTTTTAATTCTTCAGCTTGCTTCTGAATGTGTTCCATTACCGGAAATATTTCCTGCTGCAGAAGATTGAAGACCTTTTGTTCACTTGAAGCATTCAGGCTTTCTTTCAATTCATCTTCAAATTCTTTTATTCGGAATTTTACCTGCTCATAAATATCCAATTTTTCAATAGCCTCAGCCTCGTCAATAATGTCTCTGATGAGAGTAAGTTGATCCAGAAGGTCTTTTTGAATGGCATCATTTCGGGCTTCAGAAGAAGCAACTATATCTATCTGCCCATATAAAGGATAAATATCCTCAAAGGAAATATCCTTAAAAGAAGCGAGCCCATCAGAATCCAGGTCTTTAATGAATTTCTTTGCTTCTTTTTCGAAGATCCACAGTACACTCGGGTGGATCGAAGTACATTCGCTTTGAATAACGGCTTTTACCCGGTTCTCAAATTCACTCCTGCTTCGTTCCACAGCCGTTACTATATAAGGCAGAATATCTTCCAGTTTTGTGGCGTTGACACTGTTCAGTTCATTTTTTCGGAAAGAAATAAGCTCCAGTACACCCAGTAATTTTCCATTTTTAGCAATAGGCGCTAAAATCACACTCTTGGCATCCCGTTCCTGGAGGTTTTTGGCCAGCCGATTATCTGACGTGGATTTTGCAAAACTCTCCACATTGGAAATCGTGAAATAATTGTGATTCCGCACCAGCACATCACAAGCTTCTTTTCCAATGGCGTCTTCACAGTCCCATTCCCCTTCGGTATGTAAAATAAAGCTGGGAACTCCTTTATTCCCCATTCTTTCAAAAATGGATTCCTGTTCATTGAACATGGCAAATCCTATTCTAAGATCAGAAATGTTATATATGGACCTAAAGATCTGTTCAAACCTTGCCATCTCCTCCTCACCCGAAGCATCTCGCTGTAATAGCGTAGTTTTAAGGTCAGAGATAGCGTCGTCTACAGTGACATCGGTAAGGGTAACGATAATAAAACCTTTAAAAATCCAGCTTTTTGGAGGGAATTTTTCTTTCCAAAGCTCAATTTCCTCAATATTTTGAAGCAGGTCATCGATATCATCTTTACTGATCTCTTTGAAATCATCTGTGGGTTCTATCTCCACAAAATCAGAATTGAGGTCAATGCGATACCGCCTTAAAATGCCATTTTCATCGGGTATATCGTAATACAGAGGCCTGGAGTAATCAATTTCATAACCATATTGAAAATTGAGGATCAGGATACATCCATAAATATAATCCAGGTCTTCATCCAGGTTACGCATGGAAAGGACAAAGTCCTCTCCAGCCTGATCCAGGATCTGCCTGAACCTGCTGGTGGAATTGAAGATCACGTTATGAAAAGGTACCGTAATAGCTTTGATCTGGTTTTCTGAAAGTATCTCGGGAAAAAGGTCCTTCATGAGGATGCGAATGGGATCTTTGTATTTCTCAATATCCTTTAGATCCTGGATACCTTCGGAAAGTGCCGAAAATGAAGACACATAGTCCAGCATTTTCTGAATGTATTCCTTTGAAATTTCACTGGTCTCCTTTTCAAGTTGTTGCTCGTACTTATCGATGATCTTTTGAAAGCTTATGCGAATGTCGAGCGGAAAATCCTTTTGGTTCTTCATATCGATAAAAATAATTATTTATTCCGCCAAGCCTGTGCCAGCCTAATAGATTAACAATAATTTATGGGAAATAGCCTACGGAGAACCACAGGATGTTTATTTTTGCAAAAAACAACGAATTATGCGCAAAATTTTAATAGTAAGTTTAATTGCCCTTTTTGCTTCCTGTGAGCAGGAAAATGACCAGGGTTACCACATTAGCGGAACTGTGGAAAATGCTTCGGAAGGACAAATGATCATCATTTCTGAATTGAATGACACCAACACTCAAACTGTTCCTGTTGATACAGTAACCGTGACCGATGGTAAGTTTGAAATGGATCTTCCCGAAAAAGAATCCCCTGCCATAAGCTTCCTTACTCTCGACGGAATGCGTGGAAATATACTTTACATCGCCGATAATACACCAATAAAATTTAAGATCTATACAGATAGTATATATGCTTCCGAAGTAACCGGAGGAAAAGACAATGAGATTCTGTACACTTACCTTGGGACCATCAAAAGTACCAACAAGAAAATGGGCGAGAACAGGGTTGCCATGAGAGAGGCTTTTAGCCAAATGGATTCTGTTCAACTTGAATCGCTTCAGCAAAACCAGGAGCAGATTATGGAAGAAGACAAAGGCAATAAAATTGCCCTTGTAGAAAAGAATCCTAATTCCCTGGTTTCTGTTATGGTTCTGCAGGACATGGTAAATACACAAATGTATCCTGCTTCCAAACTTCGGGAATTGTTCGATAATCTGGATCCTGAGATAAAAGAGACTTCTTTGGCCCAACAGCTGGATGAAACTCTTACCAATCTCAGCAGAACTGATGTTGGAAGTCCTGCTCCGGAATTCTCGGCTCCCACACCCAATGGTGAAGATCTGGCCCTTAAAAATGTTATGGGAAAAGTCACTTTAGTAGATTTCTGGGCCTCCTGGTGTAAACCATGTAGGGTAGAAAATCCAAACCTTGTTGAAGTGTATAAAAAATACCATGACAAAGGATTCAACATTATCCAGGTTTCTCTGGATCGTCCCGGACAAAAAGAGAAATGGATGCAGGCAATCGAGGAAGATAATCTGGGAGCCTGGAATCACGTTTCAAACCTGATGTTCTGGCAGGATCCTATCGCTGCAGATTATGGAGTAAGAGCCATTCCTGCTGCTTTTCTTTTAGATGAGAACGGAAACATCGCGGCCAAGAACCTTCGGGGAGAAGAACTTGAAGAAAAGGTTTCTGAACTGGTAAGCGAGTAAACCCGAACTTTAATAGCAAAAAAAAAGTGCCTTCAAAAAAGGCACTTTTTTTATTTCTTTATCTGAAGGAATTTATTTTAGAAGAAAGCTCACATTCACTTTAACCGTGACTTCCATTTCTCCCGGAGCAATAGTCTCCTGCTTTGAACTTGCAGAATCCTGCATTTCCAGAGCACGATACATAGGAGGGAAATTTCCGTTGTCCATTTCACTTATAGAATGAGCCTTTCCAACCTCCTGACCAAGGGCACCTGCATATTCTTTAGCTTTTTCAAGGGCATTCAAAACCGCCTTTTTTCGCGCTTCAGATTCCAGCTTTTCTCTTTTGGAAGTCTGGAATTGAATTCCGTCGATCCTGTTAAGGCCGGAATTTAAAAGGCCACCCATCAAGGTTTCATACTTACTTAGGTCGTTAAGCTGAATTGAAATTGCCTGATTAGCTGAATAGAAGGTTTCTTTCGTGTTATAATTATAGTCCTTGTTCAGGTTTAAATATTCGGTTTGAAAATTCTTCGAAGGGATACCTTGGGACTTGAGGTACTTGATAATGTCATTTACAACCTTATCATTTTGAGCTTTAACTTCGGAAGCTGATTTGCCGGTATGTTCTACACGGGCTTTAATGAGAACCTTGTCGGGAGTGACATTCACAGTTCCCTTTCCGGTGACGGTGATAAGGGCAGGATTTTGCTGTGCAAATAATCCTAAAGAAGCGAAAAAGAAGACGACAAAAAGTAATTTTTTCATAATAAGTAGATGTTTTTTCAGGAAATTTGCAATTACAATGCCATTCTTACATTTTCCCGGCTCTCTGTAGGAAAAAAAGCAAAATAATAGGAATTGCCAGCAGGATCACCATAAGCAAATGTGCAGAAAGGATCCAGGGTGCAAGAACGAGGGTCAGCAGATATCCTCCCACAGCCCCTCCAAAATGTGCATCATGGCCGATGTTTCCAAGTTGTCTTTTCATTCCATAGATGGAGTATAACATATACCCGATCCCGAAAACATATGCGGGAATGGGTATCGGAATCAAAAAGAGGTACAGGCTCATGTCCGGATAGAGAAGGATCGCAGCATAAATTATTCCTGAAACAGCTCCACTCGCCCCCACTGCATTGTAGTTATAGTCATGTTGATGAAAGTAATAGGAAAGCAGGTTACCCAAAATAAGACTTGCAAAATATATCAACAGGAATCCAAGGCCTCCCATAGAATCGATGACCACATCGGCAAAGAAATAAAGGGTAAGCATGTTCAGGAAAAGATGGGCTGTATCTACGTGCAGAAATCCGGAAGAAAATATGCGGATCTTCTCCCCTCTCTTTACCGCTGCTGAATTGAATTTGTACTTTTCAAAAAATGAAAAATCATTGAAACCTTTAAAGGAAACAATGACATTCAATGCAATTACAATAAGGGTCACAATGTTCAAATCTCCCATCTACAGTTACGTTTAGTGCCAAATATAGCATATATTTGTTGAAATTTTCTGTGCATGCAGCGTATTGTTTATTGGCTTGCTTACCCCCTGCTCTGGCTTATTTCCATTTTACCCTTTCCGCTTTTTTACCTGGTTTCAGATGGAGTTTGCTTTCTGGTTTATCATATTATCAGGTATCGCCGAAAGACGGTTAGAGAAAATCTTGAACTTGTTTTTCCTGAAAAGTCATCTGCCGAAATAAAGCAGATCAGCAAAAAATTTTACCGCCACATGGTGGACATGTTTCTCGAAATGATCAAAAGCATTTCTATTTCTAAGGAGGAGTTAAAAAAGAGGTTTGCATTTACCAATCTTGAGGAGGTTGTGAAGATCAGGGAGATGGATAAGAGTATCATTGTTGCCTGCGGTCACTATGCCAGCTATGAGTGGATGAATGCTATACAACTTTATGGGTTGGATTATGGCGCTTTCGGGATCTATAAAAAAATTAAGAACCGCTACTTTGATAAACTGGTAAAGGATATTCGGGGCAGGTATGATGGCACCCTTATTCCCACTACCCAGGCTACTAAAGTCATCACTGATAATGAACGGAACAGAACTTTGGGGGTTTATGCCATGATTGCCGATCAATCTCCAAAGTTATACAGGACGAAAGTTTGGGCTGAATTCATGGGAATAGATGTGCCGGTTTTTACGGGTACCGAAAAACTTTCACGCAACCTGGATATCGCAGTGGTATACCTTCATGTTGAGAAGGTCAAAAGAGGTTATTACGTGGCTACCTTTATCCCAATCTCCTACGAACCTGCCCAGGAACCACCTCACTACATTACTAAAAGGTATTTTGAAGAACTGGAGGCTCAAATTAGAAAGGCGCCGGAGTATTACCTGTGGACCCATAAAAGATGGAAGCATAGAAATGCTCCCATCCCTCACGAAGCCGTGGTAATTAAGGCAGATTAGCGATCTCCTTGATTTCAGAGATCATTTGATGAGCGACCTCATCTGCTTTCTCCTGAGATTTTCCCTCTGTATAGATCCTGATAATAGGCTCAGTATTTGATTTTCGAAGGTGTACCCAGTGGTCTTCAAAATCTATTTTTACTCCGTCTATAGTCGTGATCTCTTCCTGAGAATATTTTTTCTCTACCTCTCTTAAAATTTCATCCACATCCAATTCCGGAGTGAGTTCAATTTTGTTTTTACTCATAAAATAAGAAGGGTAGGATTTCCTGATTTCTGAGACCTTCATTTTTTTCTCAGCCAAAAAGGTCAAAAATAAAGCTATTCCAACGAGACTGTCACGCCCGTAATGAAGTTCGGGATAGATGATCCCGCCATTTCCTTCTCCTCCAATCACGGCATTAGTGTCTTTCATCAATTGAACCACATTAACTTCTCCTACTGCACTGGCTTTATATGTGCCGCCATGTTTTTCGGTGATATCGCGAAGAGCGCGGGAAGAAGAAAGATTACTTACGGTGTTTCCCTGAGTTTTACTCAATACATAATCTGCACAAGCAACCAGGGTATATTCTTCTCCAAACATTTCTCCGTCTTCACTTATAAATGCCAACCTGTCCACATCAGGATCTACTACAATCCCAAGATCAGCTTTTCTTTCTTTAACCAACTTGCAGATCTCAGTAAGATGTTCTTTTAAAGGCTCGGGGTTATGCGGAAAGTGCCCGGTAGGTTCACAATATAATTCAATGACATTTACTCCCAGGCGCTTTAACAACTTTGGAACTGCAATGCCTCCTGTGGAATTCACTCCATCAACTGCCACGGTAAAATTTGCTTCCGCAACTTTTTCCGCATCTACCAGGTCGAGCATTACGACTTCTTCAATATGAGTATCTATATAATGAGTAGCTTGTTTGATGCTGCCCAAGGAATCAACTTCTGAAAAATTGAAGTCTGACCTTTCTGCAATGTCTAAGATTTCTGCTCCATCGTCCCCACTCAAAAACTCTCCTTTTTCATTTAAAAGTTTTAAGGCGTTCCATTGTTTTGGGTTGTGACTCGCGGTCAAAATTATTCCTCCGTGGGCTTTTTCCATTGGCACTGCCACTTCAACCGTGGGTGTGGTAGAAAGGTCCAGGTCTATTACTTCAATACCGAGACCCACAAGGGTATTCATAACCAGTTCCTGGATCATTTTTCCGGAAATACGTGCATCTCTTCCAACCACCACTTTTACAGCCGCGCCTGAATTCTTCTTGGATAACCAGGTGCCGTAGGAGGCAGCAAATTTTACTGCGTCTATGGGAGTAAGATTTTCTGAAGGTTTTCCTCCAATCGTTCCGCGAATTCCTGAAATAGATTTTATTAATGTCATTTTTGATCGTTTAGTTAGCAAATTCATCAGAAGAAAACTGCTTCTGATGCTCAGCCACAAATATACAAGCCTATAAAGGCAGGAACAAACGTTAACAAATATTAAACACACTAATTGTTACCTTAGCCCTGAATGAATTTTCTTGCCCATATATACCTCTCCGGAAAAAATGAAGACATCATCATAGGGAATTTTATTGCAGACTCTGTAAAAGGGAAAAAATACCTCAACTTTCCTCAGGATGTTCAGAAAGGAATATTACTTCACAGGGCAATTGATTTTTATACAGATACACATCCAATTGTACGTCAAAGCACCTCAAGATTATTTCCGAAGTACCGGCATTTCAGCGGAGTGATCATTGATATTTTCTACGATCACTTTCTTGCTTCGAACTGGAAACAATATTCAGATATTCCCCTGGAGAAGTTTATAAGCGATTTTTACGGGCTACTGGAAAAAAAACATGCTTTACTTCCCAAACCCATTCAACGATTCCTGCCTTACATGAAGAAAGAGAACTGGTTGCTCAGTTATGCTTCAAAAGAAGGAATTGGTGACATTCTGCGGCAGATGAATATCCGGACTCAAAAAAAGGGAAAAATGGACATGGCAATTTTTGATCTTGAAGATCATTATGAAGAGTTTAAAGCAGAGTTCACTACTTTTTTTCCGGAGCTCATTACCTTTTCCCTTAACAGGAGACAACAAATTTAAAATCAACTATGAAGAGATTATTACTACTGGCTTTTTTGGCCCTACAATTTTCCTGCAAGACAAGTGAAACCCATAAAGTTGAGGATCAAAAGATCCGCGGAGAAATTGGAGAACACGCCATGGTCGTTTCTGCCCGGGAAGAGGCTTCCAAAATAGGATTATCGATGCTCCTTCAGGGAGGGAATGCTTTTGACGCGATGGTAGCTACTGAAATGGCACTTGCTGTCTCTTATCCCTTTGCCGGAAATCTTGGCGGGGGCGGATTTATGGTCTACAGAAAAGCGAATGGAGAAACAGGTGCCTTGGATTACCGGGAAAAAGCTCCGCTTAAAGCCAGCCGGAATATGTACCTGGATGAGGAAGGCAATGCAGTTCCTGAAAGAAGCCAGGTGGGAGAATTAGCGGTTGGAGTTCCGGGCACTGTAGCGGGAATTTTTGCCGTTCATGAAAAATTCGGTTCCCTTCCTATGGAACAGATCCTAGAACCGGTAATTGCTCTTGCCCAAAATGGATTTGTAATTTCAGAGAACCAGCAGAAGACTTTGGAGGCTTACCAGGAGATGTTCATTAAAGTCAATAAAGACACTATTCTCTTTGCCGGGAATTTTTCCGCAGGAGACACTCTTCGGAATGTTCAACTGGCAAGAACTCTGGAACGACTAGCCCAAAATGGAAAAAAGGAATTCTACGAGGGTAAGACTGCAGAAATCCTTGTTGATTATTTAAAAGAGAGAGGAGGAATTATTTCTTTAGAAGACCTTTCTTCTTATGAAGCAGTCTGGAGAAAACCCATCGAAATAGATTACCAAGGTTATTCTGTCATTTCCATGTCTCCTCCTTCCAGCGGCGGAATTGTGATGGGACAAATCCTTAAGATGATCGAGCCATATGATATTGAAAAATTTGGCCATAATTCCCTGAAAACTATCCAGGTAATCACAGAAGCCGAAAGAAGAGCTTATGCAGATCGAAGCTTTTATTTAGGCGATCCGGACTTTGTGGACATTCCCACACAATTCCTCACTAGTGTGGAATATCTACACAACCGAATGAAGGACTTTACCTTTGAACACGCTACGCCATCTTCCGAAATAGATCACGGCAACATTCCGGGTTATGAAAGCATGGAAACCACCCACTACTCTATTGTTGATCAACAGGGTAATGCTGTATCTGTTACAACCACACTCAATGGAGCTTATGGGTCCAAGCTGTATGTAGAAGAGCTCGGTTTCTTTCTGAACAATGAAATGGATGATTTTAGTGCTAAACCGGGAGAACCCAATATGTTTGGACTATTAGGTGCCGAAGCCAACGCCATTGAACCCGGAAAGCGGATGTTGAGTTCCATGACCCCGACTATCGTTGAAAAAGATGGAAAACTCTTTATGGTGCTGGGTTCACCGGGAGGATCTACAATAATTACTTCAGTTATGCAGACCATTTTGAACGTAGTGGAATTTGACATGGGAATGCAGGAGGCTGTAAATGCCCCACGCTTTCACCATCAGTGGTACCCTGATGAGGTGGTCTTTGAACCAAAATTGTTCGATAAAGAACTACTGGATAGCTTGAGATCAAAAGGCTACCAGGTCAATGAAAGGAACTCCCGCATCCTGGGGAAAGTAGATGCTATTCTACGATTGCCAAATGGCAGCCTGGAAGGAGGCGCAGACAGGCGGGGCGATGATACCGCAGTTGGCTATTAGGCATAAAAAAACCCGGCGGGGCAGCCGGGTTTTTGTTCTGTAATTAATATCTTATCTATAGTACCAGTAACTACCTCTTAAGATAACTTCTTTCCATCCATAGGTTCTTGAGTAGAAAAACCAGGAATCGTTTTTACGGAGTACCCATATACCATACAAGAGATAGGTTTCACCGTTTACATAAATAGGTTCAGGGGTGGTAGTGGTAGTATTTCCTGATGAAGAGTAAGGATACATATTATTCACTCCGGTTACATCCCCAGATGAAAGACCATTCCTTTGGATATTAAATGTGCTTCCATCCTTCTTTACGATTGTTGGTTGACCATTACTTGAAAAAGAATAAGAACCATACATCATAATGGAACCAAAGTCCAAAGAGCTGGTATACTCATCTCCATCATATCCTTGTTCTGCGTAAGTTTTGAAATTATGCTCTCTACCGCTTTGGATATTGTTATAGTTAATGGTAATAGAATTATCCCGGTCAACTCTACTTTGCTCGTGCCAAAGACCAATGGCATGACCTATTTCATGTATAGCATTTCCAGTGGTACAGGCACTCGCGAGAGTAATGTTCTGTTTCCCGCCTGTCATTCCTATATAGGAGGAACAACCGGAGCCGCTAACAAAATATACATAATTGGATTGAGTGGTTCTTTCCACAAAATCAATATTGGTTTTATTTTCCCAATGAGCTATAGCATCATAAACTCTGGCTTTGTTATCTAAGTTAGCATCAATAGCGTAATACACTGTATTATTCGGCCATCTTCCGGAAGTTCTACCTACACTTTTGTTAGCAGGTGGGGTTTCATCCTTCTCATAAACTAATTTAACTGGTTCTTGTGAAACCATATCAGGAGCTAACATTATATCACCCTGATAAATATATTCTCCTCCAAATTCCTCAACTGTAAGTTGTTGTCCTGCAAAATAAACTTCTGTTACATTCCCCAGGGCGGGATTGGCAAGTTCTGCCATTTCATCACTGGACGAGATCTCAACGGGTTCTAAGGCACCAGTTTCTTCGTAATCCTCAACTGGATCTTTACTACAGGAAGCCGTTAAAGCCAAAACCGGTAGGAGATAAATCAATTTAGTTCTTTTCATAAGTAGGTTTTTAATTTTAAACATTCCAGTGCCATTTGGGACAGCACTAGGGTTTATGTTTTTATTTAGATTTTCGCTGGAATTAAGTTCAGTGTTAATCATTCGCTTCAATTTTCAAAAAGAATTCTTAAATTTTTTATTTCTTCTGTTCTAATGTAATAACTGTGCCAAAATCAGATTTATGAGATTTTTAACGAACCTTAAATCAGAAGAAGAGAATGTATTATATTTATTAAACCTCATCAACCTCAACAAATTCAACCCAAATTCTCAACAGGGTTAAAAGTAAATATTATTTTATATTTAAGAAACTTTTTGAAAACTTTAACACTCTGAAATAAAGGTATTTAAATGTTAAATTCCCCATTTGCCGTGGTAGATCAGACAAAGTAAAAAAATTAACAAGGAAAGTATTTATGTGAAAAATATAATAACCGAAGAATCTCGGATAAACTAAATAATTAACAAAAACTGAAAACACAGTTGTGCCCAGTCTGTTATAAAGTAAAAGCCCGGAAATATATTCCGGGCTTTTCCCAAATTTCTGATTCATTAAAAAACCGTCCCATGGTTGATACCAACCATGGGACGGTAATTAAATTAATGGTAAGAACTAATTAACAGGTGTAGAACAGAAAGTTGCATCTATTCTTACATAGAATGGATAATCATATTGATAACCATCAAATGTCTCTGTTATTGGACCAAATCTATCCTCTCCAACTACATTAGCACAAGAAGATTCCCAACAGGTATCGCTCATTGCTCCACCTTCAACAGATGGTCGAACTTCTATTGCGTATGCACTGATTTCATCCTGCTCAGCATAAGGAGTATCTAGAGTTATTCCTATAACATTGTTGGAAAGAGACATGTCAACATCAATTACTGGATCAACACTAAGTCCACCAAAATCAACAACTAAATCAAGATCTGCCCAATCATCAGCACTGTCAATTCTTAACCAGCCGTCCACTGCACCTTCTAGTTCAGTATAATAACAGTCTTGGGCAAGACCTCCTGAAGTGTCTAATTCACAAGCAACATCAAGTTCGCAGCCACCGGTTTCTGGACAACCATTATTACTTATAGGACCTACTTGAAAATCACATTCATCAGCATCATTCATAACACCATCATTGTCAATATCAGGATCACAAGCGTCACCTACACCATCACCATCAAAATCATCCTGGTTAGGATTTGAAGTGTTTGGACAGTTATCGGCTTCCCCACAGACTCCATCTCCGTCTGGATCCTGACCCTCGGGACAATCACCTCCACCGTTTCCACCGTCGTCGTCGTCACAGTTTAGGAATACGTGCCAGTAGAATGCATCAGAATTATTACCAATGTCTCCATCCTCATCAGTATCAAGAAGACTTACTATATCATTCCAGGTAAGGAATCCTGAAGCTGTTACTGTTTCTCCAGGGAAGTCATAATTTCCTTCCCATGGGGTAAGGGTAACTTCATAATATAAATAAGGATCATTTGGTCCTTCTCCCATTTGTGGTTCTGGAATTGCCAAACATAGTGGATCTGCATAATAAACTTCTCCATCCATGCCATAGGCTTCAAGTGGCCTGCCAGAATAAAGTACTTCTTGCACTTCTTCATTAACATAATACCACAGATCCAGGTCATAGTTAGCTACATAGTGTCTGCCCAGGTCGGAACAATAATTGGCAAAGAAACAAAGTTCTCTTAACTCTTGTGGAGTAATATCAAAGAATTGATATCCATAGCGGTTTACCATACGGTCATCGAAACAAAGAACTTCAACATCCTGATAATTTTTGCTTCCTGCTCTTAGGTCAAAGTTGATTGGAAGTGCATCAGTAACAAAATCCTCATAATCACTTCCTTCCATAGGAGCTTTCCAGATGAGTGTACCTCCCTCATTATACACTTCAAACGAGTTCAGACTAACTGCTACCCAGTCTTCGCCGGAAGGAATTGGGATTTCGAGGTCTTCACTATATTCTGTAAAGAGACCGTCTGCGTCAGACTTTATACCCACGGTGGTATTAACAGTAGTAGCACCGGCACCATACACCAGAGAAATTTCTGCGTAGGCCGGAGCGTCTAAAGAACAATCAGGTAATTCATCGGACTGTTTATCAGTAGATCGATTGAAATCAGCCAGTATACTGGAAAAAGTCAATGTAGCTACTTCATCAGAAGATGAGTTTTTCATTGATTCATCTTTACTACAGGATGTGAAGAACAGCGCAAACACTGCTAAACCAGCCAGATAGCTTTTAAAATTTTTCATAATTGTTGTTTTTAATTAATAGTTTGAATGGTTAATAAAGAAGGATGAAGGCCAGCTTCATCCTTCTGTTTTTTAATTTATCATATTGATCTCACCGCAAGCTACCGGAGTAAAATCTTCTAAGTGTAGTACGTAAGACCTGTTGCCAAGATCTAAGGCCGCCACCTGCTCATCGGACAGGGGAAATGTTCTTTCGTATTGTAACCAGGATCCCATTGAAGTCGGTGGAACTTCTACTCCTCCTTCTTCTACGTACAATGACCAGAATACGCCTCCGTAATCTTCACAACTCGCATTCTCGTGGATGTGCTGTGGAACAGGTGAATTCATTGGTCTCTCTACTGCCCAAACAGTAGTAGTAAGGTCATTACCTTCCAGGCTGAAGTAAGCAAAACCAATAGTATCTCCATCATCTAACGTTTTTATACAGGCAGAATAATGCTTAGCATCCACTTCAGGATCAAAGAATGGAGGAGGAATATCTCCCTCACAACCAAATTGGAAGTGATAATAATCTAAGAAACCAGGATTTTCATCATCAAAGAAGTCTTTGATCTCGTCATCCGTAATTGGACCTTCCAGAATAACCCGGTTTAGACCGTCATAGTAACCTTCGACATCTAATAAAGTAATTTCAAACCAGTATGTATCCTGTCCTTCTCTATCTGGCAAGAAGAAACATAATGGATCAGCATACATTTGACCACCGTCTTCCTGAACAAGAGCAGTAGAAGTTTCAGCAAAATACAACTGAGTACCTTTAGTTCCGTTGGAATATTCCCAAACATCTACTGCATATGAAGCAGTTTTATGTCTTCCTTCTGGTCCATCAGGACAGTAGTTACCAAACAGGCAGAATTCGATCATCGGAATTGGAATGATGTCAAAGAATTGATATCCATACTTATTCACAACTCTATTGTCAAAGCAAAGTACTTCAACATCTGAGTAATTCTTAGTTCCGGCTCTCAATTCAATCGCAATTGGAAGAGGATCTCCTACAAATTTTGCATATTCACTTCCTTCCAAAGGTGCCATCCAAATTAAGGTCCCTGGTGCTTCCGGATTTAGTGGATCAGCAACATCATTGTAGATCATGAAGTCATTAAGAGTAACTCCTACTGTTGTTTGTCCTGCAGGAATTGGTATCTCAAGAGCTTCATCATACAATGTGAAATAGCCTTGTGCATCCTGAGAA
This sequence comes from Salinimicrobium soli, assembly GCF_048323655.1. Classification (NCBI taxonomy): domain Bacteria; kingdom Pseudomonadati; phylum Bacteroidota; class Flavobacteriia; order Flavobacteriales; family Flavobacteriaceae; genus Salinimicrobium; species Salinimicrobium soli. Next base: position 433,617 of record NZ_JBLUWW010000003.1, on the reverse strand, counting down.
ATCTCCACCACCACTTCCACATCTACATCTGCTCCAGAGGTTTCATAAGTTAAAGAGACAAATGCAAAAGCGGGTTCAGTGTCTGAACACTCAGGCAAACTACTCTCCTGCTTGTTCGCAGCCTTGTTGACAAGGTCATTTAAAATTGGGCCCAGGCTTAAAACAGCCTTATCCCCGGTAATGTCGCTCGAGCCTGAAGAATCCTGCTGACTACAGGAGGTCAGAACCAAAGCCATTACCATAGCATAACATAAATAGCTTTTAATGGTTTTCATAATGATTAGGATTTTGGTTAATAATATTTAGAATGGTTAATTTTTATTATAAGTCATAAGAAACTGCCCCGGGAAAGAATTTCCCGGGCAGTTTGAAAGATTCTAGTCATTTGATGGGCACGCATCTTCGGCATGTACTATTAACCAGAAATCACCATCTCCGTCATCGGTAAAGTCATAGGACAGACCATCTTCACTAGGATAGAAGGTGTTTCCATATTGGCCCGGAGCATTAGATGTTGGTTTGTCATTGGAGAAGAAAATATGAACTTTATCCAAAGTATTACCATCACAGAGGTCTATGGTCACATTTACATCCATACCATTGGCATTAGTAATTGTAACAGTTCCAATAAAGTATCCTTTGGAGGTATCATTTTGACCGGCACCTGCCCACAATGGAGTAATGGTTGGTTCTACATCGTCATCTTCAAGATGAGCCCAACCCCATTTGTTGTTGTTGAACTCAAGTTCAGGATTACCTAAGAATGGTTGATTTCCTTCCATATAGGCAGTTTCACAACTTGGTAAAACATCACAATCAGGACAATCATTTCCAACACAGTCATCAAAATCACATACATCACCAAATCCATCACCATCGCTATCTGCCTGGTCAGCATTACTTGTTAAAGGACAATTATCACAAACGTCTCCTACTCCGTCACCATCTTGGTCGGCTTGATCAGCATTTGCATCACTTGGACAATTATCACAAACATCACCTACTCCGTCACCATCCTCATCAGATTGATCGGGATTAGCAACTAATGGACAGTTGTCACTTACACCACACACTCCGTCACCGTCTGGATCCTGACCTGCTGGACAATCACCTCCCGGTGGAATACCTCCACAGTTAAAGAATATATGGATATAATCTACAGTATCATTAGGTCCAAACAATTCTTCTACATCATTCCAGGATAAATATCCTTCCTCTTCAAGTTCAGGTGCTTCACCATAATAATTTGGCCAATCTGCCAACGTAAGTTTATAATAAAGGTAAACATCCCCTGCCGCTTCACCGTTCATTGGAGCAGGAATAGCAACACATAGTGGGTCAGCATAAAAAGTATCACCATCACTACCTGTTGGAGCTGGTTTATTCCATATTAATTCCATATCACCTTCTCCATAATAGTAATAAAGTTCAAGATCGTAATTAGCTACCTTATCTCTTCCGGTTGGTCCATCAGGACAGTAGTTGGCAAAGAAGCAAAGCTCATAAAGTTCTTTTGGAATGATATCAAAGAATTGATAACCAAAGCGGTTCACTTCTCGGTCATCAAAGCAAAGTACTTCAACATCTGTATAGGTTTTGGAACCAGCACGAAGTTCAATAACAAAACCGTCACCTGTTGGACGGGTCACAAATTTTGCATAATCACTACCTGCCATAGGAGCCGCCCAAATGACCTCACCGGGAGCACCACCATCATCATTCCATACCATAAAATTATGTAAGGTAACGGCCACCGTATTACCTGAATTTACAGGTATTTCTAAAGCTTCATCGTAAGCTGTGAAAAGATCAGTCCCATCAGACAGGATTTCAACAACTAAAGGATCTTGTACGACCCCATTGTATTCTAAAACAAAGGAAGCCCATGCCGCGATATCATCGGAACATGTTGGAATACCATCTTCCTGTTTGTCAGCACTCCGGTTAGCCATATCATTCAAAACAGGGCCAAGAGATAATAGCGCTGTGTCATCCTGTATTTTTACAGAATTTTCATCTTTGCTACAGGACGTAAAAAGCATAGCGAACACCGCCAGATACGCCAGGTAATTCTTAAAGTTTTTCATAATTGAAAAGGTTTTTGATTAATAATATTTAGAATGGTTAATAAATACGTGTTTAGATCTTCTACATAAGAAGTGTTTTAAATGTTTATTAAAACTGGGGGGATGATACTTGCTTCGCAGTTCTTTCCTACAAGTCCTTTAAATGTAGGATTTATCTGAATAAAAGGCTATGGGGGAAATCCCCTATTTTTACCTAGATATCGATCAGATTATGGTTCAATGCGTACACAATACTCTCCAGAATAGTTCCGGAGTGGGTTCTCTTTACAATATTAGCCCTGTGTTTTTCAATCGTTTTTGCTGAAATACACAGGGCTTCAGAAATTTCTTTTGTTTTATATCCTTTACATAATAAGGAGATGATCTCTTTTTCTCTCTTGGTGAATTCTTCACTACAGGAAACGGAATTAGAAAAATAAGCTTCAGTCTCTGCAGATGCCGTTCCGATCTCCTGATTGATAGGAAATTCTTTTCCGGTAAAATTGATCATCATGATCATTTGCCCATTTAGTGCCTTATCAAGTTTTGAAAAGGTCACTTTTGCCTCTCTTAACTTCTCATTCATAAGAAGCGTTGTGGTAGTGGAAGCTTTCAGGTGTTTACTTTTTATAAACTTTCTAAGGGTCTCCCGCACCTTAGCCTTATTTTTATTCAAAACCAGATCAGTTAGTTTAATCTGTTTCCGGGTGGTAACGAAGAAATCTTTTTTAAAAGCATCATTTATCGCGATGATCTTTTCGTCCTGTAGAAGGATCACCGGGTTCTGGAGCAAATTAAAAAGTCCCATAAAAGAATCTTTCCAATAGTTGGTAAGACACCTTTTGGAACTAATTATGTCCTCCATCTCCTCTATAATTCGTTTGTAGGACAAGGAATCATATAGAATACCATCTACATGTTCTTTAAAATTCTTATCCAACACCTTTTTATTCTCTCTATCTCCATAGAGAAAAAGAAAACTTTTGTTTAAGAAGTGTGAACTTTTAAAATTTGGTAAATTCTTGAGACTTTCAAGCCCCAGGGAAGCATAATCTATGAGAATAATATCCGGAAGATATCCCAGTGCCATAGAATAACCGGCGTGCATATTTTTAACGGTAGTAGTTTCGTAGGCTATGCCGGCCTCTTTTTCAATACTTGAACCAAAATCAGAATTTCGGGTAATTAGAAGTAGTTGTCTTCTTTCCATAGTAGATCATTTTCATTGGTGGTTACTTCTAACAAGATTTGTCTTACATTTTCTCTTGTTCCTACTAACATCTCAGGTTGGGGGGGAAAAGCTTCTGAGCCTTTATATTTCAAGTATAAAGATAGATTATCTAGTTCAAAATTAATCCTAATTTTACGTGCTAATTACCTGACAACTAAAAAGTTAAAATATATTTAATGCCTTAATTTTATGTTTAATTATCTAAATTTTAAGCCTTAAAAGTCCGATTTAGGAAAAATTTTGGAGGGGAAATTTTTAGACTTGTAGGAAGTATGAATAACCTGAAAAAATTAACCCCTGTTTTCTCATTTTGAGCAGTTTCTGTACCTTTGCCCTCTTGATTAATTTTATGGCAGAAACTGAAGAATACATTGAAGTTTTAGGTGCACGTGTGCACAATCTGAAGAACATTGATGTTAGAATTCCCCGTGAAAAACTTGTGGTGATCACCGGCCTTTCCGGATCCGGAAAGTCATCCCTCGCTTTTGACACGATATATGCTGAAGGTCAGCGCAGATACATTGAGACATTTTCAGCCTATGCCCGACAATTCCTTGGTGGTCTGGAAAGACCGGATGTTGATAAAATAGAAGGTCTGTCCCCGGTAATTGCCATTGAACAAAAGACTACCAGTAAAAGTCCGCGGAGTACGGTAGGTACGATAACTGAAATTTACGATTTTCTAAGACTCCTTTATGCCAGGGCCGGTGAAGCCTACAGTTACAACACCGGAGAAAAAATGGTGAGCTATGGCGATGAACAGATCAGGAAACTTATCATTGAACGGTTCAGAGATAAAAGAATAAATATCCTTGCCCCGGTAGTAAGGTCCCGAAAAGGGCATTACAGGGAACTTTTTGAGCAGATAGCCAAACAGGGTTTTGTCAAGGTGCGTGTTGACGGAGAGATCAGGGATATAGTTAAAGGAATGAAGCTGGACCGGTACAAGATCCATGATATTGAAATAGTGGTGGACAGGTTAAAGATCTCAGCTCCCGAAGAAATCCAGACAAGACTGAATGAGAGTATCAAGACCGCCATGTACCACGGCGAAGATGTACTCATGGTGCTTGAGCAGGATTCGGAAGAGATCAAATACTTCAGTCGAAACCTGATGTGTCCCACTACGGGAATTTCTTATCCCAACCCTGAGCCGAACAATTTTTCCTTTAACTCCCCAAAAGGCGCTTGTCCGGTCTGTAACGGAATAGGAACGCTTCATAAGGTCAATGTGGATAAGATCATTCCGGATACCAACCTCAGCATAAAGAATGGTGCACTTGCACCTCATGGTCCGCAGAAAAAGAACTGGATCTTTAAGCAGTTAGAGCTGATCGCTGAGAGATTTGACTTCAGTTTAAATGATCCCATAAAAAAAATTCCGCAGGAAGCTCTGGAGATGATCCTTTACGGCGGAAAAGAAAAGTTCTCCAAAGAATCCAAAACGTTGGGAATTACCCGGGAATTTAAGATCGATTTTGAAGGAGTAGCATCTTTTATTGAGGAGACCTACAATAATAATGACTCTACTTCCCTTAGACGTTGGGCAAAGGATTATATGGATAAGATCATATGTCCCGAATGTACCGGCAGCAGATTAAAAAAGGAGTCCCTTTACTTTAAGATCAACGAAAAGAATATTGCGGAACTCGCACAAAAAGACATTGTAGATCTCGCTACCTGGTTTGATGAGGTAGAACCTGAACTATCTGAAAAACAGCGGAAGATTGCTTCCGAAATTCTGAAGGAGATAAGAGTAAGACTGCAGTTCCTTGTGGATGTAGGGCTGAATTACCTGTCGCTCAACAGGGGCTCGAAATCTCTTTCTGGAGGGGAAGCACAACGAATTAGGCTCGCGACTCAAATAGGCTCTCAGCTGGTAGGAGTATTATACATTCTCGATGAACCAAGTATTGGTTTGCACCAACGGGATAATGAAAAACTGATCAACTCCCTTGTCTCCCTGCGCGACCTTGGAAATTCTGTTATTGTGGTAGAGCACGATAAGGAGATGATCGAACGGGCAGATCATGTTATTGATATTGGTCCTGAAGCCGGCAGACATGGTGGAGAGATCATTAGCCAGGGAACGCCAGAGGAGATAAGGACCCACAATACCATTACCGCCAATTACATGAACGGAACTATGAAAATTGAAGTTCCGAAGAAAAGGCGTAAAGGAAATGGAAAGAGCATTGAACTCAAGGGCGCCACTGGAAATAACCTGAAAAATGTTTCAGTAACTTTTCCATTGGGAAAAATGATCGCAGTGACCGGGGTTTCTGGAAGTGGGAAATCTACCCTTATCAATGAGACCCTCTACCCTATTATGAATGCCCATTATTTCAACGGGGTAAAAAGGCCAATGCCTTACAAGAGCATTAAAGGATTAGAACATATTGATAAAGTAATAGATATAAACCAAACGCCGATAGGCCGCACGCCGCGGTCAAACCCGGCTACTTACACCGGAGTTTTTTCGGAGGTGAGAAATCTCTTCGCAAAGACTCCGGAAGCCATGATCAGGGGATACAAACCCGGTAGGTTTAGTTTCAATGTTAAAGGTGGACGTTGTGAGACCTGCAAAGGTGGTGGGCTTCGGGTCATTGAAATGAATTTCCTGCCCGATGTTTATGTGGAATGCGAGACCTGCCAGGGAAAACGGTTTAATCGGGAAACTTTGGAGATCAGGTATAAAGGAAAGTCTATTTCAGATGTACTTGAAATGACCATCAACGAGGCTACGATCTTTTTCGAGAATATTCCGAAGGTGTACCGAAAGCTTAAGACCATAAAGGACGTAGGTTTGGGGTACATTACTTTAGGGCAACAGAGCACTACACTTTCCGGAGGAGAAGCCCAGCGAATTAAACTTGCTACTGAACTTTCTAAAAGAGACACCGGGAATACATTTTATATCCTCGATGAACCTACCACAGGGTTGCATTTTGAAGATATCAGGGTCCTTATGGATGTTTTGAACAAGCTGGCCAACAAAGGAAATACTGTTTTGATCATCGAACATAACCTGGATGTTATCAAAATGGCAGATTATATTATCGACATAGGGTACGAAGGCGGAAAGAACGGCGGCGAAGTCGTGGCGACTGGAACACCTGAAGAAGTAGCAAAACACAAGAAGAGTTATACGGCACAATTCCTACAAAAAGAATTATTTTAGCCGCAATTGAAAATTATATGAGAACCGAAACAAGAAATAAAAGCTGGAACGAGATTAAGACCAATGATTCCTGGGCGATCTTCAAGATCATGGGAGAATTCGTGAACGGCTATGAAAAATTAAGTCAGATCGGGCCTTGTGTTTCCATTTTTGGAAGCGCCAGGACAAAACCGGACAATAAATACTACAAGCTAACGGAAGAGGTTGCCAAAAAAATTGTGGAACATGGCTATGGAATTATCACCGGAGGAGGCCCGGGAGTAATGGAAGCCGGTAATAAAGGGGCGCACCTGGCTGGAGGAACATCGGTGGGACTGAACATTCACCTGCCTTTCGAACAACACGACAACCCCTATATTGATGGAGATAAGAACATCAACTTTGACTATTTCTTTGTGCGCAAAGTAATGTTCGTAAAATACTCCCAGGGATTTGTAGTAATGCCTGGAGGATTTGGCACCCTGGATGAACTTTTTGAAGCTATCACTTTGATACAGACCAATAAGATCGACAAGTTCCCTATCATTCTGGTAGGAAGAGATTTTTGGAGCGGTCTTATTGACTGGGTGAGAGCAACCTTACTGGATAGTTTTCAGAACATAAGTGAAGGAGACATTGATATTGTGCAGGTAGTGGATACTGCTGAAGAGGTAATCGAGATCCTTGATAAATTCTATGATGAGTATAATCTCAGTCCGAATTTCTAAAAAGGAATATGGAACAGAAAAGAGCGGTACTCAAAAAGTACCGCTCTTCTTTTACCTAAAAAACCTTAAAATCAAGTGAAGAAAGCTTATCTTTAAAGAGCAAAAGAATATCTTCACGCTGCAATAAGTATATGAACTTCATACTCCCCTGAACATCAATTTGATCAAGAGAATCTTTATAGTGCTTTTTATGAACCTGCTGTGTATCTCAGGTTTTGCCCAACAGGCTACTTCTGTAAAAGCCGTGCTGTACGATACTATTCGATCTCTACACATCAGGCAGACCCTGGAGTACCGAAACCTGAGCCAGGACACTCTCTATGAGGTCTACCTCAATGACTGGATGAATGCCTTTTCGGATACCAGAACTCCTCTGGCGAAAAGCTTTTTTGAAAGCTACGATCGTAATTTCCATTTTGCGCGCGACGAAAAAAGAGGAAAAACCACGATTAATACCATCACCAATTCTGAATATCAGAATGTGAGTTGGCAACGTCCTCTTTTCAATCCCGATCTTATTAAGGTAGTTCCCGAAGAGCCTATTCCTCCCGGAGCGAAATACATTTTGAATCTCAATTACAGTACTAAATTTCCAAGCGCAGATTTCACCCGATACGGATACTACGGAAAAGGGCAATACAAATTGCGATACTGGTTCATTACTCCCGGAGTTTATAAGGACGGGAAATGGCAGGTTTACAGCCATAAGAACATGAATGATCTCTATCATCCCAAACTTGACCTGGAAATCGAACTTACCATTCCCTCCAATCTTTCTGCAATCTCGCCCTATAAGATGGAGAAAATTGAACATGAAGATGATGTGAAGACCGTGTTCTTCAAGGGAGAGGAGCGTTTGGATACAGACCTGTACCTTACTAAGGATGTAATTTTTGACGCAATTCAAACCGAAAATGTTGACGTCCTTACTAATATAGATGATGGAATTAATCCGGCATTGAAGACGATGCTCGTCCGCAGGATAATGGGTTTTCTTGGGGAAAATTTAGGATCATATCCTCATCCTATTATTCTCTCTACGAAAGAGAACTATGCTGCAAGTCCGGTCTATGGACTCAATCAGCTGCCCAGTTTTTTACGTCCTTTTCCTGACGGATTTAACTATGAACTGCAACAGCTGAAAGTACTTACTGAGAACTATCTCAAAAATTCCCTTATGCTGAATCCAAGGGAAGACCAATGGATATACTCTGCCATTCAGACCTACCTGATGATGGAATACATCAAGGAGTTTTATCCTGATCTTACCTTGTTAGGAACTCTCAGCGACTTCTTCGGAATTAGATGGTTCCACGCCGCCGATCTGGATTTTAACGATCAATATCCCCTGCTGTATCTTTTTATGGCCAGGAAGAATCTTGACCAGCCATTAACCACCCCTCAGGATTCTCTTATCAAATTCAACCGGAACCTTGCGAATCCATATAAAGGCGGTGTAGGTTTAAAATATTTAAAAGCCTTTCTGGAAGACAATACGGTAGAAAAATCTATTCAGGAATTTTACTCAGAATATCAATTGAGGCCTGTGTCGCCACGTGATTTTGAGAAAATTCTGGAAGAGAATGCAGGCAAGGATATTTCCTGGTTCTTTGAGGACTATGTCAACAGCAATGAGAAAATAGATTTCAAGATCAGGACGCTTAAGAAAAAAGACGATTCCCTTGAAGTTACTATCAAGAACAAATCTGAGAATGGAATGCCGGTTCCGGTGTATGGGCTCAATAAAGGAGAGATCGTCTATAAAACCTGGGTGGAGCACGCCAATCGTTTTAAAAGTGTAAAGATCCCTTCGAAAAGAGTGCACACGGTTGCTGTAAACTATGAAGGAATAGTGCCCGAAGTCAATCAGCGAAACAATTACAGAACGGTGGGCGGGATAATGAACAAACCCTTTCAATTCCGCCTTTTTAAAGATATTGAAGACCCCAGGTATAATCAAATATTCTTTATGCCGCAGGTGGAGTATAACCTTTATGACGGCCTCGCCCTGGGGCTAAACATGTACAACAGGACCGTTCTCGATAAAAATCTGGAGTTTGAAATAGCACCACTATATGGAACCAATAGTCAAACCTTGGTTGGTAGTGCAAGTATTAGTCATCAGATATTTTTCGAGGACGATGATCTGTATGCGATCAGGTATGGACTCAGCGGTAATAGATTCTCCTATGGGTATGGGTTATTTTATCAAAGGTTTACTCCCTTTCTTACCCTTTCTTTCAGAAGTTCTTATTTACGAGAGAGTAGGAAAGAATATATCATGGTGAGAAATGTGAATGTGTTTCGTGATGAAAATCCTGATGTTCCATTAAAGATACCTGATTACAGTGTGTTCAATATCAATTACACCTACAGGAATCCTGGATTGGTAGAGCATTTTGGGGGAAATGTGGATTTTCAGCTCGCTAAAAAATTCAGTAAATCTTCGGTTACGCTTGAATACCGCAGGCTACTAAAGAACGACCGGCAGATCAATTTCCGCTTCTTTGGAGGTGCTTTTCTGTACAATGATCTTCCCGGGTCAGATTACTTCAGCTTTGCCCTTGACAGGCCTACAGATTACCTGTTCGACTATAATTACTACGGAAGAAGTGAAACCAGCGGACTATTCAGCCAACAGATCATCATGGCTGAAGGTGGATTTAAATCAATGCTCAAACCAGAGTTTGCCAACCAGTGGATCACCACCGTCAATAGCAGTGTCACTATCTGGAAATGGATCTACGCCTATGGCGATGTGGGTCTTGTAAAAAATAAATTTAAACCTGCAAAGTTCCTTTTTGACTCCGGTATCAGGGTCAGCCTCGTTCAGAACTATTTTGAACTTTTCTTCCCGGTCTATTCCAGTGACGGATTCGAGTTTTCTGATGATCACTATGATCAGAAAATCCGTTTTATAGCAACATTGGATCTTAAAACCCTTTCAAGCCTTATTACCCGTGAATGGTTCTAAAATTTGACCAGTCATTTTCCGATTTTCAATTTTCATATTTTTAAGGAATCCTCAATAATGGCTATTTGATTATGAAAAAAGGAATTTTTACCCCTGATTAATCATAAAAAATCATTTTATTCTCATTTTTTTGAATTGTGATTAATCATAGTTTTTGTTACATTTGTAGTTACTAAACACGACTATTTTTTATGCAAAGCGAAACCCATTCTAAAAGCGAAATTTCTTTTGAAGATTTTAAGGATCAGGTGCTTAATGATTATAAACTTGCTGTAACCAGCAGGGAATGTAGCCTACTTGGAAGAAGAGAAGTATTGACGGGAAAGGCCAAATTTGGAATTTTTGGTGACGGAAAGGAAGTACCACAACTGGCCTGGGCTAAGGTATTCCAAAATGGGGATTTTAGATCTGGTTATTACCGCGATCAAACTTTTATGATGGCCATTGGAGCTTTGAACATCCAGCAGTTCTTCGCAGGATTATATGCCACGACAGACATTGAACAGGAACCAAGTTCCGCAGGAAGACAAATGGGAGGACACTTTGCTACCCATAGCCTTCAGGAAGACGGGACCTGGAAAAACCTGATGCAACAAAAGAATTCCAGTGCAGACATCTCCCCTACTGCAGGTCAGATGCCGCGTCTTTTAGGATTGGCACAGGCCTCCAAGATCTACAGAAATGTGGAAGGCCTGGACGCTGAAAAATTCTCTGATAACGGAAATGAAATCGCCTGGGGTACCATTGGAAATGCCAGTACCAGTGAAGGCCTTTTTTGGGAAACCATAAATGCTGCAGGAGTGCTGCAGGTGCCAATGGTTATGAATGTGTGGGATGATGAGTATGGAATTTCAGTTCATGCAAGACATCAGACCACTAAAGAAAATATTTCTGAAGTACTTAAAGGATTCCAGCGCGATGACGACCATAACAACGGTTATGAGATCTTTACGGTTAATGGCTGGGATTACCCTTCTCTGATCGAAACTTACGAGCAAGCCAGCCAGTTGGCTCGTCAAGAACATGTCCCGGTACTGATCCATGTTCAGCAGTTAACTCAGCCACAGGGACACTCTACGTCAGGTTCTCACGAACGCTACAAGAGCGAAGAAAGACTTCAGTGGGAACGGGAACACGATTGTAATGTAAAAATGCGCGAATGGATGATCTCCAGCAACATTGCAACCGATGAAGAACTTCAGGAAATAGAAAAAGAGATCAAGAAGCAGGTAAGGGATGGCAAAAAAGCCGCCTGGGAGGCTCACACTTCCCCTGTAAAGAATAAACAGAAGGAAATCCTTCCGTTGCTTGAAAAAGCTGCAGCAGCGAGCGCCAACAAAACTTTTATTCTTCAGCTGAAGAAAGAACTGACAGAAAATAAAGAACCTCTAAAAAAGGATCTTTTGGTGGCAGCCAGAAAAACTTTACGCTACCTGATAGGTGAGAATTCTGAAGCTAAAACTGAATTGATCAACTGGATCGAATCTTTTACTAAAGAAACTCAGCCACAGTACAGCAGCCATTTATACAGTGATTCAAAGTTTAAAGCTTTAAATATAGAAGGTTCGGTACCCACTTATGATGAAAATTCAGAAGAAGTAGATGGGCGCCTTATCCTTCGTGATAACTTCGATAAGATCTTCGGAAAGTATCCTGAAACCCTCATTTTTGGAGAGGATACAGGAGAAATTGGAGATGTGAACCAGGGACTTGAAGGTCTTCAGGAAAAGTACGGTGAACTTCGTATTTCTGACACCGGAATTCGGGAAGCTACAATTCTGGGTCAGGGAATTGGAATGGCAATGCGCGGGTTACGCCCTATTGCCGAGATCCAATACCTGGATTACCTGTTATACGCCTTGCAGATCATGAGTGATGATCTTGCGACGCTTCAGTACAGAACTGCCGGAAAACAAAAGGCTCCGCTAATTGTAAGAACACGTGGGCACCGACTGGAAGGGATCTGGCATAGTGGTTCCCCAATGGGTGGAATTCTTAACCTGTTGCGCGGGGTCCATGTCCTTGTACCAAGGAACATGACTAAAGCAGCCGGTTTCTATAATACTTTACTAGAAAGTGATGAACCCGCTCTTATTGTAGAATCTCTGAACGGTTACCGACTGAAGGAGAAAATGCCAAATAACCTTGGAGAATTTAAAACGCCTCTTGGAGTGGTAGAAACGGTGAAGGAAGGAAGTGACATCACCCTGGTAAGTTACGGTTCCACTTTAAGAATCGTTGAACAGGCTGCAAAAGAACTACTGGAAGTTGGAATAGACGCTGAGGTGATCGATGTACAGTCACTACTGCCTTTCGATCTAAACCACGATATCGTGAAAAGCGTTGAAAAAACAAACCGTCTTCTGGTGATCGATGAAGATGTTCCGGGAGGAGCTTCAGCATTTATCCTGCAAAAAGTTCTGGAAGAACAAAACGCCTGGAGATATCTTGACAGTAAACCCGAAACATTGACAGCGAAAGAACACCGTCCAGCCTACGGAACTGATGGAGACTATTTCTCAAAACCTTCCATTGAAGATATTTTTGAAAAGGTTTATGCTACCATGCATGAATCAAATCCTGCAAAGTTTCCGAAGCTTAGGTAAGTGAATCTGAGAAATAAAAATAAGACCGTGAGGTTCCAAAAATGGGAATTCACGGTCTTTTTATTTAATTGCCCCAGCTAAAATGAGACATTTCGAAGCCAACGAAACAATCATCCTGGCATAGATCAGGAACATATCCGCACAGGGAAATAACTCCCTGCTTGTTGGTGTCAAAATAGATTGTATTTCTATCCGGATCAATACTCATATAATCCCTGAGGCAGGTTTCATACAACTCATCTATGGTTTTAGGAGGCGCCCCTTCTGAATTAGATCCAAGGCTATTTTGATCTTCTGTAAATGAAAAGAGAACAGTTCTGGAACCATCTTCTTCTGAGATCATAAACTGCTCGTATGAGCGGGTTAGAACTTTTCCTTTTTCAACAGATATAGTAGTTTCACCACCAAGGTTGGTTACTGAAATTTCTAAAATGGAATACTGATAAGTATCTTTGTGGCGGGCTTTGAGCTTCAACCATAATTTACTGCTTTCGGTAAAATTGTACCCGCTTTCCCCTGTTACGATCAAATTTTCTCTTAATGCATCCATACTACAGGAAGTAAAAGCCATTAATAAGATAAGCCCCCCTGCAAATTTCCCCCTACATTTCATGATCGCCGCCTTTAAAATTTCACCTATTAAGGTACTAAAAACGAAGGCGTGGTTTCGAACTTTAACAGGCAATTACATCCACGCTTTTTCTGTGGATTCGATCTTGTAAAGAAGAAAATTTATAAGGGGTGTAACCTTCTCTTTTTTTACCATTTTAAAAGGAACATCGCCTGCAGCCGAGTGAAAAGTGAGATTTACAATGCCCCGGCTCTTGTACCATAAAGGTTGCTGAATAGATAAAGACTGCAACCTGTAACTTTCGATATACTGTTCCCTTTTGATCCATACTCCGGAATATTTCACTAAAAAATCTTCGGAAACATCCAGCTTCAGGCTCTTAAAATAGAAATAGTTGTAAATCGCCATGAGCACCAGGTAAACGCTGGCTATAAGACCCAGATAGCCGGTGGAAAAAACATCTCTGTAAATATATCCCAGAACCAGCCCGATCAACAACGGCAGTAATCCGCGGGAGATCTTCCTTATCAGAAGGTATTTTGTGGGAAGAACAAAATAGTGACCGGAAATGGTCTGTTTATAGAAGAACTCTTTTACCTGCTCCACCACTTCTGGAGGCAGGCCTGGAATAGTGATCTGCCCCTTTTGAAGGTCATTTTCACTACTGGCCAAAGCAATTTTCATTTTGTACAGCCCTAACTTCTTTTGTATGGGATTGGTGAGCACCTGCATCAACTGAATACGCCGGGCCTTCAAATTAACTCGTGTATTGTTCCGCAGCCCCATTTCCACCTGCAGGGTATCCTTAAATTTCTTGATGTTAAGATCGTAGTACTTAATGATGGTTTCGGAAACGGTTATGATCATTCCCAGCAGGATCAAAAAAAGGATAAGAAGTAACGTTCCGCTTTGGGCTATGAATTCCGAAGTAACAGGCATTTCACCGGGTAAGCTGTCCTTTAGAAAGAACTGCTCCCGCAGGGTGAAATAAAATGCAAACAGTATACTGACGCCCCTTAAATAGTTGCTGGTCAGGCCCAACTTCACAAGAGTAATAAGTCCTACATGATGTTCCCATTCAGGGGTCCCTTTAATTGAAGTCACCTCTTCTGAAGATTCTTCAGTTTCAGTATTATCTACTAATCCATCATGCTTCTTTGCCAGGCTCATCAATTGATCGGCCAGCTCATTTGCCTTTTCCCGTGAAAGCGCTTTGATCTCTACTTCCTTTTCCTGACTTCCCGCCGTTTCCACTACTACGCTGTAAACTCCAATAACCCGCTGAAGAATATTGCGCTTAAAGTTCACCTGCTGAATTTTCTCAAAGGGAATATTTAGAACATCTGACGAAAAAACCCCTTTTTGAAGCACAAACTCACGGTTCTTTTCATCAATATAAAATTTGAAATTCAGGTAATACAGTATGCTGTAGCCAAGGGTAAGAAGGAGTACCACTACAGCTCCAAAAATGGCAAATAATAAAGTCTTCGTATTTACATCTCCCACGAGAAAATACACTCCCAGCACCCAAAGGCTTCGGGTAAGCTGATACAAAGAAGTCCCAAAGATAAGAATGAGACCTACCTCTGACTGCCGCTGGGGTTGTGAGAAGTCAAAATCAGGCATGGCCGGAAATTCTGGCAGAGATCTCCTCTTTCAGGGAGGTAGCATTATCCGGAAATAATCCCGGCACACTCACATCGCTGCCTGAACCACCGGCAGTATAGACTTTTAGAGTAGCCAGGTTCAGCAATTTATCCAGAAAAGAGCGTTCTACCGAGACATGCTGAATGCGGTTGAAAGGAACAATGGTAGTTTTTTCAAACAAAAAGCCACGTTTATAGATCACATCCTTTTCCCGAAGAGCATAACCATTTCTTTTCATCAACTGAATATTGGAGAAAAAAGACCATCCAAAGAGCAGGATCCATACAGCTGCCGCGAACCATAAATAAGGACGAAAGGGTTCAAAAAAGGTAAAGGCCACTGTCAATACCACAAGGAAAAAGAGGGCTGAGATCAAGGTGCCAATGTTGAGTTTCCATAGGAATTTTGGAGCAAGTGAATGCAGCTGCACTTCCTCATAGGCAGGAAGTGAAGCTACATTTAACTTTATATTCGAAAACTCTTCTTTGGCTATGGGATCCATTTCTTTTCAAAATTTGGTTTCCTTTTTTCCAAAAAGGCATTTCTTCCTTCTTTCGCCTCATCGGTCATATATGCAAGGCGCGTTGCCTCACCGGCAAATACCTGCTGCCCAACCATCCCGTCGTCGGTAAGGTTCATGGCGAATTTAAGCATTTTAATGGATGTCGGTGATTTCGCAAGTATCTCCTGAGCCCACTCGTAAGCAGTATCTTCTAGTTGATCATGCGGAATTACCGCATTGACCATCCCCATTTCATAAGCTTCCTGGGCCGAATAGTTCCTGCCTAAAAAGAAAATCTCCCGGGCTTTTTTCTGTCCCACCATTTTTGCCAGGTAGGCAGATCCATACCCCCCGTCAAAACTGGTCACATCGGCATCGGTCTGTTTAAAGATCGCATGCTCCTTGCTGGCAAGGGTAAGGTCACACACCACGTGCAAGCTGTGACCTCCTCCTACTGCCCACCCGGGAACTACCGCTATCACAGCCTTTGGCATGAATCTGATCAAACGCTGCACTTCAAGAATGTTCAGGCGGTGCATTCCGTCTTCCCCAACGTATCCCTGATGGCCACGGGCTTTTTGATCACCCCCGCTACAGAAGGAATATACCCCGTCTTTCGGAGAAGGTCCTTCCGCAGAAAGTAAAACCACCCCAATGGAGGTGTCTTCCTGCGCATCGTAGAAAGCGTCGTAAAGTTCACTGGTGGTCTTAGGTCTAAAGGCGTTTCTCACCTCAGGACGGTTAAAGGCAATGCGTGCGACCCCATTGCATTTTTTATAGGTAATATCTTCGTATTCCTTCGCAGTTTTATAATCCGGTTTATTCATGATTTCTAATTTTACGTAAAAATAGAGTTTTTCAGAGTAAAATTCAGGCATTTTGACTCAAGCTCTTATAAGAACAGCCGCAGCAAGTAAAAATTCTGTGACTCAACTCTCTGTTTTAAAAAATTGTACGATTTTTGAGAATAGTTAGAAAAGAGATTTCATGAAGAAGTTTTTATACATCTTTCTTACCTTCATTGTTGGCACCACTGTCTACGGCCAGGAAGTTCAGGGTCTTGAAAGTCTGGCTATTCAAAAAAAGGAAATTCCCAGCCTCTCTTTTCTCGCTCCGCAGTTGCCCTTTCCGGGCCTCACCCTGACAGAAGTAGACTTCAGCAAAAAAGAAGTAAAACGGGAAGTGAACCTGGTGGCAATGATGGAACGGAAACGCTTTGAACAGGAAAGCTCTTACATTGAACTGGAATCTCCTTTTGTAGGATTAAGCAGCGGAGAAAAAGCAATGATCGAGGTGACCAACGGTCTACATTTTCATGACAGGGGCTCCAATTATGATTACTTTACCGGAAAAACTAAAAATCCGGCCCTGCGCGAAGCACAAACCGGATTATTCAATGGCAGGTATTCCCCGCTTACGGGCCAAAGTAATATTTCGCCCTATTACTATTCTCCTTATTTAAGATAGATCCCGTTATCTTTCAGGTCTACGATTCGTTGTTTATACAGACTCCCAATAGCCCTTTTAAAGCTCTTTTTGCTCATATGCAATTGCTCCTGTATCTCTTCGGGAGACGACTTGTCAGTTAATGGCAAAAAGCCGCCTTTGACCTCAAGAAGGCTGAGGATCTCCTGCGCGTTGGGTTCGATACTTCGGTAACCCGGTCTTTGAAGGGTCACATCGATCTTTCCATCGGGACGGGTTTTTTTGATATAACCTTCCAATCGATCACCCGTATGCAGGTTTTGAAAAACTTCCGCATTATATAATAAGCCCTGGTGCAGTTCATTTATAATGACATTCCAACCAAGATCTGTAGGGTTGCTCACAATAAGATTCACTTTTTCAAAGGGCTCAACGGTGAGTTCAGAATTATCGAGGAAATTATTCACTTTGCTGGAACCCGCCAGTCTGCCGGTGAGTTCATCAAGATAACAGAATACAAGATACCTGTCCCCTTTTCGCATTTTGCTGGCCTGCTCCTTGAACGGGACAAAAAGGTGTTTTTCAAGACCCCAATCCATAAAAGCACCAATATCTGATACTTCCACGCATTTCAGGTAACCGAACTCATCCAGTTTCACAAATGGCTTCAGGGTTGTAGCTACCGGCCTTTCCTCGTGGTCAAGATATACGAACACTTCGATCTCATCTCCCAGCTCAAAACTTTCCGGTTTGTATTTGTTAGGAAGCAGCACTTCATTTTCATCATCATCCTTCAGGAACAATCCCGGTTCTGTATCCCGGTCGATCTTTAAAGTATGGTATTCACCAATAGCAAGCATATTCAAAATTTTAGTGCAAAGGTACTTTATTTTAACGGCTTTTCACGTGCTGCAGTTTAGTCCTTCATAAAGCTGAAATACTTCAGCAGCACTTCATCATTCACTTTACGCGGCGTAAAAATCTCCAGCAACCTTGGTTTTTCTGAAGTGTCAAAAAAGCCATTTAAATGCTTCTCTATTTCTTCGGAAGTCTTTGCCGAAGCATATTCAAATCCGTAGAGATCGCAAATGGGTTTTGCGTTCAGGTCGTGTACTGTTTCGAAATAGGTATCGAAGGTTTCCGAATTTTTATCGCCCGGCAGAATCCTGAAGATCCCTCCGCCCTGGTTATTGAGAATGATGATCCTGTAGTTCTTCGGAATATAATTGTTCCACAACGCGTTACTGTCGTAGAAAAAGCTGAGATCCCCGGTGATCATTAACACTGGTTCTTCAGCAGTCATAGCTGCACCAACAGATGTAGAGATGCTGCCATCGATTCCACTGGTCCCGCGATTACAGTATATCTTAAGGCTGCCATCCCAGTTAAACAGCTGTGCATACCTTATGGTGGAGCTATTCGCCAGGTGAAGCACGTGATCTTTTGGCATTTTTGGCACCACCAGTTGCATGGCCTTAAGATCGGAATATGGAATTTCATTCATATATTCCTCATGCCGCTTCTGCCTTCTGCTTCTCACCTTTTTCCAATACGGGCCATAGGTGCTTTCAACTTCTGTTGTAAGCGGAAAAAAGTGTGCGAAGAAAGAATTGGCCGAAGTCTCAAAATGTTTGTTAAGGCAAAAGAAGGTATTATATGCCTTTTTTGGATCCACATGCCAGTGCTGCTTCGGTTGATAATTCCTTAAAAATGCCTTGATCTTTTTCGAAACTATCATTCCGCCGAAAGTGAGAAGAATATCCGGTCTTAAAGCGTCAAAAAGTTCTTCCCGGTTCTCATCTTTTTCAATAGGACCTATGAGCGTGTCTATGCGGGTGAAAAAATCAGGTTGCTGAATATTGGACGTGGTTTCGGTAAAAACTATCACGGAATCGTCTTTCGCAAGCTCATCCAGGAATTTTTGCTCTACCGAATTAGGCTGCTCCACTCCTACTATTACCATTTTCCGTTTGGCGCGGTTCCAAAGATCGGCGTAGGCTTTAAGTTGATTTTCGGAATATGTTCTTTCAATGATCTCCGGCAGGATCTGTAACGGGTCCACCTTCACACCTTCCATGAGATCGTATAAAGGCTCATAGAACGGCACATTGATATGCACCGGACCTTTCCCCTCAATAGCTTTATTTAAAGCCAGGTTGATCTCCCTTTCATTGTGTTTTTGAGATTCGAACTGCTTTTGCTGCAACTTTTTGTCTTCCGCAGCATTTTCCAGCACAACTTCAGAATGAAGGTTAGCCGAATACAAAATATGGTTCTCAAAAACGTTCTTTTGACGAATGGTTTGTCCATCGCCAATATCGATGCGTTCGATGGGCCTGTCGGCAGAGATCACGACCAGCGGAATATCGCTGTAATAAGCCTCGGCCACCGCCGGATAATAATTCAGCAAAGCCGATCCTGAAGTACAAAGTACGGCCACCGGCTTTTGCAGCTGCTGGGCCATTCCTATTGCAACAAATGCGGCGCAGCGCTCATCAACAACGCTGTATGTTTTAATATTCGGATTGTATGCAAAACCGTTGGTCAAAGGAGCATTTCTGGAGCCCGGGGAGATCACCACATGGTGAATGCCTTTAGCTTCACAAAGCGCAACTATAGACCGGGCTACGGGTATTTTTGGGTATTTCACTGTAATAATTTTACAGACCTCACAGGTCTTCAAGACCTGTGAGGTCTTTTATTTTTAAAATAACACTTTTTTCATGGTCTGGGATTTATTCACCGTTTCTTCCCATTCAGCTTCGGGATCGGAATCCTTGGTTATTCCGCCGCCAACGTAAAGATACGCAGCATTTTCCCTCAATTTCATGCATCGCAGGTTCACGAATAAAGCTGTTTTCTTTTTCACGGTGCGGTATGCCAGGTTTTCTAC
Organism: Salinimicrobium soli; assembly: GCF_048323655.1. NCBI lineage: Bacteria > Pseudomonadati > Bacteroidota > Flavobacteriia > Flavobacteriales > Flavobacteriaceae > Salinimicrobium > Salinimicrobium soli. The sequence continues at coordinate 413,814 of NZ_JBLUWW010000003.1, read as the reverse complement.
ATTTCTTTTATTGACAGAGCGGCTCGTACTGTTTTGCAGGTTGAGCTCGCCTAAAAAGCCGGTATAGAACTCCCTGTCATAATTCTCTTCAGAAAGTATAAAATTTTGGGCTTTTTCCTTCTGAAGTCCGCAAACCGCCGGTGTAGGATGCAGGGCTTTGATGATCTCACTGAGATTTTCTCCTGCAGCCAGTCTTCCCGAAATATCTGTTCTAAGATGCAAAAGGTTTCCTGCTCTGGCGGTGTAAACTTCTGAGCTCTTGAGTGCGCTCGAGCTGACACCAAGCTTTTTAAGATCTTCCACAATGGAATCAGTCACATACTGCTGTTCCTGCTTCTCCTTTTCTCCCCATTCCACTTCCATAGTCCCCTGAAATTTTTGGGTTCCTGCAAGTGCCATAGTTTTAAAATTGCGTCCTTCCACCTTCAACAACGTTTCGGGAGTTGCTCCCAGCCAAAGTCCGGTTTCGGGATGATACCACAGGTAGACAAATGCGGTGGAATAGGAATTCAGCAGTTCCTTAAAAAGTTCAAATGGTTCAGGCTGCTCCAATTCCACCTTCTCTTTTCGGCTGAGTACCACCTTTTGCAGGTTACCGGAATTGAGTTCCAAAAGCCCTTTTTTGACCAGGGAGATGTGCTTTTCTTTATCTGCTTCGGATGGATTTAAGCGTTCTGATCTTTTTTCTTTTTCCGGAATTTCAAAATCTCCCTGCTGCTCAAAAATGAGTTTTTCGGAAGCTTCTTCGGGAATTAGTACGGCCTTTTTACGGGTGTCAAAAGGGGCAAAAACAAAGCCTGTTTCCGAAAGATCTTCAGAAGTAAAGAAGGTATCCTCCTTCTGCAAAAAGGATTGTATCGTTCTTTCCCCGGGTTTACGGTAGGCAACAAAAGGTAAATTTTGATCGTACTGCTTCCGAAGCCGCCCGAAAAAAATAGCTTCATCCATTGCTATTGCTTCTTTTTAGGTAAAGTAATGGTGGTAAGCTTCACCACCGAAATAAGGTTTTCATCTGCATCTGTAATGCGAATATCCCACAGCTGGGTGGTTCTGCCCTTATGAAGATACCGGGCCTTGGCGTAAACAAAGCCTTCAGAAATACTTTTTAAATGGTTGGCAGTTATCTCAATTCCGCGGACATAGAAGTGCTCTGTGTCTAAAAAAACAAAGCTGGCCATACTGCCAACTGTTTCGGCCAGGGCCGCAGTAGCGCCCCCATGGAGAACCCCGTCCGGCTGATGTACCCGTGGCGTCACCGGCATTTTTGCCACCACATAATCATCGCCTACCTCGGTAAACTCAATTTCAAGAGTTTCCATAAGCGTGTTCTGGCACATCTTTTTCGACACCTCCAGCATTTCCTCCTTGGTCATAGTAAATAGATTGGTTACTTTGTAAAAGTACAAAACCACCTGAACAATGATCAACGAAAAAGAGGTTTCTTACCAAACCCGCAATACTTACAGCATGCTGAACGAGCGTACGGCGAAAACCAAAAACGTGTGGGTGGTCTTCCACGGCATAGGTTATTTGAGCCGGTACTTTTTGAAATACTTTCGTCACCTCAACCCTGATGAGAATTACTTCATTGCTCCGCAGGCTCCTTCCAGGTACTACCTCAACGGAAAGTACGAACATGTTGGCGCCTCCTGGGCCACTCGTGATAACACCGAAATAGACATTGAAAATGTAATGGCATACCTCGATGAGATCTATAAAACGGAAGATCTTGAAAATGCACCAAACCTGATTCTTTTTGGATATTCCCAGGGAGTCTCGGTAGTTACTCGCTGGTTGGCCCGCCGAAAGCTCAATTGTTCCCACCTTATACTTAATTCCGGGAGATTGCCGAATGAATTAAAAGCATCCGATTTTGCCTTTTTTGAAGGGAAAGTCAGTTTCGTGTATGGCACCGAAGATCCATACGTCAACAGGGAATTTATCGAGAATGAAGAAAAAAAGATCAGGGAACTCTTTCCGAAAAACCTGAAGTTCGTTCCGTTTGATGGCGGACATGAGGTGAATAAGGACGTAATACAACAGATCACAGAAGAAAACTAAAAAGCAGCATCCGATGGATGCTGCTTTTTCTTAAATTCTTAAGTTCTGAAAATTTATTTTTCCAGACCCGGACTTCTTTTCAGGAACTCCTCATACAACTGGGTATGCCTGCTCACCATTGGGATCTTCCAACCATTGATGAAAACATGTTCAACATCTGTAGAAGTTTCAAAAGGATCTCCGGTAGAGACAAACAGGGTTGCCTGCTTTCCTTCTTCAATGGATCCTAATTTATCGGCAACCTGAAAAATTTCCGCAGGAACAATGGTGATCGCTTTTAGAGCTTCCTCCTTAGACATTCCGTAGGCCGCTGCAAAGCCGGCATTGTAAGGCAGGTTTCTTACGTTTTCAGCATCCATGGTTCGAATCGCTACTTTCACTCCTGCCTTTTTCAGCAAAGCTGGATTGGAATAAGACCTGTCATACCTGTCATAGTCTCTGGAAGGTGTGCTCAATGTTGGGCCAACCACCACAGGCACATTTGCTTTCGCGATCTCATCAGCCACTCTGTGACCTTCTTCCACCCCGGTGAGAATTGCCTTGATATCCTTTTCTTTGATCCATTTTAAAGCATTTTTGATATCATTTGCAGAATTCACTTCAATAAGTAACGGAACTTTCTTTCTGTAAACCGGTAGAAGGGCCTTCATTTCAGGATAGTAGTCCATAGAGACAGAGGTTTTTCCCACGGCTTTGACGCTGTCCAGTTTATGGTACTGGGCTATTTTCTCCCAAACCTCCTCAAGCTCCTTCATTTTCTTTTCGGTATCCTTCTCAATTTCCTCTTTGGAACGTTTGTCCCACCAGCCTCTTTTTCCCGAAGAGGGGAAGTTCATCACAGGTGCAGAAAATCCGGTACTCATTTGTTCCGGAGTGTATCCATGCAGATTGATGAGTGCCGCCGTTCCCGGAAACAAACCTCCTGAAGGAACTGTCAAAGCAGTAGTAACTCCGCTAACCCTCGTTACGGGAATAAGTGCCGAGTTAGGATTCACTGCGGTCAAGGCTTCCATGTGCGGAATAACATTTCCAATTTCCCTGAAATCAACGGTACGATCCACAGCACTTACCTCAATAAGCCCAATGCGGGTACCGCCATCGATCATTCCGGGGTAAATATGCAGATTTGAACAGTCAATTACTTTAACATCAGCATCAAAAGAGTCCATTTTTCCGATCTTTTCGATCTTTCCATCCCTGACAAGTACTGTGGTATTTTCCATAACACCTTTTGTCACAGTATGGACTGTGGTATTTGTAAGGGCAAAAGCGCCATATTCAGCTTTCGGACTTTGGGCAAAAGAATTTCCAAACCCCGTTATTATTAGAAAGAATAGTATTAATATTTTTTTCATGATCGTCATTATTGATTTAGTAGCCATTCTGTATTAGCCATACACTTCTCCTGCTCGGTTCTTAAACGCATCACATCCACTTCTTCGGAAGGATTTACATAAATACGCATATCGTCTCTGTCTTCTTTAACATCAAAATACTTCACCCCGTCTACGAAAGTCATTTGAGGTACCGCATAAATTGAAAGCGGATGATCATTAAAGATGACAATATCCCCATCTTTACCTTCTTCCAAGGAACCTACTCTATCGTCGATCCCAAGTTGTTTTGCTGGGTTCAGAGTAATTAGTTTTAAAGCTTCCTCATCTGAAAGATCTCCATACTTCTGGGTTTTTGCAGCTTCATGATACAAGTGCCTGATCAATTCACCACTATCAGAATTGATCGAAGTCAACACTCCATTTCGGGTTAGAATTGCAGCATTGTAAGCTGTAGAATAGTACACCTCAAATTTGTAGGCCCACCAGTCAGAAAAAACTGAAGCCATGGCGCCAAATTCTGCTATCTCGGGTGCTACTTTAAATCCTTCATTCACGTGTTGAAAAACCAATTTTTTGATCCCATAATCCTTGAACACATCCATGAGCATCAGGATCTCATCTGCACGGTACGAGTGGCAGTGAACAATGATCTCTCCTCTAAGAATATCCGCAATCACTTCTTTTCGAATGTCATAAGCAGGAGGAGCTCCTTTGTAGCCTTTTTTCCCTTTGTTAGCATTGTATTCATCCCCGGCCTCCATATACTCCTTAGCTTCAGAAAAAGCTCTTCTAAAGACCTGCTCCACTCCCATTCGGGTGCGGGGAACTATATCGCTTCCTTCGCCATGTACGCGGGTTGGATTCTCTCCCAAAGCAAATTTGATGGTTCTAGGCGCTCCATCCATACGAATATCATCCATCTTTACAGATCCCCAGCGGTGCTTTATAGTTTCATTCTGACCACCAATAGCGTTTGCTGAACCGTGCATGGCATGAGAAACAGTTACTCCCCCGGCAAGGGCGCGATAAATTGAAATATCAAATGGATCCAAAGCATCACCCACCCAAACCTCAGCAGTCACGGGGCTCGTGGCTTCATTTACAGCATCCAGCGCAATATGGGAATGAGCATCAATAATGCCCGGCATCACGTATTTACCGGTAGCGTCTACTACTTTCACTCCTGAAGGGGCACTTATTTCTTTGCCAATCCTGGCTATCTTTCCATTTCGTACAAGAACATCTGTATTCTCAAGAGTTCCCTGTGTAATGGTTATGATGGTCCCATTTTTTATCAATACATCACCTTTCTTTTTCTGAGCCCACATATTGCCGAGAAAAAGCTGAAGCATGATGACAAGAATAATTTGTTTTTTCATTTTTATTGAAATTATAATGTTTTTGATTTACTCCTTAATTGCGGAACCTTGAATCCTTCTATAGGAAAACTTTCTCCTCCTCCGTTTAGGGAACCTTCAAAAGAATCACCCTTTACTGTAAGGCTTGCCTCTACTGTCAATGCCTGACCCTGAAAAACCACATTGAAATTGAAAGTGATCCTGTCTTTTGTCACCAATAGATCATTTAAAACGCTTTCTTCGGAAGTAAGGGTATTCGAAATGGTTCCGGAAAGTTCACCGTTGTCCTCCTTTTTCAGGATCAGCGTTCCGGTCATTGGTCCGCCCGGAGTAGTAGACTCATAAGTCCATTCTCCTGCCACAAGTTCGATCGTAGAGGCATCTGCTTTTTTGGCCGCTTTGAGGTCCTTCTCAAACAACACTCCTTCTACCATAATGTATTTTATCTTCGCATCTTTTGAAAAATAGGGCTTGTTAGAAATAATAAGGTTGGCCATTTTTCCTGTCTCAACAGTTCCTGCAGTCCTTTCCAATCCCAACATAGATGCCGGGGTGGTGGTAAGTGCTGCCAGGGCTGCATCCTCAGATAAGCCTTGCTCCACCATTTTCTGCAGATTTTTTTGAACATCTCCCGGTTTTACCTCCAGGCCAGAAAAAGCGAATGGAATTCCGGCGGCGGCAAATTGGCCCATTTGTCCGTAGTATTTCTTCATGAAATTCTCTCTTCTGGACTCGAGCATTTTCTTTTCTTCGGAAGCTTCTTTAGTTGCTGCGGAATCTTTTTTGGTTTCTTTCCACTCCGGAAGGTCCAGACTGAATTGTACAGCAGCACCCGAAGATTTTATGTCGTCCATAAGATCCCAGCCTTCTTTCAGTTCGGTAAGTACAAGTTCGAAATCCAGGTCTTTCTTCAGTAACATAGCTCTTTGAGCTTCCAGAATATCCTCTGCCTTGAACAGAACCGGGATCTTTTCTTCTATCACCGGGTAAAAGGCTTCCAGAACAACGTCATGTACCGGTCTCTGCCTTCCTGAGGGATCTTTATCATAAGATGCGCTGTATTCCTGAGCCTGCTCTGCTCTCCTGAAAAGCTGTCGGTATTCTGCCATGACACCCAGGATGGTTGCAGGATACATTCTTTGCGCTCCATCAAAGGTGGCTAAAAGACCCGTCCCCGATTTCAAGACAGAGCCATTTTTATTGTTTTCTTTCAATAAGATCACAGACGCTGTTCCCGGAAGCATTCCTCCTTTAGGAGCGGTTTGAGCAATAGTAAATCCTACATCACGCCAGCTCTCAATAGAATTGTCTTTGGCGTCAAAAAACTGGTAAACTTTTCTTTCGGGAGTAATTCCTGCAAAATCATTGGGAGGATTACCCGGATCCTTAACCTTGGGGGTATCCTTCTTCTCCGGCATTTTTATTCCGGAATGAGACAAGCCAAGGATAAATCCCGGATAAAGATACAGGCTATCTGCTTTAACGACACGGGCTCCCGCCGGCACCGAAACATTTTTTCCCACAGCTTCAATGATACCGTCCCTCACCAGCACGGTTCCATTTTCAATGATCTTTCCCGGCTGCGGAATAATTGTAACATTAGTTACCGCCACAGTCCCGGTCACAGGCGCCAAAGGATCATCCTGTGCTTTTATAGAATTAAATGACAAGAGGACAATGAAAACTGCCCAGGTAATTTTCTTCATGTTGTTATTTTTTGGATTTACAGTTGCTGAAGATAAAATAAAAAAACAACAAAGAAAATTTCAGAAAAGAACCCAAGCCCTTGCTTTTTTCGTAAGATCTCAGCTGCCCTTTTGCGGTTATAGCAATCTCTTTATTTTTTTGATAAAAAAAAACGCTGCCCCCGAATAACCGGGAGCAGCGCTTTTAAATTTATTTGAAGCAGATCCCTCCTTACGTCGGGATAAGCGATTCACAAGGTTTTGCTATAGCAAAACCTGTTCTCTGCTTATTTTACTTCTTCGAAGTCTACGTCTTCTACATCATCACCTTGCTTAGAGTCACCTCCGGCTTCTCCTCCGGCAGGTCCTCCCTGGGCTCCGGTTGCACCTTGTTGTGCACCACCCTGAGCTTCGGCTTGAGCTTTGTACATTTCTTCGGAAGCTACTTTCCATGCCTCATTGATCTTGTCTAATGCAGGCTGAATAGTTTCTACTTCTTTAGTCTCGTAAGCTTTCTTCAACTCTTCCAAAGCGTCTTCGATTGGCTTCTTCTTGTCATCAGAAAGTTTATCTCCAAATTCTTTCAGCTGTTTTTCAGTCTGGAAGATCATAGCATCAGCTTCGTTCAGCTTATCTACTTTTTCTTTGGCTTTCTTATCGCTTTCCGCATTTGCTTCAGCTTCTCTCTTCATTTTTTCGATTTCTTCTTCAGTAAGTCCTGAAGATGCCTCGATACGAATGTCCTGAGATTTACCGGTAGCTTTATCGGTTGCGCTTACTTTGATGATACCGTTGGCATCAATATCAAAGGTTACTTCAATTTGAGGGGTTCCTCTTGGCGCTGGTGGAATTCCATCTAAGTGGAATCTACCAATTGTCTTGTTATCTGCCGCCATTGGACGCTCTCCCTGTAACACGTGGATCTCAACAGAAGGCTGATTATCGGCCGCAGTAGAGAATACCTGTGATTTCTTGGTAGGAATAGTAGTGTTGGACTCGATCAATTTAGTCATTACACCTCCCATAGTCTCAATACCAAGAGAAAGCGGAGTTACGTCAAGAAGCAATACATCTTTTACATCACCGGTCAATACACCACCCTGGATCGCAGCACCAATTGCTACTACCTCATCCGGGTTAACCCCTTTAGATGGTTTTTTTCCGAAGAATTTCTCAACCTCTTCCTGGATCTTAGGGATACGGGTTGATCCACCCACAAGAATTACCTCGTCAATATCACTTTTTGAAAGTCCTGCATCGCTAAGCGCTTTTTGAACAGGATCCATTGAACGCTTCACCAGAGTATCTGCAAGTTGCTCGAATTTTGATCTTGTAAGAGTTTCAACAAGGTGCTTTGGTCCGCTTGCAGTAGCAGTTACATATGGCAGGTTGATCTCAGTTTGAGAAGAAGACGAAAGCTCGATCTTCGCTTTTTCCGCAGCTTCTTTCAAACGTTGAAGTGCCATTGGGTCTTTTCTCAAGTCAATATCTTCTGCTTTTTGGAAGGTATCGGCCAACCAGTCAATGATCACCTCATCAAAATCATCACCACCAAGGTGAGTGTCTCCGTTAGTAGACAATACTTCAAATACTCCGTCTCCCAATTCAAGGATAGAGATATCGAATGTACCACCACCAAGGTCATAAACAGCAATCTTCTGGTCCTGAGATTTTTTATCAAGTCCGTAGGCCAGTGCAGCTGCAGTTGGCTCGTTGATGATACGTCTCACTTTTAGACCAGCAATTTCCCCGGCTTCTTTTGTAGCCTGGCGCTGAGAGTCATTAAAATAAGCAGGAACGGTAATAACCGCTTCATTTACATCCTGTCCAAGATAATCTTCAGCTGTTTTCTTCATTTTTTGAAGGATCATTGCTGAAAGTTCTTGTGGAGTATACATACGACCGTCTACCTGAACACGTGGAGTGTCATTATCTCCTTTTACCACTTTGTAAGGAACTCTTCCCGCCTCTCTAGAAGACTCCGAATATTTGTTCCCCATAAATCTTTTAATGGAAGAAATGGTTTTCTCAGGGTTAGTTACAGCCTGACGCTTTGCAGGATCTCCTACTTTTATTTCACCTCCTTCTACAAAAGCAATTACAGAAGGAGTAGTTCGTTTTCCTTCGGCATTAGGAATTACCGTTGGCTCGTTCCCTTCCATTACGGCAACGCACGAGTTGGTAGTACCTAAGTCGATTCCAATAATTTTACTCATAATTCTATAGGTTGTTATTTGTTGTTTCCAAAATTTTTAATCAACCACTTAAAGTCAATCATTATGCCACCGGAAATTATATGACAGGATGTCATAATCCCAAACCTTCTAAATTTATCTCTATTATGACCACCTAAAGGTTTAACAGGAAATTGAAATTCAAAACCGTATTATTTTGTATTTTATAATGCCCTTCGAAAAGCTGAAAGTTTCACTATTTAAAAATTAGAGATTATGGTAACCAAAGGATTACTCGCAACAGTTCAAGCGAAGGAAGGAAAAGAAAAAGATGTAGAGGATTTTCTAAAAAGTGCAGTAGATCTAGCCAAAAAAGAAGACAAGACAGTTGACTGGTTTGCCTTTAAAATTGACAGCAACACCTTCGGCATTTTTGACACTTTTAATCAAGATGACGGCAGGGAAGCACATCTGAATGGTGAAATAGCCTCTCATCTCATGGCCAATGCAGACACACTCTTAAAAACTCAACCTTCAATTAAGAAAATTGACATTTTAGGCAGTAAATAAACACATTTCGAATTCGCAATAACCCGTTCTTTTTAATTTCGCTTTCTGTTTTCGAATATTTACATTTGCCGGCTAAATAATAGGAATGGAAAGTATCAGCGTTTTTGACATGCTAAAAATTGGAGTGGGCCCCTCCAGTTCCCACACCCTTGGCCCCTGGCGTGCCGGTGAACGATGGATAAAAGAACTGAAGGAATCCAATAAGTTCGACCTCGTAGAAGGCGTGACCATTAATCTATATGGCTCCCTTTCCCTTACCGGAAAAGGGCACGCTACAGATCTTGCTTCTCTCCTTGGACTTTTAGGCTATGATCCTGTCACCATTCCTGTAGAGAATATTGATCCCGAGATCAACAACATCAAAACTTTTCACCGTTTGAATCTTAATGGCGAGCGTTCTATTGATTTTGATTTCGAAAACGATTTAGTCTTTAATAAGAAGTTCTTGCCATTCCACCCTAACGGAATGAAATTTACTGCACGACTTTCTACCGGCAAAACCACCTCTTCTACCTTTTATTCTATTGGCGGTGGATTTGTGGTAAAAGAGGAGCGAAAAAGGGCAAAAAGACAGCTTGAAAAATTTAAGGAATTCCCTTTCCCAATTGTCAAGGGCACTGACCTTGCCAGATTCTGCAAACAGGAGAATAAGAAGATCTCTGAGATTGTCTATGAAAACGAGAAATCCCTTCGCTCTGAAGTAGAAATAGACGCCGGACTTACAGCTGTATGGAATGTCATGTTGGAATCCATGTACCTTGGCTGTCATACCGAAGGTACCCTTCCCGGAGGACTCAATGTGCGCCGCAGGGCTCCTGACTCTCACAAAAAACTCATTGGAGATTTTAAATACAATACTCCGGAAGAATGGATCGAAGTAATTCGAAAAACGGAAGTTAAATTCCGTTCTATTCTAAAGTGGGTGAGCTGCTTTGCGCTCGGAGTGAATGAAGTAAATGCCTCTTTGGGAAGAGTTGTCACTGCACCCACAAATGGTAGCGCCGGGGTTATTCCCGCGGTGCTTATGTATTACCTCACGATCGAAAATCACGACGCCGGATTCGAAAAAATAAAACAATTCCTCTTGGTGGCCGGAGAAATTGGCAGCCTTTTCAAAAAAGGTGCTACGATTTCAGCTGCTATGGGTGGCTGTCAGGCAGAGATCGGGGTTTCTTCCTCAATGGCTGCAGGTGCTTTGGCCGAAGTTATGGGAGGTACTCCCGAACAGGTGATGATGGCCGCGGAGATTGCCATGGAACATCACCTCGGACTCACCTGTGATCCTATTGCCGGACTTGTTCAAATCCCTTGTATCGAGCGAAATTCGATGGGTGCGATCAAAGCTATTAATGCAGCCGAAATGGCCCTTGACGCCGACTCAATTCATGCCAAGGTCCCACTTGATAAGGTTATCGAAACCATGTGGGAAACTGCCAAAGACATGAACTCCAAGTACAAGGAAACCTCAGAAGGCGGACTTGCAGTGAGGGTGAGTTTGAGTGACTGTTAACCACCCCACCCTTTGGGCACCCCTCCTTTAGAAGGAGGGGACACTATGAAGTCGCACACGTCTCCTCTGCCTGGCGGCAGGTGTTGAAACTAATGTGCAGTAAGAACAGTGCATTTTTCTGTCCCAGAAAAGGTGAACCGCAATTTTAGAAACAGATGCCTCCAATGATGGAGGACTCCTGTGTAAAATATCTCAAAAAGGTCCCCCTCCTTCCCAAGGAGGAGTGGATCCGCCGCAGGCGAAGACGGGGTGGTTAGTACTCCCTTTCCTACCTGCCTTTAACTCAGTATTATAACTCTCCCCCTTTAAATTTCAATATCTTCTGCTTCATAAAAAACTACATTTATGAAAGCAGCACAGGTACAGGAAAAAGGAGGAGATTTTGTCATAGTTGAACTCGATAAACCCAAACCCGGTAAAAAAGAAGTCCTTATTAAAGTGGAAGCCTGTGGCATTTGTCACAGTGACGCCTTTGTAAAAGAAGGCGCCTTTCCGGGAATCGAATATCCGCGTGTACCGGGACATGAAGTAGTTGGTATTATTGAAGAAGTTGGTGAAGATGTAAAGATGTGGGAGAAAGGTCAGCGCGTGGGCGTGGGCTGGCATGGCGGACATTGTTTTGAGTGCGATCCCTGCAGAAGAGGAGATTTCATCAACTGTGTGAATGCGCAGGTAAGCGGGATTTCTTATGACGGTGGTTACGCTGAATATATGACAGCGCCACAAGAAGCCATTGCCGCAGTTCCCGAGGAACTTTCTTCAGCAGAAGCTGCTCCCCTTCTCTGCGCCGGAATTACAGTCTATAATGCATTGCGGAATTCAGGAATAAAACCGGGTGACCTGGTGGCAGTTCAGGGAATTGGAGGTCTCGGCCACCTTGCAATACAATATGCAGTAAAAATGGGGATGCGTACAGTAGCAATTTCTCACAGTGATAGCAAGAAAGATCTTGCCGAAAAATTGGGCGCCCAACACTTCATCAATACCGAAAAAGAAGATCCTGCCAAAGCCCTTCAAAAATTGGGTGGTGCAAGGCTCATCCTCGCAACTGCACCCGTAAGCAGTGCGATCACAGCAGTAGTTGATGGATTGGGAATTGACGGTAAACTTCTCATGGTAGCCGCAACAGGAGAGCCTATAGAAGTATCACCAATGCAACTCCTAATGGGCAGAAAATCACTTTCGGGCTGGCCTAGTGGTACCGCTAAAGATTCTGAAGACACCTTACATTTCAGTGCTCTTACCGGCACAGTTCCTATGATAGAAGAATTTCCTCTTGACAAGGTCAATGAAGCTTATGACAGAATGATCAACAACAAAGCGCGATTCAGAGTGGTTCTTAAACCATAATTCATTGGCAGATGCAATAATAAGAGCATTAAAAAAAGCCCTTTTTGGAAGGGCTTTTTTGATCTTCGGAAGAAAGTTTTTACTTCTTAGCTATATCCTCACAACCTTCTTTTCTTCTGGTATCGATAAGGTAGATGATCTTCCATTTCCCGTTATCTTTAAAGAGCTGAAAGTTATTTACCCCGCAGTGACTAAAAGCAGAGTTGATATATAAAGAATAAGGTGTCCAGGCGTTCGCCATTTGTCCGTCAACCTTAATATCATATCCGTGGAGCACTTCCTCAAAAGATGTCTCCAGCGGAATTGACACGATTCCTTTCAACACTTTATGAATATCCTCATGATGTAATTTTATCTCTCCGGTTTTCGCTTTTCCTATTGTTTGAACCACCACATCATCAGCTAAGACAGACTTCATCACTATGGAATCCCTGGCATGAAAACCTTCAAAAAAGGTTTCAATAGTTTTCTTCACCTGCATTTCTTCAGAAGATTGTTGAGCTAAAACAGGAGCTGAAAAACAAAAATTGAGTAAAAACAGAAAGGATAATCTTTTTAACATTTTTGGATTGTTTTGAATGTAGAAGCCGAATTTAGTACTTTTACCGGAATCTTAAAAAATCCTACATGTCAGTCGCGAAGAAAGAATATAAAAGGATCACCACTAAATCGTTGGTGGAGATGAAGTCTCAGGGAGAAAAGATCTCCATGCTTACTGCCTATGATTACTCAATGGCTAAGATCATTGATGGTGCGGGCATAGATGTGATCCTCGTAGGGGATTCTGCCAGTAACGTAATGGCAGGTCACGAAACTACACTTCCTATCACCCTTGACCAGATGATCTATCACGCGGCCAGCGTAGTGCGCGCCGTGGAGAGGGCTCTCGTAGTTGTTGACCTTCCCTTCGGAAGTTATCAAAGTGACCCGAAAGAAGCTTTGAGATCAGCCATCAGGATCATGAAAGAAAGCGGCGGACATGCCGTGAAACTGGAAGGCGGTAAGGAAATAAAAGATTCTGTAAAACGTATTTTGAACGCCGGAATTCCAGTAATGGGCCACCTCGGATTAACTCCGCAGTCCATCTATAAATTCGGAACCTATACGGTTCGTGCCAAGGAAGAAGCCGAAGCTGAAAAGTTGAAGACCGATGCTTTAATGCTTGAGAAAGCAGGGTGTTTTGCCATTGTACTGGAAAAGGTGCCTGCAAAATTGGCCAGAGTAGTTGCTGCCAGTCTTACCATTCCGGTGATTGGGATTGGCGCCGGAAACGGGGTGGACGGTCAGGTTTTGGTAGTACATGACATGATCGGGATGACCCACGAATTCAATCCGCGGTTCTTGAGAAGATACCTGGACCTGTATTCTGAAATGACCAAAGCTTTCGAGCAGTATCGGGATGACGTGAAGAATAAAGACTTCCCTTCAGACGAGGAACAGTATTAAAGTTAGAATATAGAAGTTAGAGCTTAGAAGTTTTTGATGAAAATAAAATATTCAAAAAAGCGACTTTATTCCCATCTTTTTTTGGGAGGAATGTTTGCTGTACTTGGTTTCCTTCAGCTACTTGGCCAACCTAATACTCCATGGATAGACTACCTTCAGGTCTTCTGCGGGCTTTTTGCAGTAGGTGCCTATTTCTATGAAAGTCACTTTCAGTATCTAAATATTGATAACGGAATCCTGACAAAAAATACTCTTAGAAAAAAATCACTTCAACTCGACAAGATCGAAAGAATCCAGTCATTCCCGGGAAAGATCAAACTTTTTACTTCCGAAGAAAAGCTGAGCATCAATACCGAACTGATCGATGACGACTCTCGCAAAGATTTGTTGATTAGCTTAGGATCTTTGGAAATTGAGAATAACCCTTTCATTGGCTACTCGCCAAAAACCTCCTAAAAATCCCATTTTTGGAAGATAAGACCCTTTCCACTCCGCAGAACCTGCAGGTATTGTATGAAGACAATCACCTTATCATTGTCAATAAGCGACCGGGAGATATTGTGCAGGGCGACAAGACAGGGGACACTCCTTTAAGTGAGGTGGTGAAGGAATACATTAAGATCAAATACGATAAACCGGGGAATGTTTATTTGGGAGTGGTGCATAGGCTTGACCGGCCAACAAGCGGAATCGTCGTTTTTGCAAGGACCTCTAAAGCGCTTCCACGTCTGAACAAACTTTTCAAGGACAAGGACGCAAAAAAGACATATTGGGCGATCGTTAAAAACGCCCCTCCAAAAAAGCAGGACACGCTTGTTCATTTCATGAAAAGGAATCCGAAGCAAAACAAATCTTACGCCCACATCAACGAAGTACCCGACTCCAAAAAAGCCATTTTGGAGTATCGTCTTCTAAAGAATCTCAACAACTACTTTCTCATGGAGATCGATCTGCAAACCGGCCGGCATCACCAGATAAGAAGCCAGTTGTCTGCAATTGGCTGTCCTATAAAAGGCGACCTAAAATATGGTTTTGACCGAAGTAACAAGGACGGAAGTATTCACCTCCACGCCCGTAGACTTTCTTTTATCCATCCGGTGAAAAAGGAAAAACTGGAAATAGTTGCACCTCCTCCAAAGGATCCTTTGTGGGATGCATGCCTGTGAACATTTCCTGAAAAATGTGTTATTTTTCGAAACATTTCCTCTTATGAAAAAACTTCTCTTCTTCTATTTACTTATTTCCAGCACATATCTGTTTTCCCAGGATACGATCTTTATTGATAGACACTACAAGGAAACTCTGGATAAATCAACTGCAATATTTTATTCGATAAAAGAGAGATCAGCAGAAAACGCTGATGCAGGATATAACCGGTTATACTGGATTTCGGGACAAATAAAAAAGGAAGAATATTTTAGCAGTTTCAAAGAAGAGGTCCTGGAAGGAAAGAAAACTTTGTGGAAGGAAGATGGTAGCCTTTGGACAGAAAGTGAGTATGTTAAAGGTAAGTTACATGGCTATTTGATTTCCTACTGGGAAAACGGACAATTGAAGAGAAAAGACTTATATAAAAAGGGAAAATTAAAAGAAAAGAAGGTTTGGGATAGCACAGGTAAAGCAATTACCTGGTATCCAATGGAAGTGCATCCGAGGTTTCCGGGAGGAAAAAGTGGTCTTGAAAATTATATAAAAGCGAATGCAAAAAAACCCAATGGTGTTGCAGGAGGTAAAGTTGTGGTGGGCTTTGTTATTGATATTGACGGTTCCATTACAGATGTCCGTATCGAAGAAACTTCTTCTTTTGCTCTTAATTTATCAGCTTACAATGTTGTAGCCAAAATGCCGGCATGGAAGCCCGGTGAAAGAGACGGAGAAATTGTGCGGGTAAAGTATTCAATTCCCCTGGTCTTCCGGTAGGTGAAATTTCCCGATACATAAATTTTTGCAATTGTACCTTGCAATAAAACCATCGCGGAAGAAAAAAAAATCAAAAATACTTGCACCTCCTCCACAGGATCCAATTTGGAACGCTTGTTTTTCTTCCTAAAATATTCATTCCCATACCATTATATTATTTCGTACCTTTAAGTTCCTCTCCAAAAGAGTGTTGCGCTTGATCGAATTCTTAATTCGAAGATCTATAGTTCCTTCCGGAACTTCTGGTAAGCCCTCCCAATATATTTTGATTGTAATGCCGGTTGTTTATCCGGAAATGTTACCACAGTTTTATTCCCATTAAACAATAAATTTCATGTTATGATAGATGAAAATGCAATGAAGGAATTCCGTGCCGGTCTAAGAGGAAGTATAATTCAACCGGGTGAAAAGGATTATGAAGAGTCGCGCAAGGTGTACAATGCCATGATCAGTCGTAAACCTAAAATGATCGTGAAATGCGCCGATGTTGCCGATGTTATCTCGGCAGTAAACTTTGCCAGAGAGAACAAAATGTTGCTCTCTATTAGAGGAGGCGGCCATAATGCCGGAGGTCTTGGTGTTTGTGACGATGGACTGGTGATAGACCTTTCCATGATTCGCTATACAAAGGTAGACCTGCACAACAAGACTATTATTGTGGGTGGAGGTAACACCTGGGGAGAAGTTGATCATGCAGCTCATGCCTTTGGAATGGCCACTCCCAGTGGTATTATTTCGACCACCGGTGTAGGAGGATTGACCCTTGGAGGTGGTATGGGATACCTTACCAGGAAATATGGCCTCAGCATCGACAATCTGCTTTCCGTGGACATGGTGTTGGCCGATGGTAATTTTGTTACCGCCAATGCTACTGAAAATAAAGATCTCTTCTGGGCCGTAAGAGGCGGCGGTGGAAATTTTGGAGTAGTTACGGCATTCACCTTCCAACTACATGAAGTAGATGAAGTAGTTGGCGGGCCAATGCTCTACGAATTAAGTGAAACTGAAGAAGTACTTAAATGGTATAGGAAGTTCATCAAATACGCTCCGGATGATCTTTACGGATTTTTCGCGTTTTTGACAGTTCCTCCGGGAGATCCATTTCCCGAGCATCTGCACCTGAAAAAGATGTGTGGAATTGTATGGAACTACACTGGTCCGAAGGAAAAAGCAGAGGAAGTTTTTAAACCGGTTCGGGACTTCAAAAAACCGGCTCTTGATCTGGTTGGGCCACTGCCCTTCCCAGCTTTGCAATCCATGTTCGATCCATTATATCCAAAAGGTATGCAATGGTACTGGCGTGCAGATTTCGTGAATGAAATTCCGGATGAGGCTATAGAAAAGCACAAAGAGTTTGCAGAAAAACTTCCAAGCATGCTTTCTACAATGCACCTCTATCCCATCAATGGGCAGGCTGCACGTATAAATGATAGCGATACCCCATGGAATTACAGGGATGCAACCTGGTCTATGGTAATCGTTGGTGTGGATCCAGATCCTGCAAATGCAGAAAAGATCACCAAATGGACCAAGGATTACTATGATGCGCTACATCCATATTCAGCCGGTGGTGCCTATGTTAACTTTATGATGGACGAGGGTGAAGACCGGGTGAAAGCCACCTATGGCAAGAACTATGACCGTCTTGTTCAAATCAAGAACAAATATGATCCAAAGAACCTCTTCTGTATAAATCAGAATATAAAACCTTCTTTGGAAACCCAAAATGAAGCAGAGGCAGAAGCTGAAGGTCCTGTACTCGCTTGATCATTGATCAGTCAAGAAAAAGGTCCGGAAAAATCCCCTTTTTGAAGGGTATACTTCCGGACCTTTAAATTTATGTATAAAACTGATTACCTCAGATTCTTTTTCTTTTCCGCGATCTTATCGAGAGCAAGATTGTCCTTACTTCCTATGTGGGAGTGGCTTTTTAGATCTGTAGGTTCATAGGTGCCATTTTGTACCTGTTCCCCTATTTGTTTATAAGCGTCCCTGAAAGAACTTCCCTGCACCACCAGGTCATTTATACTGCCTACGGTAAAGAGGTATTTGTATTTTTCATCTTTCAGGTCAACATCCTTCACGATTATGAGACCAATAGAATATGTAAATACATCAAGGATCTCTTTCATGCTCTCAACCGCGTAAATACTGTTCTCTTTTATCAGCTGAAGATCTCTGTGGTATCCGCTTGGAAGATTGTTAGTGATAAGTATCATTTCATTAGCGATCGCCTGTAACTTGTTACATTTTCCCCTGACAAGTTCAAAAACATCCGGGTTCTTCTTATGAGGCATGATACTGGAACCGGTAGTAAGTTCGTCGGGAAAGCTTATGAAGTCAAAATTCTGACTCATATAAAGGCAGATATCCATAGCAAATCTTGACAGGGTGTTTGCCAGGGAAGCAATATTGGAGGTCACTGTCCGCTCACATTTACCTCTGCTCATTTGAGCGGCTACTACATTGTATTTTAAAGTGGAGAATCCAAGTTCTTTGGTAGTGAATTCTCTGTCAATAGGAAATGATGATCCATAACCTGCCGCCGACCCCAAAGGATTCTGATCAACGATCTTCAAACCTGCTTCCAGTAAATACAGGTCGTCTATCAGTATTTCGGCGTAAGCTGAAAACCATAAGCCGAAAGAAGAAGGCATTGCCACCTGCAGGTGAGTGTATCCCGGCAATAAGTTATCCTGGTGTTTTTCAGCAAGCCCTAAAAGGATATCTATTAATTCGGAAGTTTTTCCGGAAATTTCCTGCAGATTCTCCTTGAAGTACAACTGCATGGCAACCAAAACCTGGTCATTCCTGGATCGTGCGGTATGTATCTTTTTACCGGTATCACCCAATGCCCTGGTTAGCTCAAATTCAATTTTTGAATGCACATCTTCAAAATCCTTTTCGATTTGAAAGCTTCCAAACTCCACTTGCTGCTGAAGTTTTTCAAGTTCAGAAAGTATAGCATTCACTTCTTCGGTGTCAAGAATTCCGATTTTCCCAAGCATTTTTGCGTGGGCAGCCGAGGCAATGAGATCATACTTCGCCAGATGCATATCCAGTTCCCTGTCGTTTCCAACCGTGAATTTTTCTATTTTTTGATCGATAGATATTCCTTTGTCCCAGAGTTTCATATTTATACTATTTAGATCTCACAGGTCATCGAGACCTGTGAGATCTGTTAAAATTTTATTTCTTTACCGCCTTTTCCAACAGCTTAATATACTTCTCTATTCCCTCCTCTATTTCCCTCACAAAGATGAATTCATCTGCGGAATGAGATCTGGTGGAGTCCCCGGGCCCCAGTTTTAAGGATGGGCAACTCAGCATGGCCTGGTCAGACAGGGTTGGCGAACCATACGTGTTCATTCCCAGAGACACTCCTGCTTTCACCAGTTCATGATCCAACGGGATGGAGGAAGAATTTAACCGAAGTGATCTGGCTGTTATACTTTCTACCGGAGCATTTTTCTGCAGGACCTCTTCGATCTCCTTATTGGAATACTGGTCATTTACCCTCACATCGATCACAAGCTCTACCTGTCCCGGCACTACATTATGCTGACTTCCGGCATTTATCTGAGTTACGGTAAGTTTTACTTCTCCCAATACTTCTGATTTCTTTTCAAACTTAAACTCCTCAAACCACTTCAAAACATCCGCTGTCTTATAAATGGCGTTATTATTATTGGGATGCGCCGCATGCGAAGGCGTACCTTTAACCACCGCGTCAAAAACGACCAGTCCCTTTTCAGCGATCGCCAGATCCATTAAAGTTGGCTCTCCCACTATCGCGACATCTATCTTCGAAATGACAGGTAAAAGAGAGGCAATTCCGTTCTTGCCATTGATCTCCTCCTCGGCTGTACCTGCAAAAAGCAGATTGTATTCCAGATCTTCAGCTACATAGAACCAGGTGAATGTTGCCAGAAGTGAAACCAGACAGCCACCGGCATCATTACTTCCCAGCCCATAGAGTTTCCCGTTCTCGACCCTGGCCTCAAAAGGATCTCTTGTATATCCTGAATTAGGTTTTACCGTATCATGATGAGAATTCAAAAGCAAGGTAGGTTTTAGAGGATCAAAGTTCTTGTTGACCGCCCACACATTATTCAAGTAGCGTTCGAAAGGAATGTTTCTGCTCTTAAACCACTTTTCTAAATGACCTGCCGTTCCTTCTTCCTCTCCCGAAAAAGATTGGGTTTGGATAAGGTCTTTCAGTAATTCTATCGCTTCCTGTTGTAGATTTTTAAGTTTCATTACTTCACGATTTCAGTGGCGTTTGCATTTTCAGTTATTACCCGGGCATCGCCTAAAAAGATCTTCTGCACCCCATTTTCAAGGGCTTCAAAACAATTAAGGAGCTTGGGTAACATACCGTCAGTTATAGCTTTCTGATCCAGCAGATCCTGATACTTCTTTTTATCTAGAGTGTTTATTACCGAATTTTCATCCATAGAATTTGCCAAAACCCCCTTTTTCTCAAAACAGTAATAAAGTTCTGGATCGTAGTTTTCACTTAGTGACTTTGCTAATTCCGCAGCTACAGAATCGCCATTCGTATTCAACAGTTCACCTTCCCTTGTACAGGAAATAGCTGAAAATACCGGCACCATACCCTGCTCCAAAATGGAAGAAATAAAATCTGAATTCACCACTTCAATGTCTCCAACATATCCAAAATCTATTTCCTTTACTTCTCTTTTTTTAGAAATAATACTCCTGCCGTCGGCACCGCATAAGCCTATAGAATTTACATCCAGAGCCTGCAATTTTGCCACTATGCGCTTATTGATAAGGCCGGCGTACGTCATTACGATCACTTTTAAGGAATTGGCATCTGTAATTCTTCGGCCATCGATCATTTTAGTTTCATAGCCAAGCTTTGAGGCTATTTCCGTAGCCATGTTTCCTCCTCCGTGAACCAGTATTTTCAGGCCTTCGAGCTTTGAGAAATCTGAAAGAAAAGCCTGCAACTTACTCTCATCTTCAATAAGCTTTCCTCCTACTTTTACAATCTTTAATGTCTTTTTCATTTCTTACTGTTTTCCAGGATTCTCTTTAATACAGCCTGGGCAGCAAAAGTTCTGTTGCCTGCCTGTTGAATGACCACGGAATTTTTTCCGTCTAAAACCTCATCAGCAATAACCACATTCCTTCTTACCGGAAGACAGTGCATTACTTTTGCTTCATTGGTAAGACCCAGTTTTTTATTATCAAATGTCCAGCTCGGATCTTCACTCAATATCTTTCCATACTGCTCATAACTGCTCCAGTTCTTGACATATACAAAATCCGCGTCTTTTAAAGCTACTGCCTGATCGTGAACAACCGGGGTGTTTTTAGTAATTGCTAGATTAAGATCATAACCTTCAGGATTTGTGATCACCAGGTCCACATCCATTTTTTGCATTACTTCCACAAATGAATTAGGCACTGCCTGTGGCAACGCGCGTGGATGAGGTGCCCATGTTAGAACCACCTTCGGCTTTTTCTCGCCTCTCAGTTCAGAAATAGTCATAGCGTCGGTAAGCGCCTGTAAAGGATGACCTGTAGCGCTTTCCAGATTGACGACAGGAACTGTAGCATATTTTTTGAAACCTGCCAATACCACATCAGCTTCATCTTTTTCACGATCTACCAGTCCGGGAAAAGCCCTCACAGCTATAATATCGCAATATTGAGAAAGCACTGCCGCAGCTTCTTTGATGTGCTCTGCCTTATTGGAATTCATTACGGCCCCATCTTCAAACTCAAGAGCCCATCCATCCTTGTCAGCATTCATGACCATCACTTCCATTCCGAGCAATTTTGCGGCTTTTTCGGTGCTTAAGCGGGTACGAAGGCTGGGGTTAAAAAACAGCATCCCCAAAGTCTTTCCTTTTCCGATTTCAGCTGCGGAATTCTGCTTCTTTAGTTCCCTGGCTTCAAGGATCAACTCTTCTAAATTCTCAATATCTTCTAAACTTGTGTAGTTCTTCATTTTCTAATGCTATTAGTTGTTCAGGGCTTTTTTCAAAGCATCAAAGAACTCATTAAAATGCTCTTTTTGAATATTCAGTGGCGGCAGGATCCTCAATAATTTTTTATTAGAGGCAGCACCCGTAAAAACCCTATGTTCAAAAAGAAGTTTCTTTCTTAAGGCAGCGACCTCAAAATCAAATTCAAGACCTATCATTAAGCCCCTGCCTTTCAATTTCTTTATCTGCGGAATTTCAGCAGCTCTTTCTTTTACGTACTGAATCAACTTTTCCGCATTTTCGAGCAGGTTCTCATCTTTTAAAATATCCAGCACTGCAATTCCGGCAGCACAGGCCAGGTGGTTTCCTCCGAAGGTGGTTCCCAGAAATCCATGTTTAGGCTGAATCGAAGGACTCACCAGGATCCCTCCAACAGGAAACCCATTGCCCATTCCTTTTGCTACGGAAATTATATCAGGTTTAATTCCGTGTTTCTGAAAAGCGAAAAAATCTCCTGTCCTTCCATAACCACACTGAACTTCATCTGCTATCAATAAAGCTTCATGTTTCTTGCACAGATCTGAAACTGTCCGGATAAATTCCGAAGAAGCTTCTTCCAGCCCTCCTACTCCCTGGATGACCTCAAAAATAACAGCTGCGACATCCTCTTTTTGAAGTTCTTTTTCAAGAACTTCAACATCTTCAAAAGCGAGTTTTGTCACCGAATGCTGTTGATTGAAAGGTGCCTTGATCGATTCATTGTCGGTTACTGCCACTACCCCTGAAGTTCTTCCGTGAAAAGCATTTTCGAAATAGATAACCCGGCTTTTTCCTGTGTGGAAAGACGCAAGCTTCAAAGCATTCTCATTAGCTTCAGCACCTGAATTACACAAAAACAGTTTATATTCTGAGCATCCAGATAAGTCACCCAGCTTTTTAGCCAGTTCTTCCTGTAAAGGATTTTTAACCGAGTTGGAATAAAATCCCAACTTTTCAACCTGCTCTCCCAGGGCCTTTACATATTTTGGATGCGCATGTCCCACAGAGATCACCGCATGGCCACCATAAAGGTCAAGGTATGCTGTGTTGTTTTCATCATACACATAGGCTCCCTTCCCTTTTACTGGGGTAATATCATAAAGCGGATATACATCAAATAATTCCATAATCTTCGTTTAAAAATAACTGGCTTTCAACTGCAGGCCCTGGTTTTCAGGAAAGCCAAACATCAGGTTCATATTCTGTACTGCCTGGCCAGAAGCTCCTTTTAAGAGGTTATCAAGTACACTTGTGATAAGAAGGTTGTTTCCGAACTTTTGCAATCTTATAAGACACTTATTGGTGTTTACCACCTGCTTTAAATGCACTTCTCCCTCTGTTACAAAAGTAAAAGCGGCCTCTTCGTAGGCTTTTTGGTAGACTTCTTTGGCTTCTTCCACGCTCCCCTCAAAATGAGTATAAGCGGTACAATGAATTCCCCTTGAAAAATTCCCCCTGTTTGGAATAAAATTCAGAGTAGATCCAAAGTCAGGCTGTAATTTCTTCACGCTCTGATTGATCTCTCCCAAATGCTGATGTTCAAAAGCCTTGTAGGATGAATAGTTATTGTCTCTCCATGTAAAATGTGTAGTTTCAGACAGGGAGGTTCCCGCGCCGGTAGCGCCAGTTACCGCATTTATATGCACATCTTCCTGTAGCAGGTCATTTGCTGCCAACGGCAGAATTGCGAGACTGATCGCTGTGGCAAAACACCCCGGATTGGCAATAAAATTTGCATCGATGATCTTTTCCCTGTTGAATTCCGGTAAGCCGTAAACAAAGGAATGGTTTTCAGCAGCTATCCTGTAATCGGTACTCAGGTCGACGATCTTTGTTTTATCTGAAAAAGTATTATCATTCAAAAATTTCACAGAATTTCCATGACCCAGGCACAAAAAGACAACATCTGCTTCCGGATTTATTTCCCCGCTAAAAATGAGGTCTGTTTCACCTGTTAGATCCTGGTGGATCGAACTAACCGGTTTCCCTGCCTGGGATGTGCTGTATATGAAATTCAGGTTTACTTCAGGGTGTCTTAGAAGAATTCTTATAAGTTCCCCTGCCGTATAGCCGGCGCCTCCTATAATTCCTGCTTCTATCATAATTCCTGTTTTACGTGTTGATAGATCTTTCCGGAATTTGAAAGTATCTTAATGAATCCTTTGGCATCATTCGCTGTCCAGGCATTGTTCTCTTCTCCATACTTTCCGAAGCCGCTATTCATTAGATCATACTGAGATTCTATACCGTCAAGTACGAACCTGTAAGGGTGTAAGGTTAAAAATACCGTGCCGCTCACCTGCGCCTGGGAACTTTGTAAAAAGGTTTCAAAATCCCGCATTACAGGATCCAGATATAAACCTTCATGCAGGTGCATTCCATACCAATTAGCTACGTAATCCTTATGTTGCAGCTGCCATTTGCTCAGGGTGTGTTTTTCCAGCAAATGGTGCGCTTTTATGGTAATAAGAGCGGCTGCGGCTTCAAAACCGACTCTTCCCTTGATCCCAATAATGGTATCGCCCACGTGTATATCTCGGCCAATGGCAAACTTAGATGCGATGTTTTCAAGGATCTCGATATTTTTCTCAGGGGAATTTGCCGTGCCGTTTACTGCAGTTAACTCTCCTTTGGTAAAGCCAAGACTAATTTGTTTAGGCTCCTGTTCCTGAAGTTGTGACGGGTAAGCACTTTCGGGCAGGGGCTTTTCTGAAGTAAGCGTTTCGGCTCCCCCCACACTGGTTCCCCACAGACCTTTATTGACCGAATATTTGGCCTTCTCCCAGTTCATGTCAACGCCATTGGCCTTAAGGTATTCTATCTCCTCCTGTCTGCTGAGTTTTTTGTCTCGAATGGGGGTTATGATCTCAATATCAGGTGCAAGGGTTTGAAATATCATATCAAATCTCACCTGGTCGTTTCCGGCACCGGTGCTGCCGTGCGCGATATATTTTGCACCTATTTTCTTGGCATGGTTCACGATCTCGATCGCCTGAATGATCCTTTCGGCACTCACCGATAAGGGATAGGTGTCATTTTTCAATACGTTCCCAAAAATGAGATATTTCACCACCTTTTGGTAAAAGGAAGAAACCGCATCGATATTGGTATAAGAGGTCGCTCCTATTTTTTGGGCATTGCTCCCTATCTTTTCAATTTCTTCTGAAGAAAATCCTCCGGTATTTACGCTCACGGCGTGCACTTCAAAATTCTCTTCTTTTGATAAATATTTGGCGCAGTAGGAAGTATCCAATCCACCGCTATATGCTATTACTACTTTTTCCATTTTATAAAATTTTGTTTTACAGGAAGAATTTAGCTTACCGCTTTTTCCTTCTCTTTCTTGTAAAAAAGTGTTTGTTTAATACTCTTTAATCTCTTAAAAGCCTTTTCATTAAGCTTTTCTCTCTTTTCGAGAGGTTTCTTTTTTGCAGGGTCGTAAAGCATGCCGGTACACAGGCACATCTTGCGCTCGGTACGGGTAAGAATATCAAAGTTCTTACAGGTTTGACAACCGCTCCAGAAGGTCTCATCATCGGTAAGTTCAGAGAATGTTACCGGTTGATATCCCAGCTCATAATTGATCTTCATCACCGCAAGACCTGTAGTGATCCCAAAGATCTTCGAGTTTGGATATTTTTTCCTTGACAGCTCAAAAATGGCTTTTTTGATGTCCTTTGCAAGCCCCTGATTTCTAAAATCAGGATGCACGATCAGTCCCGAATTGGCTACGAATTTCTCATGACTCCAGATCTCGATGTAACAGAAACCCGCGAACTTTTCCCCGTCTAAAGCAATGATAGCATTGCTATTAGACATCTTTTTAAGGATGTACTCGGGGCTTCTTTGGGCAATACCGGTCCCGCGAACCTTTGCCGATTCTTCCATCGTGTCACAAATGATCTCCGCATACTTTGCATGAGATTCGTTAGCAATGACAATTTTCATATGCTAAAAATTTTAAGTAAAAAGATTAATAATGATTCTAAAGGGGGAACCGGACTCACCTAAGTTCCAGAAAATCAAGCGCGCACAAACGTGCGACGGAGGCCAATACGGCGCCTAAAAGAATATTCAGGAGAGATCCTGAAAATAAACACTAAAACTATGTGGGAAAAATGACTCAATATGGTAAACTCAAATAATAAACACTACGACGAAAGGACAATTATCCTTACCTGCGACGGTTGTATAACCGGCGCCTTAATAGCGGTCTTATTATTTGAAGTATTGAATTCACGGGGGTAAAAATATATTTTATTTTAATACCAAAACAAAAACTTGCTTTAAAATTAGAAGGAACACCTGTTAAAATATAATTATCTGAGGTTCTGATGGTTATTCACGCCATTTCTACACATCAATATTTTGCTTCTCATTAGGCGTGAATGTTGTATTTTGGGACTTCTCATAGCAATGCATCCATGAAAAAAGAAAATTTTACTCCTTCCGCAGAAAATATTCCTCAGTTAATGCAACTCCAAAAAACCTTTTTTGAAGGGGGAGGCACCAGGGATATTAAAATCAGAATAGAAAAACTGAATGCTTTAAAAGAGGTGATCGAGGCAAGGGAAGCCGAAATTTGTGATGCTTTGTGTAAGGATTTTCAAAAGCCGGAATTTGAAACCGTGGTCACTGAAACCTCCTTCATCATCAGTGAATTAAAGTACATCATCAAAAATCTTGAAAAGTGGGCAAAGCCTGAAAAGGTGAAGAGCAGCTGGATCAATTTCCCTTCTTCAGATTATATTTATTCTGAACCCTATGGAAGCGTGCTCGTCCTTGCCCCCTGGAATTATCCTTTTCAACTGAAAGTTTCTCCCGCTATTGGAGCTATTGCTGCCGGCAATACGGTAGTGCTAAAGCCCAGTGAATATTCTCCTTATACAGCAGATATCGTTGAAAAGATTTTTGCGGAAGTTTTTGAACCCGAATGGGTAAGTGTGGTGCAGGGCGAGGTAGAAGTATCTCAGCGGCTACTGGAAGAGAAATGGGATTACGTTTTCTTTACCGGAAGTGTGCCGGTGGGCCGGAAAGTATCGGAAGCGATTGCTCCCAACTTAACCCCGGCCACCCTGGAATTGGGAGGAAAAAGTCCGTGTATCGTTCACAGATCTGCAAAGATCGATCTGGCAGCTAAAAGAATAGTTTGGGGAAAATTCATTAACGCCGGACAAACCTGCATTGCGCCTGACTACCTTCTGGTAGATGCCGCGATAAAAACCGAGTTCTATTCCGCTTTAAAAAGGGAAATTACAGCCGCTTTTGGAGAAGATCCACAACGCTCACCAGACCTGGCCCGAATTGTCAACAGAAAGAACTTCGACAGGCTCGAGCACCTTCTGAAAGGTCAAAATTGCATTGCGGGCGGTGAAACTGATGCCGAATCCCTCTATATCGCTCCAACAGTTCTTGATGAACCCGGACTGGAAGCAGAGGTTATGCAGGATGAGATCTTTGGTCCTATACTTCCGGTGCTTTCCTATAATTCAGAAGAAGACATTCAGAAAATGATCAATCATTTCCCGAAGCCGCTGTCGCTCTATGTTTTTTCCGAAGAAAAGAAATTTTCCGAAATGATCCTCCAAAAATACAGTTTTGGAGGCGGAGCCATAAACGATGTTCTGGTTCACATCGCCAATAAGAATCTGCCTTTTGGAGGAGTGGGAAACAGTGGGTTTGGTGCTTATCACGGCAAATACTCTTTTGACACCTTCTCGCATAAAAAGAGTATCAGCAAGCGCGGAACCTGGATAGATCCTCCTATTCGGTATGCTCCTTATTCCGGAAAATTAAAGCTGGTAAAAAAACTTTTGAAGTACCTCTAAGGCTTTTTCTTTTTAAGGGAATACAGGTCGAGCCTTCTATCAGTAAGGTTACGTACACTTCCAAAAGCATGTAATTCTTTCAGAAGATCCAGGTCCACATCAACCAGTAACGTACTCTCTGTGTTAGGAGTAGCTTCCGCCTTAATTCCGTTCACCGGAAATGAAAAGTCTGATGGCGTAAATACCGCACTCTGCGCGTACTGAATATCCATGTTATTAACCTTCGGAAGATTCCCCACAGATCCGGCTATAGCTACATAACATTCATTTTCTACTGCCCGGCTCTGCGCGCATAAACGCACCCTGGAATACCCGTTCTGTGTATCGGTCATGAAAGGCACAAAAAGAATGTTCATTCCTTCATCTGCCAGTATCCTGGAGGCTTCCGGAAATTCCACATCGTAACAGATGAGTACACCAATTTTTCCGCAGTCGGTGTCCATCGTCTGCAGTTTTGAACCACCTTTCATTCCCCAGGCTGAACCTTCAGCAGGAGTGATGTGGAGTTTTTCATAGCGCTCGTAACTACCATCCCTTCGGCACAAATATCCGACGTTGTACATATGTTCGCCAATGATCTGCGGCATACTACCGGTAATGATATTTATGTTGTAGGTAATGGCGAAATCGACAAAGGTTTCCAGTAGTTTATCCGTATAAGAAGCGAGGGATCGTATTGCTTCAGCTTCGTTCAAATGATTATAATCGGCCATTAGAGGCGCGTTGAACAACTCCGGAAAAAGGATGAAATCACTTTGGTAATCACTCACTGCATCCACGAAGAATTCGATCTGAGATACCAGCGCATCAAAATTCTTAAAAAGACGCATCTGCCACTGCACCAGTCCAAGTCTCACTACCGTTTTTTGAGTGTGGATCAACTTGTCCGGCTTTGTGTAATAGATATTATTCCACTCCATAAGAGTGGCGAATTCCTTGCTTTCATGATCTCCTGCCAGGTAGCCCTTGATCACCTTCTTCACGTGGAAATCATTGGACAGCTGAAAAGAAAGCACCGGATCATGGATTTCCTTGATCTTGACCTTTTCAATATATTGTTTGGGAGTAAGTTCTTCAGCGTAATCAGAATAATTCGGGATACGGCCACCAAAAATGATCGATTTGAGGTTAAGCTGTTCACACAATTCTTTACGAGCCTCGTACAACCTGCGGCCGAGTCTCATTCCGCGGTACTCGGGGTGAATAAAGACATCAATACCGTAAAGCACATCCCCATTCTTGGTGTGAGTGGAAAAATTCTCCCCGCCCGTGATCTTTTCATAGGTATGGTTGTCATCATATTTGTTGTAGTCAACAATGATGGACAGCGCACAGCCTGCGATCTTCTCATCTATGATGATACAGAACTGGCCTTCGGGGAATTTCTTAATAAGGGTTTTGATCTCCTGCTCGCTCCAATATTCGTTGGCCAAAGAACCGTAGCTCTCCATCATGGAGATCTTCAGCTCTTTATAGTCTTTAATACTCAGGTTGCGTAACTCTATTTTCGCGGAATCTATCACTTGCAATTTTTTTACGAAGATATCGCTTTAAAAATATCTTTTAAAATGTCCTCATCATTTGAGCTTCAGCTTTAGCCTTTGTTTTAGAAATGCGGCACATTATTCAACATATTCTTAACACAAAATCGCATAAATGCTATTTGTCATCTTTTTGCCTGGAGGATTTAATTACCTTCGGGCAGTTCAATATCTGAACAAAAAAAGGTGCCTGGCGCCTGTTAAGGCCATAATTAGTGTAGGGTTAAAGTTAGGTCTTCAGGTTGCCGGCACCTTGAATTTTTCGGATAGCACGAATTCAACCTGTTCTCCCCATACTTTTTGCGCCAGGATATTTATTCCTTTTTCGCTTACCTGAAGCACCCTGGGATATCCGCCTGTAGTTTGGGCATCTCTCATAAGTACTATGAGCTTTCCTGAAGGAGTTAATTGCACCG
Source organism: Salinimicrobium soli (assembly GCF_048323655.1). Classification (NCBI taxonomy): domain Bacteria; kingdom Pseudomonadati; phylum Bacteroidota; class Flavobacteriia; order Flavobacteriales; family Flavobacteriaceae; genus Salinimicrobium; species Salinimicrobium soli. Next base: position 384,619 of record NZ_JBLUWW010000003.1, on the reverse strand, counting down.
TCCCCGGAATCACAGGGCCGGTAAGGATTGGCTGGAGTTTATTTGAAACTTCTTCTGTCAACTGAATGGCCATTCTATTGTTGTTCCTGTCTATTGAAAAAGGGGTTTTTAAGAGGTTGCTTTTTTCTTCTGCGGAAAGCTGATCAAATTCAGGCCCGGGAAAGACCTCCAGTTGTCGATCCTCCATGTATTCTGCAGGTTTCACCACTACCCTGGTCTGTTCCGCGTTTTCTGAAGTTGGAGCAATGGCTAATCGCATTCCTTTCTCCAGTTTTTCGGAAGCAGTGAGATCCTGATAGAAACTCCGGCTGTGAAGCACTTCTTCGGTGAGGAAACCACCTTTGACAGCCAAATAGGCTCTGCAACCAGTTTTTCGGCGCCCAAAGCTTAGCACGTCTCCAATCTTCACCTGATAAATCCTGTTATTCTCAACCGGATTGTCGTTCAAAAAAGGTGAAAGCTCTGCTCCTGTAATGACGATCTTAGTAGGATCCAAAAATCGCATTTTTGGGCCCTGTTGTGTCATTTCAAGCACCGCAGCATCCGGAGAATTCTGAAGCAGGAGATTCGCCATTCCGGCTGCGAAGGAATCCATGGCGCCACTTTGGGGTACACCAAATTTCCGATACCCGTTCCTGCCCTTATCCTGAATGCTGGAAAATAACCCGGGATGTAAGATCTCCACTTCAGCCATTGTATTTCTCTTTTTTGAATCTGAAGTTACCCTTCATCACCTCCTCGGAAATCTGTTGATGTTCCTCTTTGCTCACCGAATAAAATTTCAACTTATCGCCCGCCGAAAATTCACAAGGCGGATCTATTTTTTTATCAAAAAGAGGAACCGGGGAATTGCCAATTATTTGCCATCCCCCCGGACTCATTTTTGGATAGATTCCCGTCTGTTTTTCCCCTATTCCAACCGCCCCTTTTTGGACCCTCAACCGGGGTTCATTTTTACGGGAAATATGAAGCCGTTCATCCAGTCCTCCCAGGTATAAAAATCCCGGTAGGAATCCGATGAAATAGAGAGTATAAATTGGTGCCGTATGAAGGTCGATCAACTCCTCAAAAGTGAGCTTTTTTTGAGTGGCTACCAATTCAAGATCGGGTGCAAATTCTTCCTCGTAACACACCGGAACATGAAATAAATTCCTTTCAATATTTTTTTCTATATTCGCCTTCTCTAATAGCTGTTTTATTAGAAAAAACTCCCCATAGATATCTTCTATTGTGTTGCGGTAAGTGATTAATAATGAACTGTATGTGTTCGTTATTTCAACCTCTTGTTTAAGTAAATTTTCTTCCAGGACATTTTTAAGGATCAGGATCTTCTGAAGCAAATTTTCACTGATCTCCGGTTCAAATTCGAGCAGAATTGCCCGCTCCCCCATTCTCTTAATTACCGGAAATTTATTCATGAATTGTGTTTGATCCTGATATTTTCAGCCCAGAATTTTTCGTGCAAAAACTTCAGGATCTCAACCGAATTTGGAGTGTCACTGTGAAGACAAAAAGTGGTCGCATCGCAGTCAATTTTCTGGCCATTATGGCACACTATCTTCCCTTCAGAAACCATTGAAAAAAGATGTTTAAAAACATGTTCTTTTTGAGTGATGAGTGCATGTGGATCTTTGCGGCTCACAAGGCTGTAATCTGTATTGTAATTCCTGTCTGCAAAGGCTTCAAAAATGACCTTTACTTTCCCTTCTGCCAATCGTGCAATCACGGAATTTTTTGGCGCATACAAAGGCAGCGGATCATCAAATTCCAAGATAGCATCCAGGATAATCTGTGCGATCTTTTCATCTTTTTGAGCATCATTGTAAAGAGCACCGTGGGGTTTGACATGTGTAAGTTTTGTGCCTTCGGCTTCTGCAATTTGCTTTAGACTTAAAATCTGGGCCTCTATAGATCTGTGCAGTTCTTTTGCTTCAATTTGCAAACTCTTTCTTCCGAAGTTCTCCTTATCGGGATAAGAAGGGTGAGCGCCAATCTCCACATTGTGTTCCATGGCGAGATCTACAGTGTGGTGCATGGAATCCAGAGTCCCGGCATGCCCGCCGCAAGCGATATTACAGGCAGAAATAAGCGGCATTAAGTCTTTGTCATACTTTCCGCCTTCTCCCAGGTCACAATTAATATGTATTTCTTTCATGTTGCAGATTTATAATGCTCCCAATACGCTAAGGATCGATTTGGCACCTAAAAAAACAGTGATCAAAATGATCGCGATTCCCAGTGCATTTTGCAGCTTCGTGTTTCGGTGTTCTCCCATGAGAGAGGTACGGTTCACCACCCAGAACAGGAAAACTGCAATTACAGGCAATAAGATCCCGTTGGCTACCTGCGCAAACTGAATGATGGTCACCGGTTTGAGGCCCAGGGAAGAAAATATCATTCCGAGTATCAAGACAGAAGACCACACCATTTTGAACTTACCTGAAGTTAATCCTTTTTTCCATCCCAAACAACCTTTCACCACATATGCTGCCGCCAGCGGAGCTGTGATTGAAGATGTAATTCCTGCAGAAAATAAACCCACTGCAATGAACCAGGTGGCATATTCACCAAATAAAGGTTCGAGTCCCGCGGCAAAATCGGCTGCATTGGAGACATTTTGAACGCCTGAAGCGGCTGCTGTAATGACAATGGCCATGGAAACAATTCCGCCAAGACTAATGGCCCAAAAAAGCTCTTTTCGGGCTATCTTCAAAAAACCCGGCCCCTTCCATTTTTCACTGACAATTGAGGAATGTAAAAAGAGGTTATAAGGGACCACCGTAGTGCCTATTAATGCCATGACGGTCAATATACCGGCAGATCCTTCCGAAGGGATAAAAAGCCCCTTCAGCATTGCCAGAAGATCAGGTTTTGTGAGGAAGGCTGTGATGATAAAGGAAAGGCTCATGATCCCTACCAGGGCTATGAATACTCTCTCCAGGACCTTATAATTTCCGATAGCTAAAATTATAAAAGCAATAAGACTGATGATAAAACTCCAAAAGTCGATCGAAAAGATGCCGGTCTCCCACACAATTTTTGGCGCAATTGCCGAGATTCCCAACACAGCACCGGTAATATTCCCCGCCTCGTAAGCCGCATTTCCAACTACGATTGCGGCAAATACAAGAACAATGGCTGCAACTCTAAAAAGGGGAATTTTGATCTCCTCCCGAATTACCTCACTAAGACCCTTTTGAGTAATGATGCCAAGCCGGGCGGCCATTTCCTGAAGCACCAGACAGGCAATTATTGAAAGCAGGAGAGCCCATAGCAAGGCAAAGCCAAAATTCACACCTGCCAACGTACAAACGGTGACGGTTCCGGGACCAATAAAGGCTGCCGACACCAGTACTCCCGGACCTACATTTTTAAACCAGGATCTCACTTCTCCTGTATACTTTGCTGAAGGGCGTAAAGTGCAAAAGTTCCCAGCCAGTGACCTCCTTCATAAGTATCTCCTACGAGGTTTGGAAAGGAATAAGCCACATGCTCATTCGCCAGCGGTTTTAAATGACCGTATTTCTTCGGATATTTATTTGCAAGTCCATACATCACCCATGCACGACTAAAGTTGAGCCCGTCGAGATGCACCAGTTTTCCATCGCTGCGATCGGAAACCTCTGCCACTTCTAGGTCGAAATCTTTATTCTTGAGCTGAGGCATAAAATCTTCCATCCATAGGCGGAAAGCATTTTCGGGCAGCACCCTTCTCATGATATCGATCTCTTCGAAACATGGGGAAAGAAAATCAAATCCGCTGGGCTCCCAGGTCAATGGGCAATTGTCATCTGTAAGATAAAAGTCCTTAGCCCTTTTTTCAATCAGCATCTTAAGGTCTTCCTTTTCGGTTGCTTTGGCATAATCGTGAGCAAGAGACAAAGCAAAAGCAGTATTGGTATGTTCTCCCACCCGGATCGGGTACTTTAGTTTAGGTAGGAAATCTTTGAACTTATCTACTATCAAATTGGTGAGCGGCTGCAGGTTTTGCTCCAGTTCTCTCGCTAAAGGATCATCCCAGGTGTGAAGTTCTTCAGCCAGTTTGAGTAACCATGCCCAACCGTACGTCCTTTCGTAAGAATCCTCCTGTTCATTACTGAAGTAAGCCACTTCCTGTCTTATATTTTCTTCGGAAAGGCTTTGTTGTAGCTTTTCACGGATCTCTTCTTCTTTTTTGAGGTCCGGAAACCTTTTTAGCAGACTTACCAGCGCCCAATGGCCATGAACAGAAGAATGCCAGTCAAAACATCCGTAGAAAGCCGGATGCAACTCCTTTGGTTCTCCTATTTCAGATTTATTTGCAAGGGTTTGGTTCAGTTTATTAGGATACTCCACATTAATGCAATCCAGCGGAAGCTGAGCCAGTTTGTTGGCTTGCTCCAACGTTAAGGTTACCGGTTTTACCTCGGTAAGCATTCCGGCGGCTTTATCCACCAGCGTAGAGTCTTCATTGTTTGTTACTCCATCTTCGGGAGCCTCATCGTTCCCTTTGCAATTCATTAAAGCCATAGCGGCGAAAATCAGGATTAATTTTTTCATTTAATTGTAGTTTTAGTTCAACCCAGCCAGCCTTCCCTGTCCAGGCTGCGGTATTGTATCGCTTCACTTATGTGAGCACCGTTTATAGATTCAGAATTATCAAGATCAGCAATAGTTCGAGAGACCTTCAAAATACGGTCATAAGCTCGCGCAGAAAGGTTTAATTTTTCCATTGCCGTTTTTAACAATTGCATGGAAGCAGGATCCAGGCTGCAGAATTCTCTGATCTGCCGCACATTCATCTGCGCATTATAATGCACTTTTTCATCACTTTCAAACCGTTCGGTTTGTCTCTCCCGAGCTGCCGTGACCCGCTGTCTTATTTCGCGACTGCTCTCTCCCCTTCTCTCTTCACTCAGTTTTTCAAAGGGCACCGGAGTAACCTCAATATGAATATCGATGCGATCCAGAAGTGGACCACTGATCTTACTTAAATACCGTTGCATTTCTCCCGGGGAAGAAGTAGCCGGTGATCCAGGTTCATGAAAGTATCCACTGGGGCTGGGATTCATGCTGGCCACCAACATAAAACTTGAAGGGTACGTAACCGTGAACTTTGCCCGGGAAATAGTCACTTCCCTGTCTTCCAACGGCTGTCTCATTACCTCAAGAACGCTGCGTTTGAACTCCGGAAGCTCATCCAGGAATAAGACGCCATTATGGGAAAGCGAGATCTCCCCCGGCTGCGGATATGCTCCACCGCCAACAAGAGCAACATCTGATATAGTATGATGAGGACTTCTAAAAGGTCTATGGGCCATTAATCCCACATTTTCCCGTACGCGACCCACAACGCTATGGATCTTAGTGGTCTCCAATGCCTCGTGGAGGGTCATTGGAGGTAAAATACTGGGCAATCGTTTGGCCAGCATCGTCTTTCCTGCGCCGGGAGGACCAATAAGTATAATGTTATGACCACCGGCAGCGGCAATCTCCATGCAGCGTTTGATCGATTCCTGCCCTTTTACATCGGCAAAATCGTGCTCCGGATTTTCCAGTTCGTTGTAGAATTCCTTTCGGGTATCAATAACCGTTTTTTCAAGCTCCTCTCCTTCGTCAAAAAAACGGATAATCTCTTCAATATTTTCAATTCCGTAGACGTCAAGGCCACTGACAATCGCGGCTTCCCTAACGTTCTGCTTCGGAAGAAAAAAGCCTTTAAAACCCTCTTGCTTAGCTTTTATGGCAATGGGTAAAGCTCCTTTTATGGGTTGCAGGCTTCCGTCGAGAGAAAGCTCACCCATAATAATATAATCGGAAATATTTTCGGCTTGGATTTGTCCTGAGGCAATAAGAATCCCCATGGCGAAGGTGAGATCATAGGCCGAACCTTCTTTCCGAAGGTCGGCGGGAGCCATGTTTACAGTAATTTTCTTTCCGGGAAAATTGCGGCCGACATTTTTCAATGCGGCCGCTATTCTAAAACTGCTTTCTTTTACTGCAATATCGGGAAGACCTACCAGGTGGTAACCTATGCCCGAGTCGACGTTTACTTCAACGGTGATAGTGGTGGCTTCCACCCCAAACACAGCACTTCCGTAAACTTTTACCAGCATTTAAAAATTGTTTTTTTAAATGTAGTAAAATTTTGCTGAAAGCTTTCTACTGCTGAACCTTTAACACATTTTTGCGATAGTAGTCCAGGATGCCATCAATAGGGCGCTGCACGATATTCCCAACTGTCAAACGATAAGGTTGCAACGCATCCCTTACGATCTCCTGAGAAAAATAAGCGATGGATCCTACAAAATGGATCGGCACATTTTGAGCAGCCTTGAAACAAAGTACCCGGTGCTCAATAAAATTTTGCATTCCTTCTGCGATCAACTGGTAGAAATAACCGTTTTGTTCATTCTTGAAAATGAATTCAGCAAAATGAGCCAAATAAGTATTCGGGTTTTCTTTCTTGTAGATGTTCTCTTTAATGGCATCTGAAGAAATATCGTATTCCTTCTCAAAGATCGCTGCCAGCTTTTGCGGCATTTTTTTGTAGTAATAATCGCGGATCAATCTTTTTCCGAAGTAATTTCCGCTAGCTTCGTCCATTAAAATGTATCCCAGGGAGTCTACTGCCGTTTTGATGGTCTTACCATCAAAATAACAACTGTTGGATCCTGTACCCAGGATACAGACAATACCGGGCTCGTCAGTAACTGCATACACAGCAGCCACCATATCTTCCTGTACCAGTACTTCTGTGGCACTGGAAAAATATTTTTCCAGGATCAATTTCAAAAGAGCTGTGGGTTTCGCAGTACCACAACCTGCACCATAAAAATGTACTTTTTCAACTCTATCTTTTACGGTCTGGAGGTCAAAATTTTCTGCGAGCCGTTGTTCCAGCACTTCAGTCTTAAAGACTGCAGGATTCAATCCTTTTGTTCGGGTTTTCAGCACTTGCTCCCCATCGGAATCCAATAAGATCCAATCACATTTTGTGGAGCCGCCATCTGCTATTAAAATCATAGTGAAAAATAAAAAAAGCCCTGAACATTCAGGGCTTTAATATGAATTATTTTAGTGAAGCTACGTGAGCAGACAATTCTACAAGTTTAGCTGAATAGCCATATTCGTTGTCATACCAGGCAACCAGTTTAAAGAAGTTGTCATTTAGCGCAATTCCCGCTCCGGCATCGAAGTTACAAACGTAAGAATTAGAAACGAAATCCTGAGAAACTACTTGTTCTTCTGTATAAGAAACTACTCCTTTATAAGCACCTTCCGAAGCTTTCTTAAAGGCCGCTTTAATATCTTCATAAGAAGCAGCTTTTTCAGTTCTTACAGTAAGGTCAACCACAGAAACATCTGCAGTAGGAACTCTGAAGGCCATCCCAGTCAATTTTCCGTCAAGCTTAGGAATTACTTTTCCTACTGCTTTGGCAGCACCGGTAGAAGAAGGAATGATGTTGATCAAAGCACTTCTACCACCTCTCCAGTCTTTTTTAGATGGACCATCTACTGTCATTTGGGTTGCAGTGGTCGCGTGAATGGTAGTCATTAGACCTTCAACAAGTCCAAATTCATCATCAACGATCTTTGCAAGTGGGGCAAGACAGTTGGTAGTACATGAAGCGTTAGATACGATCTTATCGTCTGAGGTGATGTCCTCATGGTTCACACCCATAACGAACATAGGCGCGTCTTTAGAAGGAGCCGAAATAACTACTTTTTTCGCACCTGCTGTAAGGTGTTTTGCTGCAGTATCTTTAGTGGTGAAAATTCCGGTACAATCCATAACGATTTCTGCACCCACTTCATCCCACTTTAGTTCTTCCGGATTCTTTTCTGCAGTGATACGAACTTGTTTTCCGTTCACAACCAGGTTTCCTCCTTCAATTTCCACAGAACCTTTAAATGTTCCATGAACTGAATCATATTTTAAAAGATATGCCAAATGATCTACATCCAGCAGGTCATTAATTGCCACTACTTCTACATCTTCTCTTTCACTGGCAATTCTGAAGGCGATCCTTCCTATTCGACCAAATCCGTTAATTCCTATTTTAGTACTCATAATCTCTGTTTTTATAAAATTTAAATTGTGGTGATGTTCAACACCCTCCTTAACTCCTTATCTAATGGTCGTTGACCTTTAATGGCCACTTCAAAATCTACTGAAGTTACCATTCTGTTAGTGATCCCAACCATGACATTACTTTCACCGCGCATTAAAGCTTCAACTGCACCTACACCCAACCTACTGGCCAGCACCCGGTCAAAACAACTGGGGGCTCCTCCTCTTTGGATGTGACCCAAAACCGATACACGTATATCATAACCTTCGAGATTCTCACCAATATATTCGGCGAGCTCAAAGATGTTCTTTCCGCTCTTCTCTCCTTCGGCTACCACAATGATACTGGAAGTCTTGCCCGATTTTCGGCTTCTTTCAAGGGAGAACAGCATTTGCTCGATCCCTTTGTCCTCTTCAGGAATAAGGATCTCTTCAGCCCCTGCTCCAATTCCACTGTTCAAGGCGATATCACCGGCATCGCGGCCCATCACCTCAACAAGAAAAAGCCTGTTATGAGAACTGGCAGTATCCCTGATTTTGTCAATAGCCTCCACAACCGTATTAAGCGCGGTATCATAGCCAATGCAATAATCTGTGCCATTGATATCATTGTCAATGGTACCCGGAATTCCTATTACCGGAAAATTGTACTCCTCCTGTAATTTCATGGCGCCGGTAAAAGTACCGTCTCCCCCAATTACGATAAGAGCATCAATTCCCGAATTCTGAAGATTCTTATAAGCTTTTTTACGACCTTCTTCGGTTCGGAATTCTTTTGATCTTGCCGACTTTAAGAACGTGCCGCCACGGTTAATGACGTTACGCACAGATCGTGCGGTGAGAAGTTCAAAATCGTTTTCAATCAATCCCTGATATCCCCGGTAAACACCGATACAATCCAGGTTGTAGTATGCGCAACTTCTGGCTACGGCCCTAATTGCTGCGTTCATTCCTGGAGCGTCTCCTCCGGAAGTCAAAACTGCGATCTTTTTAATCTTTTCTAACATTGATGTAAAGCTATTTCAATTAGAGAATATAACCTAATTCCCCCTGAAACTCAAACGTTTTCGGTTAATAAAAAATAAAAATGCCCCTTTTCAGAGGCATTTTTGCAATTTTTTTGAGGAAATTTTAATTATTTACTAAAACAACATATTCCCATGGACCAAATTTATAATTGCCATTTTCGGTCAATTCGAAGTCTTTTTTCCCAATGTATGGAGTGAAATTTCCAGTCACTTCCATGGTGAATTCTACCGGCTTATCACTCATGTTCGCAACATATACCACTTTATCGCCATTCGCTGCTCTTTCAAAAGCAAGAACTTTAGCGTCATTGGAAGTCTGGATCCTGTTGTGAGGCGCAGCCTCCTTGGCACCATGAAGCGCCGGATTGGAATTTTTCAGCTCTCCCAGTTTTTCAAGCACCGGCCACATTTTCCCTTTTGCCTTTGGAATAGTGTCTTTTTCGAAGAACTTCAGCCTTTTGTCCATATCATACTCCTGCCCACTGTAGATAAGTGGCATCCCCGGAATTGTATAGGTAAGAGCAACCATAGCTTCTGAAGCATCTCCCATTCTTTCGGTAACTGTTCCATTCCAGGAGTTCTCATCGTGATTGGTCACGAAATTCATCAGGTAATCATCCTGCTGATAAGTGGTGTCGATCTTCTTCATGTAATCATCCCAGGCTTTCACGGTTACTTTCCCCTGAGCCATTTCATTCATTAGGTGATGACCTTCCCAGTTATATCCCATATCAAATGAATTATGGAAAAGGTCTTTGTCTTCAGATTCTGCAAGCATGAATACCGGCTTGATCTTCTTTACTTCTACCACAGCCTGATCCCAAAACTCGGTTGGAACTTCTCCGGCAACATCAGCTCTAAAACCATCGATATCATGTTCGGCGATCCAGTACTTCATATCCTCGGTCATTTCTTTCCAAAGTTCCTTGTTGTCATAATTAAGATCGGCAACATCTGTCCAACCCCAGGACTCACCCGTTGCAGGATTAAGTGGATCTACCGGCTCACCTTTTTCATTCTGAGTATAGAATTCAGGATGATCCTTTAGCCACTGGTGATCCCAACCTGTATGGTTCGCAACCCAGTCAAGGATCACATACATACCGTTTTCATGAGCAGTTTCAACTAGTTCATCAAGATCTTCTTTGGTCCCGAAATTAGGATTGACATCGGTATAATCTGAAATGGCATAGTAGCTACCAAGGTATTTCTCTCTTTCTTCCGGATCTTCAATATCTTCAATGCTAAGATCTCCTGTTGCCTTCCTCTTGGTTTCAGAAATAGGATAGATCGGCATTAGCCAGATCACTTTTACACCCAGATCTTTCAACTGCGGAATATCTTCGGTAAAAGCATCAAAAGTGCCTTCAGGAGAATATTGACGGATATTGGCTTCATAGATTACGGCTGATGCCAGCACATCATCACTTACAGGTTCTATTTTCTGTTCCTGTTCAACGGCGATTTCACCCGCTGCATTATCGGGGTCGTTCTTACAGGAAGTCAGGGCCAACAGCCCCAAAAAGAAAATTGATATTTTTTTCATAAGATTAGTTTTAAGTTAATTTATTGATATTGTAGTTTTATTATTCTTTAATTCCAGCGGCAACTGTAGTTCGTGTTTTTCAGCATCAAAACTGAACCTCATTTTCTTACCATTTATCTTTACTTCGGAAGGCTCAAAAATGAGATTATGTACCACCATTTCAGATTTTACTATTTCTGAAACCTTTTTAGCCGAACCTAATTCCTTTTCAACTGTAATAATTATTTCATTTTCTGAAATTTCACTACTGAAATTTAGGAGTTCAAAAAGACCTTTTTCATAACTCCTTGAGGTTTGCCCATCATCAAAATACAAATTCCCTGTACTTTTTTCAGCCGAAGGATCATAAAAATAATGGATTTCCAATTTCTCCGGAGAAAATTCAGTGGTCGAATGCATAGGTTTGGACATAGGAACAAACGCACCACCCCTAACGAAAGTAGGAATATACTCCTCCTTCAGCTGGACAGTTGCAGTAGATCCTCCTTCATACATCTTCCCTGTGTAGAAATCGAACCAGTTTGCCGTTTTTGGAAAGTAGATCTCTTTTTCAGAAACATCGGGTCGAACAACGGGAGAGACTAAAAAAGCATCTCCCCAAAGATATTCCTGGGCAACCGAATACAATCGGAAATTATCAGGTTCTTCGAAGAAGAGCGGCCTCATTAATGGCAATCCTTCTATTGAATTCCTGAAAGCCAGCGTATAGTTATAGGGCAACATCTTATAACGGAGTTCTATTGCTTTCTTAGCAAGCTTTTTAGGTCTTTCGGCTCTAAAAACTGGTTCTGAAGCCACTGCTTCCTGTGCATGAGGCCTGTAGATGGGTTGGAATACTCCGTACTGAAGCCAGCGGGCATATAACTCGTCATCCAAAAGATCACCTCCAAATCCGCCAAGGTCAGAATGCATATACGCCAGTCCCTGAAGTCCCATTTGAAGGGAGATCTCGGGTTGGGGTTTTAATCCGCCCCAGCTTCTGCTCACGTCCCCGGACCATGGCATTAATCCGAATCGCTGGGAACCGGCTGCCCCGGCACGCATGAGAATGAAAGGCCGTTGCTCAGAGAAATTTTCGGCATATCCCTCGTAAATCATTTTAGCCCAGTAATGTCCATAGATATTGTGAACTTCATTAGCTGAACCAATAGAATGCTGCAAGGCTTCAGGATGCACTTCAGGCTCTCCCAGGTCTCCCCACCAGCCATCGACGCCCATTTTCTTCAGGTCCTCATAAATATTCCAGAACCAATCCTGTGCTCCGGGTTCAAAAATGTCAATTAAGCCGGTGTTTCCGAAGTAGAAATCAAAGGTGAAAGGCTGCTGCAAAGAATCTTTAGCCAAAATGTCATTTTTGACTGCCTCTTCCCAACGGTTTGAAGTGGTCAAAATAAAAGGCTCTGTAACCAAAATGGTCTTCACCCCTTTCTTCTTCAGATCCTTCATCATTTTCTTGGGCTGCGGAAAAGAATCACGCACAAAAGCAAGATTACCCATCGTGCCTTTGATCTCATGACCAAACCAGAAAAGATCGAGAATTATGGCATCTACCGGAATATTCTCTTCTTTGAACTTTGCGATCGTATTTTCAACTTCTTTCTGAGAATGATATCCAAAACGGCTGGAGAAATTTCCAAAAACCCATCTTGGAGGCAGCGGCTGGCGACCGGTAAGCAAGGTATAGTTACTCACCAAATCCTCCCAGGAATCTCCAACCACGACCTGGTATCTCTTATTTCCGCTGATGGTTTCGTAGGTAAGAGTATTATTATGTTCACTGTCAAGATCCAGAAAACCGATAGGGGCATTATCAAAATGAAGCAGGTATTTTTCCGAAGAAAGAACGATTGGAAGCGTGTAATTTAACAATTCACTTTTGGTGGTATACCCGTAATCAGCACGGTTGTACAACTCCAGCCTGTTACCACGCCTGTTCATCCCCAGAGCTCTAGCTCCTCCACCAAATAGAACTTCGGTCTCAGTGAGATTGAAATCCAGTTTTTCATGTTTTTCATCCCTGGAATACCCGGTCTTTTCGGAAGTCAGTTTTTCACCTTTGAAGTAATAAGTGACTTGAAATGGCTTTTTTTGCACTACCACATCGATTCCTTCAGAATCAAGGGTTAGAGAAGTATCATTTTGGATGAGTTCATACTCCACTTTTTGAGGTTCCATTACCACCGCGTGAGAGGTGGAAGAAAAAGTTTCTCCTGAAGGAACAAAAGTAGCTTCAATAATTTCGGGAGTATAGTACTTAAAAATGTACTTTCCGTCACTGGTTTCTAATTGAGTAAAATTTTCCCCTTTTTGAGCCTGCTTAAAGACCCGCTCCGGGTTTTGACCGAACACCGCGATCTGTAAAAATAGAAGACCCAAAAAAATCCCCTTTTTCACACCTTTATCAAACATATATTCTCTCAAGTCGATTTAAAGTTTTGTAGTAAAGATATACGCTCCCATTTTCGGTAACGCAAGGCTGCCTTCCCAGATCATTTTTTCTCCCGTAAGCAGATTTTTTAGATTTTGCCCACCCAGACCGAGTTCTTCAAAACGTTCCAGATCAAGGTTCACAGGCTCCTCATTCTTATTGAGTATCAACACCACTTTCTCATTTCCAGAGCTTCGGGAAAGCAGGTAAACTCCATTTTCCGGTGCAAAATGAATTGTTTCCCCTTGCTGGATGGCTTCACTGTTCTTGCGGTAGTTCAGAATCAGCTTCAGGTATGTTTGCATTTCCTTTTGAACCTTGGAAAGATTCTTACCGGTAAAGGCATTCACCGAATCATTTTTCCATCCGCCGGGGAAATCGGTTCTTATAAGACCGTGATCACCGGGTTTGGCAGTATCATTCATCAGGATCTCGGTTCCGTAGTAGATCTGCGGAATGCGAGGTAACATCAAAATATACGCCAGCGCCATTTTTGCCTTCGGAATACTTTCCCCGAGCTGGGTATAGATCCTGCTCATATCGTGATTATCGGGAAAGATCATGATGTCTGAAGGGGAAGCGTAAGCAAAATCATTGGCAAGACCTGCATATATCTTCTCCAATCCTGAACCCCAATTCTCTTCCTCATTCAAAGCCGCCACTATATTTGCCTGCATGGCAAAATCCATAGTCGACTTTAAGTTGGAGTCGTAGCCATCCTTATTGGGCGCTCCTTCCTGCCAATACCTTATAAGTAGCGGATTGTAACTCCACTCCTCTCCTACAATATTGAAGTTAGGGTATTCGGTCATGATTGCACCAGCCCAGTCGCTCATGAATTCCTTATCGGGATAAGGATAGGTGTCCTGACGAATTCCGCCGAGGCCAAGAGTTTCTATCCACCAGATGCTGTTCTGGGTAAGGTAGTTGGCCATATAAGGATTCTCCTGGTTTAGATCTGGCATGGTATCTACAAACCAACCTTCGGTCATTCTTTTCTTGTCACCTTCGGAAGCATACATATCCTGGTTCGTGGTTCTCTGATGGCTGGAATAAACTGTTTTTTCACCATTTAAGTAACGCTCCTGGTAATTGATCCAGTCCGTGAAAGGAAGATCTTTCATCCACCAATGTTCAATTCCTACGTGATTGGCAACCTGGTCCATGATCAGTTTGATCCCTCTTTCTCCGGCTTTATCAGCCAGCTCTTTGTATTCGGCCAAAGTTCCAAACCTTGGATCCACCTTATAGAAATCGGTCATGGCATACCCGTGATAGGAAGCATTTTTCATGTCATTGATAAGCAAAGGCGACGACCAGATGGCCGTAAAACCGAGGGTGTCAATGTAATCCAGATGGTTAATAATTCCGCGAATATCACCTCCATGTCGCGCATAATCATTATTCCTGTCAATGGTCTTTTCTAAGAGGGAAGAATTAATATCATTGGAGGGATCACCATTTGCAAAACGATCTGGCGTGATAAGATAAATTACATCTGAACTGTCAAAACCTACATAATCTTCTGCCGGTTTCTGACGAGCCTTGAGTTCATATTTAAAAACTTCAGTTTTACCACCGGATTTTTTGAATCTTATGTCAAACTTTCCGGGTTTGGCCTCTTCAGAAATAGAAAGGTCTATAAAAAGGTAATTGGGACTATCAGCTTTGTGCACCTCCTCAATAGAAACTCCATTATAATTAATTTCAGGGACTGTTTTTCCAATCTCTTTTCCGTAGACAAGCAATTGAAGATCCTGATCTTTAAATCCGGTCCACCAGTTTGGAGGCTCCACCCTTTGAATTTGTGCAAAAGAGGATAGGCTGATAAGAACAACGAGAACAAAAAACATCTTTTTCATACCTTATATTTTATATTAAAAAAGCTTCCCGTTGCCAGGAAGCTTTTTGATTTTAAACACATACTAAGTGGTTAGGCTCCACTTTTACAGCCTTACCTTTTACAAGGATCTCAATAGCCTCATTTCCTTCCAGGCTAAAGCTGGTTTTTCCCGGAGCAACATTCACCTTCAGGATCTTATTGCGGTAATTAATTTTAAAAGAAAATGCTTCCCAGCCATTCGGGATCTTAGGGTTGAAAGACAGCTGCCCATCAACAACGCGCATTCCTCCAAATCCTTCCACAATACTCATCCAGGTACCGGCCATACTCGTAATATGACATCCCTCCTTCACCTCATTGTTGTAGTCGTCAAGATCCAGCCTTGAGGTTCGAAGATAGAATTTATAGGCCTGGTCCATTCTGTCCAGAACAGCCGCCTGAATACTATGAACACAAGGAGAAAGGGATGATTCATGAACCGTCAATGGCTCATAGAAATCAAAGTGTTTTTCAAGTTCTTCCATCGAGAAGTGGTCTTCGAAAAAGTAGAATCCCTGAAGCACATCGGCCTGTTTGATATAACAGGAACGTAAGATTCGGTCCCAGCTCCATTTCTGGTTGATCGGTCGCTGAGTTTTATCCAGTTCTGATACAGGAATGATCTCCTTATCCAGGAAGTTATCCTGCTGCAGGAATACTTTATATTCTTCTGAATAAGGGAAGTACATTTTTTCTGCCACTTCTTGCCATCTCGCAAGTTCTTCAGCAGTGAGCCCTGTTTTGGCCATGATACGATCATGATCCTGAGAAAACTCATTTTTTACGCTATCAATAGCAGCAATAGTGTACTCAATACACCATTTCGCAATATAATTGGTGTACCAGTTATTGTTAACGTTGTTCTCATACTCATTTGGACCGGTCACCCCAAGGATCACGTACTTGTCTTTCTGAGTACTGTAATTTGCTCTTTGCTGCCAGAAGCGTGCAATAGCGATCATAACTTCCAAACCTTTTTCAGGAATGTAGCTGAAGTCTCCTGTGAAGTCCACATAACGTTTAATAGCAACGACCATCGCTCCATTACGGTGGATCTCCTCGAAAGTGATCTCCCATTCATTATGGCTTTCCTCTCCGTTCATGGTCACCATTGGATACAGGGCTGCCCCATTGGTAAAGCCCAGCTTCTTCGCATTTTCTATCGCTTTATCGAGCTGATTATAACGATAGGTCAGGAGGTTTCTGGCAACATGCTGATCTTTGGTCGCCATATAGAATGGAATACAGTAGGCCTCTGTGTCCCAATAGGTGCTACCACCATATTTCTCTCCGGTAAAACCTTTAGGGCCAATATTCAACCTCGCATCTTCTCCTAAATATGTCTGGTTCAACTGGAAAATATTGAACCTGATCCCCTGTTGTGCCTTTACATCTCCTTCTATAGAGATATCGGCCATTTCCCAGATCTTGGACCACGCATTTTTCTGCTCGTTGAGCAAAGTGTCAAACCCTGCACTTACAGCCTGCTCCAGTACATTCGCAGCTGCGGAAACCAATTCCTCCCGCTTATGATTCATGTCCGTCACATAACCTCCGAACTTTTGAAGGGTAATTTTTTCCCCTTTTTGAGCATCTAAGGAATACCGGAAGGAGATCTTTTCGTCAAAGAGAACTTCACTCGCTTCTACAGGCACGAGATGTCCATTTTTAAAGACCTGTGACTGCATAAATGCGGTGGTGTGGTATTCGGTTTTGAGGGTTTTTGAAGTAATAAACCCTCTCTGATCCCGCGTACTTACATCTAAAGTCTTCCAGAATTTCTCTTCCCAATTGGCATCTTCATTAGTAATACCACTATCTATATACGGTTCAAAAACTACTGTCGCATCTGAATTCAACAATTCAACATCGAACTTGATCGCTCCTAATTCATTGCGAGCAATGGATAGGAAACGAACTACTTTAACAGCTAAATCAATTCCCTCGGGGGTGGTAGCCACAAAACTGCGCTCATACCAGCCCTCTTTCATATTCAATTCTCTGCGGAAGTCTTTAACTTCAGTACATTTAAAAAGGTCAAAAGACTCTCCGTTGATCAATAAGTTGATCCCGATCCAGTTAGGGGCATTCAATACTTTAGCAAAGTATTCGGGATATCCGTTCTTCCACCAACCCACTTTTGTTTTGTCGGGGTAATAAACACCTGCTATATAACTTCCCTGAAAGGTAGGGCCGGAATATTCCTCTTCGAAATTAGCCCGTTGACCCATCGCTCCATTTCCAATACTAAAGAGACTTTCGGAAGACTTCACTCTTTCTGACTCAAATCCCTCTTCAATGATCGACCAACTATCTGGTTTAATATAATCCTGATTCATTTCTTACTTTCTAACAATTTTTTTATAAACTCTAAATCTATTTCGGTAAAGTCGGCAAAGATATAATCTGCTCCCTTCAAAACCTCTTTATCACCAATTCCCACGCTCAGCATTCCTGCCCGATTAGCGGCCTCTATTCCTGCTACGGAATCTTCAAAGACCACGCATTCTTCGGGTTTTAAAGCAAGTTTTTCAGCAGCGACAAGGAAGACTTCCGGATCTGGTTTAGCCTTATGGACGTCATTTCCATCGACAATGGCTGTAAACCATTCCGAAATACCGAGACCTTTTAAAATAGGCCTGGCATTTTTACTTGCTGAGCCAAGTGCAAAAGGAATTTTATTTTCATATAAATAGTCCAATACTTTTTTAACTCCCGGCAACAGGTCTTCTGCTGACATTCCGGAGATACGTGCCAGATAATCCTCATTTTTGGAAGCCATCAGCGTTTCAAACTTATCTTCTGAAACCGACTTTCCTCCCCAACCCAAAATTCGTTCGAGAGAGTGTATCCGACTAACTCCTTTTAATTGTTCATTCTGCTCAAGGGTTATATCAAAACCCATATCATTCGCTAATTTTCTCCATGCCAGGTAGTGGAACTTTGCAGTATCCACAATAACCCCGTCAAGGTCAAAAATTATTCCTTTATACTTGTTCATGAATATTTACTCGTTTTTTTGTTCGCACTCTCAGGGTCAATAGTCCTGAAAGTATCATGGAAAAGCCTCCTACCACTATGGCATAAACAGGATCATTTCCAAAAAATTCTTTTACCAGGTATCCTAAAATGGTCGCGGCAACTATTTGTGGAATTACAATAAAAAAGTTGAACACTCCCATATAATACCCCATTTTAGCCGAGGGAAGAGATCCTGATAGCATTGCATAAGGCAATGATAGAATGCTCGCCCAGGCAATCCCCACACCTACCATAGAAAGTAGCAGGCCTGCCTTACTTGAAAGGAAATAGATTGAGATCAAACCTATACCTCCAAAACACAGGGCTAACAAATGGGTTATTCTATTACTGGTCTTTTGGGCAATTACCGGAAGCAGAAAAGCTACAGCAGCCGCTACACCATTGTAAACTGTAAACATCACCGGCACCCAGTCTGCAGCGTCGTTATAAAGTTCAGATGTTGGATCTGTCGCACCAAAGACATGTCCTGTGACAGCGGCTGTGGTATAGATCCACATTGAAAAAAGGGCAAACCAGGAGAAGAACTGTACCCAGGCCAATTGTTTCATGGTCTCGGGCATGTTCAGCATATCTGTAATAATAGTGGTGAACCCGTTCTGTACTTTCTTCTTCCGCAGCTGTGAGGCAAGGATGAAAAGTGCTCCGGTCACAATAAGACCTACGAAAAGAATATAAAGTTCTTTCGTAAGATCATGGTCATAGATGTACCAGGTCACCAAACTTCCTAAAATCAGCATGACCAGTCCGGAAATAAGCTGTTTTTTAATATTCTGTTCCCGGTCTTCTTTTTTGACCACTTTGGCAACCGCTTCTCGATCGCGCTTTTCAAATTCCTCTAATTCTTCAGGAGAATATTCCGAAGACTTAAAAACAGTCCACAGTACGGCAAGGAAGAATACGATCCCTCCCACATAAAAAGACCATTTTACAGAATCGGGGATGATCCCTTCCGGAGCAGTGTTACTAATGCCAAGCCAGTTAGAGAACATATACGGCAACAAAGAACCTACAACGGCTCCTGTTCCTATAAAAAAGCTCTGCATGGCAAACCCCAACGTTCTTTGTTTTGCAGGAAGATTATCCCCCACAAAAGCACGGAAAGGCTCCATAGAAATATTAATGGAGGCGTCCATGATCCACAAAGTACCTGCTGCAATCCACAATGTGGGTGAGTTAGGCATTATAAATAAGGCTATAGAGGATAATATTGCACCCGCCAGAAAATAAGGTCTTCTTCTACCCAAGCGGGTCCAGGTGCGATCACTAAAATACCCGATAATAGGTTGAACTACCAGTCCCGTAACAGGGGCAGCAATCCAAAGGATCGGGATCTGATCTACATCAGCTCCAAGGGTTTCAAAAATTCTGGAGGTATTGGCGTTTTGCAGGGCAAAACCAAATTGGATACCAAGAAATCCAAAACTCATGTTCCAGATCTCCCAAAAACTCAACGTGCGTTTCTGCATTATCGTAGGATTAGATTACGATAAGCTTTTTAGACTTATCAAAACTTAAAAGGGGGAAGTGAAAATATAAGTTCTGATAAAATTCGGGGTAAAGATAGTAAAATTATTAAACCGAAGTTAATTTTGTTCTTAGAGTTGATTCGCGCTGTATTAGACTGGTCTCAATTACCTCTGTTTTAAAGCGTTCATCAGCTTCAACAGGCCTTTCGAGTCTTTCGATCAACAATTCTGCCGCCCTGGCTCCCATTTCAGCGCCGTGCTGACTAATTGTAGAAAGGCTGGGAATGAACCTTTTTGAAAGCTCTCCATCTGAAAAACTTATTACCACAGCATCTTTTGGAACCTCCAATCCTTTTTCTTTTAATCCTCTAACTGCACTTGCTCCAAATTGCTCATTAACAGCAAAGATACCATCCAATTCACGTTTTTTAATGAAGTCTATTATCTCCTCTTCACTCCTCTCCATATCTTCGATCTTCAGGATATTTTCTTCATCCACCTGCATTCCATTTTTTTGGAGTGCTTCGATATAACCTTTAGTTCGTAGTTTCCCAACACTTACATAGTCAACCGTGGTAATAATACCGATTTTCCTGCAATTGAGATCAATAAGGTGCTGAACTGCCTTTTTTGCGCCTTCTGAATCATCAATAATAACTTTATCACACACTATTTCATCCACCACACGATCAAACATAACGACAGGCATACCTTGATTAATCACCTCCTCTAAATGGTGATAATCTTCTTTTTGCTGTGTTTCCTTTGCAACAGAAAGTATAAATCCGTCTGTACTACCATTTGCCAGCATCTCCATATTCATCACTTCCCGGTCAAAAGAATTGTTCGAAAGGCAAATGATCACATTATATCCGTGCTTATTTGCAACCTGTTCTACCCCCCCAATAACAGTGGCAAAAAAGTCGTGTACTATCTCCGGAAGAACTATTCCTATGGTCCTTGTCTTTCGGTTCTTTAGGCTTAGGGCAATATTGTTGGGTTTATAATTATATAGTTTCGCAAAGGCCTTTATTTTTTGACGGGTCTCCTCACTTATCTCAGCACTATCGCGAAGAGCTTTAGAAACAGTGGAAACTGAAACATCCAGTTCACGGGCAATCTGTTTAAGGGTCAATTTGGGCTTCATATATAATAGGACTTAAAAATCTTAATTTTAACAGTGTCGTAAAACTATAATAATTATTCCTTAAATTCGGAACTCAAGAAAGTTTTCAACACGAAAACGTTTTCGCGACCCCCGGATGACGAAGGTCATGCCTTTGTCGTGGCCAAATTACCTACTTTTAATCCCGGGAAGTTAAAATATAAGGTTAAAATAAAAGTAAAACCTAACATTCAATCTATGAGAACACTTATTAAAAGTTCATTGCTTCTGTTGTTTATGATGCCTTTGAGCTTTTTTGCACAATCAACGGTGTCCGGAACTGTTACAGAACGGGATACCGGCATGCCTATACCGGGTGCAAACGTTATTATTAAAGGTACCACAACAGGTACCACAACCAACTTCGATGGGGAATACACCCTTGACGGCGTAGATCTGGACGATGTGATCGTCTATTCCTATTTAGGATTCGCCACACAGGAAATTCCATATACAGGCCAGGAGACTATAAATGTAACTCTGGGGCCAGATACGGCTGTACTTGAAGAAGTCGTGCTTATTGGATACGGTTCCACACGAAGACAAGATGCCACAGGATCTGTAGAACAAATTTCCAGTGAAGAATTCAACAAGGGAGCAATTGTATCTCCTGAACAGTTGATCTCAGGGAAATCTGCCGGGGTAAGAATTACCGGAGGAAACGGAGCTCCAGGTGGTGGTGGTGAAATTAGAATTCGAGGAGGTTCTTCTCTTTCTGCAAACAACTCACCATTGATCGTTGTTGACGGATTGCCACTTGACCAGCGTGGAGTTCAGGGAGTAAGAAACCAGCTCAACGCCATTAACCCGAATGAAATTGAGGACTTTGTGGTTTTGAAAGATGCTTCAGCAACTGCAATTTATGGATCAAGAGCTTCTAACGGGGTAATCCTTATTACTACCAAAAAAGGTAAAAAAGATTCAGGTCTTAAGTTTGAATACAATCTGGATGCTTCAGTAGGAACAATTACAGAAACTGTAGATGTTCTTGATGCAGATCAATTCAGAAATTTAATTGAAAACACTCCTGGAACTGATCTCAGCCTTTTAGGAGAAGCCAATACTGACTGGCAGGACCAGATCTATCAAACCGCTTTAGGATCCATTCATAACTTTACAGTATCACAGGGATTTGATAACATTTATTACCGCGTCAACTTTAACCATACCAATCAAACAGGTGTACTAAAGACTGACCGTTACACAAGAAATGCTATTAACCTTGCTCTTAACGGAGATTTCCTGGATAATGACCTAAAATTAACCCTTACTGCTAAAGGAAGTATGGACGAAAACGACTTCGCTGATCAGGGAGCAATTGGTGCAGCAGTCAATTTTGACCCAACTCAACCGATCTATGATCCATCCAGCCCATTTGGCGGATACTTTGAGTTTAGAAACGGGAATGATGCATATGGCCTTGCCACCCGCAACCCACTTGCCCTTCTTAAACAAAGAGATTCTCACGGACAAACTGATCGTGTTATAACAAACTTCAACGTTGATTACCGTTTACCATTTTTAGAAGGACTTAGGTTCAATCTGAACGCAGGTGTTGACTACGCAGAAAATGACGGCTATAACCGTAGACCACTGACTTCGGCAGTAGTAACACAGCCAATTCCTGACAATGAAGTTTACTGGGGATTCAACCGTAACACGCTTTTAGATTTCTATTTCAATTACAAGCCTGTTATTGAAGCCATTAATACGAATGTTGATCTTACTGCAGGACATTCCTACCAGGAGTTCTTCATTTCCAGTCAGACCAAATATGCCGATTACCAGGCTGAAAATAATTTAGTTATTACTCCATTAGTTAAGAACCGAAACGCTCTGGAATCTTACTTTGCGAGAGCAAGTTTTGATATCGCTGATAAATATCTTATTTCAGGAAGTTATCGTATGGATGGGTCCTCCCGTTTCAGTAAAGATAACCGCTGGAGTTCTTTCCCCGCTGTGTCAGTTGGGTGGAAGATCAATAATGAAGATTTCCTGAAAGATTCGGAAACACTTTCTGAATTAAAGCTGAGAGCAGGTTACGGGGTGACCGGAAACCAGGAAGTAGGTAACAACTACGGGTATATTGCTTATTATTCTCCAAGTAAAACCGGAGCAAGCTATCAATTCGGAAATACTTTTTACAATACTTTAAGGCCTGAAGAATTTGATGCTAACCTTAAATGGGAAGAACTTAAGACTTACAACGTAGGTCTGGATTTCGGATTCTTTAATGACCGTTTTAGCGGTAGCGTAGATGCTTACCACAGAACAACAGATGGTCTTCTTGCCTTCGTTCCTGTTCCTGCCGGAGCAAATTTATCTGACCAGTTATTAACCAATGTTGGAGAAACTGTAAGTAAAGGACTTGAAATTGGGTTGAACGGAAAGATCGTTCAAACTGATGCTATCAATTGGAATGTCAATTACAACATTACCTTCCAGGATCTTGAGATCACAAAATTATCTTTAGGTGAAAATCCAAACTTCTTCATCCCCCAGGGAGGAATTAGCGGAGGTGTAGGTAACACCATCCAGTTGTGGAAAACCGGTATTGATCCTACCACTTTCTTCGTGTACCGCCAGGTTTATGATTCCAACGGAGATCCTATTGAAGGAGCCTATGTGGATGTGAACGGGGACAACGTAATTACAGAAGCTGACAGACAGCCATACAAAAAGGCGTCTCCTGACTTCTATATGGGATTGACCAACAGTTTCAACTATAGAGACTTTGACTTCAGCTTTACCTTCAGAGGTAGCTTTGGCGGGTACA
Organism: Salinimicrobium soli; assembly: GCF_048323655.1. Taxonomy (NCBI): domain Bacteria; kingdom Pseudomonadati; phylum Bacteroidota; class Flavobacteriia; order Flavobacteriales; family Flavobacteriaceae; genus Salinimicrobium; species Salinimicrobium soli. The sequence goes on along the minus strand of NZ_JBLUWW010000003.1, from coordinate 361,233 downwards.
TGTATAACAACACCCAGTCAAGTACAGGATTCGTTGGAGCAGGTACAGTTACTCCTGCACCATATTATTCGAATTTCAACTCAAATGTGCTGACCACTGAGTTTGAAAAAAGCCAATTTTTCTCTGATTACTATGTGAGAAATGCTGATTTCGTGAAACTGGATAACATTTCTGTAGGATATCTTATACCTGGGGAAAAAGTGGATTTCAGAGCTTCTCTAACTGCCACAAATGTTCTTACAATAAGCGATTATAAGGGACTTGATCCTGAGATCGCGGGAGGTATAGATAATAACTTCTATCCTAGACCACGCACTTATGCTCTGGGTCTAAACCTTACATTTTAATTGAATAAACTAAAAAGAAGAATATGTATAGTAGATTTAAAACATTCTTAATCATTTTTATGAGCCTCACCCTTTTCGGGGCTTGTGAGAGTGAATTGGATTTATCTCCTGAAGACGACAGGCAGGGAGCTGAAGAGATCTTTCGGGATGCGGCTGCCTATAAACAGTTCCTGGCGAAGCTATATGCCGGGTTGGCAGTAAGTGGTCAGGAGGGACCTGCCGGAGATGCTGACCTTAGCGGATTGGATGAAGGGTTTTCACAATACCTCCGACTTTACTGGATGCTGCAGGAGTTACCTACAGATGAAGCAGTAATTGGCTGGAATGACGGTACCATCGCTGACCTTCACGGACAGAACTGGACATCTGGTAACGAGTTTATTCGTACCATGTACTCCAGGATCCTTTATCAGGTTGCACAGACAAATGCATTTTTAAGACAAACAGAGGGAACTGAGAATGCAGAGGTTCAAAATTTTAGAGCCGAAGCCAGATTCCTTAGAGCCTTAAGCTATTACCACGCTTTAGACCTCTTTGGAAATCCTCCTTTCATCACTGAAAATGACCCTATCGGTGCATTTTTACCTCCACAGATCGAAAGGGCTGACCTTTTTGATTTTATTGAAAGTGAATTGCTGGATATTGAAAACTCTATTGTTGCTGCTGGTCAGAACGAATATGGACGTGCAGATCAAGCTGCCGTATGGTTCCTCCTAGCAAAATTATATCTCAACGCTGAGCAGTATAACGGGACAGATCATTATGCTGACGTAATAACTTATACTGAAAAGATCATTAATTCGGGACAATTCCAATTGGTAGATGACTATCAAAAGTTGTTCTTAGCAGATAATGACCTGAATGGTGCACAAAAAGAGATCATTTTCCCAATTCGTTTTGATGGAATCAATACCCTTTCTTATGGTGGAATGACCTTTATAATAAATGCAGCCCTCGATGGGGATATGGCCGATCTTTATGGTGTACCTGACGGAGGTTGGGCAGGTTTAAGAACAACTCCTGAATTTGTGAACTTGTTCCCAGGTGGCGCTAATTCAGCAGACGAACGAGAAATGTTCTGGACTGACGGGCATACGCTCGAGATTTCCACCATTTCAAGTTTTACTGATGGTTATGCAATTACTAAATTCAAAAACCTTGACTCTAACGGAAACCCGGGACAGGACAAGGTGTTCCCTGATACAGATTTCCCGCTGTTTAGATTGGGAGATGTTTACCTGATGTACGCAGAAGCTGTACTTCGCGGAGGCGGAGGAAGCCGTGCACAAGCACTTGGATATATTAATGAACTAAGAGATCGCGCTTACAGTGTTCCGGGTGGAACAGTTAACGATAGTCAGCTAACCCTTGATTTCATTCTTGCTGAAAGAGGCCGTGAATTGTATTGGGAAGCTAAAAGAAGAACAGACCTGATCAGGTTCGGTCAATTTACTACTAGTGGTACTTGGGCTTGGAAAGGAAATGTTCCTCAGGGAACTACTACAGCTGCATTCAGGAACATTTTTCCTATTCCTGCTTCCGATCTGGGAGTTAATACCAACCTAACACAAAATCCAGGATACTAACATTTATATTAAATCAAGAAAAATGAAAAAACTTTCAATATTATTTTTAGCTTTTGTCACTCTTATAGGTTTAAACTCCTGTACAAGTGATGATGACGTGGTATTCATAGCGAATCCTGATGCAGAGGGAATTCACTTTACCAGTGCCTTTGCAGGGTCTTATGATCTTACCGAAATGGATCCTACAGATGTAGTAGAACGATTTGTTTGGAACGAGATTGATGTTGATGTGCCTACAAATATCAATTATGAACTGCAGGGTTCCCTGACTGAAACCTTTGATAATCCTGAGGTATTGGGAACTACATCTACAAATAATTTAGATGTAACTGCTGAACAACTTATCAAACTTACCAGAGATGCTGGATTGACTGAGGATAACAATACTATAACTCTTTATTTTAAAGTGGTTGCTTCTCCGGGAACAGCTGGAGAAATGGCTCACGAATCTAATGTGGTTTCTTTTTCTGCAACTATACCTGTAGAACCAGTTTATCTTAACCTGTATTTGGTAGGGGATGCTTCACCTACAGGATGGGATAACACTGCGACCAGTAATAACTATCCTCTTTTTAGAGATCCAGTAGATGAAAACATTTACTACTATACCGGTAAACTTGGTACCGGAGGTATAAAAGTAATTGAGAAAAAAGGAGCATGGGCACCACAATATGGTGGCGAAAATGGAAACCTTGTATACAGACCGACTGAAGATGTAGCAGATCCATCTCCAATAGCCGTACCTTCTCCAGGTTACTATACCTTCACTATTGACATTGAAGCTATGACTTACACGTTGGAATCCTATGATGCTTCAGGAGCTGCAACCTTTACAACCATAGGGTATATTGGAGATGCAACTCCGGGTGCCTGGGATAATGATACAGATTTGACACAGTCTACTTTCGATCCACATATCTGGTATGTGAATGGTTCCGCAATCAATGACGGTGAGATGAAATTCCGTGCTGCCAACGACTGGGGCAAAAACTGGGGTGGTAATACTTTCCCTAGCGGTACCGCAACACAGGACGGACCAAACATTCCTGTAGTGGCTGGAAACTATGACATCTGGTTCAATGATCTAACCGGAAGATATATCTTAATAGAAGTGGGAGAATAATCTCAGCTGCCATTAACTAAAAAGGCTGCCAATTGGCAGCCTTTTTTTATGCTTTATTAATCCGATAAGAGTTTACTTTTAATTGGGTAATCCTTGGAGTGGCATATTTGAAATAAGATATACACCACAACCTCTGAAAGTATTAAAAAGGGAAATATCAGCTAGTCTTCCTGAAACTAAAGCATTATCTCAGAAGTAGATCCCAGCAATCTGCAACAAAAAAGTCCGGTGATCCACCGGACTTTCCTAATGTCAATAATTTAAATTTCTATTTCTCCAACCTGACTGAAACAATCCCTATGGCATGTGGTGTTTTTAGCTCCTCATCTTTTAAACCGGGGCCAATGGAAAATTGAAGGCTTTCCATTTCCTCCAGTTTAAAATCGTCTTTCAAAGCGTGATCAAAATAGTACGGCAGAAACGTAGGATATGGTCTTGGGAGAGTCACGGTTTTTACCGGCTGAAGTTCAGACAAAGCAATTTCATACTCCTGCAGCTCTCGGGGTTGTAGATCTATTGTAGTTCCAAAAGCTTTTCCCTGCTCATTAATAAAGGCGACCTGCAATTTTTCAGCCTTTTCACCGGCAGCATGTGCCTTTATTACCAGCTTATTCCAATTTTTTAATTCGCGGCCTTCTGTTCTCTTCTCAAAATTATACCTCAACGAATAATCATAGATTGGTGCAGCCTCCGTGTTTTCGGGATCTTCTTTGAACAGCTGCTCAAGATTCACCTGGTATTCTGCTTCTCCCGGTTTGTCTGTAGGTATGAGATTATTTCCGGGAGACCACTGCCCTACCACATAATCAGCATCTTCAAAGGCGTTAAAAAGATAAATAGGAGCTTCAGGTTCAACGATACGGGTAGAATAGCTGTCGTTTGCATAGAAATCCCATTCTCCGGGATTACCCTCTACGCCTGCAGGAAAAGTGAAGGAGCTCTTCTCGGTTCTCACAATGATACGGTACTCCAAAAAGCCTTTTTTGAGTACCCCCTTCGGGATTTCAGCAACATAGGTATAGGCTTTCTCCCACTCTAATTCAGCAGATTCATAGCTATTACCATTCCTGAACCAGGCTTCCACTTTTTCTATTTTCTCATCAGAAATAATTTCTGCGGAAAAATTGGCTTCAGAAGAAGGTGTAATTTCCTTCAACGGTTCATGCAGAACATAAGTTCTGTCAACTGTTGTTTCAGGAGCTACAAAAGCAGTCAAGCGCTCCTGTGGCCACTCCTTTGATCCTTTGAATTCCCTGCCTCCTCTTGAAATTAAATAAGTTCCGGGGCTAACTGAAAAAGATCCTTCCGAAGCCATTTTTGAATAGGTATTCCCGGCATTGAGTCCGCTCACCCGAAAATCACCTCCCAATCCCGGAAGATCGAGATGCATGGGCCATTCCCGATGATTGATCACTGCCACCGTTTTTTCAGGGCTGTTCCTTCCAAAAGGATTACCTACTAAAATAGCATCCGGCATTACTTCTAACCTCCAGGTATTCTCATCCAATTTATCCAGAAAATAAGCACCGTTCCCTTCATACTGAACCAGCGGAGAATTCCCCACTCCAGCCACTTGCTTCAGCTTTTTAAGAGCCTTCGGCCTGGTTTCGGTAGAATTGGTGTAGAGAAATTTTTCTTCCGAATTCATTTCGGCCAGATCCTGCTCATAACTGATCCTGAAATCCCCAAAAATCAGGTTCTGCGGATATTTTCCGAGGTCTTTGTACATGGGAAGCCGGTGAAAGACCTCTCCACTGATCATCAATGCAATAGCTTTCCCCGGAGTGTAAGCCAGGTTCATGTAGTGCGTGTTGTATTCAGTATTCGCATACGCCATAAAGGTAGGATCATACGCAAAATGAGTGGCAAACTGGATCCCGGCCTGCCTGAAGCTACGGGCCATGGCAGGATACATATAGGTCTTCATTACGTCTGCCGCATCAAATTCGTAGACAAGTTTAGCGAGGCCTTTTTCCTGCCACATTTCTACAAAAGGAATCCTGTATTCGTTTACATTCGGCAGCAGGTTACCCTCCAGCTCTTTGGCAAAGCCAAGCCCTGTAGGATACCATTGAAAAGTTCCTCCCTGTATACCACTTTCCGCATAAGTTTTGGCCAACTGTATACTATGGCTAACGTTGTAAAATATGGGCTTTTTGGTACCTGTAGATCTAATGGCAGCCACCATTTTCTGAATGAACTCATTTACTTTTTCAGGAGATTCTCTATGGTGAGGCTCATTACTTACCTCATAACCAATCATGAAAGGCTCATCTTTATAAGCTACGCCCGTATATGGATTGATGTGATTGACAAACTGAGCCAGGTAGTTTTCCTGAGCTTTAATTGCTTCAGGATCGGTGAGGCTTTTGTCTTTTCCGTATTTATGCGCAAATCCGGGAGTATCTTCATCGGGTTCGGGCCAGCCATTTCCCCAATAGGCAATGGGGGTTATCATAAACTTAATATTCTTCTCCTTTAGTCTGCTCAGGAGATAATCGAAAAGGTCCAGGTGTTCGTTTTCCAGTAAATTTCCTTTTTCATCACTTATTTCGGTATCCCAAACATGTATTCTGTACAGGTCAAAACCCAACCTGGAGAAGTGATAAATATCGTCATCAATTGCCTTTTTTAGATCCACATCCATTCGTTTGGCCGTGCGAAAAGCATGAGCAAAAGGTGCAGTGTAATTCACTCCAAAACCTTTTACCTCTTCATTGGTCCCACTCCAATACATAATGCCTTTGTCATTGACATACACATCTTCTCCTTCCTGTGAATAAGCATTCAGACAAAGTAAAAAGGTGCTAAAAAGCACCAGAATTCCAGGTTTGAAATATTGGTTCATCTTTTCTTATTTTTCAATAGTTATTGTAGCTTCGGAAAGATCCCGGGAGTTTGCGTATATGACAATATCTGAAGTTGGCTTATTCACCCGAAGCAATATTGAAGCAATACCGGCTTCTGCATTTACAGGATTCTCTCCAATCAATTCTGCATTTTCATTTTCCTCTAGCCTAAAAGTGACCGGATGATTGGCCGAAGGCACCAGGGTTCCATTGGCATCGGTGATCTTGGCGTAAATGAAAATCACATCAGGTGAAGTTGTTGCCAGGTCTTTTCCTGAAAGATCTGCCTCCAATTTGATATAAGCTGTTTTTTCGGGTGTTCTTACAACATGTTCCGCTACCCTTTTACCATCAATAAAACCTTCTGCCTTTAATTCTCCCGGCTCAAATTCGTCTACCTCAAAATTAAAAGGCGGATGTGGCAGTTCATCAGAAAACTGGTCTGCCTTCGGTTTTTTCTTCGCCAAAAGTTTACCGTTCAGGTATAGTGCAACTTCTTCTGTGTTGCTAAAAACCGTGATCTTTTTTGAAGATCCTTTCGTCCAGTAGCTCGCTATGAACACCATGGGTTCTGAGAATGCTCCCGAATAAGGTTCTTTTTGACTCTTATAAAAGTAGTAACTGAATTTAGGAATTCTAAATATATCTGCAATTCCTGAAGCCTCCAGATCGTCACTATAGCCCCGATTGTAATCGAACATGAGCCAGTTTGCCATTCCTATTGTTTGTGCTCCTTTCAGGTTTGAATTGAACGCCTCCTGAAAATTGAAAGCCTGCTGCAAAAGTCTTTTTTCGCCGGCACTCCTCAACTGCCTGCTGGTTCTTTCCTCCTCCTGCAAATCACTGAACGCAGTTTGGTTAAAACCGGCATTCTGCGCGTAATATTCCCAGTCGCCATATTCTGCAATAAGAATCGGGCGATTCGTAGTGTTATATAGGTTCCAGTAATAGGGTGGTTTCGCATGCTGTCTTGCCGGAGTAAAGAGGTCGTACGCGGGATGATCTATCCACCCGGCGCTGTAAGTATCTTCATATGGAAGTTCCTTTTTTAAAACCTCATTGGCTTTGACAATAAATTCCGGAGTCATTCCTGATTCATTAAGGGAGTTTTCCCAAAAAACCACACTCGGGTGATTTCGGTCGCGACGCGCCATGTCCCTTATATCCTGCAGACTTCTCTCCTGAAATTCCTCGTTTCCGAAGTATTGCCAGCCGGGAATACAGTCCATAAGCAACAATCCCAGTTCATCGCAGGCCTCGTAAAAAGCAGTTGTTTGAGGATAATGAGAAAGCCTTACGAAATTGAATCCGGCTTCCTTGATCTTGTAAGCGTCCCGGTAATTCGCCTCATCTGAAAGAGCATATCCAATGAACGGATATTCCTGGTGACGATTCGTCCCATTCAAAAAAAGGCGTTTTCCGTTGAGATAAAATCCATCTTCAGAAAGAAAGATATCCCTGATTCCGGTTCGGATTTCTTTTCGGTCAATTTCTTCTCCGTTCTCGAACAACCTAACTTTGAGATCGTAAAGTGCGGGAGAATCCGGAGACCATAGATCCGGCTGCGGAATAGAAACCGGCTGAGTGACCGCCAGTGAACTTCCTGCGGAAACATTTTCTGAAGGAGCCGTGAATTTATAGGTCCTGCCATCTTTGGAAGTAAAAATTGTTTCTACCACAATCTCTTTCTCCTCTTCGGAATCATTCTGAAAATGTGTTTTTACAAACCCCTCTGCATTAGCTTCACTGATACTATCAAAATGCACCAGCAATCCGCCGCTGTTGACTTCAGCAGCGTGAACAGGATCGGTAATAAAAACAGTACCTGTTTTGATAAGCTGAACATTGCGGTAAATACCGCCATAAAAGTTGAAATCCAGACCTTCTAAAGGTTTTCCGGGAGGAATAGTAGAGTTATCAAGGTTCCTGACACGAACGGTAATCGTGTTGAGAGAATTTTTTTTTAAAAATGGGGTGGCATCTACTGTAAAAGGCAAGTATCCCCCTTTGTGCGATTCGACCGGGGAATCATTGATCTCAACATCGGCTTCCTGCATGACTCCTTCAAAATGAAAGAACCATTTTCTGTCTGAGATCTCATTTACCCGAAATTCTTTTTTATAGACTGCTTCACCCTGCCATTGGTCATTCACCACCAGGGGTTCAATTCTTATAGTATGGGGAAGAAAAACAGATTCCCAGCCGGAATTCAGAGAGTCTGAAAGCCGGCGAAACTGCCAGTCATCATTCAAGTTTTCAGTAGTCCGGTAGGAAGTTTTCTGCTGCTGATCCCTTACTTCATCGGCATGAGGTAGGGACTCACAGCCGAAAAAAGTAAGGGCTAAACACGCTAAAATCAGGGATTTTAACTGTGATTTCATACAGCAGAATATTAAGCGTAAATATTACAATTATTTTCGATTTGAAAAAGAATTGTAAGAATTTTTTAACCTCTGTAAGAAAGTTTTTTCCGGGCAATAACCTTCGTCAAAAGAGCATCCAAAAAATCCCTTTTTTGGATCCCGAAAAGAACCTATATCTCGAAGTTATACCCCGACTGGAGCAGCTTTTTATATCGGGCGTGATCGAATTTATACAGGAAAGCCCCTCTTTTTGAAGACGACTTATCTTTCTCATCCAATTTGATCAACACATTATAAGACATTACTTTCTTTCTGAAATTACGGCTGTCCAGTTCTTTTTGATAAATAGCCTCGTAAAGGCTTTGCAATTGAGGAATAGTAAATTTTTCAGGCAGCAACTCAAATCCTATAGGTTGAAAACGAGCCTTAGCCTTTAATTTTTCGAGCGCATCCTGTACCATTTGGTCATGGTCCAGGACCAGCGAAGGGAGTTTATCCACATCGTGCCAAACGGCACCATGTGCCTCTACCAGTTTCCTGTCATATTCATTCAACCTGATAAGAGCATACTGCCCAATAGAAATAACCCTATACCCGGGATCCCTGTCTGCAGCCCCATAGGTTTTTAATTCTTCCATAAAAACGTCTTTGAGACCGGTGATCTCTTCCAGCACCCTTCCTGCCGCTGCAGAAACGTCTTCATCCAGGTTGACAAAGCTTCCAATAAGTGACCACTCCCCTTTTAACGGTTCTACCCTTCTTTTGAAAATTAAAAGCTTTAAACTGCCGGCATCAAATCCAAAAATTATACAGTCAATAGCGACATACATCTTGTCTTTCCCTTTGTAGGAATCCTGCTCCTGCTCTGCATTTTCAACGAATTCTTTGTACATTGAGGTGATGGTTAGTATTTAAAATTAAAACAAATTTTTGATCGATCTAAAAAATAAAAGTAAAATTTACATTTATTATATTTGATCTTAATCTAAAATGGTTATTCTTGAGTACAGATAATAACAAAATTCCGGCTTTTTTCAGGGATTTCAAAGCACAATTTACAGTTGAGTCTCCGGGAAGGATCAATATGATCGGGGAACACACCGATTATAATAATGGTTTTGTATTACCTACTGCGATCGACCGAAGTATCAGATTGCATTTTTCAAAGAACTCCACCCCATCCACGTGTAATGTTTTCAGCCGCACTTATGAAAAGAGCTTTTCATTTGACCTGAAGAAGATCTCCCGAAGTGAAGAAACCTGGGAAAACTATATTCTTGGAGTTGTAAATGAAATCCAAAAACTCGGAAAAGAACCCGGTAGTTTCGATTGTATGATCGAAAGTGATCTACCGGTTGGTGCAGGAATAAGTTCTTCTGCAGCGCTGGAAGGCGGTTTTGCTTTTGGCCTCAACGAATTGTTTGATCTCGGTCTTGACCGGAAGACGATGGCTGAGCTTTCCAGAAACGCAGAACATAATTACGTGGGAACTAAATGCGGGATCATGGACCAGTATGCGTCGATCCTCAGTAAAAAAGATCACCTGATCCTGCTCGATTGCCGCAGCTTAGAAGCCAAGTTTGTGCCCGCACAATTCAAAGATTACAAGATACTTTTGTTGAATACCATGGTGTCCCACAGCCTGGCCGAAAGTGAATACAATACCCGCAGACAGGAATGTGAGCAGGTGGTGAAAAAGATCCAGGAAAAATATCCGGAAGTTAGCTCCTTACGGGAAGTCACTTTTCCAATGCTGCAGGAATTCAGAAATAAGCTTTCCGAAGTACTTTATAAACGCGCCCACTACGTCCTCGAAGAAAATGACCGTGTTCTGCAGGCGGTAGAGGCGATCAAAACCGGCGATCTGGACAATTTCGGAAGCCTTATGTACGCTTCTCATGCAGGCCTTCGCGATGAATACGAAGTGAGCTGCAGGGAGCTCGATTTTCTGGTTGATTTTACAAAAGGATTTCCTTATATCGCGGGAGCCAGAATGATGGGTGGTGGATTTGGCGGTTGTACGATCAACCTTATCCAAAAAGACCAAGTGGAGGAATTTATTTCTATGGCTGCGGAAGCTTACATGAAGAAGTACCGGATCCAGCTGGAAGCGATCCCGGTCTTACCGGCTGAAGGAACCCATTTAATCAGAAAATAATATGACCGAAGAATTCAATACTCAGCCTCACAGGAGGTATAATATATTGACCGGGGAATGGGTGCTGGTCTCCCCTCATCGCACCAAACGACCCTGGCAGGGTAAGCTGGAAAAAGTAGCCGAAGAGCAACGGCCAAAATACGATCCTGATTGCTTTTTATGCCCGGGAAATGTACGCGCCAGTGGAGATGCCAATCCAAATTACACAGAGCCTTACACCTTCAGAAATGACTTTTCTGCACTTCTTCCTTCCGGGTCTCACCAGGAACATCAAAACAGTTTATTAACTGCCCAAAGTGAAACCGGGATTTGCCGGGTGGTTTGTTTTTCTCCAGATCATTCCCTCACCTTGCCGGTCATGAAAAAAGAAGCGATCGTCAAAGTGATCCAAAAATGGAAGGAAGAGTATGAGGATCTGGGAAGCAGGAAAGACATCAATTATGTACAGATCTTTGAAAATAAGGGAGAGTTGATGGGCTGCAGTAATCCGCATCCTCATGGGCAGATCTGGTCTCAATATTCCATTCCGGTGGAAGTAGAAAAAAAATCAGATCACCAGAAAAGATACTGGCAGGAGAATGGGCGGAGTTTATTGGGTGATTACCTCAACCAGGAACTCGAAGCTAAGGAGCGGTTGGTACTTGAAAATGATCATTTTGTAGCTCTTGTTCCTTACTGGGCGATCTGGCCTTATGAAACCATGATCATTCCGAAGAAGCATTTAGAGCACATCGGCCAATTAAATTCTTTAGAAGAAGAGGCGTTTGCTGATATTCTGAAGAGGCTCACTATTAAATACGACAACCTCTTTCAAACCTCCTTCCCCTACTCCTCCGGAATTCATCAAAGTCCCACCGATGGAAAAGAGCATCCGGAATGGCATTTTCACATGTCATTCTATCCGCCGCTGCTACGCTCAAAGACCGTAAAGAAGTTCATGGTAGGTTATGAAATGTTTGCCGGGCCGCAACGGGATATAACTGCCGAACAGGCTGCAGAAACTTTGAGAGAGCTTTCAGAAATACACTACACAAAAGAATAACATCCAAAAATGCCATTTTTGGATAGCCTTATAAACAAGAAAGACCGGAAAAACCGGTCTTTCTTGTTTATAACTTATTTAAAATTTACCAAAAAATGGCGTACAACATGGTCACGATCAACATGATCGCAAAAGCACCAATGTTGAATGCCGGACCTGTTTTGAACAGGTTTTTAGTTATCACAATTGATTTTGGATGATCCTTACCTCCTGTTTCATATAAACTGATAACCACCATTAATGCCATAGTTAGAATCCAGGTTGCAAACATCTGTTGCATAAATGGCAATTCCAGGAAGAAAGCGGCATCACTCCAGCCATTGGGAGCTACTTTAAAGTAGAGCGCGATTGGTATGGAAGCCAAGACTCCTAAAATAGCAGCATTATTGGTAGTCTTTCTCCAGAACAAGCCGAGAATAAAGACTGCCAAAATCCCCGGACTCACTACTCCGGTATACTCCTGAATGTATTGGAAAACCTGTCCCAGGTTTCGAAGCTGTGGTGCAAGAAACACAGCAATTACCAGCGCAAGGGTCGCAGAAATCCGGCCAATTGCTACCAGCCTTCCTTCGGAAGCCTTTTTCTCAATATAAGGTTTGTAGATATCCATTGTAAAAATGGTAGCGGTAGAGTTCAGCATCGAAGCAATGGAGGAAACAATGGCAGCGGCCAAAGCAGCAAGTACGAGACCTTTAAGCCCCATCGGTACAAATTCCTTGATCAACCAAGGAAAAGCGTTGTCGTTGATGATCCTTCCGCCTTCAGCAATAAAGGACGGATCTGTGAACTCTTCAGAAAAAGCTCCGCCCGGCCCGGTATTCATAACATAAGCAATAATACCGGGGATTACTACAATTAACGGGATCAACAGCTTTAGAAATCCGGCGAGAATGATCCCTTTTTGAGATTCCCTTAAACTCTTCGCAGCGAGCGTACGTTGAATTATGTACTGGTTGAAGCCCCAGTAATAAAGGTTGGCAACCCACATACCGCCTAAAAGCACTGCAAGACCGGGAAGATCCCACCAGGCATCTTTCCCATTGGGAGTAATAATTTCCCCTTTTTCAAGGATCATGGAAAATTTCTCAGGAACCTGCTCATATACCGTAACCAATCCGTCAATGACACTGCCGGTCCCGGAAACATGAGAGAGACCGATATAAGTAGTGATAAGCCCTCCGCCTATCAACAGCACTACCTGCACTACATCTGTCCACGCCACGGCTGCAAGTCCACCATAGAGCGAGTAAGCGGCAGCAAAAAGAGCAAGGCCGATGATAGAATACATGAAGATCGAACCGTCACCCGTACCAACAATAGTATCCAGTGCTGTAGCTCCCAGGTAAAGTACCGAGGTGAGGTTTACGAAAATGAAAAGCGCGATCCAGAAAACAGCCAAAATGGTTTTGAGGTTGGTACCATAACGGACTTCAATAAATTCCGGAATGGTGTACAGGCCCTTTTCTATAAAAACAGGTAGAAAATATTTTCCAACAATGATCAAGGTAATAGCAGCCATCCACTCGTAGGAGGCAATGGCGAGCCCAATAGCGAAGCCGGAACCCGACATACCAATGAACTGTTCTGCACTAATGTTGGCAGCAATCAGGGAAGTACCAATAGCCCACCACGGGAGAGACTTACTGGCAAGGAAATAATCTTCAGAAGATTTCCCTTTTCCTCTTGATACCCATAACCCAATCCCAATGATCAAAAGGGCATAACACCCGAAAACGATCTGATCAATTAATGCGAATTCCATAAGCTGTTGTAGTTATAAATTAGTTCAACCTCACAGATCTTCTGAAACCAGAGGATGAATCATTCCAGCGCCAATGTCTAAAAATTTTGTTAAATATAAAATTAAAACTGTAATAAACGTATTTAGTACGCTTAAAAATTTAGTGCTTATTAATCCTGAATTTCCAGGTAGTGGAATTGTGGTATTCCTCTCCCGGTTTCAACAGGGCTGACGGAAAATTTTTATGATTTGGAGCATCAGGATAATTCTGTGTTTCCAGACAAATAGCTGCCCTGCGCTCTCCAATTTCCTTCTTGTACCTCCAATTATCGGGCAGATCCTCCGGCACATAAACCACTACGGCTGGTTGATTCGTATGAACTTTTAGGGAAATTCCGCTTTCATCCCCTTTCAGGAAAATATTTTCTTTTTCCTCCTGCTTCTCGAGCACGAAAGTAGTATCCAGGGCAATTGAATTGATCTTTTTCTGTTCTCTAAAATTTTCAGGATTTCCTTCAAGGGAAACTAGATTTCCTGTAGGAAATTGCTTCTTATCCACCTCCAGGATCTTTTCAGAATTCACCTGTAATTGATGGTTGTCAATTGTTCCGTGACCGTTTAAGTTAAAATAAACGTGGTTTGTAAGGTTCACCACTGTTTCTTTATCTGTAGTTGCCCGGTAGTCAATCTTCAACTCGTTATCTTCTGTGAGGGTGTATTTTACCGAAACTTTTAAATTCCCGGGATAACCTTCCTCTCCGTCCTCGCTTAAATACGAAAGGCTTACCGAAGGATCTGCACCTTCCGTTTGATTTTCTACTTTCCAGAATTTATAGGAAAAACCGAATTTTCCGCCGTGCAGATGTACTTCATTTTGAGTCCACAGAGAATATTTCTTTCCATTCAATTCGAAGCCACCTCCAGAGATCCGGCCGGCATACCGCCCTACGGAAGCCCCAAAATATTTCCCTTTTTCATGGTATACAGTCGATAAATATTCTTGAGGATCTTCAGGACCGACAATTACATTGATCATTTTTCCTTTTACCGGAAATTTCAAAGCTGAAATAGTCGCCCCAAAATTGAGGATCTCCAAATCTACTCCCTTCTTATTTTTAAGCCGAAGTACTTTCAGTTGCGATTCGGGTTCGCTCTGTTGATATGTGTTCAAGGAAAAAATGGTTTGCAATTCCAGTCCCGAAAATAGCAAAAAAAACACGCATTTTTGGAATGCGTGTTTTGGTTTTGGATTCAGCAGTAGAATTATTCCAGTACCTGAAATATGATCTCTGAATCATGAAATACTTTATGCGTCTGCTTCTTAAAGTCCGACTCCTTCGCTTTGAAAATATTGTCGACGTATGTCTGCGGATTTAAGTCTATCAACGGAAACCAGGTACTTTGAACTTGGATCTGCAGTTTATGCCCTTTTTTGAAGGTATGGTGCACATCCTGCAACTTGATGTTCACGGCAGTCTTTTTGTTCGGCTCAAATGGCTCCGGATCAGAGAAACTATTTCTGAACCTGCCGCGCATCACTTCACTCCGCACCATCATATGATAGTTGCTCATTTTTAAATGATCCTGCATTTCTTCTGTTCCCTCGGCGTCCGGAGGAAATACATCGATCACCTTAACTACCCAGTCTGCCGCCGTTCCGGTAGTAGAAACGTTTAATTTCGCAAGAACTTCTCCGGCAAGGGTCATGTCTTCTTCCAAAACTTCTGTCTCATAAACAAGAACATCCGGACGACGGGCAGCAAAACGCTGATCATCTGTCATGTACTTGCGCGGAGTAAATACCACTTTAATATCTTCAGAATAAGGCACGGGTTTTTTTGGGTCGCTAACGAATTCTTCGGCTCCTGCAGCAGGTGTCGGCGCCAGGTCCTGGTCACCCGCAAGGAACATAGATTTTTTCACAGCTGCTTTTGGTGGCCAAGCTTCATAAGATTTCCAGGTTTTCAACCCGGTATCGAACATATAAGCTTCCGGAAGTATAATTTCTGAAGCAGC
The DNA here is from genome assembly GCF_048323655.1 of Salinimicrobium soli. NCBI lineage: Bacteria > Pseudomonadati > Bacteroidota > Flavobacteriia > Flavobacteriales > Flavobacteriaceae > Salinimicrobium > Salinimicrobium soli. Next base: position 346,008 of record NZ_JBLUWW010000003.1, on the reverse strand, counting down.
GTCCCCCTTTAAAAAGTGGTTAAAGAATACTGTTTCAACCTCTTTTTGATAATCACGGGAAATATTGTCTCCAAAATATACATTGCCAACTGCCTGTCTTTCTTTTGTTCTTGCCCAGTCTCCATGGCTCCAGGGCCCCATAACCAGCATATTGAAGTTGTCGCTGGTCTCTTCTATAGTTTCATAAATATTGAAAGGCCCGTAAAGGTCTTCTGCGTCAAAAAGGCCTCCCACGATCATAACCGCCGGCTCAACGTCATTTAGGTGCTGCAGAATTCCGCGCTTCTGCCAGAATTCATCGTAATTAGGATGCTCTTTAAGCTGTTGCCAAAAGACATTGTCTTCTTTGTAGTATTTATCCAAATTGCTAAGTGGTCCTGCATCCAGAAAGAATTGGTACTGATCCTGGGTTCCCAGTTCCGGAAACTCGTACCAGGCCTCATCTGTCGGCTTATTTTTTTCATATCCAAATAATGCAGTCGCATACCAGTAGCTCAACAAATAAGCTCCATTGTGGTGAAAATCATCAAAAAAGAAATCGGATATAGACGCCTGGGGAGAAACCGCTTTTAATGCAGGGTGACTGTCCAGAAGGGAATAGGTAGAATAAAACCCGGGATATGAAATACCCCAAACTCCTACACGTCCATTATTGTTCGCCACATTGTTTACCAGCCATTCAATGGTGTCATAAGTGTCACTGGCCTCATCAACCTGCTTTCCTGATTTATTGGGAATAAAAGCCCGCATGTTATCATAGATGCCTTCACTCATCCACCTACCCCGTACATCCTGATAGACAATTATGTTTCCCTGTTCCATCAAATATTCATTGGGTCCGATCTTAGACCGGAATTGCCCTTCACCATAAGGACGGGAACTGTAAGGAGTTCGCGACATCAGGATCGGGTATTCTTTAGAGGTATCTTTAGGAGAATAAATAGTTGTGTGCAGCTTGATGCCGTCACGCATAATAATATCTACTTCTCTTTTGGTGTAATGGGCAGCTACGTCATAGTCCGTCCCGGTTTGTCCCGTAACCGGTAAAACAAACAGAACGAACAGCAGCAGGAGTACCGGCATTTGGAATAATTTCATGTTTTGGCTTTTTTGAGGACCCTAATATAGAAATATCTCAAAAAAGCTGAACATTCTTATCCATGGTTACTCCTTAAACTTCTCCACACCCCGGTTGAGCCAGGCTAAAAACTCCTCAGCATCAGGAGTATAACCTGTTGTCTCATTAAGAAGATTCATATCAGTATCGAGCATTACGTAAAATGGCTGGGAATTATTCCTGAAATTGAGAGTCTGGAAAGTAGCCCATTTATCCCCTACCGTTCTGATTTTCTTTACCCCTCCAGTAGGTTTTAGATAGTTAAATTGATCTTCTTCAGGTAATTCTTCGCGATCATCCACGTAAAGGGAAATGAGAACGAATTCATCTTTCATTACATCGAAGACATCGGGATCACTCCACACCTGTTCCTCCATTTTTCGGCAATTGACACAGGCCAGCCCGGTGAAATCAATCAGAATAGGTTTGTTCTCGGCTTTTGCTACCGCAAGACCTTCTTCAAAATCCTTGTAGGCTTTTAATCCAAGCGGAGCCTCTGTTTCCTTCGGATAAATACTGTAAAATAACGGTGGTGGAAATCCGCTGATCAGTTTAAGATTAGCGTAACGGGTATTGGAAAGTCCGGGAACCAGGTACGCCACAAAAGCAACGGTAACCAATCCCAACAGGAGACGCCATTTACTCAGTTTTGTTTTGGGTCCGTCATGCGGAAAACGCAAAACTCCGAATAGATAAAGCATTAATCCAATACCTATTACTATCCAAATACCTATAAAAATTTCCCTTTTTAGAAGACCCCAATGTTCAACCAGATCAGCATTGGAAAGGAATTTGAAGGCCAGGGCAAGTTCAATGAATCCTAAAACTACTTTCACCGAATTTAGCCATCCACCACTCTTCGGAAGAGAATTAAGCCAGTTTGGGAATAAGGCAAACAGTGCGAACGGTAATGCCAGTGCTAATCCGAAGCCACCCATTCCGAAGGATAATTGAGTAGCGCCTCCGTCAGTAGTAAGAGAACTTCCCAGCAGCGATCCTAAAATTGGTCCGGTACAGGAAAATGAAACCAGCGCCAGAGTAAGCGCCATAAAAAAGACTCCTATCACCCCACCAAAACTCGAGGCTTTATCATCCATTTTATTGCTCCAGGAACTCGGTAAAGTGATCTCGTAGTACCCGAAGAAGGAAAAAGCGAAGATGATGAAGATTATAAAAAAGACAATATTCAGCGTAACATTGGTTGAAATATTATTCAGAATTTCAGGATTAACCGAGTCCAGCAAGTGGAATGGTAGACTTAATAAAAGGTATATGAGGAATATAAAAAAGCCGTACATAATGGCGTTTACCAAACCTCGCTTTTTAGTCCTTGCTCCTTTGGTAAAGAAGGAAACTGTTAGTGGGATCATTGGAAACACACAAGGTGTCAATAGCGCTATAAGCCCGCCGATGAATCCTAAAAAGAACAGGCTCAAATAGCCACTTTCCTCTCTCTCTTCTATTTTTCCTTTATCCAGATTCTCCAAACCTAGACTTAAAGCTTCAGTTTTTACCTGGTCTTCATCTGAAGTTTCTACATCTGTAAATCCTGTTTCTACTTTTCCGGAGGAAAGTGAAAGGGTGAACGGAACGGTTTCAGGAGCCAGGCACTGCTCATCATCACAGACCATAAAGAAAACTTCGGCCTTCACTTCAGGGTTGGTTCCTGCAGGAACTTTTATTTTCTGAACAAATACAGCCTGCTCCTCAAAATATTTGATATCCATTTCAAAAACAGGATCGAAAAGATCTGTTCCATCCGGTTCGGTGGTTTCACCCAAAAGTTCATAACCGGCTTCCGAAGCATTAAAGCTAAATTCAGTCGGCAAAGGGCCTCCTTCTTCCACTTCTTCCTGTGAATACAAATGCCAACCCTCTTCAAGCTCTGCCTTAAAAGTTAAGTTGTAAATGGAATCGTTTTCCTTTTCCACAGAAGCTTCCCAGGTGATAGGTTGCTGAATATCTGTGGACTGATTATCAAAAATCTGGGCGGTAGCCGAAAAACCAAGTATTAAAAAAAGGTATATAAATAACTGTTTTTTCATGGGGTGTAGGTTATTCTTAAAATACTTTTGCTGTCGTCTGTTACGGCGAAACGGGCATCAGGTCTGTATCCAATGACCCAAACTATATCGCCGCCTGAGAGCAGAAGCCAGCAATTCTCTTTCTCAGGCAAAGATAACTTCTCATCTTTAAAAAACTTACTCAGCTTCTTTTTTCCTTTCATTCCGAAGGGATAAAAGTGGTCTCCCTTTTCCCACTTGCGGACTTCCAATGGAAAATGCAGCTTCTCTTGATCAACAAAAACGGAATTTTTAGCGGTTTCTGTTATTTGGGAAACCTCTTCAATGTGAAAAGTACCCATAGGCAGCATTACTACCTCTTCCTCCTGGGAAATTCCGAATTTCTTATCGATATCAGAAGGAATAGTGGTGAGGAGGAGATCTTCACGATCCCTGATAAGCCGATGAGTTTTGGAATAGACTATTTTACCGGGCTGAGTATCCAAAAGGCCATAAACGTCCTCCCATTCAGTAAATCCGAAGGATTTAAAAAGTTCGAACATAACGGCTTTCAGATTGGGTATGGTCTTCAGCATTTTTATGGGGAACCGGTAACCAAATTCTTCCTCCCGTGCTATCCTCGGAAAAATCGCTGAGATATAGTCATCTATCAACACAGAACTTTGTTCCAGGTGTTTTCGGGTATTGTCAAAGCTTTCCAGCAGTTGCGGATTGAGCTCCTGCAGCAACGGGATCACTTCATTCCTAATCTTATTTCTGAAATATTTGTTGGAGGCGTTACTACTGTCTTCACGCCACTTAATGTGGGAATTACGGGCGAAATCTTCAATTTCAATCCGCGTGAAAGGCAACAATGGCCTAATAACAAAACCATTGGAGGCGGGTATTCCGGTAAGTCCTTCGAGCCCTGTACCCCTCACGAAGTTGATCAGGACGGTTTCAAGATTGTCATTGGCGTGGTGAGCCGTTAGCACATAATCGAACTGCAAGGTATCCCGCAGCTCTTCAAACCAGTGATACCGAAGTTCACGGGCAGCCATTTGAATAGAAATCTTTTTTTCTTTGGCGTAAGCTTCGGTTTCAAAACTTTCAATAAAAACTTCCGTATCAAGGGCATCTCCAAGGCTCAACACAAAATTTTCATCGGCATTGCTTTCGTCTCCCCTGAGATTGAAATTACAGTGAGCAAGAGAAATATCCATATTTGCCTCTTTGCAAAGATGGGTAAGCACAACACTGTCTACTCCCCCGCTAACAGCTATGAGGACTTTCGAAGTGAGGACCTTTGGAAACTGCTCCTGCAGGTGGTTTTTAAACGGTAGCAACATATTTTTCAAATATACCAAAAAAGCCTCTGAAAAAGGCCTTTTTAGGGGTAGCTTGTGGGAGGGATCACAGCTGATCTACTACTGCTACTGCTCCTGCTCCAGAACCTGTTTAAGAGCGCGCGCCTTTACAAGGCATTCTAAATATTCGTTCTCGGGCAGGGATTTAGAGGTGATGGCGCCGCCAACAGAAAAGGAAACGTACTTTTCTTTTTCATTGTAGAGAATGCTCCTTATTACAACGTTAAAGTCAAAATCATCTTCGGGAGTAAAATATCCTACCGCCCCGCTGTAAAGTCCGCGGCGGGTCTCCTCCAGCTCTTCAATGATCTGCATGGCCGAGATCTTTGGAGCGCCGGTCATACTTCCCATTGGAAAAGTGGTTTTTAAGACCTCAACCACCGGAATTCCCTCAGCGAGTTGAGAGGTCACCGTAGAGATCATTTGATGTACCTGTTCAAAAGAATAGACCCTGCAAAGTTCTTCCACTTTAACCGAACCTTTTTTTGCCGTTTTTGAAAGATCATTGCGAACGAGGTCTACGATCATTACGTTTTCTGAACGTTCTTTAGGATCATTCTGAAGATCATTGATCCGTTTTTGATCATCATCGGGGTCGACACCGCGGGGAGCCGTACCCTTGATAGGTTGAGAGATAAGTGTAGATCCCTTTTTTTGAAGGTATCTTTCTGGAGAGGCCGAAAGCAGGTATTTACCTGAAAGCTTTAAAAAACCGGCAAAAGGCGGGCGGGAAATAGCATTTAGATGCTCATATACTCGAAGCGGATCAATAACGGCATTTTCTGAAAAGAATTCCTGGCAAAAGTTGGCCTCGTAGATATCTCCGCGTTGGATATGACCCAACATTTCAGTCACCTTTTCCAGGTATTTTTCCTTCGGAATTCGGGACTGAATTTCAACAGGTGTCAAAAATGGCTTTTTTCGATCTTCTTCGGAAGGATTAAATATTGCCTCCAAATCTTCGTCCATTTCATCATCCACCATCCGAAGGTATTGTAACTCAAGTTGATCATCTTTCAGAAGGAACATTTTTTTTGGCTGAAAGAAATAGAGATCCGGAAATTTGAGTCCGTCAAAATTTTCAGAATGCAGGTCTTCAGTATCATTTTTAAGGTCATAGGAAAGATACCCGAACAACCAATCCCGGGTTACCTGCTGATACTCCTGTAACCGGTCAAAAGCTCCTTTCGCAGAAGTTTCTATAGCCGTAAAGGCATCAACAGCCAATACTGCATCATAAATGGAGTGTTTTTGATGGTAATTATTGCTATCCAGCCACACCACCTCTGTGTACTGCTGCGCCCATTTCAGCAAACTGGTCTTCAAGGCTGGAATATTCCCAACCTGCAATTTTTTAATTGTCCGCACTTATTCCTTGATTTGCTGGGAAAAAGAGGTAACTACTTCCACAACTCCCATTTCAAAAATTTCATTGATGATCCTGCCTTTTTCAGTATCGAAATTCTCGTAGAACTGCGGCAGACTAAAACTTTCTACAACCTCTCCTCCAAAACGCGGAAACTGTCTTTTGCAATAATCCAGCGCAGAAGCCCCGCCTCTTTTCCCCGGAGAAGTACTCGCTAACAGGATCTTTTTACCTTCAAAGAATTTCCTGTCCACCCGTGAAAGCCAGTCCAGCACATTTTTAAAATGTCCGGAAACATTTGCATTGTATTCATTGACAGCAATGATCAGAGCCGGAAACTCCCTGATCTTGTCGTAAAGAAATTTGACATCCTGAGGAAAGCCTTCCTTTTCCTTAACAATACTGAACATGGGAATTGACAACTCCCTCACCTCAATAATTTCAACCGGATGCTCAGTAATACGACCGGTTATGTTCAACAATAACTGATGATTGATTGAGGTAGGACTGTTGGAGCCGCAAAAGGCCAGGATCTTCTTCATCGCGTAACTTTTGGCCAAAAATACGAAATTGAAAAGGAAGAAAAATCAGTATTAAAACGGACCAATTTTCCTGCTTAGAATAGTAATTTGCTACTAAGCAATAAACCGTACCTTTGCCGCCTAAAATATAAGCTGTGGATTTTCAGGAATTAAAATTAACTACCCCCTTACTTAACGCATTGACAGATATGGGCCTAAGCAGCCCTACACCTGTGCAGGAACAGAGTTTCCCGGTGATTCTCTCAGGAAGGGACATGGTAGGGATCGCCCAGACAGGAACCGGAAAAACCATTGCTTACCTGTTACCACTGTTGCGATCTCTAAAATTCTCTGAACAGAAGAATCCGCGAATTCTCATTATGGTTCCCACCAGGGAACTGGTAGTGCAGGTAGTTGAAGAGCTGGAAAAATTAACAGCTTACATGAACGTTCGAATCGCCGGAATTTATGGAGGCACCAATATTAATACGCAACGGCAACTGGTCGCACAGGGGCAGGACATCATTGTAGCCACGCCGGGAAGACTGTATGATCTGGCTATTAACCGGGACCTGCAGCTCAAATCTGTTCAAAAACTGGTGATTGATGAAGTGGATGTTATGCTGGATCTGGGATTCAGATTTCAGATCAACAATATTCTGGAACTTCTTCCTGCACAGCGGCAAAATATTATGTTCTCTGCCACCATGACCCAGGATGTGGAAAAATTGATAGCAGCCTACTTTAAAAATCCCGAGAAAATATCTGTGGCAGCCAGTGGTGCTCCCCTTGCCAATATCCATCAGGAGCGTTATGAAGTGCCTAACTTCTACACCAAAGTAAATTTGCTGAAAGAGCTGTTACAGGACAAAGAAAAATTTCATAAGGTCCTGATCTTTGCCGGAAATAAAAGAATTGCTGACCGCCTTTTTGAAAATCTCAGTCCGCATTTTCCTGAAGAATGTACGGTGATCCATTCCAATAAAACACAGAACTACAGGTTACGCAGTATCAGGCAGTTTGGAGATGGTTTTTGCCGAATTTTAGTCGCTACAGATGTAATGGCCCGTGGGCTGGACATTGAGCACGTGAGCCATGTAATCAACTTTGACACTCCTGCATATCCCGAAAATTACATTCATCGCATTGGCCGTACCGGGCGTGCCGAAAAGGAAGGCCAGTCTATTCTTTTTTCCACACCTTCGGAAAAGGAAGATCTGGAGAAAATTGAGGATTTAATGGACATGAAGATCGATCTTTTAGAGATTCCGGATACCGTTTCGATCTCCAAAGAACTCATTCCCGAAGAACAACCTCGCGATGCTGAAATCTACAATCCGAACAAGGTGAGTGATGAAGACAAACCGGGACCAGCTTTCCATGAAAAAAAGGACAAGAACAAGAAGGTCAACCTTGGAGGATCTTACCGACGGGAGATTAGCAAAAAGTATAAAAAGCCCAAAACCCGTGGGGACAAAAATTATAATAAGAAAAAAAGAAAATAATTCTCAAAAATCCCCTTTTTGAGTGTAAATAAACGGCTCCCTGACTTGCTGTGATAAGGAAAATGTTGATTTAAAGGAATTTCATTTCGAAAATTCCTCATTTTTCTTTAACACTCTCTTACCTAATTTCATGTTAATGTATTGATATACAGACGCTCACATTTAAAGTGAGAGAATATATTAAATTCCTTATCAGGATATTTCCGTAAACATCAAATTCCGCGCAGGTAATACGTTAAATTTATTTCAATAGTTTCAGGCAAAAAACATATTATTATCACATATTTTGACGTAATAATGATTATTTTTTAAACTTTTAGGGTATATTATAAATATCTCAAATTTTAATTTTTCAAGAAATCCCGTACTATCAAGCCTTCCGCCGGGAAAAATTAAAAAATTTTAAAATATTGATTCAGTGGGTATTGCATATCCCAATAATTATATTAAATTTAACTTAATAAATGCCCCCCTTTGGAATCTATCGTGAACAGCAAGACTGAAAAACAGCCAGTTGGTAGCGGATTCTTCAATCAATGTAGGGAATGAAAAAAGGCAATTTTATATTGGACGACCAACTCCTGGGAATTTCTCACAGTCTTTTCAATGGAAACAATGGACTTGAAAACCAGGAATTCTTATTGTTCATCTCCTCCACTGAAGACCTGGAGTTAAAAGCCGTAAATTTCAAATCTTCCCAATATTTCAAAACATTTCTCAAAGATCCGGAAGACCGGTTAAGCTTTTTTGAACATATTATTCATCCGGAAGATTTTTCTCTTTTTTCTCATTTAGTCCTTTCTTCTGCTTCTTTAAAACCTGAAGAAGAAAACATGATCCGCATTAGAGTGCGATCTCCTTTTGGGTACTGGAAAAAATTTGAGTTCCAGGTAAGGTTGTTTGCAGGTTTTGAAGGAGAAGAGCCTCATGTGCTGATGCTTGGACGAACTTATGAGTCTAAACGCAACGGCTCCAAAAAAGGAACTGCAGAAAATATTGAAACTGAAAAAAACCTTCAGGAAAGCCTTAGTAAATACCGTGTTCTGGTCAACTCCTTATACGAGGGATATTCCATTATTGAAATGATCTTTGACCTTGAAAATAATCCGATAGATTATTTGTTCGTCGAGATAAATCCAGCTTTTCAAAGACATGTTCGACTGGCAGATCCATTAGGTAAAACCATGAAAGAATTTTCACACGACCATGAAAAATTCTGGTTTGACACCTACGGAAAAGTTGTCTTGACCGGAGAAGCGGTGAGATTTGAAAGTTTTGCAAAGGATCTGCACACCTACTTTGATGTTTATGCATTTCCCATCGGAAACAAACAATCCAGAAAAGTAGCCATATTATGTTCTGATATAACCGAAAGAAAAGAAGCAGAAAAACAGCTGAAACAAGCAAATGAAGAGCTGGAAAATAAAGTTCAGTTAAGAACAGCACAGCTGAAAGAAAATCACGATCTCCTCCAGATGGTCTTCAACTCGGTAAGCCAGGGAATATTTCTTCTACAACCACTTTTTGGGGAGAACTATGATATTATCGACTTTACCTACGTGAGGGTAAATAAAAAGGTTACCCGCTATTACAAGGTGAACCAAATGGTTGGAAAGAGCTTTCTGAAATTAAACCCTCAAGCCACTCAAACAGGAGCTTTTGAGATCTTTAAACAAACCATGCTTACCGGGGAATCAAGAGACTTTGAAGTTTGTTTCGAAAGGAACGGAAGAAGCAACTGGTTCAAAATAAGTACCAGAAGGCAAAAAGGATTATTGGTCAACAGTCTGGAAAACATCACCCGAAGAAAGCTCAGGGCTCAAAATCTAAAAGAAAATATTCGCTTTAAAAAGCAACTTATTCAGACCTCTCCTGATATCATTATGATCTTCAACCTGTATGATGAAAAGGTGAGGTATATGAACCGCGACTTTACTTCCGACCCAGGAATGACCACAGATAGGATCGAAGGCATGGACCTGCTGGACATTATTCCGCTAATTCATCCACAGGACCGGCAAAAAGCTTTTGAGTTCCATGAAAAACTTATGAAGGCTTCCGATAAGGACATTGTAGAGATCGAATTCAGGCTGAGAGGAAAAGAAAAGACCTGGAATTATTATAATGCCCGGGGAAAAGTGTTCCAGCGAAACAAGAATGGTAAAGTTTACGAGTATATCGTCATGTTGCGAAATGTGCAGGAGCAAAAGCTGACTCAGCAAGCATTGATCAATGCGGAAAAATTATCTATCAAAGGAGAAGTTGCCCGTACCCTGGCACATGAGTTACGAAACCCATTGGCCAGCATTGGAATGTCTGCTGACATACTTGAAAAACGATTGCAGAATACTACCGCAGAAAATCTGGAGAATTATGTCAATATCATCAAAAGAAGTGCTACCACACTGAATAAACTGGTTACTGACCTTTTAACATCTTCCAATTATTCTCCTGCAGTATTAGAAAAATGCTGTCTTGCCCAGATCACCAACAAAGCCCTCGAAATGGCCCAGGACAGGATCTACCTCACCGGCATTAAAGTGATTAAGAAATATAAAAAACACTACTACATCAACGCCGATGAAGAAAAATTGAGGATCGCCCTTCTCAACATCATTGTTAATGCCAGCGAGGCGATGATCCCAAATGAAGGAATTCTCTCCATCAGCATTAAAAAATCAAAAGGCTTCTTCTTATTGTCCATTACAGACAACGGCTGCGGAATGGAAAAAGAACAACTGGATCGCCTTTTTGAGTCCTTCTACACCCAAAAACCTGAAGGCATGGGAATCGGTTTAAGTTCTGTGAAGAGCATACTGGAAGAACATGGTGCTACGGTAGAAGTTAAAAGCCGTCCTAATGAAGGAACCACCTTTATTTTAGCCTTTCCGGTCTACGAGGAATTCCAAGGAAATTGATCCTATCTTGTTCCATAAATGCGATTAATGCTTATCTTCGGCCTTAAAAAGTGAAGTTTTCTTGCCGAAATTTCCTTTGAAATTAAAGAGCAAAGCAGCGTTGTATGGGGATAATTGATTCCATAGGTAATCTGGTAATGAAAAGCCGGATGCAAGATTTAGAACATTCGGTTGACCATCCTCATGACACGCAGCAGCAGGTGCTGCATAATCTTTTAGAAACTGCGAAAAATACTGTTTTTGGAAAAGAACATGATTTCCAGAATATAAGTAATTATGAGCAGTTCAAGCAAAAGGTTCCTCTGGCAGATTACGAGGATCTTCTCCCCTACTTTAACAGGCTCTTAAAAGGAGAGCAGAATATGCTGTGGCCTACTCCTATTAAGTGGTTCGCCAAATCTTCGGGAACTACTGGTTCGAAGAGCAAAATAGTTCCGGTCTCAACAGAAGGTCTGGAGCAGTGTCATTATCAGGGCGGCCGAGATATGCTGGCGCTCTATATCCATAACTACCCCGATGCGCAGTTATTTTCAGGAAAGAACCTTTCTATTGGTGGCAGCCAGGAAAATAATTTTGACAGCAGCAAAAATGGTTTTTATACCGCGAATATTTCGGCCATTGTCATGAAAAATCTTCCCTTTTGGGCTCAGTTTGGACGTACTCCCGGCCTGGAAGTGACCATGATGAACAACTGGGAAGAAAAGATCAAAAAGATTGCCGAGATCACTACTCAGCAAAATGTTACCAGTCTTGCAGGTTCCCCCATGTGGATGCTCCTGTTGCTGCAGCATATTATCAAAGAACAAAAGATCGAATACATACAGGAGATCTGGCCAAATCTTGAAGTATTCTTTCACGGATCAGTTTCCTTTGATCCCTATCGTCCCCTTTTTGAAAGCCTGGACCGGGACAAAAGCCTGAGATATCTGGAGATCTTTAATGCCACCGAAGGATTTTTTGCCCTTCAGGACAAAAAGAATGATCCGTCGTTATTGCTAATGCTCAACTACGGGATCTATTATGAATTTATTCCTGAAAAAGAATTCTACAATGAAAATCCTACGGTTCTTTCCCTGAGCGAAGTGGAAGTTGGAAAGAACTATTCTATGGTCATCAGCACCAATTCCGGATTGTGGCGCTACAAGATCGGGGATACCATCAAGTTCACCGAGACCAGGCCATACCGTTTTGTGATAAGCGGAAGAACCAAACACTGTATCAATGTTTTTGGGGAAGACCTTTTTGTGGAGCATGCTGAAAAAGCCCTTTCTGTAGCCTGTAAAAAAACCGGGGCCGTTCTACGGGACTTTACCGCTGCACCATACTTCTATGCTCGACAAAAGAAAGGGTATCATGAATGGCTTATTGAATTTGTAGAGTCACCTAAAAACGGAAAAGAATTCTTACAGATCCTGGATACCGAACTGGGAATTCTCAATGATGATTATGCCGCGAAGCGTAAAAATGACATCGCTATAGATGCACCTGTGGTAAGAGAGATGCCTTCCGGAACTTTTTACCAATGGCTTAAACGAAAGAATAAATTAGGCGGCCAGCATAAGATCCCCAGACTTTCTAACAGCCGGGAATTTGTAGAAGAATTACTTGACCTGGAAAACAGCCTGAGAACGGAAGCTTAGTTTATTGTTCCTTAGCAAGGTCATCTAACAATTCTTTAAATTTAGTATCGTTCCAATTTGCAGCACCTGTCTTGTTCACCACAATTTCGCCTGAAGGGGATATTACAAAAGTGGTAGGCAGGCTATTGGACTGTAATTGTTGCGGCCCCGCAGTTAAAGGTTGATAGACCGGAAGATCAAGATTTTTCTTTTCCAGGAACTTTTTCAGTTTTCCTGTCTCTTCAGAGGAAACAAAATAGAAATCGGCTTTATTCCCGTATTCCTGATATAATTTCTCAAAAGAAGGCATTTCAGCAATACACGGCGGGCACCAGGTAGCCCACAGGTTGATTACGGCTACTTTACCTTCTGAAGATCTGAATGTATGTCTCTCCCCTTCAAGATCCTGTAACAGCCAATCATAATTAGTAAGAACTTCCCTTTTTTCTTCAGAAATTTCCGAAGGGGCGAAGGCGATTAATCTGTTTAACTGCACCTGAATTGGAGTGCGCGTCTGCGGAATGATCAAAAGCAGGATGAAGATGATAAACAGAATGTTCGACCAGTTTTTTTTGAGGAATTCCATACGCGATAATTGTAAAACAAAAGTAGTGATTCTATTACAGGATACTCAAAAAAGGGATAAAAACCGGTTCTTAAATTTTGCATTTATGCTTATCTTGAGACAAATTTTTACAAATGAAAAATAAATTAGTCAATACCACAGGAATTGGCTGCGGAATCTTAACTGCGCTGCTCCTAACCGGGTGTGGATCGGGAACGAAAACCACTGCTCCGGCACCGGCGCCACCCGTGGCCTCACAACAAGTACAAACAGAAGTTATGGAAAATGACCTTTTAAAGGAATGGACAGGGCCTTACGGCGGTGTACCGGCATTTGATGAAATGGATCTGGTCGAGCTGAGGCCCGCAATGGAAAAAGGTATGGCCTTACACCTGGAGGAGATCGAGCAGATCGCCAATAATCCGGAGCCTCCTACTTTTGAGAATACCATTTTAGCCTACGAAAAGTCAGGAGAACCTCTGGAACGCGCTTTTACATACTACAGTATCTGGAGCAGCAATATGTCTTCACCTGAGTTTAGAGAAATTCAGCAGGCATTAGCTCCGCAGATCTCGGAATATTCATCCAAGATCTCACAGAATGAAAACCTGTTCAAAAGGATCAAAGCGGTTTATGAAAACTCCTTAAAAGATCCTTTACCACCTCAACAACAGCGTGCAGTTCAATTGCTGTACGAGGAATTTGCCATGGAAGGGGCTGATCTCGGTCCTGAAGCTAAAAAGCGTTATGCTGAGATCAATAAGCAGCTATCAAGACTTTATACCCAATTCTCCAATAACGTACTGGCAGAAGAGGAAAATTACGTGGTATACTTGAATGAAGATCAATTAAGCGGACTTCCGGAATCTTACGTAAAAGCCGCTGCCAAGGCAGCTGCAGATCGTGGTCATGAAGGAGAGTACGCCGTGTTGAATACACGTTCTTCTATGGATCCATTCCTTACCTATTCAGACGAGCGCGAGCTTAGAGAAAAAGTCTGGTCCAACTATTACTCTCGTGGCGACAATAATGACGAATATGATAACAAAGCGATCATCAAAGAGATCCTTGAGCTGCGAGATGAACGGGTTGAACTTTTAGGTTATGATAATTATGCGGAATGGAGGCTTCAAAACCGAATGGCAAAAACTCCCGAGCGAGCCATGGAATTTATGGAAGCCGTTTGGCCGGCTGCACTGGCAAGAGTAGAAGAAGAAGTTGCCGATATGCAGGCTGTGGCTGATGCTGAAGGGGCCGATATCACTATTGCCCCATGGGATTATCGCTATTATGCTGAAAAAGTTCGTCAACAAAAGTATGATTTGGAGTCTGACGTGGTCAAGCAGTATTTACAATTAGATAAACTTACCCAGGCACTTTTCTTTACGGCCGGAGAATTATTCAATTATAAATTCACTCCTGTACCTGAAGGTACCGTGCCGGTATATCACCCTGATGTAAAGGTTTGGGAAGTGACCGATAAGGACACCGATAAACATATAGGTCTATGGTACCTGGATCCATACGCGCGCAAAGGAAAACGTTCCGGCGCCTGGGCTTCTCAATATAGAAGTCATGCCGAGATGGATAAGGAAGAAACCGTACTTGCTTCCAACAACTCCAATTTCATCAAACCTGCTCCCGGGGAACCGATACTCATCTCATGGGATGATGCTACAACATTCTTCCACGAGTTTGGGCACGCACTGCACTTCTTCTCTTCGGAAGTTAAATACCCGATCCTGAACAGTGGAGTAAGAGATTATACTGAATTCCAATCTCAATTACTCGAGAGATGGCTGTCAACAGATGAGGTAATAGATCAGTTTTTGGTACACCACGAAACAGGAGAACCTATGCCGGATGAACTGGTTAAAAAGATCAAAAAAGCATCCACTTTCAATCAGGGATTCCAAACGACCGAATATCTGGCTTCCGCTTTAATGGACATGAAACTTCATACTACCGATCCAGATAAGATCGATATGAGCAATTTTGAGCAGAAAACTCTTGAATCTCTCAATATGCCGAAGGAAATTCCTATGAGACACCGTACCCCACATTTTGGCCACGTTTTCTCCGGAGAAGGTTATGCCACAGGATATTATGGGTATTTATGGGCTGATGTGCTAACCTCAGATGCTTCGGAAGCTTTCAAAGAAGCTCCCGAAGGATTCTATGATAAGGAAGTAGCCAGGAAACTGGTGAAATATCTTTTCGCACCTCGTAATGCAATGGATCCTGCTGAAGCCTACAGACTGTTTAGAGGCAGAGATGCAACTATTGATGCCTTAATGAGAGACAGGGGATTCCCTGTCCCTGCTGAAGGATCTAATCAGTAGAAATAACTACAGAAAATATTTAAAGCCGGACCGAAAAGTCCGGCTTTTTTTATACCAGGTCTTTAAAATGATCTTTTAAAACCTTTTCTGCGGCGTGAAAACCACTCATTCCATGCACTCCTCCACCTGGCGGAGTTGAAGAAGAACAGATGTATATTCTTGGATCTGGGGTGGAATAAGGAGAAAGTTTAATAATAGGCCTGGTAAAGAATTGTGTAATGTCCTGGAGTCCACCGTTAATATCCCCTCCTACTAAATTAGGATCGAATTCCTCTAATTGATGGGTAGTCTTTGTTGACCTCGCTAAAATGGTATCCTTAAAACCGGGAGCTGCCCTTTCAATTTGATCTTCCAAAATGGTGGTATGATCCCGCGGATCTCCATTCGGAACATGTATGTATGCCCAGGCTGTGTGTTTCCCCTCGGGAGCCCGGGTTGCATCAAAAGGAGAATGTTGTGCCATCAGCACATAAGGTCTGTCAGAAACAGAACCCTTGTGAACCAAATCCTCCGATCTTTCCAATTCAGCTTGCGAAAAACCTATATGCACAGTTCCTGATCTTCTGCATTTTTCACTAGTAAATGGCACCGGCTCGCTCAAGGCCCAGTCCATTTTAAAAACTCCTGCACCATATTTATAATTCTCCATACGTTTTCTGTACAGGGAATTAAAATTCAAGCCGTTTATCTTAAGAAGTTGCCTGGGAGTAAGATCAAATAAATAGGCTAAGGCGTTGGGAAGGTCCCGAAGGTCATTTACCTGATGATTGAGATGCAATTCACCGCCCAGAGAACGGTAGTAATTTAACATGGCGCCGGTAAAGTTTCCCGCTCCCCCTTTTGGAAATGGCCAATTATAACGATGAGCTGTGGCTGTAAGCACCAATCCAAAAGATGCTGAAGCCAGGTTGGTCAAGGGAATAGTGGAATGGGCAGCCGAACCGTAAAAGAACATTTTTGAGCGCTCATCCTCAAAATACCTGTTAGCCAGCCAGTGAGCAGAAGGAAGGGCTTTCAGTCCGAACTTCAGGTAAGGAACAGGGTGTTGTGGAATTCCAAGGGGAGCAAGAAGATCAGGATCCAATTTTTCCCAGTCTTCCATCAACGGCTTAAAGATCTTCAAGTAGTTCTTTTCATCCTCTCCCAGTTGAGCAGCTGTTTGATAAAGATCTTTGAAACAGGCATAGGCCGTTCCATCTATAAAGGGATGAGAATAAGCAATTTCAGGATAGACCCATTCAAGGCCATGATCTTTTAACGGAAGATTCCGGAGAAAAGGCGAAGCAAGCCCCAGAGGCAAAATAGAAGAACCTACATCGTGTTTAAATCCCGGTAGCGTTAATTCCTGGGTTCGTGTGGCGCCGCCCGGGGAAGAAGCCTGCTCAAAAATGGCTGTTTTGAGACCTTTTTGCTGTAGCCGAATGGCTGCTGAAATTCCGTTACTTCCACTTCCGACAATAATTGCATCGTACTTTGACATCACGGCAGGTATTTCAGGTTCAAGTTAACCATTTTGCTCATGAAGTAATTTAAGGATCTCAAATCCCAATGCTCCTGCAGCTCCCGCCAATAAAACCTTTTCGCCCATTTCGAAGCATTGATTTCTTTAAAATAAGGCAAAAATTGTAAGCATCAGATTCCTATCAATCCGATTAACAAAAGTTTACAAGAAAATAAGTGATGTAGGATCAGACCTGGCTTTGTGCTTTTTCTTTTTCCATTTCAACCCTGCAAAATACCTTCAGATTTTCTTTTGCCTTTTTCAACGAAAATACCTTACGATGATGACAGGTGATTTTTTCGGGAGGAAGGGAAGTAATTAGTTCGGAGAGTTCCTTTTTTTCGGAGGGATTCATTTCGTCCAGATGCGGTTTCAGCATTCTGTAAACGGTTCGCGGATCCATAACTATTGGTTTTTTGGCTAAAGTTTCAAAAAATGGTTGTAGTTAAAGATACTAAAAATTTGATAAATAAGGAAGTACCTCCAGCGTGAAGTCTTCTTCTGAAGGTAAACAAATGGTAAGAAGGGCTCCAAAAAAAGGAACCTTTTCAATGATAAGTAGGTAAAAAAATGCTCCTCTCCTGTTATTGGGTAAACTCAAGGATCACCATTACAATTGCATAAATGGCAGTAAGAAAGATCACGCCTAATACAATTCCAATAATAACCTTTTGTACAGTGGAGAACTCATGAGTATAGTTTTTCCATATGTTAGTTAAAGCGCTCATAATTTAACGTTTTACACTCAGTTAATTGTGAGGATACCGCAATCTCTTGCAGACTCACCCTGAAATTTACGAATTTTTTAAATCATTAGCAATCAAAGCTTTAGTTATCTGATTAACGGAGTTTTCTAGAGTTGAAATACTTACAGCTCAAGAAAACACTCCGAATTTTCTTACAGTCGATAAGGAGAAAGTATTTTTGATAGAGTAACTATCCGCAAACTATCAGTAATTATTATAGTTTTCACAGTATTTCCTGCTGCACTACATTATTTTTGCATGGAATGAAGCCAAAGAACAAATACACTGAAGGCAGGATCTTTAATTCCCTCGTAAGCCTTGCAGTTCCTATCATAGCCGCAAATATTTTACAAACTGCTTACCAGTTGATCGATACGTTCTGGTTGGGGCGTTTGGGAGCAAATGCCGTTGCAGCAGTAAGTATTAGTTTTCCGCTACTTTTTTTGGTTCTGTCTCTTGGTGCCGGCCTTACCCTTGCAGGAACTGTTCTGGTCTCTCAATACAAAGGAGCAGAAAACCAGGAACAGGTAGATTTCAATTCCTCGCAGACTATTTCCCTGATATTTTTCATTTCAATTTTCCTGTCGGTCATCAGTTATTTCAGTGCCGGTCCACTTATGAAACTAATCGGTGCTGGGCCCGAGGTGCTGGAGGATTCCAGCAGTTACTTCAGGGTTTCCTCAATAGGATTTGTTTTCCTGTTCATGTTCTTTGCCTTTCAATCACTGATGAGAGGAATCGGTAACGTAATGCTTCCCGTTTATATCATTCTCTTCACAGTTTTTCTAAACCTGGTTTTGGACCCCCTCTTTATCTACGGCTACGGTCCTATTCCCGGCTATGGTGTGGCAGGCGCTGCCGTGGCAAGCATTGTGACGCAGGCATTGTCTGCGGCCATTGGCCTTTACATTCTTTTCAGAGGGAATAGCGGGATCAGGATCCATTTTCATCAAATGAGACCGCACTTTTCTACCCTTAAACGTATTGTGAATATGGGTATTCCTGCCAGCCTGGAACAATCCACCAGGGCTTTGGGAATGACCATGATGGTAGTTCTGGTAACAGGTTTTGGGAGTGATGTGGTGGCAGCCTACGGAATTGGAGCCCGCATTCTGAGCTTTATAGTTATTCCTGCACTGGGACTGGCGATCGCTACTACTTCTCTGGTGGGACAAAATATTGGGGCAATTAAAATAAAACGGGCAGAAAAGGTCGCAAATCTCAGCAGCCAGGTAGGCTTCTTCGGGTTGACCGGGCTGGGCCTGCTCATGTTCTTTTTTGCTGAACCTCTCACTACCTTCTTTATTCCCGATGATCCGGAAGTAATTAAAAATGCTTCTTTGTTCATCAAGATCATGGCTCCAAGTTTCGGATTTCTTGGAGTTCAGCAAGTATTGAACGGGGTATTCAACGGAGCCGGGTTCACAAAAGCCTCTATGTTGATCTCCATTCTCAACCTTTGGATCATTCGGTTTCCGGTTGCTTTTTTACTTTCTCATAATACGTCCATTACCTATGAAGGTATCTGGTGGGCTTTCCCAATTTCCAATATAATCGCAGCCGCTGTTGCCTTCATTTATTTCAAGCAAGGCTATTGGAAGTTAAGAGTCTTCAGAGGAAGACATTAAATTTTCCGCGGAACTTCAAATGCTCTTCGCGAAGAATTAACAGCCTGATTTATTTACTGTTAAACACCTTCAATATCTGATTCAAAAAAGTGAATTTAGGATGTTGTCTAACGAAAAACATTTGAAAATGTCAGAATCAGATTCAAAAACCACAAAAGATCACAAAAAGATTAGGGAGTGGGTCGAAGCCAGGGATGGTAAACCGGCAGTAGTTGAAAGCACCAGTAACAGTGAAAAAGGAGGTGGGCTATTACGGATAAACTTCCCCGGGTATGCCGAAGATAATCTCAAGAATATCTCGTGGGACGAATTCTTTGATATCTTTGATAGTAATGACCTTCAGTTCCTCTATCAGGAGGAAACCTCAGATGGTGGCGAAAGTCGTTTCTTCAAATTTGTTGCAGACGAAGAGTAGATGCAATCAAAATATCCTACAAAAAGGCTGTCTTTTGACAGCCTTTGATGTTTAGGATGCAGAACCAATTATGTCCTGTTTTTCTTTTTGGCGGCTTTGGCAGCACGCTTCTCTTTTAAGCTGAGCACAGGCTCTTTCTTAGCAGAATTTTTTGAAGGCGATTTCTCTTTCGACATTTTCTAAAGTATTTTGCTTTAAATAAAAGTAGTGAAAGGATTGGCAGGATTTTTAAAATTCCTCAAAAAAAATACCGCCCCAAAAATGTCATTTTTGAGCGGTATTTTTATATCAGAATAATCTAAACCTACATATGAATAGGTCGGTTGTCTGTAGCATCTAAAGCAGCTTCTTTTACTGCTTCCGCATAGGTTGGGTGAGCGTGACTCATTCTGGAAATATCTTCAGCAGAAGCCCTGAATTCCATTGCAGTCACTGCTTCAGCGATAAGATCGGCTACCCGTGCACCTATCATGTGTACTCCCAGCACCTCGTCTGTTTCAGCATGAGATAGGATCTTCACCATTCCGTCGATGTCACCACTGGCACGTGAGCGTCCCAAAGCGCGCATAGGGAATTTTCCTTCTTTGTATTTTACTCCCTCTTCCTTCAGTTGCTCTTCGGTCTTACCTACTGCAGCAACTTCCGGCCATGTATAAACCACTCCGGGAATAAGGTTGTAATTGATGTGGGGTTTTTGACCTGCGATCACTTCCGCAGCAAAAGTACCCTCTTCCGAAGCCTTATGAGCCAGCATCGGGCCTTTTACCACATCACCAATTGCGTAAATATTCTTCACAGAAGTTTGAAGATTCTCATTCACCTCGATCATTCCGCGGTCGTCCACCTTTACACCGGCAGCATCAGCATTAAGACCTTCGGTATAAGGCCTTCTCCCCACAGAGACTAAACAATAATCTCCCTTGAACTCTACAGAATTTCCTTTTTTATCCTCAGCCTTAATAATTACCTCATCTCCTTGGCGTTCAACTGCACCAACTTTGTGAGAAACAAAGAATTTCACACCTTGCTTCTTCAGACTCTTGGTAAGCTCTTTCGAAAGAGCTGCATCCATAGTTGGGATAATGCGATCCATGTATTCTACTACTGAAACCTCTGCTCCCAGCCTGCGGTATACCTGCCCTAATTCAAGACCTATAACTCCGCCGCCAATCACTAAAAGGTGTTTAGGCACTTCCTTCAGTTTTAAAGCTTCAGTAGAGGTAATGATCCTCTCTTTATCGATCTTGATGAACGGAAGAGTGGATGGCTTGGATCCAGTGGCAATAATGGTATTTTTTGCATCTATGGTTTCAGCTTCTCCTTCAGCCTTATCAATGTTGATATGTGTTGCATCCTTAAATGAAGCTACTCCCTGCAGAACATCGATCTTGTTCTTTTTCATCAAAAAGTTGATCCCGTCAACGGTCTGATTAACTACCGACTGTTTACGCTCGATCATTTTTTGAAGATTGAGTTTTACCTCTCCCGGAATTTCAATTCCGTGTTCCTCAAAATGACTGATCGCGTCATAATAATGGTGAGAAGAATCGAGTAAAGCTTTACTTGGAATACAACCTACGTTAAGGCATGTTCCTCCAAGAGAAGCGTATTTTTCAATAAGTACGGTTTTCATTCCCAACTGGGCGCAGCGTATAGCAGCCACATAGCCACCGGGGCCTGAACCTATGACAGCAACATCGTATGTGCTCATAAATATGGTTTTAATGTGTTTTTTGAATATGGAAAAACAAAAGTACGACTATTAATGACAATGGAAAAAAGTATGGCAACCGGCTTAATCCAGATCCATACTTATGGCCGAAGTGTTCTTCACCGGACTTATCACAAAGGTGCTTTGAGTACTTCCAATATGATCTAAAGCCGTGAGTTTGTTGAGCATAAATTCGCGGTAAGCCTGCATGTCCTTTACCATGACCTTTAAAATATAATCGTACTCGCCACTCACATGGAAGACTTCCAACACCTCCTTTAGTCCGGTTACCTGCGCCTCAAAACGAGTTACATTGCTCTTGGTATGTTGCACAAGTTTGATCTGGCAAAAAGCGGTAAAAGACCGGTCTACTTTTTCGGGTTTTACGAGGGCAACGTATTTTGAGATCACTCCGGCCTTTTCAAGTTTTCTGATCCTTTCAAAAACTGCAGTTACCGAAAGGTTCAATTTACCTGCAAGTTCCTTGTTCGTTCTTTTGCTGTCTCCCTGAAGCAGAGAGAGTAATTTTTTATCTGTAGCATCCAGGTTCATCTGAAAAATTTTCTTTTTTAGAATTCATTTTCCGAAGGTAAAAGATTTAAAATCTAAATAATAAACAATTGACAATAAAATTTACTCTATTTATGCCTTCCTGTTGATTTTCTTTCTGATTAAGCTTTAATTTGAAGAAACTATAATAGCTACAAAATGGATTTTAAACCTGCAGATCATATTCAGGATTTACAGTACTTCGGAGAATTCGGAGGTGTAAACCCAAGTATTTCAGATTCTTCAACTTACACCTTTCTTTCAGCCAAGACCATGTTCGACACTTTCGAAGGGAACGCTGAAGGTTGTTACCTCTATTCCCGCCACTCCTCCCCTTCTAATCTCTATTTAGGAGAGGCTTTAGCAGCCATGGAAGGAACTGAAGCCGCTAATGTCGCGGCCAGCGGAATGGGAGCAATTACCCCTGTTCTTCTGCAGCTGTGTATGGCCGGAGACCATATCGTTTCCAGCCGCACAATTTATGGTGGAACTTATGCTTTCCTGAAAAATTTCGCGCCTCGTCTCAACATCAACACATCATTTGTTGATATCACCGACCTGGAAAAAGTGGAAGCAGCTATTACTGCGGAGACAAAAGTCCTTTATTGTGAAGTAGTGAGCAATCCATTACTGGAAGTGGCAGACATTCCTGCACTTTCAAAAATTGCTAAAAAACACAACCTTAAACTGGTGGTAGACAATACCTTCTCTCCACTTGCCATTTCACCGGCAAAAATGGGTGCCGATGTTGTGATACACAGTCTTACAAAGTTCATTAACGGTAGCAGTGATACTGTTGGCGGAGTGACCTGTGCAAGCCAGGAATTCATTAATGAGTTAAGGAGTGTGAATGATGGAGCTAACATGCTGCTGGGTCCAACCATGGACAGTATGCGTGCTGCATCTATTCTAAAAAACCTGCGCACTTTGCACATAAGGATCAAGCAACACAGTAGAAATGCACTTTACCTCGCTGAAAAATTCGAAGCAGATGGTCTAAGGACTGTTTACCCAGGGCTTAAAAGCCACCCGAGCCACGAGCTGTACAAGAGCATGATGAATGAGGAGTATGGATTCGGCGGAATGTTAGTCGTAGATGCTGGCAGTCTTGACAAAGCCAATGAGTTAATGGAACTGATGCAACAGAAAAATCTCGGTTACCTCGCAGTTAGCCTCGGATTTTACAAAACTCTCTTCAGTGCTCCCGGAACTTCTACTTCTTCGGAAATCCCTGAAGAAGAGCAAAAAGAAATGGGATTGACAGAAGGAATAATCCGTTTTTCGATTGGTCTTGACAACGACATCGAAAGAACCTACAACATGATGAAAGCCTGCATGAAAGAAGTAGGCGTTCTTTAGAAGATCATTTTTCGAAGGTTCAAAAATGTTAAAATCCGAAGTGCTCCCGAAAGGGTAAAATTCTGATCTGATGTGGAGTAGTAACAAGCACTTCCAAAAATGACATTTTTGGACCTTCTCTTTTTTCTGAAAATTCAGGAAAAGCTAGTGTGAATCTGTATATTTGTGGGGTTTTGGCCTTTTGAAGGCTGGGAACAACCTTTAGTGACCGCAGTCATTTTAAGGAAAAATTTCTTTTCAGATTTTTGCAAAAAACTAATCATCTATGATAGAGATCAACAAATTTATTGACCATACCATTCTAAAAGCTACCGCAACCGAAGATGATATACTGGAGCTTTGCAAAGAAGCCCGGGAATATTCATTTTTCTCGGTTTGTGTTAACAGCTGCTATGTTCCGCTTGCCAAGAAAAACCTTGAAGGTTCTGATGTAAAAGTATGTGCGGTAGTCGGTTTTCCTCTAGGAGCCATGTCTACAGAAGCTAAAGTCTTTGAAACAGAGCAAGCCCTTAAAGACGGAGCTGAAGAAATTGATATGGTGATCAATATTGGGGAATTAAAGTCGAAAAATTATAAAAAAGTAGAAGAAGAGATCGCTGCTATAAAAAGCGCTGTGGGAGACCGGGTTCTAAAAGTAATTATCGAAACCTGTTATTTGACGCCACAGGAGATCACTCTTGCAAGTGAACTGGCTGTAAAAGCCAAGGCCGATTTTGTCAAGACCTCCACCGGTTTTGGAACTGACGGAGCAAGAATGGAGAATATTGAGGTAATGAAGAAAGCTGTTAATGGGCAGGCTAAAATTAAAGCCTCGGGAGGCATAAAGAATCTGGACACCGCATTGTCTTATATAGAAGCAGGAGTAGCTAGAATAGGAACTTCTTCAGGAGTATCAATAGTAAAGGAATTAAAAAAATGAGTATTCATATAGAGGCCCAAAAAGGGGAAATTGCAGAAACAGTTTTATTACCGGGAGATCCACTCCGAGCAAAATGGATCGCAGAAACTTACCTTGAGGACATTCAGTGTTACAACAAAGTTCGTAACATGTTTGGTTATACCGGAACTTATAAAGGAAAAAGAATTTCGGTACAGGGAACAGGAATGGGAGTGCCTTCCATTTCCATCTATGCCCATGAACTCATTAATGAGTACAATGTAAAGAACCTGATTAGGGTGGGTAGCGCCGGTTCGTACCAGAAATCCGTCAAGCTGCGTGACATTGTTATTGCCATGGCTGCTTCCTCTACTTCAGGGATCAACCAGGCACGGTTTCAGGGAGCCGACTTTGCTCCTACCGCCAACTTCGGATTATTTCAGCAGGCTATCAACCTTGCAAAAGAAAAAGGAATTGAAGTAAAAGCCGGAAATGTGCTTACCAGTGATGAGTTTTATGCAGATGAGTTTGAGTCATACCAACTCTGGTCCAAATTTGGAGTTTTGTGTGTAGAAATGGAAACCTCAGGTTTATACACAATCGCGGCCAAACATAACGTCAATGCTCTTTCTCTACTAACTATTTCAGACTCTCTAGTTACCGGAGAGAAAACCACTACCCAAGATCGGGAAACCACTTTTAAAGAAATGGTTGAAATTGCATTGGAATTAGGATAATCACTTAAAAGCATTTAAAACCAAGGCGCAGGACTAATCAGTTTTGCGCCTTTTTTGTTTTCAATACTTTTTCGGGAGCTAAAAACTTTTCATTTTTCACAAAGTTGTTTAAAATGGAACAGCAGGACCAATCTTTAAAGTCTCAACTTTTAACTTTTCTTAAAAAACCGTAACATTACAGGCTGAAAATTATACCCCCCTTGTAAATGGAAGATGAAAACTTTATCAAAGACACTGAAATTGTTGTAAATAAGGAGCTAAATATCTGGGAAGCACTCTTTCCGGTTTTTGCGCTGATAGGGATGCTCGCCTATAATGTTTTTGTATATGGAGATGATGCCCTCAGTGGTTCTAACCAATTCATTCTTTTACTTGGTGCAGCGGTAGCAGCAATTGTCGGGATCTTTAATAAAGTTTCATTTGACCTGATGATCGAAGAGGTGGCTCTCAATGTGAAATCTACCACCGGCGCGATCCTCATCCTACTTATGGTTGGCTCTCTGGCCGGGACCTGGCTCATTAGCGGGATCATTCCAACAATGATCTATTACGGACTTCAGATCCTGAATCCTACCATATTTTTGGCCGCTACAGTCGTGATCTGCTCGGTGATCTCAGTGGCCACCGGTAGCAGCTGGACCACATCTGCCACAGTGGGTATAGCCTTAATAGGTATTGCCGATGCTCTGGGGATTTCTTTAGGAATGACTGCAGGAGCAATATTATCTGGAGCCTACTTTGGAGATAAAATGTCCCCCCTTAGTGATACCACCAACCTTGCCCCGGCTATGGCAGGAACAGATCTTTTTACACACATCAGGTACATGACCCTTACTACTGTTCCCACTATAATTGTAACACTCATCGTTTTCATAATTCTAGGGTTTTCCATAGAACCGGCAGGCGCAACAGACACTGCTTCAATTCTCACCTCTATTGATGCCGCCTTTAATATTAACGGGTGGCTTTTCGTAGTACCTGCTCTGGTGATCATCCTGATAGTAAAGAAAACACCTCCTCTTATTGCCCTTCTCTGCGGAACATTACTGGGAGCAGTTGCCGCTCTTATTTTTCAACCAGAAGTGGTTATGGCGGTGGCAGGTGCCAAAGAACTCACCTTTGAGGCAGGATACCGTGGATTAATGAACGCAATTACCGTTGAAACAGCCATAGAAACTGAAAACACACAACTTAACGACCTTTTCTCCTCCGGTGGAATGTCTGGCATGCTGGGAACTATTTGGTTGATCATTTGCGCTATGGTATTTGGAGGTATTATGGATGCCATAGGTGCTTTGGCAACCATAAGTAAGGCATTACTAAACCTTTTCCACACCACTTTTGGCCTCTTTGCAAGTACTGTAGTTAGTTGTATTACTTTAAACGCTACAGCTTCAGATCAATATCTGGCCATTGTAGTACCTGGAAAGATGTTCGCCAAGGCTTACAAAGACAAAGGGCTGGCCCCAGAAAATCTTAGCCGTTCCTTAGAAGATTCAGGGACTGTAACTTCTGTGCTTGTTCCATGGAATACTTGTGGAGCTTACCACAGTGGAGTTCTGGGAGTACCGGTTGCTTCTTATTTTGTGTATGCGATTTTTAATTATCTGAGCCCTTTTATGACCCTGCTTTTTGCAGCACTAAATATTAAGATCAGAAGGTTAGTGACAGCGGAACCAGTGCCTGCAGAGATTCAATAATTTTATTCTATATCTTTTTACTTTTGATATTGACAAAAACTATTATGTAATAAAAATTAAAGATCTGTGGGAATACTCTGTCCTGCCTTAGTTTTTATCTTTGCAACCGAATTAGAATTTAATAATCTAAAAATAGAATTTACATGGCTTTAGTAGGAAAAAAATTTCCAAACCTGGAAGTGAACGCAATGAATGAAATGGGCGACACTTTTAAAATCAATGTACTGGAAGAAGCTCAAAAGAACGGAAAGAAAGTTCTTCTTTTCTGGTACCCAAAAGACTTCACCTTTGTTTGTCCAACAGAACTGCACGCTTTTCAGGCAGCAATGGACGAGTTTGAAAAAAGAAACGTAATGGTGATCGGAGCTTCTTGTGATACTCCTGAAGTTCACTTTGCATGGTTGAACACTCCAAAAGATCAGGGAGGTATTGAAGGAGTTACCTATCCAATCCTTGCTGACTCTAACAGAAACCTTAGCAACCAACTAGGTATTCTGGATATTATGAACGAGACTTATAACGAAGAAACCGGAACTTACACAGTAGAAGGTGACAACGTAACTTACCGCGCTACTTACCTTATCGATGAGGAAGGTACCATCTTCCACGAAAGCGTGAACCACATGCCCCTAGGAAGAAACGTAAAAGAATTCATCCGTTTGATCGATGCTTACACTCACGTTCAGGAAAAAGGAGAAGTTTGTCCTGCGAACTGGGAAGAAGGTAAAGAAGCAATGAACGCCAACCGTGATGGTGTTGCTACTTATTTAAGCGCCAACTAAAAAAAGCATCATTATGAGAGAATTGACGAATGATAATTTAGCGGAAGTAGTATCCGAAAATGACACTGTGGTTGTTCAGTATATGGCTTCCTGGTGCGGAAACTGCCGGGTGATGAAGCCCAAGTTTAAAAAACTGGCCGCTGAAAATGAAAATGCGACATTTCTCCTGGTTGATGCCGAAAAATATCCTGAATCAAGAAAGCTGGCTAAGGTAGATAACCTGCCAACTTTCGCGACCTTTAGGAACGGTACCCTGGTCAACCAGGTGCAGACCAATAAATTTGAACTTTTAAAAGACCTAGTTAATGAAGTTACCAGTAATTAGACATCTGCAAAAGAACCACGATCAACAGACTCTTGAAAGCACTCTAGAAGTTTTGGAATCTTTTTGTGATCACCGTTCGGTGACCGATGAAGAAATGGATGTGGTGGGAGAGTTGATCAGCAATATTTGCGGAGCAATTGAAGTTCAAAAAATGATAGATGAAGGTATGTCCGAAAAAGATGCGGCAAACAACTTCATGCAAAAAGTCCTGGGTTCTATCGACAGATAAAAAACCCGGTTCAAATCCCTTTAATAATGGCTGCTTTATAATTTAAGGCAGCCATTATTGTTTTATGATAATTTTAGTAAAAGCCAAATTGTAATATTTTAAATTTAAGAATTCAACCACCAATTTTCACAACTTATGTCTCAGGTAACGTTAAAGGGTAAGCAAGTAACTACGTATGGACACCTTCCTGAAAAAGGTGAAAAGGCCCCACATTTCGAATTGTTGAAATCTGACCTTACCATAGCTACCCTGCAGGACTATAAAGGAAAAAGAGTAATAATGAACATTTTTCCCAGTATAGATACCGGAGTTTGCGCTACTTCTGTGCGTAATTTCAACGAAAAGGTGGGAGAACTAGACAATGTCGTGGTTCTTAATATCTCCCGGGACCTGCCCTTTGCCCAGCAACGCTTTATCAACGATGAGCACCTGAACAATGTTATCAATCTTTCTGACTTTAGGGAACGCAATTTCGGTAAAGACTACGGAGTGGAAATGTTAGAAGGCCCCTGGGAAGGTTTATTGTCACGCGCCGTGGTCGTACTTGATGAAAATGCCAAGATCCTGTATACCGAACAGGTCAAGAACATTGATCATGAACCCGATTACCTGGAGGCGCTAAAACCCCTTTTATAATGTATGATTTTATCACCGGCCGGATTCGAGGAGGTGGTTACGCGTTAAAAGGAGCCTGGCTCCTGCTTAGGCATGAACCCAGTATCCAGGTCCAGTTCGTTATTACTATTCTGGTATGTATCGCCGGATTCTATTTTGACATTACAGCAACCGAATGGATGTTCCAGCTTCTGGCTATTGGACTTGTGATGGCTACGGAAGGTTTGAACACCGCTGTAGAGAATATCGCTGACTTTGTGCATCCGGATTTTCACACAAAGATTGGCCATATTAAAGATATCGCAGCCGGATCGGTTTTCTTTGCGGCAATAGTAGCTTTAGCTGTGGGCATTATTATTTACTTCCCTTATATTTTTTACACCCTGTAATCCATTACATACGAGTCTCCTTTCAAAACGTCCCGTTTCCTAAAACTTTGTGAATAGATTTTTTCTTTTCTTTATATTAGACGGTGCTAATTTGTATTTTTGCCCCAAACCCAAAGTTCCCCCATGGCTAAAGGAAAAGTTAAAAAGAAAACTGCAAAACCCCGTTTTTCGAAATCGTCTCTGACCCTTTCTCCTAAAAACAAGGTTTTATTAGGTAGTTTTCTCTTTTTATTCGGCCTGGCCTTGCTTATGGCTTTTGTATCTTTTCTTTTTACCTGGCAGGCTGACCAAAGTACACTATCGCAGTTAGGAAACCGGGAAGTGGAAACTCAGAATCTTCTCAGTAAGTTCGGAGCAGGTATCAGCAATTTTTTCATTTATGAAGGCTTTGGCTTACCGGCCTTTGCTATTGCTGTTCTTACCATGATCACCGGGATCTATTTCTTTTTCAACCTGAACAAAAAAGCCCTTCAACGGTTTTGGTTCTGGGGAATTCTTGTAATGATCTGGCTTAGTGTTTTCCTTGGTTTTTTTGCCAGCTCCAGTTCATTGTTGGGTGGAACCATAGGCTTTGAAATGAATGATTATCTTCAGGATTATTTAGGCTTTACCGGCACTCTCCTATTACTGACATTTTTGATGATCGTTTACCTGGTAGTGAGGCTTAAGATCACTCCTGAAAAGATCTTCACCAGCTTCAGAAAGACCAAAAACGCAGTTACCGATGATTTTAAGGCAGCAGCTTCAGTTTCGGAAGAAATCAAAAGATCCAAAGAAGAAACTTCCGAAGAAGATGAAGAACCTGAACTTATAAAAGAACCGGTACCCTTAAAACCGGAAACTCCTACTGTTACTCCCGAAAAAGTGATCATACGTTCCGAAGAGAATCCGGACGATGTGGAAATGGAAGTGGAAACAGCGGTTGAGGAGGAAGTTGAAGATAATCTCAGCAAGAAACTGGTAGAAGACTACGGGGAATTCGATCCTACCCTGGAATTAAAAAATTACCAGTTCCCTACCCTCGAACTTTTAAAGGACTATAACGCCAATGGCGGAGGCATCACAATTGACCAGGAGGAGCTGGAAGAGAATAAAAATCGCATTGTCGATACACTTAAGAATTATAAGATAGATATCGCGCAGATCAAGGCTACGGTTGGCCCCACCGTTACTTTGTACGAGATCATTCCTGAAGCGGGAATCCGGATCTCCAAGATAAAAAGCCTGGAGGATGATATCGCTCTTTCCCTTTCTGCACTGGGAATACGTATAATCGCCCCTATTCCGGGGAAAGGAACCATTGGTATTGAGGTGCCAAATAAGAAATCGAGCATTGTTTCGATGAGAAGTGTGATTGCTTCTCCTAAATTTCAGCATGCCGAAATGGAATTACCAATGGCACTGGGAAAGACCATTTCCAACGAGACTTTTGTAGTTGACCTGGCCAAGATGCCACACCTGTTGATGGCAGGAGCAACAGGACAGGGAAAATCTGTTGGATTGAATGCCATTCTGACCTCACTACTGTACAGTAAGCATCCTGCAGAGGTTAAATTCATTCTGGTAGATCCAAAAAAGGTAGAATTGACCCTCTTTAATAAAATTGAGCGGCATTATTTAGCAAAGCTTCCTGATACGGAAGAAGCTATTATTACAGATAATACTAAGGTGATCAATACTTTGAATTCCCTTTGTATCGAAATGGACAACCGTTACGAATTGCTTAAAGAAGCAATGGTTCGTAATATCAAGGAATACAACACCAAATTTAAAGCGCGTAAGCTCAATCCTGAAAACGGCCATAAATTCCTGCCGTACATTGTGCTGGTTGTGGACGAATTTGCCGACCTCATCATGACCGCCGGTAAAGAGGTGGAAACACCTATTGCCCGACTCGCACAGCTGGCCCGAGCCATCGGGATACATTTGATCATTGCCACCCAAAGACCTTCGGTAAATGTTATTACCGGGATCATTAAAGCCAACTTCCCGGCTAGGATCGCTTTTAGGGTTACTTCAAAGATCGATTCCAGGACCATCCTTGACAGTCAGGGTGCCGATCAATTGATTGGAAAAGGAGATATGCTCTTCACCCAGGGCAACACATTATTGCGACTTCAGTGTGCTTTTGTAGACACTCCTGAAGTTGATAAGATCACCGAATTCATTGGCTCACAAAAAGCCTATCCAGACGCTCATCATCTTCCGGAATACTCGGGAGAGGAAAGTGGCACAGGACTTGATATTGATGTAAGCGAGCGTGACAAACTCTTCCGCGAAGCTGCTGAAGTCATAGTAATGGCACAGCAGGGATCGGCCTCCTTACTCCAGAGAAAACTAAAATTGGGGTACAACAGGGCCGGCAGGATCATAGATCAACTGGAAGCCGCAGGAGTAGTAGGTCCGTTCGAAGGCAGTAAAGCAAGACAGGTGTTAATTCAAGACCTGGAAAGCCTGAATCAGCTGTTGAACGAGGAATGAATAAATCTTAATAAACTGTAATGAAAAAATTAATTTTAGTAGTATTTGTGATGTTAATGGTGGTGGGAGCAAACGCCCAAACGAAAAATAAAGCGCAGGCTTTATTGAATGAGGTATCCACCAAGGTTGCTAGCTACGACAATATTATTATCGACTTCAAATATGCGCTAGAGAATACAGCTGAGAATGTCAAACATGAGACCCGTGGTGATGTAAGCCTTCAGGGGGAAAAATATCTGCTTAACATTATGGGTACCACCAGGCTCTTTGACGGCCAAAAGCTATATACTATTATTCCGGAAGATGAAGAGATCAACATCTCAAAATATGATCCGGAAGAAGACCAGAACATCACCCCGTCAAAAATGCTTACCTTTTACAATAACGGGTACAAATCTGAATGGGCTGACACTCAAAACCTGAAGGGGCGTAAGATCCAGTATATAAAATTGACTCCTATCGATTCCAATGCCGAAATAAAAAGTATCTTACTTGGAATTGACCAACAGACAAAAAACATCTATAATCTTATTCAAACACAGGATAATGGCACTAAGATCACCATCACGGTGACAAGCTTCAAAACAAACCAGCCAATTCCTGAGTCCCTGTTCGAATTTAAAGAGAGCAGATATAAAGATTACTACATTAACAGGCTAGATTAATTAATTGAAGATCCTTGACCGGTACATACTTAGCAGCTACCTAAAAACTTTTTTTTCGGTCTTTGTAATACTCATGTTCATCTTTGTATTGCAAACCATTTGGCTGTACATAGGTGAGCTTGCCGGAAAGGACCTTGACTTTGTTGTAATTCTAAAATTCCTGCTCTATTTCAGTCCGAAGCTGGTACCACTGGTACTGCCGCTAACGATCTTGCTGACCTCCATCATGACCTTCGGAAATTTTGCCGAAAACTATGAGTTCGCAGCAATGAAATCTGCAGGTATCTCCTTACAACGTGCCATGCGCTCGCTTACCTTCTTTATTTTACTGGTGAGCTTCACGGCATTTATTTTTGCCAACAACGTTATTCCCGCAGCCGAGTATAAATCTATTAACCTTCGGAAGAATATTGCCCAGCTGAAGCCTGCCATGGTTATTTCAGAAGGAGTTTTCAACGACCTTGGGGAAATCAATATCAAGGTTGAAGAAAAAAGCGGAAATAACGATCGCTTCCTGAAAAATGTGATCATTCACAAGAAATCTGAGCGTCGCGCCGGAAACTATACAGTGATCAAAGCAAAGGAAGGAGAATTAATAGGAAGTACCGATTCGAATATTCTCAGCCTCGTTCTGAAAGACGGAAACTACTATGACGAAATCCTTACCCGTTCCCCTTCTTCCAGAACAAAAAAACCTTTTGCAAAAAGCCATTTTGAAGAATACGTCATCAACATGGATCTTTCAGGTTTTAATGATGTTGACCTCAATGAAGAGAAATACAGCAACTCTCACAACATGCTAAAGATCTCTGAATTGAATCAAACCATCGACTCCTTCTCCACCTCCTATAACCAGGAAGTAGAGAATCTGTCACGAAATCTGTATGCAAGATCGGGAATGGTCGCTATGGTAAGGGATTTTGAACCTAAGGATACGATTGCGGATCTTTCAGAAGGAATTTTGCCGCTTTATGAGCCTTACCGGGCTTCACAGATCATTAATCTGGCGATGGGTAACGTCAATGGGGCTCTCGCAGTAGTTACGGCAAAACAGGCAGAATTGAACCTCGCTACGAAGCGGCTGAACAAATTCGAGATCGCCCTGCATGAAAAATATGCACTGGCATTTGCCTGTATCGTGCTGTTCTTTGTAGGTGCACCTTTGGGCGCAATCATCCGGAAAGGAGGTATGGGATTACCTATGGTTATTGCTATCCTGTTATTCCTTACCTATCACTTTATCGGGATCTTTGCTAAAAACAGTGCCGAAGAAGGAACAATAAGTCCTTTTTTGGCCACGTGGCTTTCCACACTTATAATGCTTCCCCTCGGAATCCTGCTCACCTATAGAGCCACCACAGACCAGGGACTTTTTGGATTTAGTGCACTTTTTGAGCCCATTAGAAAGATGCTGAAAAAAGCCCAGATCATGGGTCGAAACGAAAATGATTAAATATCTTTGCCCTCAATAATTCACAGGCATGGCTACGGAAACCTCCATTAAATTACACAGTATAAAAGAAGCGATAGACGACATAAGGGCCGGAAAGGTCATTATTGTTGTTGATGATGAAGATCGGGAAAATGAAGGAGATTTTCTTGCCGCTGCAGAGAAGGTCACGCCTGAGATGATCAATTTCATGGCTACTCACGGCCGCGGACTTATTTGCGCTCCCATTACTGAAAAGCGTTGTAAAGAGCTGAACCTGGAAATGATGGTTGGCAACAATACCGATCCTCTGGAAACGGCTTTTACCATTTCTGTAGACCTTAAAGGTAAAGGGGTTACTACAGGTATTTCTGCAGCCGACAGGGCGAAAACTGTACAATCCCTTATCGATCCTGAGACAAAGCCACAGGACCTCAACCGTCCCGGACATATTTTTCCGTTAAAGGCTAAACAAGGTGGCGTCTTGAGAAGGACCGGACATACTGAAGCTGCAATTGATTTTGCACGCCTTGCCGGTTTTCAACCCGCCGGAGTCATTGTGGAGATCATGAACGAGGATGGTTCAATGGCCAGACTGCCTCAATTGATGGAAGTAGCCAGGAAGTTCGATCTGAAATTGGTTTCTATCGAAGACCTCGTAGCTTACCGTATGCAGCACGACTCCCTGATCGTCAAAAAAGAGGATTTTGACATCAATACAAAGTTTGGGACTTTCAGACTTAGAGCATATCAGCAGACTACCAATAAGCAGGTGCACATGGCCCTTACCAAAGGAAGCTGGAAGTCTGACGAACCTGTTCTGGTACGGGTGAATTCAACCCTCGTCAATAATGACATTTTAGGAACCCTTACCAATGATGCCGATAAAAAACTGGACTCCATGTTTAGAGCGGTGAATGAAGAAGGAAGAGGAGCTATTGTTTTTATCAACCAGGAGAGCCAATCTTTGAACCTGCTTAATCGCCTTCATGAATTAAAGGAACTTCAGAAACAGGGAGAGATGAAAGCACCGCCGGTAGTTATGGATTCAAAAGATTTTGGGATTGGAGCACAAATCCTTCACGATCTCGAGATCCATAAACTCAGGTTGTTATCCAATTCTAAACAGACCAAAAGAGTGGGAATGATAGGTTATGGCCTGGAAATAATCGAATACGTGAATTACTAGTATTCAATTATAGTTTCATCAAGAGGTCTTCTCACTTTCTTTAATTCTGCAAAGAAATCATCTTCAGCCCTGTAGCCGACAGGGAGGACAAGCACAGATTTTAAATTATGCTTTTGAAGGTTCAGTAACTCATCAAACTGATCAGGGTCAAAGCCTTCCATGGGGCAGGAATCGATCTCTTCAACTGCGCAAACTGTTAATAAAGTACCCAGAACTAAGTAAGCCTGATGAGTAGCCCAGGTATGGATCTCGTCCACCGGTTTCTTTTCAAAACTGCCAATAAGTGACTCCCTAAATGGGTGTAGAACATCATCAGGAGTATTACGAATATCTTTTACGTAGCTGAAATATTTTTCAATGAAGGCTTTTCCAATTTCATTTTCAATACAAATTACGAGCACATGGGAGGCGGTACTCACCTGTTGCTGATTATAGGAAGCTTTCATTAGTTTTTCCTGCAACTCTTTATCCTGGATCACTAACATCTTTAATGGCTGCAAACCATAAGATGTTGCAGTAAGATTGAATGCCTTTTTAAGGATTTCGATCTTCTCGGGTGCTAGAAGTTTATCAGAATTGAACTTCTTGGTTGCATAACGCCATTTTAGGGCCTTCACACTTTTCATCTTCTCAAAATTAAGGCTGCAAAGATAGGAATTTTGAGGCTACCGAAAATTTCTGTGAAGAGAGCTTCACAGATGGCGCTATGGAAAAACGACTTAAGAATAAAATTAACCAGGAGTAATTCTTACTTAGGATTATTTTTTCCTCTCCCTTTACGGTCGACGTACATCAAATAGGCTTTTCTTATAAGGTATGAGCTTATTAAGATAACTATTAGAGCTTCAAGTGCTAAAATGATGTAAATACTTGTCATAGAAATAAAATTACCCTACTAAAAGCTTTCGCTTCTAGATAGATTTCAAATCTATGTTAATATCTCCTTAAGGTTTACCGTTTTTGACACAAAAAATACTAATCTTTTTGCTGCTCAAAATAAATCTGGTGGGCTTTCCGTAATTTTGTATAAACATAACGTTTTCCAAACAAGTGTTAATCTATTACACATTAATCACAATTAGGCTATTTAATGTGAAAGGGTGATACCATATTTTTGCGGCAATTAAAAATTCAATATAATGAAGATTTCCGTTAAAGCTTTGCCTATAAAAGATGTGATCAGTGACTTAGCAAAAGTCTTTGAGGTAGAACTTTGTAATGAAAACGAAGAATATTTTATTGTACTCCCTTCTAATATAGGAAAAGGTTTTATCCGTGGAACCAATTTTAAATCTGGTCTGGGGATTATTCAATACCAGTGTACTTTTTTCCAAGATTTAGAAATTCACTTCACAAGCAACAAGAACCACCCTCTTAAATTCATTTTTTGTACTGAAGGAAAAGTTGCCCACAGTTTTGAAAATTCCAATGAAAGGCATACCATTCAAACCTTTCAGAATATTATCGTTTCCAGTATGGCCAATAATGGTCATGTGCTCTATTTTTCAGCAAATGAGGTGACCAATGTTGCGAGTCTGGAAATAATCAGAGATCAGTTCACTGATTATATGACCTATGAATTTGAAGGGTTGAATCGTGGTTTACAGAAAGTAATTGAAGATTCAAGATCAAAAGAACAATTCCTGTACGAAGGAAACTACAGTATTACCACTGCCGACATTGTTGAACAAATTCAGAAAAAAGAACTTTCAGGATTTTTGCGCTCAATTTTCCTGGAAGGAAAAACCTTTGAAATGTTGAGCAAGCAGGTTACACAATACCAGGACGATCAGAGGGAGGATAGCCAGCAGATAATGCGACAATCAGATGTCAAGAATATCAAAATGGCCGTTCAACTTATTGAGGAAAATCTCAACCATAATTACTCTGTTGAGGAATTAGCCAAGGAAGTTGGCACCAATGTCAATAAGTTGCAGGTTGGATTTAAACATATGTTTGGACTTACCGTCAACAAATATATGCAGCAGGTAAAACTGGAAGCTGCCAAGAAAATGTTATCTTCTGCAGAACACAATGTCTCCCAGATCGTAAGCCAGATTGGCCTGAATAATCGCAGCTATTTTTCCAAGATATTTAAAGAAAAATATGGGGTTAGCCCAAAATATTTCCTGAACAGTAATGGGGAAGTAAAGAAAAAAAATTCGCCTGAAGAAGAAATCTCAGAAGAAGGAAAGACTGCTTTTAAAGAAAAGAAGACCTCAAAAGAAAAATTATAAGATCAGGCTTCTTCAGCAAGAGGTAACTCCACAATAAAAGTGGCACCTTCTCCTTTTCCTTCACTATAAGCCGATATTTTACCTCTATGAGCGAGAATGATCTCCCGCGAAAGAGAAAGCCCAAGCCCGGTAGATATTTCATTCCCGGTTGGTCTTGCACTCAGCGACGTATAGGGCCTAAAAAGGTTTTTTTGGTCATCTTTTGTCAAACCCTGTCCCTGATCTGAAACCTGCAGAATAGCTTTCCCATCTATTTCACCCACAAAAACATCAATTTCTTTACCGGGTTCAGAATACTTAATCGCATTATTGATAAGGTTATCCACTACTTCTGTCAGTTTCCTGTGGTCTGCAAAGATCATACATTTAGGTCCCACGTCCAGAGTAATTGTCTGTTCCTTATTTTTTGCGAGGGTCCTGTTAGCATTTACAATCCCTTCGGTCAATTCAACAAAGTCAAAGGTTTCCAACCTCAGGTGCATGTTTCCGGAAGTCTCCACTGCATTTTCCAACCATTCGTTGATAGTAAGTGCCATCCTGCGACCGGCATCTTTAATTTGTTTGGAGATATCATCAATTGCTGCAGGATTATCTTTGTTTTCCATTATGAGGTCTGCCAGCAAAGGCATAATAGAAACCGGATTCTTTAGATCATGGGCAGTGGTATTTAAAATGTGATGGTGATGCCTCATAGCTGTTTTGGCTTCCAACTGCAACTCGATCTGGTCCATGACCAGCTCCGCCAGGAGTTTCAGGATCTCTTTTTCCGAATTATTTAATTCGCGGGGTTTCTTGTCAATGACACACAAAGTCC
Source organism: Salinimicrobium soli (assembly GCF_048323655.1). Classification (NCBI taxonomy): domain Bacteria; kingdom Pseudomonadati; phylum Bacteroidota; class Flavobacteriia; order Flavobacteriales; family Flavobacteriaceae; genus Salinimicrobium; species Salinimicrobium soli. Next base: position 308,307 of record NZ_JBLUWW010000003.1, on the reverse strand, counting down.
CAAGGTTCACTCCCTCACGGGTCTTGAGAGGAACAGCCGAATAAAAACGTAGTCCGAAGTCTCCTGTAACCATAGGATGGGCCAGCGTTCTGGCATCCTTAGTGGCATCATTTACTTCATAAAGCCCGTCGGAATATATTGCAGATGCACATAAACCCGGATCACGGGGAACCTCAGTAACATCTAAGCCGTGTTTGCTCTTGAACCAGATACGGTCACTGTCAACAAGGGTAACAATAGAAACAGGTACTTTAAGAAGAAGGGCAGCCAGGCGGGTAATCCGGTCAAAACTACTGTCCGGCGGGGTATCGAGGATCTCGTACTTCTTTAGAATATCTTTTCTTACTGCCTCAGATGGTGTGCCGTTGACTGTTTCCTGTTGCATCATGTTTTCGGCTCATTTTAGAACGAGATAAAGATAAACATTCCTTAAATATTTCCTAATTTTTAGACGAAACCTTCTGAAGGTCATACAGAAAGCATTATCCCAAAAGCTTCTCTATTGCTTCCTGAATATCAATGCCTTTTTGAAGGACGGGCAGAAATAGCTCAGGTCTTTTCTTTATTCGGGAGGGCATGGTTTTGATGTTATATTCCTTCATATCCAGCCCGGGTTTCACCTCGTTCCATTCCAGGGGAGCTGAGACCGTGGCACCGGGTTTTGGCCGGGCGCAATAAGGTGCAGCAAGAGTCTGACCCTTTCTATTCTGCAGGAAATCGAGATAGATCTTTCCTTTTCTTTTCTTTACGTTCCGCTCCATGCTGGTAAGGTCCGGAAGCAGGTCTTTTATAAAATAGCAGAGTATCTTGGTGAAATCTCTGGCTTCGTCATAGTTATATTTAGCTCCAAGAGGAATGTAGATGTGCAATCCACTGGAGCCTGAAGTTTTTGGAAATCCCTCGATCCCTGCTTTATCGAGTATAGCTTTCGCCGCCTGTGCAACCTCAATTACCTCCTCAAAAGTGGTCTTTTCAGAAGGATCAATATCAATAACCGTATAATCAGGATTCAGTAAACTGTCTTTGCGGGAATTCCACGGATTCAGTTCTATACAGCCCAGATTCGCCAGGTAAATAAGACTCGCTTCCTTCTGACAAAGAATATATTCAAGTTCCTTTTTGTTGTGCTTTGAAAAGATCTTCACCGTATCCAGCCAATGCGGAAATATTCCTGCGGTATCCTTCTGATAGAATCCCTCTTCTGCAATGCCGTTGGGGTGCCGGTGCAGGTTCTCCGGTCTGTCCTTCAAAAAGGGCAAAATATAGTCAGCTATTTCCAGGTAATACTGGATGAGATCAAATTTGGTGTAGCCCGATTCCGGCCAATAAACTTTTTCCAAATTGCTCACAGGAACCTGTATCCCGTCGATCTCCAGGAAATCTCCCGATTTTTTAAAAGCAGGCTTCTGTTTTGGCACTTTTGCCACCTTTTCTTTTTCGATCTCTGACGGAATTTTATCAATCCGAAGGCCTTTAAAAGATGGATGCCTCATAGTTCCCGATTTTGTCCATTCCGAAAAATTCACTTCACAGATCAGTTCCGGTTCCAGCCAGGTAGCTTTCCGGCCCTTGAGGTTCGGTTTCTTTTTAAATGGAACTTCTTCGGTGATCAAAGGTTGAAACTGCTTATGCAGATCCTTCCTGTCTGCTGCGCTAAAACCAGTTCCGCAGTTACCGATGTAAACCAACTCGTCATTGCGGTGCATTCCTAAAATGAGCGATCCGAAAGGAGCAGCACTGTCAGAATCCGTATATCCGCAGATGAGCGCCTCCTGACTCTCAAAAGCTTTAATTTTAAGCCATTTGTCACTGCGGCTCCCGGGAATGTACGGGGAATCGGCCTGTTTGGCTATCACCCCTTCCATCCCCGAATCTATTGCCTTCTTAAAAAAGGTCTTCCCAATGCTTTCTACATGATCACAATAATACACCTGCGGAATATCTTCAATAACATCCGGAATAAGGCTTTTACGCTCCAGGAGTGGTAGATGCATGATGTTATGCCCGTTCAGATAGAGAAGATCAAAAACGTAATATCGCAATTCTCCCGAAGGATCATTCTGGTAATTCTGAAGCTTCTGAAACTGCGGTTTCCCTTTCTTGTCCAGCACCACAACCTCTCCATCGAGAATAACGTCATGCGGAATTCCCTGAAGGCTGTGATAGAGAGAAGCGAACTTATTCTTATAGGAAATTCCGTTGCGGGAGTAGAGGTCAACTTTTCCGTTTTGGATATTGGCCAACGCACGGTAGCCATCCCATTTGAGTTCATAGATCCAATTGGCTTTATTGAAGATCTCGGGAGCTTTAGTGGCCAGCATCGGCTTCACCAGTTCGGTTACTTTCAGCTTTTTTACCTTTTCGGCTGTCGCGTGGTCACTCAGATTTTCGGCGTCATAGTCAAGATCTGTGGAATGTTCATCCTTCTTTTTAATGAGCAACCATTGATTATCCTTTCCTCCGCCTCTGCGGGTATGTACCAGGGCAAAAGTCCCCCGCACCTTGGTGCCGAAAAATTCTATTTTAAGATCCCCTTTTTGGAACATCTGCAGCAGGTCCTTTTCATCACCTCCACCCGCAGGTGAATAGGTGCCTTCATCCCAGATACTCATCTCCCCTGCCCCATAGTTTCCTTTGGGGATAGTACCGTGGAAGGTCAAATATTTGATGGGATGATCTTCGGTTTGAATGGCCAGTCTTTTGTCATCGGGATTCATGGAAGGACCTTTGGGAACAGCCCAACTCTTAAGCACCCCTTCCATTTCAAGCCGTAGGTCATAATGCAAGCGCGTAGCCCGGTGACGCTGGATCACGAAGCGCAGGTGACCTGTTTTTTTATCATATTCCCCTTCCGGTTCGGGAGTGTTCTTAAAATTCCTTTTTCGAATGTATTCGTCAAGTCCCATTTAGGAAGCTTTGCTCTTTTTCTTCTTTTTCTCCAGGCTGGCTTTGAGTTGTGCCATCAGGTCTTTTGCAGGAGTAGCTTCAGCCTCGAATTTCTCGACCTTAGTTTTCTTACCTGAAGATTTCGCCTTGATGATCTTCATAAGCTGCTCGTTGTAGATGTCTTTATATTTTTCGAAATCAAACTTTTCGGTGTACTGTTCGATCAGGCTTTTGGCCATATCCACCTCTTTTTTAGAAACTTTAGTATCAGGTAATTTGAGATCTGCAGGGTCCCTTATTTCATCAGCAAACCTTATCACGTGCAGCACCAATGCGTCCTTGTAAACCCCGATCAGGCTGAGATTTTCTTTTGCTCGCATTACAAAGGTTGCCACGCCCAGTTTCCCGGTTTCTTTCAGGGCTTCTTTTAGTAGATTATATGATTTTTCACCATCCTTTTGAGGCTCCAGGAAATACGGCTTTTTAAATAGCACATCGGCCACTTCTTCTTCCTCAATGAATTCCTCAATGTCAATAGTCTTCGATTTCTTCATGTTGGCTTTATCAAAATCCTCCTTATCCAGCACTATATAAGTGTCATCCTGTTTATAGCCTTTTACGATATCCTTATATTCCACTTCTTCCCCGGTCCTTTCATTTACACGTTTATACCTGATGCGAGCGTGGTCATTTTTATCGAGCATGTCCAGTTCCAGCTTCCGGTCTTCACTTCCGGAATACATTTTTATGGGAATTGTTACCAATCCAAAACTGATGGAGCCGTTCCAAATAGATCTCATAATTGTTGTTTTTCAGTATCGTTTCCTTACAAGATAAAGGATTTACGCCTGATTTTTAAAGGATTAGCATTGTGTTAACGCGAGAAGGAGCAGGAGCTTCAAAAACCGTTAAATTTTCAGAAAAACTCGCCTAATGCTTTCTTAATCTCTTTTGAAACAGCTGTTAAAGCAAGTAACTTGAATGAAAATTAACCAACTCAAATAATCATAAAACATGTCTTTAAAAGCCATTTTCCTGAATTGCACTCTCAAAAAATCTCCTGAAACCTCCAATACCCGCGCCTTTATAAAAAATGCAGAACGTATCTTTCACGAACTCGACGTGCAGACCGAAGTGGTTCGGGTGGTAGATCATGATGTGAAATTCGGAAATTCTTCAGACGAAGGAAATGGAGATGAATGGCCGAAGATCCTTCAGAAGGTGAAAAACAGTGATATAATGATCATTGCCACCCCCATCTGGCGCGGCGATCGAAGTGCTGTGGAAAAATTAATTGCGGAACGCTTTGACGGAATATGGAATGAAGCCGATGAAAAGACGGGTCAATATCCCACTTTTAACAAGGTAGCAGGAGTCATGGTTGATGGCAATGAAGACGGAGCCAAAAAAGCAATTTCCAGTATACTTTTAGATCTTTCAGAACACGGATTCACTGTGCCTATCAATGCCTTCACCTATTACGTGGGTAAAGCAGGGCCGGGCCCATCTTATATCGAAGCAGAAGGTGATAAACACTTTTTCACTAACCGCACCATGTACCTCATGGTTCACAACCTGGTACACATGGCTAAGGTCCTGAAAGAAAATCCGTATCCAGTAAATGTGAATGAGCTTAAAGAAAAGGCAAAGAGCATTAGTAAAACCGAAAAACAATAAGAGATATGCTTGTCTGGCTTTTTCACATCCTCATTGATTCGGTGATATTGCTGGCCGCCGCCAGCCTGATGCCCAAAGTCGAGCTCAAAGGCTATAAAACAGCCATAATAGTGGCTTTAATAATTGGTCTTTTAAGCTTCTTTCTCAGCTGGCTACTTACTCTCATCCTCAATGTCGCGACCTTAGGGATCTTTTACTTCCTGGGATTAGGATTCATAACCCGAATCATTGCTTATGCCATCATAATCGAGCTGGCAGATAAATTAAGTAAAGATTTCAGAACGGTAGGATTTTTACCATCTCTATGGTTAGCTATAATTTTAGCTGTAGTTGGTGGTATTGTCGATGCTATTATCCTCTAGGGTTTTTCTTCGGAAGATATTTACCTTGAACCTTTCGGCTTTGCCCTCTGGTACTGTACCGGCCATTTTATTTCAGTTCCCAGCTGTGCAGCAGCCTCCAGCGGAAAATAGGGTCTCCGCAGAAATTCCCGTGCCATAAAGATCAAGTCTGCCTGTTCTTTTTTCAGAATAGCTTCGGCCTGGTCAGCTTCTGTGATTAAACCGACCGCTCCGGTCATAATTCCCGATTCCTTTCTGATCTTTTCTGAAAAGCCCACCTGGTAGCCTTTTTCCACCGGGATGACCGCATTTGGAACTAATCCGCCCGAAGAGCAATCGATGAGATCTACCTCATTTTCTTTGAGTAATTTAGCGAGACGCACCGACTCTTCTTCATTCCAGCCGCCTTCCACCCAGTCTGTGGCTGAAATCCGAACGAAAAGCGGAAGCTCTTCGGACCACTCCTCACGCACTGCCTTAACTACTTCAAGTAACAGCCTGCTCCTGTTTTCAAAGGAACCTCCATAGTTATCACTTCGCTTATTACTTAACAGCGACAGGAATTCGTGAAACAAATATCCATGGGCAGCATGTAATTCTATCACCTTAAAACCCGCTTTTAAGGATCTCTTTGCCGCGGCTTTAAAATCGGAAATTATCTTATCTATTCCGGCCGCATCCAATTCAAGAGGCGCCGGGTTTTCTTCATTAAAAGGAATGGCGCTCGGAGCCACAGGATGCCAGCCGCCCTCCTGCAGACTCAAATATTTACCTCCTTTCCAGGAGCTGCTGGTGGAAGCTTTGCGTCCGGCGTGAGCTAACTGTATCCCCGGCACACTCCCCTGCTCTGCTATAAAAGCAGTGATCTCCTTCAATTTTTCGATATGCTCATCTTTCCAGATCCCGAGATCGTCAGGACTTATTCGAGCTTCTGGAGAAACGGCCGTAGCCTCAGATATTACCAGACCTGCTCCACCCACTGCCCTTGTTCCCAAGTGCACCAGGTGCCAGTTATTGGCGAAACCATCTTCGCTGCTGTACATGCACATGGGAGAAACCGCGATGCGGTTCTTCAAGGTTACAGATCGTATGCTTAAAGGAGTAAATAATTCCGGATTGGTAGTGCTCATTTTCGAATTGTTTAATGCTTCGGAAAGTACAAAAACCGGTGGTTCTAAAGAAGGGGCTGCAATTGTTTCCGAAGATATTTAGATCACAGGATCCAATAGTTTCTTCATCCCATTCTGCGAAAATACTTAGCCGACTTTATTATCTCAAAAAATTCAGGATATTTGAGTTATGAACTCTGCTGCATTTATTGAAAAGACCTTCAAAAAACTGATTCCGGCCCCATTTACCCTGGCTGTATTACTTACCCTATTAACTATGCTGCTTGCCTTCTTTTTTACAGGCAACAGCAGTACAGATGGCGCCATTACTATTCTAACTGCCTGGCAAACCGGGATGTGGGAACCCGCGCTACTCGTTTTTGCGGTTCAAATGATGCTTATTCTGGTTTTGGGGCATATACTTGTTCTAAGCAGACCTGTCGCCCGTCTCACAGCAAAACTAACATCGGTGGTAAAAGGTAATACCAGTGCCGTCCTCATTGTCTCTGTTTCCACCATGTTAGTGGCCTTTTTTAACTGGGGGCTGGGACTCATTTTTGGAGCTATCATGGCTCGAAAGGTGGCCGAAGCTGCAAAAGAACGCGGGTTTTCCATAAATTATCCGTTGATAGGAGCTGCCGGTTACGTGGGATTGATGGTCTGGCACGGAGGAATTAGCGGAAGTGCTCCGTTAAAAGCTGCTGAAAAAGGGCATTTGGCCAGTCTTTTTTCGGGTGTGGAAAATGAAGAGATCTTGTCCAGATTACCGGAGCAGATCTCTGCTGAAACGACAATTTTCTCCTCCTGGAATTTGCTGCTCTTCGGAATACTTTTGATCGTGATACCACTGGTACTCTACCTGGTCTCAAGAAAAACACCCATCTCGATCCCTGATCTTACTGTTACAAAAAATTTCAAAAAATCGAAAGTTATTACAGGTGCCGAGAAGCTGGATCATTCCAAAATACTTGCACTGTTTTTTGGTTTCCTGCTGTTAGCAGCTTTTTTCGCAAGTTATTACGGAGAACTGATAAAAGGAAATCTCACTCCCAATATGTTGAACTTTCTCATGCTGGGACTGTGCATACTTTTCCACGGTTCTTTTGTGTCATTTTTAGATGCCCTTGATGAAGCCATCATTGGTGCCGGTGCAATTCTAATTCAGTTCCCGTTGTATTTTGGGATCATGGGGATCATGAAAGATACCGGTATGGTAAACCAGATCGCCCTTTTCTTTTCTGAAATTGCCACTGAACAAACGCTGCCTATTTTCACCTTTTTTAGTGCCGGACTGGTCAACATTTTTGTGCCCAGCGGCGGTGGCCAGTGGGCCATCCAGGGGCCGGTAGTATTACAGTCTGCCCTGGAACTTGGAGTGCCTTTGAACAAGGCGATCATGGCTTTTGCCTATGGAGATCAGATCACCAATATGCTGCAGCCCTTCTGGGCCTTACCGCTGCTGGCTATTACCCGCTTAAAGGCCAGAGAGATCCTTCCGTACACCCTCATCATGTTGGTGACAGGATCTTCTATCTTTTTAATAGGTCTTTGGCTGATCTAAATAACAGGACAAAATAGCGATCTCTAAATGGTCTATCTAAAGGGGATCTGGATAACCGTCTCTACACCAGGTCCGGGAACTTTGTTCCGAATTTCAAAGAAATAATTGTTCCCGTAGAGATTGTGAAGCCGGTCATTGATATTGGACAACCCAACTCCATTTTCCATTAGTTCCTTGTGGTCCTTTGTCAACGACTGCCCATTATTCTCTACGATGATCTTTAGGTGTTCATTTGTTTTAAGTACTTTAATGACCACCTCAAGATCTGTGTGATCATACGAATAACCATGTTTAATGGAATTCTCAATGAGAGGCTGCAATAACAGGGCCGGCACCCTGAAGTTGAGCAACTGTTTCGGAACCTCCTGCCGGATCTTCAGGTGATCTGAGAAGCGTACATTAAGAATATTAAGGTAGTACTCCAGGGTACGCAATTCGTTTTCAAGAGTTATTTCATTTTCATCACTGCTGTAGAGTATTTCCCGAAGAAAATCACTGAGATCGGCAATCGTGTCCTTTGCTTTTTCCTTATCCAGGTCTGCAAGGACAGCAATGCTGTTCAAGGTATTGAATAAAAAATGTGGTTGTAATTGTGACGATAGCATTTTCATACGGGTGTTTACCAATTGGGTCTCCAGCATTCCCCGCTGTTGTTCAGCTTCCTTCACCTGCTTCACATAATAGTAGGTATAAATGATGAAGACCATGGCAAAATAGATCAAAAAGTTAAGGTCTATCACATACATGAATCTGAAGATGCTGGCTTCCAGCTCATAATCAGCAAGGGCTATCTGGCCGGTTAAAATGGAAAAGAGGTCAAAGATGAGCCGGATTATCAATCCTATTAAAATAGAAAAAACAGTATGGATAAGAATGATCTTTTCCCAGCGATAGTTTTTGTATAAGAACCGTTTAGTGCTAATAGCAATGAGGGTCATATAGGTCACTACAATTAACCAGTCGATCAATATATTGTAAATCAAAAAAGTTCCCCACGATTCAGGGGTTTCTCTCGGGAAATGATATCTCATAAACGCTACCTTGGCGATATACACCAGGTCAAAAAGGGCGTAGAAACCTCCCAGCAGAAGGACCAGTTTGTAATCAATATATTTCTTTAAAGATGCCATTTTAGATACCTATTTTTTCCAGAAATTCTTTCTTGTTCGATTTGCTGATGTGCAGCAGTTTGTCATCACTCATTTTGGCATCGATCTCCGAAAATTCGGAATGCACGATCTCTTTTACATGGTCCAGGTTCACTATAGCTGAACGGTGAATCCTGAAAAACCTGTCTTCATCAAGAATTTCCATCAGGTTATTCAACGATTCCCGCAGCACATGTTTTTTGGAAGCTGTATAGATCTCTGCATAATACCCTGATGCCAGGATGTAAAGGATCTCAGCAGGAGCTATTAGCGCGGTCTTATTTCCCTGCTTTACGGGAATCTTGGACAGTGGAGTCTTCTTTCTGGCTTCTTCGGAATAGATACGAAACAATTCCTTTATCCGTTTTTCAAAAATACCGTCAGCTTCACTCCGTGGGGTCTTCAAAACTTTATTGATGGTCTTAAAAAAACGTTGGTCCTTAAAAGGCTTCAGCAGAAAATCAAATGCATCTACATCAAAGGCCCTGCTCGCATAATTGTCATATGCCGTAACAAAGATCACAATGGGCTTGGGAGATATTTCCACTTTTTGCAGTACCTCAAAACCATTCATATCTTTCATATTGATATCAAGAAAGATAAGATCGGGATTGTGGTCATTGATCTGTTTAATGGCCGTCTTGCCATTGGAGCATTCCCCCAGCACTTCGATCTCGGGCACCTCTTCCAGGAGGTTGAGAACCCTTTTTCGGGCGAGTTCCTCATCGTCGATCACTAATGCTTTCATAGATAAAATGTTAATCCACTACAATTTAAACTATTTTGAGCCTTTTTTCTTCAGAAAAAATCAACTTTCAGAAAAGATATAAAAAAAGCCATTTTTGAGATCCCACTAGTATTCTTATTTAAAAGAGCTGCATTAATCATAATCAGTAGAACACGCAAAACCACCAGGATCGTTCCCGGTGGTTTGGCCAGTTCTCATCTTTTGTTGTAAGATCAATTACTAACCACTATACTTCCTTCCGCAGCGGTCATGTCGATCTTCACATTCTTACGCTGATCACCTTTCTCAAGCTTGATACGGTAAAGATCTTTATTTACAATACCATCACGGGCAGTAGACACATGGACGTTTTTTACCATAGTCCATCCTTCGTGATCTTTTAATAATTGATCTCTCAATTCCTCGGGAAGCAGGATATCTTTAAATCGCTCAGAGGTTCTAACAAGATTTCCTTCTTTGTCAAAATCTGCTTTTAGATTCCCTTTTTTACTCCTGAGGGTCACCAGGTAGGAATCATATTCCTCTCCTTTTACCGAGCTAATAAAATTTCCAATATCAAAATAGGTTTCCATAAAAGCAATGGGATCTTTTTCAAATTGTCCCTGATAAGTTTCATTTACTTTAAAGGAATAACTGTCTCCGTCACGAACCACCTCAGATGAAAGGGGGGCAAAACCTACTTTAGCTTCCTTAAGTTCTTCGATCTCCTGGGCCTGGCTTACACCTGCCCAAAACAACAATACGACATACATAACAAGAGTTTTCATAGCACAAAATTTTAGAGTTTATATTTATTTACAACACACACATAAAACGTTTTACATGATAAAAGTAGAGCCGATTTCTCCGTTTTCCGGGTGAAAAGATGTGAGTATGATGCTTTTAGTAATTAAAACCCTCAACTATGAATTAAACTCCTGCTATAGATGTAGTGGATGAATTTTGAAGCTTCACTGCAAATCATGGATAACTCACAGCAAAATATGGTCTTTTTACAGCATCAATAATTGATTATAGCGCTGAAAAAGGTAAATTTTAAAATCCTTTTGAGTAAGAATACCGGAAATGGAAAGTTATTTTCCGGCTAAATAAATCAAACCGCTCCAGCCTTATTGTTGTCCTTCTCCGGTACCCTACATTCCGAAAAGTTCCAACTTTCGCCGAAGCGGTCTTTGATTTATTAAATCAGTTTGAGATCTTTTACGATCCCAATTAGGTGTGGGGTTGTATTGGCCCCAAATTCCTCCCGCAGTTCTTTCAGCCGTTTTTCAATCGCGCTTTTACTGCTGGGGGAAATATTCTTCTTTTTAAAATTATCTTCAATTTGTTTTTGTGTCAGTCCGTTAGCAACCCCGCTAAGCAACTGCACCTCAAAATTATTAAGCATCAACAGGTTTTTCTGCTGTAAAGTGTTCTGAATACGAGGCGAATTATAAGTGCCTCCTTCGGCAACACTTAAAATGGCAGATTTCAGATCTTTCATTCCGTTGCGATCCTTACACACATAGGCATCAATATTCCCCGAGTTCCACATTGATCGCACGGTCTGCGGATGGTCCTCTACACTATTGACCAAAACTTTAAGACTGGGATCCTCATTTTTGAGAATGGATATCAATTCCTGCCCGGAAGTGATCTTTTCCTCACGATGATCATTTTTGAAAGAAAGGTCACATATAAGAAGATCAAATGGTGCTCCTTCCTGAATTGCTTTTTTAGCAAGCAATTGAGCCTGATCACAATATTGCGCATGTTGTACTTCGGGTATGTTCAAATCTTTCAACACACTGGCCACCGCATGATTCACGCTGTCCATATCTTCCGCTACCAATACCTTTTTAAACATTTTTAGATCCTCTTTGGAACAATCCTGACGGATTTTATTCCTGTTTTACTTTATTGTACTTCAAAGATAAAACTTACGCAGGTAGAAAAAATGTGGTTTTCCTCATTTTGAAGAAATATTTTAAAAATAATTTGAACGGCAGAATTCTTTAAAGCTTTGAAAAGAAGGATGTTACCTCCTCCTCAAAAAAAGGCACCGGTATATTGTGCCCAAGTTCAGGAACCAGGTGAAGATGCAAATCTGTCACCGGATTAAAGTGAGAAAGTAAAAAATTAAGCGTGTCTTTCGGTTCAACCACGTCATCAATCTGTCCTATCACAATATGTTTCAACTTGTTAAACTTCTCCCCGAAATCCGGAATATGTTGTTTTACCGATCGTTTTGCGACTGCAGGATTGAAAAGTAAGGCGGGACGATCAATGATATTAGCCACGTGGTATCCCGCAAATCCTCCCATGCTGCTGCCCATAACCACATCTATCTCCAAATTGGGATAGTAATTCAAAATGGTTTGAATAGCATTTTCATCTGTGTAATAATCCAGGTCTGGTGCGTAAACCTTTCCGAATTTTTCCAGAACGAGTCTTTTTTCTGGACTTAGTTTGCTGTCAAGGCCGTGAAGGTAAAGTATGTTCATTTTAATTGATTTTGTTTTCTGAAGTAGTAAAATTAAAAATAGAACCGGTCAAAAGCTGTCACCTTTTCTCACTTCCGGAAAAAAGCTTCAGAAACTAGGGCCGGTCACGAAAAAGAGCCAGGTGCTGGATAACCGCCCTATTATCCAAACCTCCTGCCAGGGCGCCTGTGGTAACTCCAACGGTACTGATGAAGACAGCCAGCCGTATTTTTTCGGTCAGTCCGATAGTTCCTGTTTCGAGAGTGGGCCAGGTTTGCATGAGATCTGCTGGAAAAACGTAGAATTCAAGGATCAGCATTAAAAATCCAACCAATAGAAATAATCCTACACAAGCCAAAAATATACTGCAGTAAATAACACTGTTCGCAACCGCGAGGTGTTCAGTAAGGATCCTTTTTTCCTTTCTCGGCAAAAAAAGGGATTGAATACTCACCAGGTAAAAACTGGCCAGCAGTACACTTATAACTGCGAAAAGAATGGCTGTGAAATTGGTCATTCCAAGTCCCACATCCCATATCTCGGCAGTGAAAATGAGAATGAACGCAGGTGCCACGGCTGCCGTGGCAAGTCCCGGTAAAGAAAGAGGTAAAAACAAAGCCCGGTTTCGGAAGAGCGGAACGAATAGCTGTTTCGGATGGCGCAGGGTCATAAGCAGGTGAAAAATGAAACTTTCCAGCCAGGTTCCTTCCCGCAGTTCTCTGTCAGGTAAAGACGGTGCTTTTTTACGCAACCGCTCCTTTTCCGGAGAGGAATATTCTGGCATTGCTTTTAGATCAGCATCAAAATTTTTTATTCCCATAATGCCTTTTTTGGCTCCCGATTTTTCAGGAAGTCCAAATATCTGGCCTGTAAGATTCAGAAACAATGCACTGCTGTTGAACCGTACTTTTGGATCGGTCAGCTCCAAATTGGCCTGTCGTCTTCCGGTGGTAGTAAGTTTTCGTGTCGAGATCACAAGAGTTCGGCTAACAGAGGAACTGAGCCCCGGCACCAAAATGTGCTTTCGGGACATTAGCCCGACGTCGGTAATTACCGTCACAAGATCGTAAGGCCCTTCCGCCATACGCTGACTCGCACTATCCAGGAAATCAGATGGTCGCATGGTCACATCGCTTTCCAGCCTCACTTCATCAGTAATATCAAAATTCCACGGGATGTTGGTGGACGCCTCCAGGTGCGGACAAACGTCCTGCTGCAACTGCTGCACAAATGCTTTCAATGCCTCCCGGTTTTCAGGTTTACTGTACGCGATGAGAATCCCCACATCGATCTCGGGTTTAGGTGCCGGACCTTGCGCTTCCTGTAATGCTGAAAAAAATCTTTTTCCGGAAGTTACCGCCCTGATGATCTTTGTGGAATTTACTACCCGAACTGAATTTAAGAGGGATACTGCCCGGAATAATCTGAAAACCCGTAATGCCGGTACTAAAAGAGCTATGATCGTGATCCAATTATCTTTCAAAAATTCCATTTTTCGGGGGGCAACGACCAATTTAACCACGAATTCCAGTATGAAAAGCACCCATACGATATAAATGAGGTTTTCTTCAAAACTGCTAAGGCCGGATACCAGTTCTTTGATGAAAAGGTAAAGCCACAGCAGTGCTAATAGGAACATAGGAACCTCGAGGTGTTCTTCGAGGGAATAAAATATTCGGTAGGTTCTTCTTTTCTTGTTGGTCATTAAAATAAGGTGTCAAAAAAGCGTTTTTTTGATGTCTTTGCTCCGGAATGAACTAAATGTAAGAAGCTTCTAACACTAGTCCTGTCAAAAACCTCTTAAAATCCTGCATTTTATGAGGTTTTTGGTACTTTTGGAGATATTTCTGAGTAATCAAAGTAGACAAACCGAAATACTTACTCTCAAAGCTTCTCCCTGTGACCTATAATTACTATCTTTTTTTGCTCTAAGAACAACCTGCATGATCACTATTTGCCTGCCTTAAATTGCCAATGAAAAACTTTTTCAGAAAAAGCGGAAAAGAGACCGGCCAAGTAATTCCATCTGTAAAGACGGGACTGGGAACTTTTGGAGGTGTCTTCACCCCTTCCATTCTCACCATTCTGGGTGTTATTATGTACCTGCGATTTGGTTGGGTCGTTGGGAATGTAGGACTGATGGGCACGTTGATCATTGTTACCCTTGCCACCTCCATTACTTTTCTAACCGCTTTATCTGTAGCGGCTATCGCCACAGATCAGGAAGTTAGGGCCGGCGGAGCTTACTACATGATCAGCCGTTCCCTGGGTATAGAAGCCGGGGGAGCAATTGGGATTCCGTTATTCATCGCACTCGCACTTTCGGTAGCCCTTTACACCGTCGGTTTTGCTGAAAGTGTGGTGAGTGTTTTTCCCTCCCTGGATTTTAAAATTGTAGGACTTCTTACCACAACGGGAGTCGCCATTCTGGCCATGATCTCGGCCAAAGTTGCTATAAGGGCGCAGTATTTCATCATGTTTGGAATTGCTCTCTCCCTGGCCTCCCTGGCCCTTGGGAGCCCCATTGAAGAGACCAGTATCGAAATGTGGGGCGCTGCTGAAAGGCATTCGGAAAGTTTTTGGGTAGTATTTGCTGTTTTCTTTCCGGCAGTTACCGGAATTATGGCCGGCGTGAATATGTCCGGAGACCTGAAAAACCCTTCCCGTTCTATTCCCCGCGGAACTTTCGCTGCCATTGGTGTAGGTTATATCATTTATATGGCACTTCCAATTATCCTGGCTAACCGGGCCAACGCTCTTACATTGATCGAAGATCCTATGATCATGAGAAAAATGGCCTATTGGGGAGATGCTATTTTGATCGGAATTTGGGGAGCTACCCTATCCAGTGCTGTGGGCAGCATTTTAGGAGCACCACGGGTCCTGCAGGCATTAGCTAGGGACAGAGTATTGCCACGCTGGCTGAGCTGGCTGGGAAAAGGAGCCGCTAAAGACGATTCCCCTCGCTTGGGAACGATCTTTACGCTGGTAATTGCGCTCCTGGCCGTCTACCTGGGGAATCTGAACATCATTGCCCCTGTGCTTACCATGTTCTTTTTGACCACCTACGGAGTTTTAAATGCTTCCGCAGGAATAGAACGTTTACTTAACAGCCCTTCTTTTAGACCTTCCTTTAAAGTACACTGGGCATTTTCGCTGCTGGGGACAGCCGGTTGTGTGGTAGTGATGTTCCTTATCAATGCCATGGCTACCGGACTTGCTTTTGTTTTTATCATCCTCATTTTTCTTTGGCTGCAAAGCCGGGAGATGAAAACCGCCTGGGGAGATGTGCGCCGCGGAATCTGGATGGCACTCATAAGAGCCGGACTGCTCAACCTCAACCAGGAAAAGGAATCCAAGACCTGGCGCCCTAATCCGTTAGTACTTTCAGGAGCTCCTACCAAACGTTGGCATCTCATAGACTTTGCCTCTGCTATTACTCTGAACCGGGGAATACTTACAGTGGCCACTGTGCTTACCAGTGAACACATTACAAGTGAGAGGGAGAAAAAAATGGAACAGAACATCCAGGATTTCCTTGCCCGCAGAAGCACCCGTGGGTTCGCACGTGTCATTACCGCAACCGATACTTTTAAAGGGGCAGCAGATTTTGTTAAAGCCTACGGCCTCGGTTCTCTTGTTCCAAATACTATTATTTTGGGAGATAGTGAAAATGAGGCGATCAGATCAAAGTATTGTACGATGATCAGCCGCTTTTACGAATTGAATCGAAACGTGATCATCATTCGGGAGAATGAAGAAAAAGGCTTCGGAAACAGACAAAAGATCGATCTTTGGTGGGGTGGATTAAAGGGCAACGGCGGACTCCTTATGATCCTGGCTTATTTACTGCGGAGCAGTATTTCCTGGTACCACGCCCGGGTCACTCTGAAGATCCTGGTCCATGACGAGAAAGCAGCCACCGATGCCCGAAAAAACCTTTCTGCGGTCATCAAGAAACTCCGCACCGGTGCCCGTCTTGAAGTTATTGTTTCTGAAGGCCGAAGTTTTGATGAGGTTCTACATACCTCCTCTGCCAACGCCGATCTGATCTTTATGGGACTGGCCAAGCCCGATGAAAATTTCGAGGAATATTATCAAAATATGCAGGTCCGGCTGAAAGGAATGCCCACCACTGTAATGGTGCTGGCCGCTGAAGAGATCTCGTTTGGGGAGGTGCTGCTGCAACAGGATGTTTTCCGGAAAGATTCTTAGGAAACAGGCATTCAGGAGGATAGGATTTGGGGTGAAATCAACTGACGAAAAAATCTTCAAAAACTTTTATTTCTTCTTCTAAATTCAAAAAAGCTTTATATATTTGCATCCGCTAAGGAGAAATGGCAGAGTGGTCGAATGCGGCAGTCTTGAAAACTGTTGAGGGTCACACCTCCGGGGGTTCGAATCCCTCTTTCTCCGCAAAGGAAAACCCGCAACGAAAGTTGCGGGTTTTTTGCTTTTTTGAAGTTCCTGGAGCTTGCTCCAAAGGGACGAAGAAAAAGCAAAAAACCGGCACGGCCGTAGGCTGTGTGGGTTTTCCTTTACCGGATCCCCCCTTCGGGATCAACGGAGTTAATTCTTATTAGATTCTTCACTACACTAAAGCTCCGTTCAGAATGACAGGGAAAGACGAAGAAAAAGCAAAAAAACCGGCACGGCCGTAGGCTGTGCGGGTTTTCCTTTACCGGATCCCCCCTTCGGGATCAACAAAGTTAATCCTTATTAGATTCTTCTTTACACTAAAACTCCGTTAAGAATGACAAGAAAAGACGAAGAAAAAGCAAAAAACACGGCACGGCCGTAGGCTGTGTGGGTTCCTGTGCAACATCATTTTTCAAAATCAACGAAGTTAATCCCTATTAGATTCTTCCCTTCACTAAAGCTTTGTTCAGAATGACAGGGAAAACAGATGAAAATAAAAAAACCACTAGCTAACTGGTGTTAGTAGTGGTTTTGCTTTTAACATTAAAGTGATAACAGTTCGAGCTGTTCCGAAAAATATTATCCCCTACAAATAATACGTTCCGGGAACTTCTATTGAGAAACTGTTACTTTCCCCAATTTGTTCCAAATGTAAAGGCTTAATTATTGTGAAGAATTCCCATTTAGTAAACGTATGGATTTTATTAGTGACCGTTATACAGCTAAGGTTATGATCACAGAGGTTCCCTTATTCTTGGCGGAAATTATTTGAATTGCCTCTTCCACATTATACCCCAATAAGGCTAACCTCTCTTTTACAAGGATAACTCCTTTAGATTTGTGCAGATTATTCTTTGGCCTTTCTGAATAACCAACACCATTGTCTTCGATCCTGCACTGTAAAACATCTTCTGCCACCAGTTTAAAAGCGACTTTTAAAGTGGGTTCGCTGATTTCGGGAGGAAAAGCGTGAACAAAGACATTCTCCACAAAGGTCTGAATGATCATCGTGGGAATTTCAATATCATACTGATCAATGGAATCATCTATTTCGAAATTCACGTTAATCGCATTATTAAATCGCGTGTTTTCAATTCGGATGTACGATTGTAAATACTCGATCTCCTCCACCAGTAAAATAGTAGGTTTGGTACAGTGGTCAAGATTCAGCCTGATCAGTCGCGCAAAGTCATCTAAAAAGCTGGTAGCATTATCTATATCACTGTCCATGATATAGTGTTGAATGGAGTTCATGGCGTTAAAAATGAAATGCGGATTCATTTGTGCCAGTAATGCTTCCATCTTGGTCTCTTCAAAGCGTTTTTGGATGAGACCTTTTTGTTCTTCAAAGTTCCTCGTTTGTGTGATCTGGAATCTGTAAAAACTGTAGCTTGCCATAACGAGTAAGCTTACCGCCAATAGAATAAACCACCAGGTTTTCCAAAAAGGAGGAAGAATAGACAACTTCAAAAGAGATGAGGTATGACTTAATCCGGTGCTTTTATCCAGCACTTTTACATCCACATCATAATTATCTGCCGGTAAAAAGGGTAAGAATATTTCGGGTTTGGGAGAAGCCGGGCTCCACTCATCATTGCCGTTCAGCCGGTATTGATAAGATAACTTATGCGGAAAGGGATGCGCGTTAGTACTGAACCTTAGCAGCACGGTATTTTCATTGTATGGCAATTCTATTTTTTCTTTCTTGCCAACTGCTTCTAAAGGGAGTTTGTTATTGTTGACAAAAATTCCTTTCAGGTTTATATGATCCACCAAAGGCTTTGCAGCGCCCACCTCATCCAGGTCTATAGTATAATACCCGTTATTACTTCCAATGAGCAAAATATTTCGTTCAACCCGGGCAGCAAGTAAAGGCTGTTGTAAGCCTTGTTCCTCATTTAAAAATATCGCCCTGTTATCTTTAACGACAGTCAACCCCTTTTCAGTCCCAATAATTAAAGAGCCCTTGTATTCCTTTAAAAAGCTAATAGAGTTCCCCTGAATATTCGCCCGTGGAATTTTCTTCAGGACCTCGAAGGAACCTTCGTCATTTAGGATGAATACATCCCCAAATTCACTGGAAATGGCCAGGTTATTTCCTAAGGTCGTAATGTGTCTTAATTTCTTTTCTTTCCAGGTCCCGGTCTCGAGATACGACTTGAATCTATTATTTTCCCAAACGTAAAGGCCGGAAAACACCGATAAAAAATAGGTTTTGTCGTCCTTTCTCACACTGTTGACCACCATAGTAGGCGTCTGGGGATCTTCCTGTACAAAATGAGTGTATTTAAAGTTTTCGAGATCGTTATATAGCCTCACGCCCCCATAAGGATGGGTTTCTATTAGATCCCCGGTTGCCGTGAAATTTATTTCTTCTGAATGCAAGGGCAGATAGCGCTCCAATTCCCCCGATTCTTTTATCGCAAACAAACCAATATTGGAATTTACCCAGTATACATTTTGAGATACTTTAATATCGTAAAATCTGATGTCTTTTGCCTTTGTAGCATACTCCAGTTCATAAAAGGAATCCTCATGTTTTGGCAGTGGTAATTTTGTAGACCTGAGAAAATTCACTTCCCATTGCTTTAGTTGGGCCTGCGTAATTTCTTTTTCCCGGTCACCTTTTCTAATGATAATTGCATCCTCAAGTAATACTGCGGAAGTACGCTCAGCTTCCGCAAATCCGATAACATTGGTATCCGGAATCCTTTGGAACTTTATCCTGGAGTTTAAATTGATCTCAAATAAGCCGGCATCTTTGGTGCCCACATAAAGTTTTTCAAACTTTTGATCGTAGGCTAAGGCAATTACTTCATTGCTTGGAACATTAAAGTCTGAAGCCCTGGAGATCAGTTGATCATTTGCTATTTCAAAAATTCCCCCGGTACTCTCATATATTCCCCAGGCTGCCGCAAAGATTTTCCGGTCCCTGGTCTTTACATAATCCCAAATAATGGTATTCCCAAAACGTTCTGATGAAAGAGAATCTTCCTTACTTACATACTCGCTCAGCTTAGTCTTTGTGACATAACCTTTGCTGCTGCTGTAAATACTGTCATTATCAATAAACACTGAATAGATGAATTTCTTGTGGGACACCTTGACCAGCCTGGTTCTGTCATTTTGCCGGGCGATCTTATAAACGCCGGACTTGCCGTAGTTATAGGCAACAACATAAATGTTCTTTCCATATTGAAAGAAGCCTTGTACTCTAAAAAGTCCGTCAACAGGAGGGACATCCATACTTTCTACCCGAAGTGTATTTATATCGATTATTGAAACTCCGTTGCTGGTCCCCACATACATCCTATTTCCATGAGAAAACAGTTTGGTAATTTCATTATGAACCAATCCGTCCTCTTCGGAAATTACCTGAAATCTATATCCGTCATATATGCTGACACCTTCGCCATAACTTCCGAACCACAAATTTTTGTTTTCATCTTCGGCAATGGCCCAGCAACTGTTCAGTGCCAATCCATCCTCTTCAAAAAAGTATTTGAATACATCATTTTCCTTTCTCACCACGCCATTTTCAGTTCCAATCCATAAGATATTATTGCTATCAACCAGTAGTGACCTAACAGAATTGTTGGGTAACTCATTGGCTGCAGTATAATTTCTTCCGGGGAAATTTTGTGAGAACCCAATTGAGGTCCACAAGAAAAAGAAAAGAAAAAGTCTAATGGTTTTGGAGAATGGCATTAATGAAATCTTCTTCTTTTCGAAAAGAAACAGGAAGTTTCTCTCCATTGGTTAGTTCAACTTCCTTATTCACCTTATTGTATCGAACTACGTAGTTCAAATTGATCACGTAGCTCTTATGTATTCTTTTGAAGGAAGCCAACGGCAGGATCTCTTCGACGTGTTTAAGTGTCTTCGTTACCAGTACAGTAAGATCGTCTATTTTCTTTATGCAACAATAATTGTTTTCAGCTTTGCAATACAAGACCTGGTTTGAATGAATAAGTTCGAAACCTTCAACCGTGGGGAAGGCGATCTTACTTACATTTTGATCATTTACATTCAGATTTTCCAGTAATAAGGCCAATTTCTTTTGAGCAAAACTCTGTTTATTACGGTTCTCAAACCTCTTAATAGCATCAGCCAGATCCAGTTTATTGATAGGTTTCAATAAATAATCCAGGGCGCTGCGCTTTATTGCCTTTATGGCGAATTGGTTATAGGCTGTGGTAAAAATAACTTCAAAGTTGATCACCTCGAAATACCGGAACAATTCGAATCCATTCTTTTCGGGCATCTGTATGTCTAAAAAGACAAGTTCAGGTTCGTACTTTTTAATTGCCAGCACGCCTGAGTCTACCGAATTGCATTTTTCTACAATATTGAATTTGTTGGGGAAATACTTCTCCAGGGTTTTTTCGAGTAAACTCTGGGCATTTATTTCATCGTCTATGATTAACGCTTTTATCATGAAATAAAACTACAATTAAATGCTGAAATTTATATTCTCTTTTTTTGACATAAATAGAAAACATAGAAGAGCTTCTACCCCGAACGCAAAAACAGGGAGGTCAGGTCCCAAAGTTCCCGTAGGATTGAGAGAGCATTGAAAAGTTCAGATAAAGGTAAAATGACTGTAGTTCTACTTTTATAAAAGTTCTTTGCATTTTCTTTTTCTTAAGAAAAAGTTAATCTCTACTTTTGAAGGCTTCCCTACAGCAACTAATAATTCAAAACTTTCAAATTATGGAAAGAGTTTTCGTTGCTATTCTTACCACTCTATTTTGTACCATCCTAAATGTAAAAGGCCAGGAAAATGAAACTAACTGGGGAATAAAAGCAGGAGCCAATCATTCTTCTTTGTGGGATAGGGTTGAAATAAATGGTCGACCGGGAATTGACTATCAGTTCAATACCGGATTTTATTTAGGAGGCCTGGCTAATTTTTCTCTCTCTGAAAAATGGGAGCTCCAGCCCGAAGTTTTACTTTCTCAGCGAAATATTGGAATTGAAATAGATGGATTCATTGACCCTGAAGCAGACTCCAATCTTTACACGGCTACCCGCACTGAAACGTTAATTGATCTTCCGGTCATGCTGCGGTTTAAGATGTCAAGATTATTTATAGAAACAGGTCCTCAATTTGGTTTCCTGATCAACCAAAAGGAAGAGGTGAAAGAGAATCCTTATGGCGACCAGGAAGTGTCTCTGGATAATTATGATACTTTTGACGCCGGACTGGCAGCCGGAATTGGTTATAGTTTTTTTAGTAAAATTACTTTGAACTTTAGATACTTTCAGGGTTTGATCAAAAGGGATGAATCAGTAAATTCTCTTGCCTTCAATCTGGGGATGGAATACCTTTTCTGAAGAAGTTTAAGGTCTGGGTTCTTCAGCATTAATTCAGTCTATTTCCCGGTCCCTTTCTTTTCTTGTTAAAAACCGGTTAAAAACGGGAGGTGCGGCAGAAGTTGTAAGAAAAATTCCTACTTTCATGCAAAGCATACGCCTTTAATCAGGCACTTGAAAGTGAGAAATGTTTCCCCTATTTTACATTTCTCACTTTTTTTTACCATTACGGCAGCTCACTTACCGGGTCTATCGTAAAATCATAGATCTTCCAATGTATCTTTTTCACTGTTTCGTAGCCTGCCTCAATGTCCTTTAATTTTATGTCTCCCTTGGGAACTACTGCGATCTGGCCAAAGTAAACCTGTCCTGATTCTCTGAACCTTACTTTTGCATCCTGCACCCAGGGCCAGGAGCGCACATTTCTGGCGATCTCTCCAATAAGTTCATCTTCACTGTCATTTTTGACATTTTTGGGATACCGGTCCATAAGATCTAAGGCCGCTGTTTTCACCCTGGTAATTCCGTCTTTTAGAACAGAGAAGGAGATGAATAAGGCCGCTACTGAATCTGCCCACCAAAGGCCAATTCCTACCAAACCAATTCCCAGTATGGCTGCAAAGGCTGTCATATAATCGGCTTTTTGAGCACTGGCATCAGTATACAGCACCTTGTTGTGTAATTCTTCAGAGAGAGGCAATTTTTTGAAGCCCAGGATCATTGCGGGTATAGAACTGTAGAGTAGGGCTATCATCATTACCCATCCCATCCAGACCTGCTGTCCAAAGATTACTTTTGAGCCTATAGTAGGATGTTCCGCTTTGATGAGTGACATGGAGGAATCATAGACAAGAAACAGCCCCATTCCTAATAACGCCACGGCTCCCGCCAGGAAGGAAATGGAGAATACCCGGTGATAGCCGTAGGGAAATTCCTGGTTCGCAGATTTATCGTTGATCTTAGTGGAAATTAGAAAAGCTACCGAAGGAACCAGGCTGAGCAGGTCTTCCAACCACGCAGATTTCATCGCCTGTGAAGATCCCAGGGTGAGGTACATTATAACGATTACTGACAAGAGGTAGAAAAATGTGATCCATTCAAGTTTTTTTGCCTGATGCAACTTCTGTTGTAGATGCTGGGGCAGCGAAAAATGTTTGATACTTTCCATTACTTTTTATTTTGAAAAATGTAATCTTCCAGGTGTTCGAGCAGAAGGTTCTCACCCTTCGGAATAAGGAAGACATGTTTTTTATCGTAGGCTGTGGTAAGTCCGGCTTTTTTCTTCCAGATGGTCTTTTTTGTGAACCCGCCGGTGACAACATGGATCTCAAATTTTTCCAGTTTCTCTATAAGTTCGCTTTCGTTGCCTTTGATAAACTCGATCTGCAGGTTTTCATGTCTGGCGAAATCCCGAAGTTTTTCAATTTCAGAACCGCTTACTGTTCCATCGGCCGTACTTGCAAAAGGAGGATTGTCTACTACCCCGACCAGAAGTTTGTCCTCTTGTGCCTCTAAATATGAATGCTCCGGATCTTGTGGCACCTTACAGGCCATAAAGATCAGGAGGACCAAAAAAAATAGTTTTGTTCTCATAACAGTAAATTACCAAAAAAGCAGCAGCTGAGACTTCTATTCCCAGTTAAATAATTTTAAAAAAATGCAAAAATTACGGAAAGAATAGCTATTAATGCTATAATAATTCAGTCAATTAACGTTAATTGCTATAATTATCCATTTCGAAAGGAGAGAGAAAATAAATTTTTACATCATAAACTTACGTTTTCGGAACCAACGATATCCATAAGGCGACAATTTGATCTCCTGAGAGGCAGGGTCAAAGTCATTATATTTTTTATCTCCGAAGATCTCAGTGAAATTTTCGGGTTCATCCAATTCCAGCTTCACAGTTTGTTCCTGGTCTGAAAAATTATGTATGGCTATTCCTATTCCTTTGTTAGAAGTTCTGTAACCTGCAAGGACCTTTGAATTATTCGTCTCCAGAACCTGAAAATCTCCCCACCCGTATTCCGGTGATTCTTTGCGCAAATTGATGGCCCGTATCATCCAGTTCAAAAATGAGTTGGGGTCGCGATGTTGATCATTGACATTATGTGCTTTATATCCGTATGGCCCCTCAACGATTATCTTTTTAACCAGTTTATCTTTTGGTGCTTTGGAAAAGCCTCCGTTGCTACCGGCAGACCATTGCATTAAAGTGCGTACACTTTTTCGCCCCTCCTGAGACAGGTCCTCCCCCATTCCTATTTCCTGCCCGTATCTTAGCACCGGAGAACCCGGCAAGGTCAATAAAAGGCTGTACGCAAGTTCCAGTCGGGCCCGGTCATTGTTTAGCATAGAGGCCAACCTGCGCCGAATTCCGCGCCCGTAGATCCTCATATCCTCATCTGGTGCAAAAGCTTCATAGACTTCCTGTCTCTCTTCATCTGTAAGCCGTTCCAGGTCGAGTTCGTCATGGTTCCGCAGAAAATTTGCCAGTTGTTCATTTTCGGAAAACTTCGGAAGAGTCTTTAAAGCATCTATAATTGGTGTTGCACTTTTTCGGGCGAGTGCCAGAAAAATATAGTTGTTCACATAAAAATTAAAGAGCATGTGCATTTGGTCTCCATTTCCGAAGAATTCTTCATAACGCTCAGGTTCCACATCTACTTCAGCCAATAAAATAGCATCCTTCTTTTGGCCTTCCACAAAAGCCCGTAGTCTTCGCAGCACATCGTGCGGATCGCCTTCAAAGCTTTCGTTACCTTTCTCCCGGATCATATGCGGAGCCGCATCCATGCGGAAACCCGAAATCCCCATTTTTAACCAAAAATGCATGATCCGCATGATCTCTTCCTGAACTGCAGGATTGGAAATATTAAGGTCAGGCTGAAATTCATAGAAAGTGTGGTAATAATAAGCCCCGGCAACATCATCATATTTCCAGGTGGAACCGCCCTGGGCTTTTCCGAAGATTGCGTATTCCCCGTCACTCTCAGGTTTCTCGTCACACCAAATGTAGTAGTCTCGATATTTAGAATCTTTATTTTTCCTGGCCTCCTTGAACCAGTGATGTTCATTTGAAGTATGATTGACCACCAGGTCCAGGAGAACCCGTATTCCAGCCTCCTCGGCTGCGTCCATGAGCTCTGCAAAATGACCGAGATCCCCCAGCCGGGGATCTATCTGGTAATAATCCATGATATCATAGCCGTTGTCCCGGTTAGGGGTTTTATAAAAAGGCAATAGCCAGATACAGTTAATTCCAAGACTTGCCAGGTAATTCAATCGGTGACGCAGACCTTTAAGATCACCGATCCCATCGCCATTCGAATCCATAAAACTTTCTACGTCCAGTGAGTAGATCACCGCATTTTTATACCAGAGTTTATCCATAGCTTCCTTATAAAACCTTCCAAAAAGGTCATTTTTGGAGGGCGTGTTTTGTTGAAGTTATTGATTTTCAGTATTAAAAAAAAGATAAAGTTTGTAAAGGGATTATAAAGCCGCAGCAGGAAATAAAAATAACCTACAGAAACTCAGGCATAAAAGAAAAGCTAAAAGTGAAAGCAGGAAAACAAATTCCGGATAGTTATTCCCGTTCCAGGAAGAAGCGAATAACGTCTGTAGTAGTCACTATTCCCACCAGACAATCGTCATCGACCACAGGTAAGGCATGAAATTCGTGCTTCAGGAAAAGTTCGGCGACCTCTGCAACGCTTGTGGAAGAGTTGACACTTACCACTTTTTTTGTCATCACCTGTTCAATAGTGAACATGTCATAAACAGTGGTCTCAATATCCCCACCGTCCACATCTACAGCATCAGCAAAAGAAATACGCAGCAGATCATTATAGCTGACGATCCCTACAATATGATCCTTATCAACTACAGGAAGGTGCCTGATGTGGTTCTTCTTGAAAAGTGACTCTGCAGTTGACAACTCATCGGTTAGTTTCAACCGCACGATATTTTTAGTCATGATCTCGGATACAGGAACATCTTTTTTCATATCTCGGCGTATTTAATAAGCTGATACCTAAAAATACGACATTTTGAAGTACATATCACGTTTCCCTAAAAAATTTAAGTGCCAATTTTCCGGTTTTCTTACCTCATTTTTCACAGATTTATGGAAATCTTCTATCTTGCCTCATCCTAAACTAAATTTGATCTATGAAAAAAATTGTGATGTTAACTTTGGCTGTAAGCCTGGTCGCCTGTAAAGCCCAGCAGCCAAAAAATATTGAAGATGCAAACGTGATGGAGTATGCCAACACCATTACTCCTTCAGAATTAAAGACCCATCTCTACACCTTTGCAAGTGATGAGTTCCAGGGCCGTGAGACCGGTGAGCCGGGACAGAAACTTGCTGCCGAATATTTGAAAAAAGAATATAAAGCTCTTGATATACCTACTCCTCTTGGAGAAGATGATTATTTCCAGGAAGTGCCATCGAGCGCTTTTTCCCGCGGAAATGTAAAAGATACTGAAAATGTTGTTGCTTTTATTAAAGGAAGCAGCCTGCCCGAAGAGGTGCTTGTGATCTCTTCTCATTACGATCACGTTGGTATGGACGATGAGGGAAATATTTACAATGGTGCCGATGATGACGGTTCGGGGACCGTTTCTATTTTGGAGATAGCCGAAGCTTTTAAAAAGGCTATTGAAGATGGATATCACCCAAAACGTACCATTCTTTTCCTGAACGTCACAGGTGAAGAGAAAGGTTTAATCGGTTCAAAATGGTATACAGATCATCCTATCTTCCCTCTTGCACAGACCGTGGCAAACCTCAATATTGATATGATTGGGAGAATTGGGGAAGGAAAAGAAGACGCAGGAGATTACGTATACCTTATAGGAAGTGATAAATTAAGCACAGAACTACATGAGCTTAGCGAGGAAGTGAATAACAAATACACAAACCTTGAGCTGGATTATACTTACAATGATGAGAATGATCCAAACCGCTTTTACTACAGAAGTGACCATTACAACTTCGCTAAAAATGACATTCCTATCATCTTTTATTTTAACGGGGTACACGAAGATTATCACAGACCGACTGATACACCAGACAAGATCAATTACGAATTATTGGCAAAAAGGGCAAAACTGGTCTTCCTTACAGCCTGGGAAATCGCAAACCGCGAAAGCCGCCCATTTGTAGATAAGCCCACTTCAGACCAGGCCAGCACAAGATAAAAAGTGTTTGTTCTCAAAAATTATAAAGGCCTCCTGATCTAATTTCAGGAGGCTTTTTTTTCTGGTTCCCTTCGATCCTGAATTCTCGGGACTCACGACAGGCTTCTGCAGAATAAGCACCAAAAAATGACATTTTAGAAGGACCTTTCGAACTAGCTTCGGAAGGTCTTTTTTTAGACTCCATTTAAATTAATCAGATGCAAGACCTTAAAACAAAAACAGCTCCTCATTTCTGAGAAGCTTTTTGGGTGGAAGACCGGGCCTGCTTGCCGTAGGCAGGTTCGCTTCAATCCCCAATTCTGGGGACTCATGACAGACTTCTCACCCTATTTATCTGTGAAGAAGAAACTTCAGAAACAAAAAAAGCTCCTCATTTCTGAGAAGCTTTTTGGGTGGAAGACCGGGCCTGCCTGCCGCAGGCAGTTTCGCTTCAATCCCGAATTCTGGGGACTAATGACAGACTTCTCACCCTATTTATCCGTGAAGAAGAAATTTCAGAAACAAAAAAAGCTCCTCATTTCTGAGAAGCTTTTTGGGTGGAAGACCGGGTTCGAACCGGCGACCTCTGGAACCACAATCCAGCGCTCTAACCAGCTGAGCTACAACCACCATTTTAATCGGATGCAAATGTAGTATAATTCCTTTCTTCTACAAAAGAAAAAAAAGTAATTTTTTACTTGAGATCGAACAGCGAATCCACCGCCACATGACGGTTCACAGTGTATCCTTCGGCATAATCAACCCCTATCAATCTACCTAAGTCTTTGGCTCTGTAGGTAATACTATCCAGAAAATTACTGCTCGAAATAGGAGTTTCCGGTTCTTTATTATTTTCGTCATAAAACTGCGATCTGTATGCTTTAACAGATGCCAGTTTTTGATCCATAAATCCGGTCACATCCACCACTACATCGGGAGTAAGATTCTTCCATTGGATATAATGGAAAACATGCTTTGGGCGCCAAGCAGCCTGTACATTTCCCTTACTGATGGTTTCTATCTTTCGCAAACCACTTAAAAAACAGGAATCGGCTACCAATTGTGCTCCTTTTCCGTGGTCGATATGACGATCTTCAATGGCGTTACATAAAACGATCTCCGGTCGAAATTTCCTAATGACCTTAATGATCTCTAATTGGTGGGCAACATTGTTGACGAAAAAACCGTCACTAAATTCCAAATTCTTGCGAACAGCTACTCCCAGAATTTTTGCAGCTTCCTGCGCTTCCTGATCCCGGATCTCTGCCGTACCACGGGTACCGAGCTCTCCCCGGGTAAGGTCCAGGATCCCTACTTTTTTACCTCTTGAAATTTCTTTTGCCAAGGTTGCGGAACAACTGAGTTCCACATCATCCGGATGGGCCCCAATGGCCAATATGTCTAATTTCATCTAACTATTTTTCTTTCTTTAGATCCTGATATCCAGCATATCCTTTTTCGTTTCCTCCAAAGCCTGCTGCAGGTCTGCAATTATATCTTCAGCTTCTTCTATTCCAACAGAAAAGCGCATTAAGCCATCTTTTATTCCCTGCTCTTCACGTTCCTCCGCAGTCAGCAGCGCGTGAGAGGTTTTAGTTGGCGACAGAATAGTAGATTCCACTCCGGCGAGACTCATAGATGGTTTAATAAGCTTCAGCTCCTTCATAAAGGTCGAAGAGTCCATATCTTTTAATTCGAAGGAGAGCATTCCGCCAAAGCCTTTCATTTGTTTTTTTGCCAGCTCATGGTCCGGATGCGAAGGCAGTCCGGGGTAATATACTTTTGACACGCTCTCCTGGGACTCAAGGAATTCTGCCACTTTTTGAGCGTTCTCATTCTGGGCCTTTACCCGTATCCCCATAGTTTTGATACTGCGCTCCAGTAACCACACCGTGTAATCGCTCAGGCTGCCACCAAAGTTCTTGGCCATTTGAAAAATCTGGTTGATATGTTCATTAGAACCGATCACCGCCCCGGCAAGAATATCACTGTGCCCGCCCATGTATTTGGTAGCTGAATGTATCACTATGTCAATACCAAGATCGATCGGGTTTTGATTGACCGGCGAAGCAAAGGTGTTATCTATCATACTCACCAGTTGCTTTTTCTTTGCAAGCCCGGCTATTCCTTCTACATCAGTTATTGTAAGTAATGGATTTGAAGGCGTTTCTATATAAATAACCTTCGTATTTTCCCGAATTTCCCTTTCAAAACTTTCCAAAGAATTATCTTCCGTAAAGCTGTATTCTATTCCAAACTTTCCGAATTCCTCCACGATCAGATTACTGGTGCCGCCATACAAAGTCTTTTGAAAAACCACATGATCGCCTTTCTGTACAAAAGCCATTAAGGATGTGCTCACGGCAGCCATTCCGCTACCAAAGATCAAAGCGTCTTCGCCGTGTTCCAGCATTGCCAATTTTTTGGCCAGGGCTTTTTGGTTCGGGGTATTAAAATACCGCGGATAGCGCTTTACCTCCACATCTTCAAAAGCATAGGAAGTAGCCATGTACAGGGGCGAAACTGCTCCTTTATATTCTTTATCTTCCAGTTCTCCGGCGTGCGTGCAAAGGGTGTTGATTCCCTGTTCTTTTTTTATCATCGAGGTGGTGAAATTAAGGGTTTTGAAAATCTTCACTAAGGTAAAAAGAAATAATGAAAAGCAGCGGACGCAGCTATACAAGCTTTTGGCCGGAAGATGCCCTTTTTCATGGCACTTTTTTATCTTTACGTCATGAACCTACTATTCAAGAATATAAAGCAGCTGCTGCAGGTACGGGACCAGGAAACCCGCCTGGTGAGTGGCAGCGAAATGAAAGATCTGCCGGTAATAGAAAATGCATGGCTTCTTGTAAAAGATGGCAAGATTGCCGACTTCGGAAAAATGGAAAATCTTCCTGCTTTTGAAGACACTACTGAAGTAGATGCTTCCGGAAAATTCCTCATGCCCGGTTGGGTTGATTCGCACACTCACCTGGTCTATGCGGGAAACAGGGAACAGGAATTCATAGACCGCATCAATGGACTTACCTATGAGGAGATCGCCAATAAAGGAGGAGGTATTCTAAATTCGGCTAAGAAACTTCAGGAAACTTCTGAAGAGGAGCTTTACCGGCAAACCGCCCAGCGGTTGGAGGAAGTGATCAATATGGGAACCACGGCCATTGAGATCAAATCTGGTTACGGACTCACTACTGAAGCTGAATTGAAAATGCTGAGGGTGATCAAAAAATTAAAGGAAAACTATGATCTTCCCATAAAAGCAACCTTTCTGGGTGCTCATGCCATTCCGAAGGAATTCAAGGATAATAAAGAGGCTTATCTAAACCTGCTTACAGAGGAAATGATGCCAAAGATAGCAGAAGAAAAGCTGGCAGAGTACGTTGATATCTTTTGCGAAAAAGGCTATTTCACGGTTGAAGATACCCACCGGATCCTTTCCGCAGGAAAAGAACATGGATTAATTCCGAAGATACACGTGAACCAGTTCAACTCCATTGGCGGCATTCAAGCCGGGGTGGAACACGAAGCCCTTTCCGTAGACCACCTGGAGGTGATGACCCCAGAAGACATTGAGAGTCTCAAAGGCTCCAAAACTATGCCGGTGGCCCTTCCCTCCTGCTCCCTTTTCCTTAGCATTCCGTATACTCCGGCGCGGGAGCTTATTGATGCCGGATTACCTCTGGCCCTTGCTACCGACTACAACCCGGGGAGCACTCCCAGCGGGAATATGAACCTGGTGGTTTCCCTGGCCTGTATCAAGATGAAAATGAATCCGGAAGAAGCCATCAACGCAGCGACCATCAATGCTGCTTATGCTATGGGCATTAGTGACACCCACGGCAGCATCACGAAAGGAAAAGCGGCCAATCTTATTCTCACTTCTGAAATTCCCTCCTACGGATTTTTACCCTACTCCTTCGGAGCGAACCATATTGACAAAGTATTCATTAACGGAAAAGAGGTCTCATGATATCACTAAAGCTGTACACCAGGGAATGGGGAAATCGCTATATCTCCACCCGACCCGGAGAAACCAAACTGGGCGAAAACATTCAATATGTTTCCGATCTATCTGAGCTTTCCCAAAGCAGTGCAAAATTTGTCATTTTTGGGATCCCTGAAGATATAGGTGTACGGGCCAATTACGGAAAAGCGGGAACAGCGAATGCATGGAGAAGCTTTTTGTACGCTTTCCTGAATGTACAGCAAAATCATTATCTCAATCCGGAGGAACTTATTCTGCTGGGAGAAATAAATACTTCGGAAGCCCTTGCCAAAGCCTCCAATATTGAAACCTCAGATCCAAATTACCATGAAAAGCTGGGAGATCTCACGGCAATGATAGACAAGGTGGTAAGAGATACGGTGCGGGAGATCGTGGCTGCCGGAAAAATTCCGCTCATCATTGGGGGCGGTCATAACAACGCCTACGGAAATCTTTCCGGCGCTTCGGAAGCCCTTCAGCAACCCGTGAATGCTCTTAACATTGATGCACATACCGACCTTAGAAAGACCGATTATAGGCACAGTGGCAACGGTTTCAGCTATGCCCTCAAAAATGGCTTTTTAGGAAGGTATTATGTTTATGGTCTCCATCAAAACTACACTCCGGAATACATTTTTGATAACCTTAAAACTTCCGAAGAGCTGGCGTTCAGACTACTCGAAGATCTGCCATTGAATGACAGGACCGGACTTTTTTCAGAAGCCATTCACTTTGTGAACCGGGAGCCATTTGGTTTGGAACTGGACTGTGATGCCATTGCAAATTTCCCAAGTAGTGCTGTTTCTCCTTCCGGATTCACGCTGGAAGAAGCCAGGGAGTTGTTGCGCAAAGCTGCCGGTGAAAAGAATTGTTTGTATCTTCATATCTGTGAGGCCATAGAGGCGCCGGGTTTCCCAACAGGTAAAGCACTCAGTTATTTGATCACCGATTTTATAAAACACAAGAAGTATGATTGACGGTTACTCCCAGATCATTGAACAGATCGCAAAAGGTATTGAATTGGCCGGTATTGCCACAATAGTAATTGGAGCTTTTATAGCCCTGGGCAGGTATCTTTTCGCCAAACATCCCGAAGGCCGCGATTTCTCGACTCTGCGCCACGACCTGGGAAAGGCTATTCTTCTGGGTCTGGAGTTCCTGGTTGCAGGGGATATTATTGCCACCGTTACTGTAGATCCAACTATGGATCAGGTAATGATACTCGGACTGATCGTGCTGATACGAACATTTTTGAGTTTCTCTCTGGAAGTTGAACTTGAGGGACAATGGCCGTGGCAAAAGAAGAGAAAAAAGTATGAGAATAAGTCTTTTTAAGCCCCAATACGCCGAAGATTTCAAGGAACTAAACCTGGAATGGCTTCGGCATTTTTTTGTAGTAGAGCCTCACGACGAAGAGGTATTGGGAAATCCGGAAAAGTATATTATTGAACCCGGTGGAAATATATTCTTTGTAGAGGACGAGGGGAAGATCGTCGCTACAGTTGCCCTTATGAAAATGGAAGACGGAGTTTTCGAACTTACCAAAATGGCAGTTTCCCCTGAAGTTCGGGGAAAGAAGATTGGGCAAAAGCTAATGGCTCATACTTTGGAATATGCGCGCAGCCAAAACTGGTATAAACTCATCATTTATTCTAACCGCCGACTTGAAAATGCCATTTACATCTATAAAAAATTTGGCTTTAAAGAAATCCCCCTGGAAAAAGATCTACCATACGACCGGGCCGATATAAAAATGGAACTTCAATTATCTTAAAAATCTCCTAAACTCGTGGCTAACACTGCCTTTTTGAGTAGTTTTATTCAAAATGGAATGAGTTATGAGATATTTTTTGAGTTTATTATTTGTCAGCACCCTTCTTTTTAGTTGCAAATCTGAAAACAAGGAAAAAGAAGAAGTTGCGCTGGAAGAGGAACCGGTTATGGAGGAGCAAACCACCCAAGATGACGGTCCTGAAATAACTCCTGTTTCACATGCCACGGCCGTGATCAACTGGGATGACACTACAATATTTCTTGATCCTGTGGGAGGTGCAAAAGCTTTCGAAGGCCAAGGCCCGCCTGACCTGGTGTTGATCACCGATATACACGGGGATCATACTGATGCACAAACTCTTGCAGAACTTGATCTGGGTACTACTATTATTATTGCGCCACAGGCGGTAAAGGAAAAACTTCCAGATTCGCTCACAACCAATCTCCTTGTTTTGAACAATGATGAGACCATCGACCAAAACGGATTTTCGATAAAAGCTATTCCTATGTATAACCTTCGCGAGGAAGCTAAAGATTTTCACGTAAAAGGCCGAGGAAACGGTTATGTGATCGAAAAGAACGGAAAACGACTCTATATTGCAGGTGATACCGAAGATATTCCGGAGATGAGGAACCTGGAGAATATCGATGTCGCTTTAGTTCCCATGAATCTTCCTTATACAATGACTGTAGAGAAGGCCGCAGAAGGGGTTCTTGCTTTTGCACCGCATAAGGTATACCCATATCATTACCGCGGAAAAGGCGGGAAATCTGATGTGCAGAAATTCAAGGAACTTGTCAATAAGGGAAATGAAGACATAGAGGTTGTTCTCACCGAATGGTATCCAAATGATTCTGAATAAAATTTATGAGACCCGCTTAGGCGGGTTTTCTTTTGCTTACCTGTAAAAATTTCTCTGATTTTTCTAACTTTAGAACACCTGAACCAGCCCAATGACCGTCATTTTTTCCAAAATAGATTCCTATTACCGGCAGATAAAAAGTAAGATCATCTTTTATCCCACCCTGCTGGCACTTTGCGGCTTGCTGTTCGCCTTCATCATGATGTACCTTGAAGAACGGGGGATCTCACATTATTTGATAGAGAATGTACCTGTGCTGGTTCTCAATAATGGTGATACTGCCTTAACCATTTTAAGTGTTTGTATCACCGGATTAATTTCCATGATGGTGTTCAGCTTTTCAATGGTAATGCTGTTGCTCAATCAGGCTTCAACGAACTATTCACCACGGCTTTTGCCGGGTCTGATTTCTGATCAAAAACACCAGATAATACTTGGGATTTATCTTTCCAGTATCCTTTACTGCATTTTTATTCTTTTTTCAATTCAACCCACAGGAGACCAATACCAGATCCCTGGTTTTTCGGTCCTTTTGGGAATTTTATTCACCGTAGCCTGCTTTTACTCTTTCATCTACTTTATCCACAATATTTCCCAGAGCATACAGATCACGCATATCCTTGACAGGATCTTTCTTTCTGCGGAAAGCACCATGCAAAAACTTCTAAAAAATGAAGAAAAGGAAGAACTTCATTTCCCTGAGACCGAGAACTGGCACGAATATCTCACTGAAAAAAGCGGATATTTTCAGGACTTTTCTACTGAAGCTGTCTTGAATTTCTGCAAGGAAAATGAAACTCTCATTGAAGTCATTCCTGTCAAGGGAATGTTTGTGCTCGAAGGGATTCCACTGATAAGGTCAAAGAAAGAATTGACAGAAGATGAAGTAAGTACGCTGCTCAATTATTTTCATTTTTCAAGGGAAGAACTGGTTTCCAACAATTATGTTCTCGCTTTTAAACAGATCACTGAAGTAATTGCCAAAGCCATGTCTCCAGGAATCAATGATCCCGGAACTGCACTAAATGCCATAGATTACCTTACCGAACTTTTCCGCCTGCGCATGCTTAAAAATGATGAAAGCTTCATTACCAAAGATGATAAGGTTTACATTAAGGTGACCACTGTGACGTTTGAGGACCTGCTTTATAATGTTTTGGCATCCATAAGAACCTACTGTAAACAAGATATCATTGTTGTCCGGAAGTTAGGAACCATGTTCTTTTACCTGCAAAGCCAGAAGGCTGCAAAAGAGGACTATTATGAATGCCTAAAAAGGGAAGCGGGGCGCCTGTTAGATGATGCAGAAAATATGCTGGATAATCGAAAAGATCTAGAGATCCTGGACAGATTGGCACAGAAGCTAGAACTACACCGGGATTGAAAAGGATTAAAATAAAAAAGCTGAAATCAGAGACTTCAGCTTTTTAAAATTTAATCTTGGAGAAACTTATCTAACCAGTTTCTTGTATTTGATCCTTTTTGGTGTGATATCTCCTCCCAAACGTTTCTTCTTGTTTTCTTCATATTCCGAGAAACTTCCTTCAAAGAAATATACTTGCGAATCTCCTTCAAAGGCAAGGATATGGGTACAAACCCTGTCCATGAACCAACGGTCGTGAGAGATGATCACCGCACAACCTGCAAAGTTCTCAAGACCTTCTTCCAAAGCCCTAAGCGTGTTCACATCCAGGTCGTTGGTAGGCTCATCCAGCAGTAAAACGTTTCCTTCCTCTTTCAGCGTCATGGCCAGGTGTAGTCGGTTTCTTTCTCCTCCCGAAAGCATGCTCACTTTCTTGTTCTGTTCACTTCCGCTGAAATTGAAGCGGCTTAAATAAGCCCTTGAATTAACCTGCCGGCCGCCCATCATGATAAGTTCCTGCTCATCACTGAAGTTCTGCCAGATTGTTTTTTCCTGATCTATATTAGAGTGGCTTTGATCCACATAAGCGATCTTAGCGGTATCACCCACCTCAAAGCTTCCTTTATCAGGTTTTTCCTCACCCATGATCATTTTAAAAATAGTGGTCTTACCAGCCCCGTTAGGACCAATTATACCAACAATTCCAGCTTGAGGCAGCTTAAAGTTGAGATCTTCATAAAGCAATTTGTCGCCAAAAGCTTTACTTACTCCCTTTGCTTCAATCACATTGGTACCAAGACGTGGACCATTTGGAATATAGATCTCCAGTTGTTCGTCCATCTTCTTTTGATCCTGGCTAAGCAGTTTATCGTAGTTGTTCAAACGGGCTTTTTGCTTGGCATGTCGTCCTTTAGGCGCCATACGTGACCACTCCAACTCCCGCTCAAGGGTCTTTTGACGTTTACTGGCCTGCTTTTGTTCCTGGGCAAGACGCTTCGATTTTTGATCAAGCCAGGAGGAATAATTTCCTTTCCATGGAATACCTTCTCCCCTGTCCAATTCCAGGATCCATCCTGCAACATTATCGAGGAAGTAACGGTCGTGAGTAACCGCGATCACAGTTCCTTTGTACTGTTGTAAATGGTGCTCCAGCCACAATACAGATTCCGCATCGAGGTGGTTGGTTGGCTCATCGAGTAGCAATACATCCGGCTCCTGTAATAGGAGACGACAAAGAGCCACCCTGCGTCTTTCACCTCCGGAAAGTACACTTATTTTTTTGTCAGATTCCGGGGTGCGGAGTGCATCCATTGCGATCTCCAGCTTGGTGTCCAGTTCCCAGGCATTACTGGCATCGATCTTGTCCTGCAGTTCAGCTTGCTTGTCCATAAGCTTCTGCATCTTATCAGGATCTTCATAAACTTCGGGAAGACCAAACATATCATTGATCTTGTTGTACTCTTCCAGAATAGCCACAGTCTCTGCAGCTCCTTCTTTTACTACTTCCAGAACGGTCTTGTCTTCGTCTAATTTTGGTTCCTGCTCAAGGTATCCAACTGTATATCCCGGCGCAAAAACAACATCTCCCTGGTAATTCTTCTCTTCCCCCGCAATAATGCGCAACAAGGTGGATTTTCCGGATCCATTCAATCCAAGGATACCGATCTTGGCTCCGTAGAAAAAGCTGAGATAAATATTCTTTAGGACCGGGGTGTTAGCTCCCTGATAGGTCTTGGTAAGACCGGACATGGAAAAAATTACTTTTTTATCGTCTGCCATAATATGTGTTTATATTATTTTGAGCACCTCATTATCAGTTAAATATAAAATGAGACGCAATAAAATTTGTAGTGCAAATATCAGAATTTTAATCTTCCAAAAAAGGCATTTTTAAGAAGAATGCAATCCGAGGTGTCTCAGCAGGATCAACAGCTGTCCGCTGTGATAGGCGGTGTGTTCAATTACGAGCAAAACTTCACGCATAAGGCTGTGCTGAGGGTTGGAAGGAACAGGATCTATAAGCGTGGAATCTTCAGAAGTCAACAATTCTTCCAGCGCTTTACGGTCCTCAAAAAAGGCCTTTTTTAACTGCTCCCATTCTTGCTCATTTTCCGGGGCTACCTTGCCGGGCCAATAATCATCCGGCCATTTTGCCTCCTTATAATCTTTCCGGAGGCAGTAATCCAGAATATCATTTTGAGCGAACTGCATATGAGAAAAGAGCTCATAAAAGGAATAAGGCAGTCCCACGGGACTGATACCGATCTTATTGAAAGGAATTTTCTCAAGCATGTCATCTACCGGCATAAAGGCATGGCCTCCTTTTAAATGTTGAGCCACAATTTTCTTCAGTTCTTTCATTTTTCAGTTTTTGATTCCCTTAAATTTAGAACATTCCAAAGCATAAAAAAAGGGTTGAAAAATTCAACCCTTTGTATTGCTAAGAAGATGTTGATTTACACCCTTCCTTTCAACGCATTAAAAGCCCAGGACATCACAAAGAAGCCTATTCCCACGGTTGAAAAACCGATCGCATATTCTTTGTATTTAAGAACCCCCAACAAAACCAGGGCGATTCCCACCAAAAGCATACAAAAAGAAGCCCAGGCACATATTCCATTTTTGTTCATTCCCATTTTTCGGTCGTTAATTTGGTTTACCATGTAAGTTACAGAAAATACTTTGAAGCTGTTGTCACTAATTCGGCGGCTAAAATACACATATAATGAAACGGCCTTTATGATAAATATCGCATTTTTAAGTTTTTCTGAAAATAAAGATAGTTCGTGGGTTTTTGTATTTTAGCAACCACCTCGAAAATCCTGCTAACCGGGATCTTTTCAGAAGAAAGAAAAACCTAACCAAAGATATTAGACTACAGAATGGATATTGAATTCAATAAAAATGAGGATTACAACAAGTTACTGGTTTCAGACCTTAAAGAAAGGCTGAAGGCAGTAAAGTTGGGGGGCGGCGAAAAACGGATCGAAAAGCAACACAAGAAAGGAAAAATGACTGCCAGGGAGCGAATTGATTACCTGCTGGACAGTCCTGAAAATGCTATAGAGATTGGAGCCTTTGCCGGCGATGGAATGTATAAAGAACACGGCGGTTGCCCTAGCGGAGGTGTTGTGGTCAAAATAGGAAAGGTTTCAGGTAAACAGTGTATCGTGGTAGCCAATGACGCTACGGTAAAGGCCGGAGCCTGGTTTCCTATTACCGCCAAAAAGAACCTGAGGGCGCAGGAGATCGCCATGGAAAATAGATTACCGATTATCTACCTGGTAGATTCGGCCGGAGTTTATCTGCCCATGCAGGATGAGATATTTCCGGATAAAGAACACTTCGGAAGGATCTTTAGAAATAACGCCGTCATGAGCAGTATGGGGATCACCCAGATCTCTGCCGTTATGGGAAGTTGTGTTGCGGGAGGTGCATACCTACCAATAATGAGTGATGAAGCTCTTATCGTGGATAAAACCGGAAGTATTTTCCTCGCCGGAAGTTACCTTGTAAAAGCTGCCATAGGCGAATCC
The DNA here is from genome assembly GCF_048323655.1 of Salinimicrobium soli. Lineage (NCBI taxonomy): Bacteria > Pseudomonadati > Bacteroidota > Flavobacteriia > Flavobacteriales > Flavobacteriaceae > Salinimicrobium > Salinimicrobium soli. Next base: position 269,933 of record NZ_JBLUWW010000003.1, on the reverse strand, counting down.
ATCGATAATGAAACTCTTGGCGGGGCGACCACTCACAGCGAGATTTCGGGGGTAACGGATTATAAAGCTAAAGATGACAAAGATGCTCTGGATACCATCCGCGGATTGATAGATAAGATCGGAGATTATGACAAGGCAGGTTTCAACAGAAAAGATCCTAAGAAACCGGCCAAAGATCCGCAGGATATCTACGGAATCCTTCCGAAGCAGCGCAATGAGCAGTACGACATGCAAGAGATCATAGCCAGGTTGGTTGACAATTCTGAATTCCAGGAATACAAGGAAGGCTACGGAAAGACCATTATTACAGGTTATGCCCGCATTGATGGTTGGGCTGTGGGAATTGTAGCAAATCAACGAAAGATCGTTAAGACCAAAAAGAAAGAGATGCAGTTTGGCGGAGTGATCTACTCAGATTCAGCTGACAAGGCCACCCGTTTTATAGCGAACTGCAATCAGAAGAAAATACCCCTTGTCTTTCTGCAGGATGTTACCGGGTTCATGGTGGGAAGTAAGAGCGAACACGGCGGAATCATCAAAGACGGGGCAAAAATGGTAAATGCGGTAAGTAATTCTGTTGTACCAAAATTCACCGTTATCATCGGGAACTCCTACGGAGCCGGGAATTATGCCATGTGCGGAAAAGCCTATGATCCACGTCTCATTTTCGCCTGGCCAAGTGCCGAACTTGCTGTAATGGGAGGAACCCAGGCCGCAAAAGTACTGGCGCAGATCGAAACGGCTTCAATGGAGAAAAAAGGCCAAAAGGTAGATGCTGAAAAGGAAAAAGAAGTCTTCGATCAGATCAAGGCCCGCTATGACAAACAAACTTCTGCGTATTATTCCGCAGCCCATTTATGGACCGATGCTGTTATAGATCCGCTGGACACAAGGAAATGGATCTCCACCGGAATCGAAGCCGCTAACCACGCTCCTATTGAAAAAGATTTTAACCTGGGCGTTATTCAGACCTAAAAAAGGCTTTTTGAAAAATTGAATTGAAATAATTATTACTCGGAATGCAAAATCCTACAGCCTCAAAAATGCGATTTTTCACCCTCTTTATTTTTTTCGCTTTTATAACTATTTCACCCATAAAAGGGCAGGTATTAAGCCACAAGAAAACTTATACAGAAGCAGATACCCTGAGGGGTTCCCTGCGACCCGAACGCAATTTTGATGTGCTTAAATATCACCTGAACGTGAAGGTAGATCCCGCAGAAAAATATATCTCCGGAAGCAATACCATTACATTTAAAGCTGAGGAGGATCTTCCGGTAATGCAGATCGACCTCTTTGCCAACATGGCAGTAGATTCTATTCTGTACCGGGGTCAAAAATTAAATTATACGAGGAGGTACAACGCGGTCTTTATTGATATGGATCCTTCCGTTCGCGACCAAAAAATCGATTCTCTACAATTCTATTATTCGGGTTACCCTGTGATAGCCAGGAATGCACCCTGGGATGGAGGTTTCGTGTTTACCCAAGATAAAGAGGGAAATCCATGGATAGGAATTGCGGTACAGGGAACGGGAGCCAGTTTGTGGTATCCGAATAAAGATCACCAAAGCGACGAACCTGAAGAAGTTCTTATTGAGGCGGCTGTTCCGAATGATTTGATGAATGTTTCCAATGGGAGATTCCTTGCAAAAAAAGACCTTGGAAATGGCTACACCCAGTGGAACTGGAAGGTGAACAGTCCCATCAACAATTACAACGTAATGCTGAATATTGGGAATTATGTGCACTTCAGCGATAAATACCAAGATCTGGACCTCGATTATTATGTGCTGCCATACAACCTTGAAAAAGCAAAAGAACAATTTGCAGAGGTCAAAGATATGATGGCTTGTTTCTACGAAAAGCTTGGGCCTTATCCTTTCGAGGAAGACGGATTTAAACTAATAGAAACTCCGTACCTGGGAATGGAACACCAAAGTGCCGTGGCTTATGGAAATGGCTATAAAATGGGCTATCGGGGAACCGACCTGAGCGGCACCGGAATCGGATTAAAATGGGATTTCATCATCATCCATGAATCTGGCCATGAATGGTATGGCAACAGCCTTACCGCCGCTGATATTGCCGATATGTGGCTGCATGAAGGTTTCACTACCTATTCTGAAGCTGTTTACATTGAATGCCGCTGGGGAAAAGAGGAAGCTCTTGAATACCTGCGAGGTCTTCAGCAAAATATCATGAATGACATTCCAATGATCGGACCTTATGGTGTCAATAAAGAAGGGTCAGGAGATATGTACCCCAAAGGGGCGAATTTATTGAATACCATCAGAAGTATTTACGACAATGACAGCCTGTGGTGGAAAACGTTGAAGGATTATACTCAACATTTCCGTCACCAGACGATACAAACAGAACAGACAGAAGCCTTTTTTGATGCAGCTACTCCGATAGATCTTAAACCTGTCTTCGATCAATATTTAAGGCATACTAACATTCCGCAGTTACAGCTGAAGACAGATGGCGAGAAACTATTTTACAGGTGGAAAGCCGATGTTCCCGATTTTAAAATGCCGGTGGATGTATGCATAAAGAATAAGGAAGTTCGCCTGTTCCCAACTCCTGAATGGCAACAATTAAAAGAAAAATTCAAAGATGCCGGAGAGGTAAAAGTGAATGACCTGAAATTCTATGTTGACACGGTACACATCAACAACCTGTATTAAAAAATTAACTCCTGTAGTCTTAAAAAAGGAAATTTCAGCTCATATTTTTTCCGCATATACCTTATTTTCAGTAACTTAATACTGAAAAACATACGGTTATGCTGACAATAAAATCTCTCAACAAATGGGCGAATGCCCATACGTACTATCCACTCGACATTTTACGTGTGGCGCTGGGGGTATTCTTTTTCATCAAAGGAATACAGTTCATTTCCCAGACCCACATGTTAACTGAACTAATTGGTCCTTTAAAAGGTTTTGGAGGGGTAATGCTCGCTATACATTACATAGCGCCGGCGCATTTAGTAGGAGGAGCTTTGATTGCTTTTGGGTTGCTCACCCGATGGGCCCTTATAGCTCAAATCCCCATTTTACTGGGTGCCATCATCATTAACTTTACTGGTCCTATGGTCTGGGGAAACTTTATCCTGGCACTGGTAGTGCTGATCATCACTGTTTTCTTCCTGTTCTATGGCTCCGGAAAACATTCAGTGGATTACTATCTAAAAATGGAATCCTAGAGGTAAGATGACTCCGGGAATTGATCAGGCCATCCTACTTTTCAAGGTATTCACCCGGTGGATCTTTCCGTTCGGGGTTTCCTCGAATTTTTCAACGAAATAGATCTTTTTCGGAATTTCATACTTGCCCAGTTTGCGACAATCTCTTATTTCCTTTTCAAGAGTATTAAGAGCGGTTTCCGAAAAGTCACTTTCCACCATAAGCACCAATTTCTCACCCAAAGCCGGGTCAGGGAGTGAAGTGACAAAAAAGCGGTGGGCGATTATTGGAGCCAGTTTGGCTTCGATCTCTTCCGGGTGCAGTTTTACCCCTCCGGAGTTGATGACATTATCGTGTCTTCCCTTCCAAATAAATGATCTGTCGTTTAACAGCTCAACCACATCATTGGTTACCAAAGTCTCTTCTGAAAGTTGTGGTGCTGTGATAACGAGGCAATTCCGATCATCTGTCGAAACCGTCACATTCGGAAGTACTGTAAAAGGGATTGGATCCTGCTCCTTTTTTTTGGGATTGATACGCCTTGCAGCTATATGTGAGACCGTTTCTGTCATTCCGTAGGTCTCGTATACCTCGGTACTAATTCCCTGTACGAGGTCACTCAAATTCGATGAAACAGCACCACCGCCTACGATCAGTTTTCTTATTAAGTGTAATCGGCTAAGGGAATTGTCCAGTTGAAAAGGAGTCATCGCACAGAAATCGTAGATCTTGAAAACCTGGTCCAGCGGATTTGCTTTTGGCAGAACAAGGTCAAGGTGCCAGCCAAGGACCATAGCCCGTACCAGCATCATTTTACCCGCAATGTAATTCGCCGGGAGGCAGTGTAAAGCAGTGGTGTGAGCAGGAAGATCAAAAAATTTGCCGGTCGCTTTCGCGCTATTGATCATGAACTGCTTTTTGATCCTGATATTTTTAGGAGTGCCCGTAGAACCTGAAGTGCGAACTTCAACGTAATCTTTATCATTCAGCCAATCGAGCAAAAAATTACCGGCATGCCCTTCGTACGGCTCACCTTCTTTTATTAAACTATAGGCTACCGCCGCCAGTTCTTCATTAGAATAGTAAAGCTTGTTCAGTCTGAATTCAGGATGAGTTTCAGGTAAGCGGAAAACATTTTGCATAACATTAGTTAAAGTTTAACTCGCTAAAACCTAAAGTTACCAATTTGAAGCTGGAAACTAAATTTCTTCAGAAAACTTTAAGGATTCGGGAGGGGTGACTTTCCCAAAAAGCTTGTGCTTCCAGTCTTTCCAGCGATAGGTCCTGGCCATGATAAAGAGAAAGATCGGGTATACTATCAGAATAGGAGCTACCAGTTCCATTCCCCCTCCTGTAGGATCGGATACATCCTTTAAAATGGAATTGGTTTGAAAGGCTGTCCAATCGGCAGTGACGAGCATCGCCCCCACCAGGTTATTACCGGCATGAAATCCCAATGCCAGTTCCATTCCTTCATCCATCAGCGTCATGATCCCCAGTAAAAGCCCGGTTCCAATATAATACACCATGATAATATATCCCAGTTTATCAACCTCGGGATTCCACAGGTGAAGACTTCCGAAGATCACAGAAGTGGTGAGCAAAGGAAACCAGCGATTTCCGGAAAGCACTCCCAGGCCTTGCATCAAATACCCGCGGAAGACATATTCCTCTAAACTGGTTTGAAGGGGCACCATTAGTATAGCTATCACAGCGAGTCCCAAAAATGGTCCTAAACGGAAGTTCCATAGAAAATCTTCAGGCCTTAGGTTGTAATCTATAATTGTTCCAACGATCGTAAAAATGGCGACGAGACCAAAGCCGAAAAAAATTCGTTTCCAATCTACCTTTTTTCGGGAGGTAGTAGCTTCCCTGATGGTTTGCCTGTGTAACAAACGAATCACCAGGAACATCCCCACCAAAGCGACGGCGAAGGACAACAGCAATAAGAAAAGGCTGAGGTTAGAATCCAGAACGCGTAGCATTTCTGATTCGGTCATATTGAGAATTTCAAACCCTCCCTTTAAAAGAACAGCAGCTGTGAACGGGATCTGCCCAATGATCGCCGCTACAAAAACGATCAAAATTCCTATGGCATAACGCCACCATTCATGTTTTACTTTATAAGCCTGTTCTATAAACATAGATTCTATAGGTTAAATGTCCATTCTTTGTGAGGTTCATACCACAGTTGGCCTTTTTTCACCTCTAAAGGGCTGTCAAAATTATTGGTATATAAACCACCTGTTCCAAGTCCCTGCGACATTGGGTTGTGCAAAGTATATGTGTATTGCGCAATGGCATTAAGTCCCACGTTGCTTTCCAGTGCACTGGTGATCCACCACCCTGTTCCCTGCTCTTCTGCGAGCAATTTCCATTCTTCTGTTCCACGAAACCCACCAATAAGACTGGGCTTAAAAATGAGATATTGTGGCTTTATTGTTTGTAGCAGTTCCTTCTTCTTTGTTACATCAGTCACGCCGATTAGTTCTTCATCCAGAGCAATGGGAAGCGGTGATCTTTGGCAGAGATCTGCCATGACTTCAAACTGGCCCTGTCTTACCGGTTGTTCAATTGAATGAAGTTGAAGGTCACTAAGGCCCTTCAGTTTTTCCAAAGCTTCAGCCGGTGTGAATCCTCCGTTGGCGTCTACCCTGATCTCAATATCTTCCGCAGAAAATTCTTTTCTGATGAACTTCAGGAGCCCCATTTCCTTCTCAAAATCTATCGCACCAATCTTCAGCTTTATACAATCAAAACCCTGGTCTATTTTCTGAACGATCTGCTCTTTCATAAATGCTTCTTCGCCCATCCAGACAAGACCATTGATAGGAATAGCTTCGGAACCTTCAGTGAAATCTGAAGGAAACAACAGAAATGGAGATTCTGCTTTTAAAGAGCGGAATGCCATTTCCACTCCAAACTGAATACTTGGAAATTCCTTTAGCTCCTCCCAAAGTTTCTCCGGACCCAGATGAATATTATCACAGGTCCACTTCAGCTGCTCTTCATAACCGGGACGGTCATCATAGCTCAGGCTGCGCAAAATACCGCATTCTCCAATACCTTGTCTCCCATTTTCTTCCAACAAAAGAAACCAGGTTTCTTTGGTAGTTAGTATTCCGCGGGAAGTCCCGCTCGGTCTTTTAAAATTGAGAATGTATTTTTTGTAGGAGGCGTTGATCATGTAGTGAAATCTTCAGAAAATTGAAAAATTTAAAGCTCTATACTTTCTCCGGGTTCCAGCAGCATTAGATCTTTGCCTTTTTCGTAGAATTTTCTTTTTGCCTCTTCGTGGTCTATTTCAATATAGCCAAAGGTATCATAGTGACATCCCAGGATTTTATCACACTCAACGAAATCACTTGCTACGATCGCATCTTCAACGCCCATAGTGAAGTTATCACCAATTGGTAATATAGCGAGATCCAGCTTGGTTTGCATCGGGATCAACTTCATATCCATTGTGAGCGCAGTATCGCCGGCGATATAGATATTCTTATGTTCTCCTTCAATTACAAATCCGCCCGGTTGGCCGCCGTAGCTACCATCAGGAAAAGAACTGGTGTGAATAGCATTGACATATTTTAAATTTCCGAATTCAAAACTCCAGTTTCCTCCATGATTCATAGGATGTACTTCGATCCCTTTCTTTTCATAATGAGAAGTGATCTCAAAATTACTGACGATCACTGCACCGGTCCTTTTTGCAATAGCCTCGGCATCCAGGGTATGATCCTGGTGGGCATGGGTCAACAAAATGTAATCTGCCTTTAGCTCGTTAATATCGAATTTGTCCTTCACCTTTTCGTTTCCGGTGATAAAAGGGTCGACCAAAAGATGTTTGCCTTTGACTTCAATTCCGAAAGTACTGTGCGCGTAATGGGTTATTTTCATGATGAGGTTCTTTTAATCACAAATTACAAAAAAGTTCCAGATCTGTTAAAATTGAAAATGGAAGCTTTATAATATCTGTCCAAGCCCAAAAAGAAGTGCCAACAGGAAGGTGCTAAGAGCCAGTTTCTTTAATTCCGGATCGAGTTGCTCAGGATCTTTATTCTCCATTACCCTTTGCAAATGTTGTAAAAGGGGAACAAAAGCCACTAAATAAATGAGATCTTCAATCCCGGTGAAGGTTAAAGCGGTGTACAAAATAAGGGTCGTAAACGCAGTAAGGATCAAAAAATAGTGATATTTCCTTGCTCTCTCTGCCCCCATTTTTACCACCAAAGTATTCTTCCCGGCTTTGGCATCAGAAATACGGTCTCTCATATTATTAAGATTGAGGACTCCGGCACTTAATAAACCAATAGTGAAAGATGGTAAGAGAACTGTCCAATCCCATTTTAAAGAATAAAGAAAATAACAACCATAGACTCCTACTATTCCAAAAAAGAGAAAAACGAACAGGTCTCCCAGCCCTTTATACCCATAAGCCGATTCTCCAACCGTGTATTTCACTGCCGCAGCAATAGCCGCTATACCTAAGACCAGAAACAGTAATGTATAGAGGCTGTTTACACCAAAGGCAATAAAAATAAGAGCCAGTGCGAAGAAAAAGGTCACCACTGCGGTCCCTACCATTCCCCAAAACATCTCCTCTTTGGTGATCAATCCACTCTGAAGAGCCCGCTCAGGTCCAACCCGATCCTCATTATCGGTTCCTTTCACAAAATCGCCGTAGTCATTGGCGAAATTGGAAAGAATCTGCAAACCTAAAGTGGTGGCCAGTGCCAGTGAAAAAATTACGGCATTGAAAGAGCCTTGCGCCACTGCAATAGAACTCCCCACTAATATCCCGGAAATGGACAACGGAAGGGTTCTTAATCTGGCTGCACTGATCCAGGATGTTAAATTTGTCATACTTATCGCATTACCTTGACCAACAATTCTTTTAATAGATCTCCCTGGGGAACGTTTGCTGCTCCCACTCCCTTGCTTTGTACATCTGCCTCTCTCAAATAAGAAACGATCTGACTCACTTTTTTCATGGGATAATTTCCGGCTGCAATTGAATAATCACTTACAAAATAAGGATTCACTTTAAGCGCCTTTGCCACATTACTTTTAGACTTATCATTGAGCCCATGATACTGCAGCAGTTGCGAAAAGAAGCTAAAGAGCAGGGAAACCGTCATTACCATTGGGTTATCTTTCGGGTTCTGAGAAAAATAATTAACGATCTGGTGCGCTTTGACCTCATCTCTCATCCCAATCGCCTTCCGAAGTTCAAAATTATTGAAATCCTTACTTATCCCAATATTTTCTTCGATGATCTCTGGTGTAATATTAGTTCCCTCGCGGCAGACCAGTTGTAATTTCTGAAGTTCATTATCGATCTTGCTCAGGTCGGTTCCCAAAAACTCTACCAGCATTTGAGCCGCCTTAGGCGCTATCTGGTAGTGCCGGCCTTGCAGTTCTTTACGGATCCAATCTGCCACCTGATTTTCATAGAGCCTTTTATTCTCATATAGAACACCATTCTTGCTGATTGCCTTATGAAGTTTTTTCCGCTTATCGAGCTTTTTATACTTGTAACAGATCACAAGTACGGTAGAAGGTTGTGGATTTTCAGCATAATTCACCAATTGCTCAATGGTTCTTGAAAGGTCCTGGGCCTCTTTTACAATAATGACCTGCCGCTCTGCCATCATGGGATAGCGTTTCGCATTTCCCACAATATCATCAACAGTTACATCGCGGCCATATAACACCATCTGATTGAAGCCCTTTTCGTCTTCCCTCAACACGTTATCTTCAATAAAATCGGCTATTTTATCTATAAAATATGGTTCCTCACCCATTAAAAAGTAGATAGGTTTAATATCCCCTTTTTTGATGGCGGTAACTATACTTTTAACTTCGTCCATTCATTCTGATTTTTGAGGAGTCTCACTGCGGAAGAATTCTGCTGAAAAATCCTATTTTTGGCGCATGCAAAAACTGAACTTTCCCGATTACACGTTCCGGTTCAAAAATAGCGAAAATAAAATAGCCGTTTTTGACGAACTGCGGAAAAAGTTTGTGGTGCTCACTCCCGAAGAATGGGTACGGCAAAACACGGTCCAGTTCCTGTTGCATGAAAAGAATTTCCCGAAAAGTCTGCTTAATGTCGAGAAACAACTGAAAATCCATGACCTGGTAAAGCGGTATGATATTCTGGCTTACAATCCCGATGGCTCCATTCACCTGGTTGTCGAATGCAAAGCAGCCTCTGTCCCTATTACTCAGGATACCTTTGACCAGATAGCCCGCTACAACCTCACTCTAAAAGCCACTTTTTTGATGGTCACCAACGGGCTGCAGCATTTCTACTGCCAACTGGATTATGAGCAGGAAAAATATCATTTTTTGCCCCACCTCCCCGACTGGAATTAAGGTTTTGAGCCTGCCTACTTTCCGGAACATTATTTTATGTTAATTTGCAGCTGTGAAAATCGCTGTAGTAATACTCAACTGGAACGGAAGACATCTCCTGGAGCAATTCCTTCCTTCTGTGGTTAAGCATTCCCCCGAAGCTAAGATCTACGTGGCCGACAATGCTTCTACCGATGATTCTGTAGAATATTTGCACAAATACTTTCCTGAAGTGGAGATTATCCACAATGAAGTCAACGGCGGATTTGCTAAAGGATATAATGATGCGTTACAGCACCTGAAGGAAGATATCTTTATTTTACTCAATAGCGACGTGGAGGTCACTCCGGGTTGGATCCCTCCTTTAAAACAGGTTTTTGACACTTCACCCGAAACGGCAGCTGCACAGCCAAAGATCTTAGACTACCGTAAAAAAGACTTTTTTGAATATGCCGGTGCTGCAGGTGGTTTTATAGACAGGTTTGGTTATCCCTATTGCCGGGGACGTATTTTTGACACCCTGGAAAAGGACGAAGGGCAATATAACGACACAATAGATATCTTTTGGGCGAGCGGTGCCTGTATGGCTATCCGAAGAGAAGACTTTTACCGGGCCGGTCAGTTTGATGAAGACTTTTTTGCCCACCAAGAAGAAATTGACCTGTGCTGGAGACTTTTTAACCTGGGTAAAAAGGTCAAAGCAGTGGGAGATTCAAGTGTTTTTCACCTCGGCGGTGGCACCTTAAATAGTATGAATCCGAAGAAAACTTTCTATAATTTTAGGAATAGTCTCTACGCACTTCTCAAAAATGCTCCTAATGGAAGTGTTTTTTTCCTCATTTTTTCCCGTCTCGTTCTGGATGCCCTCGCAGGACTGAAATTTTTGGTGGAGCTAAAGCCCCGACATTTACTGGCCATCCTCCAGGCTCACTTCAGTTTTTATACTCATTTTAAACTTTTTTTAAGAAAAAGAAAAAACCTTTCAAAGGGGAGAAAATATTATTCAAAAACCTCCGTTGTTTTGGCATATTTCTTGGAAAGAGCAAGAAGGTTTGGCGATCTGTAAAATCTTTAATTAAAGTACCATTATAATTTTACAGGGACCCAACTTTTTGTATTTTTGAAACGTTTAACAATTAAAAACAACAATTGACAATTATGAAGAAAATCATGCTTTTATCGGCTACCTGTGCCCTCCTACTTTCTTCTTGTGTATCACAGAAGAAATATGCCGAGCTTGAAGCCCAACAAAAAGAAACTCAGGACAAGTTGAACACAGCAACGGTCAAGCTAAACTCTTGTTTAGAAGAAAAAGAGAGATTGAACCAACAAATCGGTATGCTGAGCAATCAAAACTCTGCTTTATTGAACAACGTGGGAGATCTTGCTACCCTTTCTAAAAAGGAGGCTGAGAATTTGGAGCGTTCCCTGGAAAGCATCAAAGAAAAAGATATGAAGATCCAGCGTATGCAGGATGCCATAAATAAGAAAGACTCTGTTACTCTTGCTTTAGTTACCAGCCTTAAAGGAGTGCTTGGAAACATGAGTGATGAAGATATTCAGATCAACGTTGAAAAAGGTGTTGTTTACGTATCTATTTCTGACAAACTTCTTTTCGAAAGCGGAAAATACAATGTATCTGACCGTGCTAAAGAAGTGTTAGGAAAAGTTGCTACAGTAGTGAAGAACCGTCCAGACATCGAGTTTATGGTGGAAGGTCACACTGATGACAAGCCGATTAGAAACGCAGTTCTTCAGGACAACTGGGATCTTTCTGTAAAAAGAGCAACTTCTGTAGTTCGTGTACTTCAGGAAGATTTTGGAGTACAGCCACAAAGAATGACTGCTGCCGGAAGAAGCTACTATGTGCCGGTTGCAACAAACGAAACTGCTGAAGGAAGAGCTAAGAACAGAAGAACACGTATCGTGATCCTTCCTAAACTTGATCAGTTCTACAACCTGATCGAAGAAGGAATGAAAACTGCAAAATAAGCTGATTTTCCTTTTATAAGATTAAGACCCGGCAATAGCCGGGTCTTTTTTTATTTAACATGTTAATTATCAAAATTTTAGGGTTTCAAAAAACAGGTTTTAGATACTTTTAGCGCATCCCCAAGTTGAACTTAATATTTCCTGTTATGGCCTTATTCTTTTCCAATAAACCTACGGTTACCTGCATCTCTGTTCTTTTACTTTTCTCCTGCCAGCCTGAAGTAATCCAGGAGGGACCTGCCCAATTGGGACATTTGAATTTTACTGCTACTTTTTCGAACCCCGGCAGAACTTCTGAAACAAATAAAGATTGTGTTCAAAGTGATTTTCTCTTTAATGAAAATCTTAAGGAGCTGGTCTATCCCGAAACACCTTCTCCGGAATGTGGCGCAACCGCATTTTCAGAGGTACAATGGAAGCATTTCACTCAATTGGCATCTGATCCTATAGCTACCGATAACTTCACCAGGTACCTCTCCCTGAATCATTATGCTTCACGGTTGGATCTCGACGGAGATCAATATTTTGGCCCTGATGGGGAGTACTCCTCCCTGGTAAATCGTATTTCAAAGGATCTTGCGCGATTCTGGGACATGGAGGGTGAAGTAGAGGTCCGGGGGCAACACAATGAGACTTTAAATGACAGGGAAGAAATTGTGAAGCTCCTGTCAAGAATGATCTTTGATGACGTATCCCTGGAGGACCTGTATCGTATTGCTGATGAAATGCTATTATTAAACCAGCAGTCTCCGGTGCTACCAGAATCTCCAATCTTCTCCAGTGAAGGTTATTCTGCGCCGGGAGGATTGATCGTTATAGGTGACGGTCTTATCCAAATGTTTGTGGAAGCCGGCATTGAACCCACTATTGCCTGGACCGGCATCCTCACCCACGAATGGATCCACCAGATACAGATAGAAAATTATAATTCCTGGTATCCTGCAGGAAGTTTTGAAACTCCCGCTGAGGAAACCCGGCAAATAGAATTGGAAGCCGATTTCTTTTCAGCCTATTACATGACACACAAGCGTGGTGCTACCCTGAACTGGAAAAGGACCACAGAATTTTTGAAACTGTTCTTCCAGGCCGGGGATTGTTCGTTTGATTTCGAATTACATCACGGGACTCCGAAACAGCGTATGCAGGCCACTATGGCAGGTCATGATCTGGCTGCTTCTGCCCAAAAGAAAGGAAAAATACTTTCAGCGGAAGAGGTACACGATCATTTTCTAAGTTCTCTGGCCCAGATCTTATAGAATATCCACCGTTCCTTTGCCTTCCCTGATCACTTCGGGTTCTGAAGAAGTCAGGTCAATAACTGTCGAAGGAATATTGTCGCCATAACCACCGTCGATCACAATGTCCACGATGTGATCCCACTTTTCCAGAATGAGCTCAGGGTCTGTTGTATACTCAAGTACCTCGTCGTCATCCCTGATAGAAGTGGAGACAATAGGATTTCCCAAACCGGCAACCAGCGCACGGCAAATATTATTATCGGGCACTCTAATCCCTACCGTTTTTTTCTTTTTAAAGACGTTGGGCAGGTTATTATTTCCCGGTAACACAAAAGTATAAGGCCCGGGAAGGCATCTTTTTAAGATCTTAAAAGTTGGAGTATCAATTTGCCTTACATAATCAGATAGATTACTAAGGTCTTCACAGATAAAAGAAAAGTTTGCTTTTTCAAGTTTTACGCCCCGTACCTGGGCAATCTTCTCCAGGGCAGCGGTATTGGTTATATCACATCCCAGACCGTAAACGGTGTCTGTAGGATAAATTATCAATGCTCCATCTCGAAGAGCATCAACTACTTTTTTAATAAGTTTTGGGCTCGGGTTTTCTTCATAGATCCTGATGAGTTCTGCCATGTCTCTTTTTGATTAGATTAGAATGAAAGTTACAAAAATTCAACGGTCCTTAAAATGTGGGGGTTCCTCAGTCGATCCTCTCGACTTCACTTTCCAGCTTGAGTACTTCGGCACCGTTTTCCTGTTGAATGAAAAGAGCCTTGTTGCCCGGTTTACCTTTCCGGGTCACTTTGGTACCTTTTATAGTCGTGGTGATTTCTCTGTCAAAAGTGTCTTTTACAGTACCTGTTGCAGTACCTTTCCCCCATTTCCATTTTACGTTGGTTCCTTCCCGTATCATTTTTCCTTTAAAATTAAAGACAACAGGAGAGCTTACCTAAAGAATAACAGAAACTTAACTGTTAAACTATCAGGAAAGTAACTTCAGTTTGGCAAAGCGAAGCAACAGCTTTTTGATCCCTCCGTTCTCGAAATCAATTTCCGCTTTTTTATCCTGTCCCACACCTTCGATCTGTAGCACTTTTCCTTTTCCAAAGCGCATATGCTCAACTTCATTCCCCGCTTCAAGTTTCACCCCTGGTTCGCTTGCTGCGGAAGTAGGTGGAGCAGTAGCCGGTTTTAACTTCCGAAGTTTGCGCAACTGTTCATCTGTAGGTTTGTGAGATGGTGGCGGCGTTCCATTTACTGGTTTTGACTGTCGGAATTTACTTTTATCTACCTCTCCGAAAATGTCGGTATCTATTAGAGGTTTGTATTTATAATCATCCTGCGGAATCATATAATCAAGGTACTTGTCCTCGATCTCTTCGATAAATCTACTGGGCTCCGCATCTACAAGTTTTCCCCAACGGTAACGGGATTGGGTATAGGTGAGATAAGCCTGTTTTTCTGCCCTGGTAAGTGCCACATAAAAAAGTCGGCGCTCTTCTTCCAGTTCAGAACGGGTATTCATACTCATGGCTGAAGGAAAAAGATCCTCCTCCATTCCCACGATGTATACATATGGAAATTCAAGCCCTTTCGCGAGGTGAATGGTCATAAGCGCAACGCGGTCTTCATCTCCGGAATCCTTATCCATGTCGGTAGCCAGGGCTACGTCTTCGAGAAATTCTGTCAAAGAACCTGTGGCATCTGCCAGTTCTTTTTGTCCTTCCACAAAATCGCGGATCCCGTTAAGCAATTCCTCGATATTTTCTATCCTCGCAATTCCTTCTGGAGTTCCGTCTTTTTTAAGCTCCTGAAGAAGTCCGGTCTTTTTGGCTACCGTTTCTGCCACCACAAAAGCATCTGCAGACTGGTTCAGGATCTGGAAGCTTTTGATCATATTGATAAAATTCTCCAGCTTTCCTTTGGTTCCCCGGTTGATCTTCAGGTCGATCTTATCGAGGTTCTCAATGATCTCAAAAATTGATCTTTTATAATGGTTTGCTGCAATGGTAAGACGGTCAATTGTAGTTTGACCAATTCCGCGAGCCGGATAATTGATCACCCGCTTTAAAGCCTCTTCATCCTTCGGATTGATAAGCAATCTCAGGTAAGACAACACATCCTTGATCTCCTTACGCTGGTAAAATGATAAGCCACCATAAATGCGATACGGAATATCCTTTTTCCGCAGGGCATCTTCCATTGCCCGGCTTTGGGCATTGGTACGATAAAGGATCGCAAAATCGCCATTTTTCAGTTGCTTCTCCATCTTGTTCTCAAAAATGGATCCTGCCACGAACCTTCCTTCTTCCCCATCAGTAAGCAGGCGGTTGACTACGATTTTTGGCCCTTCGTCATTGGCAGTCCAAACCACCTTTTCCAGTCGCGTTTTATTCTTCTCAATAATCGAGTTTGCAGCCTCTACAATATTTTTGGTAGAGCGGTAATTCTGCTCAAGTCGGTACATCTGGACCCCGTCATAATCTTTCTGAAAGTTGAGTATATTGTTGATGTTTGCTCCGCGGAAGGCATAGATACTTTGGGCATCATCTCCCACTACGCATATATTCTGAAATTTATCTGAAAGAGCTTTAACGATCAGGTATTGAGAATGGTTGGTATCCTGGTACTCATCTACAAGAATGTAACGGAATCGATTCTGATATTTCTGAAGAACATCCGGAAAACGATTCAGCAGTTCGTTGGTCTTCAGCAGCAGGTCATCAAAATCCATGGCCCCAGCCTTGAAGCAACGATCTACATAATTCTGATAGATCTCTCCCATGCGAGGTTTCTTTGACATGGCATCGGCCTCCTGCAATTCAGGATTTTGAAAATATGCCTTTACAGTTATAAGACTATTCTTGTAAGAAGAGATACGGGAATAGACTTGTTTATATTTATAAACATCTTTATCCAGCCCCATTTCTTTAATGATAGCAGAAATTAGCCGTTGGGAATCCTGGGTGTCGTATATAGTGAAATTGGAAGGATAGCCCAATTTATCAGCCTCAAACCGAAGCATTTTAGCGAATATGGAGTGAAAAGTACCCATCCACAGGTTCTTGGCCTCACTATTTCCAACTATCTGCGCGATCCTTGTCTTCATTTCCCGGGCAGCCTTGTTCGTAAAGGTGAGGGAAAGAATATTAAAAGGATCCACTCCCTGGCTCATCAAATAGGCAATTCTATAGGTGAGCACCCGCGTTTTTCCAGATCCTGCGCCGGCAATCACTATCATTGGCCCTTCTTTTTGGAGGACGGGCGCCCGCTGCGCATCATTTAATTCGGCTAAATAAGATTCCAATATTTCTCGACTTTTAAAGGGGTGAAATTAACCAAAAAGCACCTAAAACAAAACCGCCTAAAAGGTTCTTTTTAAACAAAGGAGGAGCTTTTTATGATAAGCCTGATTTTTTAAATATATTTAGGAGAATAATAGTACCGGCTGAAAAGCCTTTAACCTAAATCCTAAATATGAAGAAGTTAATGCTCCCTCTGTTGTGCTTTTTTGGCATTTCTGCTGCTGCACAACAGGTAGACCCGGAAATAAGCTCAGCTGCTGAAAACATTGAGCAACAAGTGATCGAATGGCGAAGAGATTTTCATGAGCACCCGGAATTATCCAACAGGGAATTCCGCACTGCCGAAAAGATTGCCGAGCATCTAAGGTCTTTGGGAATGAAAGTGGAGACCGGAGTAGCAAAAACAGGAGTGGTAGGAATACTCGAAGGTAACAAGCCGGGAAAAGTAGTTGCACTTCGTGCCGATATTGACGCCCTGCCGGTTACCGAAAGAAATGATCTGCCCTTCAAATCGGAAGTAACTACCGAATTTTTGGGTACTACCACAGGCGTAATGCACGCCTGCGGACACGATACGCACACGGCCATATTAATGGGAACTGCCGAAGTACTTTCAAAAAATAAGGATAAAATAAATGGAACCGTGAAGTTCATTTTTCAGCCCGCCGAAGAAGGACCGCCACCGGGTGAAGAAGGTGGTGCTTCGGTAATGATCAAAGAAGGAGTCCTAAAAAATCCTGACGTAGATGCCATTTTTGGATTGCATATAAATTCTGCGACTCCGGTAGGTGTGATCAAGTATAAACCGGAAGGAACCATGGCGGCCGTGGAGCGGTTTGTCATAAAAGTAGAAGGAAAAGGAACACATGGTTCGGCACCCTGGACTGGTGTGGATCCTATTCTTATTTCAGCAAAGATCATTGATGGTTTGCAGACGATCATCAGCCGTAATGCCAAACTGGTAGATGGCGCTGCCGTTATAACGGTAGGTAAAATAACCAGCGGAGTGCGTTTTAATATTATTCCTGAAACTGCTGAGATGATTGGAACTGTAAGGACACTTGACCCTCAAATGAAAGCAGAGATCCTGAAGAGAATGCGAGAAATGGTTCCCGCTATTGCCGAAGCCTATGGTGGTTCAGCTACTATTGAGATACAGAATAACACTGCCATCACTTATAATGATCCTGCACTTACGCAGGAAATGTTGCCTACTTTGGAAAAAGTTGCAGGCAAGGAGAATGTGCAGCTTACAAAAGCCACCACAGGAGGTGAAGATTTCTCCTTTTTCCAGGAGGAAGTACCGGGATTCTATTTCTTCCTTGGAGGACAAACTCCGGGTACAACTGAACCAGCACCACACCACACCCCCGAATTCTTTATTGATGAGGACGGCTTACTGCTTGGGGTTAAAGTAATGTCACAGTTAGCTGTAGATTACTTAAACCAATAAAATGACTGAAGTATTTGTTTTATTAAAACTAATTCCGTGGTGGGCATGGCTTTTAATAATCCTTGCCTGTATCGCCATTTATGACGTCTTTATAAACAAAAAACACATAATCACCCATAACTTTCCGATAGTAGGCCATATTCGCTATATGTTAGAAAGAGTGGGTCCCGGTTTGCGGCAATATATAGTGGCCAGCAACAGGGAAGAATTACCGTTCAACAGGATCGAACGCGGATGGATCTACGCCTCATCCAAAAATGAGAATAATTACGAAGGTTTTGGGACTGACAGGGACATCTATCAGGTGAATTACATTTTCATCAACAATGCGGTCATTCCGTACAAATTACCACCCGAACATCACAACGCAAAAGATCCTTATTTTGTGGCCTCTGCCAAGGTAATGGGGGAATATAATAAGCGGCGGCGTCCCTTTCGGCCGGCTTCAGTTATTAATGTTTCTGCCATGAGTTTCGGATCCCTTTCAGCAAGGGCAATAGAATCGCTCAACATTGGATGCAAAAAAGCCTATGCTTACCACAATACCGGTGAGGGTGGTCTATCTCCTTACCACAAAAAAGGAGGAGATGTGGTATTCCAGATCGGGACAGGGTATTTTGGGGTACGAAATCCTGATGGTACCTTTTCTATCGAAAAGCTTGTAAAGCTGACTTCTGAAAATAAACAGGTTCGGGCAATCGAAATCAAACTATCACAGGGAGCAAAACCCGGAAAAGGAGGAGTGCTTCCTGCTACTAAGATCACCAAAGAAATTTCTGAAATCAGGCACGTACCAATAGGAAAAGATGTGCTTTCTCCTCCAAACCACAGCGCGTTTGGAACTATGGCCGAATTGGTAGACTTCATTGAAGACATCGCTGAACAAACCGGCCTGCCTGTGGGAATTAAAGCTGCTATTGGGAAACTGGACGAGTGGAAGGAACTTGCCCAGATAATGAAGGAGACCAATAGAGGTCCCGATTTTATTACCGTCGATGGCGGAGAAGGCGGAACCGGTGCTGCACCACCCAGTTTTGCAGATCATGTTGCCCTTCCTTTTATCTACGGCTTTACCGATGTGTACAAAATTTTCCAAGCGGCGGAACTTACCGACAGGATCGTTTTTGTTGCAGCCGGTAAATTAGGTTTTCCGGCAAAAGCGGCTATGGCTTTTGCGATGGGTGCAGATGTTATAAATGTGGCCCGTGAAGCAATGTTGAGCATTGGTTGTATACAGGCGCAGGTTTGCCACACCAATAAATGCCCAACAGGGGTTACCACTCAGAACAAATGGTTGCAGGCAGGTATCAACATCAAAGATAAATCTGAAAGGGTGAATTACTATTTCAACAATTTCAGAAAAGAGCTTTTGGAGATCACACACGCCTGTGGCTATGAACATCCCTGCCAGATCACAATGGATGATGTGGAGATCAACCTTAGCGATCGTTTTATTTCTAAGACTCTAAGGGAGACTTTTGGGTACAGCAAATCAAAAGTTCCTTTTGATTCCGTGGAAACTTTAGTAGGATGTCCTAACTTAGGCGGCTCGTACAGAAAAGGAAAAGAAACCGATGTAAAGGAAGTCCTTACTGAAGATACATCTGTTTCAGATCAATAATTATTTTTTATGACCGAAGAATATATTTTACAGGGAGTTTTCTATTTATTGCCCGCAGTTGTAGTTGGCATCATCTCCTTTTACTTTTTCAACCTGCACACCAAAAATGAAGAACAGCGCCGCCGTTTCCTTCTGCACCGCGAAAATCAAAAACAGGCTTTACCCTTACGTCTGCAGGCCTATGAACGAATGACCCTGTTCCTCGAGCGCATTGCACCGGGAAATTTGCTGGTTCGCATTCGCCCTACCTCTTCAAAAAAGGATTCCTACACCTCTCTTTTAGTTCGGACTATTGAGCAGGAATTCGAACACAACCTGGCACAACAGATCTATCTGAGCGAAGAATGCTGGAATGTGATCAAAGCATCTAAAAATGCTACGATCGCGAGGATCAGAAAAGTTTCTGAAAACGAATCCATTGAAACTGCAGATGAGCTTCGGCAACACATTCTGAAATCTTTGCAGGAGCAACAGCCGCCAAGCGAAACCGGATTGTTATATATCAAAAAAGAAGTTACTGCCCTTTGGTAGAGATTGGAGTCTAGTTTTCGAGCATTTCCAGCTGAGCTTCGGAAAGGCTTCCCGACTCCTTGAGGGTCTTTAGCATTGCTTTTGCATATTCCCGAAACCGATAATTGTGATGCGTAGTTGCCTGCTGAAGGTTTTGAAGGCTCTCATCTGTAAAAGCACCTAACTGATACAGAAAATCGAAGGCATTCTGTCTTACCTGAAACCTTTGATGACCATCGGTGTACGAATTTAACTCCTGAAAATATTCCTTTTTTTGAGCAGAACTTATCTCGGGAGTTGCCATACTTAAGGCAAGCCATGCGATGCGGACATTTTTATCTAAAAAGCCGTCGATCCCTTCTGTCATTTTCAAGTATTCCAGCCGGTCTTCCTTAAAATTCATCCATAGATTTAGTAAAGCCGCTTGAATAGTCACATAAGAATCATCATTCAGCAATGATTCGTAGTCAGTTTTAAGTGCCTGAGGTATTTGTTGCAAACTCAAGGCAATTGCCTGCCGCACATAGAGATTGTTACTGGCAAAAGCTTTTTTGTACAAATTGAAAGCCTCATAAGGATCTTCAAGAGATAATTGGTAGACTACCTCCTGCCCTACATAATCCTGCACCGGAAAATTCAGAGCCCCCTCCAAAAGCTGCTTTTTTTCTGATAGCGGTAGTTGCTTCAGGGCAGCAATTTCCAGGTAATCCATAATAAAAGGAGATCTTTTCAGAGATTCCAGGGCTTCTGTTCCCTGAAAAGCTGATTGTTGTAACCAGTTCTTTTTAAATTCGGTCAGATCCACATCGGAAACTTTTTCGACTTCGTTCAGAAAATCTGCAGTGGTTACATTTCCGAACTTGTTCTTCTCCAGGTAATTTTTTACAGCCTCATCAAAAGTGCCTTTTCCCACTAATTCCTTTAGAATATGCAATGCCCAGGCTCCTTTTTGATAAAAGGTAAGAGAACTCGCATTAGGGTCAAGAAGAGATTCTCCTTTACCCGAATCACTAAGTTCCTTCAGTTCTTCAGCACTTCGGAATAATTTCCAGTAATAATAATCATCCCCGAATATCACTTTTTCGGCAAGCAAGGCATAATAAGTTGCGAACCCCTCCTGCAACCAGTGATGATCTCCCGATTCCGCAGTTACAAGATCACCAAACCACTGATGCGCCAGCTCATGAGCATTCACATTGACATAGTTGCGATCATTAAATCCAATGGAATCAACTAAAAAACTGTCAGAAAAAATAGTCGTACCCGTATTTTCCATTCCGGCATACAGAAATTCCCTAACCGGCACTTGTTTGTAATTTTTCCAGGGATAAACCAACCCGATTTCCTTTTCAAAGTAATTCATGATCTCCTCACTATACCTGTAGGTAGGTTCGAATCGCTGCTCGTATTGTGGAGGGTAATAAAACAGCATTTCCGTACCGTTCTTTGTCTGTAATTCTTTCTTTTCAAGATCTCCTGCAGCAACCGCTACTAAATAACTGCTCATGGGAGCAGTCATATTGTATTTCCACCGCACAACGGAATCATTCAATTGAACAGTTTCCTCCAATTCCCCATTGGCCACTACTGTTTTACCCTTTTTGTAGTCAACTTGCAGATCAAATTCCAGTTTCTCATTGGTATCATCAAATGACGGGAGCCAATTAGAGGTGTATTTTCCCTGACCTTGCGTCCAGACCTGATACGATGGTTCTTTCCCGTCGGTTTCTGTTTGGATAAAATACATTGCCTGCCCGGGAGTGGCCGAATAAGAGATCTGCAACCGGTTGTTCTTTAACTTCGGAAGCTTATTCACCAAAATAAGCTGTTTTCCATTATTGAGGTATTCGACAGATTTCCCGTTCAGAAGAACCTCCTGAAATGCCATTTTTCGGGCATCAATAAAAACTGAATCCGTTTCTTGGTTCACATCGAAACTGTAGAGCAATTGACCTTCAACTTTTCCCTGTTCCGGAAAGATCTGCAGCCGGGCGTCCAGGTGAGTGAAATCAACTGCAGCCTTTTCCTGGGCCAATAAAATCCCAGAAAGAAGAAGAGTAAAAAGAAAGCATTTCATTCGGTTCATATTCCAAATATAACTTACTCAGGGCAAAAGAAATGAAAATGAGTAGGAAAAACCTTCCATCATTGGCATTTTAGACCCGCCTATGACCTTTTTTTTTATCTTCGTTCTATGAATCCAACTCTCCTGAACACCCCCATTGACTACCTCAAGGGAATTGGCCCCAACCGCGCTGATATTCTTCGGAAAGAGATCGGGATTCACACCTATGGAGATCTGCTGAACTTCTATCCGAATCGTTATCTCGACAAAACCCGTTTTTACAAGATCAATCAACTGGAGAGAAATTCTTCCGAAGTTCAAATTGTGGGCAAGATCGTACACCTAAGAATGGTGGAGCAAAAAAGGGGAAAACGCCTGGTCGCAGATTTTATTGACGAAACCGGAAAAATGGAACTTGTCTGGTTCCGCGGGCATAAATGGATAAGGGAGAATCTCAAGATCAACACCCCATACGTGATCTTCGGAAAAACCAACTGGTACAACGGACTTTTCAGTATGCCGCATCCGGAAATGGAATTAGTAGAAGATTATAAAAAGAACCTGCGAACTGCCATGCAACCGGTTTATCCTTCCACTGAAAAGCTGGCAAAATCTGGGATCACAAACCGGGTCTTCAGCAAATGCATGCAGCAGTTATTCCTGGAAAGCAATAATGCTTTTTTTGATCCCCTTCCCGGGTATCTTCGGGAGGAGCTGCACCTGTTGCCAAAAGCGGAAGCAGTATTTAACGCTCACTTTCCGAAGAGCCAGGAATTACTGGCCAAAGCACAGTTCAGACTAAAATTTGAGGAGCTGTTCTTTATACAGATCCAACTGCTCATGAAGAATCTACTTCGGAAAAAGAAGATCAAAGGTTTTCCTTTTGAGGCTGTGGGGAACCACTTCAGTGAATTTTACGAGAATCACCTTCCCTTTGAGCTAACCGGGGCCCAAAAAAGAGTGATCAAAGAAATTCGACAGGACCTTGGCAGCGGCGCACAGATGAACCGGTTATTGCAGGGAGATGTGGGTTCCGGAAAAACCATTGTCGCACTTATGAGTGTTCTGTTGGCTCTGGATAACGGTTTCCAGGCTTGCCTTATGGCACCAACCGAGATATTAGCCACACAACATTACAACGGGATCTGTGAACTTGTTCAGGAACTGGGAATTCAGGTAAGACTGCTCACCGGTTCCACCAAAACTTCAGAACGCCGGGAGATCCATGAGGCCCTGGAGAATGGAGAACTGCATCTCCTGATAGGTACGCATGCTTTACTGGAAGAAAAAGTTCAGTTCAAAAACCTCGGACTGGCTATTATCGATGAACAACATCGTTTTGGAGTTGCCCAGCGGGCGAGGCTTTGGAAGAAAAATAACCTGCCGCCTCACATCCTTGTTATGACTGCCACTCCTATCCCTCGCACGCTGGCCATGAGCCTCTATGGAGACCTGGATGTGTCGGTGATCGATGAACTTCCTCCCGGACGAAAAGATATTAAAACCGTTCACCGCTATGACTCCAACCGACTGAAAGTTTTCAGGTTCATCAAAGATGAAATTAGGAAAGGACGGCAGGTTTACGTGGTGTACCCTCTTATTCAGGAGTCTGAAAAAATGGATTACAAGGACCTGATGGACGGCTATGAAAGTATTGCCAGGGAATTTCCAATCCCAGATTACCAGATCTCGATTGTACATGGTCAAATGAAACCAGCCGACAAGGATTATGAAATGGACCGGTTCGTGCGCGGGGAAACACAGATCATGGTTGCAACTACTGTTATTGAAGTTGGCGTAAATGTCCCAAATGCGAGCGTCATGATCATAGAAAGTGCCGAACGTTTTGGCCTTTCGCAGCTGCATCAATTACGAGGGCGGGTTGGTCGTGGAGCAGAACAGAGCTATTGCATCCTGATGACCGGCCACAAATTATCGGCAGACAGCAAAACGAGGTTGGAGACCATGACAAGTACGGGGGACGGATTTGAGATCGCTGAAGTGGATCTCAAGTTACGGGGACCGGGAGATCTTATGGGTACTCAGCAAAGTGGAGTCCTGAATTTGAAGATTGCTGATATTGTCAAAGACAACGATATTTTAAAAACTGCACGGTACTACGCTCTCCAGTTGCTGAAGGAAGATCCCAACCTTGAACTTGAGAAAAACAAGGTGGTGAGGTTCACTTATTCCCAATTAGTGAAGCAAAAAAGCATCTGGAATTATATCAGTTAATTCTTACGTCGATTTTTCCTACACTATCATCGAAAACTGGTTTTCAGACACTTACTGAACCATTGGTTTGAATTACATTAGATGTCCTAACTAAATTAAACCAAATCAATTATGAAAAAAATCTTACCAATTTTAGCGTTTTTGGCACTTGCAGGTTGTAGTACTGAAAATGTAAATGATGAAATTTCTTTGGATGCAAAAGGCAACCTGAATTCTCAGAATGTTAGCCAGGATGCTTTTGATGTTCCTTCCTTAGCATGTGGGGAGTCCACAACTAACAGCATTCCTTTCGAAGTAATAGCTGGACCAAGTGGTGCTGCCGGAGGATTTGACCTCGACTGGCAACTTGTAGCTAATGAGACAGACCCGGTTTCATGGGATGATACCTTCTGCGAAAAGGGATTTGCCTCTAATAACAACAATAGTTATGCCTTGGCTTCTAATGGAAAATACCCGCTCCTTTTGGAAGAATTAATTGTGGAAAACGAATGTGGCACTCCGCTCGCCTGCGGAATGACCTATGCCTTCAGAGTGAGAGCAAAAAACGAAGGTGGCGGACTAAAGAAAAGTGAATGGTCTCCGACTTTCTTTTGTTCTACTGCTCCCTGTGAAACGGCATGTGAATCTGGTTACATGATAGGCAATAAAGATTTTTCAGAAATAGGTACCAGTAAGAACTGGGGGTGGGCCCATGAATTTGATTTTAACGAAGTGAGTGGTTCTGAGGAAAGGGAAATACATCATAAAAATGGTGGTCTTGGTGGATTTGTCACCATAAGTTGGAACTCTGAAGACCAGAGTATTACTGTAGAAGAAGGTAATAATGTTACTATAACTCATTTGTATGTTTCTGATAATGAACCTATGGACAAGAACGCTCCGGGGGACTTCGACAAAACACAGACATTAGAGGATAGTGACGGTCATTTCTGGGTGATGGTAAAAGCAGAAGTCTGCAACTAACCACCTGTTGTATGAATTATAAAAGGGGCCTCGGCCCCTTTTAGTTTTACAATTTTCCTACTAATGTATTTCATAAAAAAGTCAAAGTTTCCTTAATAGTCTGTAAAAGACCGATAATTCTTACAGATCAACGAAAACATATTTGCCCTACTCAAAATCTGACTTATCATTTCGTACTTTTCTACTATACAACCACTTATAAAAAAAAATGTTATGAAAAAATTATTCTACTTTGCGTGCATGTGTGCATTTGTGTTAGGGTGCAGTGTAGAACCCTTAGACCCCAACCTTGAGGAAAATTTGAACTCAACCGTTCAGCAGTCCCAGGGAAATCCCCATGATCAATTTGGAATACCTGTATTAGAACAGGGGGATGCATCAGAAAATAGCCTTACCGTAAATATCATTGCTGGAGAAAATGGTGCGACGGGCGGCTTATCGGTTCGATGGATGACTTCAGAAGAATTTGATGAATTTGGCTGGGATAATGGCATGGCGGGTCACGTCCTCCTAAATGGCCACGCTAATGATGCTTATTCTTTAGCCAACGAGGGTGATATTTTCCCATTTCATTTGGAAAACTTTATCACCGGTGAAGGAGAAAGTTGGAATAGAGCTCTTTCCTGTGATCAATCATATGTGTTTATCGTACAAGCCCACCAAGATGGTAGTATGCAAAAAAGTGATTATTCTGATCCTTCAATGGTTTCTACTTTAGATTGTGATTCCGGAGGAGATGACCCATGTGATTTAATTCCCCGAAATTTGAATTCCACATTGTGTTTGCAAGATGTCAATAATCCTACTTTGCAAGGATTTAGAGCATACTATAATGCTCAAATCTTTAATAAAACTGACCTCCCTGTTTTTCCTGCCGGAACGTATTCCCCTCCAATTCAGGACTTACTTGATCAATATGAATCCTCAGGAGGAATTGGATCTTATTTAACGACTTATACTGTGGGAACAGAGGACTGTGGTGAAATTTCGGTTGATATATTAGTAGAGGTTCAGGATTGTGCTCCGGGAGGAGGAGATGATCCTTGTGATTTAATACCTAGAAATTTAAATTCTACCGTATGCCTGGCTAGTATTAACAATCCCACCCTGCAAGGATTTAGAGCATATTTTAATGCTCAAATCTCCAATAAAACAGGGCTTCCAGTATTTCCAGCAGGAACTTACTCCCCTCCTATTCAGGTTCTTCTTGACCAATTTCAAACATCAGGAGGTGTAGGTACCTATCAAACTGATTATACTGTTACCACAGAAGATTGTGGAGAAATAACCGTTACCATTGTGGCGGAAGTTCAAGATTGTAATCCTTAGAATAAGGAGATTACCGTTTAAAAAATTAAAAAAGGGGCTTCGGCCCCTTTTCTTTTTCACGTCAGGCTTTCCAGAATTCAGTACCTTTTAGGAAAAATTCAGGATGTGTTACCGAACCAAACTAAATGCCAAGATAGTCGACATTGAAAAGGCTTTTGAAGCGACTTTTGTTGAACCTTATCTCTATGATCCGAAGGAGGAGATCAATGGATTTGATTTTTCGGGCACGCCTGTCATTACCGATGCTTCCACTTCAGAAATTTTGTTCTACAATTGGGGCCTGATCCCTTTTTGGGCAAAGAATGAGCAGATTAAAAAGCACACTCTGAACGCCAAAATTGAAACCCTTGCTGAAAAACCCACTTTCAGGAATGTCATTAGCAACCGTTGCCTGGTCATAGCTAATGGCTTTTACGAATGGCAGTGGCAGGATGCTAAAGGAAGGCAGAAACAGAAATACCTGATCACCTCTACCGAAGAAGAGATCTTTGCTTTTGCAGGTCTCTACTCCCGCTGGAAACATCCTGATTCGGGTGAAGAGATCAACTCCTATAGTATCGTAACTACAGAAGCCAATGAGCTTATGAGCGAGATCCACAATATCAAGAAACGGATGCCGGTGGTATTGCATCACAGCGATCAGGCTTTGTGGCTCTCCGGAAAGGATGTTACCAATTTTGCTTTCCCGTATGAAGTGAGCCTAAAGGCTGAAAAAATATAGAACATTGTTCCGGAATAAAACAAAAAAAGAGGTTGCTTTCGCAACCTCTTTTTTATTTCAGCCTGGTCCTAATTAGAATTTCAGGCTTACATCAAGAGTAAAGTTATTATGAATAGTGTTATCTCCAAGATTGTCAAAGAAACTACCAGATCCATAACGGATTCCATATTTCGTACGGTCAATTACTACTTTAGCCGAAGCTGAATTTTCTTCCACTACCATATCAAAGGTAACAGGCTCAGTCTTTCCTTTAATGGTAAGATCACCGGTCACCGCATAGGTATTTCCACTTTTTGGAGCCACATCAGTTATAACCAGTTTAGAGGTCGAATAATTTGCTACTCCAAAGAAGTCATCAGAATTCAGGTGGTTTTCTAGTTTGGTCTTGTACTCTCCGGAAAGATCGGTTACTACAATAGAATTCATGTCCATTACAAACTCTCCTCCTATTAATTTTCCTTCTTCTGTAAGACTTAGAAAACCTTCTTTAAGGTCAATGTTTCCTGTGTGAGAACCTGTGATCTTCTTTCCGGTCCATTCAACATTACTGGCCTCTACGTCTACCGTCTTTTTAATAGTGGTAAAAGAAAGGGTTGTGAAAATTAATACCGGGGCTGCTGCGCTTAAAATCTGTTTTTTCATGTTCATCATTTTTAAAATTAATTGTTACTACTTTAATTGTATATACAAATGTTTATTTAAATTTTTTTTACTTTTTCATTTTCTTTAAAAAGTCGATCAGTTGGGTTGCATTCTCTTCAGAAAGCCCTTCAGTAAGTTCTGCTTCTTTTTGAGCAATCACAACATCCAGTTTCTCCAACAGTTTTAATCCGTCCCTGGTGATCGTGATCTCGACCTTTCTGCGATTTTCCGGACAGGTAATACGTTCAACCAGGCCTTTTTCGAGCAGCTTGTCAACCAATCTCGTGGTGTTGCTCATCTTGTGGATCATTTTATCGGTCACACAGGCCAGAGAAGCGGGTTTCCCCTTCTGCCCTCTTAAGATCCTAAGGACATTGAATTGGGCAATTGACATTTTAAAAGGTTTCAAGACCTCACTTAATTGTTCCTGTACCCAGGTACCTGTCTGCACCAATTCGATTACGACAGTTCGGGCCAATACTTCAGGATCTATATGAGTGTCTTTACTTTTCATTTATGTTACTACAACATTTGTAGGTACAAATATAAAACAAATTTCTTAACAACCAAAAAAAATCCCCTTTTTCGCAAAGGGGATTTTTTAGAATCATTTTTAAAGCTTCTATTTTTCCATAGCTGCAGCGACTCCTGCAGACAGCCTTTTATAAGTTCCGTTCTCAAGCCGCTCCCTGATAGCTGAAAACGCATTGAGCGTTTCCTCCACATCTTCTAAAGTATGTGTTGCAGTTGGGATCAATCTTAGAAGGATCAGACCTTTCGGGATTACCGGATAAACCACAATGGAACAGAAAATTCCGTGGTTTTCTCTAAGATCTTTTACCAAAGCCATTGCTTCCGGAATACTTCCTTTTAAATATACCGGTGTCACACAACTTTGAGTAGTCCCAATATCAAACCCTCTTTCTTTAAGTCCGTTTTGAAGGGCATTCACATTTTCCCAAAGCTTTTCTTTCAGTTCAGGCATGGTTCTCAGCATATCCAAACGCTTAAGGGCACCCACCACCAACTGCATTTGCAGGGATTTGGCGAACATCTGCGACCTTAGGTTGTATTTCAGATAATCAATGATCTCCTGATCTGCAGCGATAAAAGCTCCTGTACTTGCCAATGACTTCGCAAAAGTGGCAAAATAAACATCTATTCCGTCTTGTACACCCTGCTCCTCACCTGCTCCGGCTCCTGTTGCTCCAAGAGTTCCGAAACCGTGGGCATCATCCACGAATAATCTAAAATCATATTTTTCTTTAAGAGCAACGATCTCTTTCAGTTTACCCTGTTCTCCCCTCATTCCGAAGACTCCTTCAGAAATAACCAAAATTCCACCACCGGTCTGCTCAGTAATTTTTTGAGCCCGTTGCAGGTTCTTTTCTATACTTTCAAGGTCATTGTGCTTATAAGTGAAGCGCTGACCAAGGTGCAAACGTACTCCATCAATGATACAGGCATGTGCATCAACGTCATATACTATCACATCCTTTTTTGACACCAGGGCATCAACCGTAGAAACCATACCCTGATAACCGAAGTTAAGCAGGTAAGCCGCCTCCTTTTTTACAAAAGAAGCAAGTTCCCGCTGCAGCTTTTCATGCAGGTCTGTATGACCACTCATCATACGGGCGCCCATTGGATAGGCAGATCCATATTCAGCAGCAGCTTCTGCATCTACTTTACGTACTTCAGGATGGTTGGCAAGTCCGAGATAATCATTGATACTCCAGGTGATCACTTCTTTTCCCTGGAACTTCATTCTGTTGGAAATAGGACCTTCCAGTTTTGGGAATACAAAATAGCCTTCGGCCTGTTCTGCCCACTTCCCCAGTGGCCCTTTATCCTTGTATATTTTATCAAATAAGTCTGCCATTTTATAAGTTTTTTAACTATTGGCAAAAGTAAGAAATAAATGCCAACTGCATAATTTTAAAGGGGTCATAGATACTGAAAAACATGTCTTTGGGACATAATTTAACAATACCTGCTCCTGCTGCAGCAAATAGCTGACTATCAGCCGGGAAGTTTAATTAGGAGGAATTATGTAAAAAAGAAGTTCTTACCTGATAAACTCGACCTGATTGGCAAGTTTTTCGTGTTTGCTATCAAAAAAGCCTTGCTCATTCATCCAGTCGTCACTATAGACTTTACTCATATAACGAGAGCCATGATCAGGGAAAATAATAACAACTTTACTGTTCTCATCAAATTCACCTTCTTCAGCCAGCTGCTTCACACCTTGCAGGGCTGCGCCACTGGTATAACCAACAAAAAGACCTTCAGTTTTAGCTAATTGTCTTGCGGTATGAGCACTTTCCTCGTCGGTCACCTTGACAAATTTGTCAATGCTTTCAAAATCTGTGGCTGTTGGAATCAGGTTTTTTCCAAGACCTTCAATTCGGTACGGATAGATTTCCGAAGAATCAAATTCCCGGGTCTCATGGTACTTTTTCAATACCGAACCATAAGCATCAATTCCAAGAATTCGTATATCAGGATTCTGTTCTTTGAGGAATTTTGCGGTTCCGGAAATTGTACCTCCGGTCCCGCTGCAGGCAACCAAATGGGTTATATTCCCTTCGGTCTGTTTCCAGATCTCAGGGCCTGTAGATTTGTAATGTGCTTCAATATTTAGTTCGTTGAAATATTGGTTGATGTAAACAGATCCTTTGATCTCATCATGCATCCTCTTGGCCACCTGGTAGTAAGAACGTGGATCATCTGCTGATACATTGGCAGGGCAAACATACACCTTTGCACCCATTGAACGCAGCATATCAATTTTATCCTTAGATGATTTTGAACTTACAGCAAGTATACACTCATAGCCTTTGATGATACTGACCATAGCAATGCTAAAGCCGGTATTTCCCGAGGTGGTTTCGATAATAGTACTTCCGGGTTTCAAGATGCCTTTTCTTTCGGCTTCTTCTATAATATAAAGAGCAATACGATCTTTAGTAGAATGCCCCGGATTGAAAGCTTCTACCTTTGCGAAAAATTGTCCTTTAAAATCTTGAGTGATCCGGTTTAACTGAATTAGAGGGGTATTACCTACAAGTTGTAATACATTATCAAAAACCTGTAAATCTTCTCTCATATATTGAAGTTATTTACAATAATCATGCTTTTGAGGAATTGAAAAACATAACTACAAAACGAAGCAAATTTAAGTCAAATATTTTAATTATTCCGTAATACCTTCCAAATCGAGCAGAAAGGCGTACTCTTCAGCAACTTCCCTCAAGGCCTCAAACCTTCCTGAAGCACCTCCATGACCAGATTCCATATTGATGTGGAAGAGT
This sequence comes from Salinimicrobium soli, assembly GCF_048323655.1. Classification (NCBI taxonomy): domain Bacteria; kingdom Pseudomonadati; phylum Bacteroidota; class Flavobacteriia; order Flavobacteriales; family Flavobacteriaceae; genus Salinimicrobium; species Salinimicrobium soli. Next base: position 238,997 of record NZ_JBLUWW010000003.1, on the reverse strand, counting down.
AGTTTATTATTGTCTGTCTTTAACTCCCGCAGCTTAGCCACCCATTTGGCAGGTTCCCAATACTGCACCTGTGAATCGTGTAAGCCGGTTGTCACCAGCATGTTTGGATAATCCTGAGCGGTGACATTATCATATGGAGAATAGGATTTCATATAATGGTAATATTCCGGAGAATTAGGATTTCCCCACTCATCATACTCCCCGGTAGTTAAAGGAATGGTCTCATCCAGCATGGTGGTCACCACATCCACAAAAGGAACTGAAGCGATGATGCCGTTGTATAGTTGAGGAGCCATATTGGCGATTACGCCCATCAACAATCCCCCTGCCGATCCTCCACTGGCGTATAAATGCTGTGGAGAAGTATATTTTTCGGAAATCAGGAATTTGGAGCAGTCAATGAAATCTGTGAAGGTATTCATCTTTTTAAGAAGCTTTCCCTGCTCGTACCATTCCCTTCCGAGGTATTCTCCTCCCCGAATGTGAGCAATGACAAATATGAATCCGCGGTCAAGAAGACTCAACCTTACTGTAGAGAAATAAGGGTCTATGGTGGAACCATAAGAACCATAGGCATATTGCAGAACAGGATTTGATCCGTCCTTTATTAGTCCTTTCCGGTGAACCAGCGTCATAGGGATCATGGTACCATCCTGTGCCGGAGCCCAGATCCTTTCAGAAGTATAATTGTCTTTGCTGAATTGTCCTCCCAAAATTTCCAGTTCTTTCTTCACATCCTTTTCCCGGGTGCGCATATTGAAATCCACCACTTGGGTAGGGGTAGTAAGCGAATTATAGGTATACCTTAAAATATCAGTGTCAAAATCTGGGTTGGTTCCTGTGTAAGCAGTATAGGTTTCGTTGTCAAAATCAATAAAATAAGAACCCTGGCCGTCCCATCGCATTACCTTGATCTTGTTGAGACCATCACTGCGCTCACTTACCACCAGGTATTCCTTAAAAAGATCAATATCCTCCAGAAGAACTTCCTCCCTGTGCGGAATAACATCGGTCCAGTTGGAGAGTTGTGGATCAACCACAGGAGTCTTCATTAACTTGAAATTTGTGGCGCCGCCATAGTTTGTCAGGATGTAAAAATGATCCTCAAAATGGAATATACTGTACTCCATCCCACGGATCCTCGGCTGCACTACTTTGAATTCACCATCAGGATCATCGGCATCCAGAAAACGGTATTCCGAAGTGAGCGTACTGCTGGAACCTATTACGAGGTAACGATCAGATTTCGATTTATAAACGTAGGTGTGAAAAGTTTCGTCCTCCTCATAGAACACTACCTCATCTTCTTTCGCTTTGGTTCCCAGTCTGTGTTTATAGATCTTATCACTTCTCAGGGTCACCTCATCTTTACGGGCGTAAAAAAGAGTTTTATTGTCGTTGGCCCAGGTGGAACCTCCGGTAGTATTTTTAATTTTTTCGGGATAGATCTCCCCTGTCTCCAGGTTCTTTATCTGTATAGTATATTGTCGACGACTTACGGTGTCTACCGCAAAAGAGACCAGTTTATTATCGGGGCTTACGTTAAGCCCGCCAAGGCGGTAATAATCATAGCCTTCGGCCATTTCATTGACATTGAAAAGGATCTCTTCAGGCGCGTCTAAGGATTCTTTTTTCCGGGAGTAAATGGGGTAATCCTTCCCTTTTTCATAGCGGGTGATATACCAGTAGCCATTCAGTTTATAAGGTACCGAAGAATCATCTTCCTTGATCCTGCTCTTTACCTCCTGAAAAAGCTCTTCCTGCAGGTCTTTGGTATGAGCGGTCATTTGCTCGTTGTAAAGATTTTCCCTGCCCAGATAATCCATCACTTCAGGATTGTCCCGTTCGCGAAGCCAGAAATAATTATCTACACGAACATCCCCATGTTTCTCAAGGTTAACAGGTATTTTCTTTGCTTTTGGAGCAACAATTCCTTCTTCGGCAACTTTCATTTTCTCATTTTAAAACCAGCTACAAAGGTAAGATTTCTAATAAAGAAAACTTAAAACTCCCGTTGTAAGTTCTACGGTATAGTTCAATTTGGTAGTTTTGCAGTACACACTTAAAACTACAGCTATGTTTGGAGATATGATGGGCATGATGAATAAGATCAAAGAGACCCAGAAAAAAGTTGAAGAAACTAAAGAACGCCTTAAAACTGTACTTATTGATGAATCCTCACAGGACGGCCTTTTAAAAGTTACTATTACCGCTACAAGGGAGATCAAAAAGATCGAAATTGCCGATGAGCTGCTTGAAGATAAGGAGCAACTGGAAGATTACCTGATCCTTACCCTGAACAAAGCGATCAATCGGGCTACGGAAGTTAATGAAGGGGAACTGGCAGCTGTAGCCAAGGAAGGTATGCCCGATATTCCCGGAATGAACGATATGTTGAAATAATTCCTTCTTCGGAAGAAAAAATAAGAGGGCTCAAAAATGTCATTTTTGAGCCCTCTGTTTATTTAGAGTTTAATATTGCACAAAACTTCCTGGAAACGCTGGTGCATTTCTTCGGAATAATCCAGGTGAGTAACGATCCTCAATTTCCCCTGCCCCATATTGCTTATCCCGATCTTTTCCTTCTGAAGCTGTTTTAAAAAGGCACCCTCCTCTTTAGGGTTTTTCAGATAAAAGATAACGATGTTGGTTTCCACCGGCTCCACTTCTTTAATGTAGTCCTGCGATTTCAAAGTTTCTGCGATCTCTGATGCTCTTTTGTGATCTTCGGCCAACCGGTCTACATGATGATCCAGTGCATAGATACCGGCGGCAGCCATAAATCCTACCTGCCGCATTCCTCCACCAAGCACTTTTCGCACCCGCATTGCATTTTTCATGAGGTGCTTTTTTCCGATTAGAACAGATCCCATGGGAGTTCCCAAACCTTTAGAAAGACAAACAGAAATTGTGTCAAATACTTTCCCATATTGCTTCGGAACTTCTTTTTTTGCCACCAAAGCATTAAAAAGCCTTGCTCCGTCAAGGTGAAGCCCCAGATTATGTTCATCACAAACTTTTCTGATATTTTTGATCTCCTTGAAATCATAACAGGCTCCTCCGCCTTTATTGGTAGTATTCTCTAAGCACACCAACGTGGTAAGCGGACTATGGTAAAAGTCGGGCGGATTGATATTCTCGGCGACCTGCTCTGCAGTGATCATTCCGCGGTTCCCGTCGACCAGCTTACAGGAAACCCCGCTGTTAAAAGAGGCTCCGCCACCTTCGTAATTATAGACATGCGCCCATTTATCACAGATCAATTGATCTGCAGGCTGAGTATGTAATTTTATGGCAGCCTGGTTAGCCATACTTCCGGTAGGAAAAAAGAGGGCTTCATCCATCCCGAACATTTTTGCCAGTTTCTCCTCCAGCGCATTGACCGAAGGATCTTCTTTATACACGTCATCCCCTACTTCAGCACTCATAATTGCTTTGAGCATGTCTTTGGTAGGTTTGGTTACCGTGTCACTTTTAAGATCTATTTCTTTCATTCTAATTTGTTGTTCTTTTCTTTATTTTTTGGAATCCAAAATTACTTAAAGTCCGCCACACATAAGGCTTCCAATAGGAGAACCATCCGGAATTTTTGGGGTATTTCCTGCTTTTTTGAATTTTTCGGGAGATCTTCTGAATTGTTCTATATCCAGCACCATCTGCCGGAAAAGTGGATTTTTTCGTCCTTTCAGCCACTTATGCAAGTCAGAAATAACAGCATTGGTTTCCGCTTTAACCTGCGGAGTGCTATCAGAATTTACTGCCAGCGCCAGTATTTCCTGCAATGCGTTGTAGGCGATCACATATTGAACCTGTTGTAAATAATCATTTTGCTGTGATGTTTTTATGGTCCTGTTTACCACTTCTTCCAATACTGCCCGAAGTCCTAACTGGTCCTCATCCAAAGCATGCTGCTGTACCAGCCTGGCAGCGCGTTCAGGATTCAGCAACAGGGAAAGTGTCATTTCACTCGCGGTTGCAGGAGCTCCAAAAGCGTCAAAAGTGACGCCGGTATTACTTTTAAAGGATTCCCTGCTACGCGGATATCCATAGGCACGTGGTGGAAAAAGGCTCAGTTTTTCTTCCGAAATAGCCAAAGTTTCAGCATTGAGGGTTTGCAACACCTCCTGAAAAGCCCTTTTTTGAAGCCGCTCATTCAGCACTTCTACGGCAGGCTCTTCCCCACCTTTTACGCTATAATTATAATTCAACCCGCCCACTAGTTTTACAGCTGCTTCCGTCTGATATCGATGTAGAAAATACAGTGGCACGAACACATCTTCAAGTACCGAAAAAGGCTCTCCTGACCTGATATTCTCTTCGGAAAAATTCGAGATCGCCACCTGCCTTATTTTCAAAACATCCTTGAGCTCTTCCGCAGCACTTTTCCCGTTATCCCAAAGATGCGCATTGACATGGGCTCCGCCTTCTGCACGGGCATCACTATCTGTAATGAACTGAAGTCCTTTTGCCGTGGCTTCAGAAATAACAGCATCCAAAAATGCCTTTTGAGACATGCCTTTTGGAATATCTCCATAGCTGTTCTTCACAGTCACCTTGTCCCATTCTCCTATCCCGGTATCGTAAGCGTCGCTAAGGTCTATCTCTCCATTTTTAAGACGGAACTGCGGATGCGGGTAATCCATTACCGAAGCGCGGTCATTCACACTGGCCGCAAAATTATGGGCAAATCCCAGTGTATGCCCCACTTCATGGGCAGAAAGCTGCCTAATCCTGGCAAGCGCCATCTCCATCATTGGTTCGTGGTTTTCATCATTATCTAAAAAGGGCTTATTCAGCAGCGCCTGTGCGATCATGAAATCCTGTCTTATACGAAGACTTCCAAGGCTCACATGACCTTTGATGATCTCACCGGTACGGGGATCAACTACACTGGCGCCATAACTCCAGCCCCTGGTAGAACGATGCACCCATTGAATTACATTGTAGCGCACGTCTAAAGGATCTGCATCTTCGGGTAACATCTTTACCAGGAAGGCATTTTTGTACCCAATACTTTCAAAAGCCTGATTCCACCAGCTGGCGCCTTCGAGCAGGGCAGACCGCACCGGCTCCGGAGTTCCGGGATCGAGGTAATAAATAATAGGTTCTACGGGCTCGCTCACTGCAGCAGAAGGATCTTTCTTCTGAAGCCTGTGCCTTACCGCAAATCTTTTCTGAATTGGTTCATAAACCGGGCTGGCATAATCGTAATACGTAATATATATGGCTCCGCTTCGGGGGTCAAAGAGCCTTTTTTCGTAGTTGTCATCCGGAAGCTTTACGAACGAATGATGCTGCACCACGGTGGCGTTTTCGCTATTTGGCAAAACACTTCGCAAAGCACCGCTTTTGGCTTCTCCTTTAAAGGTCAGCATCACTTCAAATTCTATATTTTCAGGAAAAGCTTTGGCCTGCTCGGGAAGTAGGGCACTTTTTGAAGCATCTACTTTGAAGGCCCCATGTTCTCCCCTGGAAAGCCGGTTGGCTACACCGTGCGCATCCTCCATTAAAAAGGGAGTAAAATCGATCAGGTAAGTACCTTCATCAATCTCTTCCTTTATCTCAAAACCGAAAAGCACAGATCTTGCAAAAGCTTCCTCCACACTCTTTTTTTCCAACAGGTTATCGGTCTCTGCGCGATAGGTCATATTCGGTTCTATAAGGAGGAGTTTATTTCCGGCTTTTTTAAAGGCAACCACTACTCCGTCTCCCAGCTGTCCGCGATCAAGACCTATATCATTGGACCCTAATCCACTTGTAAGAAAATGGGTATAGAGAAACTGCGTGTCCAGTTTATCCACCTCCAGGTAAATCTTGTCTTCTTTCTTGTCGTAGTAAAAATTAAAATACCCCTCGCTCTTTTCGAGGTTCTTCTTTTGATCCAGGATCTGTGCCTGGGACACAAGGGGTTGCAGGAGAAATAAAATCAGGGAGATCTTTAAAAATTTCATGATTTGGTTTTGAGAAAGCTAAAACTATAAAATAATCGTAAATTAGTTTTCAGGAAATAGGTTAAATTCTATTTTTGCTCAAAATCGAATTATGATTACTACAGATACTATTAAAGATCTCAAAGATCGCCTGGTTGCGTTAAGGAGGTATCTTTGACGTTGATGCCAAAAAAATAGAAATTACCAACCTGCAGGAGAAAACCCTTGCTCCCGATTTCTGGAACGATCCCAAAAAAGCCGAAATTCTTGTAAAAAATCTCAACGCCGAGAAAAAGTGGGTGGACGATTTTGAAGAAGGTGTTACCCTTGTTGAAGATCTCGAGGTCATCTACGAGTTCTTTAAAGAAGGCGAAGCCACTGCGGAAGATGTAGAAGAACGCTACCAGAAATCTCTTTCTCTTATAGAAAAACTGGAGTTCAAGAACATGCTTTCTGAAGAAGGTGACAGCCTGAGTGCTGTGCTCCAAATTACGGCGGGTGCCGGGGGAACTGAAAGTTGTGACTGGGCCGAAATGCTCATGCGTATGTATTTGATGTGGGCAGAAAAGAGCGGTTTCAAGATCAAAGAGCTCAACTATCAGGGCGGAGAGGTTGCCGGAGTGAAAACTGTGACTCTTGAAATTGAAGGAGATTTTGCTTTTGGCTGGCTAAAAGGGGAAAACGGAGTGCACCGCCTGGTGCGGATCTCACCATTTGACAGTAATGCCAAAAGACATACTTCTTTCGCATCTGTATACGTCTACCCTCTTGCCGATGAAACCATAGAGATCGCCATTAATCCGGCTGATATTTCCTGGGAGACCATGCGCTCCTCGGGTGCTGGAGGCCAAAACGTGAACAAGGTGGAAACCGCCGTTCGTTTGCGCCACGCCCCTTCAGGAATTGTTATTGAGAATTCTGAAACCCGCTCACAGCTGGAGAACAAGAACAAGGCCATGCAGTTGCTGAAGAGTCAGTTGTACGAGATCGAACTTCAGAAGCAACAGGCGCAAAGGCGCGAGATCGAGGACTCAAAAATGAAGATAGAATGGGGTTCTCAAATCAGGAACTATGTGATGCATCCTTATAAACTCGTCAAAGACGTGAGAACCGGAGAAGAGACCGGAAACGTTGATGCAGTTATGGATGGAGAAATTGATCAATTCCTGAAGGCTTATCTCATGATGATGGGACAAAAAGTTGAGGAATAGTATTCAAAAATGACATTTTTAAGAACCTAAATTAATATTCATGATCACCATTTATCACAATGCCCGTTGCAGAAAATCGAGGGAAGGTCTGGAGTTACTTAATGAATCGGGAAAGGATTTTGAAGTGAGGGAGTATTTAAAGGAACCTGTTTCTGAAGCAGAATTAAAGCAAATCCTTGACAAACTGGGAATGGCTCCAATAGAACTGGTACGTACCGAAGAAAAAATTTGGAAGGAGAATTACCGGGACAGGGATCTTACCGATGACGAACTCATCAGGATCATGACCGAAAATCCAAAGCTTATTCAGCGCCCCATTGTAGTAAAGGATAATTCTGCAGTGGTGGGAAGACCTGCTGAAAGGATCAAAGAGCTACTGGATTAACAGGATTTTAAACTGATATTCTGAGATTTAACCCGTCATTAACCCTTTAAAAGGACTCACTTCGTTAAATTTAGAAAAACGAAGTCTATGAATTTTCCGAAGAAATATCAGATCTTAAGTATTTTCAGCATTCTTTTCCTTACCTCAACAGTAGTTTTTGCGCAGAGTATAGGTCAGGGCAATCCTGATCGCGAATTGCGAGAAGCCGCGGAGGAGGCTGCGGCCATGTGGCAGGATAAACTGGCGCTTACCTCCAAACAAACGGACCTGATGGAACGAAAAATTATTGAGTTCGCCATTAAAAAAAACAGGCTGATCCAATCTAAAATGAGAGAAGAAGCTAAGACAGAACGTCTGCGCCGGCTTCAGGAACTGGAAAATAAGGATATGAGGAATATCCTGACCAAACCACAGTACGATCTGTACATACAACTGCAAAAAGAACGGATTAGGAATCAGGGCGGCAAAAAGTGAAAGTCTTCTTAAAATTTTAAAATTTGCCCCGGTCGCTTTAAACCATTCTGCCCTTTCAGGGTCATAGTATAAAAATCACCTATGATCTCAGAAAGACGAGCTTTATTTTTTAGCGCCTTTATTTTACTATTTTTCTTTTCTTATAATGTAGTTGCACAAAGACCTGAACCACCTGAGTTCATGGTTTCGGGGAAAGTGACCGATGAAGCAGGAACTCCCCTGGAATACGCAACCATTTCTTTTCAAAGCACCCGTAATCCCGATAAACTTACAGGAGGCATCACCGATGCGCAAGGTACCTACGCTATAGAAGTACCTCGCGGGGTCTATAATATTACTATTGAATTTATAGGATTCGGACCAAAGAGTTTCCCCAACCGGCAGATCAATGCTGACCTCAATCTTGGAACTACTGTTTTGGGAATGGCTGCAGGTGAACTGGAAGAAGTAGTGGTGACCGCAGAAACCACTCAGGTAGTAGTAAGGCTCGACAAGAAGATCTATAATATAGGAAAAGACCTCACTACTGCAGGAGGAACAGTTGCAGATGCATTGAACAATGTGCCATCTGTTTCCGTTGACATCGAGGGCGGAATTAGTCTTCGAGGGAATGAAAATGTAAGGATCCTTATTAACGGAAAACCTTCAGCAATGGCCGGGTTTGGAAATACAGACGTTTTGTCTCAGCTTCCGGCCGATGCAATTGATCGCGTGGAGGTGATCACCTCTCCTTCTGCCCGCTATGACGCCGAAGGAACAGCAGGTATCCTGAATATTATCCTGAAAAAGGAAAAAACACTCGGGTTCAACGGATCAGTTTCAGCACAAGTTGGAGATCCTGATCAGTTGGGGCTTTCTGCCAATGTGAATTTAAGGACCGACAAATTCAACATTTTTAACACCACAGGTTTCCGCTATTTCGACGCCCCAGGTAATTCTTTTGCCGATACCCGATATTTCAATTATATCGACGATGAAACAGGAGAACTGGTAGAGCCCGAAGTGAATCGCTCTATTGAAGACCGAACCTACGACCGGCTTAACAGGAATTTTTATACCAGCCTGGGAGCCGAATATTTCATAACCGATATGTCTTCCATTACCGCTACCGGTTTCTACAGGTATGGAGAAGATGAAGATTTGACCACCAATAACAGCACAGAATTTACTGATGAAGGAACCCTGAGAACCGTTCGGAAAGAGAATGAGATCGAAAATGATAACAGTTACCAGATAGCGCTTAACTATATTAATAAATTCAACGAAAGCGGACATCAGTTAACTGCCGATTTTCAATACGAAAGAGATGAGGAAACCCAGGAAGCAGATATAAATGAGCAAATAATCTCAAATACTACAGTTGAAGATCCTTTCTTCCCACTGGAGGAGACGTACACAACAGAAACCCAGAATGAATATTTAGTGCAGACCGACTATGTAAGGCCAATTGGAGAAGATGCCCAGTTTGAAGCCGGTTACCGCGGAAATTTCGAAGAAGAAGTGACCGATTATGAATTACGAATTGAGAATAGAACCACAGGTAACCTGGATGTGGACCCGTTAACCAATGTCTTTACCTATACTGAAAATGTAAACTCTTTTTACAGCCAGTACGGAAATAAATTCGGACAATTCTCATTCCTTTTAGGATTGCGACTGGAGAACACTCAGTTAAAAGGAAAAATAGATTCAGGGCTTACCGAGGACGAGTTAAGGGAGGAGTTTAATATTCCTATTGATACCGATTTCGATAATAATTATCTGGGGCTGTTCCCTACTGTCAACCTAATCTACGAATTGGGAGAGCAGGAGAATATTACCCTGGGGTACAACCGCAGGATCAACAGGCCACGTGGATGGTTCATCAACCCTTTTCCTTCCAGGGCCAGCCGTACCAATATTTTCCAGGGGAATCCTAATCTGCAGCCTGCGTTCTCAAACGCATTCGACCTGGGTTATCTTAAAAGATGGGAGAAATTGACCCTCACATCCTCGGTATATTACCAACACGAAACTGACTCTTTTGAAAGAGTAGAACAGAGTTCCACCGTGGACAATGAAGACGGAACAACAACTCAAATAATCAGGACCATTCCTATTAACCTTTCTACCAATACCCGTATCGGTGCAGAGGCAGGCTTACTTTACAATCCTGCAAAATGGCTTCGACTGAACGGAAGTTTCAACTTCTTCCAGTTTGATACTGATGGAGATTATAATGGAGTAGACTACAGCGCGAAAAACACGAGTTACTTCGCCAGATTCAGTTCAAAAGTGTCTTTACCGTGGAAGATCGACTGGCAGACAAATGCCTTCTACCGTGGTGCTTCAGAAGATGCGCAAAGGAGAACTGAAGGTCTTTTATCTATAGACATGGCTCTAAGTAAAGAGTTATTTAATGACAATGCTTCACTTACCCTAAATGTGAGAGACCTGCTGAATGCACGAAAAAGAGAGTCCTTCACTACTACAGAATTCTTTGAAAGAGATAGCCGCTTCCAGTGGAGACAGCGTAGCATTACTCTTTCATTCACATACAGGTTCAACGAGCAAAAAAGAAATCAACAACGAAGAGACCGTCAGGAAAATGGCAATGACGACATGAATGGTGATGGAGAGTTTTAGTGGTTTGTTAGTCAGAAAAAAGTCATCTGAAAAGATGACTTTTTTTGTTTCCGGTATTTCTGAAGAGGCACAAAAAAAAGGACTTTTTCAAGTCCTTCCTTTTATTCTTTTTCTTTCTCCCGGCGTTTCTTTTCTTTTCTTTCATCCAGCATTTCTTTTACTGAACCACCTATCCAGTAAGGAATAATAGCTGTCAAGAATATCATAACCCAAAATCCTATAAGAAGAATTATAAGGAAGGCTAAAAACCCAAGATATTGATCAAATTCAAACATGATTTTCCTGATTTTTGAATCTTTGCCAAAGATAGAAACTCTTTTAAGTTATCACAATAGTTTTTATTTTATTTTATGAATGCCAAATCCCCTCATTGCTTGAGAAGTAACTCTCATCGCTCCTCTAATTTTGTGTGATTTTTAGACCAATAATATGCGCGAAACTGTAAATTTGTAACAAATCATTAACTACTATGGACTACAGAATAGAAAAAGATACAATGGGCGAAGTTAAAGTCCCTGCCGATAAATTGTGGGGTGCCCAAACTGAACGTTCCCGGAATAACTTTAAAATTGGTGCTCCCGGCAGTATGCCTCTGGAGATCATCTACGGATTTGCCTATCTGAAGAAAGCTGCCGCTTTTACCAACTGTGAACTGGGTGCACTTTCAGTAGACAAAAGAGATATGATCGCAAAAGTGTGCGATGAGATCCTGGCCGGTAAGCACGATGATCAGTTTCCACTGGTGATCTGGCAGACAGGTAGCGGCACTCAGAGTAACATGAATGTCAACGAGGTTATTGCTAACCGCGCCCATCAATTAGCCGGAAAAACGATCGGAGAAGGAGAAAAAACCCTGGCTCCCAACGATGACGTCAACAAATCACAATCCTCAAACGACACCTTCCCTACAGGAATGCATATTGCGGTCTATAAAAAGATCATAGAGGTAACAATTCCGGGGGTTAAACAACTGAGGAATACCCTTAAAAGAAAATCTGATGAATTCAAAGATGTAGTAAAGATCGGCCGCACCCACTTTATGGATGCCACTCCTCTAACGCTCGGGCAGGAATTCAGCGGATATGTCTCTCAACTCGATCACGGACTAATCGCACTTGAAAACACCTTACCTCACCTTTCTGAGCTTGCTTTAGGAGGAACCGCAGTAGGTACGGGACTTAATACTCCAAAAGGTTATTCTAAACGTGTAGCTGAGTTCATCGCAAAATTCACTGAACTTCCTTTTAAATCTGCTCCAAACAAATTTGAAGCATTGGCAGCTCATGATGCTTTTGTAGAAACCCACGGTGCTTTAAAGACGCTGGCTGTTTCTCTTAACAAGATCGCTAATGATGTGAGAATGCTAGCTTCAGGACCGCGCAGCGGAATTGGTGAGATCAATATACCTGCGAACGAGCCGGGATCTTCTATCATGCCTGGAAAAGTTAATCCAACTCAGGTAGAAGCACTTACAATGGTTTGTGCCCAGGTGATAGGGAATGACGTAACTATAAACGTTGGCGGTATGCAGGGACAATTCGAACTGAATGTCTTCAAACCGGTAATGGCTGCAAATATTCTTCAAAGCGCCCAGTTAATTGGTGATGCCTGTGCTTCGTTTGATGAGCATTGCGCAGTAGGTATTGAACCTAATAAACCAAGAATTAAAGAATTGCTGAATAATTCCCTAATGCTGGTAACTGCACTGAATACAAAGATCGGCTATTACAAAGCTGCAGAAATTGCAAATACTGCCCACAAAAATGGAACAACTCTTAAAGAGGAAGCTGTCAATCTTGGCTATGTAACTCCTGAAGAATTTGATGAGTGGGTCAATCCTAAAGATATGGTTGGAGGAATGAAATAATTCCTGTTCAAACCCTCTTCATAATAACGGTCAAAAAAAGCCTTTTTTGACCGTTATTTTTTTGTCTCATCATTTCTAATTGCAATAATTTATGCTAATTTCACGGCCAATTCCCTACACTACACAAATGAATAATGTTATTGAACTGGAGTTCGGCACAATAAGGATCTATGAAAATATCCTGGTAAGCGAACTAAATGAAGGTGTCCTCCTTGATGTTGAGAGCAATAGAAAGATACTACAAATAGGAACCGAGATCTTTAAAGAAGAAGGTTTCGGATATATTTCACACCGGCTTAACTCGTACGCAGTAGATCCAATGGTATACCGCGAATCTGCAGAACACCCGCACTTAAAAGCCATTGCGGTGGTTTCCAAAAGTGAGATGTCCAGAAAAAGCGCACAACTGGAAAAGAAATTCTATACAGATAAGAACCCTTTCCAGATCTTTAGCTGCCTTGAAGAAGCCAAGACCTGGATTGGGGATATTGTGACTGCAAACTACGCGAAAGAGAATTCGCCCAGCTGATAGTTTCCTATAAATTCTTTTGCCTTTTGAATAAAAGGGGCCATTACCACATCCTCTTTTACAAGGGGTACTTCTTTCCTGAATTCGGCAACTAATTCCTGCAGAAAAGGTGAGGTTTTGTACTTCCTGTAAGAAAGAGCCTGGGATGCATTATATAGCTCAATCGCCAGAATACTTTCCAGGTTTTCCAATACTTTGATCATTTTTGTGGCAGCATTTGCTCCCATACTCACATGATCTTCCTGGCCATTAGAGGAGACAATGGAGTCAATACTTGCAGGAGTACACAACTGCTTATTCTGACTTACTATACTGGCTGCCGTATACTGCGGGATCATAAAACCGCTGTTCAATCCGGGGGCGTCCACCAAAAAGGCAGGACCTCGAAGCCCTGAGACGAGCTGGTAGATCCTTCTTTCCGAAATATTTCCCAGTTCTGCCATGGCTATGGCCAGGTAATCAAGTGCCAGCGCCAGCGGCTGCCCGTGAAAATTTCCTCCGGAAATAATTTTGTCTGCATCCACAAAAATATTCGGATTATCGGTCACCGAATTGATCTCTGTCTTAAAAGATTTATGGACGAAATCAATGGTGTCTTTGGAAGCTCCATGTACCTGCGGAATACACCTGAAGGAATATGGATCCTGCACATTCTGCTTGGTTTGTTTTGCAATTTCACTTCCTTCCAGGATCTTCCTGAATCGTTCAGCCGTCTTCACCTGTCCTCTGTGTGGCCTTACCATGTGTACGAGCTCATCGAAGGGTGACATATTACAATCATAGGCATCAACAGAAAGAGCACCAATAACATCGGCCCAGGCTGAAAGCTTATAGGCCTTCAAAAGGGCATAGATCCCATGTCCACTCATGAACTGTGTTCCGTTTAGCAAGGCCAAACCTTCTTTAGACTGCAGCTTTAACGGCTCCCAGTCATACTTTTTCAGGACTTCTTCTGCCGGAACAATTTCACCTTCAAAATAGACTTCACCCTTACCAATTAAAGGAAGAGAAAGGTGGGCAAGCGGCGCAAGGTCTCCCGATGCACCCAACGAACCCTGGGAATAGATCACTGGCAGAATATCTTCATTGTAAAAATCGATCAGCCGCTTCACGGTTTGTAAAGAAACCCCGGAATGCCCGTAGCCGAGTGATTGTATCTTCAGCAGCAGCATGAGTTTCACAATAGGCGCTGATACTTTCTCCCCTGTTCCGCAGGCGTGGGACATCACCAGGTTTTCCTGCAGTTGGGTAAGATTTTCAGAAGAAATTTTCACGTTACACAGGGAGCCAAAACCTGTATTGATCCCATAGATAGGAGTTTTGTTCTCCTTCATTTTAGTGTCCAGATATTTTCTGGCCCTTTCAATATTCAGGACCGCCTCATCGCTCAAAGCAAGGCTCATATTCTGGTCCAGTATTTCCTGTATCTCTTCAAGATCGAGTACAGATGAGCTTATATAATGACAATCTCTCATTAGGTTGTGTAAAAATGTAGGTTAGTTTTCATTGTTTTCATCCTGCTTAAAAAGGTCGAGAATGGCAGGTCCCGCATGTGCAGCAATATCTCCGGCAATTGTGCCTTCATAGCTCAAATTTTCGGCAGCAAGATCACCGGCTTTTCCGTGGAGGTAAACTCCAAGTACGGCAGCAACTAAAGGTTCATATCCCTGGGAGATCAGTGAGGCGATGATCCCTGTTAACACATCTCCGCTACCGGCAGTTGCCATTCCGGGATTTCCGGAGTTGTTTATATAGATCTCTTCTGAAGTCACCGTAAAGGTATAGGCACCTTTGATCACCATGATCAAATTATGTTCCCTGGCAAGTTGCCTGGCTTTTTCAAGTTTGTCAAAATCATCTTTCCACTCGCCTATCAGGCGTTTCAGTTCACCGGGATGCGGGGTGAGGACAGTGCCTTCAGGAAGAAGTTTGAGGAACTCTTTGTTCTTTGAAAGTATATTAATTCCGTCGGCGTCAATCACCATGGGCTTTTTGTTCTTTTTCAGAAGCTGCTCAAAAGCTTGTTGGGTACTTTTACTGGTACCCACGCCCACTCCAAACCCGATCACAGAAGGATCAAGGTCAAATTCTATCTTACTGAGCGTTTTTTCATGCACATCGGTCAATACCATTGCTTCCGGAAGGGCTGTTTGCAGGATCTCGTACCCGCAGGCAGGAACATAGAAAGTGAGCATTCCCGCCCCGCTTCGTAAAGCTGCTGTTCCGCTGAGGCAAATACTTCCCATCTTTCCGTAGCTGCCGCCTACCAAAAGGGCATGCCCATAAGTACCTTTATGAGAAAATTTATTCCGTGGTCTGTAAAGGGCTTTGGCTTCCGGTTTTCCAATAAGCCTGGCGACCGGCTCGGTCTTTAATAAATGGTCACGGTCCAGCCCAATATCCAGCACCAGATAGTCTCCCACAAATTCGGCCGTTTCGGGAAGAAAAAAGACCAGTTTCGGAGTCTGAAAGGTAATGGTGAAACTGGCCCTGATTATATCATTTTTGGGATCTGTAGCGGCATCGGCCATTAAACCCGATGGCATATCAATGGCAAGGACAAAAGCACCGGACGAATTGATGTGGCGTACCAAACTGGCTACCCAATCTCCGAGAGGTCGATTGAGACCGATCCCAAAAATGGCATCTACCACAAAATCTCCTACAGATATTTCGGGAAAGTCCTCTTCAGATTTCAAGAGAACAGGCCAATTTTTAGTCAGGTTCTTAACGCGATCGTAATTGGTGAGGAATTCTGATGATCGTTGATCGCTGTAATTGACCACATAAATGGTCACATTATAACCCTGCTCGATCAACAAGCGCCCTACTACCAGTCCGTCGCCGCCATTGTTACCTATTCCGCAGAAGATCTTTACAGGAATGTCGGCATTCTGCAGGCGCCGGTGAATTTCTTCATAGACAAGGGTTGCAGCTCTTTCCATAAGATCAACCGAAGAAATCCCCTGTTTTTCCAGAGTTATTTGGTCAGCCTCCTTCAGTTGATGTGCCGAAAAGATCTTCATATTGGTCCTGCGGTTAAAAGTTTTACAAATATAGAATTTCCTGTGCGCTCTCTCTGAAGTTACAGAATTTCTCTTGAAAAATTCTCTAGAAACGGCTCTATCATTATTGAAATTAATAAATTTGGGCAAATTTATTTAGAAATGAAAAATACAGCCCTTACTTCTACCCATATCGCTTTGAATGCCAAAATGGTTCCTTTCGCAGGATATAATATGCCCGTTTCTTACGAAGGTGTCAATGCTGAACACGAAACCGTTCGTAAAGGAGTGGGAGTGTTTGATGTTTCCCACATGGGAGAATTTTTGATCACCGGCGAACATGCTCTGGAACTCATTCAAAGCATCAGTTCAAATGATGCCTCTAAGCTTGTCGACGGGAAAGCTCAGTATAGCTGCATGCCGAATGCCGAAGGTGGGATCGTGGATGACCTTATCATTTACAGGTTTAACGAAGAAAAATACCTTCTAGTAGTGAATGCTTCCAATATTGAAAAAGACTGGAACTGGATCTCACATCACAATACCATGGGTGCTACCATGCGTGATATTTCTGATGAATATTCCCTGTTGGCCATTCAGGGGCCAAAGGCTGCTGAAGCAATGCAGTCCCTAACAGATGTGGATCTTTCTGCCATTAAATTCTACACCTTCGAAGTAGCTCCTTTTGCCGGAGTGGAAAATGTTATTATTTCAGCTACAGGTTATACCGGTAGTGGCGGATTCGAGATCTATGTGAAGAATGAAGATGTACAGCAGGTGTGGGATCGCGTGTTTGAAGCCGGAAAAGATTTCGGAATAAAACCAATTGGCCTTGCTGCCCGCGATACCTTACGTCTGGAAATGGGATATTGCCTTTACGGAAATGATATAGATGACACTACTTCTCCAATAGAAGCCGGATTAGGTTGGATCACCAAGTTCACCAAAGACTTTGTAAACTCTGAAGCTTTAAAGGAGCAGAAGGAAAAAGGACCTGACCGAAAACTGATTGGTTTTGAACTCGATGAGAGAGGAATTCCAAGACAGGGTTATGATATTGTGGATGACAATGGCAAGGTTATTGGCGTGGTAACTTCCGGAACAATGTCTCCATCTCTTGAAAAAGGGATTGGGATGGGATATGTTCCAACAGAGGTTGCCGCCCCGGGAAGCAAGATATATATTCAGGTACGAAAAAAAGCTCTTCCTGCGACGGTGGTAAAATTACCGTTTTATAAAGGATAGTTTTTGAAGAAAATATTGATTTTAGGGGCCAGCGGCTTTATAGGCAATGCCTTGTATAAAGAGCTGTACCCTTATTTTAATACGCACGGCACATATAGAACAGATAATGCTTTCTTCGCCCGTAACAAGCAGTTCCATCAATGGGATGTAGAGCGGGAAAGCATTAGCTTTCTGTTAGAGAACCTGCGTCCTAACGTGATCGTTTCTGCCTTGCGTGGAAATTTCGATGCACAGATCTCTGCTCATTTCGAGATCATCGACTATATCTTAAGCAACAGGAACACCAAACTCATTTTCCTTTCATCGGCAAATGTCTTTGACGCTTTCACCAATTACCCTTCCTATGAGTATGACAAGACGCTCTCTCAAAGCATCTACGGAAGGTTCAAGATCAAAATTGAGAATGCACTGCTCCGACTGCCGAACCACAAGTATGTGATCGCACGGGTGCCGATGGTATATGGTGCTAATTCCCCGCGGGTACTGGAGATAAAAAAACAGATAAAGGAACACGAAGCGATCGAGGTCTTTTCTAATGTTGTGGTGAACGCAACGACAGAGCAGAAACTGACGCAGCAGTTACATTATATCATTAACCGTCAAAAACAGGGCGTTTTCCACCTGGGAAGCAACGATCTTATTCATCACAATGACCTGGTGGCCGAGATCTGTGAAGCTCTGGGTGAAAAAAAGCCATTTTTAATGAACGTTTTTGACTCCAACTTTGATCGCTTTTTGGCGGTGCTCCCCAAAGACAATCTTTTACCAAAAAACCTGCAGATCTCCATACAGGAAGTCGTTGCCAGTACGCTGGTCACCTGATGTTAATCTTCTACTAAAATCTGGCGGCTCCACCGCAACCTTTGAATATATAAGTAACTTCAGGGAAACTTAAAAAATATTCAGGATGAAAAAACTAACCGAACAGGAGATCCAATCAAAGTTAGAACAACTTGAAGGCTGGGAATATAAGGATGATGCCCTGGACACCTCTTTTCAGTTTGAAAATTTCAAAGAAGCTTTTTCTGTAATGGTACGCATTGCTTTTGAAGCAGAAGCCCAGCAACATCACCCCGAATGGTGTAATGTCTACAACGAATTGCAGATCTCGCTTTCTACCCATGACGCCGACGGAGTGACCGAAAAAGATTTCAAGCTGGCGCACAGCATAGAGCAAATTGTGGACTCCGGGGAATAATCCTTTTTCCTGCTTCTCAAGAATAGCTATTTTTCCTATTTTTACAGCCGATTTAAAATAATTTAATGGGAAGAGCATTCGAATTCAGAAAAGCGCGTAAAATGAAGCGTTGGTCAGCTATGGCCAAGGCCTTTACCCGTATTGGAAAAGATATTGTTATGGCTGTTAAGGAAGGAGGGCCAGATCCCGATTCCAACTCACGCCTTCGAGCGGTCATTCAGAACGCCAAGAGTGTGAACATGCCCAAAGACAATATTGAGCGTGCTATTAAGCGTGCCAGCGATAAAAACCAGGGCGACTATAAAATTGTACTTTTTGAAGGTTATTCCCCTCACGGCATCGCGGTTCTTGTTGAAACGGCGACAGATAATAACAATCGTACGGTAGCCAACATCCGCTCGTATTTCAATAAATGTGACGGAAATTTAGGAACTTCAGGTTCTGTGGAATTCATGTTCGATCACACCTGTAATTTCAAAATTCCTGCGGAAGGAATAGATGCCGAAGAACTTGAACTGGAGCTTATCGATTTTGGAGCCGAAGAGGTTTTCGAAGACGAAGATGGGATTTTGATCTATGCTCCTTTTGAAGCTTTTGGAGCCCTTCAGAAAGAACTGGAAAGCCGTGGTATCGAAATCATTTCTTCAGGATTTGAGCGCATTCCGCAGGTGACTAAAAAATTATCTCCGGAAGAAGCAGCAGACGTTGAAAAGCTGTTGGAAAAACTGGAGGAAGATGAAGATGTACAGCACGTATATCATACCATGGAAGAATCTGAAGAAGAATAAGTCCGGGAAATCAACGCACAAAAGGTCAATTTTTTAATTGGCCTTTTTTTATCATTTTATGGAAACCGAAAAACATCAAAAAGCAATACGAGCCTCTTACCTGAGTATGGGAGGTAATGCATTGCTGGCAGTGATCAAAGCGATTACCGGGATCTTCGGAAATTCCTATGCTCTTATAGCTGATGCAATTGAATCTACCACCGATGTTTTTTCTTCGCTGCTGGTATTGCTCGGTCTGCGTTATTCTGCACGCCCGCCTGACGAAAACCATCCTTATGGACATGGTAGGGCTGAACCTCTCGTGACCTTTGCAGTTGTAGGTTTCCTTATCGTTTCAGCTACAGTGATCGTGCTGGAGAGTATTGAAAACATACAAACTCCACAAAAAGTTCCGGAGTCTTATACTTTAATCGTTCTGGCCGCTATCATTATTATCAAAGAGATCTTTTATCGCTTTGTAAATAAGAAAAGTACAGAGACTCAAAGCACTTCCCTCAAAGCCGATGCGTGGCATCATCGCAGTGACGCCATAACTTCTTTAATGGCGTTCATCGGAATTTCCATCGCCATTTTTATGGGAAAAGGTTATGAGACCGCAGATGACTGGGCCGCACTTTTTGCCGCCGGATTTATACTTTACAATGCATGGCTCATTCTGAGACCGGCACTGGGTGAAATTATGGATGAACACCTATATGACGACCTGGTAGAGGAAATCCGAAATGTTTCCCACACCGTTCCCGGCGTGATTGAAACCGAAAAGTGTTTTGTTAGAAAAACAGGAATGACCTATCATGTGGACCTACATGTGATTGTGGATGGAGATCTCACAGTGAACAAAGGACACGAAATAGCACACGATCTCAAAAATACCCTTTTAAGAGAGTTACCAGACCTGGCTGATATTCTCATACATATAGAACCCGATAATATCAAGCATTCCAATTAGGCAAACCGGCTCCCACTCTTTCCTAAAAAAATATTAATCCACACTACGGCTCCTGCAGGTCCTTACATTTATCCCTATCTTTATTGAAAAATAAAGTAATATTACATGGATACACGATTAGCGGTATTAATTGACGGCGACAATATTCCTTCTGCCTATGTAAAGGAAATGATGGAAGAGATCGCCAAATACGGCAACCCCACGATAAAAAGAATTTACGGTGACTGGACCAAACCACACCTTGTAAAATGGAAAA
The DNA here is from genome assembly GCF_048323655.1 of Salinimicrobium soli. NCBI lineage: Bacteria > Pseudomonadati > Bacteroidota > Flavobacteriia > Flavobacteriales > Flavobacteriaceae > Salinimicrobium > Salinimicrobium soli. The sequence goes on along the minus strand of NZ_JBLUWW010000003.1, from coordinate 218,535 downwards.
ATGTGCTGCTGGAAAATGCAGTAACCCCTATTCAGCAATATGGCTACACTCAGGGTAAGAATGCGACAGATTCTGCCATGATTATTGACGCGATGGATATTCTATATTCAGGAAAAGTTAACGGATTTTGTCTCGTTTCCAGTGACAGTGATTTCACCCGCCTGGCCACAAGACTCCGTGAAGCCGGTATGAACGTTATTGGAATTGGAGAAAAGAAAACTCCCGATCCATTTATTGTTGCCTGTGACAGGTTCATCTATATTGAGATCCTGAAACAACAGACCAAAGAAAGTAGTAAGGAAAAGGAGACCAAGAAAAGCGATTACGACAAGATCACTCCAAAAGTGGTAAAACTAATTGCCTCTACCATTTCTGATGTTGCCGATGATGACGGCTGGGCATTTCTGGGAGACGTGGGAAGCCTCCTTCAAAAGAAGCAGCCTAACTTTGACTCCCGTAATTACGGATTTCAGAAGCTTACGCCTATGATCAATTCCATAGATAAATTTGAAATTGAATCGCGGGAGAATCAGCGCGGTGGTAAATACAAGCTGATCTACGTGCGGAATAAGGACTAAAAATCACTCTTTATGAGAACTATCCGGAATATTTATGAAGCTGAATACAGGCCTATTGCCGATCTGAAGACATATTCCCCCATGCCCACCGCAAACCTGCGGATGATAGATCCATTCCTGTTCCTCAACCACCACGGGCCACAAAAATATCCACCGGGCAACCGCGGACTACCTTTTGGTCCACATCCGCATCGTGGGATGGAAACAGTGACTTTTATTCTCGACGGTGACATTGCTCATAAAGATTCTGGAGGCAACAAGAGCGTGATCGAAAGCGGTGGTGTACAATGGATGACTGCAGGCAGCGGACTCATTCATTCTGAAGTATCTTCAGAAAAATTTCTGAAAGAAGGAGGGGATCTGGAGATCCTGCAGTTATGGGTCAACTTACCTGCCAAACTTAAGATGACCGATCCTTTTTACAAGGGTCTTCAAAAAGGGGAAATTCCGCAGGTTTCTTTTGACGACGGGAAGGTGACAGCACAGGTCATTTCCGGAAGTTTAAGTGACCGCCGGGGTGCTTTCGAAACCCTTAGCGAAATTCACCTCAGCACTCTCTTCTTTAAGTCGGGAGGCGTTTTTTCCACACGGGTTCCAAAGTCACACAATATACTGTGTTACGTAATTCGGGGAGAGATCAGGATCAATGGAGAAAATATTCATTCTCTAAAACTCGTGGAATTCAACAATGATGACGAGCAGCTGCGCATAGAGGCTTTGGCAGACAGTGTGGTGCTTTTTGGTCATTCAGAGCCCTTTAATGAACCTGTCGTGGCCCGTGGTCCTTTTGTGATGAACACGGTTGAAGAAATTAATCAGGCTTACGAGGATTTCCAGAATGGAAAGATGGGCAGGCCCGCCTAGTCCAACATGATATTAAAAAGGAAAAATCCTGCCACATGGCAGGATTTTCTTTTTATTGATCAGGGTTCAGTTTCTTTTTCTTCTTTTTCTTTTTCAGAAAATCTTCAGTAAGCCGATTCCTGTTTCCTTTTTTATAGAACTTTTTGAATCGGTAATAAGAAAAGATACCCAGCAAGCCCACGATCCCAATTGAATAATACACAAAATTAGGCGTGATCACTTTATCCCCGCTTGCGTAAGAGTGCAACCCTGAGAGATAGAAGTTCACTCCAAAATAAGTCATCATAATACTCGCAAAAGACACTACAGCCATAAAGTTGAACAACCATCTGCTTCGTAATCCTGGAACAAGTCGCATGTGGATCACAAAGGCATAGACCATAATACTTATCAAGGCCCAGGTTTCCTTTGGATCCCATCCCCAGTAACGGCCCCAGCTTTCGTTGGCCCATTGCCCTCCAAGGAAGTTCCCGATGGTAAGCATAACTAAACCTACAGTCAAAGCCATTTCGGTAATTATGGTGATCTCTTTAATAGTGAGATCCATCTTTTTCTTATTATCATGATTGGTGAGGATCATCAAAATGAGAGACACCAGCCCCAGGATCATTCCCAGGGTAAATGGCCCATAACTCGCCACAATAATAGAAACGTGGATCATTAGCCAGTAAGAATCCAGTACAGGTTGCAGGTTAGCTATTGAAGGATCCATCCAGTTCCAGTGAGCGATCATCAGGATCATCGAAGTCACGAAGGCAGTTGATGCCAGAGTAAGATCACTTTTTCTTCCGAAGAGAAGTCCGAATAGCATTGTGGCCCAGGCTACATAGATCATCGATTCATACGCATCACTCCAGGGCGCATGGCCCGAAAGGTACCAACGAGCGGCCAGTCCTGCGGTGTGCAGCACAAAGAAGGCAACAATGGCAATGGTGCTCAAGCCAATAAGGCTTCGGATGGTCTTATTGTCCTTAAAAATATTAATGATCACAAAGAACAGCATAACTACCCCTGCGAGCATATACATCCAAAAAAGGTTTCTGAAGACATCATACTCATTGTAAAGGATCTCGGTCTCGATCTTTCTTTCAGAAGGCATTACTTCACTTCCGAATTTTCTCTGGAAGCCTTTGATACTTTCCAGGAATTCATTGGCTTTTTCGTAGTCTCCGGTCTTTCTAGCCTCGCGAAGCGCACTGAAGTAAAGTGGAAAGATCTGTTGAGTGTACAGCGAATCCATTCCTTTAAATCCTGCTTCAGCAGCCTCCGGATACGAAGCCCATTTATTGTTCTCATCTCCCGGAATGGGGAAAATACGCAGCACTTTTCCCTGCAACGCATTGTAAAGGAGATTTACCTTCTGGTCTGTATCAATAAAATCTTTTTGGAATTGGTTCGGAACCGCAGCCTGATAAGCACTTTCCAGGTACGGACTCAACTTATAATATCCTTCTGTATCAAAAAAACTGGTGAGTGCCAGGTACTTTTGATCTTCGGAAACTCCCGCAATATGCCTGATGCTGTCGTTCCCTCTTTTTACGTTGATCAAAGGAACATTGTACCAAAGCGTCGGATTTTCGGTCATTGACATGATCACCTGGTCTGCTGTCAATCCTTCGTAAGAATCACTTTTGCTTAGTTTCCGAAGTAATTCCGAAGAATAGGTGTTGACAGGTTTCATTCTTCCGCCGGCATCCTGCACGACCAGCTTTCCGAAGTCGGCAGCATGCTCTTCAGGAACCACATTGGCCCTGATAATAGAATCTATCTTCTCTTTAGAAATTGCAATGGGAGAATTCTCATGCTGATGCTCCTGCTCCTGAGCAAAACCGGTAACAGAAAGGAAAGATACCAGAATGGCAGCAGTGAGCTTCGCCTTCTTTTTCTTCACCTTCTTCAACATTCTTTTAAGTTCTCCAAAACGGGAACCTCTGTCAAACAAGATCCATAACAGCCCTATGTACAGCAATGTGTAGCCAATATAAGTGATCCAGGTTCCCCAGAAATCGTGGTTTACGGAAAGTACTGTTCCTTTTTCATCGGGATCAAAAGATGCCTGGAAAAAGCGATAACCTTCGTAGTCCAGAACGTGGTTCATAAATATCTCGTAAGGAAAACTTTTATCCTCATCAATAACAGTGATCTTACTTTTAAAGGAAGAATAGCTTTTTTCGGTACCCGGATATTTTTCGGCTATGAAATCGTTCAGTTTAATTGAAAATGGTAATTCCAATTCTTTGGAGCCGTATTTCACGAAGATCTCAAGACCTCCTAATTTCAGCATTTTTGGATCCTGAATTATACCTTTTCCTCCCAGCAGGCTCACCACTTCAGATTCGCCGGCTGTAGATACCCGCACTTTTACGGCATCCTGTTGTCCCTGGCTTTTTTCTTCAGTAGGAACCACTCCGTATCTTCCTTTCACTGCAGGTTCAGGCAACACAAATTGCATTCCCCCAAGGTTATAAAGAGAGCGGAGCATTAAAGTTTGGGTACTGTCTTCCTGCACCTGCCCCTCCAGCCTGTCTGCCATACGCATAAAAGATCCCGAGAAGGGAGAAGATATCTTGTACTCTCCATCCTCTAAAATGATATTTATAGCCCCTTCTGTAAATTTATTAAAGGCGAACAGCACATTGTGGATACTGGTCACCTCCCCTTCTTTTAAGTAATGATCATGACGGTTACCGCCACCGGCTTCCACGATCTTCAGGTAATTTTCTCCCTGCGGATCTTCGATCAAACCTTCTTCGGCTCCATGTATGTACTCCAGGATCTCGAACTTGACAGGTTGTCCATTAAAATCGGTATCAAATGAATATTCATTATTGGCTCCCGGTGCAAGAAGTACTTCAAAAGGCACTTCCCTCCTCCTTGGTTCGCCATTGATCTCTCCATCCATTAAGGTGGTGAGATAGGTCTTTTCTGAAAGAAAGGTATTTTCTGTAGCGCCTTCCCGTATTGGCATCATCCCTTCATAACTAATGTACCGGGTAATAAAAGCCCCGATCAAAATAAAGATGAAGGCCAGGTGCAGCAGCAAGGAAGACCATTTTTCCCTTTTATGAAGTTTATATCGCACGATATTTCCGGCGAAATTGACTACAAAAAGAGCCATTATTACTTCAAACCAGAGGGCATTATAGATCCAGACTTTTGCAGTTGCGGTGCTGTACCAGTTTTCGATGAATGTTCCCAAAGCCATGGCCACGGCAAAAACAACAAAGAGAACGGCCATTAAACGGGTGGAAAAGAGAACAGATGCTATTTTCTTTTGCATGGAGGATTGCGTTTTTAAACGGGGCAAAAGTAAGCATTTTTAATGTTTTAGGATTTTTTTAGGACCAGTATTTCAGGAAACAGGGTGCAGCAAAAGGAGTGGTGATTTTTTTTAATAATTTAGCCGCATGATAGATCTTGTCCTGCTGGGTACCGGAAATGTTGCAACTCACCTTTTTAAAGCCTTTAGCGCTTCAAAAGAGGTAAACGTTGTCCAGGTCTACAATCATTCCGAAGAAAGCCTTAAAACTTTTAAAGAAACCACTGCAGTAACTACATCTTTGGGAGAACTGGCTCCGGCTGATGTTTACCTGCTCGCTCTTAAGGACGATGCCATTCCTGAAGTTGCCGAAAAACTGGAAAATTGCACCGCTCTTGTTGCACATACCTCGGGCGCTGTTGAAATGGATATGCTTCAAAAATGTTCCCGCAGAGGGGTGTTCTACCCGCTGCAGACCTTTTCTAAAGAAAAAACTCTGGACTATTCTGAAATTCCTTTTTGCCTCGAGGCTAACAGTTCTGAAGATCTGGAACTGCTAAAAAAAATGGCAATTGAGATTTCCGGAAAGGCTTATGAGATCTCTTCGGCCCAGCGAAAAAAGATACATTTGTCAGCAGTTTTTGTATGCAATTTCGTCAACCACCTTTACGCGGTGGGAGAAAAGATCTGCAGGGAAAATGAGATTCCATTTGAGATCTTGCAGCCGCTGATAAAAGAAACTGCCGCAAAAATTCAGAATGTTTCTCCTGCTGAAGTACAGACGGGACCCGCTATTCGCAATGACAGAACTACCATTACAGCTCACCTGGAGCAATTAAACGATCCTGAAAACAAAAAGATCTACGAACTACTAACACATGCCATTCAAAAATTCCATGGAAAAGAACTATAAAGAATTCCTTTCAAAGATCACCACTTTCATTTTTGATGTAGACGGCGTCCTTACTGACGGCTCTATTCAAATCAGCACTAACGGAGACCTGCTGCGCACCATGAACATCAAAGACGGATATGCAATGAAACATGCCATGTCTAAGGGCCTTACTGTTTGTGTTATTTCCGGAGGGAATAACGAAGGAGTACGACATCGTCTGAGAGGTCTCGGGCTTACCGATATTTACCTCGGTTGCCCCGATAAGGTGGAACAAATGGAAGAATTCTTTGACATCTACGATATCAAGCCTGAAGAGGTGCTATACATGGGTGACGACCTTCCAGATTATTACGCGATGCAAAAAGTAGCACTACCCTGTTGTCCACAAGACGCAGTGCCTGAGATCAAAGAGATCTCCAGGTATATTTCCCACAAAAAAGGAGGAAAAGGCTGCGTTCGTGATGTTATTGAACAGGTAATGAAAGTCCAGGGGACCTGGATGGAAGAATAATGAATTGGATCCTTCTCATAATAGCCGGATTATTCGAAGTGGGATTTGCAACCTGCCTGGGAAAGGCCCGGGAAACCAGTGGCCAAATTTCCCTTTTTTGGATGTTAGGATTCTTCGCCTGTCTTAGCATCAGCATGACCTTACTCTATAAAGTCACTCAAACACTTCCCATAGGTACCGCCTACGCGGTATGGACCGGAATTGGCGCTTTCGGAACCGTTCTAATAGGAATTTTTATCTTCAAAGAACCAGTCCATTTCTGGAGGTTATTCTTTTTATTCACCCTCATCTGCTCTATTATCGGACTCAAATTTGTTTCAGCTTAAACCATGGCAATAATCCCCTTTTTGAAGCTCATCAGATGGCCGAACCTTCTTATGATCTTCCTGACTCAATTTTTGGTGAAGTATTTTCTTTTCGAACCTTTCAACATTGCGGTGAGTCTAGGGTGGATTGGATTTTCATTACTAGTGATCTCCATGATGGCTTTGGCTGCCGCCGGAAATATTATCAACGATCTTCATGATCTGGAAACTGACAGCATAAACAAACCGGAAAAACTTATTATTGGCACCAAAATTTCAGAAAGAGCAGCTTATAACTGGTATATCGCACTCAATATTCTCGGGGTTGGGATCGGTTTCTACCTGTCCAACCTCGTAGGAAGGCCATCGTTTACTGCGCTGTTCATTATCCCTTCTGCTTTTTTGTATTTCTACGCTACCCAGATCAAAGGAACTGTACTGGTGGGAAACCTGGTTGTGAGCATCATGGTGGCCATGATAATTGTGATGGTGGGGATCTTTGACCTCGTTCCGGCAATTAATCCGCAGAACCGCAGCACGCAGCGGGTAATATTTTCGATCCTTGTCGACTACGGGATCTTCGCTTTCTTATTGAATTTTCTTCGGGAAGTAATCAAAGACCAGGAAGATATACAGGGAGATTACAAGGCCGGATATCAAACTTTGCCCGTGATTCTAGGTAGAAAGCGTACCAATAATCTCATATTTCTGTTAAGCATACTTCCTTTGGCGGGCGTTCTTTATTATATTTACGAATACCTCTTTGAACATACGGCCGCAGTTTTATATGCGCTGTTATTGGTGGTTGCGCCCCTGCTCTATTTTATGATAAAGCTGTTACAGGCCGAAACAAAGAAACATTACCGGCACCTAAGCCTGCTATTAAAGCTGATCCTGTTTGCAGGATTGGTTTCCATCGGGTTGTACCGGTTCATTTTATAAAAATTATGCTACCGGACATTCTTAAAGATCACCATATAATTTTAGCTTCAGCCTCCCCCAGGAGGCAACAATTTTTCAGGGACCTGCGAATTGATTTCGAGATCAGGCTTAAACCTGTTAAAGAAGAATATTCAACCGAGCTGCAGGGAGTGGAGATCACTAATTTTCTTGCAGAGCTAAAAGCCGAAGCTTTTAAGGAAGATCTTAACACCAACGATATCCTCATTACCAGCGACACCATTGTATGGCATGAGGGCAAGGCTCTTGAGAAACCGAAAGATCCTGCACAGGCGCTGGAAATGATACGTTCTCTCTGCGGAAAGACTCACGAGGTGATCACTTCTGTATGTTTTACCACTTCTGAAAAGCAGAAAACTGTGCATGCCATTACCCGCGTTACCTTTAGTCCGCTTTCAGACGATGAGATCAAATTCTATATTGACACTTATCGTCCTTTTGACAAAGCCGGAGCTTACGGGATCCAGGAATGGATAGGTCTCATAGGGGTGGAGCATATTGAGGGCAGTTATTTCAATGTGGTAGGCCTGCCCACCCATCTCGTTTATCAAACGCTTCTGGAGATAGCTGAATAAATTCACATTTTAGAATAGTATCTTTGCTGAAACCCAATTAATCATGAAAGAAGTTTTTTTTGGATACACCCACCAGATCATTTACACCTTTGTAGTTATACTGGTTTTATTCATCATTCAAAAGATCCTGAAAAAAACTGCTCAGCGTATCGGTCATCAAAGTGACCTGCACGTAACCCGAATAAAACTGATGTTTAAGTACATCAATATTCTCATTACCATTATAGCCATCTTTCTTCTGGCCCTCACGTGGGGCTATGGCGCTGCCGATCTGGCCCTTATCTTCTCTTCGGCTTTCGCCATTATTGGGGTGGCCATGTTTGCTATCTGGTCAATCCTCAGCAATATTACTGCAGGGATCATCCTTTTCTTCTCCTTTCCGTATAAGATAGGCAGCAAGATCAAGATCCACGACAAGGACCTTCCGGTTGAGGCGGTCATTGAAGATATCAAGGCTTTCCACCTTCACCTGCGTACTATGGATGGTGAACTCATCACGTATCCCAACAACCTTATCCTCCAAAAAGCGGTTTCTTTGATCGAAAAAGACTACGCTACAGACGAAGGTAAGGATGCGCTTTAACAAAAGGATCTAAAAGTCCGACTTAAGAAGGGAATCTTTTTATATTTGAAAAGTATCAAAAGTAATTACATCATGCGCAAGCTGTTTTGCTTATTCTTTATTCTCCTGTTTACAGGCCTTCATGCACAGCAACCTGAAAAACTTAATTCTTCGGAAATTTACCGGGAGATCAAGAAATTGAACTTTTTAGGATCTGCCTTGTATGTTGCTGCTCATCCCGATGATGAGAACACCCGCCTGATCTCTTATTTAAGCAATGAATTACATGCCCGCACCGCCTATCTTTCAATGACGCGCGGTGATGGGGGTCAAAACCTGATAGGGCCACAGCTGAGAGAATTACTCGGCGTAATTCGAACCCAGGAACTACTGGCAGCCCGCCGAATTGATGGAGGAGAACAATACTTTACCCGCGCCAACGACTTCGGATATTCCAAAAATCCGGAAGAAACTTTAAGTATCTGGAATGAGGAGGAGATCCTGAAAGATGTGGTGCGAACCATTCGCAACTTTCAACCTGATGTTATTATCAATAGATTCAATGCAGGTTCTGCAGGTGAAACCCATGGTCATCACACTTCCTCAGCCCTGTTAAGTACTAAAGCATTTGAAGTGTCGGGAGACCCATCGGTATTTCCGAATCAGGCTAAAGAACTGGGAACATGGCAGCCAAAAAAGCTATTTTTTAACACCTCTCCCTGGTTCTACGATTCCCGTGAAGCATTTGAAGCGGCCGATAAATCTAATTTTCTGGAATTCGATACCGGAGTTTACGATCCTTTGACGGGCATGTCAAACACAGAGATCGCCTCCCTCAGCCGCAGTCAGCACCGCTCACAGGGCTTTGGCAGCACAGGTTCCCGCGGAAAAGAGCCGGAATACATCGAACTAATTGGAGGACAACAGCCTGAAGACAGTGAAGATCTTTTCGCGGGTATCAATACCACCTGGAGCAGGATCAAAGGCGGAAAGGAAATCGGAGACATTCTGTACAAAGTAGAAAAGGATTTCAATTTTAAAGATCCTTCAGCCAGCCTTCCTGACCTGGTAAAAGCTTATCAGTTAATTGAAAACCTGGAAAACGAACACTGGAGAAAGATCAAATCGGAGCAAATTCGGGAGATCATTGCGGCCTGCGCCGGCCTATACATGGAAGCCGTCGCCGAAGCCCCACTGGCCACCCCGGGGGAATTTGTTAAACTAAGATTGGAAGCTATAAATCGAAGTTCACAACCGATGGAACTCAAATCGGTTTCCGCATTGCCTGTAAAAGAAGGTATCAATCCGACTACAAGCCTTCAGGAAAACCAATCCTGGAACGGTAGCCTGAATTTCAGAATAACGGAAAATGAGGAATTTACCAGTCCTTACTGGCTACGGAAAAAAGGTAGTTTGGGAATGTATGCCGTGAATGAAGATGAACTCATTGGCCAACCCGAAACTCCGAGGAAATATAAAGCCGAATTCCGTATTGCGTTTGACGGTGTGGATGTTCCTTTCCGCAGGACGATCGTCTACAAAAGAAATGATCCCGTGAAAGGAGAAGTTTATCTACCGTTTGAGATCGTTCCGCAGGTTTCATTAGCGATGGATTCCGAAGTGTTGATCTATGCAAATGGAGCTTCAAAAGTTGTTCCGGTGACCTTAACTGCTTTGAGGGATTCGGTAAGCGGAAGTCTGAGGATCGCAAAAGTAGCCGACTGGCAGATCGAGCCGGTAACTTACACATTTGGACCTCTGATCAAAGGAGAATCACAAACTTTCAATTTCACCGTTACTGCCCCTAAGTTTCAAAGTACAGCAGTATTTAAGCCGGTGGCAACAGTCAGCGGAAAGGAATATTCCAAGCAAGTAGTGCAGCTTGATTATGAACACATTCCACTGCAAACCCTGGTCCTTCCTGCTGAAACGAAACTGGTGAAACTGGATATCCAAAAAAGAGGAAATCTGATAGGTTATATTGAAGGCGCAGGAGATGTGGTTCCCGAAGCCTTGGAACAAATTGGTTATAAGGTAGAAAAGATTGCTCCCGAAGAGATCTCTCCATCTTATCTGAAGAAATATGACGCTGTTGTCATCGGCATCAGAGCCTACAATACGGTAGCAGCATTAAAACATAAGCAACAGGAACTGTTCGATTACGTCAAAGCGGGAGGAAACCTGGTGGTGCAGTACAATACCAGTCGCGGTTTGGTCACTGATGATCTCGCACCTTATCCATTAAAACTTTCCCGTGACAGGGTTACCGACGAGAACGCTACAGTAACATTACTAAACCAGGAACATCCGGTGCTCAACTCTCCCAACAAGATAAGTCCCAAAGATTTTGAGGGCTGGGTACAGGAACGCGGACTATATTTTCCGGATGAATGGGGAACAGAATTCACTCCGCTGCTTTCAATGAGCGATCCCGGAGAGGCACCTACTTCCGGAAGTCTTTTGATCGCTCCTTATGGAAAAGGTTATTACGTGTATACAGGGCTGAGTTTCTTCAGAGAATTTCCTGCGGGAGTACCGGGTGCATTCAGATTGTTCGCCAACCTACTCTCTTTGGGAAAATCAGATAGCAACGCTTCAGCTTCAAAAAAGGCTTCCAACTGATGAATCTTCCGAAGAAATACCACTGGAAAAAATCGTACACCATTGTCCTGGTGGCCAATGCCGTTTATATTTTTCTTTTTTACCTGCTAATGACCTATTTCACCTGATATGCTGCTAATAGACTGGATCATTCTTATTGGTACGCTGGTGTTCATTGTGGCCTATGGCTCGTGGAAAACGAAGGGTAGCAAAAACGTGCAGGATTACATTCGTGGCGGTAATGAGGCGCAGTGGTGGACCGTTGGCCTTTCGGTCATGGCAACACAGGCCAGTGCCATTACCTTTTTATCAACGCCCGGCCAGGCTTTTCACAGCGGAATGGGCTTTGTGCAGTTCTACTTTGGGCTCCCCATTGCCATGGTGATCATCTGCCTTGTGTTCATCCCTATTTATTATCGGCTCGAAGTATATACCGCCTACGAATACCTTGAAGGCAGGTTCGACCGAAAAACCCGAACTCTGACAGCACTTTTGTTCCTGGTCCAGCGCGGACTTTCTGCCGGAATTACCATTTTTGCTCCGGCCATCATACTTTCAGCAGTTTTGGGATGGAACCTGACCACGCTTAATGTTATTATCGGCGTTCTGGTCATTATTTATACCGTATCCGGCGGAACGAAGGCTGTAAATGTTACCCAAAAACAGCAAATGGCGGTTATTTTCTTCGGAATGGTCACCGCTTTTATTTTGATCATCCAGTATTTACCCGAGGAGATCAGTTTTACAAAGGCCCTGGAAATAGCCGGAACAAGTGGAAAGCTGGATGTTTTAAATTTTTCTCTGGATCTGGATAACAGATATACCTTTTGGAGCGGAATTATTGGAGGAACCTTTCTTATGCTCTCCTACTTCGGAACAGATCAGAGTCAGGTGCAGCGATATCTCTCCGGAAAATCGGTGCAACAAAGTCAGTTGGGACTTATTTTCAACGGACTGCTGAAAGTGCCCATGCAATTCTTCATCCTGCTGGTTGGGGTGATGGTCTTTGTTTTTTACCAGTTCAATTATTCCCCTCTGAATTTCAATCCGGCGGCGACCAAAGCAGTTTCCGAATCTCAATATCAACCCGAATATCAAAAGTTGCAGGACGACCTGAAGGAGATACAAAGCGAGAAGCAGGAAAAATCCTTACTGTACGCCCGTGCCGCTGATTTCTCTACAGCCGAAAAAGATAAATTCCGAGAGGAAATGCTTGATCTCAATGCTGCAGAGATCCAAAAAAGAGAAAAAGCTGTTGAAATTATTTCACAGGCTGATGAGACCGTAGAAACAAATGATAAAGACTACGTTTTCATTCACTTCATCCTGAACAATTTGCCCCGGGGATTAATTGGATTATTGCTGGCAGTGATCCTTTCAGCTGCCATGTCTTCCACCGCATCAGAACTTAATGCGCTGGCTTCAACCACCGTGATTGATCTATACAAAAGGAATGTGGGGCAGCGTTCTGAAGAACATTTTGTAAAAGCATCAAAATGGTTCACTCTGGGGTGGGGAATCCTTGCAATCCTGGTGGCCAGCATAGCTGACCTTTTTGATAATCTGATACAACTTGTAAATATTATCGGATCCATTTTTTACGGGAACGTACTGGGAATTTTCCTGCTGGCGTTTTTCATCAAATATGTAAGAGGTCATTCAGTATTTATAGCTGCTTTGATCACCCAGGCCATTATTATCGGGATTTACTTCCTCGATATCATGCCTTACCTCTGGCTGAATTTTACCGGGTGTGCCCTGGTGATGAGCATTGCCGTGTTATTGCAGGTTTCAGGAAACAAAATAATTGCCTTGAGAAAGTAAAATAAAAAAGCGACCCAAAAAGCCGCTTTTTCAATGTCTAAATATCCGTGATTATTTTCCTCCCCATTCTTTAAGGGATTCTTTATTCATTTTCACATAGTCCTGGTTACCGGCCTTTTCAGCGGCTGCCATGGATTTTTTTGCGGTCTCAATGGCTTCTGCTTTTTTACCGAGATCAGCCTCAATAAGTGCTTTTCTTCTTAAAACCCAGTAGGCATTAGGATCTCCCATTTCTACAGCTTTCTTGATCCAGGTATACGCCTGTTGCAAGTCTTTTTTCTCATCGTGATAATAGGTCGCGGCAGCAAAATAATCACCTGCAGAAGGACCATTCATAATTTTTTGGATACTGCTCATGGCCATTTCATCGGTTGGAACTTGAAAGTCCAGAGTAGCGACCGTGTTTTCCCATATAAAATTAAGGGCAGCTGAGTCATTTTTGAGTTCATCTATTAGTATAGTGAAGGTTTCCATGTCCATGGGCATTTCCTGCACCCTTGCAGTTGTCTTCAATGCCACTTTACTCTCGTCCCAATTCTGAGGCAGTCCCCAGTTATTGGAGTCTTTATAGAAGATCACCTCCCATTTGTCCTGCTGCGGAATGGTATAAATTGCATAGGTTCCTTTCGGAAGTTCTTTACCATCAATAGAAACCTTGGTATCAAAAGAAATAGTGGTGTTGCTGTTAGCACCTGTTCTCCACATCTGGCCATAAGGAACAAGTCCGCCAAAAATTTCACGGCCCTTCATCCCGGGACGGGAATACTTTAGAGTTACGTTGGAAAGCCCTACCTGTTGCTCAACAGTAGCCGAAGGGCTGGGTGCCGGTGTTTGGATCTGTGCCGAAAGACTAAGGCTAAAGAGCCCTGTAAAAAGGAAAAGAAATACGTTTTTCATAATTGTTATAGTTGGTTTTGACCAAATATAGTTAAATAGGTGGCGATTTTTTAACTTCTTCACCAAACTATAACATTAAAAGGCTTTTCAGGAAAGCAGTTGTCTTGCCCGCTCAAGATCTTCAGGCGTATCGATACCCACTCCTTTTACAGTGGTTTCTACCATTTTAATATTCTTCCCATATTCGAGATACCTGATGGCTTCGATCTTTTCCGAAGCTTCCAGTTTTAGCATGGGTAGTCGCTGAAAATCGAGCAATGCCTGTTTCCGGAAGGCATAGATCCCGATGTGTTTGAACCAGGTTACGCCGGCATTCTCGTCCCGTGGATACGGAATTGGGGAACGGGAAAAATACAGTGCAAAATCCTCTTTATTGGTAATTACCTTAACGTTGTTCGGGTTTTCCACATCTTTCCAGTCCTGAAGCGGCGCCTTTAGAGAAGCCAGGTCGATCTTTGCCGCATCTTTTCCGCGGAAAACTTCCAGCACTTTTACCAGGCTTTCCTTATCGATCATAGGTTCATCGCCCTGAACATTGACCACGATATCCACGTCCATTTCCTCCACAGCTTCGGCAATTCGATCACTTCCACATTCATGCTCCTTTTTGCTCATGATGCCTTTTCCGCCATTTTCGGTAATTTCAGAATAGATCACTTCGCTATCGGTAACTACATAAACCTCCTGAAAAAGTCCCGTATTCTTTGCTGCCTCATAGGTGCGCAGGATCACGGTCTTTCCATTGAGGTCCTGCATGAGTTTCCCCGGAAATCTGCTGGCCGCATATCGTGCCGGAATCATCGCGATAATTCTAAGTGGTGAGTTGTTCAAATCTTTTTCAGTTTAAAATAAGGACATTCAAAAATACCATTTTTCGCTAATCTGCCGGGGCGAAAAAATCATCTTTAAAGCCAATGAGGTACAACTTATTTTGAGCCCGGGTAACAGCAGTGTATAACCAGCGCAGATAATCTTTATCGATCCCGTTTGGAAGATATGGCTGCTCCACAAAAACGGTATGCCATTGCCCACCCTGCGATTTATGACAGGTCATGGCATAAGAGAATTTGATCTGGAGCGCATTGAAGAATTTGTTATTCTTCACTTTTAAAAACTTCTTGTATTTGGATTTCTCGTCTTCATAATCTTTCATCACCTCCTGGTAAAGCTGATTGGATTCATCATAAGTAAGGGAGGGATTGTTGCTTTCCAAAGTATCCAGCAACACAACAGTCTCAAAAGGTTGCATTTTTGGATAATCTACCATCTCTACCTTCACTTCAGCAAAACGGAATCCGTAAAGTTCTTTGATCGAGAAGATCTCCAATACCTTTATAATATCACCATTTGCAATAAAGCCGGCTTCACTATTCGGTTTTACCCAGAAATAATTGTTCTTGACCACCATAAGATAATCGCCTGCCGAGATCTCTTCCTCCTGAAAAAGGATGCGTTGCCTTATTTGTTGGTTATAGAGATTGGCCCTTTTATTAGATCTAACAATAATAGTGGTGTCTTCGTGACCAAGGTTGCGGTAGGAATCTTCGATAGCTTCCATTATTTCGTAGCCGTCCACCAGCCTTATCACATCCTTTTTTTGCGTAAGCTCAAAGCGGAAGGATTCATAGAATTCCTCCCGTAAAGCTTCTCTAATATGAGTTGCATTTAGCAGGATATCACTTTCCTCACTTTGTCGCACCACCTCGTCAAGTTCGATATGCGTAACCTCTTTTAAATAGGTATTCTGCAGTTTCTGTTCTTCCAGTGCAGGGCTGACTTCCAGTTTTACCGGGGGCAACTGTGCGGTATCACCAATCAGGACAAGCTGGCATTTATGGCCCGAATAAACATATTGTATAAGATCATCCAGGAGAGAACCATTTTCGAACATCTTCGCGTCATTATTGACATCGGGTATCATCGAAGCCTCATCAACAATAAAAATGCTGTTGCGATGTTTATTTGGCTGAAGCACGAATTGAACACCCGAACCTCCTTTTTTCTTCGGAAAATAGATCTTCTTGTGAATGGTAAATGCCTCTCTTCCGGAGTAATTCGAGATAACCTTGGCTGCTCTTCCGGTAGGCGCCAGAAGAACTCCGCTCTTCTTTACTTTCCAGAGATTCTTTACAAGTGAACTGATAATGGTGGTCTTACCGGTACCGGCGTACCCCTTCAGAAGAAAAATAGAATCTTTCTTTTCATCAACTACAAAGGAGGCTAATTGTTGAAGGGCAATATCCTGCTTTACTTTGGCTTCAAATTTCAGGTCTTCAAGCAACAAATTGTAAAAGCTGGCAACATTCATTTTATCCATAAGCAAGATCTCCTCAGACCTCAAAGATAGCAAGGTTTTTTTCGGAAGAAACTTTTGCGAATAAAAAAAAATTGTAGATTTGCGTGGAACACTTAATAAACTTAAACTGCAACGCATGAGACTTGTCATTCAGTTAGTTCTTTGGATCGTGATTATCTTCCTGGGATACCTGGTTTTTAATTCGGTCTATGAACCTATTCAATTTAATAAAGTTAAAGAGGCAAGATATGCCAAGGTTATCGAAAATCTAAAGGATATTCGTGACGCCGAACTTGCCCACCGTACCGTAACCGGGAAATTCGAAGGAAACTGGGATAATCTTGTTCGCTTTATCGATACTGCACAATTCACCCTTACTCAAAGAAGGGACACTACCGTTCTTGATGAAGAATACAGAAAGACTTACGGAGTAGATAAATACAAAGAAATTGTTGTTATAGACACTTTGGGATATAAGTCTGTGAAAGATTCTCTTTTCAAAGGTACTGACAGATATAAGACAATGATGAACGTTCCAATTAAAGGTGTGGATGCCAAATTCGACCTTAATGCCGGAACCATCATGAAAAATGACACCAGAATCCCGGTTTTTGAAGCTAAAATAGCTAAGGAAGTAATTCTACAGGACCAGGACAAGGATCTTGTTTCCCAGGAAGAGCAGGTAGTTTCTGTTGACAATGTAAACGGACCATTCATTAGCGTTGGTTCCATGGAAGAAGTCAACACTAGCGGAAACTGGCCGAAAGTTTATGGGGACGCTGAATAAGGAGAACGAACAAAAAAGAATAAAACTGTCCATTCAGGTTAGCCTGAATGGACTTTCTTTTTGCGCCCTGGTGCCTGAGGAAAAGCGAATTATTTTCTTCAAGGAGATCCATTTCCCCAAAAAGCTCAATCCCATTCAGGTACTTGAGCAGATCGAGAATGTGTACGAGCAGGAAAAATTTCTGCAGGAGGAAACTCCCGAAGTCATTGTTCTCTTTTCAAATGAACTTTTTAGCCTGGTGCCTCAAAAACTGTTTTCAGAAGAACAGGCTTCCGATTATCTCAAGTTCAACACCAGAATCCTCGAAACAGATTACGTGGCACAGGACCAGCTTGAAACGGCTGAAATGGTGAATGTGTACATTCCCTATACCAACATCAATAATTTCTTTTTTGAGAAGTATGGGGAATTTGAGTACCGACATTGCATTAGCGTTCTGACTGAGGCGTTCCTGGAAATGAGCGATCCCGAAGACAGGGAGGTGAAAGTTTACCTGAATTGCTATACAGGTGGTTACGATCTTATCATTATTAAAGCCGGCAAGTTATTGCTGGCAAATAGTTTCCAAAGCCGGACCAAGGAAGATTTTATTTACTATCTTCTTTTCACTGCCGAACAACTGGACCTTGACCCAACGACCTTCAGGCTTTTCCTTCTTGGTAAAATAACCCGGGATTCAGATTACTACCAGATAGCCTATACTTATGTGAAGGAAGTTGAATTTCTGGATCCGGTATTTGGATATCTTTTCTCCGGAAAAGAAGAAGTTCCTAACGGAAGAAAAAATTACGCATTACTTAAAGCACTTCAATGAGAATAGTTTCAGGAACCTATAAAGGGAAAAGAATTATTGCGCCTAAAAAACTTCCGGTAAGACCTACTACAGATTTTGCCAAGGAAGCCCTTTTTAATATACTGAACAATCAATATCATTTTTCAGCTTTAAAGGTCATTGACCTTTTTAGCGGCACCGGCAATATCTCTTATGAATTTGCTTCACGCGGTGCAGAAGAGATCATAGCTGTAGATGCACATTTTGAATGTGTGAAGTTCATTAACCGCATTTCTGACGAGCTCGATCTCCCTATTCGCACGGTAAAGAGCGATGCATTCAAATATTTAAAGAATACCGGAGAAAAAGCTCATATTATCTTTGCCGACCCTCCATACGACTTTGAACTCTCCTCTCTCGAGGAAATGGTCAACACCTGTTTTTCAAGAGAATTACTACTAGATGGCGGCTGTGTGATCATGGAACACTCAAAGAAAATTGACCTCTCGGGGTTAAAACATTTTGATGAAGCCCGCAAATACGGGAATTCAGTTTTTAGTTTTTTTCGTTAAATTAGAGAATGGCAAATTTCCGGAAGAACATTGATCTCGAGTTCACCTCTCTTGATTTCTATGATAACTATGTTATTTCCCGGTTTCGGGAAGACGTTGTACTTGGACCTACAGAACTTCAGGAACTCATTAAAGCCTGCGTTGAACAGTTTGACAGTAACAGGTTTGTCTACATTTCTAAAAGGGAAAAAAATTACAACGTAATTCCCACTATCTATTTGAATTTAAAAGAAGAGATCCAGAACCTAAGAGGGATCGCTATTGTTACCAATCGCAGTTCTACTATCAGCATGGCGAAATTTGAACAGAAATTCTCTAAAGTTCCTTATGAAATATTTCAGGAAATGGAAGAAGCGATAAAATGGGCCGAGAAGCAGGTAAAGAAATAAAAAAAGCAGACCTGTAAGCCGGATTCTGTCCCCTGATCTGCACCAGGGTCCTTATCATTTATCTGAGGTTTTTGTTACCAAAAACCTTTAGCTGCCTACCCTCCGGCAACGGACGGGCAATCCTTAACAGCCGGTATACATGGCATTGCACCGCATAGAGTTTACCTGATTTCACTACAGCATTACCTGTACATCCTTTCTGTTGCACTGGTCCTGATACCGATCTGCATCGGTACCGGTGGGTGTTACCCACTATGCTGCCCTACGGTGTCCGGACTTTCCTCCACCCCGAAACAAGTTCAGGATAGCGATAAGGCGGTCTGCTTGGCGCAAAGGTACAGTTAAAATTCCTTTTTTGACACCTCAGATAAATAGAGGTTAAAACTAAAGTCAACAGCTTTTTGTGGATAAAAACCTGCAGTAACGACCCCGCTTCAGAATTGTATTTTTATATTTGTTCTCTAAATAATTTCAATGGAACATTTTGTAGTATCGGCCAGAAAATACCGTCCTCAAACATTTAAAGATGTGGTGGGCCAGCAAGCTATTACCAATACGTTACTCAATGCCATTGAACATAACCACCTGGCACAGGCGTTGCTTTTTACGGGTCCGCGGGGAGTGGGTAAGACCACCTGTGCCCGTATCCTGGCCAAAAAGATCAACCAGGATGATAACCAGGATCCCAACGAAGATTTCGCGTTCAATATTTTTGAACTTGATGCAGCTTCCAACAACTCGGTAGACGATATCAGAAACCTGATCGATCAGGTGCGTATCCCTCCACAAGTTGGAAAATACAAGGTCTATATCATCGATGAGGTGCACATGTTGTCACAGGCGGCTTTTAATGCCTTTTTAAAGACCCTGGAGGAACCTCCAAAACATGCGATCTTCATCCTGGCTACTACAGAAAAGCACAAGATCATTCCAACCATTCTTTCGCGGTGTCAGATCTTTGATTTTAAAAGGATCACCGTTAAAGATGCTAAAGAATACCTGGGATATATAGCGGAACAGGAAGGGGTAAATGCAGAAGATGACGCCCTCCATATTATTGCTCAAAAAGCAGATGGAGCCATGCGTGATGCGCTGTCCATTTACGACCGTGTGGTAAGTTTCAGCGGAAAAGATCTTACCCGGCAGGCCGTAACTGAGAACCTGAATGTGCTGGATTACGACTCTTATCTTACTGCGACAGAACTTATACTGAACAATGATATTCCGCAGCTATTGATGCTGTATAATGAGATATTATCCCACGGCTTTGACGGCCATCATTTTATTGCCGGGCTGGCATCACATTTTAGAGACCTGCTGGTGTGTCAAAACCCCAAGACCATTGCATTACTGGAGGTAGGAGAAAACACCAAGGCCCTGTACTTTGCACAGGCTCAAAAGGCTTCTGCACAGTTTCTCCTGAAAGGAATTGAGCTTGCTAACGAATGTGACCTGCAATACAAAAGCAGCAGAAATCAACGTCTCCTGGTGGAGCTTTGTCTTATGCAACTTGCTTCCCTCACCTTTGAAGGTGAAAAAAAAAAGGATAGCTCCTTTATAATTCCGGCGACACATTTTACTAAACCTCCTGCACCTGCTCCGGCTCTCAAGCTTTCGAAAAAGGAAAAGGAAGTCATCGTAGGTAATGAATATTCACAAGGAGATTCTGCGCCCCCGAGAGAATCGCAGGTCCCAACGGCCAGACCCGAACAACAGGAAAAAGACTGTGCTCCGGCAGTAGCAGAACCCGAGCCACAACCACTGGAAAAACAGGAAGAACCTGAGGAAGCTAATTCCGAAAAAAATGTAACCTCTGAAGCTCCTTCAGCAGAACCAACTCCTGAAACAGAAGAAATCAATACAACGACTGAACCGGCTATAGCTAAAAGAACAGTTTCAGGTCTTTCCCTAAAAAGCATTCAGACGAAAAAAGAACTGGAAGCGCAAAAGAGAGAGGCCAGGAAGGAAGAGGTGATCGAAAAGAATGGAAAGTTCACCGAGGATGAAATGCAGGAAGCATGGTTTGAATTCGCCAGTGAACAGAATGAAAAAGGCGAAAAGATCCTGGCTTCCATAATGCAAACAGACACACCTATTCTAAAAGGAAAACAGATCTGGATAGAATTACCGAATGAGACCATGAAGCTGGAACTTGAAAAAGTTCAATATCACCTCATGGGGTTCATGAAGGAAAAACTGCAGAATACTCATATTCAGTTGGAAGTGAGCATCAATGAAAAAGCGGAAAGAAAATTCGCTTTTACGCCCATTGAAAAATTCGAAAAACTGAAAGAAAAAAATCCGCTGCTCGAGAAATTGCGCAGCACTTTTGATCTTGATATTTAAATTATGCTTGGTTTAAAACTTCCCACAGACCCGCGTTGGGTAAATATAGTTGAAAAGAACATCGAGGAGATCCTTACAGATCATGCTTTTTGCGAGCAAAAAGCAGCCTCAACGGCTATTTCCCTGATAGTTACACATCCTGAATATTCAGAATTAGTAACTGCAATGACGGCCCTGGCCAAAGAGGAAATGAGCCATTTTAAAATGGTGCATGATAAGCTTCTGGAGAGAGGCTATACGCTGGGAAGAGATCGCCGGGATGAGTACGTGGTAAAATTGATGACATTCTTTCCAAAGGGAGGCAGCAGAAAGACCAATCTTATCCACCGGCTGTTATATGCAGCACTTATTGAAGCACGAAGCTGTGAACGCTTTCGACTGCTTTCAGAAAACCTTGAAGACAAAGAACTCGCTGATTTTTACAGAAGCCTAATGGTAAGCGAAGCAAATCATTATACCATGTTCCTCAATTTTGCACGGAAGTATGGTGAAAGAAAGGAAGTGGATCAAAAATGGCAGGAACTTCTGGAGTTTGAAGCTGAGATCATGAAAGATCTGGGCAAATCAGAAACTATGCACGGGTAGCTTCCTCAAGAGCTTCCTGGTAAAGGGACTTTATAATACCATCCGAAAGTCCTATTTTTGGAACATATATTCTTCGGGCCCTTGTCCACTTCATTGCAGAGAGGTAGATCTTCGCGGCAGGAATAATAACGTCTGCCCTGTCTTGATTCAGGTTTAACTGCGTGATCCTTTCCTCATAAGTGAAAGACTGGAGAAGCTGATAATAGGAGCTCAGGTACAGAAAACTCAATGGCTTTCCGTTTGCTTTTCCACTACTCTTAAAAATGTTGTTGATGTTTCCACCCGAACCAATGAGGTCAATGCGGGTAAAATCTTTGGTTGCCGATCTAACCCAGTCTTCAGTTTCTTTCCAGACTTCATCGGATACCATGTTCTCCAGCAACCTTACAGTACCCAGTTTAAAGGACCGGGAAGCTATAGTCTTACCGTTCGAATATAATGTGAATTCAGTGCTACCCCCACCCACATCAACATACAGGTAAGTTTTGTCAGACTGAATTAGTACATGAAGATCTGTAGCCGCGATAATGGCTGCTTCGTCATTACCGTCAATGATGTTGATCTTTACTCCGGTTTCGTTCTCGATCATTCGTGCCACTTCTTCTCCATTTTCAGATTCCCTCATGGCTGAAGTAGCACAAGCCCTGTATTTTTCTATGCGATGAGATTTCATCAACAGCTTAAAAGCCTGCATGGTATCGATCATCCTGGTAATATTGTCCTGGGAGATCTTTCGGGAGATAAACACATCGGCACCAAGCCTGATCGGGACCCTGACCAGACTGGTCTTCTTAAATAACGGATCGCGATCTTCCTGTTCGGTCACCGTTGAAATAAGAAGTCTTACGGCATTTGAACCTATATCTATGGCAGCATATTTCTTTTGTACGATCAAACCTTAGTCTTTTATATTTTCTTCTCGTAATATTCATAAAGCGCAAACTGCGATCGCAGTGGCGGTTTATTATTCCTCCTGTAGGCATTATCCTGTTTAATGGAAATCACCCGCGCTTTTACATTATCTCTCCAACAGATCTCAAAGGTCTCCATCAATTCCTGTTGAATATCGGCATCATAAATAGGACAGCTTATCTCCACCCTGTAATCCATGTTCCTGGTCATCCAGTCAGCTGATGAAATGTAGACCTTAGGAGTTCCTGCATTCTCGAAAATGAAAATTCTTGGATGTTCCAGGTATTTATCAACTATGCTTATCACTTCAATATTTTCACTCATGTCTTTCACACCGGGAATCAAACAACAGATCCCGCGAACGATGAGTTTCATTTTCACTCCTGCCCTGCTTGCCTCATATAATTTATCGATAAGAGCAAAATCGGACAGGCTGTTAAGCTTGAGACGAATTCCTGAAGGTTTCCCTTCTTTCGCATTATCGATCTCTGTCTGAATCAGCTTCACAAGGGCCGTGCGAGTATAATGCGGCGAAACAATAAGGTATTTATACCGGCTCACTTTATAATTTACCTCAAAAAAGTCAAAAACTTTATTGACTTCCTTTAGAATATTCTGGTCACTGGTATATAAAGTAAGATCAGAATAAACCCTTGCTGTGGATTCATTCAGGTTTCCGGTGCTTACAAAACCGTACCTACGGACCTTTCCATTCTCAAGGCGTTCAATGACACAGGCTTTAGAATGCACCTTGAGTCCTTTTACTCCAAAAATGAGGTTTACACCTTCCCTTTGCATTTGTTCGGCGTAATTAATATTTGCCACTTCATCAAACCGTGCACGCAGTTCTATCTGAACGGTTACTTTTTTACCATTTTTGACAGCATTGATTAGGGAACTGGCAATATGTGAGATCTTCGCCAGTCTGTAAATGGTGATCTTAATGGACTTTACATTAGGATCTAAAGCCGCTTCGCGTAAGAACTTGACGGTATAGGAAAAGGTTTGATATGGAGTGTGAAGCAAATAATCCTTCTTCGCTATTTCTTTAAAAAGACTACCCTGAAGCACCAACCCCGGAATTGGCAATGGCTCGATCTGCCCGTATTGAAGTTCTGCACTTCCCAGGCTTGGAAAGTTCATATAATCCCTGCGATTGTGATATCTCCCTCCCGGAATAATACTGTCTGTGGCATCAATGCCCATTTTCCGCATGAGGTATTGAAGGGTGTCCTGCTCAATATTCATGTCATAGACAAACCGCACCGGCTCTCCTTCTACCCTGTCCTTAACGCTGGCTGAAATTTTTTCAATAAATGATTTGCTCAGGTCACTGTCAATATCCAGTTCGGCATCCCTGGTAATTTTGATCATATGAGCAGTAATACTCTCATATTCAAAAATGTTAAAAATGGAATGCAGGTGATACCTAATAAGGTCATCTAAAAGGATAATATACTGTTTATCTCCTTCCTTCGGAAGCACCACAAAACGTTCAATACTCCGAGGGATCTCAATAAGAACATACTTCTTTTCCTTGAGAGGCTTGTTGACCAGTTGGGTTTTTTCTTTTTGTGGCGCCGGCTCCTTCATGATCATTTTTACAGCGAGATAAGCCGCACTGTCTTTGAGTCGTGGCAATTCGGCAAGATCGTTCAAAACAATAGTAACAAGGGCCGGGCTTACCTTCTGAAGGAAAAAATTCTTTAAAAATGGCTGCTGATGTTTCTTTACCTGCTTTTCATTGATGATAAAGATGTTGTGGTCCCGGAGCTTGTTCTGAATAGTCTCCAGAATATTCAGGCTCTCACTTTGCTGATTGATCACGATCTGGGTGATCTCCTCTAAAAGTTGGTTGGCCTTGATCCCGCCCAGCACACTTTTCCCTCCTTTTCCGGCAAGGTCGATACGTTTAATAGTGGCGTAGCGGACTTTAAAGAATTCGTCCAGATTATTCGAAAAGATCCCTAAAAACCTCAGTCTTTCTATCAAAGGGACTGTCTTATCTGCTGCTTCCTGTAATACCCGGGCGTTGAACTGCAGCCAACTAAGCTCCCTGTTGATATAACTGTTTTTTTCCATAGATTAACTTAAGTTCTTCGGGAACAGGTAGAGGATCGTTTTTCCATGCCTGATATCCTCCCAGGAATCCACCTCAAACTCCAGCCAGGTCAAACCTGTGGTGGGAATGTTATCGAAATGCTGATCCCCAAGGTGATTAACAACCTGTGTCATGGCCGGATTGTGCCCAAAGACCATTAATGTTTGTACCTGATCTTCACAGGTCTTTATTTCATTTAAGAGTTCATTTCCGTTAAAAGTATACAAGTCATCCCTGATTTCAAAACTGGCTGCAGGGACATCCAGTTTTTCCTGAAAGATCTTGGCAGTAGTTAACGCCCGTTTAGCATAACTACTCCAAATAGTAAAGGGTTCTTTAATTTGATCTTTTACAGCACTAATCACTGTATCGGCATCATTAAAAGCTCTTTCTTTTAGAGGGCGTTCATCATCGGGAACGTCGTAGTCCCACGAAGATTTTCCGTGTCTTACCAGGATCAATCGTTTCATTTTCTTTCTTTTTTAAGGCGCCAGCCTGTCTATTTTCCATTCTAATTCATTCTCCCGGCTATAGGAGATTCGGTCGTGCAGGCGGTTTGGTCTTCCCTGCCAGAATTCAAATTCTGAAGGAATCACTTTGTATCCGCCCCAATGTGAAGGTCGGGGAATAGGTTTATTCTCGTATTCTTTTTCAAGTAAATCTAACTTTTTCTGAAGAAACTCCCGGGATGGAATTACTGAACTCTGGTTAGAAGCCCACGCGCCCAACTGGCTTCCCCTGGGGCGGGATTGGAAGTATTCATCAGATTCAGCATCTGAGACCTTGCGGGCAATTCCCTTGATAAGCACCTGTCTTTCGGAAGCAGGCCAGAAAAAAGTGAGGCTCACCTTCGGGTTATTCTCAATGGATTTCCCTTTTTCTGAGAGGTAATTGGTGTAAAACACAAATCCTTCCCTGTCATATTCCTTTAGAAGTACAACGCGGGAACGGGGAAAACCATCCAGGCCAACAGTGGAGACTGTCATGGTATTGATCTCCTCCACTTCTTTATTTGTTTCAGTTTCCTTTATCCAGTAGTGGAATAATTCAAAAGGATCAGTCGGGATCTCCTCCTCTAGCAACTGATGCTTTTCATATAATTTGCGGTAATCGTGAAGTCTATTTTTCATATAGCCAATTTACGGGAATTCGGTCAAAGTCTGCAAAAAAAGAAGGTGATACAGGTCATATTTTTGTAAGAAGAAATTCATTAGTCCACTGTAAAAAACCATGATTAACTACATGTGAAATCACAGACTATGAGTTAAGGTTTTACTAACTGAAAGTGAGGCTTTTCGTATTAAAAATGAAGTAAATCACCCCTCTTAAATTCATAACGAATATTTAAAATTCACCCTCAAATATGAGGTATAATAATCTGTTTATGTGTCGTTTGTCCGTAAAAACTCACATTACATCTAAAAGCTGCCAAATTTCTTTTTTTAACAAAAATCTGCCCCTACTTTTACTTTCAGAAAGAATGAGAAAGTTCTGTGAACGCCCCCCAAATGTTCTCAGAATTTGTAAGAAAAATTATTCGCTTATCCTTCCCTAAAGGATAATTGAACTTAACCAAAAACCGAAAAAACATATTCGAAAGAATAACCAAATGAAATTTTAGCACTCTGCTGATTTCTCTTGGCCATAATTCAAATATTCAGCCTATGATCTGGAAAACTACTTTAACCAAAATTTACCTACCCGCAGACAAAAAAGAAAAGAATTCTTTCTGGAGCTTTTTAGGTAAAATTAGTGCCTACCCAAAACTTTTTTTGGTAGTAGCACTTTTTTCTGTTGCCAATCTTTCAGCTCAAAATGCCGGAAATAATGGAAACGGAATTAATAGTATTGTAAGCGGGGATGATTGTATCGTTTTTGATAGTTGTCCTGAAGACCAGACTGTTTGTGCTGATACCACGAACGAATTGGGAGAACCGGGAGCTTACATTGACTGGACGACTCCTCGAATTAGCCAAACCTGTACGAGCACCGGAAGCACTGGAAATTTCCAGATGCTTTTTGAACTTAATGAAGCTTTGCTTGGAAAAGACTGCTGGGACTTCAATTATGTACAAAGAGTAGGAACTGACGGTGGGTATGTGAGATTGTTTTCAAGTAATGATGTTTTGGGAAACAAGAAATCCATTATTACTACTCCCTTTTTAGCACTCGATCATGGTTCAGAAACATCAATTGAGCTTACCTATGTCAATGGAACATATTATGTTCAAATGTTTTTGGTTGAACAGGGAAAAGAACCGGTTTCGAGTGGTGAACCACAGTTAGTTACATCTGGAACGAACGCCTATTCATTCAATATTGAGGAACCAACAGGAGTTTACAGAATTCAATATGTCTTTTATTATACAGGATCCAAACCTTCAAATGCTAATATTGGAGATACTGTTATTGCTGTAGACGGAATATTGTATGATTCCGGATGTAGCGGAGGAGTTGATTTTACTGTTACCGGTCCGCAAAAAGGCTTTTACCCGGTTGGATCTCATGACCTGCAATATGTGGCCAACTATACTGCTCCTGACGGTTCTACAAAACAGAAAACCTGTTCATTCAATATTACCGTTGAAGCCCCGGTTGAAGCCGAAGCTCCAGCTAATGTAGAGGCTTGTGATTCTTATACGCTTCCTGCGCTAACTAATGGTGCTTACTTCGGTCAAACCGGTGGAGTTGATCCAATAGCTGAAGGAACTGAGATCACCGCGACGCAAACTATCTATGTCTACGCTGCCGCTCAGGGTTCTTGTGAGGCTGCTGAAAACTCTTTTACTGTAACTATCAACAATACTCCGGTAGCTGACTCACCTTCTAATGTCGAAGCTTGTGATTCTTATACACTTCCTTCACTGACTAACGGTGCTTACTTCGGTCAAACAGGTGGGGTTGATCCAATCGCTGCAGGAACTGAAATTACTGCTACTCAAACTATCTATGTTTACACTGCCGCTCAGGGTTCTTGTGAAGATGCTGAGAACTCTTTCACTGTAACTATCAACAACACTCCGGTAGCTGACGCACCTTCTGATGTGGAAGCTTGTGATTCTTATACACTTCCTGCGCTAACTAATGGTGCTTACTTCGCTCAAACCGGTGGAGTGGATCCAATCGCTGCAGGAACTGAGATAAGTGCTACTCAAATTATCTATGTTTACACTGCAGGTAACGGTTCTTGTGAAGATGCTGAAAACTCTTTTACAGTAACTATCAATAATACTCCGGTAGCTGACGCACCTTCTAATGTTGAAGCTTGTGATTCTTATACGCTTCCTGCGCTGACTAACGGTGCTTACTTCGGTCAAACCGGTGGAGTGGATCCAATCGCTGCAGGAACTGAGATCACTGCTACGCAAACTATCTATGTTTACACTGCAGGTAACGGTTCTTGTGAAGACGCTGAAAACTCTTTCACTGTAACTATCAACAATACTCCGGTAGCTGACGCTCCTTCTGATGTTGAAGCTTGTGATTCTTTTACGCTTCCTGCGCTGACTAACGGTGCTTACTTCGCTCAAACCGGTGGAGTTGATCCAATCGCTGCAGGAACTGAGATCACTGCTACGCAAACTATCTATGTTTACACTGCAGGTAATGGTTCTTGTGAAGATGCTGAAAACTCATTTACTGTAACGATCAATAATACTCCGGTAGCTGACGCTCCTTCTAATGTTGAAGCTTGTGATTCTTATACACTTCCTGCGCTAACTAATGGTGCTTACTTCGCTCAAACCGGTGGAGTTGATCCAATCGCTGCAGGAACTGAGATAAGTGCTACTCAAATTATCTATGTTTACACTGCAGGTAACGGTTCTTGTGAAGATGCTGAAAACTCTTTTACAGTAACTATCAATAATACTCCGTTAGCTGACGCACCTTCTAATGTTGAAGCTTGTGATTCTTATACACTTCCTGCGCTAACCAATGGTGCTTACTTCGGTCAG
This sequence comes from Salinimicrobium soli, assembly GCF_048323655.1. Taxonomy (NCBI): domain Bacteria; kingdom Pseudomonadati; phylum Bacteroidota; class Flavobacteriia; order Flavobacteriales; family Flavobacteriaceae; genus Salinimicrobium; species Salinimicrobium soli. The sequence goes on along the minus strand of NZ_JBLUWW010000003.1, from coordinate 189,988 downwards.
ACCGGCGGAGTTGATCCAATCGCTGCAGGAACTGAGATCACTGCTACTCAAACTATCTATGTTTACACTGCCGCTCAGGGTTCTTGTGAAGATGCTGAGAACTCTTTCACTGTAACTATCAACAATACTCCGGTAGCTGACGCACCTTCTGATGTTGAAGCCTGTGATTCTTACACGCTTCCTGCACTCACTAACGGTGCTTACTTCGGTCAAACAGGTGGGGTTGATCCAATCGCTGCAGGAACTGAGATAACTGCTACTCAAACTATCTATGTATACACTGCCGGAAACGGTTCTTGTGAAGATGTTGAAAACTCTTTTACAGTAACTATCAACAACACTCCGGTAGCTGACGCTCCTTCTAATGTTGAAGCTTGTGATTCTTATACACTTCCTGCGCTGACTAATGGTGCTTACTTCGCTCAAACCGGCGGAGTTGATCCAATCGCCGCAGGAACTGAGATCACTGCTACGCAAACTATCTATGTATACACTGCAGGTAACGGATCATGTGAAGATGCTGAGAACTCTTTCACTGTAACGATCAATAATACTCCGGTAGCTGACGCTCCTTCTAATGTTGAAGCTTGTGATTCTTATACACTTCCTGCGCTGACTAACGGTGCTTACTTCGCTTCTCAAGGCGGAGTTGATCCAATCGCTGCAGGGACTGAGATCACTGCTACTCAAACTATCTATGTATTCACTGCGGGTAACGGTTCTTGTGAAGATGCTGAGAACTCTTTCACTGTAACTATTAACAACACTCCGGTAGCTGACGCTCCGGGTAATGTGGAAGCTTGTGATTCTTATACACTTCCTGCGCTAACTAATGGTGGTTACTACGCTCAAACCGGTGGAGTGGATCCAATCGCTGAAGGAACTGAGATCAGTTCTACTCAAACTATCTATGTATTCAATGCAGGAAACGGTTCTTGTGAAGATGCTGAGAACTCTTTCACTGTAACTATTAACGGAACACCATTTGCTGATAATCCTTCTGACGTAGAAGCCTGTGACTCGTACATTCTTCCAGCTCTTGCTAATGGTGCGTACTTTTCCGAAACAGGTGGTAATGGAACTCAGTTTTTTGCTGGAGATGAAATCACTACAACACAGATGATCTATGTTTATAATGCTGCTTCAGGTTCTTGTGAAGCTGCTGAGAACTCTTTCACTGTAACTATCAACAATACTCCGGTAGCTGACGCTCCTTCTAATGTTGAAGCTTGTGATTCTTATACGCTTCCTGCGCTAACTAACGGTGGTTACTTCGCTTCTCAAGGCGGAGTTGATCCAATCGCTGAAGGAACTGAGATCACTGCTACGCAAACTATCTATGTTTACACTGCAGGTAACGGTTCTTGTGAAGACGCTGAAAACTCTTTCACTGTAACTATCAACAATACTCCGGTAGCTGACGCTCCTTCTAATGTTGAAGCTTGTGATTCTTATACACTGCCTGCGCTAACCAATGGTGCTTACTTCGCTCAAACCGGTGGAGTTGATCCAATCGCTGCAGGAACTGAGATCACCGCGACTCAAACTATCTATGTATTTACTGCAGGTACTGGTTCTTGTGAAGACGCTGAAAACTCTTTCACTGTAACTATCAACAACACTCCGGTAGCTGACGCTCCTTCTGATGTGGAAGCTTGTGATTCTTATACACTTCCTGAGCTAACCAATGGTGCTTACTTCGCTTCTCAAGGTGGGGTTGATCCAATCGCTGCAGGAACTGAGATCACTGCTACTCAAACTATCTATGTTTACACTGCCGCTCAGGGTTCTTGTGAAGATGCTGAGAACTCATTCACTGTAACGATCAACACTACACCGGTAGCTGATGCTCCAGGTAATGTGGAAGCTTGTGATTCTTATACGCTTCCTGCGCTAACCAATGGTTCTTACTTCGCTTCTCAAGGCGGGGTTGATCCAATCGCTGCAGGAACTGAGATCACTGCTACGCAAACTATCTATGTTTATACTGCCGCTCAGGGTTCTTGTGTGGCTGCTGAAAATTCTTTCACTGTAACTATCAATAATACTCCGGTAGCTGATGCTCCAGGTAATGTTGAAGCTTGTGATTCTTATACACTTCCTGCGCTAACTAATGGTGCTTACTTCGCTTCTCAAGGCGGAGTTGATCCAATCGCTGCAGGGACTGAAATCACTGCTACTCAAACTATCTATGTATTCACTGCGGGTAACGGTTCTTGTGAAGATGCTGAGAACTCTTTCACTGTAACTATTAACAACACTCCGGTAGCTGACGCACCTTCTGATGTGGAAGCTTGTGATTCTTATACGCTTCCTGCACTTACTAACGGTGCTTACTTCGGTCAAACAGGTGGGGTTGATCCAATCGCTGCAGGGACTGAGATCACTGCAACTCAAACTATCTATGTTTACACTGCAGGTAACGGTTCTTGTGAAAACGCTGAAAACTCTTTCACTGTAACTATCAATAATACTCCGGTAGCTGACGCTCCTTCTGATGTTGAAGCTTGTGATTCTTATACACTTCCTGCGCTAACTAATGGTGCTTACTTCGCTTCTCAAGGCGGAGTTGATCCAATCGCCGCAGGAACTGAGATCACTGCTACGCAAACTATCTATGTATACACTGCCGGAAACGGTTCTTGTGAAGATGCTGAAAACTCTTTTACAGTAACTATTAACGGAACACCATTTGCTGATAATCCTTCTGACGTAGAAGCCTGTGACTCGTACATTCTTCCAGCTCTTGCTAATGGTGAGTACTTTTCCGAAACAGATGGTAATGGAACTCAGTTTTTTGCTGGAGATGAAATCACTACAACACAGATGATCTATGTTTATAATGCTGCTTCAGGTTCTTGTGAGGCTGCTGAGAACTCTTTCACTGTAACAATCAACAACACTCCGGTAGCTGACGCTCCTTCTGATGTGGAAGCTTGTGATTCTTATACGCTTCCTGCACTTACTAACGGTGCTTACTTTGCTTCTCAAGGCGGAGATGATCCTATCGCTGCAGGAACTGAGATCACTGCAACTCAAATGATCTATGTATTTACTGCAGGTAACGGTTCTTGTGAAGATGCTGAGAACTCTTTTACAGTAACTATCAATAATACTCCGGTAGCTGACGCTCCAAATAATGTTGAAGCTTGTGAGTCTTATACGCTTCCTGCTCTAACTCATGGTGCTTACTTCGGTCAAACCGGTGGAGTTGATCCAATAGCTGAAGGAACTGAGATCACTGCTACTCAAACTATCTATGTTTATACTGCAGGTAACGGTTCTTGTGAAAATGCTGAAAACTCTTTCACTGTAACTATCAATAATTCTCCGGTAGCTGACGCTCCTTCTAATGTGGAAGCTTGTGATTCATATATTCTTCCTGCACTTACTAACGGAGAATACTTCGCTTCTCAAGGCGGGGTTGATCCAATCGCTGAAGGAACTGAGATCACTGCTACTCAAACTATCTATGTTTACACTGCAGGTAACAGTTCTTGTGAAGATGTTGAAAACTCTTTCACTGTAACTATCAACAATACTCCGGTAGCTGACGCTCCTTCTAATGTTGAAGCTTGTGATTCTTATACACTTCCTGCGCTAACCAATGGTGCTTACTTCGCTTCTCAAGGCGGGGTTGATCCAATCGCTGCAGGAACTGAGATCACTGCTACGCAAACTATCTATGTTTACACTGCAGGTAACGGTTCTTGTGAAAACGCTGAAAACTCTTTCACTGTAACAATCAATAATACTCCGGTAGCTGACGCACCAGGTAATGTTGAAGCTTGTGATTCTTATACACTTCCTGCGCTAACCAATGGTGCTTACTTCGTTCAAACCGGTGGAGTGGATCCAATCGCTGCAGGAACTGAGATCACTGCTACTCAAACTATCTATGTTTACACTGAAGGTAACGGTTCTTGTGAAGATGTTGAAAACTCTTTCACTGTAACGATCAACAATACTCCGGTAGCTGACGCTCCTTCTAATGTTGAAGCTTGTGATTCTTATACACTTCCTGCGCTGACTAACGGTGCTTACTTCGCTTCTCAAGGCGGGGTTGATCCAATCGCTGCAGGAACTGAGATCACTGCTACTCAAACTATCTATGTTTACACTGCCGCTCAGGGTTCTTGTGAAGATGCTGAGAACTCTTTCACTGTAACTATTAACAACACTCCGGTAGCTGACGCTCCTTCTGATGTTGAAGCTTGTGATTCTTATACACTTCCTGCGCTAACTAATGGTGCTTACTTCGCTTCTCAAGGGGGAGTTGATCCAATCGCCGCAGGAACTGAGATCACTGCTACGCAAACTATCTATGTATACACTGCCGGAAACGGTTCTTGTGAAGATGCTGAAAACTCTTTTACAGTAACGATCGAAAGCCTATCCTCACCTGAATTTAGTTCGGTAGAACAACCAACCTGTACTGTAGCAACCGGATCTTTCCAGATCACCGGATTCGATGCGAGCAACACCTATAACTTCACACCTGGAGTAGTAAGTATTTCTGAAACTGGTTTGGTAACTGCCAATGCAGGTACCTACTCCTTCACGATAACCAATGCAGCCGGATGTACTTCTCCTGCAAGTGACGATGTAGTGATTAACGCTCAGCCCGAAACGCCAGCTGCTCCTGAAATTGAAGAACTTTTACAGGCAACCTGTGAAGATCAAACCGGTTTTGTAATGTTCAAATTTGTTGAGGGGGTAAGTTTTGTCCTTACAGATGAAAATGGAAATGAAATTACTGATACTGACGCCGACGGAATATTCGAGGGGCTTACTCCCGGAACCTATACAGCGACAGCTACTAATACGGGCGGTTGTACTTCTGAAGAAACCGAGGTTGTTATTGACAATCCAACTCCTTCTACAATAGAAACTACAACTACAGACCTTTGTATTGAGGACAGCTCTTATGATCTTTTCAACCTGCTTCTTGGAGAATATGATGAGAATGGAACCTGGGAAGATGCTATGAACACAGGAGCTTTGACAAACAGTTTTGTAGATCCATCACTCTTACAAGTAGGACAATATGAATTCAACTATGTTGTGGGCAATGGAGAGTGTAGTTCAACAACAACAGTAATTCTCAGCATTAATGATGATTGTGTGGTTCTCCCTTGCGGAATTGAAGATATTAAAGGAAGTATTTCAAAAGCTGTGACTCCAAACGGTGATGATATCAATGACAGTTTTGAAATAGGAATAGGAGTCGACTGTGGTTTTGCTTACACCTTGAAGGTATTTAACCGATGGGGAAGCAAAGTTTACGAATCAAAGAATTACCAGAGCGGAGACTGGGATGGTACTTCCAGTAATTCAATCACCGGTGATCGTTTACCAGCAGGAACCTACTATTACATCGTTGAAATAAAACAAAGCGGATTCGCACCTATTCAAGGCTACATTTATTTAGGAACAAAGTAAAATGATAAACATGAAAAAAATCTACCCGATAATAATACTCCTGTTTATTGGTATTAGTACACAAGCGCAGCAACTGCCCCAGTTCACGCAATACATGTACAACACCATTTCCATTAACCCGGCCTATGCCGGAAACAGGGATGCACTATCTGTTGTGGGGCTTCACAGGAGCCAGTGGGCAGGAATAGAGGGAGGTCCGGTCACCCAGACCGTTTCCATTCATTCCCCACTGCGGAATGAAAAGGTAGGGCTCGGATTGTCAGTTATAAACGACAACGCCGGATATGAAGATTACACTTATGTCTATGGAGATTTCTCCTATACAATAAATGTAGCTGAAGCCACTACCCTTTCCTTCGGATTAAAAGCGGGAATGAGCTATTATAACCTGGAAGAAGAATTATTGAGGGATGTACCAAATGATCCTTTCTTCACTGGAAATACCTTTAACCGGTGGACACCCAACTTTGGATTGGGACTATATCTTTCTGCTCAGGACTGGTATGTGGGTCTTTCAGCTCCAAAATTGATCAACAATGACAACAATGACAAAAGTGAATATGTTGCTCTGGAACAGGTGCATTACTACTTGACGGGAGGTTATGTATTTGACCTCAGTGACCAATGGAAATTGAGACCTACAGCACTGGCCAAGCTCACAAAAGGAGCTCCTCTCTCGGTAGACATTTCAAGCACTTTTATATATGACGAAAAGCTGTACCTGGGAGCGAACTATCGTATCGACGATGCCGTGGGAGCCTTTGTAGATTTCCAGGTGCTTCCAAGCCTGAGAGTAGGTTACGGTTATGAATATTCAATTTCTGACCTTGAACCCTATACTTCAGGATCTCATGAAATCATTCTTATTTACGAATTGAGAATGAACAATACCAAATATAAATCCCCAAGGTTCTTCTAAAAAATAGGATTATGAACAAAAATTACTTTCTACTTCTGTTATTCCTTCTTCCGGCATTGACGCTTACAGCTCAATCTGGTAAGCAAAAACGGGCAGACCGTCTTTTTGAGGATTTCGCCTATACCAAAGCCATTGAGGTTTATGAGGACCTGCTTGAAAATGAATACAATACTGACTACAATCAGCAAAAACTGGCAGAAAGTTATTATCTGCTAAGAGATCCTGAAAACGCAGTAAAATATTACGAAAAAGTGGTACAGCAGCCCGGGGTCTCTCCTGAAACCTACTACAAATACGCTCAAATGCTGCGCGGAGTAAGGGAATATGAAAAGTCAAGAGAATGGCTGAAGAAATATCAGGAAGAGGGGAAAAATCCGAAACAAGTGGAGGAATTCCTAAATTCAGATGAAATAAACACTTATAAAGGACTTGAAAGTTTCAGAATAAATCCTGCATCTTTCAACTCCCAATACAGTGATTTTGGAACTTTTGTGAACAAGGAAACCGTCTATTTCACCTCAGCCCGAGGAGATGGAGATACCAAAACAAAAATTTATGACTGGACCGGAGAGCCATTTTTGGATGTCTATAAGGTCAGTACACAGGGCGGTAGCGTTACTCCTGTATCGGGAGATGTTAATACAGTACGTCACGAAGGACCGGTTACGATCTCACCTGATGGTAACACCATGTATTTTACACGGAACAATTACCTCAACAACCGCAACGGAAAAAAAGATGATCAGGGAGTAAATAATTTGAAGATCTACAAGGCTAGTATGGTAAATGGAAAATGGGGAAATATTGAGGAACTTCCGTTTAGTAATGACAATTACTCTGTAGGACATCCGAGTATTTCCGCAGACGGCAAAACTTTATACTATGCTTCTGACGCTCCGGGAGGCCAGGGTGGATCAGATATCTACAAAGTGAGTATTAATAATGGCACTTTTGGAACTCCTGAAAATCTTGGGCCAACTGTAAATACACCAGGAAACGAATTTTTCCCATTCGTCGCGAAAAATGGAAATTTATATTTCTCTTCTGACGGACATAAAGGATACGGACTATTGGACGTTTTCGTAGTGACCACTGCGGAACCAGGAAAAGTTCAAAACCTGGGAGAACCGGTCAACAGCAGCCTGGACGACTTTTCATTCACCTATTCTTCCGAAGATAAATCCCGCGGATATGTTTCTTCTAACAGACCCGGTGGTCAGGGAAATGATGATATTTACGAACTGAATATTCTGGCGCCATTGGTTCTTAAAGGGCAGGTGACAGACTCAATCAACAATAAACCTATTCCCAATGCCACAGTGCGTCTAATGAACGAAAAAGGGCAGCAAATTGCCTTTTTAGAAACAGATGCCGAAGGTAATTACAATACTGAAGTTAAGAGAGACCAGTCTTATCCTATTGAAGCCAAACATATCAAGTATGTGGACAAAACGGGTACTGTCAATACTGCGAACACAGATGACAAGACGGAGATGGTGTATAATATGATACTCGCTCCTGTGAGAGATGTGGAATACCTGGCAGAGATCAATAAGATCTATTTTGACTTTGACAAATCCAACATCAGGCCAGATGCGGCCAAAGAACTCGACAAACTGGTCAACCTGATGAAGAACGATTATCCTGAACTGGTAATTGAAATTGGTTCACATACAGACAAACGTGGTTCTGAAGAATATAACCGTAAGCTGGCTGAACGCAGAGCTCAGTCCACCTATGATTACCTGGTCTCTCACGGAATTGAACCCGATCGTATCGTGAAATATCAGGGCTACGGAGAATCTCAGCCTGAGGTAGATTGTGCGAGTTGTAACGAAGAACAACATCAATTAAACAGACGTTCAATATTCAAAGTGGTTAAAATGAAGTAGGCATACCCTACCACTAACCAACCCCGGAAAAGGAGGCTCTATTGAGTCTCCTTTTCTATTTTAACAAACTCTGGCAGCATAATCCCAGCCCTTTAACTACGTCACAAGCACTTCCATCAATATCTTCAATTCCTTCTCCAGGTCCTTCTGGGATCAGTCTATAGGAAATAAGAACTGTTAGGATCAGCCTCTCTACAAAGACCGCTTGGTATCAGTTATTATTTGTCTCAGGAATTGGATTACTATATTTTCAGTTGTAGACATAGGTGCGTCAAAAAAGGGAAATAGAGAAGGTATTTACTTTCCGGAGTTGAGCATATTCGAGACTAATATAGATTTAATAAAGGATTACAAATTCTGGAGACTGTGATAACAGTTAAAAAGAAGCATAAAAAAAGAGGCTCAAATGAGCCTCTTTTCCCGTAAATAGACATGAAAACAGTGGAATCCTATTTTCTGACAAAAATATTTGTAAAGTAGAATTTACCATCTTTCCCTTCTTTGACTGAAACGCCAAAGTGGGTGAAATTACCAAGCATATTTTCTCTGTGACCCGGGCTATTGATCCAGGCATTCACTACGGCATCTGCCGTGTGATATCCGTAACCAACATTCTCACTCACAGCTTCTGCACGTACAGATTGCACTAACGCCTGATATCTTGCTCCAAAATAATCATGGCATACCTCATTGTTCGAGATCATGTGGTCATTGTGGTTCGCGGCCTGAATAGAACCCTCATTCACAGGTTGAAGTTCAGATAAACCCTGCTGAACCCGATAAGCATTTACAAGGTCCAGAACATCCAGTTCAAGGTCAGAATAACTGACCGGGGTAACTGCGGTGGTTAGGTCGGCTGAATCCAAATCCTCTATACTGTCTTTGGAGCAGGAAGTAAGAGAAATGACAGTCACAGCCATTAACCATACCATGTAGGTTAAGTTCTTCATAATCAAAATGTCAATTAGTAGTATTTGGGATAGGAAAAGTAGGAAATAAATTCGATTAACAAACAATTTAATCGATGAACTACACAATTTAAGTTGATTTTAACACTTTTTAACTGGTTTTAGGCGGAACGAAGGTATTTTTCAGCACAGATTAAGTGCATGAAAGCATCGATAAACAACACAAAAATGTAGGAAGAAATTAGTCTAGAATGATGGTCTTGCCATCGTCGGCGAGGTCTACAGGAGAAAATATTTCCTCTGCCTCTTTTTTGAAAGGTAAAATGGAATCATATCGCGTAGAAAAATGACCCAGGATGAGTTTTCCCACCCTGGCTTCGCGTGCAACAGCGGCAGCTTCCCGTGCTGTGGAATGACCCGTAGGAGCAGCAAGATAGGCATGCTCTTCAAGAAAAGTGGATTCGTGGTATAGAACGCTAACGTTCTGAAGTTGTTGAATGATGTTAGGACTATAGGCGGTATCACTGCAAAAGGCATAGCTCTTTGGAGGTTCGGGATCTGCAGTAAGTTCCTTGTTTGGTATTACTCTTCCATCGTCCAGAACGGCGTCCTTCCCCTTTTTTATGCTTCTATAGTAGGCAACATCTATATTGTAATTCTGCACCTCGTTCATTAACAGCTTTCTGTCTCCGGGTTTTTCTCTGAAAAGAAATCCGTTGGCATAGATGCGGTGTTGCAAAGGAATGGTCTCTACAGTCACTTTTTGGGTCTCCAGAATCATTTCTGAAGTTGTGGAACTCAGCTCATGAAAATACAGTGGATACTGAGTCCAGGAATTGGATAGCTTTAATTGAAGGAGAATGATCTCCTTTATTCCCTTTGGACCATAAACGTGAAGCGGATTTTCCCGGTTAAGGAGCATAAAGGTGGAGATAAGACCTATAAGTCCGTAGAAGTGGTCTCCGTGGAGATGGGAAATGAAAACGTGCTTTATTTTACTGAACTTGATCTTATTCCGCCGAAGTTCTACCTGTGTGCCTTCTCCGCAATCGATCAGGAAAAGTTCATTATTTATTTCCAGTACCTGAGAGGTAGGATTGGTAAAGGTTCTGGGGGTCGCGGCATAACATCCTAAAACAGTCAATTTCATAGCAGCGCATTTTCCGCAGAGGTATTAAAATCCGAGGTCCCGTTCGATCTCTTCCATTTGTATGATGTCTTCGGCCTCCTTGAGGGTAGGAACAATTACAAATTCTTCCGGCACCACATCAATATTGATGGTGTCATTTACGATAACGAAGGACTTTTTATTTGCACGGTGTTCATTAGAAAGGTCTAAAAACCCAAGCAGTTCCTCAAGGCTTAGTTCTCCATACTTCAGGATATCGATCACCACATTCTCCTCCCTGTATTTAGCATGTATGGAACTCAAAAAAGCTGCGAATTCATTCACATCATCCTTTTCATCCCTGAAGATCTTATAGTTATCCTTTTCAATAATTATCATACCTGCTTAATTTTTGAAGCTAATAAATAGATCACGGCCATCCTTATAGCTACTCCATTCTGAACCTGATCAAGAATGATCGCCTGGTCAGAGTCGGCAACATCGCTGGTGATCTCCACTCCCCTGTTGATTGGTCCCGGGTGCATTATTACGATCTTCTTGTCGAGAGAATCAAGTAATGCTTTATTAAGTCCGAAGAGCTGAACGTACTCTCTTGTACTTGGGAAATAGCTAATTTCCATTCTTTCATTTTGCACCCGCAGCATATTAGCCACATCGCACCATTCCAGCGCCTTTTTAAGATTTGGCTCTACTTCTACCCCAAGAGAGGTAATATATTTCGGGATAAGGGTTTTAGGTCCGCACACTTTTACCTGTGCTCCCTGCAAGCGAAGCGCAAAGATATTAGAGAGGGCAACCCTGCTGTGCAGAATATCCCCTACGATCACTACCTTTTTACCTTCCACTCCTCCCAGTCTTTCCCTGATGGAATAAGAATCCAGGAGTGCCTGTGTAGGATGTTCATGCGCTCCATCACCTGCGTTAATTATACTTGCCTTCACATGTTTTGAGAGAAAAATACCGGCTCCCGGATTCGGATGGCGCATCACCACCATATCCACTTTCATGGACAGGATGTTATTCACGGTATCGATCAGGGTCTCCCCTTTTTTTACCGAAGAGGAAGCTGCTGAAAAATTGACCACATCTGCACTCAACCGCTTTTCGGCCAGTTCAAAGGAAAGCCTTGTGCGGGTACTATTTTCGAAAAACAGGTTGGCAATGGTGATGTCACGGAGGGAAGGAACTTTTTTGATCGGTCGGTTGATCACCTCCTTAAAATGATCAGCAGTTTTAAAGATGAGTTCAATATCCTCTTTTTGAAGATATTTTATTCCTAATAAATGATCAACACTTAACTCACTCATAGGTGGTAATTATTATTTGCTTATTAGATAAACCGCGTCCTCCCCGTCATTTTCCTTCCAGTTCACCTTTACTTTTTCCTCGTTTATTGCATCTACCTGCCTGCCGTTATAATCGGGCTGAATGGGCAGGTGGCGGCTAAATCTCCTGTCAATAAGCGTAAGCAGTTCGATCTCACTCGGCCTACCAAACGACTGTACAGCGGTAAGTGCAGCCCGAATGCTGCGGCCTGTGTACAGCACATCATCAATAAAAATGACCCGTTTGTCTTCTACCACAAAATCAATATGGGTTTTGTTCGCTTCGAGAGGTTTGTCGCTTCTTCGGAAATCATCCCGGTAAAAAGTGATGTCCAGCTGCCCCATTTTAACTCCGCTTATTCCATATTCCTCTTTTAAAATAGAAGCGATACGGTTAGCCAGAAAAGTTCCCCTGGGTTGTATCCCAATTAGGACAGAATTCTCAAACGTAGTGTGGTTTTCGACTAACTGACAGGCCAAGCGATGTAAGATGATGTTCATTTCTTTAGAAGAAAGCAACATTTTTTGGCTCATAGTTCTTGGTAAAGGAGAAGTTAGTAAAACAAAAGTAAGATTTTTTTCCAGAGAAGAACTGCCAGAAGATTGAATTTTACCTATACTTTCTGCGGAAGGTTTTATTCCCCTGCAGTTGCTGAAAAAGTGTAATTAAAGAGGTATCTTGCAGTAAAATGGTTTGAATGCTCTACCTTCTACACCGGCCCGAAGACCTTGAAAAAGTACAGAAAGACATCCTTCCTGTACTATCCGAAAAAAAAGTTGAACAGGTAACCTATCCATTACCCGAAGACTTCTCCCTTCAAAAAGATGATCTCCTACTCCTTTTTTTGGGAGATAAGGAGCTGCGGAAGTTTCTTGCATCAGCCGGAGACAAGGAATGGCCAATCGCCATTTTACCCCATCCAGAAAATAAATACACTTCCAAAGGACTCGGAGTTTCAGAAAAGTTAAAAGAAAGTCTGAAAGAGATCCTGGAAGACCAAAAAACTCAGCAACTCGATATGCTGTGCTGTAATGGAACCCCTGTTTTTCAATCGGTGAACATCGGAAATATCTTTGCCCTTACAGAACAGGAAACCAGCAACAATATTTTTTCCGAATTTGTCCAGATCCTAAAAAGAATAAGGAATATTTCGTCACATAAACAGCAATCTTTCGAGCTATCCGCAGATGGTGAAAAGATCATTTCCACTTCGGCTTTGGGAATCGTAATAGTAGAACACGCTACCGGATCTGTAGTTTCAAAAAGGCTGGTTCAGGATTCCTCTATCAACGACGGAAATTTCCACGTTTTTATCCTCGCACCCCAGGACCTTTTATCGCTCATCTGGTTCTTTCTCAAAAGCCTTTGGCCACGAAAAAAGCCTCTGGAGAAACTTCCCTCCTTCATTGGATATATTAAGACCTCCAATCTTGATATTAAGGCTTCAGAAAATACAGAATTCACAATTGACGGAGAGGAAAAATCTTCCGAAAATGTTCACCTGGAGGTGAAAAGAAAAGCCATTTGTCTCAAACAGACCAGCAGCCATGGGGAAGAGAGTAAAGAGAACGGAAAGAAAAGTCTGCGTGTGGACAGCTTACCTACCGGGGAACTTCGGGAGGAACTTATAAAACGGAAATTACCCATTTTGCCACGTGCAACTGCCGAACAGTTCCAGGAACTCTTCAAAGTACTTCGGGAAAATGCGAAGGTAAAATCCGCTTTTTTGGTGATGATGATTCTCTCCACCCTCATTGCGGCTTTTGGACTTTACGGCGACTCCTCCCCGGTTATTATTGGAGCCATGATACTTGCTCCTATTATAGCTCCCATTGTTTCTTTTTCAATGGGTATGGTGCGCTATGACACATCCATGTTGAAAACCGGTTTTGAAACCATCGTTATAGGAACACTCGTTTGTCTTGCTGTTGCGGCAGGAGTAAGCGTGATAATTCCGTTGAAGATCATAACTCCCGAGATTGAAGCCCGACTTTCCCCTACTCTTCTTGACCTGGGGATTGCAGTAGCTTCGGGTATTGCTGCCGCTTATGCGCATGCTAAAGAAGGCATCGCAAAAAGCCTGGCAGGAGTAGCCATTGCCGTTGCCCTGGTACCGCCGCTTTCGGTAGCCGGGATAGGTTTGGGATGGTTGGATTGGCAGGTATTTTCCGGAGCTATTTTACTATACCTCACCAACCTGGCGGGGATTATCCTCTTTGCCGGACTCACTTTTTTGCTGTTAGGTTTTGCCCCTTTTAAAAGGGCAAAAATGGGGCTTATTTATACCTCTCTTATTATTGTGTTACTGGCAATTCCGTTATCGCTTTCCTTTAACAGAATAATGGTGGAGGCAAGAATTACCCGCGCCCTGGAAGGAATAACTATTGAAAAAGTGGTGCTCCGCGATGTTCGGATCAGGTTTGGAGAACCTCTTGTGGTATCCTTAAAGCTGGTGGGCCCGGAAACAGTTTCTCCGGAAAGAATTCAGGAAATAAAAGAAGAAATAGAGGAACGTATTGATCAACCCGTTGTGCTCGAAGTGGTTTCAGCTGTTGCATTTTAAGTATCTTCGTCAATCCACATTCAAAAAAGCGTACAAAAACCCACTATGAAGAAAATCCTGGCCATATTATTCATCCTTTTTCTAATTTTTATTGTCTTTACCTATTGGTCGGTTTCCGTTCAACCGGAAGAGGTGAAGCTTTCCGAAGTGATCGAAAAAGAGAATAAAAACACATCATCCACAAATGATTCGGTTTGGGTGATCGCCAGTAATCTTTATGAAGGAAACGGATTGAAAAATTTTATGCAGGGGAAAAATTACCGTGAAGCATGGGCTACTCCTATTCGCGTGGCGACAGTTAACCTGGATACTTTACTCGGCGGAATGAGAATTGTGGAAGAAGGCGGCGGACATCAAACCCATTCCCTAAAATTAAAAGCCCCAAGCGGTATTCTTTACTCCCTTAGAAGTATCAACAAAGATCCCACTCCCGTAGTGCCTGATATTGCGCGCGATCTGGGTCTTAAAAATATAGTAATTGACGGCATCTCTGCACAACATCCTTTTGGAGCGTTACTCTCAGCACCTCTCTCTGAAGCTGCGGGCGTGATCCATACTCACCCGCGCCTTTTTTATGTTCCCAAACAGAAAAAGTTAGGAAAGTACAATGAGGCCTACGGAGATAAATTGTACTACCTCGAGTATGAGACGGAAGGGAAAGTGAATTGGACCACTATAGATAGTGTGATGGAAATTCTGGATACAGATGACCTGCAGGAACTAAGACAAAAATATGGCAAGAGGGTTAGTGTAGACAAGGAAACTTTGGTGCGGGCACGCCTTTTTGACCTGCTTATAGGTGACTGGGACCGGCACGCCAAACAATGGGGTTGGGTAGTTCAGAAAAAAGACAGCTCTTATTTTGCCACTCCGCTGGCAGGGGATCGTGATAATGCCTTTTTCAGTATTGACGGGGTCTTGCCTGCTATTTTGACTCAAAAATGGATTCAGCCCCTGGTGCGCTCTTACGAAGAAGAGATTGATTATATGCCCGGCTTAGTTTATCCCGTAGATGTATATTTTCTGAAAAATACCCCTGAAGAGATCTTCGTTGAACAGGCAGAATACCTTCAGCAGCATCTCACAGACGATGTACTGGAAGCGGCATTTAAAGCCTGGCCGCGAGAGATCAATCTAATTAATAAAAAAGAAATTCTCAAAAAGCTGAAAGCCCGCAGGGAAAAGCTTCGAGAATACGCCCTGGAATTCAAAAAAGAGATCGACAATAAAGACCTTTTACAGGAACCTCTAAAAGGATCGGAAGACCTTGAGCTGCCCGAGGAACTTCTGCAATGTTTCGATTGTAATTAGATCTTTCAGTTTTTCTCTGACTCCTGCATTTTAGAACTCTCAGTAGACATCCACCGGTCCCAAAAAGTGAAGTACAGGCCATAGTTCGTCATGTACTCCTTGTGGTGATAATGGTGATGCGTGGCACCAATAAATAGTTTCCCAAAACGGCTTTTTTGGAAGGACTCTGGATAGATCTCTATATCCAGGTGATTGACCACACTGCTTATGGTCATAAGCAGAAGGTAAAGTCCCAATACGTAAATATTCAAAGGAACCAGCAGCAGGATCAAGGGCAGAATGATCGCTTCCAGCACACTCTCCCACGGATGAAAAGAAAATGCGGTCCAGGGAGTGGGGATCCGGCTATCGTGATGCACTTTATGGACAATGCGAAAAACCTTCGGATTATGCATCCAGCGATGCACCCAATAATAATAGGTCTCGTGCAGGAGCGAAACGATGATAAGGCTTACCGGTAAATACCAGTATCCATACAACTCAGGCTCAATATAAACTGCAACATATCCTTGTTGCCAGAGCCAGTAAGTGATAGCTCCCACCAGCGCAAATACTGCAGAGGACTTTATACTCCAGATGATCTCTTGCTTTAACTGTGTTTTTTTAGCCTTCCGCTTACTTAATTTGCGTTCACTGTATTTGTGATAACTCTTGACATAGTAATAGTAATAGAAGATCCCGGCAGCCACGAAATATCTGAACAGAATGGCGCAGAAAAAAATAAGCACATAGATCGTAAATATTCCGGCTGTTAAAAATGACTCCTTCATAGTGCTTTTTCAGAAAAGGTAATTTACAGATTATTGTCCGAACCTTGAAATGGAATCTTTCAGCTAAAATCTTTTGACTATTTTGGCATTTCTGAAACCATTCGGCAGGTAGCTGCTCAAAATTTTAAAATGAATAAAAGAAAGAAGATACTTAAACAGGCGAAGATCATAAGATTAGCAAGAAAGCTCCACCGAATATCGGGAATTTCTCTTTTCGTATTTTTCTTTGTTATTGGTATTACTTCTATTCTGCTGGGATGGAAAAAAGACAGCGGCGGTTATCTTTTGCCTGCTACAGCGCAAGGCTCTACTCCTCACCTTCAAAATTGGTTATCGCTGGAAGAATTGCATTTGATCGCCCAAAATACAATTCGGGATACGCTGAATACCGAAATAATCCCTGAAGTGGATCGAATGGAGATCAGGAAGGATGACGGCGTTGTGAAATTCTGTTTTAAAGATAGTTATGATGGTTTACAGCTGGATGGTGCCACCGGAAAGGTCCTTCAGTATGGGCCGCGCAGATCAGACTTCATTGAGAACGTCCATGACGGCTCTATACTCGATATAATTTTTAAAACAGATTCCGGCATCTTCAAACTTACTTATACCAGCATTTTGGGTACGGCTCTCCTCCTGTTTACCGTTACCGGTTTCTGGCTTTGGTACGGCCCAAAAAGATTAAAAAGAAGCAAGTCCTAGATTCGGAAGAGCAGTCCCATAAACTCCCCTGATCCCACAACAAGCAGTAACAATGGGGATTGACAAATATTAAGTAGAAAATTGATACTTTTAAAGGAAGTAATTTCAAATATCTATTTAATACAATGAAACACACTATTGCCCTTATTGCCCACAACAGTAGAAAAAACGATCTTCTCAACTGGGCTAAGGTTCACCGGGAAGAGTTGGTCAAACACGCCCTTATTGGAACCACCAATACTTCAAAATTACTGAATGATATGCTGGATCTCAATGTGGAAGGTTTTGGCCACGGCCCCAGCGGCGGTGACATATTGTTGGCGGCCAGGATCCTGAAGGGAGAAGTACATAAAGTGATCTTTTTTATTGACGCCGAAACTCCTCACGGGCATGAACACGATATCCAAACCCTCATTAGAACGGCTGTGATCAACAACATTCCTATTGCTCTCAACCGCGCTTCGGCCGATCTGATCATTCTGGAGGAGGATTAACTCCTCAATTAAGTATTCAAAAATGACAATAAAAAACACCCTTTTTGGCACCTTAATAATTTTGCTCCTGGCCTCGTCCTGCAAGGAGAATTCGAAGCAGGAAGTTGACCTGCTTATCACGAATGCATCTGTTCTCGACCTTGAAACAGGCACTACTACCGGAGGAAGGTTGATAGCAATTTCCGGAGACACTATACGCGAAGTAGCCGATATGGAAAACAGGGATCAATTTGAGGCTCCGGAAGTCTATGATGCCAGTGACCAGATCGTAATGCCCGGACTTTGGGATATGCATGTTCACTTCCGCGGAGGTGACACCTTGATACAAGAAAACAAAGAACTTCTTCCCCTCTTTTTGGCTCACGGAATTACAACCGTGAGGGACGCGGGTGGCGATATTACTCCCAGCGTGCTTGAGTGGAGAGAACAGATCGAAAAAGGTGAGCTGGCGGGTCCCGACATTTTTACTTCAGGGCCAAAACTCGATGGCGCCAATCCTGCATGGCCGGGTTCTATTGTCGTTGCTGACAGTTCAGATATCGAAAAAGCTTTAGATTCCCTCGAGGCGCTTAATGTTGATTACGTCAAAATGTATGACGGCAGCATCTCAAAAGAAATGTTCTACGGAATTATTAAAGCCGCCGAACAACGGGGAATGAAAACCTCCGGTCATATGCCTCTTGCAGCAAATATTCTGGAAGCAGCAGAGTATGGTCTCGATGGCTCCGAACATCTTTATTATGTTCTAAAATCCTGTTCGCCAAAAGCCGATAGCCTTACACAAGTGGATCCCGGCTACGGAATGATGTCCGAAATTCTGGCCACCTACGATCCTGAACTGGCCCGGCAGGTTTTTGATCAACTACAGAAAGAAAATGTATTTATAACCCCAACCCTTTTTATAGGTAAAACCCTTTCAGAAATTCTGGAGGTGGATCATTCCCAGGATACGCTTCTTCAATATGTGAGTTCCGGGATACAGGAAACGTATCGTGGCAGGATCGAAAGTGCGAAAAGAGCCAGGGATGCCGGAAGTACCATGAGACAGGAAATGGAGAAGCGTTCCATGCAGGTGATCAAACCCATGTATGATGCCGGAATTCCATTACTGGCAGGATCAGACACCGGCCCTTTCAATTCCTTCGTTTACCCCGGAAGCTCTTTGCTCGGGGAACTTGAAATGTTAGTGGAAGCAGGATTGACTCCACAGGAAGCCCTGCGAACTTCGGTGATCAACGGACCGCTTTTCTTCGATCTGGAAGATTTCTACGGAAGCATTGCACCCGGCAAAATGGCCCACTTACTGATCCTGGAAAAGGATCCGCTCAAGGATATTAAGAACCTTCGGGTACCTGTAGCCGTGATCAAAAATGGTAAAGTGTACGACCATAAAAAGATTCAGGAAATGATTAATAACTAGAGACATGAAAATACTCCTTACCGGCGCCACCGGCTATATCGGCAAAAGACTGCTCCCCGTCCTACTGGATGAGGGACATGAGGTGGTATGCTGTGTAAGGGATAAAGACCGATTTCCTACTGAAGGCATTTATACAGATCCAAAAATCAGCCTTTTTGAGGTAGATTTTTTGAAAGAGCTGCCTTCTTCCGAAGATATCCTGGAAATTGATGCCGCATATTACCTGATACATTCTATGAGTTCGGGGAAATCAGATTTCAGTACTCTGGAAGAGACCTCAGCCCGGAATTTTATCAAACTCATTAAACCGACTTCTGCACAACAGATCATTTATCTTACCGGAATTGCTAACGAAAAAGACCTTTCCAAGCACCTTGCTTCCAGGAAGAATGTAGAGGAAGTCCTGGGAGAAAGCGAAATTCCCCTCACTTCGATTCGGGCGGGAATAATTGTTGGTTCGGGCAGTGCATCTTTCGAGATCATAAGGGACCTGGTAGAAAAACTCCCGGTCATGATCACTCCCAAATGGTTAAAGACCCGCGGGCAACCAATTGCGATCAGGGATATTCTGAAATACCTCTCCGGAGTCCTTCTTAGAAAAGAAACCTTCGGAAAGGCTTATGATGTAGGAGGACCTGACATTCTCACTTATAAAGAAATGCTGCTTCAGTTTGCTGAAGTGCGCGGGCTGAAACGTTACATTTTTACAGTACCGGTAATGACACCTCGCCTTTCCTCCTATTGGCTGTATTTTGTGACATCCACCTCCTATAGGTTGGCGGTCAACCTCGTCGACAGCATGAAAGTGGAAGTCATTCCTGAACAAAATGATCTGGATGAGATGTTGGGAATAAAACCCATTCCGTATAAAAAAGCGGTAGAACTGGCATTTCAGAAGATCGAGCAGAACAATGTGATCTCCAGCTGGAAAGATTCACTTGCCTCCAGTTATGCTGACAACTCCTTACTGGAACATATCACCGTTCCTACAGACGGATGCTTTTCAGACAAACGCTTAAAGAAAATCAAAGGAGATCCTGAAAAGGTATTCCAGAATATTTGGTCCATTGGCGGGACCAAAGGCTGGTACTATGGTAACTGGATGTGGAAAATTCGTGGTTACCTGGACAAACTGGTGGGCGGCGTTGGTTTGAGACGTGGCCGCACCAATCCGAATACCATCAATACCGGCGACACCCTTGATTTTTGGAGGGTATTGGCGGCCGACCGTAAGAACAAAAGACTGCTGCTGTACGCCGAAATGAAATTGCCGGGAGAAGCCTGGCTGGAATTTAAGATCCTGGAAAAGGATGGCGAAAACTACCTGCAGCAGATAGCCACTTTCCGGCCCGTTGGTCTGGCAGGAAGGCTTTACTGGTATGCAGTCCTTCCATTTCATTTTTTTGTCTTCGACGGAATGGCTGAAAACCTGACACTTGAACATCCAAAGCCCTGAACTTTGATTTCAGAAGCAATAAAAGTCTTTTAGGTAAGGCTTATTGTAATATTTTCGTGCAGCATTTAAAACAATCCTGATGAGCACAAGCATTAGCCTTTCCAAAAATGGCAATTCTCCCTTTGAAAAATTATTGGGTCACAACGATGAAATTCTTCAAAAATGGAACGAGCTCGAAAATGCCTTTTTTGAAACCTCAGGGTTGGACTCTCATTTGCTGGAACAGGTAAGAAGAACCTTGGCCTTTGGCAATGGCTGTGAGTATTGCATGGCCAAGGCGGGAAAACCCGATTTCGATGAAAACAACCAGCGAATAAAGGCTGCTACTGCCTTTGCCGAGCTCTTTGCTATAGATCATAAGGCAATTGCGGCACCACACTTCGACTATCTTCGGGAGTATTTTTCAGAGAAAGAGATCTCTGTCCTATGTTCTTTTATCTCCTTTTTGACCGCTTCCCAGCGCTTTGGTAAGATCATGAATCTTACAGAAGACCTGCAGCCAGAAAAAGGAGCTATCCAGAATTGATCTAGCCTCCCTGCTTTCCTTGAAAAACCGCGGATTTTTTCTTAACTTAAAGAATAGCAGAAAAATTTTCTGCCTTTATAAGTTGAATAAAAAAATCCAACCAATGAAAGAGAATGTAGGTAAAAAAGATCAGTTAATTCGAAGTTTTATTGGCCCGGGGTTAATGGTGCTGGGTTATTTTTTTCTGAACGGAAAAAATGGAAACCTTGGTGGCCTTACCTCTATTGTTGCCGGCACTTTGATCACTGAAAGCGCTATTACCAAAGTTTGTCCTGTAAATGAATTCTTTGGTATAGATACCCGTAAGAAAAAGAAAAGTCCTGTCAAGAGGATAAAAGAAGCACTCATCTAAAAGATTTCGTTTCTTAGCTGTAGATTATTTCCAAAAATGGCAAAATCGCGGCTAATTTTACCGGTAATTGTAGTGGCACAGTTTTGCTGTACCTCCCTCTGGTTTGCCGGAAATGCGGTGATGAGCGACCTGCTTACCACTTTTGATCTGGATCCCGAAGCCCTGGGTCATCTTACTTCTGCTGTACAATTCGGGTTCATTTCCGGAACACTCTTGTTTGCATTCTTAAGTGTTGCCGATCGCTTTTCCCCCTCAAAAGTCTTTTTCGTTTCTGCCCTTTTTGGAGCAGCTTTTAACCTCGCTTTTCTACTGGAACAAAACACCTTTGAAACTTTGCTTCTGCTAAGGTTCCTGACCGGATTTTCGCTTGCAGGAATTTATCCCGTAGGCATGAAGATCGCGGCTGATTACTTTGATAAAGGTCTGGGAACTTCCCTCGGCTACCTCGTAGGAGCTTTGGTGTTGGGAACCGCTTTTCCGCACCTGCTCAAGGCTTTTACCTCTACCCAGCTACCATGGAAACTGGTATTGATCTCCACTTCTACACTTTCAGCTGTAGGTGGTTTCTTGATAATATTCCTGGTTCCCGATGGTCCTTTTAGGAGTCCGAAACTCAAGAAAGATTTCACTTCCTTTTTAAGCGTGTTCAAAAATCCCCCTTTTCGGGCCGCTGCGTTCGGCTATTTCGGTCATATGTGGGAACTGTATGCCTTCTGGGCCTTTGTGCCGGTCATTTTAATGGCCTTTCAGAAGTTTCATGCAACAGCTGAAATTCCCGTTTCACTTTATTCCTTTTTGGTCATTGGTGCAGGCGGCCTGGCCTGTGTCATTGGCGGGTATATTTCACAGACCGCAGGCACAAAAAAGACCGCGGCCACTGCCCTATTCCTTTCGGGCTGCTGCTGCCTCTTATCCCCTTTTGTTTTCTTTTATGCTTCGGAAACTATTTTGCTCCTGTTCCTTATTTTCTGGGGCCTTGCCGTGGTAGCCGATTCTCCATTGTTCTCAACTTTGGTAGCCCAGAATGCTCCCGCCGAAAATCGGGGCACAGCACTGACTATTGTAAATTCTGTCGGCTTCGCGATCACTATCTTCAGTATCCAATTGCTCAACGTCCTGTTTCTGGAGATCACTCCTTTTTACCTGTTCGTTGTTCTGGCGCTGGGTCCGGCTTTTGGTCTGTGGTCGCTCTACAAAAAAAGAATTCCTGTTTCTGTCAAAAAACAGTAGTTTTAGGTTCAGATCTTCCTCCTCATGAAATTCGATTACGACTATATTATAATTGGCAGCGGCTTTGGCGGCTCGGTGAGCGCACTTCGGCTTTCTGAAAAAGGCTATAAGGTGCTGGTCATTGAGAAAGGAAAATGGTTTAAGGCCAAAGATTTTCCGAAGACCAACTGGAACCTCAAAAAATGGTTGTGGATCCCGGCACTACGCTTCTTCGGAATCATGAAACTCAGCATCTTCAGGCATGTAGCCGTGATCTCGGGCACCGGCGTGGGCGGCGGATCTTTGGTCTACGCCAACACACTTCCCATTCCAAAAAAGGCTTTTTATACCTCCGGTAGCTGGAAACAGCTGGCCGATTGGGAGAAGGAACTGAAACCATTTTACCTTGAAGCACTCAGAATGCTTGGAGCCGCACCCAATCCAAAACTGTTTGACGGTGACCTTGCCCTGAAAGAACTGGCCTCAGAAATGGGCAGGAGTGAATATTTTGAACGGCCGAATGTCGCGGTCTACTTCGGAAAGGAAGGCGAAACAGTTAAAGATCCTTATTTTGATGGTAAAGGTCCGGACAGGACCGGGTGCAGGTTTTGCGGAGGCTGTATGACCGGATGCAGGTATAATGCGAAAAATACGCTGGACAAAAATTACCTGTGGCTGGCACAGCTGCAAGGTGCAGAAATACTTGCCGAAAATGAGGTTTTTGATGTGCAGGTTTCCGGGGAAGGATACAGGGTCCTCACAAAATCCAGTTCTTCTTTTTTTCCGAAGAAAAAGGAATTCACAACCAAAGGAGTGATCTTTTCCGGCGGAGTTCTGGGAACTGTCAAATTACTGCTGAAGCTGAAAAAGTCGAGCCTGCCAAATCTTTCCGACAAAGTTGGAGACGAGATCCGCACCAATAATGAAACTCTCATTAGTGTCTCCACAAAAGATCATCAAAAAGACCTTTCCAAAGGGGTCGCTATCGGTAGTCTGTTGCACACTGATGATAACAGTCATTTAGAGATCGTTCGCTACTCGAAAGGCTCCGGATTTTGGAAACTGCTTCACCTTCCCATGACCTCAGGGCAAAATGTAGTGACGCGCGTTTTTCACATTTTTGGGCAACTAATTTCTTCTCCCCTTAGCTGGTTCAGGACGTATTTTATCAACAGTTGGTCACGAAGTACGGCCGTGTTGCTCTTTATGCAATCTGTCGACAGTACTTTAAAGCTGAAGCGAAATATCTTTGGTTGGCTGAGCACCGGCGTGAGCACAGGAAAAAAACCAACTTCAGATATTCCGGAGTCAAAAGAACTCACTAAAAGGTACAGTAAGATCATCAATGGCAAAGCCACTTCCTTTGCCCTGGAAAGCCTGGCTGGAATTCCTACTACGGCTCATATCCTTGGCGGAGCGGTAATGGGAAGTGATGCTTCAACAGGTGTGATCAACAGCAAAAACGAGGTTTTCAACTACCAAGGTCTTTACGTGATCGACGGGGCCATGATCTCCAGCAATCCCGGCGTGAATCCCAGTCTTTCCATTACCGCCATTGCAGAAAGGGCAATGAGCTTTATACCTGGAAAACAAGAGGTGTCAAAAATGTCATTTTC
Source organism: Salinimicrobium soli (assembly GCF_048323655.1). Taxonomy (NCBI): domain Bacteria; kingdom Pseudomonadati; phylum Bacteroidota; class Flavobacteriia; order Flavobacteriales; family Flavobacteriaceae; genus Salinimicrobium; species Salinimicrobium soli. The sequence goes on along the minus strand of NZ_JBLUWW010000003.1, from coordinate 165,953 downwards.
GGAACCTCTTCAAAAAAGCAGCTGACCTGCAGTTTTGGCGCTTCCTCAAAAAAGGGCGCGGATTTTGCATTTTACCTGGCAAAACTTAAAATCATGACAGTAGATATTTGGTCAGACGTGCGCTGCCCGTTTTGTTATATAGGAAAACATAAATTCGAGAACGCTTTAAAGAAATTTGAACACGGCGGGAAAGTAAAAGTGAACTGGCATAGTTTTCAGCTGGACCCTAACCTGGAAACTCAACCGGATATTAGTACCATGGACTATTTCGTGGAAGCTAAAAATGTTTCAAAGGAACAGGCCCAACAGATGTTTGAGAATGTCGAGAAAATGGCCGCTGAAACAGGTCTGGAAATGGATCCTAATTCTTCGGTAGTGGCCAACTCATTTAGGGCCCATCTCCTGCTCCAGCTTGCCAAGGAAAAAGGTAAGGCCAATGAGTTAAAAGAAGAGCTCTTTAAAGCCCATTTTTCAGAAGGAAAGAATATAGACGATCACGAAACGTTACTGCAAATAGCAGCTTCAGCAGGCTTGGATTCCGAAGAAGCCGAAAAAGCACTGACTTCAGAAGATTTCGCTTATGCCGTTAAACAGGATGAGATGCAGGCACAGCAAATTGGCGTGCGCGGGGTGCCGTTCTTTGTTTTTGAAAATAAGTATGGCGTCTCCGGAGCTCAGCCTTCCGAAACCTTTTTGGAGGTCCTGCAGAAGGTATGGGAAGAACAGAACTAAAAATCTCTTAGCTGTTAAATAGTAAAAATCTATTACGATTTAAAACTTAATAGATTTTACCAAAGTATTTTTACATCAGAAACCTATCGGAATTGAGAAGCCCCCCTACACTCTCGTCCTTTAGGTTTTTTTTATGCTTTATTGTAACATCTGTCACTGAAAAAGCCTTTTTATATTTCCATTTTAGCAGTACCTTATTAATCCTTTAAAAACCAACATTATGAGTTACTACTATACCAAAAAATTAGACACCGATTTTGATTCGGCGATTGAAAAAGCCACTGAAGAATTGAAGAAAGAAGGATTCGGAATTCTCACAGAGATCGATGTGAAAGAGACCCTGAAGAAAAAATTGGACGTAGACTTCAGGAAATACAGGATCCTGGGCGCCTGTAATCCTGCAATGGCACATAAGGCTCTTCAGGCTGAAGGTCATATTGGTACCATGTTGCCCTGTAACGTGATCGTGCAAGAACTGGAAGATGGAAAAACAGAAGTTTCGGCAGTTGATCCTGTAGCTTCCATGAAGGCGGTAGAAAATGATAAACTTGAACCTATCGCTTCAGAAGTGAGGGACAAACTTCGAAAAGCCATCGATAATCTTTAAACTTATTAAGAATGCCAATGAAGATCCGGGGACAAATTCCCGGATCTTTTTTGTGTAACAAATGTAACTGTGCAAAGGATGTAAGCAGCCTATTTTTGCCTTCATAAATTTTAAACAACACCTATGGAAATAAATAATGCAATAAAAGAGAATAAAGCAAGTATAATAGATGTGCGTACCCGCGGTGAATTCAGCGGAGGGCACGTTGCCGGCTCCATAAATATACCATTGAACGAGATTCCGCAGCGAATGGAGGAATTAAAAGAAATGCAGACCCCGCTTATCTTTTGTTGTGCTTCGGGAATGCGCAGCGGGCAGGCCACAGACTTTGCACAAAGACAGGGAATTGATTGTTATAACGGCGGTTCCTGGCTGCAGGTAAATTATCTTCAATCTCAATCTGCTTAACCAATGATGAAATTATTTAAGGCCCTTTTTGGCATGGGCGAATCCCCCGATTATTCAGAATTAGTAAAAAACGGCGGCGTTATCGTGGATGTACGAACAAAAAGTGAATTTTTGAGCGGCCATATTAAAGGTTCTAAAAACATTCCGTTGAACAGTTTAGGCAGTAATCTCAAACAGATAAAGAACAAAGACCTCGCGGTGATCACCTGCTGTGCTTCGGGAATGAGAAGTGCGTCGGCCAAAAACCTGCTGGAATCTTATGGCTACACAAAAGTGTACAACGGGGGCGGATGGCGCAGCCTGCAAAATAAAATTTAATATGAAAGAAAGATTGCTGACCGGTTGGAGCTGGGTAAGATTTATTTACCTGTTGATGGGCCTGCTTGTGCTTGCCCAGGCCATTTCTGAAACCCAATGGTGGGGCGTAGGCGTGGGTGCCTATGTATTCCTGATGGGACTCTTTGGATTTGGCTGTGCAGTAGGAAATTGTGCCGGCGGAAGCTGTGAAGCTAAACCTGACAGGGATCAGAAAATATAAGAACAATCTACCATAACTTTAAAACACAACTAATCGCACTACTCATGGAACATTATTATAAAGTAGATCTTGAATGGAAGTCAGACCGTAAAGGAGAGATATCTTCCCCCGAACTGGATCAAAAAATAGAAGTGGCCACTCCCCCGGAATTTCCGAAGGGAATGGAGGGAATATGGTCTCCGGAACATTTATTTACGGCGGCAGTTAACAGCTGTTTTATGACCACTTTTCTCGCCATTGCTGAAAATTCGAAACTGGAATTCCAAAACCTTAGCTGTCCTGCAACAGGAAAACTGAGCAAAGTTGACGGAAAATTTGCCATGTCTGAAGTAACTCTGGAACCAGTTCTAACCATTGTGAATGAAGAAGACCGTGAGAAAGCTTTGAAGATCCTTGAAAAGGCTGAAAAAGCATGCCTTATCACCAATTCATTAAAAGCTGAAGTATTTTTAAAACCGGAGATCGAATTGGCAGGCTCTTTGGTGTAAAATAAAATCCCTACATGTGAATCCCGTATGAAGATCTTTCTTCTGCGGGATTTTTTTTTGAAATTATTTTGCGTCTTTTCTGCACTCCTGCTGTCCTGAAAGTGTAAACCTTAAAACACACAAAAGATGAAAACATTTCATGTACACGTAAGAGTAAAGAATCTTGAAGAAAGTATAGAATTCTATAACAATCTGTTCAACATGCAACCTACACTGGTAAAGCCAGATTATGCAAAATGGATGCTACAAGACCCGCGCGTGAATTTCGCGATTTCCAACGGACATCAAGAAAACGGAATTGAACACCTGGGACTGCAAACAGACAATGAAACAGAACTAAAAGAACTGTATGGGCAACTTCAAAAAGCCAAGGGTACAGTTCGGGAAGAAGGACAATGCACCTGCTGCTACTCGAAATCTCAAAAAAGCTGGATCACAGATCCGCAGGGAGTGGATTGGGAAGTATTCTACACTTTTGGGAATGCAACTGTGTATGGCGAGGGAATAAACGCTCGTCCGGCTCCCGAAGCAATGGAACAGTGGAACGGAAATGACGGCAAAGCAGTAGAGATCTAGTATTGAAAAATAATTTAAAACTCACTGTAACAAAAAGACTGTTGAAAAGTCTTCTTTTTAAATACTCTGAAAAAGAATAATTGTTTGACCTGAAACTGTCCCCGGCCTGTGCCGGGGCGTTTCTATTTTAAATCAATACGCACGGAATGAAAAAATTCTTTCTTTTGGCAGCTCTTCTTTTTATTTCTATTGCCCTAAAGGCAGAGGAGAAAAAGATCATGACCTCAGACGGGGTCGAATTGTACGTAAAAATTCAGGGCAAGGGAACTCCGCTTTTATACCTTCATGGCGGACCGGGCTCAGGTAGTTACTGGTTAGAACAGTTCTTCGGAAAATTCATGGAAGAACACTTCACCGTGATTTACCTGGATCAAAGAGGAGTGGGACGTTCCGCGAGTGCACAAGACGGGAACTATTCAATGGACAGAATGGTGCAGGATTTTGAGGAGATCCGTGAATCCCTGGGGATCAAAAGCTGGCTTACCCTTGGTCATTCCTTCGGCGGACTGCTGCAAATGGGTTATGCTGAGCGGCATCCCGAAGCTATAAAAGGAATGCTGATGATCAACTGCACACTCAATATCACGGAGACCTGCTGTGAAAGCTGGTTTCCAAAAGCAGCCGAATTTTTAGGAGAAAATTATGTTTCCTGTGCTCAGGATAGTATCCCTGTAATGGAACGTATAGGATATTTTGGGAACAGACTTCGGGAAGAAGGGGTTTTCTGGAAAATGGGGTATCTCGATCCAGGCAATGAAGAGGTCATGAATAAAACTTATGAGCCGTTCGAAAACTGGAACTATGACTTCGGAAATGCCGCCATGAGCAATCCTGAATTCTGGCAGAATTTCAAGCCTCTCTCCTCAAAAATGCAAATGCCGGTACTCTTTTTCTACGGAAGCCGGGATTGGATGATTGGTCCTGAGCATTACAAAGGAGTGAATTTTCCGAATATGATGCTGTGGGAAAGTGAAGTGGGCCACATGCCATTTTTGGAAGCGAAAGAAGATCTGGGAAAAGCCATTTTGGCCTTTACTGAAAAATACAAGCTTTAAAAAATGCCCCGTTTATCGGGGCATTTTATTTATCTAACTGTTTCTAATCCTTCTTCCGGAGGCATCGCAAGCATCTGCTGATCAAGATTTTGGGAAGGTGCAAAATTTCGATTATCCTTTCGGTATTCAGTCACATATTTTCTCAAGGTTTCCTTTTCTTCACCGGTTAAGTCAGTAGCATCAGGATCACTGGCCAATGACAACCACGGGCGTGGCTTTTCGTGATCATAATCACCAAAGACCATGAACGGGGTTCCGTTCCTTTTGATCACCTGTTCCCGGGAATCAAGTTCCCACTGGTCTGCCCAGTTATAGATGGTAACGGCCTCTTCTTTTCTCAGCCTCACACAACCATGACTGGCCGGATATCCGGGTAAGGTATATTCATGGGTTCCAATCCCCTCGTAATTCATGAAATTAAAATAAAAGGGCATTATCCAGTCTTTGTCGATCGTACTGATCTTTCTCTTCGACTTATAATTTCCATAATATATTCCCTTTGGTGTGGGTGTAGACTGTTTCCCGGTACTCGCCGGGCCCCAGGTTTTCAACTTTCCGTTCTCATAGAGCCCCACCCCCTGAACTCTTATGGAGATAAGAACAACTTTAGGAATGGAGTCCAAAATATCCAACCTCTTCGGAAATGGGGAATAGTCCAGAAAATCATTTGTGAGAGTATCTGGCACTACCAGTTCATTACCAATCCGCAGCCGTCGTGCATCCATACGGTTCAACGCGTAGATCAGTTCTTCTTCGGCGTCAGAATACTTAGTTTTGAAGCTATCTACTTCTTTTTTTGTTCTCAGGGTATCACGGTGATAAGTAATGTATAGCTCGGGTTCTTCTTCCTTGATCTCGTTCGAAACTTCTAAAGAATCATCATTTTTAATATCGAAAGTCTCGGGTTGTTCTTTCACCGGTGCCGGTGAAGAATTGTCTACACATGACACTACCGAAGAAAACAGTAGTCCAAGAAAAATTGGTTTTATAAGAATCTGTAACCCTTCTTTAGGCTTCATTTTGGGGACTTTAATAATGTACTTCATAGCGTGTACTAAAATGGGAATTTTCGGCCTTTCAGTAAGTTAAGGTACCGCCAAAGCTTTTATAATCTTATCTAATAATTTTGTCGATGAATTACCTCTTACACTATACAATACCTGACATTCCCTAGACGTTATACCAGTCGAGAAGGAATTTTATACTTGAAGAACCAATTTTTTCTTCCTAAAGTTTTCTAAAAATTCCTACCTTGTAACCTCTAACAGATTGATCTATGAGACTCTTTATCCTTATGTTATTTGTCCTGATGGGAACAGGTGCTATGGCACAACAAGCTCCCGTTAGCTTTCAGAACAATGATATTTCCTTTTCAGGAGACAGGAATATTGCTACTGAAGACAAACAGGTAATAGAGCTGACCGGGAATGTAAAGTTTTCCACCGCTATAGTCGAAATTGAAAAGGCTGATAAGATCATCTATGATCGAAAGACGAAAACCTTTACCATTAGCGGATTTAAGGAATTGCGGTTGAATGGAAAGACCAAACTGGCTTCAGATCTTGGTGAGACCACCCTTAAAGTTGAATTAGGTGACTGTGTAGCATATCTTGTAGCTAACGTGAAGGCCTGCAACGGTAAGGACTGCTAATAATTTTTCAGAATCTTTTTAATGAACCTTTGCCTTGACGAAAGTTTTAAGGCTGTTGATTTTTCTACGGAAAAACTTCCGGCCCGGGAATTTGAGAATTGCAATTTTATAAACTGTAATTTTGCAGGTACCAATCTACAGGGCTTTAACTTTGCAGAATGCAGCTTTGAAGGCTGTGATCTTAGCAATGCCCTAACTTCAGGAACCATTTTTAGAGAAGCCGAATTTACCGACTGTAAAATGTTAGGATTGAGACTGGATCTTTGCGATCCTTTTTTACTTTCCTTCAGGTTTAGTAAATGCCAGCTAAATTTTTCATCCTTTTATAGATTAAAACTGAAAGGCACCCGGTTTTCCGGATGCAATCTGCAACAGTTAGATCTTTCAGAGGCAGATCTCAAAAATGCCATTTTTGACACCTGTGATCTCAGCGGAGCCATCTTCAGCAACACCAACCTTGAAGCAGCTGATCTTAGCACCTCCCACGGATTTTCTATAGACCCCGAAAAGAACAGGATCCAAAAAGCCGTTTTTTCGAGCACTAATGTTTCCGGCCTGCTGGACAAATACCACATTGACATCAAATAAGCTCTTCGCGGCCCGCTTTTTGACTAATGTAATACCAAAGGTAAAAAGCTTATCTTTGTCCTCTTCTTTACACAAAAACACGGCAGGTTGTAAGCCGGTTTAGAATGAAAAAACCCACGCTGATTCAGAAAATGCAACGTCTTTTCCAGCATTTCACATAAACATATTGAATGTCATTTAAAAATTTAGAATTAACTCAGCCTATCCTGAGGGCTATAGATGCTCAGGGCTATACCACTCCTACTCCTATTCAAAAACAAGCTATTCCCCTGGTATTACAGGGAAAAGACCTGTTGGGAGTTGCCCAGACCGGAACCGGTAAAACTGCCGCTTTCGGAATTCCGCTCTTGCAGCTGCTGGACGAAAAGAACAATCCAAAAAGGGGAATCAAAGCCCTTATTTTAACACCTACCCGCGAACTTGCTATCCAGATCGATGAAAGCCTCGCGGCCTACGGAAAATATACCAAACTTTCGCACTCTGTGATCTTTGGGGGAGTTTCTCAGGTGAACCAGGTTTCGAAACTTAAAAGAGGAGTCGACATTTTGGTCGCTACTCCCGGTAGGTTACTGGATCTCATGAACCAAGGATTTATTAACCTTAGTCAGCTTGAGATCTTTGTACTTGATGAAGCGGACAGGATGCTCGACATGGGCTTTATTCACGATGTAAAAAAGGTCATTAAAGTATTGCCTGAAAAGCGACAGACCCTCTTCTTCTCGGCTACTATGCCCGAAGAGATCCAGAGCCTCGCCAAAATAATGCTGAAGAATCCGGCTAAGGTGGAGGTAACTCCTCCTTCGTCAACGGTTGATAAGATACAGCAACGTATTTATTTTACCAATAAACCCGACAAGCGAAAACTGTTACTGCACCTTTTGGAAACCAACGGAATTTCTACCGCCCTGGTATTTACACGAACCAAGCACGGGGCTGATAAAGTAGCCAGGTTCCTCGATAAAGCCAGGATCAAATCGGCAGCTATTCACGGAAACAAGAGTCAGAACTCGAGGCAGAACGCTTTAAAGAACTTCAAGAACGGAAATCTCAGTGTACTGGTTGCTACTGATATCGCTGCAAGAGGAATTGATATTGACGAACTTAAACACGTTTTCAACTTCGACCTTCCGAATGTACCGGAAACCTATGTTCACAGAATTGGACGTACCGGACGTGCAGGAAATGAAGGAATGGCAATTTCTTTTTGTGCGGCAGACGAACGCCAGGAATTAAAGGATATCGAAAAACTGGCAGCCATTAAGATCCCGGTTGTAGATGAACATCCTTTCCCAATGGACCTAAACGCACATCCTGCTCAGGCAGCGGCCCCAAAAGGCAGAAACCGGAATAACTCTCAAAGAAGAAGACGCTAAAATGTCATTTTAGAGACCGCTTCTAAAATATACTCCAAAACAAAAAGAGCCCTTCAGTATTGAAGAGGCTCTTTTTTATATGCACTACTTCGTCCTTCTAACTTCGTACTTCTAACTTCCCTTTATTTGGAAAGATAACCACCATCTATGGAATAATAAGCTCCGGTGGCGAACGAAGATTTATCGCTACCCAGCCAGAAGATTAGTTCGGCTACTTCTTCGCTTTTTCCGAATCTTCCAATAGGATGCAGCCCCACAAGTTGTTGTTTAAGCTCGTCATCCAACTGGTCCAGCAACGGAGTGTCGATAAAGGCTGGTCCAACACAATTGATGCGGATATTCTCTGCGGAATACTCCAAAGCAGCAGTTTTGGTGATTCCGAGTATGGCGTGCTTGGAAGCCACATAGGCCGCAGAGCCCATAAAACCAACTTTTCCCAGAATGGAAGAAATATTGACAATACTGCCTTTCCCATTCTTTTGCATCGCGGCCAATTGATATTTCATTCCGTAGAAGATACTGTGGAGGTTCACATCGATCACCTGATGCCATCCTTCCAAGCTCATATCGACGATCTTGTTTGCCTCTCCTCCAATTCCGGCGTTATTTACAGCGATATCCAGTTTTCCGAAGGTTTTGACGGCAAAATCTACCAGCGCCTTATTGTCTTCCGCTTTGGAAACATCGGCTTTGAAGAATTCTGCTTTTCCGCCGGCTCCTGTGATCTTATCTACCACCGCACGTCCGTTCTCTTCCTGTATATCGGAAACCACTACTTTGGCTCCCTCTTTTGCAAAAAGTATTGCTGCCGCCTCTCCTATCCCCGAAGCTGCTCCGGTTACGATGACTACATTATCTTTCATTTGTTTCAAATTTCCTCTGAAAGTACATTGAAAAATGCCATTTTTCAATGACATTTCTCATCCGGAAAAATGCCGCAGATTTTTCTTATTTTTAAGTAAAACCGAAGCAGCTATGGAAAAAAAGATCTCAGGAGTGCAGATAGAATGCCGGCATGGCGATATTACGAACCAGGACGATTGTGACGCCGTTGTGAATGCGGCCAATGCCCGGCTGGAAACGGGTGGCGGAGTAGCCGGTGCTATTCACAGGGCAGCCGGACCCGAACTGGCAAAAGAAGCCAGGCCATTGGCGCCGATCAAACCGGGTGATGCAGTCATTACCAAAGCTTACCGCCTGCCAAATAAATACGTGATCCATTGCCTTGGGCCTGTTTATGGAAATGACAAACCTGAAGACAAATTACTCGCTGACTGTTATTCGAACGCTCTAAACCTGGCTGAGGGAAATCAAGTTAAAAGCATCGCTTTTCCTGCCATTTCTACAGGTGTTTTTGGATATCCTATTCAGGAAGCAGCCTCTGTGGCCTTTGATACGATCCTCAAAATGGCACCCACTCTAAAAAGCGTAAAAAAGATTGTGTTTGTGCTGCACAGCATTCAGGATCTTGAAGTTCATGAAAAGGTGTTGGAAGAAGAATTCAAGAACTTCAGCTGAAAAACTTCTTCTAAACCTTAACAACCATTTTCCCAGTGTTCTTTCCTTCAAAAAGGCCAATAAAGGCTTCCGGAAGTTTCTCAAAACCTTCCACCACAGTTTCGTCGTATTTCAGTTTTCCTTCCTGTAGCCAGGCTCCGAGTTGCTTTAAGGCAGTTCCAAAGTCCTTTGCGTGATCTCTTATCAGGAAGCCCTGCATCAAAGCCGTTTTCTTGATGAGGATACCTTCGGGCCTTGGTCCTGTAGGCACTTCAGTTTCATTATAAAGGGAAATCGCCCCGCAATTGATAATACGTGCGTCTTTGTTGACATTCTGCAGCACGGCATCCAAGATCTCCCCACCTACATTGTCAAAGTAAACATCCACTCCGTCGGGACAGGCTTCAGAAATGGCCTTTTTCATGCTCTTTGTCGTGTTGTAGTTAATGCCTTCATCAAAACCGAACTTCTCCTTAATATGATCGACTTTTTCATCACTGCCGGCAATTCCTACCACCCTGCAACCTTTGATCTTACCTATCTGCCCCACGATGCTTCCTACTGCTCCTGCAGCTCCTGAAACCACCAGGGTCTCTCCTTCTTTGAGCTTCCCGATCTTATCGAGCCCGAGGTATGCAGTTAGACCGGTCAATCCCAACACACCTAAAAATGCGGAAGGCGGGGCCAGTTCTTTGTGCACTTTGTTCAAGCCTTGTCCATTGCTGGTTTGCAGTTGCTTCCACTGTAGCATCCCGCTTACATATTCACCTTTTTCAAAGTTTGAATTATTGGATTCCACAACTTCGGCCACCACCATAGATTCCAGCGGTTTCCCAAGTTCGAAAGGTGGGATATAAGATTTCTCGTCGCGCATTCTTCCGCGGAGATACGGATCTACGGAAATGTATTTTGCCTCAAGCAATATTTCTCCTTCGGCGGGTTTTGGATCTTCTTCGGAAATTATCTCGAAATCGGAAGTGGCAGGCTTTCCTTTGGGCCTGTTTTTAAAAAGAATAGTTTTTGACATTTTTGGAAAGTTTCCTTTGAAGATACGGCTTCCGAAGAACATCTGCAAAACCGGAAATGATAAAACTTTTTTAAATCACGGGTAATAAAAAAACCTCCCCGGTTGCCCGGAGAGGTTTTTAATATTTAAAAATGTTCAGGAATTACTTCTTCCCTTCCATTTTATCTTTCAACGCTTGAAGTTCTGCGTTCACATCACCCATAGTGGTGCTGTTTTGAGCTTGCTGCTGAGCGGCTTTTTTCTGAGCCTGCTTAACAATTTGTTGCTCTTCTTCCTTGTGAATAGCGGTGTGAGATGCTACCACTCTCTTGAATTCTTTGTTGAACTCAATGATCTGGAATTCTGCAGTTTCTCCCTGCTTCAATTTGCTTCCGTCTTCTTTTTCAAGGTGACGTTGCGGTACGAATGCAGTGATATCTTCATTAAAGTCTACAGTTGCTCCTTTATCTACGATCTCTGTAACTGCAGCTGTGTGAGTAGTACCTACAGCGAATTCAGTTTCGTATTTATCCCAAGGGTTAGCCTCTGTTTGTTTGTGACCTAAGCTCAATTTACGTCCTTCCACATCAAGCTCAAGAACTACAACGTCAAGTTTATCACCTACGTTAGTAAATTCTGATGGATGCTTGATCTTCTTAGTCCATGAAAGGTCAGAGATATAGATCAATCCGTCGATTCCTTCTTCAAGTTCTACGAACACTCCGAAGTTAGTAAAGTTACGAACGATACCAGTGTGTCTTGAACCTACAGGATATTTAGAAGTGATGTCAGTCCATGGATCTGGAGTCAATTGCTTGATACCAAGAGACATTTTTCTGTCTTCACGATCTAAAGTAAGGATCTGTGCTTCTACCTCATCTCCAACGTTCACGAAGTCCTGAGCTGAGCGCAGGTGAGTACTCCATGACATTTCAGAAACGTGGATAAGACCTTCAACACCTTCAGCAACTTCGATAAATGCACCGTAATCTGCGATCACAACTACTTTACCTTTTACTTTGTCACCAACTTTAAGGTTCTCGTCAAGAGCTTCCCATGGGTGTTTGCTAAGTTGTTTAAGACCTAACTGGATTCTTGTTTTAGCCTCATCAAAGTCAAGGATAACAACGTTCAGTTTTTGATCAAGTTCAACGATCTCATTTGGATGGTTGATACGTGACCAGCTAAGATCAGTGATGTGGATAAGTCCATCAACACCTCCAAGGTCAACGAATACACCGTAAGAAGTAATGTTCTTAACAGTACCTTCAAGTACCTGACCTTTTTCAAGCTGCCCAATGATCTCTTTTTTCTGCTCTTCGATATCTGCTTCGATAAGCGCTTTGTGAGATACAACAACGTTTTTGAATTCGTGGTTGATCTTAACCACTTTGAATTCCATTGTTTTACCTACGTATGCATCGTAATCCCTGATTGGTTTCACATCGATCTGTGAACCAGGAAGGAAAGCTTCAATACCAAATACGTCAACGATCATACCTCCTTTGGTACGACATTTAACGTAACCATTCACGATAAGACCTTCGTCATGCGCTTTGTTCACACGGTCCCAAGCCATGATAACACGGGCCTTACGGTGAGAAAGGATCAACTGACCTGTAGCATCTTCACGAACGTCGATCAACACCTCAACTTCATCTCCTACTTTAAGATCCGGGTTGTAACGGAACTCGTTCAAAGAAATAACACCTTCACTCTTCGCGTTGATGTCAATGATCGCGTCACGATCTGTAATGTTGATCACTTTTCCTGTAGTAACCTCGTCATCTAAAGTGTCAACGAAATTCTCTGCTACAAGTTTCTCAAATTCTTCCAGCTTTTGATCGTCGATAGGATCAATTCCTTCTTCGTAGTTGTGCCAGTTGAATTCCTTTAAGAATTGCTCAGGGTTTTGCTGTTGTTCTACAGCCTCAGGTTGAGACGCAGTATCCATCCCAGCTACTTCCTGAACTTCTTTGTTTTTGTTTTCTTCAGCCATTGCTGATAATTAATTTGTATCCTGTATTCTTCGGAAGAAATTCTGCAATAAAAGAACACAGAAGTGTTTATAATATTGATTTTCAACCCTTTTACTCTTCCGGGTATTGCTAAAAGGAGTGCAAAAATACAACTATTTATGACAATTAACAATGGGCAGTTAACAATTATCAAAATTTTGGTTCTGAAGGGGTTGCAGGTTGTCGGTTGCGGGTTGCGAGTGGCGAGTTGCGGATTGCGGGTTGCGGGTTGCAGGTCTTTGTTCTTGGTTCTTTGCTCTCTGTTCTCAAAGGTATATGTCAGGCTGAGCCGGCGGCAGCCGAAAAGTCGAAGCCGGTTACCTGTTACGGGTTCCAGGTTGCAGGTTGCAGGTTACGAGTTGCTGGTTGCGGGTTGCGGGTTGCGGGTCGTGGGTTGCGAGTTGCGGGTTGAAGGTTCTTGGCTTTTGGCTCTTGGCTCTTGGTTCTCAAAGCTACATGTCAGCCTTAGCCGGCGACAGCCGAATAGTCGAAGCCGTTTACCTGTTGCGGGTTGGGCGTTGCGAGTTGCGGGTTGCGAGTTGCGGGTTGCGGGTTGCGGGGAATTGTCTCCCCGAGCGGTTTTTTGCCACGAACCCGCCTACCGGCGGGCAGATGCACTAATAGTTCTTCTTTTGACAAAAGGTTTTGAATTTGGAATTTGGAACTTGGTGCTTGGAATTTTTATGGACTTCGACTTTTCCTCCCTTTGGTCGGGCTCAGTCTGACAATCGCTGTTTATTGTTAATTGCTTATTGCAGCATTGTACAATTCAAGGATCTTCTCGAATTGTCCCGATAAAGTAAGGTGGGAATTATCGATCTCCTTTGCGTCGGAAGCTTTTACCAGCGGCGAATCTTTTCGGGTGGTATCCAAATGATCCCTTTCCTGCACATTTTCGAGCACCTCTTTATAAGTGACCTCTTCTCCCCTTTCTGAAAGTTCTTTGAACCTTCGCTGGGCGCGTTCTTCGGCAGAAGCTGTCATAAAGATCTTAAGCTCGGCATCTGGGAAAACAACGGTTCCAATGTCGCGGCCGTCCATGACAATACCTTTTTCCTTACCCATTTCCTGCTGCTGGGCTACCAGCATCTCACGAACTTCAGGAACAGCAGCGATCTTGCTCACATACTGGGAAACTTCCATTTGCCTGATCTCTTTTTCTACATTCTCGCCGTTCAGGTACATTTCGGCAAAACCACGATCTGGGTTGAAGATAAATTTTAGCTTCACAGCCGGCAGGGAAGCCACAAGGGCCTTACTGTCAAAACTGTTTTCAGAGATAAAATTCTTCCGCAGGGCGTAAAGGGTGACCGCGCGGTACATAGCCCCGGTATCTACATAAACATAACCCAACTCCTTTGCCAGTTGCTTTGCAACGGTACTTTTACCGGTTGATGAAAATCCGTCTATCGCAATGGTGATCTTTTTGGTCATTAGGAATGGCTTAAGCTTTGTTTATTTTTGCAAAAATAGAAAATAGGTCGGGATACCCCAGCTTTATTAGTATCTATTCCCAATGAGTTTGAACTACATCATTTGGTTTTATTATCTTCAATAAAAATCCATTTTTGAAAAAAATAATTTCTTACCTCCTTCTTGCCTGCGTCCTTATTGTAGTTGTCATTGGCAGCGTCAAAGCCTGGGGTATCTTCGAAAGCAAGTTTCCAAATTTTTTTGTGAGTAACAAGATCGAAAAAGAGGTGAAGCAGGAAGTACTGGCAGTCTATGACCCCGGGGGTGGAATTCCCGTAGTACCTCAACATTACCGGCTTCAAATAAAAAGTTATTCGGACTGGCAGCTAGATAAGAACGAATTAAAAGATGCGCCTGCAGAACAACCCGTTCTGCTCACAGTGGAGATCTGGGGCCATAGAGTTCTCGACAGTATTGCTGGAGGCAATTATAATGAGGAATTGGTCGCGATGCTCAAACCTCTTGCTCACCGCCAAGACTTGTTATTACGTTTTAATCCGGAAATGGAGATCCCGCAGAACGATAACGCCTGGAGCAATTGGGGAGAGATCTACAACCATGCATTTTTAAAGTTTTCTGAAACCGCCCGAAGGATCCTCCCTGAAGCAAAAATTGTCTGGGGACCGGCAGGAGCTTTAGGCAATATGGAATATTTCCCCGGAAAAGACAATTTTGAAGTGGCCAGTATAAGTCTCGATAAGAAAGATAAAACCGATCTTTTCCTGGAAAACAAAGAACTGTCAGAATTACTGGAACGAAAGCTTTCCAGGATGCGTTTTTTGGATACTCCGATAATTATTCTTGGTCAGAGAAGGGCTTCCCAAGCAGTCAAAAATGAAGTATTTGAAGAGGCCTTCAGAAAGTATGAGGAAGTAAAAAGATTCACGAACCTCGACGATCTTCAGCCAAAGGCAAAAATCGAAAGGAAAACTACGCCGGGAATTGGTCTTTACGATCCTCAAAAGCTACTGGTAAATAATGACGCCGTCTCGATCGAACATATTTTTATAGGATTAGATGACATTCAGGACGGATCCTTTAAAAAGCAATTTTTGGATATCCTTTCCAGGAAGCATGATGTAATAATAACCGTTGAGCCGGTAAATTTGAAAGACAATCCTGTTGAACCCAATGTTCTAAAAGGAATAATTAACGGAAATTTTGATGAGCTGCTTCAGAAATTTTACCAGCTTATACCTGAAGATGGCCCTGTAGTATATCTTCGTTTTGCTCACGAAATGGAGGTCCCGGTGGATCGCTATCCGTGGCAAAAACAGGATCCTTCCCTCTACATTAAAGCCTTCCGGTATTTTATGAAATTTCCGGGAAGTGAGAAGTCCAATATCAAAAAAGTATGGGCTCCGGCCGGAGATCGTGGTTCGGTGGAATGGTGGCCAGGGAGTGATGTAGTGGACTTTATCAGCATGTCCATTTACGGCCTACCCGATAAAAATATTACCGATTACAAAGAACAGGACTCCTTCGGAAAGATCTACCTGAGAAAAAGAAGAAGACTTGACCTTTTTGGGAAGCCTTTTCTAATAGCGGAGTTTGGAGTAACCGGCCATGAGGAATACCAAAAACGGTGGATGCTCGATGCCGCCGAAGTTATCAATAAGCATAAGGAGATCTTTGGTGTCAACTACTTTAATTACCAGGACCTACCCAATGCCTGGGGTGAGATCGAACCTCCGGACTGGAGCATTAAAAAAGAGGTTTTCGAAGAATTTACCGGAGCCGTTAGCAACCAACCATAAAAAAACCCCGGCTTTTACCGGGGCTTTGTATTTAGTTCCTTAAAGATTACAATTTCTTCGGATTCTTTACTTTCTCTTTTAGAATAGCTATATCAATCACTTCTTTCATTTCCTTCACATAATGGAAAGTAAGACCTTTGAGATAGTCCGGCTTGATCTCCTCAATATCTTTTCGGTTCTCTTCGCAAAGAATGATCTCGGTAATATGCGCTCTCTTTGCGGCAAGGATCTTCTCTTTGATTCCACCAACGGGAAGGACTTTTCCACGCAGCGTGATCTCCCCGGTCATGGCCAGGCTCTTCTTCACTTTGCGCTGAGTGTACAGAGAAACCAGAGATGTGAGCATGGTAATACCGGCACTTGGTCCATCTTTAGGAGTTGCTCCTTCAGGCACGTGAATGTGAACATTGTATTTCTCGATCACCTCGGGATCAATTCCAAGTTCTTCCGCGTTTCCTTTGATATATTCCAGGGCAATAGTAGCAGATTCCTTCATTACCTTCCCAAGGTTCCCGGTAATGTTCAACGCTCCTTTTCCTTTTGACAGGATAGACTCTATAAATAAGATATCACCACCAACCTGGGTCCAGGCAAGTCCTGTCACTACTCCTGCAGTTTCATTATCTTCATACTTATCTCGCTCCATTTTTGGACTTCCCAGCACTTCCTCAATGTCAGCATCAGTTATTTTTACATTGTATTCAGTCTCCATCGCAATATTCTTGGCCGCAAAACGCACCATTTTCGCGATCTTCTTTTCAAGACTTCTTACCCCCGATTCCCGGGTATAACCTTCTACGATCTTCTCAAGTTGTTTCTTGCCTATCTTCAGGTTTTCTTTAGTAAGACCGTGTTCTTTCAATTGCTTCGGAAGCAAATGCTGCTTGGCAATTTCTACCTTCTCTTCAATAGTATACCCTGTTACATTGATCATTTCCATACGGTCACGCAGGGCAGGTTGTATGTTGGAAAGATTATTAGCCGTAGCAATGAACATCACTTTTGAAAGATCGAACGGCATCTCCAGGAAGTTATCGTGGAATTCACTGTTCTGTTCTGGATCCAATACCTCCAGCAAAGCTGAAGATGGATCACCGCTGTGGCCAACACTCAATTTATCAACCTCATCCAGCACGAACACAGGGTTACTGGTTCCTGCCTTTCTCAAACTCTGAATAATTCTACCCGGCATAGCACCAATGTAGGTCTTTCTGTGTCCGCGTATTTCAGCTTCATCTCTCAAGCCTCCAAGCGACACTCTCACGTATTCACGTCCAAGCGCTTCAGCAATTGATTTACCAAGGCTGGTCTTACCTACTCCAGGAGGTCCGTAAAGACACAGAATAGGTGATTTCATATCATTCCTGATCTTTAAAACAGCCAGGTACTCAATGATTCGCTCCTTCACATCTTCAAGGCCGTAGTGGTCCCTGTCAAGAATGCGCTGAGCTCTCTTAAGATCGAATTTATCTTTACTGAATTCATTCCATGGCAATTCAAGGAAAAGATCCAGGTAATTGCGCTGAATGGAATATTCAGCAACCTGCGGATTCATACGCTGCATTTTCGCAAGCTCCTTCTCAAAATGCTTCTGGATATTTTTCGGCCACTTTTTCTTTTTAGCACGGGCCCTCATTTCTTCAAGCTCCCCTTCATGAGAAACACCACCCAACTCTTCCTGGATGGTCTTCATTTGCTGTTGCAGGAAGTACTCCCGCTGCTGCTGGCTCATGTCACTTTGTACCTTTGACTGGATGTCATTGCGCAATTCCAGTTTTTGGTATTCCATGTTCATGAACTTGAGTGTGGAAAGGGCACGCTCTTTAAGATCATTTGTCTCCAGTAATTTCTGCTTTTCTGCAACAGAAAGGTTCATGTTTGAAGACACGAAATTGATGAGGAAGGAAGGACTCTCAATATTCTGAATGGCAAAAGAAGCTTCTGTCGGAATATTTGGACTGTTCTTGATGATCTGTAGCGCAAGCTCCTTAATAGAGTCGATAATTGCAGAAAATTCCTCATTATCCTGGGCAGGACGAGCTTCGGGTACTTCTGTGATCTTTGCCTTCATGTAAGGCTTTTCAGAAATGATCTCCGAAACCTCGAATCTCTTCTTACCCTGAATGATCACCGTAGTGTTTCCATCAGGCATCTTCAACACCCTCAGGATACGGGCTACCACTCCTATTTTATTAATGTCTTTAGCAGTAGGGTTCTCAACTTTTTCATCCTTTTGAGAAACCACTCCAATTACTTTATTGCCATTATTGGCTTCATTAATAAGCTTTATAGAAGTGTCCCTTCCGGCAGTAATAGGTATTACAACTCCGGGGAACAGTACAGTATTGCGTAGCGGCAGGATGGGAAGCACCTCGGGGAGGTCTTCCTTATTTATTTCTTCTTCATCTTCAGGAGTCATTAAGGGAATTAATTCTGCATCCTCATCGATTCCCTGTAATGACAGACTGTCAAGATTTGTAAATTTTGTTCTGGCCATATCTATAATTAAGTCAAACTGTCATTGCAGTTATTATTTTCTATTTATCAGGTTATGCTTTTATACCTTTACAATTGCTGTATAACAGGCGGTTAAGGCAGATAACTCCTGCATTATTTCAATTGTTATGCCAACGATTTAAAAAATTTTAAAGAAAATTCTCCAAAACTGTAACAATCGGGTTTCAAACCTATCTTTATTATAAAGCTTGATATTTTGACACTAACCACACAACATATTGATGAGCTTTTGGATAAATGCCGTCGTGGAGACGGCCGAGCCCAAATGGAAATTTACAATAAATACAGCAAAGCTATGTATAACACTGCTTTACGTATTGTAAAACATTCTGCGGAAGCTGAAGACATCATACAGGAGTGCTTTTTAAAAGCCTTTGATAAACTGGATACATACGAAGGGACTTCCACTTTTGGAGCCTGGCTCAAAAAGATCGTTGTGAACTACAGTATCAATGTTTACAACAAGAATGTAAAATACCAGGAGGTGTCCTACAACGATCAGTTCAGGAATGCAGCTGATGAAGGTACAGGGATCACTTCCGAAGAGGAAGAAGGAAATCCGAAGGTGAAAATGATCCTGAAGACGCTGGATTCCTTAAAAGAAAATTACAGGGTTGCCCTCACCCTGCATTTGATCGAGGGATATGATTATGAAGAAATTTGCGAAATACTCAATATTTCCTACGCTAACTGTAGAACAACCATTTCGCGGGCCAAAGAAAGCCTTCGGAATAAATTGATGAGCTATGAAAACTGATAATTTAAAAGACCTTTTTGACGGACTGGACTTTGACGTTGCCGAACCGGCAGCGGGACATGAAGGGCGGTTTCGTGATAAGCTGAAAGAGCACAAAAAGGAAAAGACAAATCATTCAGGAGTTATTTCTCTATGGCTCCCCATTATGTCTGTGGCTGCCAGTTTGCTGGTCGCATTCCTTCTCTTCCAGGGTCTGGGCAATCCATTCTCCTCAGAACAGGAACTGGCAAATGTCTCACCAGAGATGAAGCAGACCCAGAACTTTTATGCCTCTGTCATTAAAACTGAGTTGGAGAACCTGGAAGAAATGAAGACTCCGGAGACTGAAGCGGTTATAAACGATGCGCTTCAACAGCTGGACATCCTGGAAAAGGATTATGAAAAACTAAAAAAAGACCTCAATAAAAGCGGTCAGGATCAACGGGTGATCTACGCTATGATCACCAATTTCCAAAAACGAATAGATCTATTAAAATCAGTCCTCGAAAAAGTAAACACAATCAAAACCCTAAAAAACACACCCCATGAAAACAATATTATATAAGGTACTATTTGCACTCGTCCTGGTGCCGGCAATTAGCTGTGCAAACAATGGGTATAAAGGAAAATATACCAAACAGAAAAAACTCAAAAAAGAGTATACTGTTTCTGCTAAGGATCTTCTAAAGATCGATAACAGCTATGGAAATGTCGATGTCACTACCTGGGACCAAAACCGGGTTGTCATTGAAGTATTCATTGAGACCAACGGAAACAATGAAGAGAAAGTGGAAGAACGCCTAAAGGAGATCGATGTAAGATTTCAGCAATCAAATGGAACCGTTAGCGCCAGAACCCTTTTTGAGAAGGAAAATAATTCCTTCTGGAACAGCCTTTTTGGAGGAAGCAGTAATGTAAATATGGAGATCAACTATAGAGTTAAAGCTCCTGTGACCAACAATGTAGATCTAAGCAATGATTACGGAAGCATTAACCTGGACAGGCTTGAGGGTAACGCCAAAATTTCCTGTGACTATGGAAGAATAATGGTGGGCGAACTGCTTGGAGATGACAATATGCTTAGCTTCGACTACACCAGGAACAGTTCCATCCATTATGTGAAAAGAGCTAAGATCAGTGCAGACTATTCTGAATTCAGCATTGATGAGGCTGGAACGGTTAACCTGAATGCCGACTATACGGATTCCTATTTTGAGAAAGTGGAAAACCTGGGCTTTAGCTGTGACTATGGTTCTCTAAAAGTTGAAAAACTGAGGAATATTAAAGGAAGTGGAGATTACCTGGGAGTAAAACTGGGATTGATCTACGGTAGTGCAAACCTGGGAATGGACTATGGTTCCCTCGCTATCGAAAAATTGATGGGCAGTCTTAAAGAACTGGACCTAAGTACAGATTATACCTCAGTGAAAATAGGGTATGACAGGGATGCACCTTTTAGTTTTGAAGTAAGAACTTCGTACGGAGGAATCAAGGGATTGGATAATTCCGGATTTACACTGAATAAAAAAAATCAGTCTTCTACAGACAGGCATTATGAAGGCTACTACAAATCAGCAAACGCTGGTGGAAAAGTAAGAATAAATTCCAGCTACGGTAGCGTTTCTTTTGAAGACTAAACAAACCGATTCATTAATCAGTCAAAAATTTCAAACATGAAAAAATCAATTTTACTACTTGCCCTTCTTGCATTTTCTTATAACTCAGCAAATGCACAATGGTGGCAAGGCAATAAAGAGATCGACGGAAACGGCAAAATGACAAAGGAAACCCGAAACGTGGGCAGTTATGATGAAGTATCTCTTCTTGGATCGATGGACGTGGAACTGGTAGCAGGCAAAGAGGGAAGACTCGAGATTGAAGCCGAAGAAAATCTTCTTGAATATATTGTTACCGAGGTCAAAGGAGATCAATTAAAGATATCTACCAAAAAAGGATATAACCTTGACCCTTCCCGAAACATGAAACTGAAGGTGACTGTTCCTGTAGAAGAGATCAGCTCTGTTTCCCTTGTGGGATCGGGTGACATATACTCTACCAGAACTTTGAAAGCTGAGAATTTTGAAGCCAGCCTTACCGGATCAGGAAATATTAAACTTCCCGTGGAAGCTGCTAACGCCAGGGCTAACGTCACCGGCTCAGGTGATATAGAACTCAAAGGAAGTGCAACAGACTTTCAGTGTAACGTAACCGGATCTGGAGATATTGCAGCTTTTGAGTTCAAGTGTCAGAATGTTAAAGCAACTTTGATCGGTTCCGGAGATATTCAGGTCTATGCTTCCGAAGTATTAAAAGCTACCATTCCCGGTGCAGGAGATATAGAATACAAGGGGAATCCTAAAAAAGAAGATTTTAAAACTATGGGAATTGGTTCTATTTCCAAAAGATAAACTTGTTCCTTTCATTATACGAGACGGCTTTAGGCCGTCTCTTTTTTTGGCTCCAATTTTTCTTTAGGGACTCTGAGTAAAAGGACTACTCCTACTAAGAAAAAGGCCGTTAAAAACAGTATAGAAAACCTGATACTACCAAAGACTTCAGCAACGACCCCGTAAAGAACCATTCCTATCACTATTCCAATTTTTTCAGAAACATCATAAAAACTGAAATAACTGGCGGTATCAAGAGTGTTCTCTGGAAGCATTTTTGAATAGGTAGACCGGGAAAGCGTTTGAATTCCTCCCATCACCAGACCTACTAATCCAGCCGCAATATAGAATTGAACAGGAGTCTTAACGAAAAAGGCATAGACACAGATCATGATCCAAATGATATTCACCATAATGAGGGTCGGAATATTTCCCATGCGTGCAGATAAACGGGAAGTAATAGTCGCTCCGGCCACCGCTACCAGCTGGATAAGGAGAATGCTCACTATTAATCCGGTGGTTGCATCCTGTCCTGACCAATTGACCTCTTCGATCCCGAAATAAGTCGCGATCAACATTACGGTCTGCACCGCCATACTGTAAACAAAAAAGGCTCTGAGGTATTTCTTCAACTGCGGATTGTGTTGCAGGCTTTTCCATATCAGTTTGAGTTCTTTAAAACCGTTGAACATCACATCCCTGGTGAGGGTCTGCTTTTTATTTCCCTTCGGAAGATAATAATAGGTGATCTGGCTGAAACCTATCCACCAGATTCCGGTCAAAACAAATGACAATCGCGTTGGAAAACTTTCACTTTCAAAACCAAACCATTCATAGTTCATGATCATTCCGAGGCAAAGGATCAACAGGATCACACTCCCTATATAGCCCATAGAAAAACCTCGTGCACTCACTTTATCCTGTTGATCAGGAAAAGCGATATCGGGCAGATAAGAATTATAGAAGACCAGGCTGGACCAGAACCCTATAAGGGCCAGAAAGTAGCAAAGGAGTCCAAAAAGAAGGTTTTCAAGATTGAACCAGAAAAGGCCTATACACGACACAGCACCCAGGTAACAGAAAAATTTCAGGAAGTTCTTTTTATTCCCCACGTAATCTGCAATCCCTGATAAAAAAGGACTCATGATCGCCACCACCAGGAAGGCCAGAGCCGTCACATAGCTGATTAACGAATCATTATTAAAATTAAATCCCAGAAGGTAAACAGAATCATCAATAATATCTCCCTGCTCATTTTTCACGATCGTTAGGGCGGCATAAAAGATCGGAAATATGGTAGATGCTATTACGAGGCTGTAAACAGAATTCGCCCAGTCGTAAAAAGCCCAGGCATTCAAAAGCTTTTTGCTTCCTTTTGGGAGGTGTTTCATAAAGGCTGAAATTAAAAGAGCTGCCAATTGGCAGCTCCTAAAGTACAGTTTTTATAAAACTTTCTATGATTGGAAATTGGTCACCCCGAATTTTTTGGCTTCGGCTTTTGCCTGAGGGGCCCATTTTTCAATATTTCTAATTCGCGTATCAGAGGACGGGTGAGTACTCAGAAATTCAGGTGGTGCCTGTCCACCCTGAGCTTTCATTCTTCTCCACAGGTCAGCTGCCACCATAGGATCATAACCTGCAATCGCCATCAACGTTAATCCAATTCTGTCTGCTTCAGACTCATGCCCACGGCTAAAAGGAAGCATCACTCCCACAGTGGTACCCAGACCGTACGCCTGACTGATGATCTGTTGGGTGCTTTCGCTCTTACTTCCCACTGCAGCTCCCACTACGGCGCCACCAACCTGTTGAAGTTGTGCTGCACTCATACGTTGCGCACCGTGATCTGCAAGAGCGTGAGCCACCTCGTGAGCCATAATTGCTGCTACCCCGGGTTCATCCTTTGCAATAGGCATTATTCCGGTATAGAAAGCGATCTTACCTCCGGGCATAGCCCAGGCGTTTACCTGGTCATCCTGTATAAGGTTATACTCCCATTTATAATCGTCAAGATATCCCTGATATCCATTTGCGTCAAGGTAGCGCTCTGCGGCAGTCGCAATTTTGCTTCCTACCTTTTTGATCATTCTTGAATCTTCAGTTCCCGTTACTACCTTATTCTCAGCCATTATCTGGTTGTACTGCTGAAAAGCAGCAGGAAAGATCTGGGAATTGGGGTAAAAATTTAAATTTTTCTCTCCTGTAAAAGGATTGGTCTTACAGGCCACCACTAGGAGAAAAAAACTTACTACTATCGTTATTTGTTTAAGTTTCATAATAATGGTTTTTGTTAAAGTTACTAAATAGGTGCCTCTCCTCTGACGCCTTTAAATTAGGTTTAACAAAATACCTGCCAAAATTGTAAATCCTTTTAAACATGCGGCTTAAAAGCTTGTGGAATTCGTAAATTGCGGTTTTCAATAAGTTATGACCCAGCAAAAAAAAGATAAAACCCCGGTACAGAGGCTATTAGTGCCAAAGTATATTCTCGTCACCGGAAAGATCCTTACCGCACTTTCTCCTTTTCTCGCCAGCCGTTTTGCAGCGAAGCTTTTTCTAACCCCTTTTAAATATGAATTACCGGAGCGTGAGAAAGAAATGGATGAGAAAAGTAAGCAGCACAGAGTCAAAGTGCCTTCCATAAATCGGGAGATCGTGGTTTACGAGTATGGTGATTCCCCTAAAAAGATCCTGCTGGCCCACGGCTGGAGCGGCAGGGGTACTCAAATGTCGGTCATGGCAGAGGAACTGGTAAAGAACGGGTATAGCGTGGTAAGTTTTGATGCTCCGGCGCATGGCAAAGCCCCGGGAAAAATGAGCATGATGCCATTTTTCATTGACTCCATTCACTATCTGGATAAACATTATGGCCCTTTTACAGCTGCCATAGGCCATTCCCTGGGAGGGATGTCTTCGCTTAGAGCAGTCAAAGAAGGACTACAGATCGACAAACTCGTCATAATCGGAACAGCGAACAGTGTCACCAGGATCACCCGTGAATTCGCCTACAATATGAACATGAACGTCAAAGTTGCTAAGAAGATGAAACACTACTTTGATGAAAAATTTGGCGCTGATATGGACACCTACTCCGGAGCTGTTTCAGCAAAACATGTTAAAATTCCTACATTAATTATCCATGATGAATACGACGTGGATGTACATGTAGGCGCTGCCCACGAGATCCATGAAAGTATGGAAAACAGTGAGATCTTCATTACCAAAGACCTTGGCCACCGCCGTATTCTGGGAGACAACAAAGTAATCCGGAAGATCCTGGATTTTCTTACGGTATAGTTCTTGAGATAACATGGAAAAGCATCATCATGAAAAGATTCCTTTTCCTTGCCGGTATATTTCTTTTCCTAAGCTGCGATAGCACTGCTCAACAGGAAAAGAGGGAATTCCCTGTGACTAAGACGGAAGCTGAATGGAAAGCCGAGCTTTCCCCGGCCGAATTTATGGTGCTGCGAGGCAAGGGCACAGAAAGAGCCTTTAGCAGTGAACTCCTAAAAGTTGAAGAACCCGGGATCTTTATTTGCGCGGCCTGCGGAAACCCATTATACAGAACAAAGGACAAATTTAATAGCGGAACCGGCTGGCCCAGTTTTGACCGGCCAATAGACGAAGATAATGTTGTTTACAGACCCGACCGAACAGGAGGTTTTCCGGCCACCGAAGTGGTTTGCGCAAGATGCGGTGGACATTTAGGACACGTCTTTAATGATGGCCCAAAAGAAACCACCGGGAAAAGACATTGCATCAACGGCGTTGCCCTTGACTTTGCAGCGGGTAACAAGTAGAGAAAGTTTACCAATAGTTTAAGATAAAATAGAGGTCCGTTTTTTTATTTTTAGTTGAAACCAGCAAATGAGAAAGAAATATCCCATAGAATATTCAGAGCAGGAATGGCGTGAAAAGCTTTCAGAAGAGCAGTATCGCGTTCTTCGACAAAAAGGAACGGAAGCTCCCCATTCAGGAAAATACAACCTTCATTTTCAGAATGGAGAGTATCATTGTGCCGCCTGTAACGCCAAACTTTTTGAAAGTGATCAAAAGTTTGAAAGCGGTTGTGGTTGGCCCAGCTTTGATGATGCGATTGAAGGCAGTATCGAATATGTGCAGGACCGCAGCTTTGGAATGTTGCGTACAGAAATATTGTGCGCCAACTGCGGTAGCCACCTGGGACATATCTTTGACGACGGCCCCACCGAAACAGGGCAACGCTATTGCGTAAACTCTGCCAGTATAGAATTTGAACCAAAATCCAAATAGATATGAAAAAAATATTCTACTTACTCACGCTAGTTTCATTCACTCTCGCCTCCTGTTCTGATGAAGGCCCTCCGGGACCTCCAGGTGAACCCGGAGTCAACATTGTAGGCCAGACCTTTGAATTTGAAAATGTAGATTTTAATTACGACGGAGATTTCAATCTTTATAGCTATTTCATTACAATACCTGCCGAAATCGAAGTACTCCCTTCAGACGCTATTCTCGTTTACAGAAGAGAAATATTAGACGGTGCCGAAACCTGGAGCCTTATTCCTCAGAACTTCTTTTTGGATGAGGGAATCATTCAGTACGTGTATAACCACACCGATGCCGATATAGAACTCATCATTGACGGAAATTTTGACCTCAGCACCCTGAGTACAGCCTGGACAGATGATCAATTCTTCAGGTTCATAGTCATTCCTTCAGATTTTGCTTTAGACACCGGAGTTGATGTATCTGACATGAATGCCGTACTTTCGGAACTTGAGAATTAGGCCTTTTTAGCTGTTAATCAAATAACAGCGAACCTAAAACTTTAGAAAAAATCCCTTTTCCCAACCGGAAAAGGGATTTTTTTTGGATTTTCTCTTCTACAAATCAGGTTTCGCTGAATTTAAATCAGTGCATTAGCTACTGATTGCTTTCTGTTTATATTGAAATTCCGTAAATTCGCTGTCTTTAAATCCAGTTACAAAAATTTCCAAATATGAGTAAATACGATATCATTGTTTTAGGAAGTGGCCCGGGAGGTTACGTCACCGCTATCAGGGCTTCCCAGTTAGGTTTTAAGACCGCAATTGTTGAAAAGGAAAACCTTGGAGGCGTTTGTCTTAACTGGGGATGTATCCCAACCAAAGCCCTTCTTAAAAGTGCGCAGGTATTTGACTACCTCAACCATGCTGCAGACTACGGTTTGAAAGTAGAAAAGGCAGAGAAAGATTTCGGAGCTGTCATTAAACGCAGCCGCGGAGTTGCCGACAGTATGAACAAAGGGGTGCAGTTCCTTATGAAAAAGAATAAGATCGATGTGATCGAAGGCTTCGGAAAACTGAAGGCCGGAAAGAAAATCGATGTTACCGATAAAGACAATAAGACAACAGAATATTCAGCAGACCATATCATTATCGCTACCGGGGCGCGCTCCAGAGAATTGCCAAATCTTCCGCAGGACGGTAAGAAGGTAATTGGATACCGCGAGGCGATGACCCTTGAAAAACAACCAAAATCTATGATCGTAGTTGGTTCGGGAGCCATTGGAGTTGAGTTTGCTCATTTCTACAACAGCATGGGAACAGAAGTTACCATCGTGGAATTCCTTCCCAACTTGGTGCCGTTGGAAGACGAAGAGGTTTCAAAACAATTTGAACGCAGCTTTAAGAAAGCCGGCATCAAAGTGATGACCAGCTCTTCTGTAGAAAGCGTTGATACTTCAGGAAAAAGTGTGAAAGCTAAGGTGAAAACCAAAAAAGGGGAAGAGACCCTCGAGGCAGACGTCGTGCTTTCAGCAGTAGGTATCAAGAGTAACCTTGAGAATATCGGACTGGAAGAACTAGGTATCAAGACTGACCGTGATAAGATCCTTGTGAACGATTGGTATCAAACCAACGTGCAGGGAATTTATGCCATCGGGGACGTTGTTCCGGGTCCTGCGCTTGCCCACGTTGCTTCTGCGGAAGGGATCACCTGCGTTGAAAAGATCAAAGGTCTTCATGTAGAGCCGATCGACTACGGAAATATCCCGGGTTGTACGTATGCCACTCCTGAAATTGCTTCTGTTGGAATGACCGAGAAGCAGGCCAAAGAAGCCGGATATGAACTGAAGATCGGGAAATTCCCGTTCTCAGCTTCCGGAAAAGCGAAAGCTGCCGGTACTCCTGACGGATTCGTTAAAGTGATCTTTGATGCGAAGTATGGAGAATGGCTGGGATGCCATATGATTGGCGCCGGAGTGACTGATATGATCGCCGAAGCCGTTCTTGGCCGTAAACTTGAAACTACAGGACATGAGGTTTTGAAAGCGATCCACCCACACCCAACTATGAGTGAGGCTGTGATGGAAGCTGTGGCAGATGCCTATGGAGAAGTGATTCATATCTAATAAGACACCTCAATACTAAAAGACCCTCCAAAAATGCCTTTTTTGGAGGATCTTTCTTTTCCCAGCTCCAAAATTACAGTCCGCTGATGTAACTGCCGTAGATGTCTTTGAACTGCACACCTTCTGCAAATCTGTACTTGTTGAGCTTCTTGTACTCCACCAGACCCCACAGAACGAATTCCTTTAGAAAATAACGATCCTTATCTGCTGTTTTAGGCTGGTATTTATTAATCAGCCTGTCCAGCGCCGGAATGGAATCAAGAGCCTGTTTGTATTCTTCATCTGTAGTCTCATCCAGCAATTCAAATCCGGATTCGGAGAAGAACCACTCAACAATTTCCGCGTATGGATCTTCGTCCCCCTCTTTCGTTAGTTTTTCTATCTTGGGGAACAACTTCGGAAAAAGTGTTTTTACAGCCTCTCCAATAAGTTGCTGTGCCACCGCAGCACTTCCCTCCTGCTCACCTTCGTAAACCAATTCTATCTTTCCGGTAATACTCGGTATCACTCCCAAAAAGTCACCAAACCTCAATAAGGTTTTATCTTCCCCATTTTTTATAGCCCTGCGCTCTGCAGTACTTAAAAGGTTCTCGTAAGCTGTAATACTTAATCTGGCACTTATTCCACTGCGCGCGTCAATGTATTCATTATCCCGGGCTTCAAAACTTATCTGCTCCAGCAGGTCTTTTGCCAGTTCGGGCACGTGAACCATTTCCACCTGTTGTTCATCCAGCTTGGCCTCTTGCTTAGTTATTGCCTTGGCGGTCTCCAGGTTCAGCGGATAATGGGTGAGTATCTGAGAACCTATCCGGTCCTTTAAAGGAGTTACTATACTACCCCTGTTGGTATAATCCTCAGGGTTTGCCGTAAAGACAAACTGCATGTCCAGCGGCAGTCGCAGTTTGAATCCGCGGATCTGGATATCCCCTTCCTGCAGAATATTAAAAAGTGCGACCTGGATGCGCGCCTGCAGATCGGGAAGCTCATTGATTACAAAGATACTGCGGTTGGCCCGGGGGATCATTCCGAAGTGGATCACCCGGTCATCGGCATAGCTCAATTTTAGATTGGCTGCTTTAATGGGATCTACATCTCCAATAATATCGGCTACGGTGACATCGGGTGTGGCGAGTTTCTCGAAAAAACGTTCCTCCCGGTGCACCCAATCAATGGGAGTATCATCTCCTTTTACGGCAATAAGTTCTTTTGCGAACCTGGAGATTGGATGAAAAGGATCATCATTGATCTCAGAACCTTTTACAACAGGCATCCATTCATCCAGCAGGTTGACCATCATCCTGGCAAGGCGTGTCTTGGCCTGCCCCCGCAGTCCCAGCAGGTTAATATTATGCCTTGACAGGATCGCCCGCTCCAGTTCGGGGATCACGGTATTCTCATACCCGTGAATACCTTCAAAAGCAGGTTCATTCTTCCTGATCTTCTCCAGCAGATTCTGCCGAAGTTCTTCTTTGATGCTCTTACTCTGGTAGCCTGATTTTTTTAATCCTCCAAACGTCTTTATATCTTCTCTCTTCATTCTTCTGATTTTATTACTATTCAAAAATGGCATTTTAGCCCTTGATCCTTTTTTTCCTGTTGGTCTCGTAATCTTCGAATATCATTTCTCCCAGACCTTTTAATCCTGTAAAAAATGCTTTCCCCTGGTTGGCCTGGGTGAATTCCCGAACAAACCTTTCCAGATATGGATCCCTCGCGATCATAAAAGTGGTGATGGGAATGTGCAGCTTCCTTGCCTGCCTGGCGGCATTGTAACACTGCTCCACAATAAAGGGGTCCAGTCCCACACTATTCTTATAGTATGTTCCGTCACGCTCTCTAACACAGCTGGGTTTACCATCGGTGATCATAAAGATCTGTTTGTTGGTATTCCTTTTTCTGCGCAGCAGGTCCATGGCTAGTTGCAGGCCGGCCACTGTATTTGTATGATAAGGCCCTACCCTCAAATAAGGCAGGTCGCCAATACTGATGGCCCAGGCGTCATTTCCAAAGACCAGTATATCGAGTGTATCTTTCGGGTACCGCGTTGTAATGAGCTCTGCCAGCGCCATAGCCACTTTTTTGGCCGGGGTTATCCGGTCTTCGCCATACAGTATCATACTATGGCTAATATCGATCATGAGCACCGTGCTCATCTGGCTTTTGTGATGTGTTTCCTCTACAACTAGATCATCTTCGGTCATCCTAAAGTCATCAGCGCCATGGTGGATCTGTGCATTTCTGAGAGATTCGGTCATAGAGATCTTTTCCAGCGGATCCCCGTAATTGAAATTCCGGAATTCTCCCGTATGCTCATCCCCAAGTCCCTGGTGTTTGGTTGAATGACTGCCGGAACGGCTTTTCCGAAGCTTTCCGAAGATCTGGTTCAATGCCTGTTGTCTTATGGCACGTTCGGTCTTGGCAGTAATAGCCATACCTCCATTCCCGTCAGGATCGATCTCCTCGCGGATGTAGCCTTTCTTCTTCAGGTCTTCAATAAAATCGTCTATGCTGTAATTCTCGTCGGTAAGGTTGTACTCCTCATCCAGTTGCCGAAGCCAGTCAATAGCCTCCTCAAAGTCGCCCGAGGTGTGGGTAATCAGTTCCTTGAAGATCTCAAAAAGCTTATCAAAGGGAGTAATATTCTCGTCTTCGTACTTTTTAAAAACAAAACCTCTTCTCACTTCATTCTTCTTTTTCATTTTCTAAAGTTAAGGGATTCGGCACATAAACTAAAGTAAGTTACCGCCGTGAAGGAATAAAGTTATGTTAAGGAACCAGGTTTTTAGCCTTTCTGATGCTTCGGAAGCAGATCACAATACCAGAACCGGGTGTCCCAGGACGGTTGTTTTCCAAGACTTTTCTGCTTTTTGTCCTTTTTGGGAGCTCCGGAAATTTTTTCTGAGACCTCTCCTCTTCGGAAAGCAACCGGTTCCTTAAAATAAGGTCCGTCATAAACGAAACTGTGGTATTCTCCATTTTCTCCTGCAGGATCCACTCCTTCCGGAAGGTCGGCAAGAAAAGTTTCATTTATGATCCTTCCGCAGAAAGATCTGTCCAGGTCTTTTGCATTGACGCTCACTGTGATCGCTTTAAAACCGGCTTTCAGAAAATCGCGCATCAGAGTTTGAGTATCCATCTTCCAGAGCGGAAAAACCGCGGTTAAACCCGCTTTTTTAAGCTGCTCCTCCCGAAATTCCCTCAGATCTTCCAAAAAAATATCCCCGAAAACGCTGTGAGTGAAGCCTTCTGCTTTTAACGAATCCATTTCTCTTTTCATGATCCTGTTATATTCCTCAACCGGAACAAAACCATCCAGAGAAATGAGATGCAACGGAATTCCAACAGCGTTTACTTGCTGCAAAAGCAGCTCCTTCCGCAGGCCGTGCATTGAAACCGTGGAAGAAGTGGCATCTATAGTGGTGACCAGTTTTTCCACAGAAAAGTCGTTTCCCTGTTGCAGCTCAAAAAGGGCAAAAGCCGCATCCTTTCCAGAACTCCAGTTTAAAAAGGCCTTTTTCATACCGGTATTTGATTAGTCATTTTTAGACACCCTTGTTTAGATTAGTAAATGGCACCACTCTTTATTTAAGATTTAAAAAGGAATTTGAACCACTGCCCGAAATTCTTTTGGGCAAGAAAAAAGGAAGAGGGTTTCAAGTTTTTCTTTGAAAGGTCCGTCATACATTCCTTTAATGAACCTCCTTTTACGAAGTCCAACGATTTCCACTTTTCAGGTTCCAGATAAAAGAAATCTTTATAGGTTTTATAGTTCGTTCCATCCACCATTTTCCATTTTTCCAAAAATTCCTGAATGTTAACCTGGTGAGCATGGCCCCAGTTCGAAAGCTTTGTCTTGATTTCATTTTCGCTACGAGACATGCATTCGTGAACGACGATATTGGACACAAAGATTACCCGTTCCCTGGTGTTTCTTCCAACCTTATAATTAGGATAATTAGTCGCAAATTTTTGATTTCTCAGCTTTGACACATACAATAACCCGTCATCTGTGTATTTGTACAGATTCACATAAAAGCCTGCTATTTGAATCTTATTTTTTTCAGGATTAATTAAATAGTGGTTCCTTCTTTTTAACTGCTGAGTAAATTCTTTAAAATTGACAAAATATTCATCACTATCAAGTTGAATTATCCAATTCCCGATTCCCATAGAGTTGGCTAACATCTTTCTTTCTCTGACCTCGTTCTCCATAGGATCCAAACCGGAATCGTAAAAATTGTCTTTATACAATTTGATCTTATTCTCGGTATCAAATTTTTTTAACCATTCAAAAAAATCATTATCAACCTTAAATTTTTCACCTGTCCAGGTTCTAAAGTTCTCGTCAAGGGCAATTGTTATAGCATCGGAATGATCATACACAAAAGGAATAGAGTTTTTCAACAACTTATAATCGTAAGACATTAAAAATCCAACTTGAATTTTACTCATCATATTTCTTTTACCTGTTCAATTTTGACCTCCAAAAATTGGATTGAAATGCCTTAACTGATTTAGGCCTTAAAATAAAAAAAGCGGGAGAAATCTCCCGCTTTTGAATATCTATTTTAAATTCTGTTTATAGTCCGAATTCAACTCCAACATTTACTGAGGAAACTGTTCCCCCATCCATACTGTAATTCTCGAAAGAACCAACAACTCCAACTCCCATGAAGTCAAATCCTAATTTGGGTCTCCATAAGAATCCGCCATCATTGCCGTCGTTCACTCCAATCCCGTAACCAAGATCAAGACCTACAAAAACAGCATCTCCTAAAGAGGCTCTACCTGTGGCGGCTATTGGCAGAAACTGGGCATCAGGATAATCAAATTGAATTCCTCCTTCATCAACCGAATCGCCAAAGTAGTGAGAGTACCCCACCATACCTCCAAATTGGAAGACTCCCATAGGATTGAACATATAGGAAACATGTCCTCCAATGTCAAAATTATGGGTATCAGAAACGTCACCTACAGGCACTCCTCCATGCACTCCAATTCGGAAGCTCTGAGCAGAAGCTGTGGTTAGACCAACTGAAAGTACAAAGACTAATGCAATCAGTAATTTTTTCATAATCAAAAGTTTAGGTTGTTAATAGATTAAAACTAAAAAAAAATACTTGAACTCTTACTTAAACGCCAGTATATCGGACAAAATTGTCGCTATTATCGACGAAAAGCACATTTTTATAGTTAAAGTTCTGTTATTTTGAATAAAAAAGAAGCAATCTATCTCAGTTTCAGGAGGATTTTATAAAAATCAGGGATTACAGGAAACTAGAAAGTGCGAGTTCATAACCTTTAAGTCCGAAGCCCAGAATAACGCCCTTTGCATGTGGAGCAATGAACGAATTATGACGAAATTCTTCCCGGGCCGTGACATTGGAAATATGAACTTCCACAACCGGAGTGTTGATAGCTTTAACGGCATCACCAATTCCTATAGAAGTATGGGTGTATGCGGCGGCATTAAGGATGATTCCATCTACCTTCCGCTCTGCCCACTGTAGCTTATCGACCAATTCTCCTTCTATGTTCGACTGGAAGTAAGAAATTTCAACATCTTTGAATTTTTCCCGAAGCTTAGAAAGATAGTCTTCAAAGCTCGAGTTTCCATAAGTGTCCGGTTCTCTCTTTCCAAGAAGATTTAAGTTTGGACCGTTGATGATGAGTATTTTCATAAGGATAAAGATATTCAAAAAAGCAGGAAAAATCCTGCTTTTTTGAATAACCGTCTTCTTCTATAGTTTTAGTTCCACCCCGAGATTCAAAGAAGACAGGGTGTAATTGTCATCTGTAATTCCTGAATACGACACCAGGATCGCAAACTTGAAAAAGTTATAGCCAATTTGAGGGCGGTAGTAGAAACCACCATCGACATTGTCATCAAGGCCAAAAGCATACCCCAGGTCTACTCCCACGAAGAACAGCTGCGGCAGACTTACCCGCCCGGAAGCTGCCACCGGAATGAATTGCAGGTCATCATAACCATCTTCTCCAAAGAACTGCGAAAAACCTATCAGAGGTCCTACTTCAAGGATACCGATGGGGTCAAAGATATAAGCAATGTCACCTCCCAGTTCAAAGCTGCTTATATCATCTGCATCTCCTAACGGAGCACCACCATGTATCCCCAGTTTAATGTCACTCTGGGCAATAGAATAAGTCATTCCCAGAAAGATAAACAGTACTGTAAAAAGTAATTTTTTCATCATACCTTTCTTTTAAAATTAAACGTAAAAAGGTACAACAAAACACATAAGTCCTTTATTATAAGTTAGTTAAATAAAAAGGTGGAGCCGAAGCTCCACCTTAACATTTCAAAATTCGCGGCTACTAGAATTTATAACCTACAGAAAGTTGAAATACGTTATTCCTGATATCTGAATCTGTATACACATCGCTGAAGCCCATGGTATATCTTCCCTGGAAGAAGACTCCAACAGGTAGATCGTAGCCTACGCCTACTGCTCCTCCAAATTCGAAGGATTCGGTCTCATCCTCCACGCCTATGGTTATACTGTCAGAACCGTCGCTGAATTCCATTTCAGATTTGGTGTTGAAGGATAACTGCGGTCCTGCCTGCAGGGAAAACCCCTGTGCCACATAATACTTAAGCATTATGGGGATCTCGATATAATCAAGCTTCACGTCAATTTCTCCACTCATATCGTCTCCAAATTCATCTTCAAAGAAAAAATCAGAGTTTTTCGCACCCCTGGTAGAATACAATACTTCCGGCTGCACAGAGAACCGGCTGGAGAAAGCTATTTCAGCAATTACTCCAAGGTGAAATCCTGTTTTCCCATCAAATTCAGCATCGTCAGCATCATCTCCAGAGAAGGAAGCGAAATTGACACCTGCTTTAGCCCCGAAGTTAACCTCCTGAGCCTGCGCTCCTGTTACCATTCCAAAGGCAACAATAGCAAAAACTAAAAGTTTTTTCATTAATTGATCAATGTTTAAGTTAGACCATCAAATTTATATAATTTTAATACTCACAAAACGTTAAATTTTATAAACCTGCAAAAATTTTATTGATTTTATAGGTTGATAATTTCTATTTATCAAAAAATGCCATTATAAATTCAACTTCTTGCAGCTTGCTTTTCTAATTATCGGTTTATATTTAGGCAATGGAATGGTCAAAAGCACTGGAACAATACCGGCAGTATCTCAAGATCGAACGCGGCTTGAGTGACAATACCATCACCAACTATTCTTTTGACGTTCAAAAACTCATTTTACATCTGGAAGAAAATGAGATCGCCTCCTCCCCTTTGACAATTACTGAGGAGGAAGTGCAGCATTTTGTATATTCCCTCGCGAAAAAAGTGAACGCCCGATCCCAGTCGAGAATAATTTCGGGACTAAAAGGTTTTTTTAACTTCCTGGTATTTGAAGATTACCGGAAACAAAATCCGCTGGACCTGGTTGAGTCGCCAAGGACCGGACGAAAATTACCGGACACCCTTTCTACCGAAGAGATCGATTCGCTTATCGCGGCAATTGATCTTAGTACAGCCGAAGGAGAACGCAACCGGGCAATACTGGAAACGCTATACGGCTGCGGACTTCGGGTTTCGGAAGTTACCGATCTTCGCCTCTCAGACCTGTTCTTTAAAGAAGGTTTCATCAGGGTGACTGGGAAAGGCAGCAAGCAGCGATTCGTTCCCATTGCAAAGGCTACTCAAAAATACATTGACCTTTACCGGGAACAGGTCCGTTCTCATATAGACATCCAAAAAGGGCATGAAGACACCTTATTTCTGAACAGAAGAGGTAAAAAACTTACCCGCGCCATGATCTTTACCATCATCAAGAGGTTATGCGTAAAAACAGGAATGGAAAAAAAGGTGAGTCCCCACACCTTTAGGCATTCTTTCGCCACACACCTGTTGGAGAACGGAGCCGATCTGCGGGCAATCCAGCAGATGCTTGGACACGAGAGCATTACCACCACAGAGATCTATGTACACCTGGACCGCACGCACCTAAGGCAGGTAATTGAGAGCTTTCACCCCCGCCGCTAACTATTAAATTTCTGCTAAATTCCTCCTTAAGTTTTTGAAACGGCCCAATCCTTCTTAATTTCAGCAGAAACCAACATAAATAATGAAAACTTTAAAATTCAGGAACAATGATGAAATGCCGGCTATTGGGCTCGGCACCTGGAAATCTGACAAAGGTAAAGTAGAAGAAGCGGTAAAGATCGCCCTTAATGCAGGCTACCGGCATGTAGACTGTGCCGCCACTTATGGAAATGAGCCCGAAATTGGAAATGCTTTTTCCGAGGTCTTCAAAAACGGTAAAATAAAACGGGAAGAAGTGTGGGTGACCTCCAAGTTATGGAATGATTCTCACAGGAAGGAAGAGGTGATCCCGGCTCTAAAACAGACACTGAAAGATCTTCAGCTGGATTATCTTGATCTCTACCTCATGCACTGGCCTGTTGCCTTCAAACACGGCGTAGGTTTTCCTTCGGGAGACGATGATTATCTTTCTCTGGAAGAGGTTCCGATCATTGAGACCTGGAATGCCATGCTGGAAGCCAAAAAACAGGGGCTGGTAAAACATATTGGTGTATCCAACTTCAGTGAAAAAAAACTGAAGGACCTCATGAAGGAATCTGATGAAGTCCCGGAAATGAACCAGATAGAATTGCATCCATTCCTGCAACAACCTGAGATGCTGGAATATTGTAAGGAGAACAATATTCACGT
Organism: Salinimicrobium soli; assembly: GCF_048323655.1. Lineage (NCBI taxonomy): Bacteria > Pseudomonadati > Bacteroidota > Flavobacteriia > Flavobacteriales > Flavobacteriaceae > Salinimicrobium > Salinimicrobium soli. Next base: position 129,447 of record NZ_JBLUWW010000003.1, on the reverse strand, counting down.
CACCGCTTATTCCCCTCTTGGAAGCGGGGATCGCGTATCATCCATGAAAGCAGATAATGAACCTTCGCTTTTAGAAGATCCGGTTATCAAAAAAATTGCGGATAAACACAATGCGGCACCCGCACAGATCCTTATAAAATGGGCGGTAATGAGAGATACTGCCGTGATCCCGAAATCAACCAGTAAAAACCACATTGTTTCAAACCTGGAAAGCGAAAAGATCGATCTGGACGCAGATGACCTTAAGGAAATCGCAAAATTAGACCGACACTTCAGGTATGTGACCGGAGAGTTCTTTGTAACCCCGGGTAACCCTTATGAAAATATATATGATGAATAGACAAAATTTGCTCCCTTTAGTTTTAGTAACGATCCTTCTTATGACCAGCGTAAGCTGTAACGACAACGAGCGGGAACTTGAAGAATCCAAAATGCAGTTAGACTCCCTCACAAGGGAACTTGCCAATTACAAAAAAAGATCAGACTCCTTAAACCTGTTGCTCCAAAAAGGGGAATTAGCCAAAGGATATCCGGTGTATTTTAATTCGGGATTTGACACCATTGAAAATCCTAAAGAATTTGTGGCAACGCAATTAGAAAAACACCCGGATCTTATTCCGTTGAAAGCGGAACTGGGAGGCACTATGGCCTTCAGGGATATCCAGGTAATATCAGAAAACTGGGTACTGGCAACGTATGATGACGGCCATGTTCAGGGAAGGACAATTTACAGTTTCGAAATGCAGCCAAACGGAGAGCTAAAATTCTCGCCGATAGCTTCAAAACTTCCGAAATAAAAGAAGTTTCCCACGAACGTTATATTTTTGATAAACCCCGGGGGAATTCTATCATTTTTGGTAACTTCAGAATTAGAAATCAAACGAAAAAACACACGTATGAAGACCAACATTCAATTTGTACACGCAGACCCAAAACTTTCCGCTGAACAACTCGTGCAGAGAAAATTAGATAAACTGGAAAATAAATATGACTGGGTGATCTCCGCCGATGTAATGTTCAAGGAAGAAAAATCCACCAACGGAAAAGGAAAAGTCTGCGCTATTGAACTGAGTTTGCCAGGGCCAAAGATCCACGCTTCAACTAATGAAGATAGTTTTGAGGCCGCTGCCGCAGAAAGTGTAAAGGATATCGAAAAACAGTTGAAAAAACGAAAAGCTGAATTGCAAAGCCATTAACTGAGCTTTCTAAAAATAAAAATGCTGCCAATTGGCAGCATTTTTTTATGTCTAAGAATTTCCTGATCAAGCTACTCTTTCGATCTTCGCTCCAATCGCTCTTAAGCGTTCGTCGATATTCTCATATCCACGATCTATCTGCTCAATATTGTGGATCACCGAAGTTCCTTTGGCAGAAAGTGCAGCGATAAGCAACGAAATACCCGCCCTGATGTCTGGTGACACCATGGTGGTAGCCTTTAATTGTGATTTAAAATCGTGACCAATAACGGTAGCACGGTGAGGATCACATAAAATGATCTTCGCACCCATGTCTATAAGTTTATCCACGAAGAAAAGGCGGCTTTCGAACATCTTTTGATGGATAAGCACATCTCCTTTAGCCTGGGTCGCAACTACCAGCATAATACTCAAAAGATCGGGAGTAAAGCCCGGCCAGGGAGCATCACTAATGCTCATGATGGACCCGTCGATGAAACTCTGCACCTCGTATCCATCCTTGTGAGCAGGAATGTAGATATCGTCTCCTCTTCTCTCTAGTTGGATTCCCAGTTTCCTAAAGGTACTTGGGATCACTCCCAAATGCTCCCAGGAAACATTCTTGATGGTGATCTCACTCTTTGTCATGGCGGCAAGCCCGATCCAGGAACCAATCTCGATCATATCTGGCAGGACGGTATGAGTACAACCGCCAAGCGATTCTACTCCTTCTATCTCAAGAAGGTTAGATCCTACTCCGCTGATCTTCGCTCCCATCCTGTTCAGCATTTCACAAAGCTGTTGTAGATAAGGTTCACAGGCTGCATTATAAATAGTGGTCTTGCCTTTTGCAAGCACAGCTGCCATTACAATATTTGCCGTTCCGGTGACCGAGGCTTCCTCAAGTAGCATATAGGTTCCGGTAAGGCCGTTTGGAGCTTCCACCCCGTAAAAACGTTCTTCTTTGTTATAGCGGAAGTCTGCTCCCAGGTTTATAAAACCTTCAAAGTGAGTATCAAGTCTGCGACGCCCTATCTTATCTCCGCCGGGACGCGGAATATATCCGGTACCAAATCTTCCCAGCATTGGTCCCACGATCATGATAGAACCTCTTAACCCGCTTCCTTCTTCCTTGAATTTTTCGCTTTTGAGGTATTCCAGGTCCAGCCCATCACTTTGAAAGCTGTAACTGCCTTTCCCAAGTTTTTCGATCTTCACTCCCAATTGCTTCAGCAAATGGATGAGTTTGTTCACATCGAGAATATCTGGAATGTTATGAATTGTAACTTTTTCAGGGGTAAGCAATACGGCACACAAGATCTGTAAAGCTTCATTTTTTGCTCCCTGAGGATTGATCTCTCCCCGTAGGGAGTGTCCTCCTTCTATTTGAAAAGTGCCCATGAATAATTGGAATTAATAACGTTTGCGGCTTCTGGTGCGGTTCTTTTTGGCAGGCTTCTTAGCAGCATGTTTCTTATTGCTTTTAAGAAGTTCTGAAGCTTCACTCAGGTCTTCTTCAGACGCTTTAAGATCAATCTTCCCGCCACTCAGTTCTCTTAAATGTTCAAAGATCACCTTATCATCAACAGAATCTTTGTTCCAGCTGAGATATGATTTCTTCATGTGGTTGGCTATGGTGAAAATGAGTCCGTCTTTTTCCGGCCCGTCTTCCCATTTGTTTGCCTCATCGATCATTCGCTTGATGTTGTTTCCGTAGAAACGATACTTCGGAAAGTTTTGAGGATAGGTCATCCTGTCCGGTCTTTCTTCAAGCATTTCCCTGGAAGGTTTTGGAAAAGGGCTGTCCACATCAAGTTTAAAATCGCTGATGATGAACAATTGGTCCCAAAGTTTATGCTGAAAGTCGGGCACATCCCGAAGGTGTGGGTTCATATTACCCATTACCGAAATAATGGCCTTGGCCACTTTGTTTCGCTCCTTTTCATCTTCAATAGCAACGGCATATTCCACCATTTTTTGAAGATGCCTTCCATATTCAGGAATGATCAATTTACTCCTCTCGGAGTTATATTCTAATTCGTATGTCAAAATGCTAGTTTATAAGGTGATAATATACTGCAGAAGTTTCTTGCCTGCAAATTAAAAAATATAATCCGGTCGCGGCAACATTTTTTTCAATACTACCGGTTATAAGGAAATAACCCCTTCGATCTTGATCCCAACCTCCTTATATTTAGCAATTACGGCATCAGGATCCCGCATTTTCACATTAACAGAAACGCTGGTATACTTGCCATTTCTGGACTGTTTGGTCTTGATGACCGCGCCCATGTTGTCAAAAATGTCGTGGATAGCTTCTATTTTCAATTCGTTAGTAGGAACAATGAACTTGTACAAATATATGGTAGGCCACATATCTGTGTCGTGCAACTGGGCTTTTAATTTTTTATAAAATTCTTCCGGATCTTTAGCTTCGCTCATAACTTTCTTTCTTCATTAAAATACAAAGATACATTTAAAGATCCATTTTTTAAATCGAATGCAAATGCCGAAATTTGCCGCGTGAAGACCAGGAAAATAGTAATTACCGGCGGCCCCGGTACCGGAAAGACGTCTGTCATTGAAGCCCTTGAGAACAACGGCTATTTTTGTTTCCACGAGGTATCCCGTGAGGTGATCAGGGAGGCCCAAAAAAAGGGAATTGACCAGTTGTTCCTGGAAGAGCCGCTGCTCTTTAGTGAATTGCTCCTGGAGGGCCGCATCAGGCAACATGAACAGGCTGCAAATCTTTCCGCAGAACTTGTTTTTCTTGACCGTGGCGTACCCGATGTGGTCGCATATATGAACTACTTCGGAAATGATTACCCGCCTGTTTTCAACCGCGTGTGCCGGGAATACCTCTATGACAAGGTATTCATTCTGCCGCCATGGAAGGAGATCTACACCGGCGATAATGAACGCTACGAGACCTATGAGCAGGCCGTGGCCATTCATGACGAACTTGCCCGCAGCTATGCGCACCATGGTTATGAGCCTGTAGAGGTTCCCTGCGGAAGCATTCAGGAGCGCACCTCATTTATACTGGACCACCTTGAATAGTCCCGAAGAAATATTAAAAAAGTACTGGGGCTTTTCCTCTTTCAGGCCTTTACAAAAAGAGGTCATCAACGAAATTATTGCAGGCAGGGATGTACTCGCCCTGATGCCTACCGGAGGCGGAAAATCCCTTTGCTACCAGGTGCCCGGGCTCATGAAAGAAGGAATCTGCATGGTCATCTCTCCATTGGTTGCCCTTATGGAAGACCAGGTAAAAGCATTACAGGAAAAAGGCATCAAAGCGATGGCACTTACCGGCGGAATTCATTTCTCCGAAGTGGACAGCATGCTCGATAATTGTATCTACGGAAATTACAAGTTCCTATACCTCTCTCCCGAACGCCTGCAGCAGGACCTCGTAAGGGAACGGATCAAACAGATGCCGGTCAATCTTATTGCTATCGATGAGGCGCATTGTATCTCCCAGTGGGGCCATGATTTTAGACCGGCCTATTTGAATATTGCCGACCTGCGGAATTTGAAACCGGGAGTCCCTTTTATAGGACTTACCGCCACAGCTACTGCACCCGTAGTTAAAGATATTGCCAAACAATTGCAACTGCACGAGCCGGTTATCCACCAGCGCTCTTTTCACAGGGACAATCTGGCGTATGAGGTCAAGGAGGTACAGGACAAGAACTATTACCTTGAGCAGGCATTGAAGGAACATGAGGAGTCTGCCATTATATATGTAAGGAGTAGAAAAGCCACTGTAGAGATCTCTGAATTTCTCAAGAAAAAAGGCATTTCTGCCAGCTCTTTTCACGGCGGACTTACCCGCAAGGAGAAATCGGAGCGGCTGCAAGCCTGGTTACAGGATAGAGTACGGGTAATGGTTGGCACCAATGCCTTCGGAATGGGGATCGATAAGGCCAACGTGCGCACGGTAGTGCACATGAACCTGCCCGAGAGTTTGGAGAGTTATTTCCAGGAGGCCGGCCGCGCCGGAAGGAACGGAGCTTTTTCTCGCGCCATCATTCTCACCAACCAGAGCGATATTCCCCTGCTGAAAAATCAGTTTTTGGCAACTCTGCCTTCGGTGGAATTTGTAAAACTGGTGTATAAAAAACTGAATGCTTACTTCAGGATTGCCTACGGCGAAGGAGAAGGCAGCGTGCACCATTTCAATTTCTACGACTTCTGTAGCAAGTATGAACTCAATACCCTGCAGGCGTACAATACATTATTGTTACTGGACAGGACCAGTGTTTTAAACCTGTCGGAACAATTCCAGAAGAAGACCAAAGTTCGGTTTCTGGTTTCCAATAAACAGTTATCTTATTATCTGGAGGCGAATCCGCAGGCAGATGCGGTGGTAAAATCCATTTTGCGCACCTACGGCGGTGCCTTCGAAAACAACATTGAGATCAATATTTCGGTTATTGCCGGTAAAGCCGGGACTACCCAGGAAGAGGTGATCTCCATACTGAAGAGACTGCACAAGGAAGATATTGCAGAATTTGAACACGATCAACACGACACCAGGATCACCTTTTTGGTTCCCCGTGAAGATGAGACCACTATCAACCCATTGATCCCTACCATCAAATTGCAGATCTCCGGAAAGACCAAAAAGATCGCGCAGGTGCTGGAGTATGTGGAGAACAAGGAGCGATGCAGGAGCAGGCAATTGCTGGAGTATTTTGGAGAAGAGAATACCCGGGACTGTGGAATATGTTCGGTTTGTAAACCTTCCGCAGAAAAACTGACGCGGGATGGCATGCGCAAGATCTATTTTGAAATAATCGGCCTGCTTGAACAGGACGAACACAGCTCCCGTGAAATGACCGAAAAACTAAGTTTCCCGGAAGACCATGTGCTGCAGGTACTGCGTGTCCTGGTAGAAAAAGGAGCACTGACCGTTACAGGCGGCAATAAATATAAATTAAGTCACTTATGAGAAAGTTACGTATAGTCTTTATGGGCACCCCAGATTTCGCTGTTGAAACTTTGAAAGCCATTGTGGAAGCAGGCTATGATGTGGTGGGAGTGATCACCGCGCCCGACCGCCCTGCCGGGAGAGGAAGAAAGTTACAGGAATCGGCGGTGAAGAAGTTTGCTGTAGAACACAACCTGAAGGTATTGCAACCCACAAATTTAAAATCGGAAGACTTCCTGGAAGAGCTGAGAGGGCTGGAAGCTAACCTGCAGGTAGTGGTCGCTTTCAGAATGCTTCCCGAAGCGGTGTGGAAAATGCCGGAATATGGAACTTTCAACCTGCATGCTTCCCTCCTGCCACAATATCGTGGCGCCGCTCCTATTAACTGGGCGGTAATGAACGGGGAAACAGAGACCGGCGTCTCTACCTTTTTTATAGATGAGAAGATCGACACCGGCGAAATGATCCTGCAGGAAAAGGTACAGATCGACCCTGCAGAGGATGCCGGCAGCCTTCATGACAAATTAATGAACACCGGTTCTCAACTGGTTATCAAAACTTTAAGAACAATTGAAGAAGGCGACGTTAAGACCGTTCCGCAGCAGGAAACTTCTGAACTAAAGACCGCTCATAAATTGACCAAAGAGAATACCCGTATTGACTGGGAGCAACCTTTAGATGTCATCTACAACTTTATTCGTGGCCTTAGTCCGTATCCCGGGGCATGGACGATGCTCCAAAATGGCAATACCGAACAACTTTTCAAGATCTATGCTTCCGAAAAGGAAGAGCAGGAACATCAGCTGGAAATTGGTACAGTGACCGAAGAAGAAAAGCAGGTAAAAGTGGCTGTCAAAAATGGCTTTTTAAAGTTGAAAGAAATTCAGCTGCCGGGAAAAAGAAAAATGACTGTAAAAGATCTTTTGAACGGCTATAAATTTTTTCCAAACGCCAAAGTTCGCTAAACCCTTATGGTTACTGATTTGGACGGATTTCAGTAAAAATCAACAAAGGTTATTAACAATTTGCCGAAGTTATTAACAATATACCGCATTTCCCTTGCTATTACTTGCATGGCAAAGAATTCCATATAAATTTGTAGAGCAAATTAATAAAAGTTTAACCAACAATTATTTAAAAACTCGAATTATGAACAAAACAGATTTAATCGATGCAATGGCAGAAAACGCTGGAATTTCTAAAGCAGCCGCAAAAAAAGCTTTGGAATCTTTTCTAGAAAATGTAGAGAAGTCTCTTAAAAAAGGAGATCGCGTTTCTTTAGTAGGATTCGGATCCTGGTCAGTATCTAAAAGAGCTGCAAGAGAAGGAAGAAACCCACAGACTGGAAAAACTATTAAAATTGCTGCTAAAAACGTAGTGAAATTTAAAGCTGGAGCAGATCTACAGAAGGCTGTAAACTAATCCTTTCAAAAGCTAAAAAAATACTAAACTCTTCCTTCGGGAAGAGTTTTTTTGTTAAATAATGGTAATCTTCATGCTCGCATGAAGATTATTTTTTTAGATTTAAAAGAAAGATCCAATAATCTGTAAAAACATGACTACACTAAAACCCGCAAAAGGACATTTACTTGTTGCCGAGCCTTCGATTACGGGAGATCTTTCTTTCAACAGGTCTGTAGTGCTCATTGCCGATCACACCCCCAGTGGGTCCATCGGATTCATTTTAAACAAAGTTTTGGATTTCACCCTGCAGGACCTCCTCCCGGATATTAAAGGGGATTTCAAAGTTTACAACGGAGGACCGGTAGAACAGGACAATCTCTATTTCATCCACAAGGTCCCTGACCTTATTCCCGGAAGCATTGAAATTGCCAGCGGAATTTATTGGGGTGGAAATTTTGAAGTAGTGAAGGAATTAATTGCCCAGGAACTCATTACTGAAAATGAGATCAAGTTCTTTCTTGGATATTCCGGCTGGGATTGCGAGCAACTGAATGAAGAACTCAACGCCCACTCCTGGATCGTTACTGAAAATAAGGACAACAAGGAAATTCTGAACAGGCAACCGCGTACCTTCTGGAAAGACAAGATGCTGCAATTGGGTGGCAGTTACGTGATCTGGTCAAACGCGCCCGAAAATCCTTCTTACAACTAGCCCAGGCGGGCCATCATATTCAGTCGGCTCAACAAGGTCTTAGCCACCGTTGTGTTGTACTCCTTCTTGCGATATTTACTCACCGGTCTTATTCCGATTATCACATTCGTCACAAACATTTCATCTGCTTTTTGAAGCTCAAAGGCTGAAACAGATTCTTCCACCAGTTTATATTCAGGCAGTTTCTTTACGATCTCAATGATTTTTCCGCGTAGTACCCCTTTTAAACACCCGTCACTGAGAGGCGGTGTTTTTATCTCATTCCCCTTCACCAGGAAAATATTTCCATTAAGTGCTTCCACCACGCTCTTGTTCTCGTTAAGCAGTAAACAGTTATCGTAGTCATTCTCTTCAGCAAAGATACTTCCGAGGACATTGATCGCACGGTTATTGGATTTAATGGTAGAGAGCAAGCCGCTGTTGACGTAATGGTCTTTGAACAACTCCAGCTCATAACCACTTTCATCCAGCAGGTAGAATGGGTCCTGAAGCTGGGTCGCAGTGATCACATACCCTATTTCCCGGGTAGAAGGCCTGTAAAAACCTCCTTCTTTTCTATACACGGTGAATTTAACGCGGGCCGGTGAATCAATTAGATCTTCAGCCTCGAGCAATCCTTTTATTTCCTGCTCCAGAAAATCGGGTGAAAAGTTCTGCGGAATCTCCATTCTCATGATCCTCATGGAAGACATAAGCCTGAAGTAATGGTCTTCCCAGAACATCAGCTTTCCTTTGATCACTCTAATGGTCTCAAAGACTGCATCGCCATAGGCAAAGCCGCGGTTAAAGACCGAGAGGCTTGCCTGCTCGTTGTTCACTAATTCTCCGTTGGTATTGATCATGAAAAAACCCGTTTAAGAACGGGCAAAGGTACTATTTATATGGAGAAATATCAGACTGAACCCAGTACTTGTTTCAAATCTGACATCATGTTCTCCCACAGCATTTTTCCTTCTTCCACTTCATCTTCTTCCGCAAAATCGGTTACCATGATAGAAACATCCTTAGTGATCTCATCCACCTGAATTCGAAGTTCAAAATAATAAGGGGTGTCATCATCAGCTAACCAGCGAAATTTTACTCGCTCTCCAGATTTCTTACTCAAAAGCCTGGCTTTTTCTTCGCTTCCTTCCCAGATAAAAGTGAACATTTCGCCACGTGAATTCACGTTGTCGGCATACCATTCACTTAAGCCCGAAGGTGTTGCAATATAGTTGTATAAAAGGGAGGGGGAAGCCTGGATGGGAAATTCCATTTCGTACTTTATCTTGTCGTCCATTCTTCGGTTTTGATTAGTTGCGGGCAATATAATTATTAATTGCAAACCCTAAAAGAAATCAAAATAAATATTTCAGAAAAGATAATTTGTCACAAGACAATTTGTTTATATATTTGCACCCGCTAAAAGAAACCACCACAGGTTTTACAGCACATGGCGAGGTAGCTCAGTTGGTTAGAGCGTCGGATTCATAACCCGGAGGTCACGAGTTCAAATCTCGTTCTCGCTACAGTCCCCCGAAAAGAAGTCCCTTCCAAAAAGGGACTTTTTTTTATGCCTAATTTTTAAGTTTGATTTGCAAAGATTACGAGGTCATGAAGCTTCAAATCTCTCCCGAGACTTCGGGGCTCGCTACAGTCCCCCGAAAAGAAGTCCCTTCCAAAAAAGGGACTTTTTTTATACCTGATTTTTAAGTTTGATTTGAAATAATTACGAGGTCATGAAGTTTCAAATCTCTCCCGAAACTTCGGGGCTCGCTACAGTCCCCCGAAAAGAAGTCCCTTCCAAAAAGGGACTTTTTTTATACCTGATTTTTAAGTTTGATTTGAAAAGATTACGAGGTCATGAAGTTTCAAATCTCTCCCGGGACTTCGGGGCTCGCTACTCTAAAAGTCCTTATTGTAGGGACTTTTTTTATGGTAAATATTATTTAAAGAGGAAATTGTGGAAGACCTTCAAAAATGACATTTTTGAGTGCTCTTAAGAACAGCACTAGCCAGACAAATTCTATCCCGTTTACCTCAATTCCATTTTATCGATAAGGAGTTTGAATTTCTCTTTTTTCTTGTTCCCTATCAAAAAGGTGATCTCTTCAAAGTGGTCTGCTGAAAAATTGGGCTGCTCCAGCTTTCTTCCCCTGAAGGAAGGATACATATCCTTTAAAGGAATCTCTATTTCCTGCCATTCTCCCGAAGTCTGGAAAGGAGCAACATAAGAGTAATAATCGCCGGTGTCAGCTTTAATTCTGAACTGATATTCCTTGCTGTCCCCTTTTACGGTAAGTACCATCTTGGTATGATCTTTTACCGGAATCCGCCCCGTCCTGTATCGCACTGAGGAGAAGCCTCCGTTGTTCTCCAGGGATATTTCCCCTTCAAATACGCCGTGGCCTTCGGCATTGAGGCCGAAAGTACCCGAAGATCGTCCTCCCATCACTACATCATCAATGATCACCCATTCCCTGACATCAGAATCTTTATTAAAATCGAAAATGACCTGGGATGCCATGGAAGAAAACAGGACCATACAAAGGATTAGCATCATAGCGAAAGTTTTTATGAGTTACACTGTGCTTTGGACAGTCCTCCTAAGTTACTAATTAAAAATCTGTCCTTTAGAAAAGGTCTCAAAAATAGCATTTTTGACCCGGATATTTTTCCCTGTTTAAAAACCTCAGTCGCCATCATCTTTGCGAGCGCACCGACCGGGAGGGAGGTAAGCGAAGAAATCTTAACCCAAAAAAGGACCGTCTTTGCGAGCGCACAGACCAGCAGGGAGGTGAAAGCGAAGCAATCTCACTCTTTAATTTCTCCCCTCAATATTTTACCGGTTTCTCCAAATTTTAAGAAAATATTAATAAATTTACTGCTGAACGAGCTGCAGCTTCTCTTCTGCCCTACCGGAACTAATTTTTGCAGCTCCAATGCCGGTATTCTGTAAGTACTAAAGAACAGCTTTAATTCGCTTTATCCCAATTTGAGAAGGGGATAAAGGAAATTAACTAGTATTGTAAAACACGTTGGCCCTAATATTTAAAAATGATTGATAATATTAATTTACTCCGACTAGCCTGCTTAATACAAGATCGCGATAACCAAGATTTCAAACGAGTTGTATTATCTATTATTTTCGAATTACTATATGAGAATAACAATGAAGACCTAAAAGCGGATGAATTATTTAAGGCAACAATTACGAAGTGTAAAGAACCAATTGAAAGAGATTTTTTCGATGAATTAATCAGTAATTCGAAATCCTTTGTGCAAACTACAACAGGTGATGAACCACTGATTAAATTAACTCCAGTAAAGTTTCAAGATGTAGAAAAGAACATTTCAGAATTTTCAATAGAGCCATCAATAAACAGTTTTCTTTCAGTAAATGGATATGACAAGAAATATAAAAAGGTAATTCTTAAAATTTTGTACCAATCCATTTATGAAAACATTTATGCTTTTAACCCATCAAATATAGATTCACTTGTTCCAGATGTAATCAAGGAGAAATTCACCCAAGAAGAATTAAATCTTTTTAACGAGTTTCTTGAGCATGATGATCCTCAAAAGAACAGAAGATTATATAATCAATTTGTAAAGGCAATAGAATTTGCCATCCTTACTTCGGGTAAGGGAGTCAAGGAGTTTTCGGATCAAATTTACTCTGATAAAACATATATTCTTGATACTAACATTATCTTCAGGATGTTGGGTGTTGGTGGGGTAGAAAGAAAAGAAACAATTCTAGCATTAATAAAATCGTGCATAAAACAAGGTGTAAATTTTGAATATACAATAAACACTTATCAAGAACTCAATAATACTTTAGATGCGAGTATAAATAAAATATCAGTAGCCGAGAGAACGAAGAAAATAGAAATAATTCAAGAATTAGTAGCAGAGGAACCGCATTTTTTCAATGATGATTTTATTGTACAATACAGTAGACTAAAAAATCAAAAAATCGCAAATAGTCCGGAGCAATATGGGCTGGAAATGCGAACAAGATTCAAACAACTTTGTGAAGATTTAAACATCAAGCAATCAAATCACAAAATTAAACTTGAGCATTATGAGATAAATTTATTTGCTAAAAAATTAATTTCGGAAAGAAAAAAAATCACATCATATAGATATTCAAATAAACAGGCATTCACAGATGCATACAATGTTTTATATGTAAGAAAGGTAAGAGGAAATAACAATTATAATTATTCTGAAGTAAAATCTTTTTATTTAACCACAGATAGGGGCCTCAATAAAATCCTCTCAGATAATGACAAAATTATAATTCCAGCTACAATACTACCATCTCAATTATTTGCCATACATAATCCTCTTTCAGATGATAAAGATGGTGTTGATTATGAAAACTTCTTCAGCTTTATAAAAAGAAGAACTTCAGAGTTTAAACATCGAGGAAGAGACGTCTTTAGTTATATTCAACAAGCCAGAGTTTACACAACGGATAAAGAGGAAATTAAAAAGCTTATAAAAACCTTTTCTGATGAGAGGTACAAAAACAAAGAGGATCGTACCCAAGAAAATGTAATTGTAAGTTTTAAAGATTTTACTAAAACATATTTTGATGGAAGATTAAATGAAATTGAAGAAACTGAAAAGAATCTTGAACAAATTGAGATCCAAGGAAAAAGGAATATTTTACCTGCAATGTCTAAATCGAAGAATTATACCAGAGGGATAGAGCTTTCCATTTACGTTATTATTATACCCTTAATTTCATTTGGAATTGGAAAAATAACCAATTGGCAATATGGTTTAATATCCTTAGTAATTTTAGAAGGAATTAAATTTTTGATTACAGTTAAAGGAAATTATTCTAAACAAATTTGGGAGTATTTATTCATTAAACAAATGAAAAAAACTCCATATTATCAGTTAACCAATAACAGTCAGTACATAGAAGAAGGTCTGAAAGTTATTTCTCAAGAAAACGGGAAAGTTTGGTGATAAAAAACTAGGGCCAACATCGTATATCGCAAATAATGAAACACCTCCCAAAATGCCATTTTTGACCCTCATTAAAATCACAGCTTAACCCAATAAATTAAAATCCCCGAAACCAACCCGTTCATGAAAAAATACCTTTGCCTCCTCCTGTTCCTTTTCCTAAATGTTTTCGCCTATTCCCAAAGCTCCCTTTTCAGTTACGAGCAATACGTGAATGCCGAAGGTGACACCTTAAAGTACCGGCAGCTGATGAGTGATTATGCTCCCAACACTAAATATCCGCTAGTGATCTTTTTGCACGGGTCGGGCGAGCGCGGTGATGACAATGAAGCCCAGTTAAAATGGGGCGTGAAGAATTTTGCTTCAAGCGAGGTCATGAAAATGCATCCTTCCATTGTTATTGCACCACAATGCCCCAAAAATATGAGCTGGGCTGTACTTTCTGAAAATGGTTCTTTTCAGCCTTCTCCAACCAAACCCATGGAACTCCTAAAGGGACTTATTGACCAGACACTGGCGAATTTACCGGTTGACCCCGACCGGGTTTACATCACCGGACTCTCTATGGGAGGCTTCGGTACCTTTGACGCCATCACCCGATATCCCGACCTGTTTGCCGCGGCAGTGCCGGTTTGCGGAGGCGGGGACGTTACCAAAGCGCCCCTCATTGCAGGAATTCCCATGTGGATCTTTCACGGGGCTCTGGATGAGGCCGTAAGCCCTGTTCTGTCACGGAATATGGTGGAAGCTTTGACAAAGGCCGGAGCACATCCCGGCTACACCCAATATCCCGAGGCAGGGCATTTCTCCTGGATCGCCGCCTATAGTGACCCTATGATGATGGAATGGTTGTACAGCCAAAAAAAGTAGATCAATAGAACATGAAATTGTAAAATGAAAAATAGCATCCCCCTTTTATTCCTGCTGTTAAGCCTTACCGCCTTTTCACAAAGCTTCACCACCAAAGACAATATTGAGATCGAGATCAAAAAGTCAAGAACCGCTTTGAACAACAGCCCTTTCCAAGCGAGCCTGTTGAAGGTAAAAGGAGAGGATTTTCAAAAGGTGCTGGTCAGGACCCGGATAAAGTCGGACAAGAACAACAAGACCCAACTCAGTGGCTTTTCGCTGGTAGATCCGCAAAACCAAATCAGGTACCGGCTAGCGGATTACAAGGGTTACAACGGCATCATTGGAGCTCCGGAATTTATTCCTTTCCGAAAAACGCAATTCTTTAACAAGTCCGGTCGACCTGCAAGCCTGCACGTTCCATTTGATATAGAGGAAAAAGACCTTTTTGAAGAGTACAATATGCCCGGATACACCAACTTTGAAGTGCCCATAAACTTCGGAAAAGACCGGCTGAGCGTGGTGTACTTCGGTCAAACCGATCTCAAAAAACTCACGGCAGAACTCTTTTTCACCATTCCGCAGAAATATTTAGGGCTGCCCTATCACCTTTACTACAGGGACGAGAAGGTGGCAGAGGTGTATTTTTAATTTTATACCTTAAGTTTGTTATAACTCTAACCTGTAACCCAACCTGCAATGTCCGGAGAGAAAATGAACTTCAACGCAACCTGGTCAATGGCTGTTGGCGGAATGGTGGGCGGGGGAATCTTTTCTGTCCTGGGAGTCATCGTCCACACCGCCGGGCAATGGGCTTGGCTAAGTTTTCTTATTGCCGGACTCATCGCGTTGATCTCAGCACATAGTTACAGCCAGCTATCCATTAAGTACAATGAAGGCGGGGGTGCCTTCACCTTTTTAAGAGAGATCAATCACAAAGGTTTCGCGGGAAGCCTGTCCTGGATCCTTATCCTGGGATACATCCTCACCTTATCTGTGTATGCTTTCACTTTCGGCCATTATGTGGCTCACGTGTTTAATGCCGGAAGCTGGCTGCCGCGGGTATTGGCTTTGATCATTATCGCCATCCTTGCCGGAGTCAATCTGAAAGGGATCGGGAACGCTTCAAAAGTTGAGATCATCACTGTCTACGGAAAGCTGTTAGTGCTATTGGGATTAGCCATCTTCGGACTCGTGGAATGGAATCCCGAACAACTTACCCAAGGCATCGATCCGAAGCCCTGGCACATGGCTATCATTGGCGCAGGAACCATTTTCATGGCTTATGAAGGTTTCCAGCTGCTATCCTATGACTACAGTGACCTAACAAACCCCGATAAGACCTTACCGGGTGCGACCCGTTGGGCGGTGATCTCGGTGATCATCATCTATATACTTGTGGCGATCGGCACCACCATGATAGTAGGCGCCGAATCTTTGGTAGAGAATAAAGAGATCGCTCTGTCTATAGCCGGAAAAAAGGCATTAGGGACCACCGGACTCGTCATTGTCACCATTGCCGCTGCATTTTCTACCGGTTCGGCTGTAAATGCAACCCTGTTCTCCACGGCAAGGCTCATGGAAAGCGTTGCAGAAAAAAAGGATCTGCCTCAATTATTCGCCATAGAGAACAGGAACAAAATTCCTTTTTACGCGGTCCTGGGTATTGCAGGAATTTCAGCTTTTCTGGCAATAATCGGGAGCCTTTCAAGCCTTGTAGACGCGGCGAGTATCATCTTCCTGTTCACTTTTGGTATTGTCAACCTCATCGCGTTCCGTCAAAAAATTAAGCGAAGATGGATCTCACTGGCCGGCGCTATAGGTTGCGGTTTGGCCATGATAGCCGATATTATAGTCCAGCTCGAAAATACTCCTTACGCGATCATCGGGTTATTTTTAATTTCAACCGCGATCTTTGTCTTCAGGCCCTACCTTCTAAAAAGAATAAATTGAGAATGACCTTTTTGAAACGGAAGGGCTGCTTTGGTGGACTGATCCTGAAAAATGCATTAAATTGAACCTATGAAAGATGAATTTTTGAAGGTAGCCATAGAAGAGGCTAAAAAAGGATACCGCGAAGGCGGCATTCCCATAGGGTCTGTCCTGGTGCACAATAAGGAGATCATAGGAAGGGGTCACAACCGAAGGGTGCAAAAAGGCAGCGCCATCCTGCACGGGGAAATGGATGCCTTGGAAAATGCCGGAAGACTTCCGGCATCGGTATACAGGGAATCCACCTTGTATACTACTCTTTCCCCCTGCTCTATGTGTTCGGGCACTATTTTACTTTATGGGATCCCACGGGTGGTCATCGCCGAAAACAAGACCTTTCTCGGGGAGGAAGAACTTCTGAGATCCCGCGGTGTTGAGGTAACCGTGCTGGATGACACGGAATGTATCGACCTAATGCGTACTTTTATTGAAGAAAAACCGGAATTGTGGAACGAAGATATTGGGGAAGAAAATGAAGAAAGGCCCTTTTGATCCCTCGTTTTAAACTTCTGAATGTTAAACCCCTTAATAGTATTATCATGAAAAGATCTTTTTTAGCTGCAGTTATTGTTTTAACCACTCTCTTTTTCAGCAGTTGTGCTGAAGTATCTGGCAGCATTCAGTATATGAAGGAATTGAATGAAGCAATTACTGAAAAATATGATTTTAAAGATGTGAATCTCACCATGGACCTCAATTCGCTTACGGTCTCCCTGGTAGATGACCGCTTTGACAGTTACAGTCCTCAACGGAAAAAGGAGCTGGCGATAGAAATAGGACGCCTGGCACGCAGCATTAAAAAGAATCAGCCGGACCTGGAAGATGCAAATGTGACCTTTGTCAATGAGACAACAGTGGGGCCGGTAAAAATGAGTGATTCAGAGAGCTATCCCATGTTTCCGAAGGATGAGGAAAAGTAAGATCTTCCATATATAGATATTCAAAAACCGGATCTTCCGGTTTTTTTTATTTCCATTTAAACGCTAAAGGAAGAGGTACCGGGATCCGGAAAAAGAAAAGGTCTCCGGCAATTTATCGCCGAAGACCTTGTAAATATTTATGTGCCCAAATCTGACTTAGGAATTTTTGGTTGTTTGGGCTGCAACTTCATCAGTATCCTTTCGGTATTTAAGCATGGAAAAACCGGCAACAAAGAAAATAAATCCCAGTATGGCCAGGGCCCAGGGGCTTAACATCAGGGCAACACTTCCGAAGATACCCAGAACACCCATAATTAGTGCTATGGCACCTCCAATTAACATGATAATTGCTAAGATCTTGATCATGACTTTATAATTTGGTTAATGATATAAAGTTAGTGATCCTGTCAATCTGATAATCATTATTAACATTTAATAAGGAAATTATTCAAAAAAATACCTAATAAATTAAATATTTCATATAGCAGGTTCTCAATTCACTACTAGTATTCGATTAATAATATTGGATCCTCAACTTTCCATGGCAGATTGGTTCCCTGTACTTTTTTATTTTGCCGAATTGCTCTTATCTTAATAGAAAAATACAACCGATGAAAACAAGACATTTAGGAAAGACCGGAATTGAGATACCTCCCATCGTTTTTGGGGGCAATGTTTTTGGCTGGACGCTGGATGAAAAAGAATCTTTTCAAATACTGGATGAGGCCTTCGAAAAGGGGTTTACAGCCATTGATACTGCGGACTCTTACTCCCACTGGGCGCAAGGCAATGTTGGCGGGGAATCGGAAACCATACTTGGAAAATGGATGAAGGAACGCGGCAACCGGGAAAAGATCATGTTAGCCACCAAGGTAGGCTCCAATCCGGGTCACGAAGGCCGAGACGTATCCCGAAATTATATTTTAAAAGCCGCCGAAGATTCACTCCGCCGCCTGCAGACAGATCATATCGACCTCTACTTCACTCACTGGGACAACGAGTACACTCCGGTGGAAGAGACCCTGGAAGCTTATCAGCAGCTTATTAAGGACGGAAAAGTCAGGCATATTGGAGCTTCCAATCTTTCTGCGAACCGTATAAGGGAATCCCTTGCCGCTGCGGAAGAAAACGGACTCCCAAAATACGAGGTCCTTCAACCGGAATACAGCCTTATGGAACGAAAAAAATTCGAAGACAATTACTGGGAAATCGCGAAGGAATACGAGCTGGGGGTGATCTCTTATTTCTCACTGGCCAGCGGCTTCCTTACCGGAAAGTACCGCACGAAAGAAGACATTCAGGGCTCCCGAAGCGAGATCGTGGAGAAATACTTCAGCGAGAAAGGCCTGAAAATTTTAAACACTCTTGATGAGATCTCAAAAGCACACGGAGTTTCTGATGCTGCTGTTGCCATTCACTGGCTCATGGATCGCCCTGACATTAGCGCGCCTATTGTAAGCGCTACAAAAAGCAGTCAGTTAAAAGCTTTTGAAGAAGCCGTCGAGCTAAAGCTCTCGGGAGAGGAGATGGCGAGGTTGAACGACGTAAGTCGTTAGTCGAGAGTCGTTAGACAGTAGTTAGGAGTTCTGAGTTCCAATCGTGTCACACTGAGCCTGACCAGCGGGAGGATCAGTCGAAGTGGTTAGGTAGTCGAGAGTCGTTAGACGATAGTCGAGAGTTCTGAGTTATGAGTTGAGAGTTCCCCCCTGTCACACTGAGCCCGACCAGAGGGAGGATCAGTCGAAGTGCTTAGGTAGTCGAGAGTCGTTAGACGATAGTCGAGAGTTCAGAGTTATGAGTTCAGAGTTGTGAGTTCAGAGTTATAAGTTCAGAAATCTGATTTTACCTGAACATTTGCCTGTACTCGTAAACGATCTTAAACTTTTTCTCACCCAAAAATTGTACTTTTTCTCCTAATGATTTTTTGAGCTCCCAATAATTGGAATGGTAGAATTCAGATATGCAGGCAATTCTTCTTTCTTCTTTCATCAAGAAGATATATTCTTTAGTTCCCAATTTGCCAGGCTGTTTGGAAGTTTGGAAACCATCGAAGCAAGAGTAGCTGTAGGAGCGTGACTTTCCTAAACCAAAATAGGGTCGCAACCACAGTTCATTTTCCTTCAGGATCACCCGGTGCGCCCTTGTTCTAAATTCGGTCATCCAGAAATATCCCATAAACAGCAACAGAAAGATCAAAAAAGAAGTCCCCATTTCTTGTGACTTTATCCACATGAATATTAAGAACAGAGGCATCAAAGTCACGACAGATGCGACAAAAAAAGGCAGGAAATTAAATTTACTCTTCATTCCGCAGAACAGCTGAAAGTTCTTCCATAGAAACACTACTTTGCTCCCCGGACCTCATATTCTTCAGGGTGAACTTTTGATTGCTTATTTCCTCAGCTCCTGCCAGCACCACGAAAGGAATATCCCGTTTGTTGGCGTGGTTCATCTGCTTTTTCATCTTGGCTTCATCAGGATACAATTCCGCAGCGATTCCTTTATTCCTCAGGTTCTTTATAGCCTTCAGGCAGTACAAGCTTTCGTTCTCGCCGAAGTTGATGAAGAGCACTTCAATATTTCTGGAAACGGTTTCAGGAAAGAGATCCAGTTCTTCCAGTACCAGGTAAATGCGGTCGAGTCCGAAAGAGATACCTACTCCGCTCACATCGCTCATTCCAAAGATACCGGTTAGGTCATCATAGCGACCACCACCGCCAATGGAGCCCATCTGCACCTTTTCGGGGGCTGAGACTTCAAAAATGGCTCCTGTGTAATAGTTTAGTCCGCGAGCCAGGGTGACATCCAGGTCAAGCTTTGCGGTTTCCAGACCAAGCGCTTCAATGGAATTGTTGATGAATTCCAACTCTTCAATTCCTTTTTTCCCGACTTCAGAAGTGGAAAGAATGGTCTTGAGCACATTTATCTTTTCGGAAAAATCCCCTTTCAGGTCAAACACCCTCTGGATCTTCTGGATAGCTTCCGCAGAAATACCTTTTTCCTGCATCTCCTTTTTCACGCCCTCCTCACCGATTTTATCCAGCTTATCCAGCGCTACCGTAAAATCTATAAGCTTGTCTGATTCGCCAATGACTTCGGCAAAACCGGAAAGCACTTTTCTATTGTTGATCTTGATGGTCACACCCTGCAGCCCCAGCGCGGTGAAAACAGCATCGTACAGCTGCACAAACTCCACCTCCTGCCACAAACTGGTACTTCCCACCACATCTGCATCGCACTGGAAGAACTCTCTAAAACGCCCTTTTTGAGGCCTGTCTGCCCGCCATACCGGTTGGATCTGGTAACGCTTGAACGGAAATTCAAGTTCATTCCTGTGCTGCACCACAAAACGCGCGAATGGCACGGTGAGATCATAACGCAGGGCCTTTTCACTAATGGAAGCAGTAAGTTTCTGACTGTCCTGCTCTTCGTATGCCTGCTTGTCTGCCTTCCGAAGAAAATCTCCCGAATTCAGGATCTTAAAGATAAGCCGGTCTCCTTCTTCCCCATACTTTCCCATCAGGGTCTCACTGTTCTCAAAGCTCGGTGTTTCAATAGGCTGAAATCCGAATTTTTGGAACTGCTCCTGTATCTTCTGAATGATGTAATTCCTTTTTGCTACTTCAGCGGGTGAAAAATCACGGGTACCTTTTGGAATGGAAGGTTTTTGGGCCATCTTTTTATTTTATCTTTAAAGCGCAAATATCAGAAAAAAATAACTGAAAAGCCCAAGGGAGCGACACAAGCCTCTCCCGATTTTAAAGCAGCTGCCTGTAACAAGTGAAGAGGAACTGCGTCTAATGAATAAATTACAGTATCACGAATGTTCCCACTCTTCAAAGAAAACATACGTATTGCGTTCTATTCGATCAAAAGTCAGCTCTTAAGGACCATACTTACCGTATTGATCATCGCCATCGGGATCACCGCCCTGGTTGGGATCTTAAGTGCCGTCACAGCTCTTGAGAATACCATTAGCAGCGATTTCGCTTCCATGGGTGCCAACACCTTCAACCTGCAGCGATATGAGTCTCAGGTGCGCCGAAACGGCGGAGAGAACGAAAAAGTAAATCCCATTATAGGTTACCGGGAAGTGAAAGAGTTCAAAGACAAATTCCTTTTTCCGAAGACCCAGACCTCGATCTCCTTCACCGGAACTTCTAATGCAGAAGTGAAATACGAAAACGAAAAGACCGATCCTGAAGTGAGCGTGCTGGGGGTGAATGAGAATTTCATCACCAATGCCGGACTCAAAGTAGAGGAAGGAAGGGACCTGAACGTATTCGATATTGAGAACAACAACCATGTGGCAGTGCTGGGTTCTGACTTCAAGGAAGGATTATTCAAAGGACTGAACCCGATCGGGCAGACCATTTCCATACGCGGAGCAAAATTCCGCGTGGTTGGTATTTTGGAATCCAAAGGTTCTACCTTCGGAAACAACCAAGATCTTCGCGTTCTAATTCCGGTACAAATTGCCCGCTCTATTTTTACAGCGCCCAATATCAATTACAATATCAGTGTTCGGGTAGAAGACAAGGAAATGCTGGAGGGAGCGCAGAGTGAAGCCATAATTACCTTCAGGAACATTCGCGGACTGAATCCGGTGGAAGAGAACAACTTCGGGATCGCCAAGAGCGATGATCTCATCAACCGAATCTTTTCTATCACACAATACCTTAACATCGCCGCCTGGGTGATTTCCATAATTACCATTTTTGGATCCTCCATCGCCTTGATGAACATAATGCTGGTCTCTGTGAGCGAACGCACTCGCGAGATCGGGGTGCGTAAAGCCCTTGGCGCAAAGAACAACACCATCGCCACCCAATTCTTTATGGAAACACTGATAATTGGTCAGTTGGGAGGGATCCTTGGAATTATCCTGGGAATTCTTATAGGTTACGCAGTATCTTCTGCCGCCGACTTTAAGTTCGTCACTCCGTGGGTAGCGATGCTATGGGCAACGGCCATCACTATTGTAGTCGCAATCCTCGCCGGAAGTTATCCCGCAGCGAAAGCTGCGAAGCAGGACCCAATTGAGTCGTTGAGATACGAGTAGAAAAATTCCAAAGACGGGAGTCTTTGGTCGAGAGTCGCGGAGACGGGAGTTTTTAGTCTTTAGTCGGTAGTCGTTAGAAGTTAGTCTGAAGTATTTGTCCAAGGATCTAATGTCACACTGAGCCCGACCAAAGGGAGGATTAGTCGAATTGTGCTTTGAAAGACGATAGTCGTTAGACAATAGTCTGAAGTATTTGTCCAAAGATCTAATGTCATACTGAGCCCGACCGAAGGGAGGATCAGTCGAAGTGGGTTTTAAAAGACGATAGTCGTTAGTCGTTAGTCTTTAGTCCAAAACAACTCAGAACTCCTAACTAAGATTCAAGTGTTTCTCGAAAAACCCGTAAAGATCCCCTTTTGTGATAACAGCACCCTGTTGTACAAGCGCGAAAATATCTTTGTTACGGTCATCGCTGATAAGCTTTGAAGAAGTATAAAGGGAAACGCGATCGTCCATTAGATTTGCCTGCAACCAGGCGTAGCCTTGAGGAGTGGTCACATCTATTTCTTTGTTCTCCACTTCTATCGCAATGAGATTCAGGGTAAGCTCGGTGATCTTGAAAAGATAGATCTGGTTAGGAGAAAAATGCTCCAGGAACTTGGCCTGGTTCAATACCCCTTCCCACACAAGATCGCTGAAGACATCCAGTTCTTCTTCCGCCACATCGGGTTTATTCTGTTTGATTTCCTCCCATTCATCGGCAGTAATAGATTGGGTAGCCAAAAAGTTTATAAATTCCTGGTGCAATTCTTCAAATTGCTCCTTTGTTAGTCTGGCGTATTTCATTCCTTTAATCTTTTGATCATCAGTTTCAGGTAATTTTACCCGGCCTGAAGTTTATTTTATTCTTTTTCCGGAGAAATAAAAAAGCCCACTCCAAAAGAAGCAGGCTTTATTTTATATTTTGAAGCAATTAAGCTTCGGCAACCACGTCAAAGTTGAAAGTAGAAACAACTTCACGGTGGAAACGCAAGGTAGCTTCGTACTGACCTAGACGTTTGATGTTACCACCTGCAATTGAAATGTATTTCTTGTCGATCTCAACACCTTCTTTTGCCAAAGCATCAGCAAGGTCAGCGTTAGTAACAGAACCGTAGATCTTATCTCCGGCACCTGCTTTAGCTGTAAGTTTGATCTCCAGATCATTCAATTTGGCAGCCTGAGCTTTCGCTTCTTCGATCTGTTTTTGTTCTTTGTAGGAACGTTGCTTTATAGTTTCTTCCAAAACCTTTTTTGCAGAAGGGGTTGCCAGTACAGCAAAACCTTGAGGTATCAAAAAGTTTCTTCCGTAACCGGGTTTTACGGTCACAAGGTCATCTTTAAAACCTAAGTTCTCTACGTCTTTTCTTAATATCAATTCCATAATTAGCCCCTTTTTATTTTAATAAATCGCCAACATAAGGCATTAATGCTAAGTGACGTGCACGCTTAACGGCAACAGCCACTTTTCTCTGATACTTCAAAGAAGTACCGGTCAATCGACGAGGCAATAATTTTCCCTGCTCATTTACAAAGCTCATTAAGAAATCTGGATCTTTGTAATCAATATACTTGATACCTGATCTCTTAAAGCGGCAATATTTTTTGGTCTTGCTAGTCTCAATATTCAATGGAGTAAGATACCTGATCTCTCCATCTTTCTTTCCTTTCGCTTGTTGTTCTATAGATGACATACTTACGCTTTTTCTTTGTTTCTGTTTCTTCTTTTCTCAGCCCATGCGATCGCGTGCTTATCAAGTCTTACAGTAAGGTAACGCATGATACGCTCATCTCTACGGAATTCTAATTCCAACGGAGAGATCACTTCACCAGGAACGGTGTACTCAAACAAGTGATAAAAACCACTTTTCTTGTGTTGAATTGGGTAAGCTAGTTTTTTAAGCCCCCAGTTCTCTTTTGATATCATCTTGGCACCGTTAGAAACAAGAAAATCTTCGTATTTCTTAACTGTTTCCTTTATCTGGTCATCAGATAAAACGGGATTCAAGATGAAAACAGTTTCATAATGATTCATAAAAATTTTACTTTAAATTAAATTGGCTGCAAAAGTAGCATTCTTTTTTCTTTTTTCAAAGCAATTTCTATTAGGTAAAAAGGGCCATTTTATCGCTGAAATTCCTTTTTTCTTTCATTTGTAAGATTTTTTCTTTATTATTGCTATTGCTAACATTTTTATCCAGTGGAAGACGTTTTACTTAAATGTGCCGTGGTTGATGACTCCAGCTTACAACGTTTGTCGATTGTAAAGCTGATAAAAGACCATCCCTCACTTAAGCTCGTTGCTGAATACAATAACGCTATTGAGACCAAAAACGGACTTCTCGATACCGAAGTAGACCTTATTTTCCTGGATATTGAAATGCCTATTCTCTCCGGATTTGATCTCCTGGACGATCTTCCAAATAAACCACAGATCATATTTGTTACCGGAAAAACCAAGTACGCTTTTAAAGCTTTTGACTACGACGCGGTAGATTACCTTCACAAACCAATTTCAAAAGAACGTTTTCTGAATGCCGTTTCCAAAGCCATTAACCTATACAGGCTGAAGCACGAAGGCGTTCCTGTAGAAGATGATAATTACATCTTTGTAAAGAGCAACCTCAAGAACCGAAAAGTATTCCTAAACAAGCTTAAATATATTGAAGCTTTGGGAGATTACGTAAAGTTCGTGACCGAAAAAGACAGTTTTGTAGTTCTTGCTACTATGAAATCTTTTGAGAGTCAGCTGCCTTCTAATAAATTCCTTCGTATCCACAAGTCTTATATTGTGAACCTGGATAAGATAGAAAGGTATAACAGCCGCAATATTGAGATAGACAAGCAACAGATCCCTTTGAGTCGCCATAAGAAATCGAATCTTATCGAAGCTTTGGCTGCCAATCAATAAGGATCCACATTCACCACTACTTTCACGCTGCGGTATGGAGCTATAGCCTTAAAGCTCTGTAAGATCTTACTTACTACTTTTTTTGTTTTTGATAAAGATTGCTGCTGCGGAATCTTCAGTAAAATATTTTTGTAGTACTCATTTCTGATCCTTGCAACCGGAGGAAACTCAGGTCCCAACACATTTTCAGCAAAGGAATTCTTTAGAGAAGTAGCCAGCCATTCCGCGCCTTCATTGACACGAGAGTAATCCCTTCCTTTAAGGGTGATCCTTACCAACCGGTAGAACGGCGGATATTTATACTGCCTGCGCTCCTCCAGCTGCTCCTTATACATTTCCTCATAACTGTTAGTGGAAACCTGCTGCACGATCTGGTGGTGCGGATTATAGGTCTGAATAAGCACTTTTCCCCTCTTCTCTGTTCTTCCCGCGCGGCCCGCTACCTGCAGCATCAACTGGAAGCTGCGTTCGTGGGCTCTGAAATCGGGGAAATTCAAAAGTGTGTCTGCATTCATGATCCCCACCAGCCTCACATTACGGAAATCCAATCCTTTGGTGAGCATCTGCGTTCCTACTAATATGTCTATCTCTCCCTGTTCAAAGGCATTGATGATCTTCTCATAGCCGTGTTTCCCACGGGTAGTATCCAGGTCCATTCGGCCTATCTTGTTTCCCGGAAAAAGGGCTTTCAATTCGGTTTCCACTTTTTCGGTCCCAAAACCTTTAGTAGATAACTCGACACTTCCGCAGGCCATACACTTGTTCTGCATGGCAATGTGGTATCCGCAGTAGTGACATCGAAGCTGATTATTATGACTGTGATAAGTGAGACTCACATCACAGTTAGGGCACTGCGGGGAATGTCCGCAGGTATTACATTCCAGTATCGGACTAAATCCCCTTCGGTTCTGGAAAAGGATCACTTGCTCTTTATTACTCAGGGTTTCCCTGATCTCCTCGAGCAGGCGATCAGAAAAATGTCCTGTCATTCGCTTTTTTCGATGCTTATCCTTGATATCGACGATCTCGATCTCTGGCAATAGTACATTTCCGAAGCGACGGTTGAGATTGACCAGCGAATATTTGGAATGTTCAGCATTGAAATAGGATTCCAGCGCAGGAGTTGCCGAACCCAGCAGCACTTTTGCCTTGTGCATCAGGCCCAGAACCACAGCTGCGTCACGTGCGTTATACCGCGGCGCAGGATCGTATTGCTTAAAGGTAGACTCGTGCTCTTCATCCACCACGATCAAACCAAGGTCGTGAAACGGCAAAAAGATACTGGACCTTACTCCCACTACAATTCGCGCCTTTTCGCTGTTTTGAAGCACCTGCTGATATACTTCTACCCTTTCATTGACGGAATATTTACTGTGGTATACAATAACCTTTTCCCCAAAATAATTCTGAAGCCGGGCGATCAACTGCGCCGTAAGGGCGATCTCCGGAAGCAGGTATAACACCTGTTTCCCTTCAGAAATGGCTTTTTCAATAAGCTCTACATAGATCTCGGTCTTTCCGGAGGAAGTGATCCCGTGCAACAGGCAAACATCTTCAGTTTTAAAAGAATCCTCAATTTCTTCCAGGGCCTTCTGCTGAAACTCATTCAGCTGTACCAGCTCATCCAGGTCACCTTCTTCAAATTGGTTCCTGTCTATTTGCAAATGATATTCTTCCAGGACGCCTTTATCAATGAGGGATTTTATAGTTCCGGAGGAGGCTCCGCTCTTTTTAGCAAGCTCCTTAGCTTTTAATGGGTCTGAAGACCTGGCAGTATGAGAAAATAAGGTGAAGATCACCTGCCGTTGTTTGGGGGCACGATTGAGGTCATCCAGCAGCTCATGCATGGCTGCCTCTTCCGAATACCGTTGGTGTAATTTTATGTAACGCTCCAGTTTGGGCTTGTACTGCTCGTAGATCTCCTGGTTCACCACCACTACCTTCTTTTCCACCAGGGAATTGATCACCGGCAGGACGGTTTTTTTATCCAGCACCTGGATGATTTCAGCGATCTTCATGGCCGACTGCCTTTGCAGCGCCTCGAATAGCAGAAATTCATCATCAGACAGGGCCATTTCATCCACCTCAGCATCCTTCAGCAGCTGTACAATGGTCTCACTCTCTAAAAGAAAAGCACTGGGAATTGCAGCTCGCAGTACCTCCCCTTCGGTACACATATAATAGGACGCGAGCCACTGCCAGAATTTTAACTGTTGAGTTGTAACAACCGGCGTCTTATCAAGGATCTGCTCTATTGGCTTGGCTTCATAAACATCAGGAGCATTTTGATGAACACCGGAAACAATGCCCGTATAGACCTTTGACTTTCCGAAGGGAACTGCCACTCTCATCCCGGGTTTCAAAAATGCAGCCTCGGGCTCAGAGATACTGTAAGTGAAGTGGTTCTCCAGCGGTAAAGGCAAAATGACGTTAATGAAATGAGGCATAGGTGAAGCAAAAATAAACTTGTTTCTACTACAAAAAAATAAACCATCCTAAAAAGAATGGTTTATTTACGGTTCAAGTCATTTTTTATTTACCTGCCAGCAGGTCTTCTTTAAGTCCGCTGTCTGCAGGATCTCCGGAAAGCCAGATCCCAAAAAGGGCTTTTTTGAATTCCCTTCCTTTGATCACTCCTTTTTCAGTTCCGTTCTTATAAGCTACCACTCCTTTTCCCGGAAGATATACCAGGTCAAAAATGTCATTTTTATGAATGTCTTCTTTGAAGAAGCCTAGCAACTTATTTATCTCGGCCTGAATTGGAGCCGTATTCCCTTTTGTGGATTTTTCAAAACCTTCAGTCACCGCTTCTACCATCTTATCACTCGAAATGAGCTTTGAAACGATGTGAAGCTTAATAGACATTGGTTTATCTGCATTCAGAACGGTATTAGCATCTTTTGTCTTCTCGTTCAGGTAAAGTCCGGCGGCATACAGGTCGATCCATAATTTCTCACGCACTCCGGCGCCATTGAGAACTAAGGTTTGACCTTCATAAGTTTCGGTAGTAGGCAAAGTAGCATCACCCACCTTCTTTTGGGCATTCACTGTCGTAGAGAGTACAACAGCCATCAATAATAACACAAGTTTTTTCATAGTTTAAGTTTAGGTATGTAAAATTAAAATTATCGCCTTCTGAGTTTTATCAGGGAAGCATTGAGTTCAAAACCGAGCAACAATATATTAGAATTTATCCAAATGTACACCATTAGAATAAGTAGTGCTCCAATAGAACCATACAGCTCATTATATGCTGAAAAATTCTCAATATAGATCCCAAACAAAAAGGTGGTCGCAATGATCAAAAAAGTACTAAAAAAAGCTCCGATCGAGAAAAAACGGCTCAATCTTCCCTGTTTGGTACCAAAATAATACAGTGTTGCCACTATCAGGTAGATCATAATTGTAAAGATCGCGTACCGGCCAATATCTGCCCAGATCACAGCGTCACTCACTACTCCAAGTGTTTTAAGATCTTCTGTGAGGTATGTCAAATAAACCCATACCACTACTGTAGTAAGCAACAATAAGGCCAAGATCAGCGAAACACCTACGGCTATCACATATTGCCTGATAATGGAGCGGTTTATTTTGGTGTGGTAAGAAAATTCAAAGCCTGTAAACACCGCATTTACGCCGTTAGCCATCAGGAAAATGGAAAGCAGGAACACTACAGAAAGTAGGCCTCCCCTTTTTCTGGCAGCAATATCATAAAAGATTGGATCAAAGAATCCGCTTGTTTCCGGCGGAAGCAGGGAATCAATAAAGTCCAGGAACTGGATCTGAAAATCGTCTATAAAGTTGATGAAGGGAATCAGGTTCAGAATAAACAGCAGGAAAGGAAACAGCGCCATAAAAAAGCTGAAGGAAATAGCACTGGCCCTGGCCGAAAAAGTCCCTTTTACGATACCTGCATAAAAAATGATAAGCAAATCATACAGAGACAGTCCTTCCAGGCCCGGTAAAATTACCGTTTTGGCATGGCTGGTCCACCAGCGAATCCACTGCTCCCGTCTTGTAGGTTTTGCTTTTTCTTTGTTCATTGGCTATACCGCCTTGAGGCTGAGATCGAGGTTGTAAACAGAATGTGTGAGCGCACCACTTGAAATAAAGTCCACTCCACATTCGGCATATTTACGCGCAGTCTCTAAAGTAATTCCGCCACTGGATTCTGTCTGGCATTTTCCATTGATCATCTTCACAGCCTCACGCGTCTGCTCATAGTTGAAATTGTCAAGAAGGATACGATCCACCCCTCCTGCATTTAGAATTTCCTTTATCTCGTTGAGGTCCCGTGCCTCAACAATTATCTTGAGGTCCAGGTTGTTGTTCTTTAAATAGGTATGCGTCTTCTCAATGGCAGTTTTTATTCCGCCGGCAAAGTCGATATGATTATCCTTGAGCATGATCATATCATACAGGGCAAAGCGGTGATTTTCGCCTCCGCCTATTTTGACCGCCCATTTTTCCAGGGCCCTTATTCCGGGGGTAGTTTTTCGGGTGTCAAGAATGCGGGTATTAGTGCCTTCCAGTTTATCAACGAAGGTCCGGGTCTTAGTGGCCACGGCGCTCATACGCTGCATAGCATTCAGGACAAGACGTTCGGCTTTAAGGATGGACTGTGACGACCCGTCGACATAAAAAGCGATGTCTCCATTTTTTACCGTACTGCCGTCTTCAATAAGCACTTCAAGGTTCAACTTGGGATCAACCTCCTTAAAAACCCGCTTTGCGAATTCCACTCCGGCCAGTATTCCCTTATCTTTTACAAGTAGTTTTGCTTTTCCGGTTGCTGAAGCCGGAATACAGGCGAGGGAACTGTGGTCACCGGAACCTATATCTTCCCTGAGGGAATTCTCAATAATTATTTCAATTTCCTTTTCAAATTGTTCTTTTGAAATCATTGCAGTGCCTATTTTTGCTAAAGTTACAAAGTAAACACAAATTTGACACCATGACCATTAAATTGCTGGCCATTGGAAAAACCGATGATCCCTCACTTCAGAAGCTTATTACCACTTATGTGAACCGGTTGGGGCACTACAATAAATTTGAGCTCGAGATCATCCCCGATCTAAAGAAGACAAAGAACCTCACCGTAGACCAGCAAAAGGCCCTGGAAGGAAAGCTGATCCTCGACAAGACCAGTAATTCTGATTTCCTGGTACTGCTGGATGAGAACGGAAAGCAATTTTCTTCGGAAGGTTTTTCGGAATACATTCAAAAAAGGCTTAACAGTGGTATGAAGCAATTGATCTTTGTAATTGGTGGGCCCTATGGATTTTCCGAAGAAGTTTACGCAAGGGCCAATGGGAAAGTTTCCCTTTCAAAAATGACCTTTTCACACCAGATGGTGCGACTGTTCTTTGTGGAGCAGCTATACCGCGCCTTTACCATACTCAAGAACGAACCATATCACCACAAATAGCCTGTAATGATTCCACAAAAACCCATCAAGCTGGTCTTTGCCACCAACAATGAGAACAAGATCAAAGAGATCGCGGCCATGATGCCTGCACATATTGAATTACTGTCATTAAAGGACATTGGCTGTGAGGAAGACATTCCTGAAACTTCGGAAACTATTGAAGGCAATGCTCTCCAAAAATCCAGCTATGTAAAGGAAAAGTACGGGTACGATTGTTTTGCCGATGACACGGGATTGGAAGTAACAGCGCTGGATGGTGCTCCCGGAGTATATTCTGCCCGTTACGCCGGTGATGAAAAAGACAATCAGGCCAATATGGCGAAGCTTTTACAGGAACTGCAGGGAAAAACCGATCGCAGCGCCCGCTTTAAAACAGTGATCGCCCTGGAATTGGAAGGTCGCCAATATACCTTCACCGGAATCTGTGACGGAAAGATCATTTTTGAGCAGCGGGGAGAGAAAGGATTTGGCTATGATCCTGTGTTTCAACCGGAAGGATATTCGAAGACTTTTGCCGAACTGGATCTTCAGGAAAAGTCGGAAATCAGTCACCGCGGACGCGCAACCCGCAAATTGATTGACTTTTTGAGCCAAAATAATAATATCCCTGCCCGCGATTAAATCTTAAATAAAACTGTATCTTTGCCGCTCGAAATTCCTCAGGGTGAGGATGTGTTGCTGGAAGTTTAGGTTTAAGTATGTCGATTCGCTTCTTATGTAACACCCACATATCATAATCGAATACTTACACTTACGAATGAAATCATTCCAACAACTTGGACTTGACGCGCAGTTGCTTCAAGCCATCACTGACATGGGTTTTGAAACTCCCAGCGAAGTTCAGGAAAAAGCAATCCCAATTTTATTAGAAAAAGAGACTGACATAGTCGCTCTTGCTCAAACCGGAACCGGTAAAACGGCAGCCTTTGGCTTTCCGCTTATTCAGAAAATTGATCCCAACAGCAAAAAGACGCAGGGATTGATCCTTTCCCCAACCCGGGAATTGTGTTTGCAGATCACCAATGAGCTAAAGAACTACTCAAAATATTATAAAGGTCTTAATACAGTAGCTATCTACGGAGGTGCCAGTATTACTGACCAGGCCAGCCAGATTAGAAAAGGAGCCCAGATCATTGTAGCTACCCCGGGTAGGATGCAGGATATGGTGAACCGTAAACTGGTTGACATTTCTCATATTGATTACTGTATTCTTGATGAGGCTGATGAAATGCTGAACATGGGCTTCTTTGAAGACATTACAGCCATACTTTCACACACGCCTGAAGAAAAGAATACCTGGCTTTTCTCTGCAACCATGCCTAAAGAGGTTGCTATCATTGCCAAGAAATTCATGCATACCCCGGTGGAGATAACCGTTGGTACCAAGAATACCGGTACTTCAAGTGTATCTCACGAATATTACGTGGTGAGCGCCCGTGACCGTTATGCTGCTCTTAAGAGACTTGCAGATGCAAATCCCGATATTTTCTCGGTGATCTTTTGCCGAACCAAGCGCGATACTCAAAAAGTTGCCGAGCAGTTGATCGAAGACGGATATAACGCTGCTGCACTACACGGAGACCTGAGCCAGAACCAGCGAGACCTGGTAATGAAAAGTTTCAGGTCAAGACAGATCCAGATGCTGGTAGCTACTGACGTTGCTGCCCGCGGAATTGATGTTGATGACATTACACATGTTATCAACTACCAGTTGCCAGATGAGATCGAGACCTACACCCACCGAAGCGGACGTACAGGAAGAGCCGGAAAAAGCGGGGTTTCCATGGTGATCGTTTCCAAGAGTGAGGTGCGAAAAATCAAAAATATCGAACGCATTATCGGGCAGTCTTTTGAAAGAAAAGATATTCCTGACGGAATGGAGATCTGCGAAGTGCAGTTGTTCCATTTGGCGAACGATATAAAAGACACAAAGATCAACCATGAGATCGACCGCTACCTGCCAAGCATTAATGAGATGTTTGAAGGCCTGAGCAAGGAAGAACTTCTTAAAAAGTTCTTTTCGGTTGAGTTCACAAGATTCTTCAACTATTACAACAACGCGCAGGACCTGAACGCTAAGGCTGCCGGAGAGACTTACCAGGACGATGGAGATAGTACCCGTTTCTTCATTAACGTGGGAGCCAAAGACGACTTTGACTGGATGAGCTTGAAGGACTTTTTGAAGGCGACTTTAGATCTTGGACGCGATGATGTGAACCGGGTGGAAGTAAAAGACAGCTTCTCCTTCTTCAACGTTGACAGTTCCAAAACAAATGAAGTACTGGCCATTTTCCAGGACTTCCAGTTGCACGGGCGTCACATCAATGTGGAAGTGACCAAGCAAAGTGCCGGAAAGGACCGCGGAAAAAGAGGACCGAGAAAAGATAAAGGCGGACGTAGTTTCGAAAAATCTGCATCTGGTGCCGGAAAAGGCCGCAGAAGATCTACCGAAAGCTCCGGAAAAAGAAGGTCATCAGACTTTATTCCGGGAGAAAGAAAAAGCAAGAGAAGCGGTGGAAAAAGTAACAGCATAGAAAGTTCTATCAAAAGAAGAAGATCGAAAAAATAATCTTTCTGAAAATTTGGTATAGTTTTTAAGGCGTTATCTTTACACGAATGGAAAGCATGAAGAAATTTTTAGCCCCCCTTTTTTTATTGATCGGTTTAGTGGCTTTTGGTCAGGACACCACAGTAGTTTCAGGAAAAGTTTTAAATGCAGCCAATGATAAGGCTATCGAGAACGCCCACGTGATCAACCTCAACCAGGTAAAAGGTACGGTTACCTCACCTGAGGGAGATTTTGAGATCGCGGCGGCCGTCAACGATACGCTTTACTTTTCCTATTTAGGATTTAAGTCTATTCGCGTAAGAGTCACCAATGACTGGTTGAAATACGGTGCGGTAAAGGTCAAAATGACCGAACTGGGGATCGCCCTTGAAGAAGTAGTGGTGCGCCCGGTGCAGTTGACCGGATACCTGGAGATAGACGCCAAAAATATTCCTATCTACGAGAATTACCGCTACAGCATTAGCGGCCTCGATAAAGGATATGAAGGCGGAGACCGCAGTCCAAATGCAGTTAGCAAAGTGCTGGGGGCTATTTTTAACCCCGCTGATGCCCTTTATAATATCTTCGGAAAACAGCCAAAGCAAATGCGGAAGCTGCGGGAAATGAAGCAGGATGACGAAATAAGGAACCTGTTGCAGAAGAAATTCGACCGGCAGACCTTAATGGCGGTACTGCAAATAGATCGCCCTGATATTGATGAGATCTTAAGGAGGTGTAATTATTCCAAGGATTTTATTGAATCGGCTAATGACTTGCAGATCCTCGATGCGATGAGCGGTTGTTACGAAGAGTACAAAGTTCTGAACAGATAAGAAATAGACCAAAATATAAGAGGGGCGAAAAATTGCATTTTTCGCCCCTCTTTTTTATTTCCGTTCGAGTTGTGTTTTCAGATTTTGCAGCCCGACCTCAAAGTCTTTTCCAATGGCACGGTCCATTCCGTAGAAGAGCATCATAACCGAAGCAGGGAATTTATGAACTCCCTTCACTCCCCAAACCATCTTGGTGCGATCGGGCTCCAGTTCCTTTACTGCCATATAATTTAATGAAAGTGACTTGTAGGGACTCAGAAAAAGCAACTGCGTCTCCAGCACTTTTCCTTCCCTGACCTTTACTATCTTTTGGATCCCCTCCACCTTATTATGGCCTTTCCAGTAAGAAGCGGCTCCAACCTTACCGTCTTCGCCCTTGAATTTTATTACATGCTTTGGATCATTGAGGAACCAGGGCATCCATAAAGGCTGTTTTTTAAGTTGTCTTATGTAAGCATAAACCTCGGCTTTAGGCCGGTTGATCACGACGGTACGACTAAGGTCATATTCTTTTCGTGCCCACGCATGCAGAAATGCCACAAAGGTGATAAGGCCAATAACTACATAAAAGAATAAGGTCATGTTCGGTGCTAAATGGGTTCTAAATGTATATAATTATTGTGATGCCTGAAAGCGTTCTATAATTTCAGTTGCGCTTTTCAGCGTCTTTTTTGTCCAGTCCAACCTTTTCTCCAGTTTTTCTTCTTCAGAAAGGTGCCAGTTTAATTCACTTTTTCGTAACCTGTCTGTAAGCTCCTGCAGGATTATAGCTGCGGAAACCGAAATATTAAAACTTTCAGTAAACCCGTACATGGGAATGTGAATAAATTCGTCGGCCTCTTCCAATACTTCTTCTGAAAGACCGGTTGATTCGGTCCCAAAGAACAGGGCTGCCGGTTTACTGATGTCAAAATCCTGAGGACTCTTTCCTTTATGAGGTGAAGTTGCAACTATGTTGTAGCCTTTTTTCCGAAGTTCCCTGATACAGTCTTCTGTGGAAGTATAGCGGTTGACATCTACCCATTTCTGGGCGCCCATAGCTATCTCACGATCGATCTTCTTCAGGTTCACCTCCTCTACCACATGCACGTTCTGAATTCCAAAAATATCACAGCTTCTAATCACCGCACTGGTGTTGTGCAATTGGTAGACATCCTGAGTGGTCACGGTAAAATAATTGGTACGTTGATCGAGAACCCGATCGAAAAGTTCTCTTCTTCGGGGCGTAAGAAAAGATTCGAGGTATTCCAGAAGTTTAGGGTTTACTTCCATGGATGCGAAAATAGAAAATCTGCCGTAATTTTTCCGAAGAAATTCGGGTTCCCGGCAAATAAAATCTATGATTTTCCAGAAAAGATACTTAATTTTTAGACCCAAAAATTTCCAATAAAATGAAAAAGGTGGTAGTACTTACCGGTGCAGGAGTAAGCGCAGAAAGCGGAATAAAAACATTCCGCGATGCAAATGGTCTATGGGAAGGCCATGATGTAATGGATGTGGCTACTCCGCAGGGCTGGGAAAGAAATATGGAACTGGTGCTGGATTTTTATAATCAGCGAAGAAGACAGCTGCGGGAAGTAGAACCGAATGCTGCACACAAAGCTCTAAAAGACCTGGAGAGCAGCTATGACGTACATATCATCACTCAAAATGTGGACGATCTGCACGAGCGGGCAGGTAGTACTAATGTCATTCATTTACATGGAGAGCTAAAAAAAGCCCGCAGCACCTTTGACGAAGACCTAATCATGGACTGGGAAGGAGATATCAATGTCGGGGATTTTTGTGACCACAACCACCAGCTGCGGCCTCATGTGGTGTGGTTTGGAGAGGCTGTACCTATGATGGAAAAAGCCATTGACACCACTATGGAAGCTGATATTTTGATCATTATTGGAACATCCATGCAGGTTTACCCGGCAGCAGGACTCATTGATTTCATTTCAGATGATACGCCGGTGTATTTCATCGATCCAAAACCGGCAATTGACAGCCAGCGAAATCTTACAGTCTATGCCGAAAAGGCTTCCGAAGGCGTCCCAAGAGTAGTTGAAGATCTTTTGAAAAATGCTAAATAAAAAATACTTTTCGCAGGTAAACCTGAAGCTGTATCTTTAGCCCTTAATTTTAAACACGATCCATGACTTCTCTGCAAGCCATTTCACCAATTGACGGAAGATATTTCGGAAAGACCAAAGAACTCGTTTCTTTTTTCAGCGAACAGGCCCTCATCAAGTACCGGGTCAAGGTTGAAGTTGAATATTTCATCGCCCTCTGCAAAGCAGGCTTACCTCAGCTGAAAGGAGTTGAACCTGCAGTTTTCCCAAAACTACAGGACCTGTACAAAAATTTCTCCCTGGAGGATGCCGAAGGAATTAAAGAGATCGAAAAAGTCACCAATCACGACGTAAAGGCAGTTGAATATTTCATCAAGAAAAAGTTCGATGAACTGGATCTTGCCGCTTATAAAGAATTCATCCACTTTGGGCTCACTTCCCAGGATATCAATAATACCGCAGTGCCTCTTAGTATTAAGGATGCGATGGAAAACGTATATTTTCCGCAGCTTAATGAGCTAATAGGCAGACTCGAGGAAATGGCGGCCGACTGGAAAGATATTCCCATGTTAGCCCGCACTCATGGTCAGCCGGCCTCTCCTACCCGACTTGGGAAGGAAATTGAAGTTTTTGTTCAGCGGCTGAAGGAGCAGGTAAGTTTTCTGAAAAAGATTCCTTTTGCTGCCAAATTTGGTGGTGCTACCGGAAATTATAATGCTCATAAAGTTGCCTATCCCAATGTGGACTGGAAAGCTTTTGGAACCGGGTTTGTTGAAAACGACCTCGGGTTGCATCATTCATTTCCCACTACCCAGATAGAGCATTATGACCACCTGGCTTCGCTTTTTGATGCATTAAAGCGTATTAATACCATAATCCTGGACCTGGATAAAGATATCTGGACCTATGTTTCCATGGATTATTTTAAACAGAAGATCAAAAAAGGGGAAGTAGGATCCTCAGCCATGCCGCACAAGGTAAATCCTATTGATTTTGAGAACAGCGAAGGAAATTTAGGAATTGCAAATGCCCTTTTTGAGCACCTCTCCGGAAAGTTACCAATCAGCCGACTGCAGCGCGACCTTACCGACAGTACCGTGCTTCGAACCATTGGCGTTCCTTTTGGGCATACCCTCATCGGATTTTCGTCTACCCTGAAAGGGCTGAACAAACTCCTGCTGAATGAAGCAAAATTAGACGCTGATCTCGAAAATAACTGGGCAGTGGTAGCCGAAGCTATTCAAACGATCCTGAGAAGGGAGGGATATCCCAATCCATACGAAGCCCTTAAGGGTCTTACCCGTACCAACGAGACCATAAACAAACAGAGTATCTCAAGGTTTATTGATGAACTGGATGTATCTGAAGATATCAAGAAAGAACTGAAACAAATAAGTCCGCAAAACTACACCGGAATATAAAAACCAAAGAGGCCTGAAAAATTGAATTTTCAGGCCTCTTTAGTTGTGTCGATTTTTTTAGTCCTTGAACATTCCTCCCAGCGGGGGTAGTCCGCCCAGTTCCACCTCTCCTTTATCGAATGACTTCAACAAACGGATCAATGCTTCAGGGTTCATATCGTTTCCGGTTACGCGGGCAATTCCGAAGCCTTTCTCTTCATCAGAGCCAAAAACAATGAATTCGTCAATGGCATCTTCCTCTCCCATATAGTAGAGTTCAGCCTTTTTGTCTCCTCCGCCATAGCGCATTAACTGCTTATATTTATCATTTTTAAGGATCTTGATAAGCTTCTCTTTTTCCTGTTCATAGACAGTTGAATTGGTATCTTTTTTAGGGAAACCAAGAATATTTACCTTTTTGATGGTTTCCAGGGTCGCACGTTGTTCCGCATCGAGACGGGAATTTTCTCCGGTTAGCAGGCTCGCAGGAATGTCGAAAGCCAGGAACTGGTTGTTGGCCTGATTTTCAACGTAATATTCCTGAAGGCTGGTTTCATTGTCACATGAAACCAACCCCAGGACTGCTACTGCTAGAAGCAATATTACTTTTTTCATTTTAATGAGTTTCAACATTTTTGAGTTCATTTCCTCCGGGGATCTTAAAATCATTGGCCAGTTTAGAAACCTGGGCAAGATTGATCTCTCCGGTAATGTTCAGGATCACAGAGACAGGTTTGTTTTTCTCTTTCCCTTCCATGAACATGAACAACTGACTTACGTAATCGTCATTTTTCCCTGGCTTGTAGTAGAATTTCACTGTTTTTCCGTCTTCAGAAACACGCATCAATTCTTCCAGACCACCTTTTTTAAGGAAGGCAGACACATCACTGGCCATTTGCTGCCGCACTTTTTCTTCTCGTGTTGAGAAAACTTTCATTTCCTGAAGGTTCTCAATAAGGTCAATATATGCCTGAGTTTCAGGATCGTCAGCATTCAGGTCGATCTTGGTGAGTAATTTAAACATTTTGCTTGTAATTACTACGGCGTCCACTTCCTTCATATCCTCGTACTTATCCAAATTTTGAGCACCCGATATAAAAGGCAGGAACATTAGGGCCAATAGGGCAAAGGTTAACTTTTTCATTTTATTTTTTTTAAGGGTTTTGAACAATTTTATCTGTAGTAGTATTAAATTCCTGTAGGTAACTTAGATCTTCGGTTCCATCATTCATATACATGGAAACCATTTGTAGTGCTTCCCGGGTCTTTTGCATTGCAAGTTCGGGATCTTCATAGGTGCCAAATTCGCTTACCTGGCTCTCCTTTTGGGCTACCACACCCAGCAGGATCATGATAGAGGCTGCAACGGCTACCCATGAATACACTTTCCTTTTACCAGGTTTGTAGGCAACCTTTCCGGAATATTTTTCCTCTTTTGCCCTGCTGAAATAGCTGAACATGGGTGAGTATTCCTGTAGATGGGGAGCCACCTGGCCAGAAGAGAAATAAGCTCTAAGCTTTTCTTCTTCTTTAAGAGAGGTCTCTGCATTGAGATACTTCTCCAGTAAGCTTTCAATTACTTTTAAGTCCATAGCGGTGTCTTTTTATCATTTCTTCTTTAATCTTTTTTCGGGCCCGGCTAAGAGCAACTCTTATGGCCGTTTCCTTCATATCTGTCATTTTCGCAATCTCTTCGTATTCATACTGTTCCACTTCACGCAACTGGATCAGTATCTTTTGCTGCTCAGGAAGCTCTTCAATAATTTTCTGTACCCAATTAAGATCATCCTGAACTTCTACTTTTCGCTGGAGAGAAGTCTCGCCACTGTCATAATTGCTGTGAACGATCCTCAAATTATTGTTCTGTTTCAACTTTAGCTGGTCCAGACAGTAATTCTTAGTGACTGTCATTGCAAAAGCTTCCAGGTTGTTATAAGAACTTAAGGTTTTCTTCCGGCTCCAGAGTTTCAACATCACTTCCTGAGTTGCATCCTCTGCTGCTTCTTTAGAGACCAGTAACCTCAGTGCCAGGCGGTACATTTTATCCTGAACGGGTTTCATAAGATCTATGAAAGTATGCTGTTTCATTCCTTGGTTAGTGTTAGGCTTTTTAAGGCCTCTTTACATTACGACGGTTAACAAACAAATTTGTTACCAATTAATTTCAAATTTTCTTCAGAAGGACTATTTTTAATGAATCTTCACAAAAGATAAAGCTATGAAATCTTTGAAACCCCTCTTTTTAAGCCTGGTCATTTCTGCATTTTTGGTGGGTTGTTATGATGATCTTGATGACGTCATTCGCCCGGCAAGTTCGTTAGAAATAAAGAATTTTATATGGAGGGGGATGAATAATATCTATTTATACAAAGCGGAAGTTCCCGAATTAGCTGATGACGCCTTCAGCTCTCAAGAGGATCTGAACGATTTTCTGAAAACTTTTTCCAGTCCTGAAGATCTTTTTTACAACGGATTAGTAGCCCGGGAAGAAGATGAATTCAGTTTCCTGGTGACCGATTATGTAGAACTGGAAAAATCTCTGGACGGAATAAGGGTTTCTAACGGAATGGAGTACGGTCTGCGAAGATATACTGAAACCTCTGAAGATGTTTTGGGCTATGTGCGTTATGTGCTTCCAAATACTTCCGCAGAAGCTGAAGGAGTGCAAAGAGGAATGCTTTTCAATACTGTTGACGGCGTACAATTAAACGTCGAAAATTTTTCCCGTTTGCTCGAACCCAATACTTACACTATTGGCCTTGCGGAATTAAACGGAAGTGAAATTGTGTCAACAGGAGAGACTATCACCCTTGTAAAAGAAGAGTACACCAAAAATCCGGTATTCCTTGCAAAAACGATCCCAACGGACCAAGGCAAAGTGGGTTATCTTTTTTATACCGGATTCACAGGTACTTTTGATGCCGTACTTAATGAGACCTTTGCCATGTTCAAAGCTGAAGGTATTTCTCACCTCGTGGTCGACCTGAGGTATAATCCGGGCGGCTCAGTAGAAACAGCAGTAGATCTCGGCAGTATGATCACCGGCCAGTTCAACGGGCAGGTTTTCTTTACCGAACAATGGAATGACCAATACCAGAACTATCTTCAGGAAAATGCCCCGGGATCCCTGGTCCATAACTTTAACAACACTATCAGTAATGGCAATACCATTAATAGTTTGGGCCTAAATGAAGTGTATGTGATCACTACGTTGAGAACCGCCTCTGCCAGCGAGCTTTTGATCAACGGGCTTAATCCTTACATCAATGTAATACAGGTAGGAGAAAATACCACCGGGAAATTCCAGGCCTCCAGAACCCTTTATGATTCTCCTGATTTTGGTCGAAGAGGAGCTTCCCTCGCTCACAGATATGCTATTCAACCGTTGATCTATAAGACCCTTAATAAAGTAGGCTTTACAGATTACCAGGACGGGTTGACGCCAGACATCGAGATCGCTGAAAGCCTGCAAGATCTTGGCATAATTGGTGATATTAATGAACCACTGTTGCATGCCGCACTGAATGATATACTTGGCGCCCCTCAGGATTTTCAGCCAAGTTCAGCTATGTTTAAAAAACTGATTGGAGAAAGCGGAATGCACGATAAAATGTATCAAAGAATGTATACCTCTCAGCCCCTACCTGAGATTTTTCTTAACCCGGTAGAATGAGGCGTGGGGTATTCTAAAAAACCCTACATAAATGAAGAAATTTTTTATCCATTTTCTGTTTGTCAGCCTCTTACTTGGATCCTGCTCCAAAGAGGATGATACAGTTCTTAATCCTTCCACAGGAGGAGAGACCGGCAATAATGAAACTTCTAATCTTGAAATTGAGAAGTTCATTTATGGAGCCATGAATGAAATTTACCTTTATAAAGCCGATGTGCCTCAATTGGCAGATGCATATTTTGCAAGTAAAGCGGCTAAAGAGACCTATTTAGCTTCCTTTGATACTCCCGAAGGCCTTTTTTACGACCTGGTTTCAGATCAAGATCGCTTTAGCCTTATTATTGATAATTACGAAAGACTGGAGAATCTCCTGGTTGGAATCGATGAATCCAACGGTATGAATTACGGGTTAGGAAGGATTAGCGGAACCAATGACCGTTTTGGCTTTATCAGGTACGTGCTACCAGGCACTTCTGCGGAAGCACAGGGACTAAAAAGAGGCGATATTTTCACCGAGGTTAACGGAGTCCAGATCTCAGATAGTAATTACCGGGACCTATTGTTTTCAGGAGAAAGCTATACAATAAATGTCGGCCGGATTGTCAACGGAAATATTGAAATGACGGAACAAACCGTTTCCCTCACCGGACAGGAATATTCAGAAAATCCCATTTTCACCACCAATGTCATCCAAAGAGAAGGCCGCACCATAGGATATTTAAAATACAATGGTTTTTATGGGACCCCGGAATATGACACCCAGTTAAATGCCGTGTTCGGCGACTTCAAAGCCCAGGGGGTAACAGACCTTGTATTAGACCTTCGTTACAATGGCGGAGGATATGTGGAAACAGCCATAGATCTTGCAAGCATGATCACCGGGCAGTTTGAGGG
Organism: Salinimicrobium soli; assembly: GCF_048323655.1. NCBI lineage: Bacteria > Pseudomonadati > Bacteroidota > Flavobacteriia > Flavobacteriales > Flavobacteriaceae > Salinimicrobium > Salinimicrobium soli. The sequence goes on along the minus strand of NZ_JBLUWW010000003.1, from coordinate 87,709 downwards.
CCAGGTCGCTCTACGGGAACAATGGAATGAAAAGTACCAGAATGCATGGCCCGAAGAAAGTTATATTACCAGGTTTGATAACAGAATAAGAACCGGCGAACAGATAAACAGCCTTAATCTTTCACAAGTATATGTTCTGGCAACCTATAGTTCTGCCTCGGCCAGTGAGCTGGTGATGAATACCCTTGAAGCTTATATTGATGTTATTCATATCGGAGAAAATACGCATGGAAAATTCCAGGCATCCGCTCCTATTTACGACTCTCCTAATTTGAGTAAAACCAATGATCAGGGGCAGGTGCATGTAAATCCAAACCATAAATACGCACTCCTGCCACTCATATTCAAATATGCCAATGCCAATGGAAGATCAGATTTCGTTGACGGACTTACACCCGATATTTATGTGGAGGAAGATCTTGGTAACTATGGTGTTCTGGGCGATCCTGAAGAAAGATTCTTTAAAGCTGCCATTAATAATATTTTAGGTTATAGCCAGGGGGAATTATCTACAGCTACAAAACAAGCCGCGAGCGAATTTAAGTTCCTTGGAGAAAGTAAAATGTTTGATCCTACCTTTAACAAAATGTATCTGGAGAAACTTCCGGAAGAAATAAAGATCAAAGATTAATTTCTTAAGTTCATAAAACTAAAAAATCCCGCAGCTGCGGGATTTTTTGTGCCTCCATTTTTGCTCTTATTGGAAGAAGATACCATTCGGATTAATTCCTGTGGTGAACGTTTGTAGCTCAAAATTTTTGAGGCTGTTATAAATTAAAAGTTTACCATCTCCTGTAAAATCGGCGTTTGCTGAAGTAGCATAGATCAGGTTATCCTTCACCGAAAAACCGTACAAAACACTCACTTCCTCTAGTTCCAAAAAAGGTGTTTCTGACAGACTTTCTCCAGCAGGTGAAAAAGAAAATACACTATTGTCAACGGTGTAGTAGAGTATTCCTCCGCCATTCACCAAATAAGATGGATGACCCTGCACTTCAAATTCTGTTGCCACTTCAAGACTTGTCAAATTTATTTTGGAAATCTTTCCATTAGTTTCTCCTCCTTCAGCATAAAATGGCAGTCCCGATGAAACAACCCATAAAAAGCCATTTTCGACCACCATAGAATTGGGGAGATCTCCTACTTCTATTGTTTTTTCGAGCTCATTAGTGGCCGTATTGATGACCGTTATTATATTGTTGAAACCCCAGCCGCCGAGGTGTACAATAAAAAGCCTTGAATTTTCAACCAACATATTCTCAGGGCCTTCCGCCACGGGCACTATCTGGCTCTGCTGAAAAGTTTCGGCATCAAAGACAGTGATAAAATCATCCCCCGGATCTGAAGCATCTCCCCAATTGGTCACATAAGCAGTGCCATTGGAAAAGCTGATCTTCCGCGGATTTGCCAGCCCATTATCAATGGTTGCGACGCTCTCAAATGTATAGCGGTCAACTACCTCGATCTTATTCGAAACATTGACCACAATAAAAGCGTAATCCTCATAGAACTGAAGATCTGTTGCAGTATCTCCCAAATCTGCTCCGGAATTGGCATTTTTGAAGATCGAGTGGCTAACTTCTCCGGAATTTTCAATAAAGCTCACAGAAGCATTTCCGGAAAGAAAGTTTCCCTCATTTAAGACAAAAAATCCATCAGCATAAGCCCCGTCTGGCGCCGGCTCTTTAATAATTTCTTCAGAGGAACAGGAAGCAAGAAAGGCTCCCAAAACAAGAAGTACCGGTAAAAATTTAATTTTCATAATCACAGTTTATAGGTTAGAGAGGTATAAATAGCCCTTCCCGGCATAGGTCGCCCGGGCAGACTTTGATAGTTGGTATTCCAAATATTTCTTAGCTCAACGCCCAGGTTAAGTTCCCGGTTCTTCAAAAGATCGTACTCCAATCCAAGGTTCGAAACAGTATAGTCACTCAAAGAATAATTATTGTCTGAAGAGGTATACACACTTCCATTGTAGAGAAACTGATACCAGGCAGAAAATCTTCTTATTCCATAACCTGCAGCCGCTGTAACTTTGTGCCGGGGCACATAGATCAATTGATTTTTGGTCTCCAGATCCTGTGACCGGGTAAAGGCATAGGTTCCTGAAATATTTAGATGGTGCTCACCAAAACTTTGCTGCCATTCGGCCAGAGCCTCTGCGCCATAGCTCCTGGCACTCTTCGTATTTTCAGGTCTCCATTGGCCGTTTTGTTGTGGCACCCATCGCAGCAGGTCATCAATTTTGATCCAATAAACTGTTATTCCCAGATCAACATCAAATAAGTGGAAATTTTGGCCAAATTCTGCTTGCAGGGAAGTTTCTGGTCTTAGCCGGTCATTGCCGCCTGCATACCAAAAAAGGTCATTTAGAGTTGGGATCCTGTAGTTGCGGGAGAAGTTAAAGACCATTCCGTAGTGGTCGTTCACCTCATACCCACTGCTTACTGAAAAAAGAATCGGAGAATTGTATTTTTCACTGAATTCCTTCCGCAAGCTGAGTTCATAATTGAAACGTTCGAGTTCATGTGAGAACAACACGCCTGCTGAACCCGTTCTTCGGAATTTGTCGCCAATGCTCGTCCCTTCTCCTTCCGAAAAATTGAAATCGGCAAGTCCGGTCAGGCTCATCTCATCGTTGAGACTGTATTTCAGATCGATCTTAGCAATTCCTGTTTTTGCCCTTCCGAAGGTATGATCGTCAGAATTTCGGTTTTCGTAATAACGGTAGGTTTCGTCCAGGTAAGCCAGTCGTAAATTACTGGTCACATTTCCGAAGAAGCCCTGCCATTCCAAAAGATTCCGGCTGTTCACATCCTGATACTTACTGCTCGAAAGAGCGGTCAAGGTCCCGGAAAAACCTCTGTCTCCGAAATAGTAATCGGTAAAGAGTTTGATGATATTCCGGCTGTTAATAATTTGGGCAACAGCGGCGCTGACTCCTGTGTTTCTATAATCCCCGTTAATATTTTCCTTTCCGGTTCCTAAATACGGATAATCATTTTCACTGCTTTGCCTGCTGATATTGAGCTGAAGACTGATGTTTTCTGAAGAAAATTCAGACCGAAAATTCCCGAAGAAGGTTTCAAAACTGCCATACTTGAATTGCAACTTATGGTCAAAACCTTTATCAAATTGAAACCTGTTATTGAGGTGAACACTGCCTCCTATGGCTCCGCTTCCGTAAAGTACGCTTCCTCCTCCAGACCTCACCACCACATTATTATAGCCCGAAGTGAGCAGGGTATTAAAATCTGTCTGGCCGGTAAATTGGGAATTTATATTGATCCCATTCCAGATCACAGCGGTCTGGGAGGCCGAAGTGCCCCGAAAACTTGCCGAAGACACCATACCGGGACCATTTTCCCTGAAATAAATAGGTGAATTGAACTTGAGTACCGAACCTAAGAAGGGTTCATTCTTTTCCAATACGGAATCCTGTAGCACTTGCAGGCGGTTGCCACGGGAATTCTGGTACAGGCGTACATCGCCAAGCACCACTTCATCGAGTTGATGGATAGAATCCTGCTGCCCAAATAATGGGGCATTCAGCAGAAATAGGAACAGAAAGTAGAAACCAGCTTTTTTCATCTTCCGCCGGCTTTTTTCCCGAAAGCCAAAGGTTTTAATAGTTGCTTTTGGCAGGTCTCCTGGCTCGCGTCCTTTTGTTTACCTTCCCATCCCGAAGGACAGTGGTTTGAAGTGTACAAAGGCATCCTGATATACATCAGGACTAAGCTTACAGTTGCGGGAACAGCTCAGGCTTATAAAAGTTAGATCTAAGAAGGACGAAGTAAAAAGTTTCCTCTTACTGCACTACTAACTAACTTCTGTTGAAAGATCTAATACTTTGTACTTCTAACTTCGCACTCAGCATTTCAGATCTTTCCCTGATTCCCTTTTAATCGGCGTCTTGTGTTGCTGAAATTATCAACTAACGGCCGAACCAAAATTTCAGGACGAAAATAAACATTTCAATTTATCCGGCTTCAGAAAATCTAAATAATCTTACTTTTGATGCACAAATGAGACAATATTCCTACATATTCCTATTTCTTTTCTGCTCTTTAATGGGTTGTAAGACCGAAAACCAGGAGAAAAAATCGTCCCCTTCTGCTGAATTTTCTGAGGTGGAAATTAAATACGCTTCCGGATTATCCATTACGGAATATGATGGTTACAAGCTGATAACAGTTGAAAATCCCTGGCCGAATGCTGAAAAGGCCTATCGCTATCTTTTGGCCGAAGAGAACGCTGAAGTTCCTGTGGATCTGGAGTACGATCAAAAAGTTGAAATTCCGGTAAAAAAGATCGTGGTGACCTCTACCACTCACATCCCTTCTCTGGAAGTCTTAAACGAGGTAAATGCCCTCATTGGCTTTCCTGGTCTCGATTATATCTCTTCGGAAGCCGTTCGGGAAAGGATCTCTGAAGGTAAGGTGCAGGAAATAGGAAAAAATGAAGCTCTTAATACCGAAACACTTTTGGCTCTTCAGCCCGATGTAATTATCGGTTTTTCTATTGACGGAAGTAATAAAAGCCTCACTACCATTCAAAAAAGCGGAATTCCGGTAGTCTTTAATGCCGACTGGACTGAAAGTTCACCTTTGGGAAAAGCTGAATGGATAAAATTCTTTGGTGCCTTCTTCGGAAAAACAAAACAGGCAATTGCCTTTTTTGAGCAGGTAGAAACTGACTATCTGGAGGCAAAGGAACTTGCCAGGCAAGCTTCCGAAAAACCAACCGTACTTGCAGGCGCTATGTATAAAGACCAGTGGTATCTGCCCGCGGGAGAGAGTTGGCAGGCCAGATTTATTGACGATGCCAATGCTCAATTTGTGTTTGCTGACTCTGAGGGTACCGGAAGTCTTTCCCTTTCTTTGGAATCGGTTCTGGCTGAGGCAGCCAATGCTGACTATTGGGTCGGTCCCGCGCAATTCGTCTCTTATGCAGATATGAAGAGTGCTTCCCCACATTACGAGGAATTCAAAGCATTTAAAAACGGGAATGTCTTTACCTTCAGTAGTGAAAAAGGGGAAACCGGAGGAGTTATCTTTTACGAACTCGCTCCTAACCGGCCAGATCTGGTGCTAAAGGACCTGATCTCCATTTTTCACCCTGACCTTCTTGCTGATTACCAAACGACCTTTTATAAACCACTCGAATAATTGCAAAGCCACGGCACCTATAGAATCAGCCTTCTGATACTGTTTATCATAACAGTTGGGATCTGGTTTTTAAATATTAGCCTTGGTTCTGTTGACATACCATTCAGGGAAGTGGTTGCCGCCATCTTTACTTCGGAAGGCAGCCGCGAAAGCTGGCAATATATTATCATGAACTATCGCATTCCGAAGGCGCTTACAGCCGTTTTGGCCGGATCGGGTTTGGCAGTTAGCGGTATGCTTATGCAAACCATGTTCAGAAATCCTTTGGCAGGCCCTTACGTGCTGGGTTTGAGCAGTGGCGCAAGTTTGGGTGTTGCCCTTGTGTTAATGGGTGCCGGGCTTTTTGGAGGAATGGTATCTTCAGTCGTTTTTTCCAGTTGGGGACTGGTAATTGCCTCCAGCCTGGGAAGTTTACTGGTGCTACTGGCAGTGATCCTGGCTTCTATAAGGCTTAAGGATACTATGGCTATCCTGATCATCGGGCTTATGTTCGCCAGCCTTACCTCAGCAGTGGTCAGCGTGCTGGCATATTTTAGCCCGGCCGCGCAGTTGCAACAATTTGTTTTCTGGTCCTACGGAAGCGTGGGAGATCTCACCTGGAGCGAACTGGGCATACTGTTCATCTTCTGGCTCCTCGGTACTGCCATTGCAGTCTTCAGCATTAAAAATTTAAATTCCCTGCTGCTGGGAGAACAATACGCCAAAAGTTTAGGAATGCATATTGGCAGGAACCGAACTCTATTGATAGTCGCCACCAGCCTGCTTGCCGGAAGCATAACGGCCTTTGCAGGTCCTATTGCATTTGTTGGTCTGGCGGTTCCGCATTTAATACGGCAAGTGATCCCTGTGAACGACCACCGCGTACTTTTACCCGCAGTGATCCTGGGAGGAGCCTTGCTTATGTTGCTATGTGATATTGTGGCACAACTACCCGGAAGCGAATTCACCTTACCCATTAACGCGATCACTTCGCTCATTGGTGCACCGGTGGTGATCTGGTTGCTGGTACGAAAACGAAAATTCCTTTTTTAACTATAGAAACTAAAGATCCACATATCATTATTCGCACCGAAGATCTTGAGATCGGATACAGGAAAAAGCAGCACGAAACGCTGATCGCTTCAGGTATCAATATTGAAGTCAAAGAAGGGGAATTGCTAGCCGTGATAGGAGTAAACGGGGTGGGAAAATCTACTTTCCTGAGAACGCTCAGCGGAGTGCAGCCACAGCTTTCCGGAAAGATCTTTATTAATTCTATAGACCGAAACAATATACCTTCAGAAAAACTGGCGGAATTGATCAGTTTGGTGCTCACGGAACAACCGCTCTCCAAGAACCTCAGCGTAGCCGAGTTGGTAGCGCTTGGCCGCCAACCCTATACCAATTGGATAGGTACGCTGACTCCTGAAGACCGAAAAAAAGTAAAACAAGCACTGGAACTGGTAAATATCCAGGAGCTACAGCATAAAAAATGCTACGAATTAAGTGACGGACAACTTCAAAAAACGCTTATCGCAAGGGCACTTGCACAAGACACTCCGATCATGATCCTCGATGAACCTACCTCCCATTTGGACATGTACCACAAGGCACAGGTATTGAAGTTGCTGAAGCAATTAAGCCAGCAGACTAAAAAAGCAATTGTTTTTGCGACACATGAGATCAACCTTGCCCTCCAACTTTGTGACAAACTGGTGCTCATGAAAAAGGGTCAATTGGTACAGGGAAGTCCGCAGGAGCTGATCCAAAAAGGGGCTTTTGACGACATCTTCCCTTCTGATCTTATTGTTTTTGATTCCGCTACTCAATCCTTTAGAATAAAATCCTGAAAAGAGTATCTTTGAGAAAATCCTTCTTCTATGAATGAATTTACTCTGCTGGGAATAGCATTCGCAGCTGCCATTTTTGGAGCTATTCTGGGATATCTCTTCTCAAATTTTAAAAGTAAGGGAGTAAAAAATACCCTTGAGGAACGAAACCATCAGCTAAACCTTCAATTTGAAGATTTCCGGGAAAATACAAAGCAACTAATGTTTGAGCTGAAACAGGATGCAGAAAAACAGTATAAAGCAGCTTGCGAAGAACGGGAAACTATCAGAAAGGAAAAGGACAGTTTGCGAACCGAGCTTACCCGCAAGGCTTCCGAAAATGAAAATCTGCAGGAAAAGCTGACAGAGCAGAAAGCTGAGCTTGAAAAACTTCAGGAGAAGTTCAGCAAAGAATTCGAGAACCTGGCGAACAAGATCCTGGAGCAGAAATCAGAAAAATTCACCAGCCTTAATAAAGAGAACATTCAGAATATACTGGATCCGCTTCAGCAAAAGATCAAAAGCTTCGAAGAAAAAGTAGAGAAAAATTCCAATGACTTTATTGAAAGAAATGCAGAGTTAGGTAAGCAATTGCAGATGCTGAGCGAACAGAACATCAAAATAAGCGAGGAAGCCACTAACCTCACCCGGGCTTTAAAGGGAGATACTCAAAAACAGGGAAATTGGGGAGAAATGATCCTGGAAAGTGTGCTGGAAAAAAGTGGACTTCGAAAGGATCACGAATATTTCACTCAACAAAGTTTCACTTCGGAAGAAGGGAAAAGAGTGCGTCCCGATGTGATCATACATCTGCCGGGAGAGAAACGACTGATAGTAGACTCAAAAGTTTCGCTGAATGCTTATGAACGTTATTGCAATGCAGAAGAGGAAGCCGAAAAGGATCAGCTCCTGAAGCTGCACCTGAGGGCGGTAAAAGATCGGGTTGAGGAACTGAGCAACAAGAACTATCATTCTCTTTACCAGATGGATAGCCCTGATTTCGTTCTGTTGTTCATCCCAATTGAAGCGGCTTTCGCCAGCGCTTCCCAAAAACATCCGGCCCTGTATTCTGATGCGTTTGAAAAGAATATCATTATAGTCACTCCTACTACTCTGCTCGCTGTCCTCAAGACCATCGACAGTATGTGGCAGAATGAAAAACAAAAACAGAATGCCATCGACATTGCCACACAGGCCGGTGCTCTGTACGATGCTTTTACAAACCTAACAGAAGAACTTCTGAAGGTGGGCCGGCAACTGGGAACTGTTCAAAACAGCTATGAGGGTGCCATGAAAAAATTAACCGGAAAAGGTAATTTGCTAAGAAGAGTTGAAAAACTGAAGAAACTAGGTGCCAAAGCAAGCAAACAACTGGACCAAAAACTGCTTTCCAGAGCAGAATCTGACGAAGAAATACTTGAAGATCAAATTTCAGAATAACATGAAAAAAGTTTCCACTCCATTTTTAAGCCTGCTCCTCTTTTGTTTTACACTTCAGATTTCTGCGCAAAAGATCTATTTTCCTTCGGAAGACAAATGGCAGGAAAAGCCGGCTGCTGAATTCAACCTGGACCTTTCGGAAGCCATTGAGTTTACAAAGAATAATGAATATTCTGAATCACGAGACCTGCGACAGGCCATCCTCAAAGGTTTCATACAGGAACCCTACCACGAACTTCAGGGACCTACCAAACGCCGGGGCGGCCCTGCCGGAATGATCTTAAAGAACGGATATATTGTGGCAAAATGGGGTGACATAGATCGGGTGGATATGACCTTCAGCGTTACCAAAAGTTTTCTTTCCACTACTGCTCTGCTTGCGCTTGACAAGGGACTGATAAATGATGTGGATGACAGGGTGGAAAAGTATGTCTGGGATGACACTTTTGAAGGGGAACACAACAGCCAGATCACCTGGAAGCACCTGCTGCAACAGAATTCTGACTGGAGCGGACAACTTTGGGGCGGCTTTGACTGGGCAGATCGTCCTTCTTCAGAACAAAACATAGATGAATGGCGGGCGAGAAAATTGTATGTGCCCGGTTCCCATTTCAAATACAACGATGTGCGGGTGAATGTACTGGCATATTCGCTTTTGAATGTCTTTAGAAAACCCCTTCCGCAGGTATTAAAAGAGAACATCATGGACCCTATTGGCGCTTCCACGACCTGGCGCTGGTATGGCTATGAGAATTCGTGGGTCACTATCGACGGACTTACAATGCAGTCGGTAAGTGGCGGCGGACATTCAGGCGGGGGAATGTTCATCAATACCCGGGATATGGCCCGCTTTGGGCTCCTGTTCATGAACAACGGAAACTGGAACGGGAAACAGTTACTTTCCGAAGAAGTTATTAAGGATGCATTGGTTCCATCACAACCTAATCCAAACTACGGTTTTATGTGGTGGTTAAATTCAAAAGGGGACCGTAACTGGAAGAATATTCCGGAAGATGTATTTTATGCCGCAGGATTTGGTGGGAATTTCATCATTATTGACCGCAAAAAGAATTTGGTCGTGGTGACGCGTTGGCTGGAACCATCAAAAGTTGAAGAATTCATGAACACTCTCTACAAGAATCTATAATCTCCAGAACTCAAAAATAAATTTTATGCAAAAGGATTTTAAAGCCATAGCCGAATCACAGGTAACTATTTCTGAACTTATGCTTCCCTCCCATTCCAATTTCAACGGAAAGATACATGGAGGTTATGTGCTTTCGCTTTTGGACCAGATCGCTTTTGCCTGCGCTTCGAAACATTCCGGAGTTTATTGCGTGACAGCCAGCGTCGATACAGTCGATTTCCTGAACCCAATTGAGATAGGAGAATTGGTGACTATGAAAGCCTCCGTGAATTTTGTGGGGAAGAGCTCCATGTTGATCGGAATTCGCGTGGAGGCCGAAAATATTCAGACGGGGGAGGTCAAACATTGTAATTCTTCCTATTTTACAATGGTAGCCAAGGACAGTGATGGAAATTCAGTTAAAGTCCCGGGCCTCATTCTTAAAACCAAAGATGACATTCGACGCTTTGCCAAAAGCATAAAACGCTACGATAATAAAAAGGTGCGTAGCCGGGAATTCCATGAAACCGACTTTGTTTCTGAAGAGCACCTGTATATCGTGGAAACCTACAACGTCAAAATTGAGCAGTAATTGAAGTTTAACGGATTTATTGCCGCCCTGCTTTTCGCCATTCTACTGGCCTGGTTCCTGCCGAATGGGCCTGAATTATTTCCTCTTAAAACCATCACCGATATTGGTATCGGACTCATTTTTTTCTTTTACGGTCTAAAGTTGTCCCCCGCAGAATTCAAGCTGGGGATCTACAACTATAAGGCCCATATCCTCATTCAGTTAAGCACCTTTGTGCTATTCCCGCTTCTTGTCCTCGCCTGCCTTCCTTTATTCGAGGGTGGTAGTGGATCAGATCTTTGGATAGCATTGTTCTTCCTTGGCGCCCTGCCTTCTACGGTAAGTTCGTCGGTAGTTATGGTTTCATTGGCCAAAGGAAATATTCCCACAGCGATCTTCAATGCCAGTCTCTCAGGCCTTGTCGGGATCGTGGTGACTCCGCTCTGGATGAGTATTTTTCTGAAAGCTTCTGATGATTTTCAACTGGGGAATGTGGTTCAAAAACTGGTAGTACAGGTCTTTTTACCTTTGATCATCGGATTATTCCTGCAGAAGTTTTTTGGGGAGTTGGCAAGAAAGAATAAATCAAAGATCAGCTTTTTCGATAAGACTGTGATCGTGTTGATCGTTTATTCCAGCTTTTGCGGCGCCTTCACCGCTCAACTATTTTCTACAGTTTCCTTACAGGACTTAGTGAAGCTGGCTCTCATCGTGATCACGCTCTTTTTCATTGTTTACTTCGGAATAGGAAAGATCTCTCAACTTTTAGGTTTTTCAACCGAAGATGAGATCACTGCTAAATTCGCAGGAACTAAAAAATCACTCGTACATGGTTCGGTAATGGTGAAGATCATCTTCGGAAATAGTGCCACAAATGCCATTTTTCTGCTTCCTATAATGCTTTACCACATTCTGCAACTTCTGGTGATCGCAGTTTTTGCTGAAAAATACAGCAAGCGACAAAAAGTTGTGGAAGAAAGAGCTTAAAAAGGAATACTGGAATTTCCGCCAATAATATTGACGGTAAAAAGAACCCAGGCCATTACCAGCAAAAGGCCTCCTAAGGGAGTAACAGGTCCTAAAAATGCCATTTTTGAACCCTTTGCAGAGCTCAGCACGAGTCCATAGATACTGAAGGAAAAGAAAAAAGTTCCAAGCATGAAGAACCAGGCCATCAGGTTTTGAGAATATCCTGAAACGGGAAAGATCACTCCGACAAGGATGAGCATCAAAGCGTGATACATTTGATATTTCACTCCTGTCTCAAAGCTTTTCAGCAATTCCGGATGAACCAGCTTTTTGAGTCCATGCGCGCCAAAAGCCCCAAATATTACAGCTAAAGCTCCATACACTCCGCCACAGATCATTACGATTTCTTTCATTCCTCAAAATAAAAAAGGCTGTTTTCAGCAAAACAAACTTCTGAAAAGATCCAGAATAGTAAGTTCCGATAAAAACAGCCTATTAATTCTATTTGGTCAAATACATTTTTCTCCTTGAGTACAACTCGTAAAAGACATCATCTCTTAAACTATCAATAAAGAGAATGCTTTCACCCGTACTTTTCATTTCAGGTCCCAGTTGTTTGTTCACATGTGGGAATTTATTGAAAGAAAAAACAGGTTGCTTGATGGCATAACCATTCAAGTCAGTTTTATACTCAAAATCGGTCACTTTATTGGCACCCAACATCACCTTCGTTGCGTAGTTCACATAAGGTTGCCCGTATGCTTTAGCGATAAAAGGAACAGTTCTCGAAGCCCTTGGGTTGGCCTCAATAATATATACCTTATCGTCCTTGATCGCAAACTGGATGTTGATCAACCCTACTGTATTCAGAGCCAGCGCGATCTTTTTAGTATGGTCTTTTATCTGTTGGATAACAAGGTCTCCCAGGTTGAATGGAGGTAATAACGCATTAGAGTCTCCGGAATGGATTCCGCAAGGCTCAATGTGTTCCATGATACCAATGATCTGCACAGTTTCTCCATCACAGATAGCATCGGCTTCAGCCTCGATCGCTCCATCCAAATAATGATCTAAAAGGAGTTTGTTATTAGGTATTTTACGAAGCAGATCTACTACCGTCTCTTCCAGATCTTTTTTATTGATCACGATCTTCATTCCCTGTCCACCCAACACGTACGATGGCCTTACAAGGATCGGAAAATCCAGTTCATCAGCCAGCGCCAATGCTTCGTCTGCCGTTTCGGCCACTCCAAACTCAGGATATGGAATATCATTTTCCTGAAGTAATGTTGAGAAAGACCCCCTGTCCTCGGCAAGGTCAAGTGATTGGAAACTGGTTCCCATGATCTTGATTCCGTAGCGGTCCAGCTTTTCAGCCAGCTTAAGAGCTGTTTGCCCTCCCAACTGTACGATCACCCCTTCAGGTTTTTCGTGGCGAATAATGTCATAGATGTGTTCCCAGAAAACCGGCTCAAAATATAGTTTATCAGCCACATCAAAGTCAGTTGAAACCGTTTCAGGGTTACAGTTGATCATGATGGTCTCATACCCACATTCCGAAGCAGCCAATACCCCGTGAACACAACAGTAATCGAACTCGATTCCCTGGCCAATTCGGTTTGGACCGGAACCAAGAACAATGATCTTTTTCTTGTCTGTAGTCTTACTGTCGTTCTCGACATATCGCTTGCCGTCCTTTTCAATTTCCGCTTCAAAAGTGGAATAATAATAAGGAGTTTCGGCTTTGAATTCTGCAGCACAGGTATCTACCAGTTTATAGACTCTGTTAATGTTCATTTCTTCCCTTTTCTTATGCACCTGGCTCTCAAGGCACTTCAGCATATAAGCGATCTGTCTGTCTGCAAATCCTTTTTGCTTGGCCTCCAGCAACAGGTCTCTTGGAAGGGTGTCTAAGGTATATTTTGATATCTCGGTTTCGAGAGCGTATAGTTCTTCGTATTGTTTGAGGAACCACATATCGATCTTCGTGATTTCGTGGATCCTGTTAAGGGTAATCCCAAGTTGAATCGCATCATAGATCACAAAAACGCGATCCCAGCTAGGATTTTTCAACTTCTCCAGGATCTGGTCGTAATTGGTATAACCTTTCCCGTCAGCCCCGAGTCCGTTTCTCTTGATCTCCAGTGATTGAGTGGCCTTATGAAGGGCCTCCTGGAAGGAACGTCCAATTCCCATCACCTCTCCTACAGATTTCATTTGCAGACCTAAAGTACGATCACTGCCTTCGAATTTATCAAAGTTCCAGCGAGGTATCTTTACGATCACATAATCCAGAGTAGGCTCAAATAAAGCCGAAGTTGATTTGGTGATCTGGTTGTCGAGCTCATCAAGCGTATAACCTATGGCAAGCTTGGCCGCGATCTTGGCAATAGGATATCCCGTCGCCTTGGATGCCAGGGCTGACGACCTCGAAACCCTCGGGTTGATCTCAACAGCAATGATATCTTCCTTCTCATCTGGGCTAACGGCAAACTGCACGTTACAACCACCTGCAAAGTCTCCGATACTCCTCATCATTTTGATGGCGAGGTCACGCATCTTCTGGAAGGTGACATCGCTTAAGGTCATTGCCGGAGCCACTGTAATAGAATCTCCGGTGTGGATTCCCATTGGATCCATGTTCTCAATGGAACAAATGATCACCACATTGTCATTTTTATCCCTCAATAATTCAAGCTCATACTCTTTCCAGCCTAAGAGGGCTTTATCAATCATGACCTCGTGTATAGGGGATACCTCAAGACCGTAGGTGAGCATTTCATCAAACTGGTCTTCAGTATGTACAAAGGAAGCACCTGATCCTCCCAGTGTAAAGGAAGCCCTGATCACCAGGGGAAATCCGAATTCCTGTGCGATCTCTTTTCCCTGAAGGAAAGAAGTAGCGGTACTGGCCGGTGCCACTGGCACCCCTATTCTGCCCATGAGCTGCTTGAACTTCTCCCTGTCTTCAGTAATGTTTATGGCGTCAATATCAACTCCAATGATCTTTACTCCAAAATCTTCCCATATTCCTTTTTCATCTGCTTCGATACAAAGGTTAAGGGCAGTTTGCCCTCCCATTGTAGGCAGTACAGCATCAATTTGCGGGTGTTCTTTTAGAATTTCGACAAGAGATTTTGTGGTAAGCGGTTTCAGGTACACATGATCGGCCATGGAAGGGTCGGTCATGATGGTCGCGGGATTGGAATTAATAAGAACGGTCTCTATCCCGTCTTCCCGAAGGGACCTGAGGGCCTGGGTTCCTGAATAATCGAATTCACACGCCTGACCGATGATGATCGGACCAGAACCGATAATTAAAATACTCTTGAGATCTTTGTTTTTAGGCATCTGGAAATTTTATGAATTGAATGTAAAAATATGAACCAATAGGGTATAAAAAAAGGCGTTACTCTTAAAAGTAACACCTTTATTATTTTCGAAGCTAATTATCATTTAGTGCTTATGCCTGTTCTCTGAGGAAACCGATAATTTCTTTCTGCCCTTCGCTCTTCTTCGAGCAAGCACTTTTCTCCCGTTAACACTTGCCATACGTTCTCTGAAACCGTGCTTATTTTTTCTTTTCCTCTTTGATGGTTGAAACGTTCTTTTCATGATAATTATCTTTAATCTTCTTTGAAATCGCTTAAAAATCAGCTCCAGGACCTTTCCCCAAAACTGCGGGCAAATATACAAAGAGTTTTTACTCCCGCAAACCCTATTTTGAAATAATTTTCAATTGTTTTTGTTACCTTTGCGGCCTTCAAAACTACAATAAAAATGTTCAATAAGATTTATAAACTCATCATAGCCGGCATTCTTTTAATTGTTTCAATTTGGCAATTTGCCGAAGGAAATATTGGAAACGGCATCTTTGTGCTACTCCTGGTAGGAATTTTTATATTCCTATATTACAAGAACGAAATGATCCTCCTGGCATTTCTAAAACTTCGGAAGCAGGATTTTGAAGGAGCCAAAAAGTGGCTCGACAAGATCAAGGATCCGGAAAAAGCCCTTACCCAAAAGCAGCAGGGTTATTACTGGTACCTGCACGGACTAATGGTTTCTCAAACCAACATCAGTCAGGCTGAAAAATTCTTTAAGAGAGCCGTAAAGCTGGGACTATCTATGGATCAGGATCTGGCAATGGCCAAACTTAATCTTGCAGGTATTGCCATGACCAAACGCAGAAAACGTGAAGCACAAATGCTGCTGCAGGAAGCAAAAAAGCTGGATAAACACAATATGCTGGAAGACCAGATAAGAATGATGAAACAACAGATGAAAAAGATCTAGGATCTTAACATTTTCTTCTGTTTTTATTATAATAATTCCATTTGATTTTAACGTTGTGCAGTTCAACAAGTATTTGTGTTGTTGACCGATAATATTTGAGCTGAACAATGGTTTTGTTTAAATTTGCAGGGAATTTGCACCCCTAGTAAATGCGTAAATTACTACTGTTATTTAACATTTTATTTGTAGTATCAACTTACGGTCAGGACGACCCCGTCTCCTTCTCACAGGCCATCGCCACCCACCTTCCGAAATACAAAGAAAAAGCCGACAAAGCTTATCGCCTTAGAAATACCGAAAGAGCAGAATTCTTATTCGACTCCCTGGTGAATTACTGCCTTAAAGGCAGCCACATGGATGACTTCAAGGTGAGAGATCTTAAAGACGAGGTAGTAGCTCTGGATGAGTTCAAAAAGCCGGTATACCTTATGACCAATTCCTCCTGGGTAGTTTCTACCGACGGAGAAATTTCTGCGCTCAATAAACTGGCTGAAAAATATCATGAGCAGGTTGATTTTGTAATGCTTTTCTGGGATAAACGAAGTACGGTAAAAGACCTGTCGAAACAATACCACAAGAACATCAAGATCTTCTATGTTGATGAGCTTAAGAACAACAGTCCGTATGTAGTGAAAACCATGAAACACTCCCTGGGACTTCCAACCAGCTTTCTTCTTAATAAGGATAAAGAAATTATAGATATTCGCCGAAAGGTGTCGCATCCTTACGGGATCGAGTTTGAGAAATCGTTCAACCTGAACTTTGATTCCTTTTCACAGGCAATTTCCCTGCTACTTATTAAAGATAGCAGCCAGTACTCTACTGCTTCTGAATAGAAGCAATATTCAAATTAAATTTTCAGAAATTACAGCAGTGGAGCCCAAAGCCTCCAGAAGGATTCTTTTATCTTCCGGAAAGGAGAACGGTGCCTCCATTGTTCCAGGGAATTAGGGGAACACTCTTCCAGATCGGCTAAATATTGCTTTAGCATTTCAGCCGCTATGCCTTCATCATAGATCAAAGCGTTAATCTCAAAGTTTAGCAGAAAGCTCCTGTGGTCCATATTACACGTGCCCACGGTAGCAAAACAATCATCAATTACCATGGTCTTGGCATGGACCATTCCTTTTTCGTAGTGAAAGATCTCCACCCCGCTTTCCAACACTTGTTCTACAAATGAATTGGTGGCATGCCTTGCGACCCAGGAATCTCCTTTGCGCGGAATAATGATCTTCACCTCCACTCCACTTCGGCTGGCGGTACAAAGAGCGGTGAGTATCTCCTCATTAGGGATAAAATAAGGGGTGGTTATATAGATGTATTTGTCGGCCGTATTAATGGCCATAAGCACCGCCTCCATAATATTCGGATAGTCGGTATCAGGCCCACTGGCGGCAATCTGTACCGCAACATTAGCATCAATCTCAACCTCAGGATAGTATTCATCCTTCACCTCGATCTCTTCTTCCGTCAGGAAATTCCAGGTATATAAGAACTGGGTTTGTAAGGCCTTCACCGCTTCTCCTTCTATTCTGGAATGGGTATCTCTCCAAAAGAAATCGGAATCTTCTTTATTGAGGTAGAAATCACAGATGTTTATTCCCCCCACGTAACCAACCTTTCCATCGATCACCACAATTTTGCGGTGGTTTCTATAATTTACCTTTCGGTGAAGGTTTTTGAACCACACCGGCTGAAAAGAACACACCTCCACTCCGGCCTCTTTCATCTTCTTGAGACCTTTATTACTCATTTCGCTACCCAGATAGTCATAGCTTACCTTGACTGATACTCCCTCTCTGCTTTTATCACATAGAATATCGATCAACTGTGTCCCGATCTCATCACTATTAAAAATGTAATATTCGAGATGAATATGGTCTTCGGCTTTTTTTAGGTCCTCAAAAAGGGATTTGAACTTATTGTTTCCGTTCCAAAGGATCTTAACTTTATTATTGACGGTAACCGGTGTCTTCTGATTATTCTGAAGCAGATTAATTATTTTGGACTTTTTCGTGAAAATTGGATTATCGGTCCCATTAAGTTTATCCCTCTCAAGAAGGAACTTTTTTTCCCATTTTTTAATGCGATCATGAGAATAGATCTCCTCCCTTTTATAAAATTTTGTTTTCCGGTATTCCTGCCCAAAGAAGATGTAAATAAGAATACCAATAAACGGCAAAGCCACCAGGGCCAGAATGAAGGCAATCGTTTTTGTTGGATTCCGGTTGTGCATCACAATGAACATTATTATGCCCAGAGCGATCAAATAGTTTAAGACCAGTAGGGAAATCCAGATGTTTTCTTCGAGGTATTCCAGCATTAATTGGGAGCCGTGTAATAGCCTTTTTCAGGCAATTCTATTAAATATTCTTTTTTTGATTTATTATTCAAATGAGTTTCCCGAAGCCATGGATTGTGGATCTTCAGGATCTTGTAATTAATTCCGAACTTCTTGGCAAAATCAGCAAAATCGGTCACTGCCGTATCCACTTTCACCTTGTAAGACGGCACATCTTTATACAGATCTTTTTGCCTGTAGTTGAACCCGTATTTTTTCGGATTATTCATTATTTCTTTCAGAGCCATAATTCTGAACACATACCGGCCGGTCTCTTCGCCCAGTAAAAGATCATAATAATTATTGGCATCCTGCCTCTCCTGTTGCTTATCAATTCCATAGTTACCGGCGTTGTATGCAGCGGCAGCCAATGTCCAGGAGCCAAGTCTTTCTTTTGATTTCTTCAGGTAATCAGCAGCTACTCTTGTCGATTTTTCAAGATTATAACGCTCATCAACATTATCATTTATTTCAAGGCCATACTCCTTTCCGGTAGCTTCCATGATCTGCCAGAAACCCCGTGCTCCAGCCGGAGAAACAGCATTAGTCAAACCGCTTTCAATAACAGCAAGATATTTGAAATCATCCGGCACCCCTTTTTCCTTTAAAATAGGTTCTATAACCGGAAAGTATTTGTTCGCCCTCTTTAAAAGCAACAAAGTATTAGACTGCCAATATGTGTTTACTAGTAGTTCCCTATCCATACGCTCATAAATATCGGGGATCTCCACCGGCACCGGTTCTCCCGCAAATTCCAGGTCCTCAGGCATTGGCAGGGC
Source organism: Salinimicrobium soli (assembly GCF_048323655.1). NCBI lineage: Bacteria > Pseudomonadati > Bacteroidota > Flavobacteriia > Flavobacteriales > Flavobacteriaceae > Salinimicrobium > Salinimicrobium soli. Next base: position 69,211 of record NZ_JBLUWW010000003.1, on the reverse strand, counting down.
ATAGACGTTATAGTCATTTATCAGCTTTCCTTCCTGGTTCTCGTCACTGGGAGCATCCTGCACCGCATTGATACTCAACCCACATATAGCCAGTAATCCAGCAACCAAAAAAACATTCCTCATTTTCATTTTCCCAAGCTTTGTTATTAAAATTAGTCTTTCTTTTCTTCTTTATTAATTTTTCCTGTTAAAATTATCTCTTCCAGGTGTTCGTTGAACCAACGAAACCTATTGATGATCATGATATGAGTACCTCCCGGAACGGTGATACAGCCGTCAATATATTTATACGGAAAGATCTCATCTTTATCTCCATGTATATGTACGATCCCGGGAATAGGCTCTTTCCTGTCCCAGCACACCATTTTTTCGATAGCCCAATCCAAATACCGGGTATCTGTAATAGAAAGGTATTTTTTGTACAGTTTCACACGTTTCTTCGCGAAATCACCGACCACTATATTTTCAAATACATCGACGTGTCTCGCCAGGGAAGTCGGCAGAATTTTAAACAAACCTGTAAACCTGGCCAATCGCATCCTTCGCGGAAGTTCTTTTTCAGTTTTGACACTGGAAATTATGATGACCCTTTTGACTTTGATGCACTGCGCCATCTCCTCTACTACCACTCCTCCAAAAGACACTCCTATTAAAACAGGGTCTTTATGTTTTACCCTTTTACACATCCTGGAAGAATAGTCCCTCAGGCTTTCTTTGGGTTTGGGTAATATCCAGTCTAACCAGTGGATCTGGAACCGGTCCCCGGGAAGTTCAATTTTTTCGAAAATCGTGGGATTTGCTGCCAAACCTGGCATACAATACACATGAATAAGGGGCCTCTCTTCCATTTTTTACAGCTTCTTCAGCTGAAAATTCACTCAAAAACGTTAACTTTATGCTCAAATTTAAAGGAAAATTGAGGGCTTCCAATAAATTTTTCAGAAAAAATTTTCTCTTCAGAAATCCGAATCCACACGAGCTCTGGATATGGTGCTTCAAAAGTGAAGGTCAACTATGGCCGGTTTTTTGATTATGCTTTTTAGAAACAAATACCTGTAGTACCCATGAATACTCAATTATCTATTAACGACAATGAGTTCTTAAGACAGTTTGAAGCTGAAATTGACGGTGAACTTGTAAAGATCGAATACGCTCAACAAGACCGGAAGATCTTTCTTACCAAATTGATCATGAGTGACGAATTACGCGAGAAAGGTTACTTGGACCTGTTTATTGAGCAAGTACTGGAGATCATCAAGGACCGCAATATCAGCGTAATGCCAACCAGCCCAACAGTGGCAAAATTCATGCGGAAGCACCGCCGCAAATATAAGAGCATGCTTCCCGTAGGTATTAATATCTAAGCAGGTACTGCCGGTTCGTTTACATATTCAAACCGCACCAGGCCGTCTTCATCTATTTTCTTTAATTCCACCTGATGAAGGGTATTTACCAGTTCAGGGTTCCACGGAGTCTTAACTTTGACATAATTCTCGGTGAACCCATGGATATAACCTTCTTTATTTTCTCCTTCAAAGAGAACGGTTCTTGTCGTTCCCAATTGGGATTCATAAAAAGCCCTGCGTTTCTTGGCTGAAAGTCCCCGCAGCATTTTACTTCTTTTTTTCCTCACCTTCAGTGGAACAACCTCTCCCATTTCGGCAGCTATCGTATTATCCCTTTCTGAATAAGTAAACACGTGCAGGTATGAAACCTCCAGGTCATTCAGGAATTTATAGGTCTCCAGGAAATGCTCATCAGTTTCTCCCGGAAATCCAACGATCACATCCACCCCAATACAGGCATCTGGCATTACCTGTTTGATCCTGGCCACACGATCAACATAAAGTTCACGAAGGTAACGGCGGCGCATCGCCTTTAGAATATCATTACTACCGCTTTGCAACGGAATGTGAAAATGCGGCACAAAAGTCTCACTTTTGGATACGAAGTCGATCGTCTCATTCTTCAGAAGGTTCGGCTCTATGGATGAGATGCGGAGTCTTTCGATCCCTTCTACCCGGTCGAGAGCTTTTACAAGGTCCAGAAAAGTGTGCTCGTGTTTTTTGTTTCCGAACTCTCCTTTGCCGTAGTCCCCAATGTTTACTCCGGTAAGAACGATCTCCTTGATCCCTTTTTCACTGATGGTTCTGGCATTGTTCAGGACATTTTCCAAAGTATCACTTCTCGAGATTCCTCTTGCCAACGGGATGGTACAGTACGTACATTTGTAGTCACAGCCATCCTGGACTTTGAGAAAGGCGCGGGTACGATCCCCGAATGAATAAGAACCCACATAAAAGTCGGCTTCTTCTATTTCGCAGGAATGCACTTCCCCCATATCATTTTTGGAAAGATCATTCAGGTAATTAGTGATCTTGAATTTTTCTGTAGCGCCCAGCACGAGGTCTACCCCGTCTACTGCAGCAAGCTCTTCGGGCTTCAGTTGCGCGTAACAACCCACTGCTATAATAAAGGCATTCTCATTGGCCTTTTGAGCGTGTTTTACAATGGTTTTAAAACGCTTATCTGCATTATCGGTCACCGAACAGGTGTTGATCACGTAGATATCTGCTGCCTCTGAAAAATCTACCCGTTGAAATCCTTCATTTTTGAAGCTTCTGGCAATGGTAGAGGTCTCTGAAAAATTCAGTTTACAACCCAGCGTATAAAAAGCTACTTTCTTTTGATCTTGCATTGTATCTCCTTCCTGAAATCCACCACCTAAAAGCCCGAATTTCAAATTGTTAGTACTAGCCTCCAAAAATGACATTTTGAAGGCTGCAAAGATACCAACTATAATTTGTTTTATAAAACCGGAACCGGAATGTTAGGAAGGTCTTCAAAAATGCCATTTTTGAGTATCTTGTTCAGAAATCTTTTAAATAAATGAGCTTCGGAAGTGCTTTTGGTGCCCTTGTTAGTCTAAAAAACAACAGGCGCAATCACTCGGGAAGGACTGAAAAGCACCTTACCGGAAAAGAATCGATCAGCGGAGTTAAAAGTCATCGCACCCCTTCTCCTGAAGAATTGCAGCAAATACGAAACAGATTACAGTTAGAAAATAAGAAACGACAACAAAAACTATATGCGGTTGCAATTTTCCTACTTCTACTTTTTGTTGCCTTTTTCAGTTTTTTCATGTTCTAAAAAATAAGGTCTCATAAATGACATTTTTGAGACCTTATTTTTTGAATGGAAGTAGAATTAATCCCTTCTATATTTTTTGGTTGCCTCAAAGACATGTTCGAGAATAGCCTTGTCTTCTTCTGAAAATTCAATGTCACGCCGCGCCATTACTTTTTCGGCTACCTCAAAAGCTTTATCGGTCTTATAGGTGGTAGTTCCCCCGCTTCCGCCCCAACTAAAGCTGGGAATGAAATTCCGCGGAAAACCGGCGCCAAAGATATTGGCACTGACGCCTACTACTGTTCCGGTATTGAACATGGTATTGATCCCACATTTACTGTGATCGCCCATCATCAATCCGCAGAACTGAAGACCAGTGGCCGCGAATCTTTCCGAAGCATAATCCCAAAGGCGGACTTCGGCATAATTATTCTTGAGGTTGGAAGTATTGGTATCTGCTCCCAAATTACACCACTCACCCAAAACAGAATTTCCTAAAAAGCCATCATGACCTTTATTGGAGTATCCAAAAATGACAGAATTGTTGACTTCTCCCCCAACCTTACTATGAGGTCCCACGGTGGTTGGTCCATATATTTTTGCTCCCAGCTTGAGACTGGCATGCTCACAAAGTGCGAAAGGACCACGAACGATACTTCCTTCCATAACTTCGGCATCGGCAGCTATATAGATAGGACCTTCAGAAGCATTTAAAATAGCGCATTCTACCTTCGCCCCTTCTTCAATGAAGATATTTTCAGGTGCAATAAGGCTGTTAGTAGAAGATATTGGACGGCTTATCCTATCATGGGTGAGCAATTGAAAATCGGCTTCTATAGCCTCTCCGTTCAGTCGGAAAATATCCCAGGTATGCTCTACTCTAAAAGCCTTTCCTTCCAGCTCGATCGAAGTGCACGTGTCAAAATCAACATCCTGATCTTCGCAGGCGAAAAAAGCAACCACATCTTCATCATGAAAAATGGCCTCTCCTTCCTTTAACTCCCTCACCTGCTCCACCAATTCCGGAGTTGGCAAAAATGAGGCATTTATCATGACATTTTCCTCCATTTCAACCATTGGCCACTTTTCTGAAAGATAATCTTCGGTGATGGTAGAAGTGGTAGTATCGAGATATTTCTCCCATTTTTCGCGAATTGTGAGGATCCCGATCCTCATATCGGCGACCGGCCGGGTATAGGTAAAAGGCAGGAACTGGTTCCTTACAGAACCGTCAAAGAGTATGTAATTCATTAGTTAGAACTTTAAACCGTAAAGGTACAAGGAAAATCGGGAATTATTTAGAACAGGGATCTTGAAAAGCAGCGGTTCTAAAACAAAAAAGCCTCCACAAGGGAGGCTTTAGAATATAAGATCTTCGGGAAATTACTTTTTGAATTTCGCGTATTTGTTCTTGAATTTGTCGATACGTCCGGCAGTATCCAATAATTTGGCTTTACCGGTGTAGAAAGGGTGAGAAGTCCTGGAGATCTCCAACTTCACTAAAGGATATTCCTTACCTTCAACCTCAATGGTCTCTTTTGTATTTGCGGTAGATTTAGTTAAAAAAACTTCGTCGTTAGACATGTCTTTAAACGCTACCAGTCTATAATTTTCCGGATGGATTCCCTGCTTCATCTCTTTATTCTTTAAAATCTTGTAATTTTTTCGAGGTGCAAATTTAATTATTTTTTACATAACTCCAACTATCACTACTAATATTTTTAGTTCAATTAATAACTTTTCCCTTCACATGTAACGTTTTACTATATTTGTTTACTTATCCATTGAATATAACCAACCAAATAGAAAAAATGGAAAAATCTCCTAAGTCAATTGGCGCCACCTATGGTGTGTACCTGGGTGCGATCATGATCCTCCTCACAGCATTGGCCTACGCCTTCAGCCTTGATCTCTTCACCAAATGGTGGTTTGGCATTTTAAGTTTTTTAGTACTGCTGGTGGTATCTATCCTGGCAGTAAGAAATGCAAAAAAACACAAGATCAGTTACTTTTCTTTCAAGAACGCTTTTACGGCTTATTTTGTCACCGTTTTTGTAGGAATGCTTATAGCTACTGTTTTTAGTATTCTCCTGTTCACTGTTATTGATCCCGAGGCCGCCGAAGTAGTTGCCGAAAAGACCATGGAAGCCTCTCGCGCCATGATGGAAAACTTCGGTGCTCCAGAAGCCAGTATTGATGAAGCCCTTGCCGAAATGCAGAACAACAATCAGTTCTCTGTAGGGAACCAACTCAAAAGATTCGTCTATAGCCTTGGTTTTTACCTGATCATTGGCCTTATCATTGCCCTTATCTTTAAGGAAAGAAATCCGGAGAAGGTTTAAACTATGCAGTTATCTATCGTCATCCCCCTTCTTAACGAGGAAGAGTCTCTAAATGAACTATATAATTGGATCGCATCGGTGATGCGGTCCAATTCTTTTTCCTATGAGATCATTTTTATAGATGACGGCAGTACCGATGGCTCCTGGAAGATCATCAAAAAACTTTCTGCGGAAGACCCTATGGTCAAAGGGATCAAGTTCAACCGAAACTACGGAAAGTCCCAGGCCCTGCATGTAGGTTTTGATAAAGCCGAAGGCGATGTCATTATCACAATGGATGCAGACCTGCAGGACAACCCTGAAGAGATCCCCGAACTCTATGACCTCATAATCAAACAGGGATATGACCTCATTTCGGGCTGGAAAAAGAAGCGCTATGATTCGGTTCTTTCCAAGAACCTGCCATCCAAACTATTCAATGCCGCTGCCCGAAAGACTTCCGGACTTAAATTACACGATTTCAACTGCGGACTTAAAGCCTACCGAAGAGCTGTAGTCAAGAATATTGATGTGTACGGGGAAATGCACCGGTATATTCCTGTACTGGCAAAAAATGCCGGATATTCCAAAATAGACGAAAAAGTAGTGCAGCACCAGGCCCGAAAATACGGTAAAACTAAATTTGGAGCCGAAAGATTCATCAACGGATTTCTCGACCTTATTACCATCTGGTTCCTGTCAAAGTTTGGAAAACGGCCTATGCACCTCTTCGGAGCCCTGGGAATCCTGATGTTCTTCTTCGGATTTTTAGCTGCAGCCTGGATTGGTGGTTCCAAGTTGTACAAGCTATACCACGGAATGCCTAATATACTGGTGACTGACAACCCGTGGTTCTACATCTCCCTCACCACCATGGTAATAGGAACCCTTCTTTTCCTCGCCGGATTTCTGGGTGAACTCATCCTTAGAAGCAGCAGGGAAAAGGAAAGGTATCGTATTAGTGAAACTACCGGCCGCTTTTAATTCCCTTTCCCACATAAATCCTTATTTTTGTGGCTGGAAAAAATTGAATTTACATGAGCTATTACGACATAGAGAGCAGAGCAGAAGCCTGGTTAAAACCAACTTTTGACGAGAAAACACGTGCTGAAGTTAAAGAACTTCTAGAGAAGAACCCTGACGAACTAAAGGAAAGCTTTTATAAAGATCTTGAATTTGGTACCGGCGGAATGCGCGGTATCATGGGGGTAGGAACCAACAAGATCAACAAATATACCCTTGGAAAGAACACCCAGGGCCTGTCTAACTACCTAAAAAAGCAATTTCCGGGCGACGAACTAAAAGTGGTGATCGCTTATGACTGCAGGAACAACAGTAAAGAACTTGCTCAGGTGGTGGCTGATGTATTTTCGGCAAACGGGATCCAGGTTTACCTTTTTTCAAACCTGCGCCCCACTCCGGAACTTTCTTTCTCAGTAAAATATCTGAATTGTCACTGCGGAATTGTTTTAACCGCGAGCCATAATCCGCCGGAATATAACGGGTATAAGGTATATTGGAAAGACGGAGGCCAATTAGTGCCGCCTCAGGATTCTGAAATAGTTGCTGAAATCGCTGAACTACAATATGATGAGATCAACTTTGAAGCAAAACCTGAAAGGATCGTAATGATCGATGAGGAAGTTGATGAAGCTTTTGCAAAAGCCTCTGTTGCCAATGGCAGTTTTGACACTCCGAAGGAAGCTAAAGAAAACCTGAAGATCGTTTTCACCTCTCTCCACGGCACCTCTATCACCATGATACCAAAGGTGCTTAATGAAGCAGGATATATCAATCTAAGCATTGTTGAGGAACAAAAAGAACCTAACGGAAATTTCCCAACGGTAAAATCTCCAAACCCTGAAGAACCGGAAGCCCTGAAAATGGCGCTCGAAAAAGCGGAAAAAGAACAGGCAGATATCGTGATTGGTACCGATCCTGACTGTGATCGTCTTGGCGTAGCGGTAAGGAATACCCAGGGTGAAATGACACTTTTGAATGGTAACCAGACCATGCTCGTTATGACCTGGTTCTTGCTGGAACAATGGAAAAAAGAAGGTAAAATTAAAGGTAAAGAATTTGTAGGCTCCACCATTGTGTCGACCCCTATGCTGCGCATATTGGTTCAAGATTATGGAGTAGAATACAAGGAAGGCCTCACCGGATTCAAATGGATCGCAAAAATGATCAAAGATAATCCGGGTCTTGATTTTATTGGAGGTGGTGAAGAAAGCTTCGGATTTATGGTGGGCGATTTTGTTCGCGATAAAGATGCTGTGACCTCTACCCTGCTCGCCTGTGAAATTGCAGCGCAGATGAAAGCCGATGGGATCTCTTTCTATGAAAAAATGCTCGAGTTGTACGTGAAGTATGGCTTCTACAAAGAAGCTCTTATTTCCCTTGTCAAAAAAGGAATTGACGGGGCAGAGCAGATCCGGAATATGATGATCAGCCTCAGGGAAAATCCGCTAACTGAGATCAACGGTGAGAAAGTGGTACTTGTGGAAGATTACCAGAGTTCAAAATCTTTCAACTACGGGTTAACTGAAACAGAGATCACCGAGCTGAAAGTTCCAAAATCAAATGTATTAATTTACTACACCGAAAACGGAACCAAGATCGCTGCGCGTCCAAGTGGAACAGAACCTAAGATCAAATTCTATATAAGCGTCAATGCACCTCTTGATTCTGTAAAAGATCACGAAAAGGTGGAGCAGGAACTTTCAGAAAAGATCGCCGCAATTAAATCTGAGTTAAAACTGGCCTAGGCCACGCCCATGAATTACTTCAAGAAGATTATGATGTTTGCGATCCCATACAAAAGGTTCGCAATCCTCAATATTATTTGTAACATTCTGTTTGCGCTGTTCAGCACGCTTTCATTTCTCGCACTCATTCCAGTTATCAACGTACTCTTCGACAAAAGTAAAAGAGTGGTTGAGGCACCCGAATGGACCGGGTGGAGAGACGTGAAGGACTATGTGATTGGAAGTTTCAATTATGAGGTTTCTCAAAGAGTGAACGAAGATGAGTTATCGGCCCTCATCTTTATCTGCGGAATTGTTGTCTTATTGTTCTTCCTGAAGAACCTTTTTGGATACCTGGCCGCATTCTTTATCACCTTTCTTCGGAATGGAGTGTTGCGCGATGTGAGGAACGCCATTTATGACAAGATCCTTGAGCTTCCGGTCTCCTACTTTTCAGAAAAGCGAAAAGGAGACACCATTTCCAGAATTACGGCAGATGTAAATGAAGTGCAGGTCTCTTTCCTTTCGATACTGGAATTGGTGGTACGGGAACCGCTTACCATTATCTTCACGATTATTGCCATGCTCATAATGAGTGCGAAACTAACCCTGTTCGTATTTATCTTCTTACCTGTTTCCGGGTTTATAATCTCTGCTATTGGGAAAAAATTGAAACGAAGATCAGAACAGGCACAACAGGAGAACGGGTATTTCCTTTCCCTGGTTGAAGAGACCCTTTCCAGTCTCAAAATCGTGAAAGGTTTTACTGCGGAAGATAAATTCAGAGCCCGTTTCAGAGAATCTACAGATCGTTTAAAAAGGATCCTGGACAGTTTGCTGAACAGGCAGAACCTTGCTTCTCCCACCAGTGAATTCCTGGGGATCTTTGTTATTGTGATCATCCTTTGGTTTGGCGGGAATATGGTATTGGTAGATGAAACCCTGGCTCCTGCTACTTTTATTGCTTTTTTGGGCCTCGCTTATAACATCCTGACTCCTGCAAAGCAGATTAGTAAAGCGTCCTACAGTGTCAAAAAAGGGAATGCAGCAGCCGAAAGGATCTTTCAGGTCCTGGAAACAGAAACAAATATCAAGGATGCTCCCGATGCCATTGAGAAAAAGGATTTTGAGCATTCAGTAGAGATCGAGGACATCACTTTCAAATATGAAGATGAGAACGTTCTTCATGATTTCAGTATCAAAGTCCCTAAAGGAGCTACCGTAGCCCTGGTGGGACAATCGGGTAGCGGAAAATCTACAATTGCCAACCTTGTTACCCGCTTTTATGACGTGAACCAGGGTGGGATCAAGATCGACGGAATTGACATTAGACAGATCTCGAAAAAATCGCTTCGCGGATTAATGGGGTTGGTGACCCAGGATTCCATTTTGTTCAATGATAGTATCAGGAACAATGTGGGGCTAGGAAAAGACAATGCGACAGATGAGGAGATCATTGAGGCTTTAAAGATCGCCAACGCCTGGGAATTCGTAAAAGACCTTCCAAAAGGACTTGACACGAACATTGGAGACAGCGGAAATAAATTAAGTGGAGGACAAAAACAACGCCTTTCCATTGCCAGGGCAGTTTTAAAGAATCCCCCTATTATGATCCTCGACGAGGCCACTTCGGCTTTAGATACCGAGAGTGAACGTTTGGTACAAAAAGCTCTTGAAAACATGATGAGGAACCGGACTTCAATAGTCATTGCTCACAGGCTTTCCACCATTCAAAACGCCGACAATATTGTGGTGATGCAAAAAGGTAGGATTGTGGAACAGGGACGTCATGAAGAATTGCTCAGCCGCAGGTCTACTTACCAAAAATTGGTGGAAATGCAGTCTTTTGAATAGGCAGACTACAAAACTTCTCGAAAAACATATTGGTATAAACGAAAAAAATGGATGAAGTAGGTTCACCCATTTTTCTTAATCTTACCCCCATCTTGGGGCTAACGGAGATAAGATCTCCTTAATTTGGAGCAAAAAAGATTACTTTTTCACAATGTGAAGATACTACAAAAAACGATACAACAAAATTTTTTGTGTATTTTATCTACATTTTGTGTATTTCATCGATGTTTTTCCTGTTTTTCAGCGTTTACGGAGCAGGGAGAATTAAAGAAATCCTGTTATCTTTAACGGCCGGAAAAATCCGGATTAAAGTGAAACTTTGAATACTTCCGAAGAAAAACTTGTACGCGAACTACAGGATCCCGAGACCAGAAATGAGGCTTTCAGGGATCTACTGCAGCAGTATCAGGAACGCCTGTACTGGCAAATACGGAATATTGTAAAGAATCACGAAGATGCAGATGATGTACTGCAGAACACTTTTATCAAGATCTTTAATAATATTATTAAATTTAAAGGGGAGAGTCAGTTATTCTCCTGGATGTATCGAATTGCCACAAATGAAGCCATCACTCACGTGAATAAACAGGCGAAGAAAAAACACATTAGTTCTGAAGAGTTACAGCAACAGGTGATTGATAATCTTCAAAATGACGTATATTTTGAAGGGGATGAGATACAGCTTAAACTGCAAAAAGCAATTGCAACCCTGCCTGAAAAGCAACAGCAGGTGTTCAATATGAAGTATTTTCAGGAATTGAAGTACAAAGAGATATCGGCGATCGTTGGAACTTCTGAAGGAGCTTTAAAGACCTCCTATCATATTGCATCAAAAAAAATCGAAGAATTTTTAAAACACAATTAAACCTTGGCACGAAATTTCAGTCAAATAAACAAATGAAAGAGAAACAGTTACCATATCATCAAAAAACAGGATTTAAAGTCCCGGAAAATTATTTCCAGGATTTTGAGGCCCGTATGATGCAGAAGGTCACTGCTGAAAACACTGAGACCAAACTCACTAACAATCCATTTAAAGTCCCCGAAAATTATTTTGAAGAGTTTGAGTCCCGACTAATGAATAAGGTACAGGAAGAACCACGGCAGGTAAAAGTGGTTTCGCTGTTTAGCCGAAAACATCTTTCGTTCGTGTCCGGGATCGCAGCCGTGCTCGCTATATTGTTCTACACCACCGTTTTGAACAGCCCAAGCGACTCCGGTTATGAAGATATAGACATGGTTGCCCTTGAAAATTACCTTTTAGAGACCCTGGAATTGGAAAATCCTGAAGAAACTCCTATGATCAATGGTAGGGAATTCAGCTTTGCTTCCTCGGCAAATTCTAACCTGGACAATGAGGCTGTCCTGCAGTATCTCCAGGAAAATATTGATGAACCTTCTATCCTACTTAATGAAGAATAATATGAAAAAGTTACTACTATCTGTCCTGTTCCTAAGCTTTTCCCTCGGCATATCTGCCCAGGAAAAAGATGAACATCGGGAAAGAATAAAAGCTTTAAAAACGGCTTTTATCACCGAACAGATGAACCTGACCGCTCAGGAAGCTCAGCAGTTCTGGCCTATATATAACGAATTTGAAGAAAAGCGCAGAAACCTTTACCGAAGGGAGCATGCAGATGTAGAAAACCTGGAATGCCTGACAGAAGAAAAGGCAAATTCCAAATTGAACGAATACGTAGAATTAGAGCGGGAAGATTTTCTACTGAAAAAGAAATATTATGATGATCTTAAAAAGATCTTCTCGGCGAAAAGGATCATGCAATTAAAGCACGTAGAAGATGAATTCAATAAAAAACTGATGAGGGAATATCGTGCCCGTCGTGGCAATTCTCAATAATTACTTTTTAATTTTGGTTGGTTAGTTGTTATGGTCCGGACGCTCTTTAGCTCCGGACCATTTCTATTTAAAAATAAGCTTTGCCAGCCTGTTTTTTCCCGCCGCATAGGCTACTGAATCATTCAGGAACCTGATGGTATAGAAGCCTTCATCTGATATCTTTTCCCAGGTTTTACCGGAATCTGAAGAATAGTTGATCCCCGTAAAGCCCACAGCTACGACCTCTTCTCCGTCACTTCCCGGCACATACCTCACGCTGCTCTTATATCCCGGCTCCTGCCCTTCAGCGATTAGCTGCCAGGTTATTCCTCCATCATTCGTAATAGCCTTATTGGCTTTATTCTCCTCAGGCGCAGTATAATCTCCACCTATAATTATACCTTTTTCATTATTATAAAAATCCATAGAATAGGCGCCCTGAGTACTTTTTCCCTGTACTATTGGAGTGTCAAAAACCTTCCAGCTCTTTCCTTTATCAGGACTAAAGAAAACTCTTGATCTCATCCCTCCGGAAATGATCCACGTGTTATCCCCTTCCACCGCAATATTGGAATTGCTGGCTGCAAAGGCGGCTTCTCCCTCTTCTACTTCAGGAAGCGCTTCACAAGACAATTTCTTCCAGGTATTGCCACCATCACGGGTAATTATCACAGAAAGACAATTATCTACAGGATCTCCCATCGCAATTCCTTCCTTGTCATTCCAGAAGGTCATGGCATCATAAAACACCTTTTCGTTCTCCTCCTTATATACCAATTCCATTTGGCCACTTTCCCCGGTCTTGTAAAGCAACGCCGGATTTGCGACACTCAGCATGAAAAAATCATTGGAAGTACTGGCAACTGCCCTAAATTCTGGATAAATAGAATCGTACTTCTGCCTGTTCATCTTCACACGGTTCTCTTCGGAATTATACAGTCCGTAATACCCATTAGAACCGGCAAAAGCTACATTATTGCCCATGATCTCAATGGCCCGGATACTAACTGAATCCTCGAGAAGGGTTTGCACTTCCACTTCAGAAAACGGTAATTTTTCAGGCTTTTTTTCAGTTGAATTACAAGCTGTTAGTGCTACAGCTATAAAAAAAAGGAATTTCTTCATGTTCTTAATTTGCCTGTAAAGATAGATTTTTCCGACGTCAAAAAACCGTACCTTTGCGGCTTCAAACAAATTATATGCGCTTATACAGAAACCTGGTCTTTGCAACCGTAGATGCACTTGGAGAAATTTTTAATGAAGGAGAATACGCCGATAAGGTGATCGCAAAGACCCTGAAAAGGGACAAACGTTGGGGCTCGCGAGACAGGAGCTTTATTGCTGAAACTACTTATGATATAGTTCGCTGGAAAAGACTTTATGCCGAAATTGCGGAAGTAAAAGCACCTTATTCCCGTGAAAACCTATTCCGGATGTTTGCGGTGTGGGCCACATTAAGAGGAATTGAACTTCCAGACTGGAAACAAATAGAGCCTACCCCAACCCGTCGTATCAAAGGAAAATTTGATGAACTCAGCCAGATAAGAAAGTACCGCGAATCCATTCCGGATTGGTTGGATGAACTGGGAGTTAAGGAACTGGGAGAACAGGTTTGGGAAAAGGAGATTCACGCGCTTAACGAGCAGGCGCCGGTAGTACTAAGGACTAACACATTAAAGACCACCAGGGAAGAGCTCCAAAAAGAGCTTCAGAAAGAAGGATTTGAAACTGAATTTGTTAAGGACCATCCTTATGCATTACAGTTAAAGGAACGGGCAAATGTTTTTACATCAGAAGCCTTTAAAAATGGCCTTTTTGAAGTACAGGATGCTTCCTCACAGTTGGTAGCCGACTTTTTAGAAGTGGAACCAGGAATGCGGGTGGTAGACACCTGTGCCGGAGCCGGCGGAAAGACCCTGCACCTTGCTGCTCTTATGCAAAACAAAGGTCAGTTGATCGCCACCGACATTTATGCCAATAAATTAAAAGAACTGAAACGCCGTGCCCGTCGTGCAGGAGCTCATAATATTGAACCTCGAGCCATCGACTCCAACAAGGTTATCAAAAAATTATATGGTAGTGCCGACAGAGTTTTGATCGATGCTCCCTGTAGCGGTTTGGGCGTATTAAGCCGAAATCCTGATGCCAAATGGAAGTTGCAGCCCGAATTTATGGACACCATCAAACAAACTCAGGAAGAGATATTGAAACAGTATTCCAAAATTGTTAAAGACGGCGGAAAAATGGTGTATGCGACCTGTTCCATATTACCTTCAGAAAACCAGGAGCAGGTACAGAAATTTTTGCAGTCAGAGGAAGGCAGCAGTTTCAGCCTGAAAAAGGAAGAAAAGATCCTTTCCAGTGAAACCGGTTTCGACGGATTTTACATGGCCTTGTTAGAGAAAAAGTAAGATTTGGGCTAAAGCCCTTTTTTAAGATAATTCTTATTGCCTCCGGATAAATCCGGAGGCAATTTATTTTTAGCCAAACTCGAAAAGACCTCCGAAAATATCATTTTTGAGACCTCTTATTTTTGTTCTGAGAAGTATAGATGACTTAAAAAATGTAAATTTGCCGTTCAACAACACAAAACTATCCAGGATGATCCTATTCTTCGGAAATAAACCTAATAAGGTATATGCGGTTGAAACGCATAAGGCCGTCTCGGCCGAAAATATTGTCAAGTTAAACTGGCTTTTTGGAAATGCACAATACCTGGATAAATCTGCACTGGCAGATTTTTTTGTTGGTCCCCGTGCGGCCATGATCACTCCATGGAGCACCAATGCGGTAGAGATCACTCAAAATATGGGAATTGAAGGTATTCGGCGGATTGAAGAATTTATTGAGGTAGACGAGCATTTTCATGATTATGATCCAATGCTTTCTCAGAAATACAACGGGCTGGATCAAAAGATCTTCGAGATCAATATTGAGCCGGAGCCCATTCTTGAGGTAGATAATATTGCTGCTTACAACGAAAAGGAAGGATTGGCTCTAAATGAAGAGGAAGTAGATTACCTCGAGAAACTTTCTGGTAGGTTGGGAAGAAAACTTACAGATTCTGAAGTTTTCGGATTTTCCCAGGTGAATTCTGAACACTGCCGACATAAGATCTTTAACGGCACCTTCGTAATAGATGGCAAGGAAATGTCCTCGACCCTCTTCAAACTGATCAGAAAAACTTCCGAAGAGAATCCAAATGATATAGTTTCAGCGTATAAAGACAATGTGGCCTTTGTGAAAGGTCCGCGGGTGGAACAATTTGCACCGAAGACTGCGGACAAACCCGATTATTATAAAAAGACAGATTTTGATTCGGTTATTTCGCTGAAAGCCGAAACCCATAATTTCCCTACAACCGTTGAACCTTTTAACGGGGCAGCAACCGGAAGCGGAGGAGAGATAAGAGACAGGCTGGCCGGAGGAAAAGGTTCGTTGCCGCTGGCAGGAACCGCTGTTTACATGACCTCTTATTCCCGTTTGGAGGAAAACAGGCCATGGGAAAAAGCATTTCCCGAGCGCCCCTGGTTGTACCAGACTCCTATGGATATCTTGATCAAGGCTTCTAACGGAGCTTCAGATTTTGGAAATAAATTCGGGCAACCGCTCATCGCAGGTTCAGTTTTGACCTTTGAACATTCCGAAGACAGAAGAGCTTTAGGATATGACAAGGTGATCATGCTGGCCGGTGGAATTGGTTATGGTAAAGCAAGCCAGGCGATAAAAGATGTTCCAAAAAAGGGAGATAAGATCGTTGTTCTGGGAGGAGAAAATTACCGTATCGGAATGGGAGGAGCTGCCGTTTCTTCTGCCGATACAGGAGAATTCAGCAGTGGGATTGAGCTAAACGCCATACAGCGATCCAACCCTGAAATGCAAAAAAGAGCTGCAAACACCATTCGTGCAATGGTAGAATCAGAAAAGAACCCCATCGTTTCGATCCATGACCACGGTGCAGGAGGCCATCTTAACTGTTTGAGCGAACTGGTAGAAGATACCGGTGGAAATATCGACCTCGATAAATTACCTGTTGGGGATCCTACCCTTTCTGCAAAAGAGATCATTGGAAATGAATCCCAGGAACGAATGGGACTCATTATTTCTGAAAAAGACCTGCAGGAAATGCAGAAAATTGCTGAGCGCGAAAGAACACCACTATACGCTGTTGGAGAGGTGACCGAAGATCGACAATTCACTTTCAAGAGCCAGAAAACCGGTGCTAAACCAATGGACCTGGCACTGGGAGATATGTTTGGAAGCTCTCCAAAAATGATCATGAAAGATAAGACGGTCCGCAGAAACTATGAAGATGTGGACTATTACCAGGAAGACCTGCACGATTACCTCGAGCAGGTGCTGCAACTGGAAGCTGTAGCTTCCAAGGACTGGTTGACCAATAAAGTTGACCGCTGTGTGACCGGTCGCGTTGCGAAGCAGCAAACAGCCGGACCGCTGCAGTTGCCACTCAACAACTGCGGAGTGATGGCACTTGACTACAAGGGCAAGGAAGGGGTTGCAACTTCGATTGGCCACTCCCCTGTTTCGGCCCTTATTGATCCTGTGGCAGGATCCAGAAACTCGATCGGTGAAGCTTTAACCAATATCGTGTGGGCTCCGCTTGAAAAGGGATTGAAATCTATTTCATTATCGGCAAACTGGATGTGGCCCTGTAACAATGAAGGAGAAGATGCAAGGTTGTACCAGGCGGTACAGGGAGTATCAGATTTCGCGGTTTCACTTGGGATCAATGTTCCTACCGGAAAAGATTCGCTTTCCATGAAACAGCGCTATGAAGACGGCAATGTACTGGCACCGGGAACAGTGATCATTTCTGCCGCGGCTCATTGTGACGACATTACTAAAGTGGTCGAACCGGTCTTGCATGAGGACGGTGGCGACATTTACTATATCAATTTCTCGGGAGACAACTTTAAACTGGGAGGTTCCTCTTTTGGACAGATCAGGAATAAAGTAGGAAAAGAAGCTCCTACAATTGTTGATGACCAGCAGTTCGCGGCGAAATTCAATGTGATCCAGAAACTTATAAGGGAAGGTCTTATCCTTGCCGGGCACGATGTGGCTTCGGGCGGATTGATCACTACCCTTTTAGAAATGTGCTTTGCAGAGGTTGATCTTTCAGCGAAACTTGATCTTTCAGCTTTAGGCGAAAAAGACAGTGTGAAATTGCTGTTTTCAGAGAACTGCGGAATTGTATTCCAGGCAAAAAATGCTTCCGTAGAAAGCATTTTAGAAGAGCATAAGATCGAGTTCTTCAAGATCGGAAAAGCTACTGAAGGAAAGACTCTTAAGATAAAGAACGGGGAGCAGGAAATGGAATTTGATATTCCAAAGCTGCGTGATACCTGGAGCAGGACTTCTTACCTGCTGGATCAAAAACAAAGTGGAGTTGACAGCGCTACCGAGCGATATAAGAACTACGCAAAACAGCCACTACACTTCAAATTCCCCGAAGGTTTTGATGGAAAACTTCCGAAGATAGACCCTTCAAAAAAGCGAATAAAAGCAGCCATTATTAGGGAAAAAGGATCGAATTCAGAAAGAGAAATGGCCTACGCTATGGACCTTGCCGGATTCGATGTGAAGGATGTTCACATGACCGATCTTATTAGCGGACGTGAAACTCTGGAAGACATTCAGCTGATCGCTGCGGTGGGAGGCTTTTCTAATTCTGACGTCTTGGGAAGTGCAAAAGGCTGGGCCGGTGCATTCCTCTATAACGAAAAAGCGAAAACAGCTCTTGACAATTTCTTTGCAAGAGAAGACACGCTTTCCCTGGGAGTTTGTAACGGATGTCAATTGTTCCTGGAACTCGGATTGTTACACCCGGACCACGATGAAAAACCTAAAATGCTGCACAACGAATCGCACAAATTTGAATGTAATTTCACCTCTGTTGAAATTGCTGAGAATGATTCGGTCATGCTGCATTCCCTTTCCGGAAGCAGATTAGGTATCTGGGCTGCACACGGCGAAGGAAAATTCAGCTTCCCTTACGAAGAGGAGCGATATAAGATCATTGGAAAATACGGGTATGAAGGCTATCCTTCCAATCCGAATGGATCGCATTACAATACTGCGATAATTGTAAGTGATGACGGAAGACATCTTGCCATGATGCCTCACCTCGAACGTTCTACTTTCCCATGGAACTGGGCAAGTTATCCAAAGAACAGAAAAGATGAAGTGAGCCCATGGATCGAGGCTATGATCAATGCCAGAGAATGGCTTGAGAAGCATCAGAAATAAAAAATCAAAAGCTCCTGTACCAGATAGTACAGGAGCTTTTTTTATTTGATCTATTCCATAATTATTCCGGTCAATACCACTACTTCCACAAGTTCTCCGTCTTCATAGCCTTCTTCTTTTATCAGGCCAAACCCCGGAGCATAATATTTCAATTCATACACATTGGGTTCAAAAGGATTTACATCTTTTGTTACCAGCACGTTTTCATAGGTATCCATGTCGGTAACTACAGTTGCATCCAGTGCTACAACTTCAGCATAATCTTCAGCCTCTCCTTTATAGTATTCCTGATAATAGACCTGCCCTGCATAAGGATCGGCAGGCAACCAATATCCCGGTAAAGCTCCATCTACTCCTGCTTCCCATGAACCTTCGTTATTTACATATTCTCCGTTTTCGTCATAAGTCTTGGAATCTTCTCCCATGTACCAGATATTACCGGAATCATCCTGCGCCAACCAGTCATCGGTATCTTCACGAATAACTCCATCTTCATAAACAGCATCATGTTGAATGACCACAGTAATTCCCATAATTTCTTTGGTTTCTGATCTTCTCTCAATTAGGATCGTTTCTACAGCCTCTGAACCTATTTCCCCTTCTTCTACTTCATAGGCCTCATACTCATAAATTGCAAAGGCGGGTGGCCCATAATAGGGATTTGTAAGGTTAGTAGGATCTGAAAAAATGGCTTCTGAAAAATCAGGAACATCTTCCGGAATTGAGCCGTCTCCATCCTCACAACCAAAGAAAAGATGTTGATAGTCGAGATTGGAGTCACCTTCAAAATTGTCCATTATATCGTCCCTGCTAAGGCTTCCGGAAATAGTCATCTCATTGGCATCATACACGCCTTCCCAATCAAGAAGGGTTATTGTGTAATCAATATAATCCTCCTCATCATCAAACCGGGTCAAATTAGGAAGTTGAAGACACAAGGGGTCAGCATAAGGCTCACCTGCATTAGTTGTTCCTACTGAATTTTCAACACCCCGAAGGAAAGGTTCCCCGTCCACGTCAATATCAATAGAATATCTGGCAGGATAATGACGACCATTTTCATTGCAGTAGTTACCGAAGAAGCAATATTCAAAGACTTCGGTCGGGATTAGATCAAAAAATTCATAGCCATACTGATTAACATCACGGTTATCAAAACAAAGCACTGTGACATCAGTATACTGTTTTACTCCAGCCCGCAAACTGATATTATATGGAAGTACTTCATCCAAAAAATCGGCTAAAACACCTCCTCTTGGAGCCAACCATTTCAACACACCATTGGCATTATACACGGCAAAATACTCCAGAGAATAGTCCCCGGGAACCAATTCCAACTCGGGAACATATTTAGTGAACAATTGACCAGAAACCAGATCTATTCTAAAAGGATCGGCCATTGAACCCACTATTTCGGTATCTCCCTGCATGAGAACAATTTCCACATAGGCAGGTGCATCATCTGAACAATCGGGAAACTCCAAAAGGTCTGATTGTTTATTCTGAGTTCTTTCAGCCAGATCCTGCACTATGGTTCCAAAGGTTAAAGTTGCTTTATTTTGCATCTGATCATTCCCGCCATCATCCTTAGTACATGACGTAAGTGTTAGAGCAGCCATAGCCACACAGACCGCATAAAATTTCCATTTTTCCATAATTGAAACGGTTTAATTAATATTAATTAGAGTGGTTAATCTTCATTACATGTGGGAGGGCAGAATTGCAGTAGCAGCAAATGGAAGAAGCAGGACCTTTAAAAGTAAGTTTAAATATTTCCTCTTTCAATAAGGGAAAACCCTCCTTTTTTGGTCAATGTCCGTTGAACCTAAAAAGACTCTCTCGCTCAGTTGAAATTTTAGTATCTTAAAAAGGAAAAGAAGTGATTATGGTAAAAACAAACCGGAAGTCCTGAAAATGAAGAAAGAAAACTGTCATTATTATTCCTTTAAATCTTTTTATTTGATAGAAGATGGGCTTTAAATCCTTGAAATAGTTTAAAAAAACTACTTAAATATTCACATTCTGTAAATTTTATTTGATATAGCTGCTTCTTTTGCTATTTTGCACAGGCTATTTGTAATTAACCCTATAGATGATAGAGATAAAAAGACTTTTTGATTTCCCCTATTTCCAATTGGAAAATGCCCCTTTGGAGAAATCCCTTGTAACCAAAAAGAACGGAAAATGGGAAGCCGTTTCTTCACAGGAATATATTGACCGTGCTAATGCGGTAAGCCGTGGACTGTTGCGCCTGGGAATACAACCCAATGATAAAATCGCGGTTATTTCCTCCAGTAACAGGACCGAGTGGAATATTCTTGATATCGGAATCCTTCAGGTAGGCGCTCAAAATGTGCCTATTTATCCTACTGTTTCAGAAGATGATTACGAGTATGTGTTGAATCACAGTGAGTCCATCTACTGCTTTGTATCTGACAAAGAAATTCTGGACAAGCTGAATTCCATTAAAGGGAATACTTCCTTAAAAGGAGTGTATTCTTTTGATGAGATCCCCGGCTGCGACAATTGGTCTGAAGTTGAGAAATTAGGACAGGACAATTCGAACAATGAGGAGCTTGATAGCCGCAAAAAAGCTGTTCAGGAAGATGATCTGGCCACTCTCATCTATACCTCCGGAACTACCGGAAGGCCCAAAGGAGTAATGCTTACCCACAAAAATATTGTGAGTGATGTGTTACTGAGTTCAGAAAGAGTTCCTTTTGAATTTGGAGAATATGTCGCTCTGAGTTTCTTACCGGTGTGTCATATTTTTGAAAGAATGATCCTTTACCTATACCAATATTATAGTGTTTCTATTCACTTTGCGGAGTCAATAGATATGATCAGTGATAATCTTAAAGAAGTTAAACCACACGTTATTTCAGCTGTACCAAGATTATTGGAAAAAGTATATGATAAGATCATTGCTAAAGGGACTACCGTTGGAGGAATCAAGCAGAAGCTTTTCTTCTGGGCTGTGGAGCTTGGATTAAAGTATGAGCCATACGGGGCTAATGGTTGGTGGTATGAGACAAAACTAAATATTGCCAGAAAACTAATTTTCTCCAAGTGGAAAGAAGGTCTTGGAGGCCGTATTGAACTTATTGTATCGGGTAGTGCTGCATTACAGCCGAGACTTGCAAGAGTGTTTGCTGCAGCCGGAATTCCGGTTATGGAAGGTTATGGCCTTACAGAAACCTCACCGGTAATTGCTGTTAATGACCAGAGAAATCACGGCTTTAAAATTGGAACAGTAGGAAGAGTTCTGAAAGATGTGGAGGTGAAAATCGCTGAAGATGGAGAGATACTCACTAAAGGGCCTAATGTTATGAAAGGCTATTATAAAGACCCTCAAAAAACAGATGAAGTCATTAATAAGGATGGATATTTCCATACCGGGGATATTGGAGAAATAGATCAGGACGGATTCCTTCGCATTACCGACCGGAAAAAGGAAATGTTCAAGACTTCCGGCGGAAAATATGTTGCTCCACAATTGATCGAAAATCAAATGAAGCAGTCACGCTTTATTGACGAGATCATGGTGATAGGAGAAGGCGAAAAAATGCCTGCAGCTTTTATTCAGCCAAATTTTGAATTTCTAAGAGAGTGGGCGAAAAGAAAACATATACAGGTAGGACCTACTAATGAAGACCTGACCTCTAATAAAGAGGTGATTGGACGTATCCAGGAAGAAGTGGATTTCTATAATCAAAAATTCGGAAGTTGGGAAAAGATCAAACGCTTTGAACTAACCCCCGATGTTTGGAGCATTGAAGGAGAACACCTCACCCCTACTATGAAATTGAAGCGACGAAACATCATCAAGATGTATCAGAAATTATACGATAGGATCTACGAAAAATAGGTCATTTTGAATTCAAGAGATCCGGATCAAAAATCCGGATCTTTTTTTTATCCAGACCTTTCTGTTATAGGTATAAACCCTTAAAAAATCTGTATTTTAGAGGTGCTAAAAATTTCAGCCTCATGAATTCATATACAGCCGCCGAAGACCGCTATGAAAAAATGGAATATCGCCGTTGCGGAAAAAGCGGAATTCTTTTACCCCTTCTTTCACTTGGCCTTTGGCATAACTTCGGAGATATAGACGACTATGATAATGCCCGCCAGATCCTGCGTACTGCCTTTGACAATGGAATAACTCATTTTGACCTTGCTAATAATTACGGACCTCCTTATGGTTCTGCTGAAAAGAACTTCGGAAAGATCTTTGCCGAAGATTTTAAGCAATATCGGGATGAATTGATCATTTCCACGAAGGCAGGCTGGGATATGTGGCCGGGTCCCTATGGAAATTTCGGCTCCCGAAAATATCTTATTGCCAGTCTCGATCAATCCTTACAAAGAATGGGATTGGATTACGTGGATATCTTCTATCACCACCGTCCAGATCCCAACACCCCGCTCGAAGAGACCATGGGCGCACTCGATCACATTGTACGCCAGGGAAAAGCGCTCTACGTGGGTATTTCACAGTATTCAGCTGACGGTACTGCCAGAGCGGCTAAGATCCTGCGGCAACTGGGGACGCCGCTCCTCATTCATCAGCCCCGGTACAATATGTTTGACCGCTGGGTAGAAAAAAGCCTTCTGGACACTCTCGAGAACGAGGGAATTGGAAGTATTGCATTTTCGCCTTTAGAGCAGGGAATTCTGACCGATAAATACCTGAACGGAATTCCGGAAGACTCCAGGGCAGCCCGTGAAGGAGGATATCTGGATAAGGACATCATCACTCCCCAGGTGGTTCAAAAAGTGCAAAAACTGAATGATCTTGCTCAAAAAAGAGGTCAGAGCCTGGCTCAAATGGCAATTGCATGGCTGCTGAAAGATGAAAGGATCACCAGTGTACTCATAGGAGTGAGCAGGGAATCTCAATTGAAAGATAATCTTGACGTAATAAAGAACCGGTCTTTTACTGAAGCTGAATTAAAACAAATTGAACAGATCCTCAAAGAGGAGTAAACCCCGGAAAAAAATATTGCCTTAAAAATGCCCTTTTTGACATGAAATATTTCTCCACTTTTTTACTGCTTATTCTAATTATTCCCGCTGTCGCCCAGGAAAACCTTATCATGAATGTCGATGGAAGAAATCAGGTTTCCCTTAACGGCGAATGGAACTATATTATTGATCCATACGAAACCGGCTTTTACAATTACCGCTTCAGTGAAAGGCAGGAAGACGACCGTGAAGCTTACTGGAACCGGCCCACTGTAAGGAACATTTCTGACAGGTTGGAACATGGATACCAGGAGCCCTATACCATCAAGGTGCCGGGAGACTGGAATTCACAGGCCGAGGTCTTCAAGTACTATGAAGGCACCGTTTGGTATCAACAGGAGTTCGACCTGCCTCCGGTAAAAGATTCCGAAGAGGTGGTTTTATATTTTGGAGCGGTCAACTATGAGGCGCATGTATATCTTAACGGAAAGAAGCTTGGAATGCATAAAGGGGGATTTACACCTTTTAATTTTGAAGTTCCGAAAAGTCTGCTACAGGAGAAGAATAATTTCCTGGTAGTAAAAGTGGATAATAAAAGACATGCAGATGAAATCCCGACCTTGAATACCGACTGGTGGAATTTCGGCGGAATTACCCGCGATGTAAAATTGCTCCTTCTGCCGGAGACCTTTGTTCAGCAATATTCACTTCAGTTGGATCCGGAGCAGGATATCAAAAAGGCACATGAGAGTGGAATATATACTTTATCCGGAAGTATAAAACTAAATGAGCAGCCCAAAAATTCCGAAGTAACTATTGAAATACCTGAACTCAAAGCTAAGAAACAAGTTGAAATCACCGAAGATTCTGCCAACTTCACGTTTCAAGTAAAGGATCTTCAACTTTGGTCTCCCCAAAATCCAAAGCTGTATGAAGTCAAATTAAGTATCGCTGGCAACGAGATTCAGGATAAGATCGGGTTCAGGAAGATCGAGACATCAGGCAAAGACATTATGCTCAATGGAGAAAAGGTCTTTTTACGCGGTATCAGTATACACGAGGAAATTCCGCAGGAAATGCGCCGCGCTAACAGTCGGAAAGATGCCGCCAAGATCTTTGAATATGTGCGGGATCTAAATGCCAATATGGTAAGGCTGGCACATTACCCGCACAACGAAAACATGACCCGGATGGCTGATTCTTTGGGTGTGCTGGTGTGGTCTGAAATTCCGGTTTACTGGACCATTGACTTTGAAAATGAGAACGTCCTTGAAAAAGCAAAAAACCAGCTAAAGGAAATGATCATTAGAGACAGGAACAAAGCTTCGGTGATCATTTGGTCTGTGGGGAATGAAACCCCTGTTAGCGAAGCCAGAACAAAATTTATGAAATCCCTTATTGGTACTGCCCGGGAACTGCACGACACCCGGTTGATCTCGGCTGCTCTAGAGGTGACTAAAGATGATGAAGGGGTGCAGCACGTTAATGATCCTTTGGGACAGTTCACTGATATTGTAGCTGTGAATGAATACCTGGGCTGGTATGGAGCCCTTCCAGATGCCAAGGAAAATTCGACCTGGGAAATCGCTTATGATAAACCACTTTTCTTCAGTGAAACAGGAGCGGGTGCCAAAGCAGGGTTCCACGGAAAAAAAGAAGAACGCTGGACCGAAGAGTTCCAAAAATGGTATTATGAAGAGACTATAAAAATGCTCAGGAATATGCCTGATAACTATTCGGGTGTTTCACCATGGATACTTATGGATTTCCGCTCTCCGCGGCGTAATCATCCAGTCTACCAGGAGGGCTGGAACCGAAAAGGCCTCATCGATAATAACGGAAATAAAAAATTGGCTTTTGATATATTGAAAAGCTACTATAGTAATATAAAAAAAGCTTCGGAAGATAAAAACGAAAAACAGGAACAGCAGCTCATTGCCCCGGGCGCTGAGCTTAAACTTTTGGCCGATGGCTTCGCTTTCACCGAAGGTCCTGCCACAGATGCTGATGGCAATGTGTACTTTACCGATCAGCCTAACAACAAGATCCTAAAATGGTCTGCACAGGATGAAAAGGTTTCTGTTTTTATGGACAATTCAGGTCGGGCAAACGGACTTTATTTTGATAAGGATGGAAATCTTTATGCTGCCGCCGATAATAGATCTGAGCTGTGGAAGATCAGTGACCAAAAGAAAGTCACTATTATTTCTAAGGGCTTTGAGGGAAATAAATTCAATGGCCCCAACGATCTTTGGATAGCTCCCAGTGGTGGCATCTATTTCACCGATCCTTACTACAAAAGACCTTACCGGAATTTTCAAAAGCAGCCTATCAAGGAACAAAAGGTATATTATCTTTCTCCGGATCAAAAACAATTAAAGGTCGCAGCCGATGACCTGATAAAACCTAACGGGATAATAGGAACTCCAGACGGGAAAACATTGTTCGTGGCCGATATCGAAGACAACAAGACCTGGAAATATACTATCGCTGATGATGGAAGTCTTCAAAATAAGACTTTGTTCACGAACCTTGGATCAGACGGAATGACCCTCGACGAAAAAGGAAATCTATACCTAACGGGTAACGGGGTGACAGTATTTAATCCGCAGGGAGAAAAGATCCTTCATATTCCGGTGGAAAAAGAATGGACAGCAAATGTCACTTTTGGAGGGAAAGAAAACTGCACCTTATTCATTACCGCAATGGATTCAGTTTTTGGACTGCAGATGAACGTGAAGGGAGCGAAGTAAAAAAAGCCTTTTAATAATAGATCTCACAGGTTTTGGAAACCTGTGAGGTCTACTTTTTTTAAAACCTACAAGGTTTATAAACCTTGCAGGTTATTTGATATAAACTTCAAGCAGTTCAACTCCTGCTTCAGAATGGATCGCTACATTATTATTTTTGGCAGGTATAAGAACGGTCTCTCCCATCTGAATGGGCTCAGAGTTACCACTTACGGAAATTTCAGCCTTTCCGCTGACGCACATATATATTATAAAAGAATCTAATTGAGAATAGTCCTTTTCCAGCTTTCCCGAGACAGGAAGGTAGTTTGTGGTGAAATATTTACAGCTCGCAATCTCATTTGACGCATTCTTGTTTTTGGAATACTCTCTAAGAAAATCTTCCTTTTTCTCGAAATCAATGGCTTGCAATGCCAGCCCTGTATGTAATTCGCGGGCATTTCCATGCTCATCAACCCTATCCCAGTCAAAAATGCGATAAGTAATATCAGATGTTTGCTGTATTTCAGCCAATAAAACCCCTGTCCCAATAGTGTGAACCTTACCCGGATTGATAAAAAAAGCATCCCCTTTTTTCACTTTTTCAAAGTTCAGTAATTCAGTGATCCTTCCGGAATTTAGATGTTCAAGATATTCTGATTCAGAAATGCTCTTTTTAAAGCCAATATTTATCTCTGCTCCGTTGTCGGCCTGGACGATATACCACATTTCGGTCTTTCCGAAGGAATCATGCTTTTTCCTTGCGATCTCATCATCAGGGTGCAGTTGCACAGAAAGTTCTGTGTTGGCATCAATGAATTTAATAAGTAATGGAAACTCAGAGCTGAAATTTTCAAAATTCTTACTTCCTAGAAATTCAGCCTTGTAAGTTTTTAAAAGTTGGGTAAGAGTTTGGCCTTGCAAGGAACCGTTAGCTACTTCAGAAATGTCATTTTTGACACCCGATATCTCCCAGCTTTCTCCAAGGTCATTTCTGTCAGATCTTTTCTGAAGAACTTCTTTCAGTTTTTTGCCGCCCCAGATCTTCTCCTTTAGAATGGGCTTAAATTTTAAGGGATAATTGAGCATTTAAAAATATTGAAAAGCAAAGATAACCATTTTAGAATCTCATGATCACCTGCTATTACACCAAATAGAAGCCCTGCCCTAAAATTAAACATCTTTAATTATCTGTTAAACTATTAGGACTTAGACAGTTTTAAAGGTCTTTATCTCTTAAATTTATAAGTAGGATTTGCCAATCTCAAAATTTCTTCTATATTTACTATGCGCGCATAATAAATATTTTATAACTTTGAGATCCTATGAAAGACAAGACCATTGACTATGTACTTCGGGCCACCTGGATCTCAATTGCCAAGATGTACAATGAAGAAGCCAGCAAAGAAGGCAGCACTATGGCAACGGGCTTTGCCCTGTTAAGCATTGATCCTGAGAACGGCACCCCCTCTACTTCTCTGGGTCCTAAAATGGGTATGGAAGCTACCAGTTTATCACGTACGCTTAGAACCATGGAAGATAAAGGGCTGATTGAGCGCAAGAAAAATCCTGAAGATGGAAGAAGTGTTCTCATTTATCTCACCAATTTTGGAAGGGAAATGCGCGACTACTCCAAAAAAGTGGTGCTGACCTTTGACGAAGCAGTCAAAAATGAGATCCCTGAAGAAGATCTCGATAAATTCATAGATGTGGCCAATAAGATCATGGAACTTATTGCTTCCAAAAAGATCTACAAGGAAAAAATTTAGAACAGACCTGTTACAAAAAAATAGATTAACAACATGAAACGAAGAATCAACAAAGTTGCAGTTATAGGCTCAGGAATTATGGGTAGCGGTATTGCATGTCACTTCGCCAACATTGGCGTAGAGGTGCTTTTGCTGGACATAGTTCCGAGGGAATTGACAGACAAGGAAAAAAAGAAAGGCCTCACTTTAGAGGATGAAGCCGTGAGAAACAGGATCGTAAATGATTCCTTGCAGGCGGCCTTAAAATCAAAGCCGTCTCCTATATATCATAAAGACTTTGCAAAGCGTATCAAAACCGGTAACCTGGAAGATGATATTTCAAAGGTTTCGGAAGCAGACTGGATCATCGAGGTGGTCGTAGAGAGACTGGATATTAAAAAACAGGTCTTTGACAAGCTGGAAAAGCATAGAAAGAAAGGAACTTTGATCACTTCAAACACTTCCGGAATTCCAATTCAGCAAATGAGCGAAGGCCGAAGTGAAGACTTTAAAAAACATTTCTGCGGAACCCACTTTTTCAATCCTCCAAGATACCTGAGATTGTTCGAGATCATTCCCGGGCCCGAGACTTCTCCTGAAGTACTTGAATTCCTTAATGAGTACGGCGAGAAATTCCTCGGAAAAAAATCGGTGGTTGCGAAAGACACTCCCGCTTTTATTGGAAACCGCGTGGGGATCTTCAGTATCATGAGCCTTTTCCACATGGTAAAGGACATGGATATGACCATTGAAGAAGTTGACAAGCTTACAGGTCCGGTAATAGGAAGGCAAAAATCTGCCACTTTTAGAACGGTAGATGTAGTCGGACTTGACACCCTGGTACACGTTGCCAATGGACTACACAAAGGAGTTCCTACAGATGAGGCCCACAACCTTTTCGCCATGCCAGATTACATCAACACCATGGTGGAAAATGAATGGTTTGGAAGTAAAAGCGGCCAGGGATTCTATAAAAAAATTAAAAATGACGACGGTTCCAGCGAGATCCAATCACTTGATCTAAATACGCTGGAATACCGCCCACAGAAAAAAGCTTCTTTCGCGACACTTGAACTCACAAAAACTATTGATAAAGTAGAAGACAGGTTTAAAGTTCTTGTTGGAGGAAAAGACAAAGCCGGTGAATTTTATCGTAAGAATTTCGCAGCTCTGTTCGCATACGCTTCAAATCGTATTCCGGAGATCACAGATGAGCTCTATAAAATTGACGATGCCATGAAAGCCGGATTCGGCTGGGAACACGGGCCATTCCAGGTCTGGGATGCCATTGGTGTAGAAAAAGGTATTGAAATAATGAAGGCCGAAGGTAAAGAGCCGGCAGCCTGGGTTACTGAGATGCTTGAGAAAGGAAACAAAAGTTTCTATAAGGTTAAGGAAGGAAACACCTATTACTATGACATCCCTAAAAAGGAGTATGTAAAAATTCCGGGGCAGGATGCATTTATCATTCTTGACAACATCAGGGAAAGCAAAGAAGTATTTAAGAATAGCGGAGTGGTGGTCGAAGACCTTGGCGATGGAATCCTGAATGTAGAATTCCGCAGTAAAATGAACACTATCGGCGGTGATGTTCTCGACGGACTTAATAAAGCCATCGATCTTGCTGAAAAGGAATACCAGGGACTGGTTGTAGCTAATGACGGAAAGAACTTCTCTGTAGGCGCCAATATCGGAATGATCTTCATGATGGCCGTAGAGCAGGAATATGATGAATTGAACATGGCCATTAAATATTTCCAGGATACCATGATGAGAATGCGCTACTCTTCGATTCCTACAGTAGCAGCTCCTCATGCCATGACCCTTGGTGGCGGATGTGAGCTTTCACTTCACGCAGATAAAGTAGTTGCGGCAGCTGAAACATACATTGGACTTGTAGAGTTTGGAGTTGGAGTGATCCCCGGTGGAGGTGGATCTAAAGAAATGACCGTTCGCGCGGCCGATACTTTCCAAAAAGATGACGTGGAACTAAATCGTCTTCGTGAGCACTTCCTGACCATTGGTATGGCGAAAGTTTCAACCTCAGCATATGAAGCATTTGATACAAATATCCTTCAGAAAGGGAAAGATATTGTAGTAGTGAATCCAGACCGTCAGCTGGCGATCGCTAAAAAGCACGCCTTATTGATGGCTGAGAATGGATACACTAAACCAATTCCAAGAAATGATATTAAGGTTCTGGGTAAACAGGCGCTGGGAGCATTCTATGTAGGAACAGATCAAATGTTCGCCGGAAAATATATCAGTGAACACGACAAGAAGATCGCCAATAAACTGGCCTATGTGATGGCGGGAGGAGATCTTTCTGAAAACTCTTATGTGAGCGAACAATATCTTCTGGATCTTGAGAGAGAAGCCTTCTTATCTCTTACAGGAGAAAGAAAGACTCTGGAAAGGCTACAACATATGTTGAAAAAAGGTAAGCCTTTAAGAAACTAGTAGTGATAGACTCAAAAGAAGATTTTAAAAACCGTTAGAACAGTAAGTATTTCTGAAAACTTCACACTAACATCATAAAGATAAAGACATGAAAACAGCATATATAGTTAAAGCTTACAGAACCGCAGTGGGAAAAGCACCTCGCGGAGTGTTCAGGTTTAAAAGACCTGATGAGCTTGCGGCGGAAACCATTCAGTACATGATGGAGAAACTGCCCGAATTTGATAAGAAAAGGATCGATGACGTTATTGTTGGTAACGCCATGCCCGAAGCAGAACAAGGACTGAACGTGGGTAGATTCATTTCACTTATGGGGCTGAACATTAAAGATGTTCCCGGAATGACCGTGAATAGATACTGTGCTTCAGGTCTTGAAACTATTGCTATAGCAACTTCCAAGATCCAGAGTGGAATGGCTGACTGTATCATTGCAGGAGGAGCTGAGAGTATGAGTTATATCCCCATGGGAGGTTATAAACCGGTTCCCGATTACAAACTGGCTAAAGAAGGTCACGAAGATTATTACTGGGGAATGGGATTAACTGCGGAAGCAGTTGCTAAAAAATATAAAGTTAATAGGGAAGATCAGGATGAGTTTGCCTTCAACTCCCACCAAAAAGCATTGAAGGCTCAGGCAGAAGATCGTTTCCAAGACCAGATCGTTCCAATTAAGGTGGACCAAACCTATGTGGACGAAAACGGAAAAAAACAGACCCGATCATACACTGTGAACAAGGATGAAGGTCCCCGCGCAGATACTTCTAAAGAAGTTTTGGCAAAATTAAGACCTGTTTTTGAAGAAGGAGGAACTGTTACCGCCGGTAACTCGTCACAAATGAGTGATGGAGCTGCCTTTGTAATGGTCATGAGTGAAGAAATGGTCAAGGAACTGAATCTTGAGCCAATCGCCCGTCTTGTAAGTTACGCCGCTGTTGGTGTAGAACCAAGAATCATGGGAATTGGACCTGTAGATGCTATTCCAAAAGCAGTTAAACAGGCTGGTCTACAATTAAATGACATCGAATTAATAGAGCTGAATGAAGCATTTGCTTCTCAGTCTTTAGCTGTTATAAGAGAACTTGGACTGGATCCCGACAGATTGAATCCTAATGGTGGTGCCATTTCCATGGGTCATCCTTTAGGTTGTACCGGAGCAAAACTCTCGGTTCAGATCTTCGATGAAATGCGCAAACGCGAACTTAAAAACAAATATGCGATGGTAACCATGTGCGTAGGTACGGGACAGGGAGCTGCGGGAGTTTATGAATTTCTGTCGTAAAAAAGAACCACGAGATAAGAATCAAGAGACAAGACAGAGAAAGTGGGTAGACACAATTTCAAAAAATTGAAAATTTGGCAGGAAGGAATGGACCTGGTAAAAGACACCTACTTAATGACCAAAATGTTTCCGGAAATTGAGAGATTTAATTTAGTAACGCAATTAATAAGATGTGCAGTTTCCATTCCCTCTAATATTGCAGAAGGGACAAGCAAAAGAACAGACAAACATTTTATTCAATATTTGGATAGCAGCTTAGGTTCTGCATTTGAGTGGGAAACTCAACTAATTGTCGCATTTACTGAAGGTTATATTAAAGAAGATCATTTTAGAGAAATGGAAATGAAAGTTCAAAAACTTCAAAAAATGATCTCAGGCTTTCTTGACGGCCTTGACAATAAACCTGCATCGTGATCTTGGTTCTTGATTCTGAGATCTTGACTCTATATTAAAAAAATAATAAAACTAATACTACATATACAATGAGCACTGAAACAGAAAATAAAAAGAAAGACCTTATTCGGGGGGGACAATTCCTGGTGAAGGAAACTAAGGCCGAAGACGTTTTCACTCCTGAAGATTTTACCGAAGAACAACAAATGATGAAGGATTCGGTTAAAGAATTCGTCGACAGAGAAATTTGGCCGAAAAAAGAGGAGTTTGAAAAGAAAAATTACAAGCTTACAGAAGACCTCATGAGACAAGCTGGGGAAATGGGCTTTTTAGGAGTTTCTGTCCCCGAAGAATACGAGGGACTGGGAATGGGATTTGTAACGACTATGCTTGTTGTTGACTATATTTCTGGTGCTACAGGATCTTTCTCTACTGCTTTTGGAGCTCATACTGGTATTGGTACTTTGCCAATTACCCTTTACGGAACTGAGGAGCAAAAGAAAAAATACGTCCCTAAACTTGCTACAGGAGAATGGTTCGGTTCTTATGCCTTAACTGAACCGGGAGCAGGTAGTGATGCAAATTCAGGAAAAACCAAAGCGGTTCTTTCTGAAGATGGAAAGTATTACAGCATTACCGGTCAAAAAATGTGGATCTCCAATGCCGGTTTCTGTAATTTGATGATCGTTTTCGCCAGAATTGAAGATGATAAGAACATTACCGGATTCATTGTAGAATACGATCCTGAAAATGGCATTTCCCTTGGGGAAGAAGAAAAGAAATTAGGTATCCACTCCTCTTCAACCCGTCAGGTTTTCTTCAATGAGACCAAAGTACCGGTAGAGAATATGCTTGCCGGAAGAGGAGATGGTTTCAAGATAGCCATGAATGCATTGAACGTAGGACGAATTAAACTGGCAGGTGCCTGTCTTGATGCCCAACGCAGAACAATTACAGAAGGTGTGAAATACGCCAATGAAAGAGTGCAGTTTAAAACTCCAATTGCTCAATTTGGAGCAATTAAATCAAAGTTGGCAGAAATGGCAACTTCGGCTTATGCCGGGGAGTCCGCTTGTTATCGTGCTGCCAAAGATATTGAGAGCAGGATCGAAATTCGCAAAGAAGAGGGTGGTTCACATCAGGAAGCAGAATTGAAAGGAGTTGAAGAATTCGCTATAGAATGTTCTATTCTGAAGGTTGCAGTATCTGAAGACATTCAGAATTGTACCGATGAGGGAATCCAGATCCTCGGGGGTATGGGATTCTCTGCCGATGCACCAATGGAATCAGCCTGGAGAGATGCGAGAATCGCAAGGATCTACGAAGGAACCAACGAGATCAACCGAATGCTTTCTGTAGGTATGCTTATCAAAAAAGCAATGAAAGGTCACGTTGATCTTTTAGGACCTGCTACCAAAGTAGCCGATGAACTAACTGGAATTCCATCTTTTGACACTCCTGATTATTCTGCCCTTTTTGCTGAAGAAAAGGAAATGATCGCTAAGTTGAAGAAAGTATTCTTAATGGTAGCGGGAAGCGCCGTCCAAAAATTCGGACCTCAACTGGAAGATCACCAGCAATTGTTATTAGCATCTGCTGACATTCTTATCGAGATCTACATGGCGGAATCTGCAATTCTGAGAGCTGAGAAAAACGCAAAACGTTTTGGAGAAGAGTCCCAACAGGAACAAATAGCAATGGCTAAACTATATCTTTACCATGCTGTTGATTTAGTTAACCAAAAAGCTAAAGAAGGAATAGTTTCTTTTGCTGAAGGCGATGAGCAACGAATGATGTTGATGGGCTTGAAGAGATTCACCAAGTATAACAATCAGCCTAACGTTGTGAAATTGAGAAATCTAATTGCTGATAAGGTGATCGAGGAAAATAAATATCCTTTCTAAAATTTAATTTGCATCTTTTAAATCTGAGGGCCACCTGATTAGGTGGCCTTTTTATTTTGATAAATTCTTAACAGCCTAATCCGGCCGCATTTTATAGCTTACAGGAGAACAGGTCAACCCTATACCTATATGGAACCTCTTACCCGCTATGTTATTTTCACCGTTCTGGCCCTCATGGCCGTTTATTTTCTGCTTTTCTTTTTGCTTAAAAAACTAGGTAAAGACCCCAATAATGTCTTACCACAGAACATAGCCGGTCGAATAAAAGTTCCCCTCATCGTTTTACTTCTGGCCATTGGTATTCAGGTAGGTCTCATAAACAGGCAGATAATAACAGGAGAATATTATGTCGGTCTCTTTCAACAGATTCGTTCCCTTATGCTGATCTTTAGTTTTGCCTGGTTCATTATTGTTGCCATACGAATAGCAAAAAATCAATTTCTGAAAAGTTTTGATGTAAAGACGGCTGATAATCTTAGAGCAAGAAAATTCTACACCCAGTTCAATATCATTGAACGGATCGCAGTTTTTGTGGTGGTCCTTTTTTCCATAGGTATAGCATTGCTCACCTTCGAAGGTGTGCAGGAGATTGGCGTAAGTTTACTTACCTCAGCCGGAATTGCAGGAATTATTTTGGGTCTTTCGGCTCAAAAAGTAATTGGAGCCATCCTGGCCGGCGTGCAGATCGCCATTGCCCAACCCATAAGAATAGACGATGTGGTGATCGTTGAAGGAGAATGGGGCCGGGTGGAAGAGATAAAACTCACCTACGTTGTGATCAATATCTGGGATAAGAGGCGGTTAGTCCTGCCCACCACCTATTTCATTGAAAAACCATTCCAAAACTGGACCCGTAATTCTTCTGATATTTTAGGAACAGTATATATCTACACTGATTATAATTTACCTATTGATGAACTTCGGAAAGAAATGACCCGCCTCCTCAATGCCACAGATCTCTGGGATGGAAAGGTTAATGTCGTCCAGGTGACAGACCTGACTGAAAAAACCATGGAAATAAGGGCTTTAATGAGCGCAGTTAATTCCCCCACCGCTTGGGACCTTCGGGTATACATTCGGGAGCACCTGGTAAAATTCATTCAGAAAAATTATCCCGAAAGCCTTCCGCAGTCAAGAGTGGTGCTTAAAGAAAATCATCCTCCTGAAGAAGAGTCGTAAGTCTTTCTTCCGTCGAAAGTCCATGAGAGAAATTCATGGCAGTTTCAATTAGCGCCAAATGCGAATACGCCTGTGGAAAATTCCCGAGTAAACTCTTGGTCTTAAAGTCGATATCTTCACTAAACAGCCCCAGGTGGTTACTGTAAGACAGGAGCTCATCAAACATAGCTATGGCTTTCTTGGTTTCCCCGATTTTGTAAAGGCTGTTGATCAACCAAAAAGTACAAATAGTAAAAGATGATGAAGGAATACCAAAATCGTCTTTGTTCTTATAGCGAAACATCAATCCCTCATGGCACAATTCCCGTTCTGTAGCTTTTACGGTACTTACAAATCTCGGATCTTTAGCCTTTATAAAACCATAGGTCTCCATTAATAAGGTGGAAGCATCAAGATCTTTAGAACCATAGGATTGGGTGTAAGCCTGCATCTCTTCATTCCATCCATTCTCATAAATGTCATCGTAGATCTCTTTTCTGAGCTCCTTCCATTTATCGGCTTTTATTCCGTGGCGGAGGATCTCTCCTATTTTGACAGCCCTGTCAACCGCTACCCAGCAAAGCAATTTTGAAAATGTAAAATGTCTTTCTTCGGTTCGAAATTCCCAGATCCCTTTATCGGGTTGTCGCCAATGTTCTTCAACGATACGCACAATTCCGCGTACCACGGTCCAGATCTCTTCACTGTTCTCAAGGGTGGTTTCGAACTGAAGGAACTGTTGATAGATCACCTCCATTAAAATTCCGTAGATATCGTTCTGCTTCTGAATATATGCAGCGTTCCCGATCCTTACCGGCTTAGAACCTTCATATCCATCCAGATGGGTAAGAATGTGTTCTGTGAGTTCCTTTTCCCCGTTGATCCCATACATGATCTGAAGTTTTTCATCCTTATCGGGAATAAGGCTGAGGATAAAATCCAGAAATTTGTGCGCAGATTCTCTATGACCGAGTCCGGCCATTACTTTGATCACCATGGAGGCATCCCTGATCCAGCAAAAACGATAATCCCAGTTCCTGACTTCTCCAATAGTTTCGGGAAGCGAGGTAGTAGCTGCAGCTAATACAGCCCCGGTCTTTTCATAACTCAGAGCCTTCAATACCAAAGCACTCCGGTTGATCACCTCATTATAATGCAGATACTGGGTAGATTCCACGCTCCAGTTCATCCAATAGGTCTTGGTGCGCTGAAATTTCAAATAAGCCCTATCCAGATTCTGTTCCCTTAATTTTTCATGGTATCCCATTAAAAAATAGGAATTCCCCATGAGAGTGATCTCCTCACCATTCTTCACGTCATCAAGCCCAAGATTTGTATAGAGATACAGGGAATCATATTTACCCTCTTTGGTGTAACTCTTAAGATAATAACGGTGATTTTCTGTATAGGTCTTTTCCCGTGCATAATCCAGTTTCGGATTATATTCTACACGTATCTTAGGTTGTCCCTTCAAGATCCTTATAAATCTTATCACATCTGGCGGGGCATAAAAAGTGCCGTTCTTTTCCTTATAACGTGGCATGAAATCAATGAGCTGAAAACCTGCATCTTCAGATTCAAAAGTGGTGCTTAACACATTGGTTTGCCAAAGGTATTTTTGATCAATTGTGTAGCTGTCATCCACAACTATTTTAAAATGTCCGCCTTTTTCTTCATCCAACAACCTGGCAAAGACAGAAGCTGAATCAAAACTGGGCAGACAACACCAGTCCAGTGAGCCATTTTTGGATATCAACGCTGCACTTTTACAGTTTCCTATCATGCCATAATCTAACGTCCTCATAAGTCTTAAAGTTCTTTTAAAATGGTGGTCTCCCTCTTTAAAATTTCGGAAATTTAAGGAAAATGAATTAGATAGAACGCGCTGAAAAATCATTATGGGCAAAACAATAATTATCTCAAATCGCCTACCCTTGCAAATAAACATTTCCGATAACAAAATTGAAGTCACACCCAGTGTTGGTGGTCTGGCTACCGGTCTTAAATCCTTCCACCAGGAAGGGGATAGTATTTGGATTGGCTGGACCGGGCTTTCTTCGGAAGAAATTCCCGAAGATCTCCAGGACGAAGTGGAGAAAAAAGCAATGGAACAAAATTGTGTTCCTGTCTCCCTCACTACTGATGAAATAGAAAGATTCTATTATGGTTTTAGCAATAGGACCATTTGGCCACTTTTTCATTATTTCATGGAATACACCGAATTTCAACCCGAGCATTGGGAAGGTTATAAGACGGTGAATAAAAAATATTGCGAGGCAGTGGTGGAACGCTTAGACGATGGGGATACAGTGTGGGTCCACGATTATCAATTGTTATTACTCCCTGAAATGATCAGAAAAAAGAAGCCCAATGTTACCATTGGCTTTTTTAATCACATCCCTTTTCCTTCTTATGAAGTGTTTCGAACCCTACCGTGGAGGGAGGAAATTCTTCGCGGCATGCTGGGTTCAGATCTTATCGGGTTTCACACTTATGACTATGAAAGACATTTCTTAAGATCGGTGAACCGCATTCTGCGCCATGATATAAACTTTAATTCTGTAAACATTGGGAACAGGATCGTAAAATCTGATTCCTTTCCCATGGGAATCGATTATAACAAATTTCGAGATGCAGCTTTGGAACATCGCACGAAGCCGCGTAGTGAGAATACAGATATTCAGAAGAAACTTGACTATCACAAATACGTCACCCGTAACACCAAGCTTATTCTCTCTATAGACCGCTTGGATTATACCAAAGGAATTGCGAACCGTATCAGAGCTTATGGTTATTTCCTCGAAAAATATCCGGAATATCAGGAAAAGGTAAGACTGATCATGCTGGCTGTACCTTCCAGAACTAATGTTCCGCAGTATCAGCTGCTTAAAAAGGAAGTGGATGAACTTGTGGGAAGGATCAACGGAAAATTTGCAACCGTGAACTGGACTCCAATTTGGTATTTCTACAGGTCAATGCCCTTTGAAAATTTGATCGATCTGTATTGTTCGAGTGAAGTGGCCCTTATCACTCCTACGCGTGATGGAATGAATCTCGTGGCCAAGGAATATATATCTACCAGAATTGATAATACGGGAGTCCTTATTCTGAGTGAAATGGCCGGTGCGGCCCACGAACTGAACGAGGCATTGATAATTAATCCAAATAATTTCGAACAAATTGTTGACACTATAAAGCAGGCCCTTGAGATGCCTGAAGAAGAACAAATACGAAGAAACAAGGTGCTTCAAAGAAGGTTAAAACGCTATAGTGTCGAAAAATGGGCAGAAGACTTTATGACAAATCTGAAAAATACACGTAAAACACGTAAGGCCTTTAAAACGATTCAGCTAACAGAGAACATCAAAAAAGACCTTTTTGACAAGTATAATTCGGCACAGCGCAGAATATTATTCCTCGACTACGATGGCACCCTCGTAAATTTTGTAGACAAACCAGAAGATGCAAAACCGGATGAGGAATTGAAGGAGTTGATCAACAAACTTGGGCAACAGGAAAACACCAGGGTGGTCATGATTAGCGGCCGGGATAAGGAGACATTGGGGAGCTGGTGGAAAAGTATTCCCATAGAATTAATTGCCGAACATGGGGTATGGCTCCGACCAGTTGGGGAAGAATGGCAGCTTTCAGAAAACCTCAACAATAGCTGGATGAAAACAATCCGACCCGTTCTGGAAACTTTCGTGGACCGCACTCCAGGAACTTTTATTGAAGAAAAGAACTATTCCCTCGCATGGCATTTTAGGAAGGCCAATCCTGAACTGGGCGAAGTGCGAGCCAATGAACTCTCCAATGTTTTGAGGGATATGATCTCCAACCATGGCTTGAGTGTACTGCAGGGAAATAAGGTTCTGGAGATCAAAAATAGTGGTGTAAATAAAGGTAAAGCCGCCAACAAAAGGTTAACCGAAAAATACGCCTTCATTTTTGCCATTGGAGATGACTGGACAGATGAATATTTATTTTCTGAACTCCCAGATTATGCCACAACAGTAAAAGTGGGAATGAACAAAACCGATGCTAAATATTATTTAGAGAATGTAGAACAGGTAAGGGAGTTGCTGGAAGAATTTGCGAGTCTTACCCATTAAAGGGCTTACTTGTTAAAAATGAGTGAATTCTACTAAAATTTTAATTATACCTTAACTACGTAATCCCCTACAAAACCTCAATTTTGAAGTATCTTAGAGCATTGCTAAAACAGAAAATCTAACTTTAAAACAATTAAAATGAAAGCAGGAAAAATATTATTAGGCATCCTTTCAGGAGCTGCTGCTGGTGCGGCACTCGGTATGCTATTTGCGCCAAAAAAAGGTAAAGAAACCCGTAAACAAATTGCTGAAAAGAGCAATGAGTATATGTATGACACAAAAAGCAAATTCAATGATTTAGCTGATAATCTTTCACATAAATATGATTCTGTTAAATCTAAAGTAAGAGGATCGTCTAAAAAAGTTCAGGCTAAGATGGATGGAGATGATAAGATCATCTATTAAGCTTCGGACTAAAGTCTTTGAAAAAGCTGCTGTAAAGCAGCTTTTCTTTTTTTTTCAAAATTCACTACTTTGGAAAACCAAAAAAAATAAAATGAGTAAAACGTTCATCGCCCCGCTAATTTTTCTTTTTTCTTTTGCTTTAACCGCTCAGGAAAAAGCTCCACCGCAAGTTGATCTTCGGCTATATGACATAGTTGATGCTGTTTCTGCAGATAGTATTAAAGCAGATATTACAAAACTTGTGAGCTTCGGAACACGTAACACCTTTAGTGATACCGTTTCCAAAACACGGGGCATAGGCGCTGCCCGTCGATTTATAAAATCGGAATTCGACCAGCTTTCCAAAAAGTGTAATAACTGTCTCGATGTTTTTTATCAAAAGGATTTTGTCACAAAAGAAGGAAACGACCGGGTTCCAAAAGACGCCTGGGTAGTGAACGTTGTGGCTGTGCAAAAAGGGAAAAAATTTCCGAACCGCTATATCATCATGAGTGGGGACATTGATTCCCGCGCCAGTAATACGATGGATTTCACCACAGATGCTCCCGGGGCCAATGACAATGCCAGTGGAATGGCAGGAGTAATGGAAGCTGCCAGGGTTCTTTCCAAATATGAATTCGACAGTAGCATAATTTATCTGGGACTGTCAGGGGAAGAACAAGGCCTTTTTGGAGGAAAAGGATTTGCTGAAATGGCTAAAGATAAAGGTTGGGACATCATTGGGGTGCTTAACAATGACATGATAGGAAATATCAAAGGAGTTGACGGAGTAATCGATAATCGTACTTTCCGGATCTTTTCTGAACCGGTTCCTCCTACCGAAACGGAGCGAGAAAGAACTATGAGAAGATTTTACGGAGGAGAAGTAGACGGTATTTCCCGGCAATTAGCGCGGTATGTTCACAAAACCACCGAAACCTATATGCCGGAAATGAACCCGATGATGGTCTACCGGTTGGACCGGTTTGGTCGTGGCGGACATCATCGCCCGTTCAATGACCTTGGTTTTGCAGGTATCCGTATCATGGAAGCCCACGAAAACTATAACCAGCAGCACCAGGATATTCGTACAGAGAACGGTATTGAATATGGTGATGTGCTAAAACACGTGAATTTCGACTACGCTAAAAAATTGACAGCTGTTAATGCAATTAACCTGGCAGCATTAGCGTGGGCACCACCGGCACCAGAAAATGTGGCTATTGGTGGTATTGTAGAACCTTCGGCTAAATTAAAATGGAAAAAGGCTGGTGGAGATGACGTTGCGGGCTATAAGATCTACTGGCGCGATACTACCAATCCGCAGTGGCAATATTCCCGATATGTAGGTGATGTTGATCATTATACCCTGGATGGAATAGTAATCGATAATTACTTTTTTGGAGTAGCCGCCGTTGGAAAAAATGGCAATGAAAGCATGGTTGTCTTTCCTTCTGAAACCTTCAGGGACTAAACATAAATTCAAAACAAAAAAGAAGATAGGGATCCTAAACGATCCCTATTTTTTTTGAGTGATCAATGGCTTTTCCGCTTTCGTCAAAATAACAGGTGGCAACACCAAGATCTTCAATGTTCTGGAGAACTTCCTGTACTTTACGCTTCTGTCGGCGAGAAGTTTGCCTTATATAGATCGCTTTAATATTCTTCGGAAATATTTTACAGATCCGTTCGTAAAGGTGCGGATCCTGCTGAGAATCATCTCCCATCAATACATACTGAAGGTGGGGATAAAAAGAAACAATATCCTTGATCTTTATAAATTTATGGTCGTGCCCTCCCCTTCCGGTAAAAAGAAAATCGGCCAGGCCCGTCTTGATCTTTTTCAGCTTAATGATGGCTTTGGGTAACTCATGCATTCTGGCAAACTGAAGTATGAACTGGTAGAGATTCCATTCGCTGCTGGACACATAGAAGAAGGAATTAAATGCTCCTTCTTCCTCCTGTCCTGCCCGGCTCAAAGCCTGGTAGTGTGGCACCACATCATCATAGATCTCCCTGTTATTGATGTTTTGAGTGAGTATTACATAAAGTTTCTTGAAAATATTATTTGTGTGGGAGATAAGAAAGGTGTCATCAATATCAGAAATTATTCCCAGCTTACTTTTAAAGGGCTTTAGCAGCTCCCCCTGCTCCACTATTCCTTTCCCATTGATATAACATGAAACTGAATATTTATGCCAGCCACTTTCGAGAAATACATTATACGGAATAGTAAACCTGAAGTAACCATCATCAAGGGTCTTTGTGGTAACAGTCAGATCTTTGAATTTAAGGGTGATCTTCACATTTTTAATGGGATCAATGGTGAACATCTTTATAACCGATTTTGCATGTCTGTATCCCCTGCGATCAATTTCATACTTATCGGGAGCCCAGGAACTAAAAACATGACCAAAAACAATTAGCTCCTGGTCATTTACATAGCCCCGATATAATTTGATATCTAACTTCATATTTAGATTTCATTAACTGACAATCCTTCCCAAAATACTTAATTTTAGCAACAAGCTAAAGCAGAATGTCCACAAATAAAAGGGTTTTACTGGTTGTCAACCCCATATCAGGCGGAAAAGACAAAACACCAATCATTGATCATATTACAAAAAGGTTAGAAGAGGAAAAAAAGGAACTCCGTATTTACAGGACCACCGGGGAAAGGGATAAGGAGGAACTCAGAGAGATCATTGAAGATTATGAGCCACACCGGATCCTTATTGTCGCCGGTGACGGAACGATTAAACTCGTCGCGGAGATCCTTAAATCTGACGCTGTTCCCCTCGGAATATTTCCGGCAGGTTCTGCCAATGGTTTGGCTGCAAACCTCGACCTCCCG
Organism: Salinimicrobium soli; assembly: GCF_048323655.1. Taxonomy (NCBI): domain Bacteria; kingdom Pseudomonadati; phylum Bacteroidota; class Flavobacteriia; order Flavobacteriales; family Flavobacteriaceae; genus Salinimicrobium; species Salinimicrobium soli. Next base: position 27,064 of record NZ_JBLUWW010000003.1, on the reverse strand, counting down.
TCAAATACCAAAGAACTTACTGATATTGCCCTCAGCGATAATTTCGTTTTACTGGACACTATCATGATCAACCATGAATTGTGTATCCACATTAGCGATATAGGATTAAACGCTGCTCTCATCAAAAATTATGAAGAAGGAAACATCAGGGGTAAACTGGGATATTTCATTCAAACTATTCCTACTTTGATGAAGAGCAATTTCCCATTCCAATTTAAAATTGACAATAAAGGCACTACTCTGGAACGCCAGGCAGTGTTACTGGCGATAGCCAATGCTCGAAAGTATGGGACAGGCTCTACAATCAATCCTCATGGAAGCTATGATGATGGTAAATTTGAAGTGCTGGTCTTCAAGGAAGTTAATTTCTCAGAAATTTTAAAAACTTTCTCCGAAAATGCGGAGTTGAGTAAAGATTTCGTAGAGATCTTTTCAGCTTCCGAAGTGAGTATTGAATGCGATAGGAATATTCCTTTTCAAATAGATGGAGAATACCGTGGAGAGGTGAGAAAGGTACATGCTGAGATCTCTCCCATCAAAATAAAAATTGCAGTTCCCCAAAAAAAAGCCACTTTTTAGTTAATCTTCTAACAAAACTTTAGCAAACATCCCTTTTTAATGCTTAATTAACAATACTTTAGGCTGGCATTATTTAAAAAGGGAGGCATAATCTGTAAATTAGGGTTAATTAATAATCTAACTGAAAACTATAAAAAACTCTAATTATGGCAGAAATCAAGATTGAAAAGAAAAAACCAATTTGGCCGTGGATCATCCTGGTCCTCGTCATTTTGGCGTTGTTATACTTTCTGGTGTTTGCAGATGACGATGATGACATGGATGACATGGACGACGTGACTACCGAGCAAGTAGAAGAAGAAACTGCCTGGGATGACGAAAATGACACTACCACCTGGGACGATGAGTCTGAAGACGCGTGGGATGATGAGTCTGATACTCTTGCGGGAACTGCAGCGGTTTCAGGTTATTTGGCTTACGTAGCTGACAAATCAAAAATGGGTGTAGATCATGAGTATACTAATAAAGCTTTGATGGAACTCATGAAGGCAATTCAGGCTAAAGCCAACGAGATGAACTATGATATTTCTGCAGACATGCAGGCGGTGAAGCAGGATATTCAAAAGATCGAAAAAGATCCAACTGCTTTATCACACGCGAACACTATCAAAAGTGCTGGCCAAAAATTGGCTAATGTCCTTGAAAAAATGCAGAAACAAAAGTATCCTGATCTGTCCCAGGACGTTCAGGAAGTAAAGACTGCCGCCAGTAACATTCAGGGATCTGTGCAGACTTTAGAACAAAAAGATCAAATAAATAAGTTTTTTGACGAGGCAGCCGATGTCTTGAGAAAAATGAGCTAAAAAAAGAAAAATTATGACAGATAAAGATAAAAGACACTTGTATTATTTGGATGAACTATCAGATTATAAAGTTGATAGCGATGATCCGGATGTAAGAGGATGGGAAGTGAAGGATGCAGACAACCGTGTAATTGGTAAAGTAGACAATCTTCTGGTCAATAAAGAGAAGAAAAGAGTGGTTTACCTGGACGTGGAAGTAGATAAATCTATTATCGACGCCAATCATAAACCTTATGGGAAACCCGCCTCTGGAGATGTACACGAATTCATTAATAAAGATGGTGAAAACCATCTGATCATCCCTATTGGGCTGGCTCATTTAAATACCGATGAGAAATTTGTCTATACGAACAGAGTCAACCATGAAACATTTGCTGAGACCAAACGAATGGAGAAAGGCGCACCTGTTCACAGGGATTATGAAGTGGTAGTAATAGAAACTTATAACCGGGATCTTACTGAAGAGGAAAGAGCTGAGCGAAACCGTAAGGCTACCATCTCTAACGATGATTCTGAATTTTATGATCGTCCGGAATTTGACCGGACCAAGGATAGACACAAAAGGTAACCTAATACGCCTTTTTAGAACAGAAGGGAATCCCGTATGGGTTTCCCTTTTTTCAATTAATAATTTCTGAAGTATGAATTATTCAAAAGTAACTTTTTTAAACGCTGAAGGAAATGAGCTTTCAGGATACCTGGAACTTCCTTTGAACCAGGAACCTCATAGTTTTGTCCTTTTTGCCCATTGCTTCACCTGCAATAAGAATTTCTTTGCGGTCAAAAATATTGCCCGTTCCCTTTCAAAAAATGGATACGGAGTACTGCGCTTCGACTTCACCGGGTTGGGTGAGAGTGAAGGGGATTTTTCAGACACCAATTTCTCCGGAAATGTAGAAGATCTCATAGCTGCAGCCGATTTTCTGAAGAAAGAGCACCAGGCGCCCGAGCTATTGATCGGGCATTCTTTGGGCGGCCCCGCTGTGATCTTTGCCGCGGAAAAGATTCCGTCAGTAACAGCAGTGGCTACCATCAATGCTCCTTCCTCTCCAGATCATGTTCGACACGTATTCAAGGATGACCTTTCTGAAATAAAGGAGAAAGGGCTGGCCACGGTAAATGTGGGTGGTAGGGATTTCACGATAAAAGAACATTTTGTGGAAGATCTTAATACCAAAGAACTTAAAAACCTGGTGAAGGATCTTTCGGTTGCTCTTCTAATACTTCATTCACCTCAGGACCCTATCGTGGAAATAAAAAATGCCGAAGAGTTGTATCTAGCCGCTAAACACCCAAAAAGTTTTGTCTCCCTTGACGGGGCTGACCATTTGCTGACAAAAACATCAGACTCTCAATATGCTGGAGAAGTTATTGCGGCCTGGGCCACGAGGTATCTCAGTATACCTGAACAGGACGAGATCTCCACACTACACGAAGTGGTAGCCAACCTGGGAGAAGAAGGTTTCACAACCCAAATGAAGGCCGGCAAACATTACTTTATTGCCGACGAACCCGAAAAAGTTGGAGGAAATAATTTTGGCCCTTCCCCCTACGACTTTCTTTCGGCTGGATTAGCTGCCTGTACCTCTATGACCATTCAAATGTATGCCCGTCGCAAAAAATGGCCTCTCAAAAATGTACAAACCCACGTCAATCATCATAAAACCCATGCCGACGATTGTGAGAACTGTGAGCGAAACACTTCTAAAATAGATGTATTTGACAGGGAAATAGTTCTTGAAGGAAACCTGGATGAAGCTCAACAGGAAAGGATCCTTGAGATAGCCGATAAATGTCCTGTCCACCGAACAATAAGCAATAAAGTCACAATTAAAACCGCTCTCAAAAAGTCCTGAAAAAGCTTGCTTTTGTTAAGCTGGACTTAATTTTTTGCCAGTAGCAGGCATTCTGTCTAATTTAGTAGCACTAACTATAACAATTACAAAATGAAACGAATTTTTTTATCAGGAATCTTAACACTGGCCTTTGTCTTCACCGGTTGTAAAAATGAAAATACAACAGCTGAAGAACGGGTGGATGAGAATACAAATCTTACTCAGGAAGATTCAGACATGATGATGGAGGAAGAAGAGGAAGTCAAAGAAATTACTGTACAATTCCAGGCTAAAAGTGGCAGCACCCTTTCAGGTAACGTTACCTTTATGGAAGAAGATGGAGAAGTTACTATGAACGCTAAGTTCTCCGGACTGAAGGAAGGAATGCATGCCATTCACCTTCATGAAAAAGGAGATTGCTCTGCTGATGATGGAACTTCTGCAGGGGGACACTGGAACCCATCTAATAAGCAACATGGAGAATGGGGAAGCGCTAAGGGGTACCATAGCGGAGACATTGGTAACTTTGACGTGAATGCAGAAGGAAAAGGAAGCATCACTTTCACCACAGATGAATGGTGTATTGGTTGCGACGATGCCAGTAAGGACATTTTAGGTAAGTCAGTGATCGTACACGAGGGGGTAGATGATTTTTCATCTCAACCAAGTGGTGCTGCAGGAAAAAGAATAGGTTGCGCAGTGATCAATATGTAATAAGAAGAATTTAAATATTGTAAAAGCGGCTTTTTAAAGCCGCTTTTTTAATTTCAATAACCTCACACTTTTTTTTGATCCACCTCCAGATTTGCTTTGTTGCTTTTGAAAGGTCGAATGATTAGCCGCGAAGCCTTGTCAAAATTCACATAGTTGTATACCCAGTTAAAAAAGGTAATGAGTCGGTTCCTGAAACCTATCAGGAAGTAGAGATGAATGAACATCCAGATGAACCAGGCAAAAAACCCTCCAAATTTGAATTTCCCAAGATCAACTACGGCCTTGTTGCGACCTATTGTCGCCATAGTTCCTTTATCAAAGTATTCAAAAGGCTCTAATTTTTCCCCTTTTAGGAGCCGCTTAATATTACCTGCTAAATGTTTCCCCTGTTGAATAGCAGGTTGGGCTACCATAGGATGACCTTTCGGATATTTTTCATTCTGCATAAGAGCTATATCTCCAATGGCAAAAATATTTTCATAACCTTTGACCTGGTTGAAAACATTCACCTCATACCTGTCGGCTTTTTCAACCAAAGCCGAAGCATTCAGTCCCTTTACGGGAGCTCCCGAAACTCCTGCTGCCCAAATAAAGGTGGAAGTTTCGAAGTTTAGATCTTCCTTATTTGTTGTAACTGTTTTACCATCATACTCCTGCACCATAGTATTGAGATGGATCTCCACCCCCAATTCTTTTAAGAACTTTGTCGCTTTACGGGAGGCAGTTTCACTCATTGGCGGGAGTACCCGGTCTAATCCCTCCACTAGATGGATCTCGATCTCTGCAGGATCCAGATCCCGAAAATCACGCGGCACAATATGATTGCGTACCTCTGCGATCGCACCGCATAGTTCTACTCCGGTAGGTCCTGCCCCGGCCACCACAAAATTCAACAGCGTTTTCCTCTTTTCAGGATCTTCAGTGATCACCGCCTGCTCGAGGTTTTCGAGGATAAGGCTGCGTATGTTCAATGCCTGCGGAATGGTCTTCATCCACATAGCGTGCTCTTCTATGCTTTCATTTCCGAAGAAATTTGTCCGGGAACCGGTAGCCAGCACCAGGTAATCATAGGAAAGTTCCCCAATAGAGGTACGGATCTTATTTTCTTCGGGAATGATCTGCTGTACTTCAGCTAACCTAAAATAGCCTTCTTTACTGTGCCGGGTGATCTTCCGAAGGGGATAAGCGATCGAATCCGGTTCCAGGCCCGAAGTGGAGACCTGGTATAACAGGGGTTGAAACGTGTGATAATTATGCCGGTCCAGTAGTATTACCTGTAAATGCTCCTTCAATAGCTTCTTCGCCAGAGAAATTCCGGCAAATCCACCGCCCACAATAACGATACGAGGTCTTTCAGAAATAGGAATATTCATACAAAACTGATAATTTCCCCTAAGTTATTGTTTTCGGAAGAAGTGGCCTTAAATGAAAATAATTTTAAGCTTTTTGTAACAGGACATCTCTTTTCACTACCTATAGAAGCTAACCATTACTGTGGAGGAAAAACTTGAACATCAATTTGTAAGTAATCTTGAGAAGCACCAGAACATTGTGCACAAGATATGCCGTATGTATACAAATGATCAGGAGTCTCACAATGACCTGTTTCAGGAAATTACCATACAGCTTTGGAAGGCGTATCCCAGGTTTAGAGGAGATTCAAAATTTAGTACCTGGATGTATCGGGTGGCGTTAAACACCGCGATCACACTGTACCGCAAATCTAAAAAGGATATCAGGACCCAGGATTTTGATGACGTAAGCTTTCGTATAAAGGCCGACGAATACAACGATGAAACCGAGCAGCAGTTAAAATTGATGTATAAAGCAGTCAAAGAACTGAGTGATATAGATAAAGCGCTTGTATTTCTGTACCTGGAAGATCAGTCCTATAAAGACATTTCTGAAACTCTGGGTATCTCAGAAGTCAACGCACGGGTGAAAATGAACCGGATCAAAAAAGCCCTTAAAAATATTTTAAATCCCTGATACGGATGGATGAACTGGATTTTTTAAAACAAAACTGGAAAAAGCAGGAAGAAAACCTTCCGCGGCTTTCCTATGACGAGATCTATAAGATGTTGTGGAAACGTTCTTCTTCCATAGTGAAGTGGATCTTCGTGATAAGCATTGCAGAGCTTTTTATCTCTACTATGCTAAGCATTTGGTTGGCCGATGCAGATTACTGGAACGATATGGAGAATATTGGCCTTACCAATTTCACCATAGGACTGTATATTGTAAGTTATCTTATTACCTTCTTTTTCATCTATCTTTTCTATAGAAATTATCAAAGGATATCTGCTACAGATGATGCGGCTACTCTAATGCGGAATATTCTGCGTACACGAAGAACTGTAAAGAATTATATCGCCTACATCCTTATTTCTGCGGGCATTTCAGCCGTTGTTGTAACCTGGTTTACCATCCAAAACCACCAGATGATCCAGGAGGTACAAAATACCACAAAGTATACATTTGATACCCTGGATTGGGCTAAGTTCATTGTGGCGGGAACAATTCTTCTGGGGCTATTTCTGGTTTTAATATGGGTATTCTATAAACTGCTTTACGGAATCCTTCTTAGAAGGCTTCGAAGAAACTACAGGGAGCTTAAAAAACTGGAAATGTAATTCTTTCGATAATTAAATTACTAAACGGATATTATCTGGATAAAAAAGCGAAGGCAGAAGGTCCTTAAGTTTAAAGTAGGGAGATAACTATCTTAAAAAGGCCTTTTTTAATACTCCCACTGCCGCGTCTTATTCAGGGCTTCAATAGCTTCCAGTTCTTCCTGCGGAATTACTTTTAGAAACGAAGGATGCTGCTCAATGGCATATTCCAGTTTCTCGACGATATCTTCTATAGATTCATTTTCGTAATCGATCATCAGGGGCTCCTTGATCTGGAACGTCTGAAGAATTCCTCTTTTTTTGATGCGCAGTCCCTTCTTGTCAAATGACCTTCTGAAACCGTCGATAACGATAGGAATAACAATGGGTTTATACTGCTTAATTATATGCGCAGTCCCTTTTCTAATTGGCTTAAAAGGCTTTGTGGTGCCCTGGGGGAAAGTGATCACCCATCCATCTTTAAGTGCAATACCTATATTTTTGGTATCCTCAAAATTAACTTCCCTTTGTACTTCCTTTCCCTTCTCTCTCCATGTTCTTTCAACGGTAACCGCACCGGCATAAGCCATTATCCTGGTGAGAAAGCCAGCTTTCATGGTTTCTTTGGCAGCCACATAATAGATATTGAGTTTGGGTTGCCATAGATACCCCACATTTTTGATGGAGTCTACTCTTCCACTTAAAGCCGCGTTGAATACGTGAAACATGGCGGTCACATCAGCAAAATATGTTTGGTGGTTGGAGACAAAAAGAACATTCCTGTCCGGCAGGTTCTTGATAATTTCAGAACCCTCGATCTGCAGTTCATTAAAGCCTCTGTACCTGCGGTGGGACAGGACGCCAAAAATTCGGATCAACCACTTTTTGATAAAAAGATAATGCCCGAAAGGATTCTTTTTCAATAACCCCATATTTCCCTTACATTTTTTAAAGAAGTACAAAGATACTTATTTCTGCAGTTACAGCGCCTGCTTCAAAATTTCTTTCATTTCACTGAGCATCATAGCAGTAGCTCCCCATACCACATGTCCGTTCAAAAGAAATGCAGGGACTTTAATGTTTTTAGCATAGGAGGTGCTAAGGGTTTGGGTGGTAAGACAGGAATCGCTTAAAAAATCATCCAGATCTATTTCGAGCACTGATTCCACTTCGTCTTCCTGCGGAACCAGAACAGGGGTGCGTTGCATCAAACCCATATACGGATGCACCCAAAAATTACTTGGGGGGATATAAAGTCTTGTAAGTTCCCGAAGTACTTCCACTTCGTGACGGGGTATTCCCACCTCCTCCTCGGTTTCACGTAAAGCTGTATACAAAAGATCAGGATCAGACTGCTCAACCCTTCCGCCAGGGAAAGCCACCTGGTTTGAATGAACCCCCTTATAGGTCTTTCTAAGAATAAGGACAAAGCGGGTTTCCTCTTTTTTACCCGGATAAAAAACAGCAAGTACGGCTGCTTGTTTCGGTTTCTTTTGTTCGATGTTGAGATTTTCGAGTTCGCGCAGCCGCAGAAGAGGTGCCAATTTATGATGGGCTTCCTCCCCCGGAAGATGAATTTTTCTTAATTTCGGACTTCTATATAAAAACTCCTGAAAATCCATGGCACGTTACCTTTTTTTCTTCTCCTGTTGTTTTATGCTGCTCACAAGTTGTGAAGATAGGCAATCTTCCACAGAAAAAAACACTGCCAAACCGGTGGAAGAAGTAAAAAGTAAGGATTCAGCTGCCGAAAATAAGACCACTGAAAAAGATATTTCTGAAAGCTCAGAAAAAGAAACTGCAATTTCTGATGGGCCCCTTTTGGTGCAGGAAGAATTGATCCCGTTTCTTACCGAATACGGGAAAAAGAATCCGGAAGATAAGATCCGTATCATCACGCGCTTCGGGAATATTGACGTGGAACTGTTTCATGATACTCCGCTACACCGCGCTAATTTTATTTTTCTCGTGAAGCATGATTATTTTGATAAGACCTTTTTTCACCGGGTGGCTGAAGGTTTTGTGGTTCAGGGAGGAAATTCAGATAACCCATCAACTAACAAAAAAAGGCATCATATAGGCGATTATTTGATCCCCAGTGAATTTGAAGCAGGACATAAACATGTGAGAGGAGCTTTTTCCGCAGCAAAATACGCAGAACAAAATGTGAGTAAAGCCTCTTCTCCCTATGAGTTCTTCATTGTTCAAAGTAAGACAGGTGCTCATCACCTTGATAATGAACATACCGTTTTTGGAAGAGTGATAGATGGCATGGATGTGGTTGATGAGATCTCAAAAGTGAAGACAGATCAGAGTGAATGGCCCTTACAGAACATTTATCTGGATGTGGAGATCATTGATTGATCATTGCTGCGTGTAATAATTATAGTCCTTTATTACCGTTTTAAGAAAATCGGAAGGATTTTCTTCGGGAGTCACTTCCAACAACCCAGCCACCTTTTCAGATAATGACCTGATCACCCTGAAATTGGAATTCCGCAGTGAATCCTGGTACAACTCTTTAATATCCTGCACATCTTTATCAGTCAATACTGTCACCTGGGGATAAACTGGTTGATAATTCTCCGGAACATTTACCATTAAGGTAGCCTCTAGATCCGGTTTTTTCTTTTCAGAAATTACGGTTGTTGTTGCAGCCATGTCTCCCAGCCGCTGCCCTTTTCCGCTCATAAGAATACTCACCACTGCCACACTTCCACTGGTTAAAGTAATATCTACCATTCTCAATAACCACCTCACCAGATAATTTGAAAAGGCAGGTTTAGAACCATCGAGTTTCACCACTTTTATATCGAGTGCAGCCTTACCTGGCGTCTTTCCGTTCCAAAAGGTTTCCCACAACAAATGATATAAAAATAACGGCAGACCTATCACCAGGTAAAAGACCCATTCTTCTCCTGCTGATACGTCAAGGGCTCCGGCGAGAAAACTTACAATTATCACATAAGCCAACATTATCAATCCGTCGATCAAAAACGCAAGGATACGCTCTCCAACCCCCGCCACATTTTGTGAGATACTGATATTTTGGGCGGTTTCAATTTGAAAATTATCCATTTAATACGTTTCTTTGATCAAATTCTTCGGAAATGCGTGAGGCTGCTTTTGTCAGACAAAATAAAGACAAATGGTCAAGATTTGAAAGTGCACTGCAAAATAAGGCTTTTATCACTCCCGATGAACTTTCTGCTTTGTACCTCGAGATAACCGATCACCTTAGTTACGCCCAAACTTTCTACCCCCGAAGCAATACTGTAAAATACCTGAACACCCTTGCCTCACAGGCTCACCATAATATTTACAAGACTAAAAGGGAGTCACCCAACCGGGTGATCAGCTTTTTTACCAAAGAGTTTCCGAAGGAATTTTATAATTACCAGAAGCAGCTTTTGCTGGCCTTCGTCGTGTTTTCCATTTTTGTAGCAATCGGCAGTTTTTCTGCAGCCAGTGAGGCCGGTTTCGTACGAGCGATTTTAGGTGACGCCTATGTGAATGCTACCCTGGAAAATATTTCCAAACAAGATCCCATGGCGGTCTATAAACAAATGGGAGAATTTGATATGTTCCTGGGAATTACTATTAATAATATTAGGGTGGCCCTATACGCCTTCGTACTCGGTATTTTTGCAGGGATGGGAACTCTATATATGGTCATGCAAAATGCGATTATGCTGGGCTCCTTCCAGTATTTCTTTTATGAAAAAGGTCTTTTTTGGGAATCGGTAAGAACCATCTGGATACACGGCAGTATTGAGATCTCCGTCATCATAGTTGCCGCCTGTGCAGGATTGGTGGTTGGTAAAAGCATCCTGTTTCCCGGCACCTATACAAGGCTAACTTCTTTCGTTAAAGGCGTCAAGGCAGGGTTAAAGATAGTAATAAGCACGGTGCCATTTTTTATTATTGCCGGATTTCTGGAAGGATATGTTACCCGCCATACTGAAATGCCTGATTGGCTTGCCATAATTATAATTGCACTTTCCCTGTGCCTTATACTTTTTTACTATGTTTATTACCCTATCTATTTAAACCGAAAACTTCCTCATGACCCACAATAAAATTAACTTCCAGAAACGCCGTGATCTGGGAGAGATCATTACTGATACGTTCGGCTTTCTGCGAGAAAATCTAAAGCCTCTCTCAAAAGCCATTTTTAAGATCACCGGCCCGGTCTTTTTGATCCTGTTGCTGGCGATTTCCTATTATTCATACCTCGGAATGGATCTCCTGGAAAATTCAATTTTCGAAATGGCTGAAGAAATGTCTTCAGAAATGTATCTCATTTCGATCTTCATCCTGGGAGCAGCAATTTTTGCTTTTTACATCCTGCTGTATGCGACTATTCTTCATTACATAAAATCTTACGTGGAACATGACGGTATAGTCAATGAAACAGAAGTTTATCAGGGGGTGAAGGACAACTTTGGAGGAATGCTTGGCATCTTATTCTTGTCCACCATTATGGTGGCAGTCGGGACACTCTTATGCATACTACCCGGAATATATTTATGGGTTCCTCTTTCTATTGCCCCTGCCGTGCTGGTTTTCTCCCAAAGACCTGTTATGGATTCCATTTCGCACACCTTTGATCTTGTTAAAGATAATTGGTGGACTACATTTTTTTCCTTTTTCGTCATCGCCCTGTTGATCTATATTATCGGACTGATCTTTCAGTTTCCCATGATGATCTACTTTTTTGTCAAGGCCATAACCAGTTCACAGGAAGGCAGCCTAGCAGATCCCGGATCTCTTATCGATTGGGTCTACGTGGTATTCAATGTGGTTTCCTCCCTTGCCCAATATCTGCTCACTGGAATATTGATTATTGCCAGCGCCTTTATTTACTATAACCTGGATGAAAAGAAGAACTTTACCGGGTCGTATCAAACTATTTCAAATTTAGGTTCCCAGGAAAACAACAACTAATGCGTTTTATTCTCGTGGTATTATTGCTTTTTTCGGGATTGAAAGGTCTTCCTGCGGAAAAATTCTATCCTCAAGATGAGCAGGAAAAGCTGGTACCACTGGAATTCAATGAAGATAAATTAGCTGATCACCGGAAGGATCCCGCTTTTGATTATTCCGAAAAAGTGGAGGAAGAGAACTGGTGGACCAATTTCAAAAGGTACATAAGTCTTCAATGGCAACGATTGATCCGGTGGTTATTCGGGGATTACGAAGCCTCTGCATTACTTGTATTTTTTCTGAAAGTTTTACCCTATTTACTGCTGGCCGCTCTCCTTGGGTTTATCTTATATCTGTTTTCCAAATTGAATCCCGGGGCCTCTTTGCTGAGATCCTCTCAGAAAGGAGATGTTCTTTTGCATCAGGATGAGGAGATCATCAGGTTTGGGAATATTAAAGAACTAATTTCCGAAGCCATAAAAGATGGAAATTATCGGCTGGCCATCAGGTATCATTTTCTTTATGTGCTTCAGCAATTATCAGAAAAAGGTCTTGTACACTTTGATGCCGGGAAGACAGATGAAGATTACCTTGGGGAGATCGCACATGAAGACCTCAAAATTTCCTTCCGGAAGGTTAGCAGGATCTACGATTTTATCTGGTATGGGGAATTTTCGGCAGATGCTGAAGTTTATGAAAAGGTAAAAACAGATTTCCGAAAAGCAGAGAACCTAATTTTGTCAGCTAATGAGTAAAGCCTATAAATTCACTCTTTTTCTGCTGGTCGCACTTTTGGTTTTACTCACCTATCTGGAAGCGAGTGAACCGGATGAAGTAAACTGGAGGCCAAGTTTTGCTGCTTCTGATAAAATTCCACTGGGGGCTTTCGTTCTGTACGAGAACCTGAAGGAACAGGACCTGGAAACCAGAAGTGTCAATATTCCTCCTTTTGAATTCCTGACAGATTCGGCTCCTGACGGCACCTATTTTTTTCTCAATGACCAGCTGAATATTGATAAAAGTGAATTAAAGCGACTCTTCCAGTGGATAGAAAAAGGAAATACAGCTTTCTTGATAGCTAATAGCTTTGGAAAAGCACTCATAGATACTCTTGATCTCAAGATTAAAATGGAGATCCCTAAAACAGGTATTTCCTCCAAACCGCTATATAATTTGAGTGATCCTGATCTAAAGCGTGAAAATGCTTTTCTTTTCGACAGGAACAATTACAATTTTGTCATTTCTAAATACGATTCTTTACAACAGGAAGCATTGGGAGTAACCGATCTTTATAAGGACACTTTAAGGATCACAGATCCCTATGTTAACTTTCTTCGGGATTCTATTGGAAAAGGCCTCCTCTACCTGCATACCGCTCCGGAAGCTTTCAGTAATTATTTTTTACTTTCCGAAGTGGGAAATGAAGAGTATGTGGAAAGGGTTCTGGCATATCTTCCCGCGGGAAAGACTTTATATCTGGACCGTTATTACAAAGCGGGAAAAGCTTTTAATACCTCCCCCCTTTTCGTGTTACTGCGGAACAGACAATTGAGGTGGGCCTACTATACATTGATGATTGGAAGTGTACTGTTTCTGTATTTTGAAGGAAAAAGAAAACAACGGAGTATTCCCGTCATAAAGCCACTCAGAAACCAAACCTATCACTTCACACGCACTGTTGCCGGTCTCTACATTGACAGTAAAGACTACAAAAGCATAGCAACAAAAAAGATTAACTTATTTTTGGAATACCTGCGTTCCAGATACCGAATGAATACAACAGAGGTCCGGGAAAGCTTTTTTGAGAGGCTGGCCAGCGTGAGTACCACACCTGTTGAAGAAGTAAAAGACCTCTGGACTTTGATGGACCGGTTGAAGAGGCAGGATACAGTATCAAAAGAAGAATTAATTCAGCTAAATAAGGCCATCAGTGCCTTTAAAAAATATAAGGATGGAAAATAACGAAACCGGAAACGAAGAGATCAGCTTTGAAAACCGCATTCCGCTTGAAGAACTAAAGGAAGCCGCTGAGGATCTAAAATCACAACTTTCCCGAATCATCATAGGTCAGGAAGATTTCATTGAGTTCCTTATCATTGCCTTGCTGGCAGATGGGCATGTGCTTATAGAAGGAGTGCCGGGTGTTGCCAAGACCATAACTGCAAAGCTTTTTGCCCGCACCCTGGACACCAAATTCAGCAGGATCCAATTCACTCCGGACCTAATGCCGAGTGATGTGCTGGGGACTTCAGTACTTAATCAAAAAACTGCCAGTTTTGAATTTATGCCAGGCCCCGTATTTTCTAATATCGTGTTGATCGACGAGATCAACAGGGCACCGGCAAAAACCCAGGCTGCCCTTTTTGAGGTAATGGAAGAACGCCAGATCACTATTGATGGTAAAGAACATTCCATGCCTCCGCCGTTCATGGTGGTTGCCACTCAAAACCCAATTGAACAGGAAGGCACCTATGCCTTGCCGGAAGCTCAACTGGACAGGTTCCTTTTTAAAATAAAAGTAAATTATCCTGCTCTCGAAGATGAAGTGAAGATCCTGCAGACTCACCATGAAAGAAAAGGAGCTTTACCACAACAGGAAGTTTCTGCAGTACTCACCCCGGAAAAGCTGGAGGTGTTGCGACAACAGATCAAAAATATTCGCGTTGAACACAAATTACTGGAATACATCGCTGAAATAGTTTCCAGGACAAGAAAGCATCCGCACCTATTTTTGGGAGGCTCCCCAAGAGCATCTATTGCAGTAATGAATGCTTCAAAAGCCGTAGCAGCCATAAAAGGAAGGGATTTTGTCATTCCTGAAGACATTAAAAAAGTACTTGCACCGGTACTGGGCCACAGAGTCATCCTCTCACCCGAAAGGGAAATGGAAGGCACTACAACAGAAAGTGTGATAGGAATGATCACCCAATCAGTTGAAATTCCGCGATAAGTGATAAAATTTTTAAAAAGGCTGTACCTGCACGAGCGTTTCTTTTATGCCATTTTTTTTCTGGCGGCAGGTTTTCTTTTTTCCTTTTGGATACAATGGCTTTACCCTCTCATTTGGGTATTGACAGCCCTATTGTTTCTGCTGTTAACCTTTGACATTTTTGCCCTTTTTTCGCCCTCTGCAGTACGTGCGGAACGGGACCTGCCGGAAAAATTTTCCAACAGTGACGAGAATCCGGTCAGGGTAAAACTATGGAACCATTACCCTTTTCCCGTTCATTTTGAGGTTATAGACGAAGTGCCGGTGCAGTTCCAAAAAAGGGATTTTAAGAGGTCTCTTTCCGTGCCCTCGCGTTCAGAGGCCACTTTTGAATACTTCCTGCGCCCCGTGCTGAGGGGAGAGTACCGGTTCGGGAACCTCAATATTTACTGCTCTACCCATTTAAAACTGGCAAAACGTCGCTATACCTTCGGAAAAGAGCAACTGGTAAAAGTTTATCCTTCTTTCATTCAGATGAAGAAGTACGATTTTATGGCTGTCGATCGCAGGACCTTTGACCCGGGACTCAAAAAGATCAGGAAGATTGGACATACCATGGAGTTTGAGCAGATCAGGGATTATGTGCCCGGTGATGACGTGCGAAGTATCAACTGGAAAGCTACGGCCAAA
Source organism: Salinimicrobium soli (assembly GCF_048323655.1). Lineage (NCBI taxonomy): Bacteria > Pseudomonadati > Bacteroidota > Flavobacteriia > Flavobacteriales > Flavobacteriaceae > Salinimicrobium > Salinimicrobium soli. Next base: position 11,976 of record NZ_JBLUWW010000003.1, on the reverse strand, counting down.
CAAGGCGGACTCATGGTCAACCAGTATCAGGATGAAAGATCTCAACCCGTCTATTCGGTGATCGACACTGGCCGAACTATGAAAATGCCCTTTGAAAATCTGAAATTGCTTGATTATGCCATCAATTCAGCTCTTGCATTTTCCAACATCGCTTTAAAGAGAAAGGATAAAGCGGGACTTATTACTTTTTCAAATAAGCTGGAAAAGATCGTACCTGCAAGTTCAAAAAAGACACATTTAAACCTGTTGTTAGAAACGCTTTACAATGTGGATTCAAAGTTCCTCAATTCAGATCCCGGCTTACTTTATACACACCTCAAAAGAAGGCTTCCGCAGCGGAGTTTACTTTTACTCTACACCAATTTTGAACACATAAGTGCTCTTCATAGGCAGCTTCCTTACCTCTCCGCAATTGCCCGTAAACATCTGCTGGTAGTGATCTTTTTTGAAAATACGGAATTAGAGCAGCTGGCACAGAAGGAGGCCAGGAATATTCCTGAGATATTCGATCAAACCATTGCTGAACAATTTGCCTACGATAAAAAGTTAATGGTAAAAGAACTTCAGAAACACGGTATTCAGTCCATTCTCACAAAACCGGAAGAATTGACCGTCAATACGATCAATAAATATTTGGAGATCAAAAAAAGGGGAATTCTCTAACTGCTTCAGTTATTCAGCGCCTTTTTGTAGGCCTCCAAAGCTCTCGCACGTGCAAATTTATGTTCTACAATGGGTTCAAGATATCCCGCACGAAAATCTTTGATCCACGTTTTTACATATTCCAGCTTTGGATCAAATTTTTTCAACTGCGTCTCCGGATTAAAGATCCGAAAATATGGCGCAGAATCACAACCAGTTCCCGCAGCCCATTGCCAGTTTCCGTTATTGGAGGAAAGCTCATAATCCACCAGTTTTTCAGCAAAGTAAGCCTCTCCCCATCGCCAGTCGATCAAGAGGTGTTTGGTTAGAAAACCCGCTGTGATCATGCGTACCCTGTTGTGCATCCAGCCCGTTTCGTTCAGCTGGCGCATGCCTGCATCAACCATGGGATATCCGGTTTCACCCCTGCACCACAACTCGAATTCGCGTTCATTATTACGCCATTGGATACGATCATATTTTCTTCGGAAGTTATGCTCCACCACCTCCGGAAAATGGTAAAGGATCTGCATGAAAAATTCCCTCCAGATCAATTCATTCAGCCAGATTTCATTTTGCTGAAGTGCCTGTTTTACCAGCCTCCGAATACTTACAGTCCCAAATCGAAGGTGAACGCTGGCATAGCTGGTGCCATGAACGGCGGGTAAATTGCGCGTCTTTTCATAGTTTCTGATCAATCCTTCGGAGAGATCCGAATCAGGAACTTCAAATCCGCTGGGCTCAAAACCCATGTTCTCCAGGGAAGGCAACGCTACTTTTGCCCTTTTTAGCAGGTGATCAAGACGAGATTCACTTGGATATTCCGGAATAGATTCCTGGTGAAGACGTTCCTTCCATTTATTGGAATAGGGCGTAAAAACTGTATAGGGAGAACCATCAGGCTTCATTACTTCAGACCTTTCAAAGATCACCTGGTCTTTAAAAGTTTGAAAAGGAATATTCTTTGACTCCAGCAAATCGTTTATTTCACGGTCTCTTTCCAAAGCATAAGGTTCATAATCCCGGTTCGTAAAAACCTCCTGAACATCAAAATTGGAAAGCAGCTCTTCAAAAGCCTTTTTTGGAGTATTGTGATAAACAAGAAGAGAGGAATTATATTGATGTAACTCACTGTTTATCTTCTCAAGTTGCCGGTAAATGAAATCAACCCTTTTATCTTTCTTATCCTGAAGCTTATCGAGAATATTCTTATCAAAAATAAACATGATCAATACCTGTGATCCGCTATTCAAAGCATGGTACAGGGCAGCATTATCAAACAATCGCAGATCCCTTCGCAACCAAACGACCGCTACTTTTTCAGCTTTGCCCATGGGTTTGTTTCTCGATTCTTATATCCATGAATACCGCTGCTTATAAATAAAATTCCTGCTGTCACCACGGCTACAACCACGACAGTAGATTGAGAATTCCAATTAGCGATGGCAATGGCCAACAAAGCCCAAACTCCTACAAGAGAAAACTCGCGCATGTTTCGGGTCCAGGTGATAACAAGGTTTATTATTCCGGCAATGAGGATCATAACAACTGTCCAGGCCACTTCAGAAATTCCGAAGCCATTCCAGCCCAGCGCGGTCAAATAAGCCGCTGTGTTCGCAATGAGGGCCACAGTGATCCAGCCAGAATAAAAGGAGAACGGCCACCATAAAAAGGCAATAATTGACAACGGCTCATCATCTAACTCCATGCGGGTATTCACCACAATTTTTAGCAAACAGAACAGCAAAAATATCATGATCACCACCGAAAGTGCGATTTCTTCATTCAGCCATGCGAATATCCACAGAATATTAGCCAGGCAGGAGAGAATGAACCACCACCCCACTTTTGTGATTACCCAGCTGAATTCAGTTTTCTTGAAAACCCCTACGGCCTGGAAGATGACGAAGGCGAGTAAAGCCAGATAGATAAGACCCCAAATGGAGAACGCATAACCGGCCGGCGTAAAAAGGTTCTCATATTTTGCCGACACTGTTGCCATAGTATTTTCATTTATCACTCCGGTATTGGAAATGTAGTTAACAAATACCATGAGGAGAAAGGCAAGAATATTTAGTACAGAAAGAAGCTTTTTCATCAAAGAATATTTTGAGAAACTCTTGAATTACGATGTTGTAATGATGGCACCTTTCTTCGGCTTAACAGAAATCTATAGATCAACAGGTTCAAAAGGATCAATTCCATTCCGTAAAATATATCCTCGACGGGAATGGTCAACAACCGGATGCCCATAAATTCTTCGGAATTGTACCAAACCACTTCCTCCTCTATTCCGGTACCCGTAAGAACACCATTGACTATAAAAAATGGTATCAGGAGAACCGCGTAGACTATATAAAACCTTTTCAACCATGGAATCTTGAATAGGAATTCTGATATCAAAAGCAAAATTCCCAGGCTCAAAAAAGTGCTGGCCGTGTAGTATTTATCCAGATTAAGCACGCCGATAATCAACAAGATGCTGGCAAAAAATAAAGTTGTGTTCATTTGCCCTTTTTGACCCACCTTCTTCCTAAGAAGTAGATCCAGACAGTGAAAAGTAAAAACGCAGGCGTAGGGAATACAGAAAAAGAACAACACCTCCTCAAGTGGAAGGTTTCCAATATTGATCCCTGTTAGATAACGTTCGTTAAAGCCCCAAACTCCCATTGAAGTGAACCACATATCCCAGAGAACAAATAGTAGTCCGGTGAAAAAGACAGCCGGAAAAAAAGCACCCCAGGTCTTGTCAAATCTCAGCTTCGGATGAAATGAGAACAAGAACGGTACAAGAATGGTAAAAAAATTGACGAGCAGATACGTGTATTCCATCAGGCTTTTTTTCTCTGATCCCTGAAGTATTTCATAGGCACCCACAGCATTCCGAAGCATTCCCCGTCCTCTTTATCTAAATGTTTGTGATGCATCTTATGGGCTCTGCGAATGGCTTTAAAATAAAAATTGTCAGCCTTCCGCAGAACTTTGAACCGTTGATGAATAAAGATATCATGGACGAAAAAGTAGGCCATCCCATAGATAGTTATGCCCAGTCCTATAAAGAAAAGGTAGTTGTACCCGGCCTGCATTCCGAAGAAAAGAGCGGTAATTCCGGGAATGGCGAAAATGAGAAAAAAGAAGTCGTTATGCTCAAAAAACCCGGAGGTTTGCTTGTTGTGATGGTCTTTGTGCAAAATCCATAACAACCCGTGCATGATATATTTGTGCGTGAACCAGGCTACTCCTTCCATAGCGATAAAAGCAGCCACAACAATGAGTATATTAACTATTACTGATTCCATATTTACTTATTTTCAGAAATTCAACACCTTCTAAAATACTGAATTTCAATAACTTTTTTATTTCAATTTTTCTTTCTCTGCGGAAGATAAACCATCTGAAGAAAGCAGATATTCCACGATCATTTTTTTAAGTCCAGGATCCTGAAGTTGCTTAGTATTTTTAAGCAACAGGGTCTTATCCTCCTCCACATTTTGCTTGTAGCCAAGAAAACCCGGTGCTTCGGACTGTACTGAATACCTGAGAAACCGAAGTTCCATATTCTTAGGATCAGCCTCAATAGCCGCGGAATAGATCTTTTTCCCCTTGTTGAAATGAGACATCTTGGTGAATGGATTAATCACATGTTTGGCCATCATCATATGCGCCGCTCCTTTGTATGCAAACAAAACCGGATCTTCTTTTCTGTAATCTTCAGTGATCTTCAAGAGCTCTTTAGCAGCAGTTTCCCTTTCGGGTGCCCGCTGGTACAGGTTACGAATTTTAGACAACTCGTTTTCCTGTCCGGAAACTACAGTTGAAAATATCATGATTAAAATTACAGCATATCTCATTAAACCAGGTTCATTTTACATTCTACCAGACTGTTGATCATGAGTCCGAATTTTTTTCCGTTGTGGATGCGCACCCTTCCGGAAAGAATCCTTTGGGCCGGCAATCTCTTGATCTTTTTGAAAAGAGACTGGTAATAAACATACGCCAGATAAACGCCTCCTTTCGAGGATGAAGGTAACATTTTTATTCCCTCTAAAGCAATTCTAAAATCTTCCTCGATCTCTTTTTCAATCTGTTTTTTAGCATCTGCCGAAAAATTGGTCATATCCACACCAGGGAAATAGGTCCTTCCCAATACATGATAGTCATCTTTAAGGTCACGAAGGAAATTTACTTTTTGAAAGGCTGCCCCCAATTTCATGGCGTATGGTTTCAATTCTTCAAATTTTACATGATCTCCTTCAGTAAAAATATGCAGACACATTAAGCCAACTACTTCTGCAGACCCAAGAATGTACTGCTTATATTTTTCACTATTATAATCCACTTTTTGGAGGTCCATTTCCATACTCTTCAAAAAGGTATCAATAAGGTCCAAATTTATATTGAAGTCATGCACCACTTTTTGGAAGGAATTGAGAACAGGATTGGTTGAAATGCGCTGATCAATAGCTTCATAAGTATCATTGCGGAACTTGGTGAGCAGCGCCTCCTGGTCATAGCCTTCAAAACTGTCAACTATCTCATCTGCGACCCGCACAAATCCATAAACAGAATAAACGGGATCCCTCAGGCGATCGTGCAGGAAATAGATACCAAGGGAAAAGCTGGTACTGTAGGAGCGCGTGGTCATTCGGCTCACTTCCAGAGATAAGTTATCAAACAGTGACTTCATGTTTCTTCTTTTTTAATTCTTTTTCTACCTGTTCTGCAGCTATTTTTCCGGAAATAAGGGAAGGCGGCACTCCCGGACCGGGAACCGTTAGCTGACCAGCATAAAAGAGGTTCGACAGTTTTTTGTTTCTGATCTTGGGCTTCAATACAGCGGTTTGAGTCAAGGTATTTGCCAGGCCGTAAGCATTACCCTTATAGGAATTGTAATCTGTGATAAAATCACTCACACAATAGCTCCTTTTATGGTCAAGATAAGGCCTGATCTTTCTTCCTATTTGTTTCTCGAGCCTATCCATTATAATATGGAAGAATTTCTCCCGAAGCTTGTCCCCGTCTTCAAGTCCCGGAGCCAATGGCATGAGCAGAAAGAGATTTTCGTGACCTTTTGGTGCTACCGAAGGATCTGTTCGGGAAGGGCAACAAACATAGAATAAAGGTTTACTCGGCCATTTTGGATCCTTGTATATCTCTACCGAATGTTCAAAAAGATCTTCGTCAAAGAAGAGCGTATGGTGCTCAAGCTCCGGAATTTCCTGTGAAACCCCCAAATAATATATCAGGCAGGAAGGAGCAAATGTCCTTTTATCCCAATAAGTGTTTTTATAATTTCTGAATTCTTCTGGTAATAATGCATTTTCAACATGTTGGTAATCTGCAGCCGCCACTACCGCATCAAAATTCATTTCTTCATTTCTTACCCGCAGGCTTTTTACCTGATCACCTTCTGCTGAAATATATTCAACCGGCGAATCGAAATGGAAACAAACGTTATTATCCTTGGCTACCTTGACCATGGAGTCTATTACTTTACCGAAGCCTCCCTGTGGATACCAGGTCCCCAATTTAAGACCGGCATAATTCATCAAACTGTACAGAGCCGGGGTATCTTGCGGCATGGCTCCCAGAAACAATACTGGAAATTCCATCAGGGCGATCAGCTTTGGATCTTTAAAATATTTTCGAACGTGCTTGCTAAAGGAAGAGAAAACCTGTAAGCGCAATGCCCCTTTTATGAGGTTCATATCGGCAAACTCTGCTACAGACAGCCCGGGCATATATACGAGGTTTTCCATTCCCTGCTCATACTTGTACTGAGCTTCCTCCATGAATTTATCCAGCTTTAACGCACTGCCCGCTTCCACAGACTCGAACATTTCTCTCAAAGCCGCATAATTCTCCGGAATACTTAATTTTTCATTATTCTTATAGACCACTTCAAAAGAGGGATCCAGCAACTCAAGTTTATAAAGGTCAGAAACCTTAAAACCAAAATCAGAAAAATATCTTTCAAAGACATCGGGCATCCAATACCAGGAAGGTCCCATGTCAAAAGTGTAACCATCGGCAGTGCTTATCTGCCGTGCTCTCCCACCGGGGATGCTGTTCTTTTCAAATATGTGCACCTCATGACCAGCCGCCCCTAAATACGAGGCTGCACTCAAACCTGAAAAACCTGCTCCTATTACTGCTATTTTTGCCATACTACCTTTATTCAGAGGCTTCCAAAGCCTGCGGATTTAATTCTTTTTCCAGATCCTTTACTGAGAATAACCACTTCACTCCCTCTTTTTCGGTCAATGCTTCAGCACTTTCCATATTCCCGGCAATGAATAGATTTCTATCTTTCGAAATTTCTTTGAGGGATAAAAGATATTTGTCGACATTTTCAGGAAGGTCACGGTGTACCAAAAATAGCAGCAGGTTCCTAACCGGATAATCGGAAATGGTGTTTTCCACTGAGGAAAGTGGAACATTCGGACCCAAATAAATAACCTTTTTGCCACCCGCCCTTATCATGTAATTAGCAAAAAGAAGCCCTATTTCATGGAATTCCTCTTCCGGAAGGAACAGAATCCAGGTATCAGCTTCTTCAGTTCCCAGAGGAAGAGAATCAATTGCCGTAAACAGCTTCTGCCTTAACAGGTTGGTTATGTAATGCTCCTGCGAAGGAGGAATTGTATTGCTGGTCCACAACAGGCCAACTCTGTTTACCATGGGATATAATATCTCCTCATACGTCTTCTTAAGGCCGAAACGCAAATGACAGTGAGAAAATATTTTGTCGAAATTTAATTCGTCATAATTCATTCCGGCTGAAATCAACTGACTAATGAAATATTCATAATCATTATCCTCTACAGCGCTGTCATAATACTCCTTCTGAAGATCGAACAATTCCTGATCACTCATCTTGCAAAGCCTGGAGATCTTGTGATCTGTTTTCATCAAGCTTACAATATTCAACAACCTTCTCAATTGAAGGCTGTCATAATAACGGGTATTCCCTTCAGATCTGTGAGGTTCTAAAGCGTTATAACGCTGCTCCCATATCCGAATGGTGTGCGCCTTGATTCCCGAAAACTGGGCGAGCTGTGAAATGGAGAATGAATTCATTTGTTTAAATTATTGAATTCAAAATTAAACATAAATTATTAGGTAGAATGTTAATTTCGTTTTAATTTTGTCTACCTCTAACTTAGATCTTTAAATATCAACTTTTTAAACAGGTTATCCAAAATAAAAATTTTAAAGGTGTATTAAGTGACATATTAGGTTTTAAGTTTTAATAGATAAATCTGAACAGTCTAATAATCAGAACGAAAAAAAGTAGATTGATTATCTTTGAAGTCAAACTTCCGCAGAAATGAAACACACGAATAAAACAGTTTTAATGAAAGGCATTAAATTACTGGCCGCAGCCTTACCTCTTTCTTTTATAGGTCCTGTGGTGCTATTCAGCTCTTTTAAGAATCAGGAGCACAGTTGGTTCATTCCGGTTTTAATATTTGCGCTGCTCGCAATGGCAGGAGCCATCTATTTGATGTTCAAAGGGATCAATACAGTCATAAAAGCACTTTTTGACTGAATTTTAAAAACCACAGCCCTTGAAAATCCACTTTTCACTATTGCTTTTCCTGACCTTTTCCTTTTTGCAAGCTCAGGAAAAAGTAGTTCTCAATGGAACCATCACAGATGCCACCAATAACGAAACGCTTAATGGGGTAAATATTCTCTTTCCTGATCTGGGAACCGGAACTGTCACCAATGAATATGGCTTTTATTCCATAAAAATCCCAACAGGAAACCACCAGATCGTGGTTAGCTATTTAGGCTTTGCCTCAGTCAAAGAGAACATCAGCCTAACAGAAAACACTACCCTGAATTTTGAACTCCTTCCTTCTTCCGAAGATCTTAAAGAAGTGGTGATCACAGAAGATGTGGAACGCCTGAACATTTCCAAACCGGAAATGAGCGTCAACAAATTGGAAATTCAGACTATTCAAAAACTTCCGGTGGTTTTTGGGGAAGTTGACATCGTAAAATCTCTTCTTCTGCTACCCGGAGTTTCCAACGCGGGAGAAGCATCTTCCGGATTCAACGTTCGGGGAGGAGCTGCAGATCAAAATCTTATCTTACTTGATGAAGCTACCATCTATAATGCGAGCCATCTCTTCGGACTTTTTTCTGTGTTTAATCCTGACGCAATTAAGAACCTGAAGTTATACAAAGGTGGAATTCCTGCGAATTATGGCGGTAGGGTATCATCTGTGCTGGATATCTATCAAAAGGATGGCAATAGTAAGAAGTTCTCTATGAATGGCGGGATCGGACTTATCTCCAGCCGTTTGCTAGCGGAAGGTCCTTTAAAAAAGGATAAAAGTTCCTTTTTGATTGGAGGCCGCAGTTCTTATGCGCACCTCTTTTTGAAATTGGCCGATAATCCCAACTCAGCTTATTTTTATGATCTGAACACCAAGATAAGCTGGCATCTGAATGACAGGAACAATCTTTTATTTTCAGGCTATTTTGGTCGGGATGTCTTCAATATCAGTCAGAGTTTTGAGAATACCTACGGGAATTCTGTCTTTAATCTGAGATGGAATACCGTCATTAATAAAAACATGTTCAGTAATCTTTCACTTATTTATAGTGACTACTATTACGGACTAACGTTGGATTTCGTAGGCTTCAACTGGAACAGCGGAATTGACAACCTCAATATTAAATATGATATAGACCACTACATTAGTGATGGACTAAATTTGAATTACGGACTCCAAACCACCTTCCATGAGTTCAATCCGGGCGAGATCGAACCAAATTCGCCCAGTTCGGGAATAATCCGTTCCAAACTTACCAAGAAATATGCTGTTGAAAATGCGCTCTACTTTTCCGCGGAAAAAAAGTTTTCCGAAGCAATTTCTATTCAGGCCGGACTCAGGTACAGTAATTTCCTAAGATTGGGTCAGGATGAGTTGAATTTATACGAGAATGGGCAGCCGGTAATTTATAATTCAAAATTCGGTATTTATGAAAAGGCAGATCCAACGGGTAGCTTTTCTTTAGATAAGAATAAGGTTGAACGTACCTTCGGCAATTTGGAACCCAGACTGGCAGTGGCCTACACAATAGATGAGGATCAATCTGTAAAGTTCAGTTACAATCGAATGACCCAATACCTGCATTTGATCACGAATACCAGCTCTCCAACTCCCCTTGATGTTTGGGCACCGAGTGGTCGTTATATTGAACCGCAGTTACTGGACCAGGTTGCAGGTGGTTATTTCAGAAATTTTCTTGATCAGGAATATTCACTTGAGGTAGAGGCCTTTTACAAAAATTTGAAGAACAGGTTAGACTATATTGACGGAGCCAATTTAATAGCCAATAATGCCATAGAACAGGTTATTCTGCCCGGCAAAGCACAGGCCTACGGACTGGAATTATTACTTCGGAAGAATTACGGACAATTCACCGGTTGGCTGGCATATACCTGGTCCCGTTCAGAACAAAAGACCCCCGGAAGAACAGATGCCGAACCCGGGATCAACAATTCGAACTGGTATCCCACGGCTTACGACAAACCACACGATCTATCTCTGACTGTTACTTATGAACTCAGCAGAAAATGGGACCTGAACGCAAATCTAATTTATCAAACCGGGTTACCGACAACTTATCCGACAGGCCAATATCGTTTTGAAAATCTAACTATTCCGGTGTATTCTCCGCGCAACAGCAACCGGCTCCCTTCTTATCACCGATTGGATCTCTCGGCAACCTACACACCGAAAAAGAAGCCAAACCGACAATATAAGTCCAGCTGGAATTTTGGGATCTATAATGTCTACAATAGAAAAAATGCGGTTTCCCTAAGTTTCAGGGAAAATGAAGATACTATGGTAAATGAAGCTGTACGCCTATCAATTTTTGGGATCGTTCCTTCAGTCACATATAACTTTAAATTTTAGGAGATGAAAAAGCTGTTTTTATTGATACTATTAGGTATTGTTACCAGCTGTGAAGAGGTGGTAGAGGTCGACCTGGAAACAAGTGCTCCACGATTAGTGGTAGAAGCTTCTTTAGTCTGGAATCCGGCACTGGAAGAAAATGTTCAGTACATCCTTCTGACCACGACAGCTCCTTTTTTTGATGATGAAGTTCCCCCTGCTTTGGACGCCAATGTTTCAGTATTTGACCAAAATGGAGAGGAATATGTATTCACAGAAATTGAAGATGGAATATTTCAGAATTCAGAAATAGAACCGGTTCCAGGAATGACATATGAATTGGTTCTATCGTATGAAGGCGAGGTCTATACGGCATCTGAAAAATATGTAACGGCTCCTCAGCTCGAATTTGTAGAGCAAAAGAATGATGGAGGTTTTGACGGGGAGGAAATCGAGTTGAAAGCTTATTACACAGATCCGGCGGAAACGGAAGATTACTATCTTTTCAAGTTTTACCATGATCAGTTAGCCTTACAGATCTACGACGATGAATTCACCAATGGCAACAGGACCTTTGCTTTTTACTCTGATGAAGATCTGGAGAGTGGAGACAGTGTAGGTTTCGAGATCCAGGGGATCTCTGAAGATTTTTACGAATACATGTTCATTCTGAGATCACAGGCCGGGACCAGCAATGGAGGTCCTTTCCAAACTCAGCCTACGATCGTAAGAGGAAATATTGTGAATACTACCAATCCGGATAATTTTGCCTTTGGATATTTCAGGCTATCTCAAGCCGATTTCTTTGGATACGAATTGGAATAAAATCCTTCATTGTCACCCCATTTTATACAGGAACCCAAACCCTCCGCATCCTTTCGGACACCTACACCCTCACTGGAAGGCAGGGGACTTTGATTATGTTTCGAAAGTGTCATTTTTGAGTATAAAAAAGACATTGCTTTAGGCTCTTCTAAAAAAACCTGCCTCCTTCCGGTAGATAAACCCGCCGGCAGGCACACTGCGCTCAGGACAGCCCCCCGATTAGTCCCGATAGCTATCGGGAGGGCTCCCACGAGATGCAGTACTCCCGATCCCGACGGTTCGGGAGGGACGCGAACAGGCCTCAATTTCTCTGTTGAATTTATTACATAAAAAAACCCTTCACCAAATAAATGATGAAGGGTTTAAAAGAAAGCCTGCCTTCCACCGATAGATAAATCTGCCACAGACATAGTTACTTTGATTAAGTTCCAAAAATGTCATTTTTGAGTATAAAAAAACCCTTCATCAAGTTCATGATGAAGGGTTTAAAAGAAAGGCGGCGACATACTCTCCCACGAGATGCAGTACCATCTGCGCTAACGGGCTTAACTTCTCTGTTCGGAATGGGAAGAGGTGAGCCCCGTTGCTATAA